>NZ_CP059162.1:4800000-6000000 GCF_013466605.1 Pseudomonas chlororaphis subsp. aurantiaca
GACAAATATCAAAAAGCCACTATCCTGTCAGTCGGCCACAAAAGACTCACGGCGAGTCTCCATCAGACTGCAATTCGCAACGCCCCCGGCGCCGGCTCCCCTGAGCACAATGCACCTGCCTTAACTATGCTGAAACGTTGAGTTGCGCATCACGCGCCCCCTGGAGAGAGCTGTAATGCCGAGCACGCTGTCGTTCGATAAACGCCGATTTCCTCTCCATGTGCATATCAGCGTGATGTTCACTTGCCTGCTTCTGCTGACCGGCGTGGTGCTGGGCGTTTTCAATTACCAGCAAACCACCCGCATCATCCTTTCCAGCAGCGAAAAACTGTTCCAGCGCATCGAACAGGACGTGCAGCTGGACCTGAAAGCGACCTACGAACCGATTCGCCATCTGCTCAGCCTGCTGGTGGGCAATCCGGCCGTCCAGGCCACCGACCTGGGGCAACGCCTGGCGCTGCTCGGGCCTTTCAGCCAATCGCTCAAGGACAATCCCGAGTTGGCTTCTCTCTATGTGGGTTATGCCGACGGGGATTTTTTCATGGTCCGGCCCCTGCGCAGCCAGGCCTTGAAGGAGGCCCGCCAGGCCCCCGAACCCGCGGCCTATGAAGTCTGGAGCATCGAGCGCGACCGCCATACCGGGCAACTGCATTCACAGTCGCTGTTCTACGACACCGACCTCGCCCTGGTCAGCCGCCGGGACAATTCCCAGGAAGCCTACGACCCGAGCAGCCGTAACTGGTTTGCCAACGCCAAGGACGACACCGATCAGATCACCACCGAGCCGTACGTCTTTTTCTCCACGCGCAACGTCGGTACCACCCTCGCCCGCCGCAGCGGCCATAACGCGGTGATGGGCGCCGACCTGACCCTGGAACAGCTCTCGGCCACCCTGGCCAAGCATCGGGTCACGCCCAGCACCGAAATCGCCCTGGTGGATGGCAATGGCCATGCCGTGGCTTATCCGGACAGCCGTCGCCTGATCGTCGAAGAACAGAGCGCCCGGCTGATCCGCGCCAACGACCTGAACCCGGCCCTCGATGCGCTGTTGCAGGGCAAGGCCCAGGGCAATCACCTGCGACTCAAGGATCGCCAGTGGATAGTGGCCAGCCGTCATCTGCAGGAAGGTGGGCCCCGTGGCTTGCAACTGGCGCTGCTGGTGCCCGAGGACGAGTTGCTGGCGGACGCCTATCGCATGCGCTGGCAAGGCGCGCTGATCACCCTGAGCATTCTGCTGCTGTGCCTGCCGCTCGGCTGGCTGACCTCACGAGTGCTGGTCAGGCCGTTGCGTGCCCTGGTGCAGGAAGCCGACGCCGTCCGCAGCTTCGACTTCAACTACCCACTGACCCGCCGCTCGCCGGTGCTGGAAGTCGACCAGTTGAGCGTGTCGATGGCTCGCATGAAAGACACCCTGGCCAGCTTTTTTGAAATCACCGCCAGCCTTTCCGCGGAAACCCGCTTCGACCCGCTGCTGCAACGGGTGCTGTTTGAAACCATGAAGATCGGCCAGGCCCAGGCCGGGCTGATCTACCTGCGGGAAAACCAAGGCATGAGCCTGGAGCCCCATGGCCTGATCATCGCCGGCAATGTCCAGGACCTGCAGGCGTTCGACATACAGAGCCAGGACGCCCAGCACGACGCAAGCCCGGTGTGGCTGCGGCAACTGGCGAACAGCGAGAACGTAGTCACGACCCTGGGGTTCGAGCAGGCGGCCGACCTGCAAAGCGTGCTGCTGGCCATGAACTGCCCCAGCGTCCATCTGATCGGTATCCGCCTGCACAATCGTCACAACGAAACCGTCGGCATCCTTGTCCTGCTGTTGGCCGACAGCGGCCAGGAAGCCGACCTGGAAAAGCTACGCCCGGACCGCATCGCTTTCCTGCAGGCGGTCTCCGGCGCCGCGGCGGTCAGCATCGACAGCCAGCGCCTGCAGAACCGGCAAAAGCAATTGCTCGACGCCTTCATCCAGCTACTGGCCGGGGCGATCGATGCCAAGAGCCCGTACACCGGCGGGCATTGCCAGCGGGTGCCGGCGCTGACCCTGATGCTGGCCCAGGCCGCCGCGGCCAGCCAGCAACCGGCGTTCAGCGCCTACCAACCCACCGAGGACGAATGGGAGGCGCTGCATATCGCGGCCTGGCTGCACGATTGCGGCAAGGTCACAACCCCCGAATACGTGGTGGACAAGGCCACCAAGCTGGAAACCCTGAACGACCGCATCCACGAGATCCGCACTCGCTTCGAGGTGCTCAAGCGCGATCTCTGGATCGACTACTGGCAGGCTCGCGCCCAGGGTGGCGATGAGGCTTCGCTGGTGGCGATCCGCGATGCCGGCCTGGCGGAGCTGGACGACGACTTTGCCTTTATCGCCCGCTGCAACCTCGGTAGCGAAGCCATGGCCGAGGCCGATCTGCAACGGCTGGAAAGGATTGCCCGGCGCACCTGGAGCCGCACCCTGGACGATCGCCTGGGTGTGTCCTGGGAAGAAAACCGCCGCCAGCAACGCACCCCGGCGGCGACCCTGCCGGTCACCGAACAACTGCTGGCCGACAAGCCCGAGCATCTGATCGAGCGCAACCCCGCCGAACTGATACCAGCGGACAATCCCTGGGGCTTCAAGCTCGATGTGCCGCCCTACAAGTACAACCGCGGCGAGCTGTACAACCTGAAAATAGGCAAAGGCACCCTGACCCGTGAAGAGCGCTACGTGATCAATCATCACATGGTGCAGACCATCCTGATGCTCAGCCACCTGCCCTTCCCCAGCCACTTGAACACCGTCACCGAGATCGCCGGCGGCCATCACGAGAAAATGGATGGCACCGGTTATCCCAAGCAGCTGAAACGGGAGCAGATGAGCCTGCCGGCGCGGATGATGGCGATCGCCGATATCTTCGAAGCGCTGACGGCGGCGGATCGCCCTTACAAGAAGGGCAAGACCCTGAGCGAAGCGCTGGGCATCATGGCGACCATGTGCCGTGATGCCCATATCGATCCGCAGCTGTTCGAGCTGTTCATCCAGACCGGAATCTACCAGCAGTACGCCGACCGTTTCATGGAACCGCAGCAGATCGATGGGGTAGACCCCGAGGGCGTGCTGGGCAAGGCCGGGCTCAGGGTCTGACGGGGTTCAGCAGTCGGTCAGGCGCAGGAAGATCGCCGCCAGACGCTCGATACCGGCCTGATCCTCGAGGGTGAAACGGGCGATTTTCGGGCTGTCCAGGTCCAGCACGCCGATCAGCCGTCCATCCTTGACCAGGGGCACCACCAGCTCACTGTTGGAAGCGCTGTCGCAGGCGATATGCCCGGGGAACGCGTGCACATCCTCGACCCTCTGGGTCTGCAGGCTCGCCGCGGCCGCACCGCACACGCCACGCCCGAAGGGAATGCGCACACAGGCGATCTGGCCCTGGAACGGGCCGAGCACCAGTTCCTCGTTGCGATTGAGGTAGAACCCGGCCCAGTTCAAGTCGTCCAGCTGGTTGAACAGAAACGCCGAGAACTGCGCGGCGTTGGCGATGAAATCGCGCTCGTCGGCCAGCAACGACTCCAGCTGGGCGCACAGCAAGGCATAGCCGTCCAGGCCTTTGCCGGTGTTCTGCAGATCGATCATGCTTTTTGCTCCAACAACTGCAAACCTACCCAGTAGCGCGCGAACTGATACGCGCAGCGACCATTGCGATTGCCCCGGCCGGTGGCCCAGCGCACGGCGAGGATGTCCAGGGCTTCGTCACGCTGCCATTGCAGGCCGGCCTTGCTTCCCAACTCGCCGATCCAGTGCTCGACCACGTTCAGGTAGTGCTCCTGGGTGAAGGGATAGAACGACAGCCACAGGCCGAAGCGGTCCGACAAGGCAATCTTGTCTTCCACTGCCTCACTCGGGTGCAGCTCGCCATCGACACGCTTCCAGTTCTCGTTGTCGCTTTCCTTCTCCGGCACCAGGTGCCGGCGGTTGGAGGTGGCGTACAGCAGCACGTTGTCCGGGGCCTGCTCCAACGAGCCGTCGAGTACGCTCTTGAGTACCCGGTAGTCGCCCTCGCCCGACTCGAACGACAGGTCATCGCAGAACAGCACGAAACGCTGCGGCAGCTTGACCAGTTGCTCCACCACCCGCGGCAGGTCGGCCAGGTGATCGCGCTCGATTTCGATCAGGCGCAGGCCATGTTGGGCATGCTCGGCCAGCAGTGCGCGGACCAGCGACGATTTACCGGTGCCGCGCGAGCCCCACAGCAAGGCGTGGTTGGCCGGCAAGCCATCGAGAAACTGCCGGGTATTGCGCCCCAACTGGTCACGCTGGTTGTCGACCCCGATCAGGTCGGACAAGCGCATGTCCAGGCTGACCTCCAGCGGCAGCAGAAAACCGCTGCGGCCTTCACGCTGCCAGCGCGCGGCCAGGCATTGGCTCCAGTCGATGGCTTGTCGCGGCGCGGGCAACAGCGGCTCGATACGCGCCAGAACCGCGTCGGCGCGCTCAAGAAAAGCATTCAATCGAGATTCCACGACTTCTCCTCGGGCAGGTTCCCAGTAATGATGTGGCGCGCAGACGAAACGACCTTCCGCCGGCCGGGTCTACCGCAGGCGAACGGCGCCGGGCCCTGCCGGCACACACTGACGATCAGCTATGCTTGCCCAGCGAAGGGAAACGGAAATTGGTTCAACACCCCATGGACATCAAGTTCACCAACCGCCTGTCTTACAAGCAAGCCAGGCTCACTGTGCTGGTCGGGCTTGTCCTGGGGACGGCGCTCAGTCTGCTGCAAATCGGCATCGATTATGCCAGCGAAGATGCCTCCATCAACCGGGAAATCAACGCCCTGCTGGAAATCAGCCACAATCCGGCCTCGCGTATCGCCTACAACATCGACTCCGAACTCGCCCAGGAGCTGACGCTCGGCCTGCTGCGCTCGCCGGCGATCATCCGCGCCCGGCTGATCGACAACAACGACACCTTGCTGGCCAACGTCACCCGGCCGGCCCAGCAAAGCCCCTACCGGATGCTCAGCGACTTCCTGTTCGGCGCCAAACGCGAGTTCCAGGACCGCCTGTACCTCGATCACCTGCCCTCGGAATCCCTCGGTGTCCTGCACCTGGAAGTCGACACCTACTCGTTCGGCAGCCGCTTCCTGCGCCGTGCGGAAATCACCCTGATCAACGGTTTCGTGCGCAGCCTGATCCTCACCGGGCTGCTTCTGGCGCTGTTCTACGTGATGCTGACCAAACCCCTGGTCGGCGTCATTCGCGAACTCAGCGGCCGCGATCCGCGCAACCCCGACCAGACGCGGCTGGACTTCCCCCCCAGCCACGAACAGGACGAGATCGGCGTGCTGGTCAAGGTCGCCAACCAGCAGTTCGACAACATGGCCACCGAGATCCAGCAACGGCGCAACGCCGAAAACCGCCTGACCGACTACCTCGGGCAGTTGGAAAACATCGTCTCGGCGCGCACCACCGAGCTCAAGGCGATCAACGACCGGCTGAGCCAGTCCAACGAAGAGCTGGAAATCGCCCGTAGCACTGCCCTCGACATGGCCCAGGCGCGTGCCGCTTTCCTGGCCAACATGAGCCATGAAATCCGCACTCCGCTCAATGGCTTGCTGGGCATGATCGCCTTGTCGCTGGACAGCCCGCTGAACGCCGAACAACGCCAGCAACTGTCGATCGCCCACGACTCCGGCAAAGTGCTGGTGGAGCTGCTCAACGATATCCTCGATATGTCCAAGTTCGACGCCGGCCAGCTGGAGCTGGAACGCATCCCATTCGACCTCGGGGTGCTGGTGGAGGACACCGCCAACCTGCTGTCGCAGAACGCCGCGCCGAGCGTCGAGCTGGCCTGCCTGATCGAGCCGGAGTTCCCGGCGCTGGTGCTCGGCGACCCCACGCGCGTGCGGCAGATCGTCAGCAACCTGCTGTCCAACGCCCTCAAGTTCACCCGCTTCGGCCGTGTCGATGTGCGCCTGCGTACGCTCGAAGACGGGGTCAGGATCGAAGTCTGCGACACCGGCATCGGCATCGCCCGCGAGGCCCAGGTGAAGATCTTCCAGCCCTACACCCAGGCCGGCGCCGGGATCACCCGGCAATACGGCGGCACCGGCCTGGGCCTGGCACTGACCTACAACCTCTGCGAAGCCATGCAGGGGCGCCTGAGCATCAGCTCGGAAGTGGGTTTTGGCAGCCAGTTCTGTGCCGACCTGCCGCTGCCCTGCCACACACCGGCCAGCCCACCACAGCCACTGCACGGCCAGGTCCTGGCCATTACCTCCGAAGGCAGCGGCCTGGCCGAACTGTTGAGCGTGCAGTTGCCGTTCTGGGGGTTGGAATATCGGCGCTGCGATCTCGATGAGTCACTGCTCGGGCAGAAGCCGGATCTGTTGATCACCGACTGCCCGGAATGCCTGTTCGGCCTGCGCCCGAGCATCAGCGCGCCGATTCTGCTGGTCACCGCCTACGGCAGTTTCCTGCCCAGCGAAGAAGCCAGCGCCCTGGCGCCGTTGCAGCAACAGGCGCGGCCATTGGCGCGCAACGCCCTGTATCAGACTCTGCGCCGGGCCCTGTTGGCCGAAACCGCGGTGATCAATGAAACCCAGTTGGAAACCCTGGCGCCCCTGCGCCGGGCCTTCATCCTCTTGGTGGAAGACAACCCGGTGAACCAGCTGGTGGCCAAAGGCATGCTGAGCAAGCTCGGTTGCGAAGTGACGGTCGCCTCCCAGGGCGCCGAAGCCCTGGACGTGCTGGAGCACCAGCATTTCGACCTGGTGCTGATGGACTGCAACATGCCGGTGATGGATGGCTACGAGGCCAGCCGGCAGATCCGCCGCAGCGGCCGCTGGCCGGACCTGCCGATCGTCGCCCTGACCGCCAACGCCATGCCCGAAGAACGCGAGCGCTGCCGGGCCGCGGGCATGAGCGACTACCTGGCCAAACCCTTCCGCCGTGAAGAGCTGATTGCCCTGCTGGACCTCTGGGTGCCGACTACGACAGCGCTTTGACCTGGGCCAGCAGACGGTCCAGGCCATTGCGCAACTCGCTCAGGCTGTCGAGATCGACACCGCTGTCGCATAACAACGCGGCCTTGAGCGGCGGCACCTGATCGCGCAGGGCCAGGCCGGCCTCGCTCAGGCTCAGGTGCACCTCGCGCTCGTCGCGGGACGAACGCTGGCGCTGCACCAGTTGCAGCTGTTCAAGGCGCTTGAGCAGCGGCGTCAGGGTCCCGGAATCCAGCGCCAGGCGTTCCCCCAGCGCCTTGACCGTCGGCAGCTCTGGCGGCATGGTCTGCCATTCCCAGAGCACAAGCATCACCAGGTACTGCGGGTAGGTCAGGCCCAACTGGTCGAGCATCGGCTTGTAGCCCCGCACCACGGCCCGCGAGGCGGCGTACAGCTTGAAGCACAGCTGGCTGTCGAGTTTCAGCGAATCGGCGGACAGGTCGGTCATTGGAGCAGGGCTTCGATCTCGCGGGTCAGGTCCTGGGGCTTGGTGGCCGGGGCGAAACGCTTGACCAGCGCGCCGTCCTTGCCGATCAGGAACTTGGTGAAGTTCCACTTGATGCCCTGGGAACCCAATACCCCCGGCGCGCGTTTTTTCAACTGCACGAACAGCGGGTGCGCCTCGGCGCCATTGACGTCGATCTTCTTGAACAGCGGAAAGCTGACGCCGTAGTTCAGCTCGCAGAACTCGGAAATCGCCCCTTCGTTGCCCGGCTCCTGCTTGCCGAACTGGTTGCAGGGAAAGCCCAGCACCACCAGGCCCCGGTCCTTGTAGGTCTGCCACAGTTCTTCCAGCCCCTTGTACTGCGGGGTGAAACCGCACTTGCTCGCGGTGTTGACCACCAGCACGGCCTTGCCGGCGAAGTCGGCCAGGGTCTTTTGCTCGCCCTTGATGGTGGTGCACGGAATGTTCAGCAATGTGTCACTCATGGCGCGGACTCCAGAAACGAAAGGTGCGATAAAAATAGCGCTCAATTAAATTGCATGCAATTTAATTAGCCGGAAAGCGATTCCGAAAAATCGCCTTGGGCGCCCACTACGATCAGCGTGGAACCAGGTCCAGGCACACCGAGTTGATGCAGTAGCGCAGGCCGGTCGGCGGCGGGCCGTCCGGAAATACATGCCCCAGGTGTGCATCGCATTTGGCGCAGACCACTTCGGTACGGATCATGCCGTGGCTCAGGTCACGGATCTCGACCATGGCGCTCTCGCCGATCGGCTCGTAGAAGCTCGGCCAGCCGCAACCGGAGTCGAATTTGGCCTTGGAGTCGAACAGCGGCGCATTGCAGCAGATGCAGTGATACACACCGTCGGTCTTGGTGGCGTTGTACTTGCCCGAGAACGGCCGCTCGGTGCCTTTGAGGCGACAGACGTTGTACTGCTCTGGATCGAGCATGGCACGCCATTCTTCAAGGGGTTTTTCCAGCTTTTCCATGGTCCTTCCTCTGCAACTGAAAAAGCCCGATCTGTATCTTTTCCACGGATCGGGCGGCACGTATGATTGCGCCTCGTTAGACGCCAGTCTGGCAGCCGTGTTACACGGGTTCAAACGGATTTTGCCGCCGCGAACCCAGGCTTCAGGCCTGTGTGCAAACGCAGGATTCCCAGTACGGTAGCTCACTCACCGTCTGGATCGTTCATTTTCGGGAACACATCGCCATGCAGGTCAGCAAATCGAACAAGCTCGCCAACGTCTGTTATGACATTCGCGGCCCAGTGCTCAAGCACGCCAAACGCCTGGAAGAGGAAGGCCATCGCATCCTCAAGCTGAACATCGGCAACCCGGCGCCTTTTGGTTTCGAAGCGCCGGACGAAATCCTCCAGGACGTGATCCGCAACCTGCCGACCGCACAGGGCTACAGCGACTCCAAGGGCCTGTTCAGCGCCCGCAAGGCGGTCATGCAGTACTACCAGCAAAAGCAGGTGGAAGGCGTCGGCATCGAAGACATCTACCTGGGCAACGGCGTTTCCGAACTGATCGTCATGGCCATGCAGGCCCTGCTCAACAACGGTGACGAAGTGCTGGTACCGGCTCCGGACTACCCGCTGTGGACCGCGGCCGTGAGCCTGGCCGGCGGCAACCCGGTGCACTACCTGTGCGACGAGCAGGCCAATTGGTGGCCGGACATCGCCGACATCAAGGCCAAGATCACCCCGAACACCAAGGCCCTGGTGATCATCAACCCGAACAACCCAACCGGCGCGGTGTACCCCAAGGAAGTGTTGCTGGAGATGCTCGAACTGGCGCGCCAGCACAACCTGGTGGTGTTCTCCGACGAGATCTACGACAAGATCCTCTACGATGACGCCGTGCACGTCTGCACCGCCTCCCTGGCGCCGGACCTGCTGTGCCTGACCTTCAACGGCCTGTCCAAGTCCTACCGGGTGGCCGGTTTCCGTTCCGGCTGGGTGGCCATTTCCGGTCCCAAGCACCACGCCCAGAGCTACATCGAAGGCATCGACATGCTGGCCAACATGCGCCTGTGCGCCAACGTGCCGAGCCAGCACGCCATCCAAACGGCGCTGGGCGGCTATCAGAGCATCAACGACCTGGTGCTGCCGCCGGGCCGCCTGCTGGAACAGCGCAACCGCACCTGGGAACTGCTCAACGACATCCCCGGCGTCAGTTGCGTCAAGCCCATGGGCGCGCTGTACGCCTTCCCGAAAATCGACCCGAAAGTCTGCCCGATCCACAACGACGAGAAGTTCGTCCTGGACCTGCTGCTCTCGGAGAAACTGCTGGTGGTTCAGGGCACCGCCTTCAACTGGCCATGGCCGGACCACTTCCGTGTCGTGACCCTGCCGCGGGTCGATGACCTGGAACAGGCGATCGGCCGTATCGGCAGCTTCCTCAAGTCGTATCGCCAGTAAGCTTGCAACGCAGTGCGACCGCCCCGGGTCGCACTGCGATTAATTCAGCAACACTTCTGTACTCCCTGCTGCGCCTACCCTTCTGTATCTTTGCCTTGCACCTCGTGCCCAGTGGTAACACGCCTCTGAAGCGCTGGTCAGCTTCCGGTGCCTTCCCCACCTGCGACAGAAAGCTCATGCAAGCGTCTAAAATCAGCCTGCAGGACACAGTTTGAAATAGTCACCCGGTTGAATAGGCTGGTGCCGCACCTTATATACCCCGCAGAACGCTACATCTTTAGCATGAGGAGATTTCTACAACCATGATGCGCATCCTGCTGTTCTTGGCCACTAACCTGGCGGTCGTGCTGATTGCCAGCATCACCCTGAGCCTTTTCGGCTTCAACGGGTTCATGGCGGCCAATGGGGTTGATCTCAACCTCAATCAGCTGCTGGTTTTCTGTGCGGTCTTTGGTTTCGCCGGTTCCCTGTTCTCGCTGTTCATCTCCAAGTGGATGGCGAAAATGAGCACCAGCACCCAGATCATTACCCAGCCTCGTACTCGTCATGAACAATGGCTGCTGCAAACCGTCGAGCAACTGTCCCGCGAAGCCGGGATCAAGATGCCCGAAGTCGGTATTTTCCCGGCCTACGAGGCCAACGCCTTTGCCACCGGCTGGAACAAGAACGACGCGCTGGTCGCGGTGAGCCAGGGCCTGCTCGAGCGCTTTTCGCCCGATGAAGTGAAAGCCGTGCTGGCCCACGAGATCGGTCACGTGGCCAACGGCGACATGGTCACCCTGGCGCTGATCCAGGGCGTGGTGAACACCTTCGTGATGTTCTTCGCGCGCATCATCGGCAACTTCGTCGACAAGGTGATTTTCAAGAACGAAGAAGGCCAGGGTATCGCCTACTACATCGCGACCATCTTCGCCGAACTGGTCCTGGGCATCCTGGCCAGCGCCATCGTCATGTGGTTCTCGCGCAAGCGCGAATTCCGTGCCGACGAAGCCGGTGCGCAACTGGCCGGTACCGCGGCAATGATCGGCGCCCTGCAACGCCTGCGCTCGGAACAGGGCCTGCCGGTGCACATGCCCGACACCCTGAATGCCTTCGGCATCAACGGTGGCCTCAAACAAGGCCTGGCTCGCATGTTCATGAGCCACCCGCCGCTGGAAGAGCGTATCGACGCACTGAGTCGTCGTCGCGGATAACGCTGGCGCAACACAAAAAAGGGCGACCCAGGTCGCCCTTTTTTATTGCCCGTGGAAAACCGGAACTCAGCGTGCTAGCAAGCGATAGACCCGCTCTTCGAGGCGGGTCACGCCACCCTGGAGAAACTTCCAGCTCTCGCCAAGGATGTCCCGCTCCTCCTCGACCCGCAGCTGCCAGCGCTTACCGAGCAAGGCCTTGGCCTCGTCATCGAGCACCGCGAAAGGCGGCCCCGCCATCAGCGCCTGGTCGTAATCCAGGGCGATCAGCAGCCCTTGGCAGCCCTGGGCCAGGATGGACTGCAGATGCACCGCATACCGCTCGCGCATCTCCGGCGGCAAGGCGATCAGCGCCGCACGGTCGTACAACGCCTGGCAGTCGGCGACATCCGTAGCCTGCAGGGCAAAAAAGTCGCCACACCAGAGCTGGATCGGGCCGTACTCATAGACCTTGAATCCACCTCGAAGGCTGACCTGCGGCTGCAACTGCTGTTCGCTGAAAAAGTCCTGGATGGCCTTCTCCGACAACTCGATACCCAGCACCTGATGCCCCTGGCTGGCCAGCCAGCTCAGGTCCAGGCTCTTGCCGCACAGCGGCACCAGCACCCGCGAACCCGGCGCCAGCCCCAGCTGAGGCCAGTAGCGCTGCAGATAAGGATTAACCTCGGACAAATGGAAGCCGATCTGATTCTGCTCCCACCGTTTGTGCCAAAACTCCGGCTGCATAAATCACCCTGAAATTCGATCAAAAACCACAAAAACTTATATTAGATTTAGATCAATGATCTGATTGAAGATGGTGCATCTTAACGCTCAGGACCTCATTCATGCTCCCTAGCCTGTTCATCTCCCACGGATCGCCGATGCTTGCCCTGGAACCCGGCGCCAGCGGCCCGGCCCTTGTCCGCCTGGCCGCCGAGCTGCCGCACCCCAAGGCTATAGTGGTGGTGTCGGCCCACTGGGAAAGCCAGAACCTGCGGGTCAGCAGCAACCCCCAACCGCAAACCTGGCATGACTTCGGTGGTTTCCCCGCGGCGCTGTTCGCCGTGCAATACCCGGCTCCCGGCCAGCCTGAGCTCGCGGAACAGGTGGCGCAGCTGCTCAGGGCCGACGGCCTGCCGGCGCAGCTCGACGACCAGCGCCCGTTCGACCATGGGGTCTGGGTGCCGCTGTCTCTGATGTACCCACAGGCGGACATTCCGGTGGTCCAGGTTTCCCTGCCCAGCCGAATGGGTCCGGCCTTGCAGACTCAGGTCGGCCATGCCCTGTCCAGCCTGCGGCAACAAGGGGTGCTATTGATCGGCTCGGGTAGCATTACCCACAATCTGCGCGAACTGGACTGGCACGCCGGCCCGGAAAGCGTCGAGCCCTGGGCCAAGGCTTTTCGCGACTGGATGATCGAGAAACTCGCCGCCAACGATGAAGCCGCGCTGCACGATTACCGTCGCCAGGCACCCAATGCGGTGCGCAGCCACCCCAGCGACGAACACCTGCTGCCGCTGTATTTCGCCAGAGGCGCCGGCGGCGACTTCAGCATCGCCCATCAAGGTTTCACCATGGGCGCGCTGGGCATGGATATCTATCGTTTCGGTTGATGCCGCTGCCAGGCCTGACGCATGGCGAGCGACAGCAGGTCCAAACACCAGGCAAAAAAATCCCCGCACCAGGCGGGGATTTTTTCGTTCAACCCATCAGCTCGGCGCCGATCAGTCTTCGCGATAGCGACGCAGCTTCAGCTGCTTGCCGGCCACGCGAGTGTCCTTCAGTTTGGTCAACAGACGCTCCAGACCTTCCTCCGGCAGCTCGACCAGGCTGAAGCTGTCACGCACCTGGATGCGACCGATGGCTTCGCGGGCCAGGCCGCCTTCGTTGAGGATGGCGCCCAGCAGGTTCTTGGCCGCGATACCGTCACGCGCGCCCAGCGCGGTACGGCAACGGGCACGACCTTCAGCCAGAGGCATCGGCGCGCGACGCTCACGCTCGCCGCGATCAGGACGATCGCCGGAACGCTCGGGACGGTCGCCACGTGGCGCACTGTTCGGCACCAGTGGGCGTTCCTTCTCGATCGCTGCCAGGTTCAGTGCCTGACCGTTGGTGGCCTTGCGCAGCAGGGCCGCGGCCAGGGCACGCGGGCTGCAACCGATATCGGCGGTCAGGCGATCCAGCAGATCACCGTGGGTCGATTCAGCGTCAGCCACCAGCGGCGACAGGCTGTTGGTCAGCTTCTTGATGCGCGCATCGAGAACGGCTTGGGCGTCCGGCAGGCGAACCTCGGCCACCTTTTGACCGGTTACACGCTCGATCACTTGCAGCATGCGGCGCTCGCGTGGAGTCACCAGCAGCAGCGCACGACCTTCGCGACCGGCACGGCCGGTACGGCCGATACGGTGCACATAGGATTCCGGGTCGTACGGCATGTCCACGTTAAATACGTGGGTGATGCGCGGTACGTCCAGGCCACGGGCGGCAACGTCGGTCGCCACAACGATGTCCAGACGGCCATCCTTGAGGGAATCGATCACGCGCTCACGCTGGTTCTGGGCGATATCGCCGTTCAGCGCAGCGGCTTTGTAGCCTTTGGCTTCCAGGGCGCTGGCCAGGTCCAGGGTCGCTTGCTTGGTGCGCACGAACATGATCAGGGCGTCGAAATCTTCCACTTCCAGCAGGCTGAGAACGGCAGAAGTCTTCTGGTCAGCGTGAACCAACAGGTGAGCCTGTTCGATCGCGGTGACGGTCTGGGTCTTGCTCTGGATCTTGACGTGTTTCGGGTCCTTCAGGTGACGCTCGGCGATCGCACGGATCGACTGCGGCAAGGTGGCCGAGAACAGTACGGTCTGGCGGGTTTCCGGCATGGCCTTGAAGATCACTTCCAGGTCATCCATGAAGCCCAGCTTGAGCATTTCGTCGGCTTCGTCGAGAACCAGGTGGTTCACGGTCGCCAGGACTTTTTCGTCGCGACGCAGGTGGTCGCACAGACGGCCCGGAGTGGCGACAACGATCTGTGCGCCATTACGGATTGCTTTCAGTTGTGGGCCCATCGGCGCGCCGCCGTAGACAGCCACAACAGTTACGCCCGGCATTTGCTTGGCGTAGGTTTCGAAAGCGGTTGCAACTTGCAGCGCCAACTCACGGGTTGGGGCCAGGATCAGAGCTTGCGGCTCGCGCTTGGACGGATCAATGCGGTGCAGGATAGGCAGGGCGAACGCGGCGGTCTTACCGGTACCGGTTTGCGCCTGGCCAATCATATCGTGACCGGCGAGGATGATCGGGATCGACTGCTGCTGAATGGCCGAAGGCTCTTCATAGCCGGTAGCGACTACTGCAGCGACAATATTGGGATGAAGTTCAAGAGCGGCGAAGCCGCCGATTTCCTGGGTCATGGGTCTGCCTCTAAGTGCATCCGCAAAGACCCATGCTCCAAAGCTGCGCATGCCGTGTAAGACTCAAGAGTCACCCTGGCAGCTTTGTCGGCGGGGATTTGCGAAAACGATTGAAAGAAATGAACGTCAAGGATAGTCCGCGCAGCGGACAAGCAGCCGAAGCTGACTTCGGGGAATTGCATCACCTAAACGAGGCCCGGTTAAAGGCCGGCGCGCACTATACCGGAATTACTCAAAAAAGGGAGTTTTTTTTATCGGAAAAACCCGCTGAATACCTAGTTGTCACAGGCTTTGCGGATAATCCGGCAAAGGTCTATTTTGCACAGGCCCACGCCTGTCGGGGGATGACGCTTAAACGGTTCATCTTGCCGACCGATACCGTCGGTCCGAGACACTCTTTACCGTCCGAGGAAATGCCCCATGAGCCAGCCCAGTTGCAGTCGCGTCAGCCGTGAACAACGTGGTCATCTCTTCCTCATCGGCCTGGACCGGGTCGCCAAGCGCAACGCCTTCGACCTGCAGTTGCTCGATCAGCTCAGCCTGGCCTATGGCGAGTTCGAGGCCAGCAGCGAGGCCCGGGTCGCCGTGGTGTTCGGCCATGGCGAGCACTTTACCGCGGGGCTGGACCTGGCCAACGTCGGGGCCAAGCTCGCCAAAGGCTGGCAGGCACCGGCCGGTGGCTGCGACCCCTGGGGTGTCTTCGCCGGGCCACGGGTCAGCAAACCGGTAATAGTCGCGGTGCAGGGCTACTGCCTGACCATAGGCATCGAGCTGATGCTGGCGGCGGATATCAACCTGTGCGCCAGCAATACCCGCTTCGCCCAGCTGGAAGTGCAACGCGGCATCTTTCCCTTCGGTGGCGCCACCCTGCGTTTGCATCAGATCGCCGGCTGGGGCAACGCCATGCGCTGGCTGCTCACCGGCGACGAATTCGACGCCCATGAAGCGCTGCGCCTGGGGCTGGTGCAGGAGGTGATGGCCAGCGAAGACCTGTTGCCCCGCGCCCTGGCTCTCGCCGAACGGATCGCCAGCCAGGCCCCGCTGGGGGTTCAGGCGACCCTGATGTCGGCCCGGCAAGCCCGGCTTGAAGGGGAAAGTGCGGCGGCACAGGGGCTGCCGCCGCTGGTGAAGAAGCTATTGAACAGCGAGGACGCCAAGGAAGGTGTGCGAGCGATGGTCGAAAAGCGCCCGGGGGTGTTCAAGGGGTGTTGAGCGGTCCGGACAGGTGGCGAATGTGAGGCCTTATCGCGGGCAAGCCTCGCTCCTACAGATGCGCTCGGCCAGCAAACTCAGGTCGCCGGCCGGATGCACTTGATCAACGACTGCAACGAATAGCCCAGGCGCGGCGCCAGCGCCTCGGCCCGGGCGCTCAAGCCGTCCATGTCCAGATCCTGGTCCAGGTCGGACGGAACGATCAGAATCACGTTGCCCTCCTTCACCGGCAGCTCCCAGTAATGCCGGTGGTAAAGCCCGCGCAGCAAGGCCGCACCGAGTGGCTTGCCATCGTCGGTGGCCCACTGGTTGATCACCAGCCAGCCGCCCGGATTGAGGCGCTTCTGGCAGTTCTCCAGGAAACCCCAGGCCAGGTGCCCGACGCCCGGCCCGACGTCGGTATACAGGTCGACGAAAATCAGGTCCGCCGACTCGGCGCTGTCCAGCAGTTCGAGCGCATCGCCGACCCGGATATAGAGACGCGGATCGTCATCCAGCCCCAGGTACTCGATGGCCAGGCGCGGTACGTCCGGGCGCAGTTCGATGGCCTCGACATCTTCCAGCGGCAGGAACTTGAGGCAGGCCTGGGTCAGGGTGCCGGCGCCCAGGCCGAGAAACAGCGCGCTCTCGGGCTGTTCATGGCACAGCGCCCCAATCAGCATGGCCCGGGTGTAGTCGTACTCCAGCCAGCTCGGGTCGGCGGTAAACACGCAGCTCTGCTCGATGGCATCGCCAAATTCGAGGAAGCGGTAATCCGCCACTTCCAGTACCCGAATCATGCCGAACTCATCGTGCACTTCGGCGAGCAGGCGCTCGACGCGCTCCTCAGTCATCTCTTCTCCTAGCCGCGACGGGGCTCAACCTCGCCGTCGCGATAAACCGGCCGCTCGGCGCCGAGCGGGAAAGGCGCGATTGTCCGCGAACCGGCGGGAACAGGTCACGCACTAATTGCTGATAACATGCCTGTCCGACCTTAAAAAACACCCGAGTCCATGATGAGCCAACCCTGGAGTCCTGACAGCTGGCGCGCCCTGCCGATCCAGCAACAACCCGCCTACCCCGACGCCGCCCACCTGTTGCAGGTCGAGCAGACCCTGGCCAGCTACCCGCCGCTGGTGTTTGCCGGCGAAGCCCGCGAGCTGCGCCGCCAGTTTGCCGAGGTGACCCAGGGCCGCGCCTTTCTGCTGCAGGGCGGCGATTGCGCCGAGAGCTTCGCCGAGTTCTCCGCGGCGAAGATCCGCGACACCTTCAAGGTCCTGCTGCAGATGGCGATCGTCATGACCTTCGCCGCCGGTTGCCCGGTGGTCAAGGTCGGGCGCATGGCCGGCCAGTTCGCCAAGCCGCGCTCGGCCAATGACGAAACCATCAATGGCGTGACCTTGCCGGCCTACCGCGGCGATATCGTCAACGGCATCGGCTTTGACGCAAAAAGCCGGGTGCCGGACCCGGACCGCCTGCTGCAGTCCTACCACCAGGCCACCGCCACCCTGAACCTGCTGCGCGCCTTTGCCCAAGGCGGCTTTGCCGACCTGCACCAGGTGCACAAATGGAACCTGGACTTCATCGCCAACTCCGCCCTGGCCGAGAAGTACAGCCAGCTGGCCGACCGCATCGACGAAACCCTGGCCTTCATGCGCGCCTGCGGCATGGACAGCTCGCCGCAATTACGCGAGACCAGTTTCTTCACCGCCCACGAGGCGCTGCTGCTGAACTATGAAGAAGCCTTCGTCCGTCGCGACAGCCTGACCAACGACTACTACGACTGCTCGGCGCACATGCTGTGGATCGGCGATCGCACCCGCCAGCTCGACGGCGCCCACGTCGAGTTCCTGCGCGGGGTGAATAACCCGATCGGGGTCAAGGTCGGCCCGAGCATGAACACCGAGGAGCTGATCCGCCTGATCGACATCCTCAACCCGGACAACGACCCGGGCCGCCTGAACCTGATCGTGCGCATGGGCGCGAACAAGGTCGGCGACCATCTGCCACAGCTGATCCGCGCGGTGGAAGGCGAAGGCAAGAAGGTGCTGTGGAGTTCCGACCCGATGCATGGCAACACCATCAAGGCCAGCAGCGGTTACAAGACCCGCGACTTCGCGCAGATCCTCACTGAGGTGAAGCAGTTCTTCCAAGTCCATGAAGCCGAGGGCAGTTATGCCGGCGGTATCCACATCGAGATGACCGGGCAGAACGTCACCGAGTGCATCGGTGGCGCGCGGCCGATTACCGAAGATGCCTTGTCGGATCGCTACCACACCCATTGCGACCCGCGGATGAACGCCGATCAGTCGCTGGAACTGGCGTTCCTGATTGCCGAGACCTTGAAACAGGTCAAGCGTTGAACCCGTAGCGCTCGATCATCCAGGAAACGGTGCTGGATGATCGACGCTCTTCAAAGAAACGCACGCAAGCGCTGGGCGCTGGCCCTCGGGCAATTGAGCTGGACGTCGGCGAGCCCCAACCAATTGGCCATATCCCGCAAGTTGCTCGCCAGCGCCTGCATTCCCTGCTCGTCCAGCCCCTGCTCTTCCTCATGCACGGCATGCACCGCCAGGCGCCCCTGCGCCCTTTCTGCCCGCAGGTCGACCCGCGCGGCGATCCGTTCGTGGTGCAGAAACGGCAGCACGTAATAGCCATACACCCGCTTGTGCTGCGGCGTGTAGATCTCCAGCCGATAGCGAAAGTCGAACAGGCGCTCGGTGCGGCTGCGCTCCCAGATCAGCGAGTCGAAGGGGGAAAGCAAGGCGCTGGCCGGCACGGTGCGCGGCACCTTCACCTGCGGCAGGCAATAGGCCGCTTGCTTCCAGCCCGCCACCTCGCAGGCCAGCAGTTCGCCGCCTTCCAGCAATTCCGCCAGGCGTGCCCGGCTGTCTGCCGGTTCCAGGCGAAAGTAGTCACGCAGATCCTTCTCGGTGGCCACGCCCAAGGCACTGGCGGCATGCAACAGCAAACCGCGCTGGGCGTCGGCTTCGCTGAGCTGCGAATGTTGCAGGATGCTCAAAGGAATCACCCGCTCCGGCAAGTCGTACAAGCGCTCGAACCCACGTCGGCCGGCGACCGTCACCTCACCGGCGGCGAACAGCCATTCCAGTGCGTGCTTCTCCGCGCTCCAGTCCCACCAGGGGCCGGCGCGCTCCTCGCGGGTCGACAGGCTGCCCGCGCCGAGGGCGCCCTGTTCCTCGACCGCGGCCAGCACCCGGCAGATAGTCGC
Source organism: Pseudomonas chlororaphis subsp. aurantiaca (assembly GCF_013466605.1). Lineage (NCBI taxonomy): Bacteria > Pseudomonadati > Pseudomonadota > Gammaproteobacteria > Pseudomonadales > Pseudomonadaceae > Pseudomonas > Pseudomonas chlororaphis. The sequence continues at coordinate 4,818,848 of NZ_CP059162.1, forward strand.
CTGCTGCTCCTGGCCGAAACGCGCCAACTGCTGGTAGATCCCCAGCCCCTGGCTGGCCCGCCGCATGCGCCAGCGCATCAGCGGGTACAGCGACAGCGGCAGCAACGAGGCTTCGTGCCCCCAGTACTCGAACAACGTGCGTTGCCGGCCCTGGCTCCAGGCAGCCTGGTCCAGCAGTTGCGCGGGATAGTCGCCCAGGCGGGAAAACAGCGGCAGGTAGTGCGAGCGCACCAGGGCGTTGACCGAATCGATCTGCAGGATGCCCAGGCGCGCGATCAGGCGATTGACCTGTGCCGGCCTGATCGTCGCAGGCAGCGGCCGCCCGGAAAAACCTTGGGCGGCCAGCGCCAGACGTCGAGCCTGCTTGAGGGAAAAGGACAGTTCTGCGGGCATGGCAATCTCCTTGTCTGCCCGCAAACTACCTCAGTGAGAAGTGGCTTGTGTAGCGCTTTGACATTCACTTGTGCATCGGGTCGTCCCAGAACGGCCGCACGGTCTCCCGTTCCACATCCGCGCGACTGAGGCCGATATCCTTCAGCGCCTCGTCACTCATGCCGGCCAGCATGATCCGTTCACGGTGCAGCTCATGCCAGCGGACAATCCGTTGCAGCAGATGCCGCAAGGAAAAGCCATGCCATGCAAACCGGTGAGCCAGTACAAAACCTTTTTGACCTTTCATCGTCTTGCCCTCCAGTGGGGATGGCTCAAGTCTCCCCCCAGGGCTAAGATCAATCCAACGAATGTTTCTTATGCAATACATCTCGGAGTTTGATGAATTGTCCAGCTACCCAAGCATTGATACCGAGGTCTTGCGCACCTTCGTCGCCATCGCCGATCAGGGCGGCTTCACCAAGGCCGGGGAGCAGGTCAATCGCACCCAGTCCGCGGTGAGCATGCAGATGAAGCGGCTCGAGGAGGACGTGCTGCAACGCCAGTTGTTCCAGCGCGAGGGTCGCCAGGTGCGCCTGACCGCCGAAGGCCAGGTGCTGCTGGGTTACGCGCGGCGCATCCTGAAACTGCACAGCGAGGTATTCAACACCCTGCGCGAGCCGCACATGGTCGGCACCGTACGTATCGGTACGCCAGACGATTACGTGATGCGCTTTCTACCGGGGATCCTGTCGCGGTTTGCCCAGGCCTATCCCTTGATCCAGATCGAAGTGCATTGCGAGTCGTCCAAGCAATTGTTGCTGCGCCAGGACCTGGACCTGTCCATCGTCACCCGCGAGCCGGGCAGCGAAATTGGCCAGTTGCTGCGCAAGGAGCGTTTCGTCTGGGCCGAGGCCCAGGGTTTCTGCCCCCACGAACAGACGCCGCTGCCCCTGGCGATGTTCAACAGCGATTGCTTTTGCAGGCAGTGGGCCTGCAATGCACTGGACGCCGCCGGTCGCGACTATCGTATTGCCTATAACAGCTCCAGCCTGTCGGCACTGATGGCCGTGGTCAGCGCCGGCCTGGCGATCACTGCGCAACTGGAAAGCCTGATCACCCCCGACATGCGCATCCTGGGCGCCGCCGAAGACCTGCCCCTGCTGCCCGAAGCCAGCATCATGCTGGTGCGCAACCTCAACACGCCCTCGCCCATCACCGAATGCCTGGCCGAACACATAGTCGAAGGCTTCAAACTTTAAAGGCGAGCATCACCGCACAGACCACCAGGAAGCCGCAGAACAGCCCGCGCAGCATTCGCTCGGGCAGCGCATGGGCGATTTTCACGCCCCAACTGATGCTCAGCAGGCCACCTGCCGCCAACGGCAGGCCGATCATCCAGTCCACTTCCTGATGCACCCCGTAGGTCACCAGCGTCACCCCGGTGCTCGGCAGGGCCAGGGCCAGCGAAAGCCCCTGGGCGACCACCTGGGTGGTGCCGAACAGGCTGGTCAGCACCGGCGTGGCGACCACTGCGCCGCCGACGCCGAACAGCCCGCCCATGGTTCCGGAAGCCGCACCCAGCACGCCGAGCCACGGCCAGGGGTAACGCATCTGCGCCGAAGCCGGGACATTGCCCAGGAACATGCGCAACAGGTTGTAGGCCGACAACGCCACCAGGAACGCAACGAAGCCTATCCGCATGACCTGGGCATCGATGCCCACCGCCCAGATCGAACCGAGCCAGGCAAAACAGAAGCCCATCAGGGCCAACGGCAAGGCATGCCGCGCCTCGATCCGGTTGCGCTGGTGATAACGCCACAACGCGAGCATCACGTTAGGGACCACCATCACCAACGCCGTGCCCTGGGCGATCTGCTGGTCCAACCCGAACAGCACGCCCAGCACCGGGATCGCGATCAGGCCGCCACCGATCCCGAACAAGCCGCCCACCGTGCCCAGCGCCGCGCCCAACACCACATACATTGCTAAATCGATCACCGCCGCTCTCCTCACCTCAGGCCTTGCATGCTACGCAGTCGGCTCTGGTGCGGAAACGCACAGCAACGCACAATGGCTTTGCCAAATTCGCATAAGCAAGTGCCTGCCATGAACCCTAATGCCCTCACCGACCAGCTCGGCCTGTTCCTCGATGTGCTGGAAACCGGGAGTTTTTCCGCCGCCGCGCGCCGGCATCCCCTGACTCCTTCGGCGGTGGCCCGGCGTATAGACAGCCTGGAAAACGCCATCGGCAGCAAGCTGTTCATGCGCACCACCCACGCGGTGGTGGCGACGGCGGCTGGCCAGGCCTTCGCCGAACGCGCCCGGCGCATCGTCGCCGAACTGCAACTGGCGCGAGCGGAAGCCGTGTCCTTGAGCCACGCGCCGGAAGGCCTGATCCGCATCGACGCTCCCGCGGCGTTCGGCCGGCGACACCTGGCGCCGGCGATCGCCGATTTCCTGATGCTCTATCCGGGGCTGGATGTGCAGTTGCACCTGATCGACAGCTTCGTCGACATGCAGGGCTCGCACCTGGGCAAGGTCGACCTGGTGCTGCGCGCCGGGCAAAGGGTCGATACCCGCATGGTGGCGACCTCACTGGCGAGCATCGTGCGCATCGCCTGCGCCAGCCCGGCCTACCTCAAGCTTCGTGGCACTCCGGTCCATCCCGCCGAACTGAGCCAGCACGACGGCCTGGACTGGGACGGCCTGGCTCCGCTGTTCGCCTGGCGCTTCGAACTGGGCGGGCAACTGCAGACCCACCGCCCACAACGCATCCGCCTGAGCGCCAACAATGCTGAAGCGCTATTGTCCGGTGCCCTGGCCGGGCTGGGCATCGCCCACCTGCCGACCTGGCTGGCCAGCGAATACCTGCTGCGCGGTGAACTGTTGCCGTTGTTCTGCGAAACCGGCCTGCCCAAACCGGAAAGCGCCGGCATCTATGCCTTGCGCCTGGAACAGCACACCAACGCCCGCAGCCGCCTGTTGCTGGAATACCTGAAGACTCGCTTCAGCCCGATTCCGCCCTGGGATCTGGCCCTGCAGAGCGCCATGGGCTGAGGGCCGGCGAGAATTATCTGGCGCATTAAAGATTTGCCCGCTAGATTCAGGGCGAGTATCGATCAAGGCCCGACCATGAACACCAAAGGCTCCACCCCGGAAAAAAAATGCGACGATCTGCTGCTGGACAACCAGCTGTGCTTCGCCCTGCACTCGACTTCGCTGCTGATGACCAAAGTCTATAAACCGCTGCTGCAGGAGCTGGGCCTGACTTATCCCCAGTACCTGGCGATGATGGTGCTCTGGGAGCAGGACGGCCTGACCGTCGGCGAGATCAGCAGCCGCCTGCTGACCGATCCCGGTTCATTGACGCCCTTGCTCAAGCGCCTGGAGGCCGAGGGCCTGCTGAGCCGTACCCGCAGCCGCGAAGACGAACGGGTGGTGATCATCGAGCTGAGCGAGCAAGGGCGGGCCCTGTATGACCGGGCGCGCGGCGTTCCCCAATGCATCCTCGGCGCCAGCGGCCTGACCCTGGAACAGCTGCGCAAACTGCAGGCTGACCTGCTGAACCTGCGCGGCCATCTGCAAGACAGCCTTTAACCGCGCTCTCGCGAGCACGCCCTGCCCCTCCTGCAGCGGCGCTTGCTCGCGATCCTCTCTGTTTCGACACCGCCAACAGCGTATCGACGAAAAAATTTCTCGATAAAAATATTATTTAAATCAGCCGCTTAGACAAAAAACCTGGGCTGCCGGCAAGCATTTCCGAGTTTTTTTCAAAAATTTATCTTGCGCGCTAAATATTTGAGCGGTACATTTATTTCGCACTTACTTAGCGCGCAAATATTTAGCGCAAAAATTCGAAAACCAAGAGGCTCACATCATGCAAACTCTCTATACCGCAGTCGCAACCGCAACCGGTGGCCGTGATGGTCGCGCCGTCTCCAGCGACAACATCCTCGACGTCAAGCTCGCCACCCCCAAAGAACTCGGTGGTGCCGGCGGCCAGGCCACCAACCCTGAACAACTCTTCGCCGCCGGCTACTCCGCCTGCTTTATCGGCGCCCTGAAATTCGTCGCCAGCCAGAGCAAACGCAAGATCCCGGACAACGCCTCGATCACCGCCCATGTCGGCATCGGCCAGATTCCTGGCGGATTCGGCCTGGACATCGACCTGCACATCAGCCTGCCAGGTCTTGAACAGAGCGATGCGCAATCTCTGGTCGAAGCAGCTCACCAGGTCTGCCCTTACTCCAACGCCACCCGCGGCAACGTCGACGTACGTCTGCACGTGACTGTCTAACCCAACTGCGTACCAGCACCCGCACCGCCCAGGAGACGAACATGAACACTTTCAGCAAGGTCTTGACCGGTAGCCTTCTCGCCCTGTCCATCAGCACGGCCTCCGCCGAAGGCGGGGTCGAACACAACACCCAGGCGTTCCTCGACGCCTTGAACGCCGGCAGCGGCAAGCCGATGGAGCAGATGACGCCAAAAGAGGCCCGGGCCGTGCTGGTCGGTGCCCAGGCCGGGGTCAAGCTGACGCTGCCCAAGGCGGATGTCAGCCAGAAGACCATCAAGGTCGACGGCCAGGACATCAGCCTGACCATCGTCAGGCCGGCCGGGGTGAAAGGCACGTTGCCAGTGTTCATGTTTTTCCACGGCGGCGGCTGGGTACTGGGCGACTTCCCGACCCACGAGCGGCTGGTGCGGGACCTGGTGGTGGGCTCCGGGGCGGCGGCGGTGTTCGTCAATTACACGCCGTCTCCGGAAGCTCATTACCCGGTGGCGATCAATCAGGCTTACGCGGCAACCAAGTGGGTGGCCGAGCATGGCCAGGAAATCAACATCGACGGCAAGCGCCTGGCGGTTGCCGGCAACAGCGTCGGCGGCAACATGGCGGCCGTGGTCAGCCTGATGGCCAAGGACAAGGGCACGCCGGCGATCCGGTTCCAGCTGCTGCTGTGGCCGGTGACCGACGCGAATTTCGAGACGGCGTCGTACAACCAGTATGCCGAGGGGCACTTCCTCAGCAAAAACATGATGAAGTGGTTCTGGGACAACTACACCACCGACGCCCGGCAGCGTAACGAGATCTACGCCTCGCCGCTGCGCGCCACCAGCGCCCAGCTCAAGGGCCTGCCTCCCGCGCTGGTCCAGACGGCCGGTGCCGATGTGCTGCGCGACGAAGGCGAAGCCTACGCCCGCAAGCTGGACGAAGCCGGCGTGACCGTGACCTCGGTGCGCTACAACGGGATGATCCACGACTACGGCCTGCTCAACGTGGTCAGCCAGGTACCCGCGGTGCGTTCGGCCCTGCTGCAAGCCAGCGAAGAGCTCAAGCAACACCTGAAGTAAGGCTGTCACTGATCTTCGGCCACAAAAAAGCCCGACTCGATGGTCGGGCTTTTTTGTACGCGAGAATTCAAGCAGTAGCTTAAACCTTGGCGCGGCCTTTGTAGGAACCGCCGTCGCGAGTGTCGATCTCGATCCAGTCACCGATTTCAACGAAATCAGCAACGCTCAGCTCGGTACCGTTTTTCAGTTTGGCAGGCTTCATCACCTTGCCCGAAGTGTCGCCGCGAGCGGAACCTTCGGTGTAGTCAACCTGGCGAACGATGGTGGTCGGCAGGTCAACGGAAACCAGACGGTCTTCGAAGAACACGGCTTCGCAAACGTCGGTCATGCCTTCTTCGATGAATGGCAAAACGGCTTCGATGTCTTCGGCGTTCAGCTCGTACATGGTGTAGTCAGTGGTGTCCATGAACGTGTAGGTGTCACCGCTGATGAACGACAGGGTCGCTTCTTTGCGATCCAGGATCACGTCGTCCAGCTTGTCGTCCGCACCGTAAACGGTTTCGGTCTTGTAACCGGTCAGCAGGTTCTTCAGCTTGGTCTTCATGATCGCGCTGTTACGACCGGACTTGGTGAATTCAGCTTTCTGAACCAGCCAAGGATCGTTGTCGATACGGATCACGGTACCGGGTTTGAGTTCTTTACCAGTTTTCATTGCGAATATCCGAATTTGGATGGGATTTACAAAAATCTAGGCCGCGTATCATATCCAATTTAGGTAAAACTGGGCAATGAAAGAGCTGGGCGGCCATCGTAGCGGGATCATTGGGCTCGGTAAAGTTCCTTGTAACGCCCTTGGGACAAGGCTTGGTACTTCCTTGGTGTGCCCTTGGTGATCGATTGTAACGCTTCATCCAGAGGCGCACAGGTCCGCGATAAGGACCCCAGAGGGGAGCCTGGGCGCATATGCGTATTGAGGTGGTCATTCAGATTTTTCTGCCAGATTCTCGAAGGGATCAGCAAAGTTCAGAATCGTCCTACAGCCTTTCTTGATGATCCTTGATAGGCTCGCGAGGCTCTAAAAAGGACCTTACACGCAAGGATGATGTTCAGTGCTTTCTTCTGCTCGTCTGGGCGACAAACACCTCTGCCCGCTTCCCGGTCACGGCACGACACCTATAGCCTCCGCTTCTGGTGACATCAACATCAACTTCATGGGAGCAGCCCGAGTCGGTGACTCTTGCGGTTGTGGCGCGGTCATCACCACGGGGTTTCCCTCGATCATCCTGAATGGTCGCCCTATGGCCCACTTAGGGAGCCCTACCAGTCACGGAGGGACAATCATCACGGGGTCGGGTGACACCTTCGGCGGGTTCGTAATGGGCCCCGCTCCTGGGGCTGCAATCATCAACTTCGCAACCCTTGGGGCAATCCGCCCAGACGGCTCGGTAGACGATGAAAAGATGGCGACCTTGCTGGCCGACCCGAAGCTGACCGAGAAGGCAATCGCTGCAAATGCTTTGGTTGATCCCAATGAGGCCTCTAAGACGCCTGAAGAACCGCTGACTCCAGAGCTAATCGCAGTTGCCGGAAGCCAGCACGACAAAAGCGGGGGCAACCAAATGATGTTCGTCGGCCAAGCCGTGCGCGAACTGGCCGAGTTCAAACGCAACAAGCCTGACCTGACGCGCACGCTGGTGATATTCACCCCGTCGTACAGCGAAGCAATGCTCAGTGCGGCACGCGATTCAGCCGATACCTATGGTGCTGGTGTTGTCACCGTAACGAACGTCCAAGAGCTGATCGACTACCTGAACCAAGGCAAGGACCGCAAGCAATCACCCATCGAACACCTATCACTGTTCAGCCACGGCGTGCCGCATCGGATCGCCTTCGGCTATCAGCTCGCCGGGGACTTCCAAATGTCCCTGGACGTACTGAGCTACGACAAGATTTCACCTACGGCGTTTTCCAGTTCGGCACAGATCGACAGCTACGCCTGTAGGACCGGTATGGGCAATCGGTCGGACTTCCCTGTCGAAGATGGCATCCAGTTCTTCCCGCAGACCAACGAGAGCCTGGCGCAGTTGCTGGCCAACCACCTACGGATCAAGGTGCATGCCTTTGTTAGGCGCTCGGACTACAAGAACACCTGGGGGTCGTTCGAGGAGCGCCAGCTGGGCAAACTGTGCGATGTCAGCGATAACGCCGCACCTGAAGAGGAATGGTGTCAACAATGGAACAAGCTGAAGGGCGAGCGAAAGAATTACAACAAAGCTGGCGGGTTCACCTATCAGGAAATGGGAGCAATCAACCCCGTGATTTCTGGCAGCACCCCATTAGGCATACCCGGAGGCCACTTTGAATTTTCGCCAAAATAAAAGGGTGTGGATTGCCCTCGCTATTTTCTCCCCACTGCTGCTGATCTGGGGTTACTACGAGCTGAAGACTATGACGAGCGTATATAAGCAAGATTATGGCAATGGTGTGGTTGTCTACGCGGACAAATATGTAAATACAGGACGCTGGGTCTTCGACTGCGAATATTCACGGTTGATCAGCCGAGAGCCTCTGCCTGTACCATTATCTGAGTTGGAGAGCGCCGGGAAACTCACCATCGGCAAAGCGTTCTTTTTGAAGGACTCGGACAAGGAGCCCGCCAAGGAGGCGCTGAGAGCCATAACGGGCATACGCGACTGGTATAAGAACCTGCGCTACCGCTACTCTGCACTGGATGAGAACAGCGATTTGAATTCCCATGAGTTCTATCTGGTTGCACAGCACGCTGGCCGTACATGGGCCGTGGTGGTTGACCAATCAATCAGCTACTACGGCAAATCCAGCTTTAGCGTAACCGCTGAGCCTTACGATCCAAAAACCTTCGTGGACTACGCCAAGGCGTATCAGGCTGCCGCTAAGAGCTGCCCAGCGCTACCACAGTAAAGACATCAGTCTGCCGATTGTTCTCTACCAGTGCCGCTGTGAGGTCACCAACCAGCACCTCCAGCACAGCCACCAAGTAGAACGCAGACGACATCCCCCAGGCCTTTACAACTGGTGATGGAGCATCACGACAATGAAGTGGCCCAAGCGACGCCTCGAACTTCGCGATTTCGGCATGGCCCTGTACCTGCTTAGCCTTGCACTACCAGCGGTGTATCAAGAAGATGATAACTGGCTGCATGGGACGCTCACCCAAGACACTTTACCTGGATGGTTTGCATTCATATCGGGGTTACTGTTAATGGTCTACGGTTACGCTGCTTGGTTAGCAAACCCCTTATTCATCGCTGCTTACCGGACTCGGAACGTCAAGCGAAGCTTCATCTATGCCGTACTCGCATTACTAGCGGGACTGTCGGTGCAATTACAGCTCGTTACTTGGTACGACGAAGACGGCAGGTTCACTGTTACTGGTTATACCTAGGGTTACTACGTCTGGTTGCTTTCCTTCGCTTGGATGGCCGGATTGGCTATAAACTTATTGGAGAAAAGGTGTCCGGGTCCACGTATGTAAATAAACTGAGCAAAGGGCGCATGCTGCTCCTGCTCCTATTAGCGTCATGTGCATTTTGGTACGTGACGTTGCCGAGAGTGGCCGTTAATTACTCCAAGGATGGCAAGGAGAAGTTCCGCTATATCTGGAACACCCAGCACCGTATTGACAAAGGGGGCATGCTCCCCGGTCAAACAACCGCAGATATTGGCCATGTCTTCCCCAATAAGGACTTCTTCATGATGTTCGATTGGTGGTCTGCCAAGGAGCTGCGGAGGTGCATCTCCATAACGCCAAAATGGGGGCGAACGACAGACATCTACCTTGGTGAAAAAGGAAGAATCGACACCACTAAAACCGGCCCTGACGTCATTTCTCGCTTGAAACAATGTGCGGGTGAGTCTGACCCCTTCCGGACCTAAAGTTCTCTAGCAGTGCCGCTATGAGCTCATTCTTCACGTCTCCCTCACGCTCTTTCAGGTAGACCGGCCAAAGGTCATCCCAATGGAGTGGCTCACGGGCGGCCTTGAGGGACGCAGCAGGCTCAGCCCCCACGATGCAGACTATCCACGATGTCCACAAGAGCCTTGGAGTCGCCTCGTAGGCGCTCAGCGGCTGCTTCGAGTATCCGTTGGGCCCCTCTACTGCTCCCCTGTGCTGATTCAGTGAGAGAGGCAGTAAGGCAGCGGCTTTGCTGATGTTCGTGTGATGGTCCCCATAGATCGGCTGATAGGCGACCAGAGAGGCGTCCGTGTGGGACATAGAGAGCGCGTCAAGAGCCACCAGGGATAGACGGTCACGGATATCAGCCCATGAGGCTTCAGGGTCGCCCAGGTGGAATACTGCAAGGGATGCAAGGATGTCTTTCGTCAACTCGTTGGCCTGTGATCTTTCAGAAGTCGTGAAGAATCCAGTAGTCGAACCCACAGGCCGCATACGAAGGTGATAGACCCCATTACGCCTATACAGATAGGGACGGGCAAGGATGGTTTGTAACAGGCTTGGTGTGGCCTTGGTGCGCATAGAGGATTTCGTCCCGTGTTCATTGGGTCCTCTCAGTGCCCACCCTGATTGAGGTAAAACTGCACCAGCGCCGCAGCAAGATCGGGCTGCGAGCCCTGTTCCAGACACCACTTTTCGCCGTGGGCGGCCACTTCCGGCCAGTGTTCCAGCAGCTTTTTCCAGCCTTGCGCCATTTCTCCCCCGGCATTCCAGGCCCGCCACAGGTCGATCAGCGCCGCCTTGGCCTCTGGCGACAGCCCCTGAGTATAAAGCTCGAGAAAGGCGTCGAGCTTGTCCAGGTGGATGTCTTCGTCCTGTTGATAAATGTGCCAGAGCATCGGTCGGCCAGCCCACTGAGCGCGCACGAACGAATCCTCGCCACGTACCGCGTTGAAATCGCAGGCCCACAGGAGCTGGTCGTATTCCTCCTGTCGGACGAACGGCAGTACCTGCACCGTCAGAGCGCCCCGCACTTGCACGGCACCCGTCGTCAGCGCCTCGACACCCAGCCACCTTTGCACGTCACCAAGGATCCGCCCTTCGGGAACCAGCAGATGGGTAGCCCGCGAATCGGCGGCCAGCGCGTCCAACCAACTGGCCAGGCCGGCGTTCTCATAGGCGAACAGCGACATCAGGCGGGCCTCGGGTGCAGCAAAAACGCCCAGTCCTTCAAGGAAATGTTGCCGAGCCAGCGGGTCCTGCTGAAACGCCCTGCGTCGCTCCAACAATCCGACCTCGCGCAGCAAGCCGCCGGTACCGGCCTGAAAGCCAGGGAAAAAGAAGTACTTCTGCACGCCCTTGAACTTCACCGAGGGCAGGCCGTGGCAGCCGGTCACCCAGGCCTCGGCGCTGAGGTAATCGAGGTTCAGCCACAAAGGGCTATGTTCACGTTCGGCCATCGCCTCCATATAAGCCGGTGGCAGCTGGCAGGCAAAGGCCGCGATCACCACATCCGCAGCCGCCACCGGCGACCACTCGGCCGGCCAGTGGCGCACATCGACGCCTTCCTGCCATTGCTGAGGCAAGGCGACATCAATGGGCGGACACAAACGCTCGAAGGCACGCAGGTCATCCACCCACAGCCGCACCGCGCACTGATGCTCGGCCACCAGTTGTCGGGCCAGCCGCCAGGTCACGCCGATATCGCCGTAGTTGTCGACGACGCTGCAGAAAATATCCCAGGAGGCTTTCATTCCGGGCTCCGTTTGGCAAAAGCGCCGATTGTCCGCATAAATCGCCGCAGACAGAAGAGCCAATGCCGATAATCTTCGTGCGACAATCACGGCTTGCCGACACCGCCTGCCAGGAGGCTGCCATGCCCTATCGTCCGACATTCCGTCGATCATTACGTATCAGCGTAAACGCACTTCAACTCAGCGGCAGTATTGCCCTGGGATTGTGGCTGGGTTTTCTGGCAATCGCCCTGACCTGCTGGCTGGCCTGGCGTTTTCTGTTCGACCAGCAATTGGCGCCCGTCGCCCAGGCCGTGCAACAGCTGGCCAAACCACCCAGCACGGAGTCGGCCGCCTCCAACCGCATGTTCGAGCAATACCAGGAAAACCTGCGCAAGAACGAACAGCAGCAGGCACTGGATAATGCACGCAGCAACCTGCGCAACCAGTCCAACCCGAAATGCCAGTTCTGGTTGCAACAGGACCAGACGGCGCCGAGCGAAAAGAGCCGGGCCAACGTCCTGCAATTCTGCGATTGATCATGAACCTGACCATGCATAAGCCTACTGTCCACCAACTGATTCTCGACAAGCTCCGCGGCGATCTGAAGATCGCCCAGCGTGCGGCTCAGACCGCCTATGAGGCAGCGACCCACGAAGAGAACATTGCCGAAAACAAGTACGACACCCTGGGGCTCGAGGCGTCCTATCTCGCCGCCGGCCAGGCCAGGCGTGTCGAGGAAATCCGGCAGGCGCTGGCGCTCTGCCAGAACCTGACCCTGCCCCCGTACGACGAGCAGGTTGGTATCCAGATCGGCGCGCTGCTGGGCCTCGAAGACGAAAACGGCCACGAACAATGGCTGTTCCTGGCGCCGGATGGGGCGGGACTTAAGGTCGAGGTGGTGGGGCAACCGGTGACCGTCATCACCCCTCGTTCACCGCTGGGCAAAGGTCTGCTGGGCAAGTTCGAGGGGGATGAGCTGGAGATCGTTGTTGCGGGCACTCGGCAACAGTTCGCTGTCACCGAGGTCAAGTAAGCCCGACTTAGTGGACAGGCAGTTCGACGCCGTCGAACAGCTCTTCGAGTTCCTGCTTGTTGTGGCACTGAATGGCCTTGGCCATCACTTCGCGCGTCAGGTGCGGCGCGAACTTCTCGATGAAGTCGCACATGAAGCCACGCAGGAAAGTGCCACGGCGGAAACCGATCTTGGTGATGCTCGACTCGAACAGCTCGCTGGCATCCAGTACCACCAGGTCGCTATCAAGCTTGGTATCGACCGCCATCTTGGCGACGATGCCCACACCCAGCCCCAGGCGTACGTAAGTCTTGATCACGTCGGCGTCGGCGGCGGTGAACACCACCTTCGGCGTCAGGCCGCGATGGCTGAAGGCTTCGTCGAGCTTGGAACGGCCGGTGAAACCGAACACGTAAGTCACGATCGGGTATTCGGCGAGGGTTTCCAGGGTCAGCTTCGGCAGCTTGGTCAGCGGATGGCCCTGCGGTACCACCACGCAGCGGTTCCAGCGGTAGCACGGCATCATCACCAGATCGCCGAACAGCTCCAGCGCTTCGGTGGCGATGGCGAAGTCGACGGTGCCATCGGCGGCCATTTCGGCGATCTGCATCGGCGAGCCCTGATGCATGTGCAGCGCCACATCCGGGTACTGCTTGATGAAGCTGCTGATCACCGGCGGCAAGGCATAACGGGCCTGGGTGTGGGTGGTGGCGATCGACAGGGTGCCCTTTTTCTCGTTGGAGAATTCCTGGGCGATCTGCTTGATGCTTTCGACCTTGCGCAGGATCTCGCCAGCGGTGGTGATGATGCGTTCGCCAGCCGGGGTGACGCGAGTCAGGTGCTTGCCGCTACGAGCGAATACCTCGACCCCCAGCTCGTCCTCGAGCAGGCGAATCTGCTTGCTGATACCCGGTTGCGACGTATAAAGGCTTTGGGCTGTAGCGGAGACGTTGAGGTCGTGGTGCGCCACTTCCCAGATGTAGCGCAATTGTTGAAGCTTCATATGAATCCCTCAAAGCAGGTAGACGCCACGGGCATCAGCGACGGTATATAACTATATTAATGGTCCGAAGAATAAATCTAGAACTTTTCTTAAGAAAATTCCAATAACCGCGTCAGATATCTCCGAGCCGCCGACGCTGCACCAAGGGCACCAGGTAAACCGGAACCTTGGCCAGTTGCAGTACCCTGGCGGCCGTCCTGCCCAATGGAGTTTCACCGCCCGCCCCATGGCTGTGACTTCCTACGATCAACAAATCCACAGAGAGTTTCGACGCCTGCTCGAGAATGACGTGCGAGGGGTCCCCCTGAAAGACCCGGACCGACTGAATCAGCGCGAGATCCTGCATGCCCTCCCCCAACTCTTCGCGAAAGCTGTCGAGTACCCGTTGCTCGATATTCGCCATCACCGTGCTCAGGCCCTGACTGTGAAACTCATTCAGGGCCTGCTCGTCGAGATAACTCTGCAACACCGATTCGGCAAACAGCCCCATGGGCTCCACCGCATGAACCACGTGCAAGTCGGCATTGAATGTTCGAGCCAGCTCCAGGGCATGTTGCATCACATAGGGCGCATACAGACCGAGGTCAGTGGCATACAGCATCGAACGAATCATATGACCTCCTCGACTGCCAATATGGCGGAGATTGATTCAGCTTAGCAGTGCCAAGGCGACTACGACGTCCCGCGCAAGCCCGTGAACATTGAGCTAAACCTTGGTTTCGTTGCTGATGCCATGGGGCACATGGCCGGTGGCGACCACTTCGCGAGCCAGTTCGCAATGGCCCGCCTGATCGTCGAAGAACACATCGGCGGCGAAGGCTTCGAGAAAGGCAGCCTTCTCCAGGCCGCCCAGGAACAACGACTCATCCAGGCGGATGTCCCATTCGCGCAAGGTGCGGATTACCCGCTCATGGGCCGGCGCCGAACGTGCCGTCACCAGGGCGGTACGGATCGGACAATCATCGTCGGGGAATTCGCGCTGCAGCAAATTGAGCGCGGCGAGGAAGCCTTTGAACGGCCCCCCGCGCAACGGCTCGCGGGCGGACTCGCGCTCCTTGGCCTGGAAGGCTTCCAGGCCACCGAGCTGATAGACCCGCTCCGACTCATCGGAAAACAGCACGGCGTCGCCGTCGAAGGCGATCCGCAGTTCAGCGCTGGCAGCGCGCCGGGCGCCACCGGAAAGAATGGTCGCCGCGGCGAACCCGGCGTCCAGTGCACTACGCACATCTTCGGCGTGGGTGGAAAGAAACAGGTCGCAGCCAAAGGCCGCGAGATAGGGATAAGGGCTACGGCCACCGACAAAAGCGGCCCGGGAAATATCCAGGCCGTAATGCTGGATCGAGTTGAAGACCCGCAGCCCCGTGTCAGCACTGTTACGCGACACCAGCACCACTTCGACCCGCGCCCGGCCGAGGCTGGCATTGAGGCTCAAGAGCTTTTTCACCAAGGGGAAAGCATCGCCCGGTTCGAGGGATTCCTCCTCGTGATCGATCTGATACTTGCGGTAGGCTTCGACCCCCTCGGCCAGATAGACCTTATGGCTTTCGCTGAGATCGAACAGGGCCCGCGATGAAATCGCCACCACCAGTTTACCGTCCAAGCCCTTTGCCATATCGCATCCCCCCGATGCTGAGATCAACCGTTATGCCGGTCGATAAAACTCAACGCCTGATACAAGACTTCCATTTTCGGCAGCTCGCATCCTGCTGCCTTGGCCGCGGCCAATGGCGCGGCGTAGATGGCCGACAACTCCAGCGCACGCTTGTGCCGGTAGTCGTGGTACATGCTCGGCCAATAGTCCGGCATGCTCTCGGTCACCTTGAACAAGTGCTCAGCATAGCCGTCCGGCATGCTGTGACCACAAGCCAGGGCACCTTGCACCACTTCACGCATCAAAGCCTGAATCAGCTCGCGGCTGGCGGCATCGGCCATCAGCGGCGTGGTGCTGGCGTTGAGCAATACCGACAAACCGTTGTACGGCACATTCCACACCAGTTTCTGCCAGCGCGCCTGCTGCAGGTTGGCCATGGCGTGGGAACCGATACCGGCCTTGCGGAATAGCGCGGCGCCCTCTTCCACTATGGCCTGGCGCTGCGATTCGTCCTGTGCGGCCGGGCCACTGTGATACCCCAGGCTCACCGAGCCCAGCGCCTGATGCTCGATCACCCCGGGCCCGGCACGGTGCACGCAGATAAAACACAGGCCGCCCAACAGATGCAGCGAGTCGGGAAGCAGGCCGCGCAAGCCGTCTTCCACATCCAGGCCATTCTGCAACAACAGCACCTTTGCGCCGGGAGCCGCCGCGCGAAGAATCGCCGGAGCCAGCTCGGCGTTGCTGGTGGTCTTGGCTCCCACCAGCAGCCAATCGCAGGACGGCATGTCTTCGGCACTGGCATAGGCCTGGACCGGGTTCAAGGCCAGCTCACCATGCACCGCACTATGCAGTTGCAAACCCCGCTCGGTGACCGCGGCGAATTCGCTGCGCAGCAGGAAATGCACATCCAGGCCGACTCGCGCCAGCAGCATCCCGTAGAAACCACCGATCGCTCCGGTACCGATAATGCCGATTCGCGGCGTGTGGACTGCTTCCATCAAGGCAACTCCTCTGGAATTCGATTCAGCGCCTGTGCCAGTCGCTCGCTGAGCTCGCCGGGTGTCAGGCGCGACTGCAAGGCCCCATAAAACTCACCATCGCGCACCACGAACAGTGCCGGCAAGTGAAACACCTGATAACGCTCGACCGCGCCGCCATTGTTTCCCGCATCGACCCAGCACAACCGCTCGATCGGCAGATCGAAGCCGGGCAACTGCTGCCGGGCCCAGCGACAACTGGCGCAACCGACGCTGGTGAATATCACCAGCGAAACACCGCTCATCGCCAACAGCCGCTGATCGATATCGAAATCAGTCAGCTCCAATTCGACCACTATACTGGGGGAAACCATGTCACATAGCCGACACTCGGAGTCCGCGTTCATGGGACGTTTCATTCCTCATCCTGACGATGTTCCGGTTGAGCTGACCTTACGCAAGCACGCATGCATTTCGCGTCAACAGCTGCACACTATCAGCCTCGGCGGCATGGCTTGCAATTATCACCGCGCCTGGCGCCGCGGCACTGCACTGGAAATCTGCATCCCCACTCTGGGTGAAAACGCCCGCTACAACGGCTATGTGGCCTGGTGCCTGCGACGCAAGCGTGGCTATCTGGTAGGGATCGCCTTTATCGACGAACAAACCCTGTTCCGTGCCCGGATGAGTGAGCAGGTGTGCCAGATCGCCCACTACTGCCACCTGCATGAACCCCAGGCCGAGCAGCGACAGATCGAAACCCTGGCCCAGCAATGGGTCGAACAGCACGCCGCCGAGTTCTCCCACGACCGGGTTCATCAGGCTTTTATGCAGCCAGCGCTGGATTAAACCCGCCTCTGCCCATTGTCGAGCCCCGGTGTAACGCGCTAAGGTTCGGCTCCCCGACGCGCTTAAATCCGCTGTGCACCGCCGCGCGGGGATCGCTGGCGGCCGGCACCCGTGACCTGACGAGTAACACGATGGCTGATTTACCGATCAACGACCTTAACGTCGCCTCCAACGAAACCCTGATCACTCCCGACCAGCTCAAGCGCGACATCCCGCTGAGCGACGCCGCCCTGCGCACCGTGACCAAGGGTCGCGAAGTGATCCGCAATATTCTCGACGGCACCGACCACCGTCTGTTCGTCGTCATCGGCCCTTGCTCGATCCACGACATCAAGGCTGCCCACGAGTATGCCGAGCGCCTGAAAGTCCTGGCCGCCGAAGTCTCCGACACCCTTTACCTGGTGATGCGCGTGTACTTCGAGAAACCACGGACCACCGTTGGCTGGAAAGGCTTGATCAACGACCCGTACCTGGACGACTCGTTCAAGATCCAGGACGGTCTGCACATCGGTCGCCAGCTGCTGCTGGACCTGGCCGAGATGGGCCTGCCGACTGCCACCGAAGCGCTGGACCCGATCTCCCCGCAATACCTGCAGGACCTGATCAGCTGGTCGGCGATCGGTGCGCGTACCACCGAATCCCAGACCCACCGCGAGATGGCTTCCGGCCTGTCTTCGGCAGTAGGTTTCAAGAACGGCACCGACGGCGGCCTGACCGTTGCCATCAACGCCCTGCAATCGGTTTCCAGCCCTCACCGCTTCCTCGGCATCAACCAGGAAGGTGGCGTATCCATCGTCACCACCAAGGGCAATGCCTACGGTCACGTGGTTCTACGCGGTGGCAATGGCAAGCCGAACTATGACTCGGTCAGCGTCGCCCTCTGCGAGCAGGCCCTGAACAAGGCGAAGATCAAGCCGAATATCATGGTCGACTGCAGCCACGCTAACTCCAACAAGGACCCGGCCTTGCAACCGCTGGTAATGGAGAACGTGGCCAACCAGATTCTCGAAGGCAACCAGTCGATCATCGGTCTGATGGTCGAAAGCCATCTGAACTGGGGCTGCCAGGCCATTCCCAAGGACCTGGCCGAACTGCAATACGGCGTGTCGATCACCGATGCCTGCATCGATTGGGAAAGCACCGAGAAAACCTTGCGCAGCATGCACGCCAAGCTCAAGGACGTCCTGCCGAAACGGGTTCGCACCTGATCCCGTATCGCAGACACAAAAACGCCGGGCCAAGCCCGGCGTTTTTTTGGTGTCCCCGCTCAGAGTTTCGCGGCGTGGCGCTGATGGCGCTCCATGTAGCGCTCCACATATGAGCACGACGGAATCACCGTGTACCCCATGCGATCAGCATATTCCAACGCCTGCTCGGTCAGTGCCGCAGCAATACCACGGCCACGCAGCGCGTTAGGCACGAACGTCCGATAAATATCCAGGGTCTGCTTACCCAGGTCCATATAGGTCAGGTAGGCACGATGACCGTCCACATTGGTCTCGAATTGATGACCAGCCTGGTCATGGTGGATGGACAACGCCTCGCTCATCACTACTCCTCGCGGGTCTTGGATTCTGACCCCTACCTTACCGATGTTTTTCCGGCGAAGGAACAACTACGCCACCCCGTGCCTGTCTGGACACCGAGCAGAGCTTGCCGCTCTCGCATGACCGAGCACGTTTCAAATAGTAGGCACCATTGGCACCAATGCTCAAGGGACGCTTGCGTTCAAGCTACTGGCATCAGGCCGGTTTAGTGTCGATGCTTCCCCCGGACGTGTTCCCGGATACATGCAAAGCACTCGATCCAACCACCTGATGATCAACAACCTGAACATCGCCGGATGTTGAGATTTAAGACGAGCCCACCCATTTAAAGTCACCTCAACATGGACAAAGACGCGTGAGGCGCCCCACAGATTCTGAACAAAAGTGTAGACGAATCGATATAGATAGACTTTAGCCTACACTCCGCGAGCGCCGTGCAAAGGGACTCTGCGGCAGATGCGCTTAACAAGCGCAACCTCCCAACAGGGTGACAAGGTTGCGTATTTTTTATACAGATCGATAAAAAGTTGCTCGAAAAAGATTCAACGCCTAGAATTTTTTTTGCTTCTTGCGCTACGTCAGTTTACTTACTACAAGTAATGGGTAGTATGTACGCCGGCCATTTCATCACTCGGATGAGATAGCTACTTAATAGAAAGTCCTTGAAGGGGAACACGATGAACAACGTTCTGAAATTCTCTGCTCTGGCTCTGGCCGCAGTTCTGGCTACCGGTTGCAGCAGCGTATCCAAAGAAACCGAAGCTCGTCTGACTGCAACTGAAGACGCAGCAGCTCGCGCCCAGGCTCGTGCAGACGAAGCCTACCGTAAAGCTGATGAAGCTCTGGCTGCTGCTCAAAAAGCACAACAGACTGCTGACGAAGCTAACGAGCGCGCTCTGCGTATGCTGGAAAAAGCTAGCCGCAAGTAATAATCCCTCGGGATTGTTATCGAGCCGACCCATTTATTGGGTCGGCTTTTTTATTGCCCGAATTTTCTTGCGGCAATAAAAAACCCGTCGACGCCCTGAAGCATCGACGGGTTGCTGTTCCTGCCGTTACTGCTGCATATCGATAGGCACCGCCGATACCACCGGTGCATTGGTCGGTATGGCGATCTCTACTGGCAAACCATCTTCGGCCGCCACCACGTCGCGCACTACATCCCAATTCATCCGCAGGTTATTGGCCAGGTCTTCACGCTTGAGCAAGGCGTTGATCACCGCGGTGTGTTTGTCCACGACCGACGGATTGCCCTTGTCATCGAGCGGCGTGTGAGCCTCCAGATAAACTTTGCCAGCGCTGATACCGAACTTGTACGGATCGTTGAGGATGCGCACCGATGTCCCCACCGGCACCATGCTCGCCATTTCCAGGACGTTGTTGTTGAACATCCGGAAGCAGCCGTGGCTGGTGCGCATGCCGATACCGAACTTCTTGTTCGAACCGTGGATCAGGTAGCCCGGCGTGCCTAGGGTGAACTTGAATGGTCCCAACGGGTTGTCCGGCCCCGCCGGCACCACGTTCGGCAGTGGATCACCATCAGCCGCGTGCTCGGCCTTGATCGAGGCAGGCGGCGTCCAGGTCGGATTCGGGGTCTTGGCGACAATGCTGGTATGGGCGATCGGCGATCCCCAACCTTCCCGGCCGATACCCAGGGGGAAGGTGTACACCACGTTCCGCCCTTTCGGGTAGTAGTACAGGCGATATTCGGCGAGGTTGATCACGATGCCTTCACGAGGTCCCGGCGGTAGGATGAAACGTGTCGGCAACACCACTTCAGTGCCCGCGCCCGGTAACCAGGGATCGACCCCCGGGTTGGCCGCGACCATCTCGTAATAGCCCAGGTCGTAGGTCGTGCCCAGGTCGGCAAAGGTGTCTTCGTACTTGGCCTTGATCACCTGTACCTGACCGACGATATCTTCGCCCGGTGGAGGTAGAGGCAGTTCCAATGCGGCAACGGGGCCAGCCACACAGAAGGCGGCAAGCGTCAGGCAACGGGTGACGACAGGAAAGCGCGGCAACATCCGGAAAATCCTTCGCATGATCAACGAGTAAAAAAGTGATTGTACACCCGCCCCCTTGGCTGCGGGAGCGACAGCTGCATCAGCGCAAGAAGGGAGCCGGGCGAGAACTTGCTGCCTTACAGTTCGAAACGC
This sequence comes from Pseudomonas chlororaphis subsp. aurantiaca, assembly GCF_013466605.1. NCBI lineage: Bacteria > Pseudomonadati > Pseudomonadota > Gammaproteobacteria > Pseudomonadales > Pseudomonadaceae > Pseudomonas > Pseudomonas chlororaphis. Next base: position 4,839,320 of record NZ_CP059162.1, read on the forward strand.
AACTCTGGCCAGATCGGTGGCGTGCCGCGCTTTTGCGATTCGAGGATCGCCCGGCACAGCGGACACAGGCGCTGGTCCTGGAAAATGGTCCGGTCGACACTCGACCAGCGCGGTTGCGCGGGCAGCAAGGTGCCGCACAACGTGCGATCGGCAGAGCCGCCCAACTCCAGCTGACGCGTCACCAGATGCACCCGGACTTCCTGGCAGGCGAACAGGTCGAGCTGTTCGTCAGGCTCGATCAGTTGGTAGGCAAACAGGGACCAGGCGGGACGCGGCATCGGGGGCTCCAAATCGGGGGCGCCACATTAGCCGAAACACTGCCGGTAGAAAAGCGTCAAAGCAGCGGTTTTAGCGTCGGCCAGACATTTTCCAGCAACTTGCCCTGAGCAGCGACTGCGGGGTGGATGCCATCGGCCTGCATCAGCTCGGGATTACCGCCGACCCCTTCCAGAAAAAACGGCACCAGCGCCACGTCTTTTTCATTCGCGAGCTTGCTGTACACCTCGGCAAACGCCTGGGTGTAGCGCACGCCGTAATTGGGTGGCAGCTGCATGCCAAGCAACAGCACCTTGGCACCGCTGGCCTTGGAGCTGTCGATCATCGAAGCAAGATTTTGTTGCAATTGCGTGGGCAGCTGCCCGCGCAGGCCATCGTTGCCGCCCAACTCGAGAATCACCAGCTCCGGCTTGTGCTCTGCAAGCAGCGCCGGCAGCCGCGCCTGGCCACCTGCGCTGGTATCTCCACTGATGGAAGCATTGACCACCTTATCGTCGAAACCTTCGCTCTTGAGCCGCTGCTCGAGCAATGCCACCCACCCCTGACGGGTATCCAGGCCGAAAGCCGCGCTGATACTATCGCCAACGATCAGGACTGTACCCGCCGCTGCGTTCTGGGCCATGCACATCAAGGCCAGGCCAGCACTCAAAAACCACACACGCATCGGATTCTCCATGGGCGCAAGCATTCTCACTGCGCGGAACCTTAGCAAAGTGGTTCCCAGCGCGGAAGGTGAACTGACCATCCTGCACGAACTCAGCCTGGAACTGAACAAAGGCGACAGCCTGGCCATCGTCGGCAGTTCCGGCTCAGGAAAATCCACCCTGCTCGGCCTGCTGGCCGGTCTCGACCTGCCCAGCAGCGGTGAGGTCACCCTGGCCGGTCGCAGCCTGGGCACATTGGACGAAGACCAGCGCGCCCGAATCCGCGCCGAGCATGTGGGCTTCGTCTTCCAGTCGTTCCAACTGCTCGACAGCCTCAATGCCCTGGAGAACGTCATGTTGCCCATGGAGCTGGATGGCCGCCGGGATGCCCGCGAGCGTGCGACCGAGCTGCTCCAGCGCGTCGGGCTCGGGCAACGCCTGAGTCACTCGCCTCGCCAGCTCTCCGGTGGCGAACAACAGCGGGTAGCCATCGCCCGCGCCTTCGCCGCCGAACCTGACGTGCTGTTCGCCGACGAGCCGACCGGCAACCTCGACAGCCACACCGGCGAGCGCATCAGCGACCTGCTGTTCGATCTGAACAAGGAAAGCGGCACGACGCTGGTCCTGGTCACTCACGATGAACGCCTGGCCCATCGTTGCCGGCGCCTGATCCGCCTTGAAGCCGGCCTGCTGGTCGCCCCCCTGGAGCCTTGATGGCACGCCTGCCGCTGTTGCGCCTGTTCAGCCTTGCCGTTCGCCAACTTCTGCGCGACGCCCGCGCCGGAGAACTGCGGGTATTGTTCTTCGCCCTGGTGGTGGCGGTGGCCGCCAGCACCGCCATCGGCTATTTCGGTGCCCGCCTCAACGGCGCGATGCTGCTGCGCGCTACGGAGTTCCTCGGCGCGGACCTACTGCTTGAAAGCAGCTCTCCGGCAAGGCCCGAACAGATCCAGAGCGGCCGGGAACTGGGCCTGCAACATGCGCAGGTGGTGGAGTTTTCCAGTGTGATCGCCACCGACAATGGCATCCAGCTGTCCAGTATCAAGGCCGCGGATGACGCCTACCCGCTGCGCGGCCAGCTGAAAAGCGCCCCGGCCCCTTACGCGGCGGAAGAAATCGGCGGCGGTCCACAACCAGGCGAAGCCTGGGTCGAAGCCCGATTGTTGACCGCGCTGGACCTGAAAATCGGCGACAGCATCGACGTCGGGATGAAAACCCTGCGCCTGAGCCGGGTACTGACTTACGAGCCGGATCGCGCCGGCAACTTCTATAGCCTGACGCCCAGGGTACTGATCAACCTGAGCGACCTGAACGCCACCGGCGTGGTGCAACCGGGCAGCCGGGTCAGTTACAAGGAGCTCTGGCGCGGTCCGGGAAGCGCCCTGGAAACCTATCGCCAATTGATCAAGCCAGGCCTGGCGGCCAATCAGCGCCTGCAGGATGCCCGAGATGGCAACCGCCAGATCGGCGGGGCCCTGGGCAAGGCCGAACGCTACTTGAACATGGCCAGCCTGGTGGCGGTGCTGCTGGCAGGCGTGGCGGTTGCCCTGTCCGCTGCGCGCTTCGCCTCCCGCCGCTTCGACGCCAGCGCGCTGCTGCGCTGCCTGGGCCTGTCCCGCCGGGAAACCATGCTGCTGTTCACCCTGCAACTGGCCCTGCTCGGCATCCTGGCCAGCATCGTCGGCGCGCTGCTCGGCTGGCTCGCCCAGCTTGGGCTGTTTTACCTGCTGCATGACCTGCTACCAACCGATGTACCTCCCGGAGGATTGCTCCCCGCCGTCGCCGGTATCGGTACTGGCCTGGTGGCGCTTGGAGGTTTCGCCCTGCCGCCCCTGGCGGCGCTGGGGCGTGTCCCGCCCTTGCGGGTATTGCGTCGTGACCTGCTGCCGATCCCCCCAAGCACCTGGATGGTGTATGGCGCCGCCTTGCTGGCCCTGGGCCTGATCATGTGGCGCCTGAGCCTGGATCTGCTCTTGACCTTCGCCTTGCTCGGTGGCGGCGTCATTGCTGCCCTGGTCCTGGGTGGATTACTGCTGCTGGCCCTGCAAAGTCTGCGTCGCTTGCTGGCCAAGGCGTCGCTGCCATGGCGCCTGGGTTTGGGCCAGTTACTGCGGCATCCCTTGGCCGCTGCCGGGCAATCCCTGGCCTTCGGCTTGATCCTGCTGTCGATGGCCTTGATTGCGCTGTTGCGTGGAGAACTGCTCGACACCTGGCAAAACCAGTTGCCCAAGAACGCGCCGAACTATTTCGCCCTGAATATCCTGCCCGCGGACAAGCAGGCCTTCACCGACAAACTGGTGGCGCTTTCCGCCCCTTCTGCGCCGTTGTACCCGGTAGTGCCAGGGCGGCTGATCAGCATCAACGGCGAACCGGTCCGGGAAATCGTCAGCAAGGACTCCAGTGGCGACCGCGCCGTACAGCGGGACTTGAGCCTGACCTGGGCCGCGGATCTGCCAGAAGGCAATAAGATCACCAGCGGCTCGTGGTGGGCGCAACAGCCCGAAGGGGATTTGCCTGGCGTCTCGGTCGAGGCCCAGGTGGCCGAAAGCCTGAAACTCAAACTTGGCGACCAGATGACGTTCAGCGTCGGCGGAGTCAATCGCGAGGCCAGGGTGACCAGCCTGCGGGAAATCAACTGGGACAATTTCCAGCCCAACTTTTTCATGATCTTTCAGCCCGGCACGCTGCGGGATCTGCCTGCCACTTACCTGACCAGCTTCTATCTGGCTGCGGGTCACGACCAACAGGTGGTCGAGTTGTCCCGGGCCTTCCCGGCAGTGACCATCCTGCAAGTGGAGGCGTTACTCGAACAACTGCGCAGCATCCTGGCCCAGGTCACCCTGGCCGTGGAATACGTGCTGCTGTTTGTACTCGCCGCCGGCATGGCAGTGCTGTTTTCCGGACTACAGGCCACCCTGGATGAGCGAATTCGTCAGGGCGCCCTGCTACGGGCGCTGGGGGCGGAACGACAATTACTGGTCAAGGCCCGGCGTATCGAGTTCGGGCTGCTGGGAGCGGTCAGTGGGCTGCTGGCCGCATTGGGATCGGAACTGGTGAGCCTGGTGTTGTATCAGTTTGCCTTCGACCTACCCTGGCATCCACATCCCTGGCTGTTGCTCCTGCCTGTTATCGGTGCCCTGCTGATCGGCGGTGCCGGTGTCTATGGAACGCGCCGGGCATTGAATGCCAGCCCGCTGACAGTACTGCGCGAGGGGTAAGCCCCTCGCAGGCAGGTCATTTCATGTATTCGATCTGATTGATCCACCAGCACATTTCTCCACCGGGCGTCTGCACTATTGCCTCGTCGCCGACTTCTTTCTTCAAGAGCGCCCGAGCCATGGGCGAATCGATGGAGATGTAATCCTTCTGCCCGTATATCTCGTCGTAACCGACGATACGGAAACGCTTGGTTTCGCCCTCTTCATTTTCGATATCGACCCAGGCACCGAAGAAAACCCGCCCCTCCTGTTCCGGCGAATAAGACACGACCTTCATGTCTTCGAGTCGCTTGCGCAGGTAACGAACCCGACGATCAATTTCCCTCAGGAGTTTCTTGTTGTACTGATAATCCGCATTTTCACTCCTGTCCCCCAGGGAGGCCGCCCAAGTGACTTTCTGCGTCACATCCGGACGTTTCTCCCGCCACAGGTAATCCAGTTCGTTTTTCAGAGCCTCGAAACCTTCCTGCGTAATGAGCTTGGTACTCAATTGGTTAAATCCCCCATGCAGAGCCTTATGAGCAGTTCAGCATTATGGTTGAATCGAGACCTTGAGAACCAATGCTAAGCGAGATAAACCCACTTGCAGCAAGCCTGCTCATGGGGATGGCCTATCCAGAACGAACAGGCCAATAATACTACCGCTTGGGCGTTGTACGAAAAAGCGGTCGCGCTTGGTCAATGGGGCCTCAAACCCACGTGCGAATCCACATCAGGATGCACATAATCTAAAACCGGATACGTCACATCAGTTCTATCCAGTGTGCCCCGCCTGACTGCACTCTCCGCCTTTTCATACAGGTTAAATACTGCTTTATTAAAATACCCAACACACTAAAAGAAAAACTCCAGCAGAAATGCTTTACTCATCATCGTTGAGCAATGTACTGGATATGCTATGCAGACTGTTATTGAAGGTCACTGTCTCATTGAAACCTTTTACAATATTGCTGAGCTTCTTACGGGTGCTGGACAACTGCGTTAGTTTTTCTACCAGCTCTGCATTTTTTTGCTGGATTCCGACGTCTCTCTTTTCCAGTTCGGCTGCGCGGATATTTTGCTTAGCGGAAATTTCATCAAGACGTTGCTGCTCGAGCTGCATTAGTTCAGAGCGCCGAGCAACGCTTCGTTCTCTGGACTCGACACTTTCAGCCAGCTGTTGAAGTGCAGCACTGCGCTCTGCAATCACTCGGGAATTATGCTCAGCGGATTTATCGATCGCGCTCTTCTCTTGCTGAAGCAGGCTTTGTAGCTGGCGCAGGTGCTCATCTTTTTCATGAAGCTTACGCTCTCGCTCTTGCAACTGTTCCTTCAAAAGTTCCAAAGCTTCCTGTTGTTTCACAGCAGCCAATTTTTGCTGTGTCAACTCCTGCGCCATAAGTGCAAGATTCGACAAAGTGCTCTCCACATCAAGAAGCAAATGATCGGTATCCGCCCCTTGAAGTGCAGCTTCAGCCTCAGGAAGCGTCGCCATCAGAAACTGCGTTTCATCCAATGAGTTCTCTAAATCAGCCAACTCATCCTGTGTTACATCTCCGGCGAGTTGAACAGATTGATCGATATCTGTGGTGACCTGAACCTGCCTATCCATCAAAGTTGGAACACTGTCAGATATCGACAGATCGTACTCATCACTCTGGATTAATTTCACCTCTTCCTCCGAAGCCAAATCGCGAACCACCTCCGCCAAGCCAGCCAATGTGTTCTGCATACCTTCGGACAGGCATCCAATGTCGACCTCCGAGTCGGCAGACTGGTCAGCGTCAACCTCAGGCGCCAAATGGCCAGACAAGGGAGCATCACTTTCAGATGAGTCGACATATTTTTCGGCATTCGCAGTTGGCATTACAGTCATATCGTGTTGAAAACTCTCAGTAAATAATGAAGCATCAGCAAGAACCTCCCCTATCTCAGTCTCAGCTTCTCCTGGCTTTTGAGATAGTTCCTCTGGATCTCCAATCGGAGAGAATCCGGATGGAACATCATCGAATGCATCGCCTTCAGGCTCCTCAACGGTTCCTGGCGAACGGTGCCCATTCGAATCAGAAACCTCATCGATACACTCCGCAGCAGCCTGTGCGGCAGGAATATTTTGAGAAGACATCGAAATAGAGGTATCAAGCACAGGAACGCCGAGTTCAGCGCTGTCAATTGCAGGCAGGCAAGCAACCGAGGCTTCTGACGAGATAAGCTTCAGCACCAAATTTTTCTTGATGGTGAGTGAACGATGATCCGATAGATTCCCTGTCGGTATCACACAATCCTTAAGGTCAATCAGATGGTAAGGAATATCAGTACTACCACCAGCACCTTGCTGTCGCCCCTCAGGCAGGCTCGCATGGGTGACTATTTCCTTGAAGACTTGAATAACCTGACGCCAATCTTCTTCGGCCTCGATTGAGCTCAGTGAATAACTCTGCCCTGCCTTATTTAGCATCGCCAAATAAACTCGCGACTCTCCGACTTCAGCGCCCTCGTTCAAGCTATAGGCAAGAAAATTACGGCTCAGCATAGGAATTGCAAAACTGCAGAGCACCGCACCGTTCAGAACTTCCTGTTCTGCGTTTTTTATGGAAATAGTTCGTAGCAGCATCGCTGGCTCAGGCTCCGTTATATATCGCAAGGAGCAAAAAATACACCTTACAACACCTACCCGAAAACCAGACTTTTCCGATCCTCAAGTAGAATTATCCGATACCATCGATAAGCCGCCGAATCACATAGCGACGAGACCCACATTGAAACATCTTAAAAACATACAGATCACTGACATCTGAAGTTATTGCATCAATATTTCCAGCTCAGATTTTACTTAAGAGGGATGTTCAACCCCTTCTGCGGACTGAGCTTGAACAGCCACCACTCATAATTCGACCAGAGCATGGTTACTCCTGCAGCCATTAATATCAGGACCGCCCCACCTACCCCTGTCAATATCAGTTGCTGCTGCCAGGCTAGAAAACACAACGCGATACCAGCCACCCCCATCAACATAGCCAGAGAAGGGGCAAACCAATAGATGAAACGATCAAGACGCAAAAGCAGATTGAATAGCCAGGAGCCTTTAAGCTGGGCCGGTCTGAAGATAATAACGTGCATGGAGAGCTAGTCTTTTCCAGATTAAAACTGTGCTCAACCATAACTTAGCTACCCAATGCCAACTATCAGATTCGTCTGATTTAGTTTTCAGAGTGCTCGGATAATATGTAGAAAACACACCCAACCCTAAACATTGAGATGCCTGCATGGGAAGTATCATCATCGTCGACGACCATCCGTTGATTCGACTCGCCATAAGAACCGTTCTGGAACCTCATGAGCACAACATCGTCGCGGAGGCGGACAACGGGGCCGACGCCGTCCAGCTGGTACGCAAGCATCTTCCAGACTTGCTCATCCTGGACTTGAACATACCCAACCTGGACGGATTTTCCGTTATCTCCCACATAAAGTCCGCTGGGTTGCCTATAAAAACACTGGTGCTGACCTCCAGCAACTCCAAGAACTTCGCCTTGCGCTGTTTGCAGGCCGGTACAGCCGGCTTCCTGTGTAAGAACGATAACCTGAACGAACTGGCCAATGCGGTAAAAGCCATCCTATCGGGGTATAGCTACTTCCCCGAAGATACGATCAGCACCTTGCAACAGAATACAAATGCCGCCTGCCAGGAAAGTGTCTTGATTGCCCAGCTGACCGACCGGGAAATCACTGTCCTGAAACTGCTGGCAAGCGGCCTGAACAATCAGAAAATCGCGGATGCGCTGCTGATCAGCCACAAGACGGTAAGCACCTATAAGGTCAGGCTGCTAAAACGGTTCAACGTTTCCAATCTGGTAGCACTGGCGGAGCTGGCCAAACGCAACTCCGTAGTTTGAAACCCTGATCTCGATGGAGCCTTTAGCCGGGATTCAGGATCATCAGCCCCCTCGACAACCGGGTTGATCACTCACGGTACTTATCTACGGGTGATCAGCCCCTGTCGAGCCACACGGGTCAGATGCCGGATGACTTCAGCGGCATTTTCCGAGCTGGGTGCCTGTATCACCGCAAGGTCAAAACTGTCGTTGGCAAAACGTACCAAGGACTCGCCGTCTTCGATGAACTGGATCAGAAAGGCCGAAGGGCCTGTGCTGCGACGTGGCCAGCCATCGAGATAACGCAGCAATGTCGGCTGGTGTGTACCGCCAAGAAGAATTTTTGGATTGCGCTGAACAAGATTCGCCGTGATTGGCGCAAGACGTACAGGAGGGTGGAGTGCATTCATCGTGTCGTGTCTCTGCCTCAATTTTCTGCCGGGCAGGTGAGAGGCAACACCGAACCAGCGCTTTAGCGGTATTTCGAAGCCGGTAGAGCTTCTATCGGTGATATTCCGGATCACCTGGCGCCCCGCAAGTAGCTGTTTAAATCGGCGCATGGGCAACAATCCTAGAGAAGCCGACGGGGTAGTGTCAAGAATCCCCAATAACGAAATCAGCAACGAAAAAGGCCCGCTACAAGCGGGCCTTTGAGTGTTTGCCGGAAGCTACTTGGCAATCGCGGCATCGAGTGACAATTTGCCCGCGCCTTCGATCAGAACCGCAATGGTGCCGCCGAGCAAAGCCAGGGCGAACTCATAACCATTGTTCGCCATGAACAGGCCATTGCTGATGTGTACGGAGAAAATCGCTACCAGCAAGGTGAAGCTCAACCCCAGCGCGGCAGGACGTGCCAACAGACCGATAATCAGCGCCAGACCGCCAAAGAACTCGGTACCGCCCGCCAGCAACGCCATCAGGTGTCCGGGTGCCAGGCCTATGCTCTCCATCCACTGTGCCGTCCCTGCCAATCCGTAACCACCAAACAGGCCAAAAAGCTTTTGTGCACCGTGTGCGGCGAAAATGATACCGACAAAAACTCGCAGGACAGTCAGGCCATAGCCTGCACGGGTGCTCAGTACGGTTTTGATCAGTGTGCTCATGTATGTAGTCCTTTGTGGTGTTGGATATTGGGTCGCTATATTAATCACAAAAATTCATGTTAAAAGTGCAAAAATAGCAAGATAACAATCTATTTTTTCGATTATTTCCGTGAGACGACCTTACGCGCTTGCGGCTCCAACGATTCGCGTTCCCGGTCAAAGGCCAAATAGTATTTGTTGACGCTATTAACATAGCTGACGGCGCCCATTCCGACCTGCTCCATGGCAATGCGCTCGACCTGGAAAAACCACTGATTGGGGTTCAACCCGCGCCGCCGGGCTTCGGTGCGCATCCCCTGCACACGCTCCGGCCCCATGTTGTAAGCCGCCAGGACGAACGCCATACGCTCGCGCTCGTTGAGCTTGGGACTGGAAAAGAACTTGCGCCGGATCAACGCCAGGTACTTGGCTCCGGCCAGCACATTGTTATCGAGGGTCTGAATGTTATTGACCCCGACCCGCTGGGCGGCTGACGGGGTGATCTGCATCAGGCCGGTCGGACCGCTGCCGCTCCTGGCAGTGGGTTGCAACGACGATTCCTTGAAGGCCAGGGCCGCCAGGTTCAACCAGTCCATGCTCTGCGCATCGGCATGCTTCTGTAATACCGGGCGCAGCTTTTCCAGACGCTGGCGATCGGCCCGGGTCAAAGGGTTATGCACCTGATACAGGCGCCGATAGATGCGCAAGAACGCAACGTCCTGATCCGCCGGCGCCTTGTAGACCTTCAGGAAACGATCGATGCTCGCCCGCAGCATCGAGGCGTCGCGCCGCACGAACCAGTGCTCCTCGCCCGACTCGCTGATGACCAGTTGCCGATCGAAACGCAGCTTCGGCAGGACCTTGCCCCAGCGCTCGGCAATGGGCTTCTCGACGATGGTCAGATGAAAGATCCCGCCCTGGACCATTTCCAGGACATCTTCGACTGCCAGGCTCGGATCGACCCACTCGACCTTGATCGGCGCCAGCTTATGCAGCGCCAGCTTCTGATTGATCTGGCTCACCGCCTCCCCGGCGGCGCTGCCGGTGGTCAGCGCCAGGGTCTTGCCGGAGAGTTGTTCGGGTCGGGTGTAACGCCGCTCGCCCTTGATTCCCACCAGCAGCATCGGCACGTTGCTGGCAACCGGTTCACTGGGGCTCACCGCTTGCCCCGGTAGCGCCTCCAGCAATTCTCCCGGAGCGACCAGGTCGCCCTCACCGCGCTGCAACGCACCGAGCAGTTGATCCTTGGCTTTGGGGATGATCTTGAGACTGATTTCCTGCCCGTCGCGAGCATGACCATTGAGGTACTGCTCAAAGGCACGCAGGCGGTGGTATTCGACGCCGATGGCCTGGCCCTGGACTTCACCGGAACTGTTGCGACTCTGGTTGACCAGCACCCGCAGGACCCGGCTGCTACGAATCTCCGCCAGGTCGCGGACCTTGCCCGTTACGGCGGCTTCCGGAGGGCCGGCCAAGCGCGCGACCGCCGGCAGGGGCAGCAGCAACGACAAGCACAACGCTAGCAAAACCAAGGGTCGCGTCATCCGCTCTCCGGGAAGAATACTGTCCGAGTTATCAGGGACTGACGAAAAATCGGGCGTCAGAAACAGAGCGCCTAGAGCGCCGACAAGATGCGAAAGACTGGCATAACCTCGGCGGGCAAACCAACCGCGGCCTTTCTCCCGGCATCAAGAGACAGCTCCAACTCGTTGTAGTTCTTGGCTTTTCTTATAAATCTACAGCTCTGATATGCTTTCCGGCCGCAGGCGGAGATAGCACCATGCAACTCATCGATATCGGCGTCAACCTGACCAACCCGAGTTTCGCCGAAAAACATCGCGCAGTACTGGACCGAGCCTATGCCGCCGGTGTCTGCCAATTGGTGCTCACCGGCACCAGCGTCGAAGGCAGCGAACAGGCGCTCGAGCTGTCGCGACAACTGGACGAAAGCGGCCGCCAACTGTTCTCTACCGCCGGTATTCATCCGCATTGCGCCAGCGACTGGAATGCCGACAGCGCACAGCGCCTGCGCAGCCTGCTCAAGGAAAGCAGCGTCAAGGCCGTTGGGGAATGCGGCCTGGACTTCAATCGGGACTCCTCCCCCCGCCCGCAACAGGAAAAAGTGCTGGAGGAACATCTGGCCCTGGCCGTCGAGCTGCAACTGCCGGTCTTCCTCCACGAGCGCGACGCCAGCCAGCGCCTGCTGGAAATAGTCCGCGATTTCCGAGACCGCTTGCCGGCCGCGGTGGTGCATTGTTTTACCGGTGAACAGCGCGCGCTGTTCAACTACCTGGACCTGGACTTGCACATTGGCATCACCGGGTGGATCTGCGACGAGCGTCGTGGCACTCACTTGCACCCTCTGGTGCGAGAGATTCCCCGCGGTCGCCTGATGCTCGAAAGCGACGCCCCCTATCTGTTGCCCCGCAGCCTGCGCCCCAAACCGAAGAACGGTCGCAACGAACCGGCCTACCTGACAGAGGTATTGCGCGAGGTGGCCCTGCATCGCGGTGAGAGCCAGGAAGAGCTGGCGGCCCATAGTACCGCCAGCGCCCGTGCCTTCTTCGCCTTGCCCGAGATTGCTTGACGCATATCAAGATTTGACTCTCTGCATAGCGGCACAATAATGGCACCTTGCCAATACTGTTCCGCTTAATCAGAGAAGACCTTCCATGGGTGCCTGGCTCAGCAATATCTCACTGAAATACAAGTTCTGGGCGGTCAATGCAGTCGCCTTCGTGACCACCCTGCTACTGGTCCTGTACGCCGTCCAGCTGGAGCAACACGCGCGTAGCCAGGCCTCACAAAACAACGCCCGGGCCCAGGCCAACCTGCTCGGTGCATGGCCCTCCGGACAGGCACTACCCAATACTGAAAACCTGCTGGGCTTCGCTGCCGGCCAGATCCCCAGCCTCGACCAACGCTCCCTGCCAGAACTGAGTAACGCCAACGGATGGGTGGCCTTCGACGAGATGCCGCTGTTCGGCGAAAACCCACTGATCGGCGCGCAAGTGCTGCCTCGGGCCAATGGCCAACGGGTTGCGGTGCTTGCCCATGGGCCAAGCCTGCAACAGGTGTTCAGCGAACGCTTCAGCCAATACGCGGTGGCCGTGTTCATTCTGATGCTGGCGATGCTCGGTGCTTCGCAACTGTTGATCCGTTTCCTGCTCAGCCAACTGAACACCCTCAAGGATGTGATGCTGCATGTGGAGAAGACCGGCGACCTGTCGGCCCGCGTGCCGCTGTCGTGCACCGACGAGGTCGGCCAGATGGCCAATGCCTTCAACGCGATGCAGGCCGGTTACCAGCGGGTGGTCAACACCGTCGCCAACACTGCCCGGCAACTGGATATCGGCGCTGCGCGCCTGGCGTCGAGCATGAACGACGTGCGTCACGGCATGCTGGGCCAGCAAAGCGAAACCGATCAGGCCGCGACGGCGATCAACGAAATGTCCGCCACCGTCTATCACATCGCCCAGCACGCCGGTGCCACCCGGGATCGCTCTCAGGCCGCCGACGCCCTGGCCGGCAGTGGCCAGGAAGTGGTGGGGCGCGTGCAGAAGTCCATCTCCGGGCTTTCCACCGGCGTGCAACAGACCGCCGAGATGATCCAGCGCCTGGCCGAGGACAGTCAGAAGATCAATGGTGTGGTCAACGTGATCCACAGCATCGCCGAGCAAACCAACCTGCTGGCGCTCAACGCCGCGATCGAAGCGGCGCGCGCCGGTGAAATGGGCCGGGGGTTTGCGGTGGTCGCCGATGAAGTACGCAACCTCGCCAAACGGGTGCAGGACTCCACCGACGAAATCACCCGGATGGTCGCCGCCCTGCAGGCCGGCACCCGCGACGCGGTGGACTTCATGCAGGAAAGCTCGTTCAAGGCAGACGATTGCGTGCAGCAGGCACAGGAAGCCGGCACAGCGCTGGCGGAAATCACCGCGGCCGTGGCGCAAATGCGTGAAAGCAATACCCAGATTGCAGTGGCCGCCGAGCAGCAAAGCCAGGTGGCCGAAGAAATGAATCGCGCCGTGGTGAGTATTCGCGACGTCACCGAAAACACCGTGCAACAGACCGTCGACTCGGCGACCACCAGTAACGAACTGGCGACCCTGGCCGGAGAGTTGAGCAAGGCCATCGGTCAGTTGAAGCTTTAAAACCGCGAGTTTCGCCCCGGCAGGAATCGCCTGCCTGCCGCGGCGAACCCCTTGCCAGCCTATCGCCCTCATAGCCAGCCTTGATTCGCCGAAGCCCCACGCGAGACCTATCCTTGATACATAGCTTTCTACGAATCAAGGATCACCGTCATGGGTAAACGTCACCCCAACCTCCCCGCCTGGCAATGGCGCTCCTACCCGCATAACCACCGCAACCCGACCAACCTGGTGTTGCACCTGATTGCGGTGCCGCTGTTCATCGTCGGCTTCCTGTTGCTGGTTTCAGGGGTATTCGGCTTGAGCTTCACCAACGTCGCCATCGGCGTGGTCGGCCTGATTGCAGCCTTGGGCCTGCAGCGTCATGGCCATAGCCTGGAGGCGCAAGCCGCCGAACCGTTCAGTGACCGTAAGGATGCGGTCCAGCGCCTGCTGGTGGAACAATTCGTGACCTTTCCACGCTTCGTTCTCAGCGGCGCCTGGTGGCGTGCCTGGCGCGAGCGCCACCGGCATTGAGAGGGTGTCAGCCGAAGATGGTTACTGTCTGTCGGCTGAGCGCGATCAACTGACCTTCCGCGCTCCAGAGTGCCGCGGCCGCATGGCCATAACCATCACGGGCATGCTCGATATGCACCCGGTACTTGCACCAGTCCAGGGTGCTGAGCGCCAGCAGCGGCTGCACGAATTCAATGGTCCAGGTCAGGGTGCTGCCGGGTACCGGGCTGGTCAGATGCGGTAACAAGGCCGGCGGCCAAGCGTCCACCAATGCAAGGATATGCGCCTCGGCCAGGGGTTCTTCCTTCACATCGCCACGCAGGCGCACCCAGCCGCCCATGTCTCGCGACTTGTTGCCGGTGAAGGGCATGCCCCCGATGCTCCAGCGCATTGCCAGATGGCGCATGAACTCCGGCGTCATGTCCTTGACGTAAGGCAACTCCGGGCATTCGTCCCAATGTTTCATGGCAGGCGCTTCCTCGGCGACAACCGTCACCTCGGACGGACGAGAGGCACCAAAACTGCCCTGCACCAGGGTCACTACCTGACCGTTCTGCACCGCACGCCCCAGCACCTGGCTGACAGCCTTGCCCTCGCGCAGCACCTCGACTTCAAAGCTGACCGGCACATCGGGGGTGACCGGACCGACAAAGGTGATCGCCAACGAACGCACCGGACGCTCGGTGGGGACCTTTGCGCGCATGGTTTCATACTGCAAAGCCGCTACCAATCCGCCGAAACTGGCCCGCCCCTGCGCCCACTCGGTTGGAATCGACAGATCCAACGGATGTTGGCGGACGGCATCGAGCAAATCGGAAAAGCCCATGAGCACCTCTGGTCAAAGGAAAGATTCGAGGATCTTAACCAGCAGCGCACAAGGGTAAAGCACTTATTCCCGCCAAAAAGACTGACAGATAAGCCGCCAGACGCCTTTCAGCTACGGAAGCAGGCAGCGCTCAGCTTGTCGAGTACCCGATCGGCACGGACTTCGGCCTTGTGCATGGTGGCGTGCCAGACCGGAACACAAGGCAACAGGTCCGCCTGCCGTTCGGCCTGGGCCAGCCATTGCCAGCAATCATGCCAGTCGCCCAGCGCGCCTTGTGCAGCCTTCAAGTGCGAGACCGCCTTGGGCGACAGTTCGGCAAGTGCGGGGTAAGCCTCGGCGGCGTAGCGCACCCGCTTGATCAGCAGGCGTAAACGGTGCCGGTCATGAGCCGGATCATGCAGGGCCTGGTCCAGTGCCTTCCATTGCTTGGCCAGGCGCTTTTCGATGCGTTTGCGCAAACTGCGCAACAGTTCCTGACGTTGCGCCGCCCGCAGGAAGCGCGGGAAGGCATCCAGCACCAGCAGCAATTGCTTGAGTTCGGCGCCCGTCGCCACTGTCCGGTATTCATCCGCCAGCCCCGCGGTACGGCGTTCCGCGGCCTGATGGTAGTCATGCTGATGCAGGTACGCGGCCAGGACCTCACGGTCGCGCAACGGCGTCGTCAGTTGCCCGACCGCCGAGGCAGCCGCTTCCAGTTGCTCGACGCCTGGCAAGCCACGCAGCGCTCGCAACAGGCTGCGCAAGCGGCGCACCGTGGTACGCAGATCGTGCAGCGCCTCGGTGTCGGTCACCGCCTGCAAACGTGCCTGGCACGCCAGCAAGCGCACCTCCAGCCCCAACACCTGAGCCACCAACTGATCAACCAAGGCAGACATCATTGACTCCCGAAACGAATGACCCGGCCCGAGCACAAAGACTGCGGCCGGGCCCTGGCATGACTGGCAGGCGCAACCACGGCGCCTGCGAGACGGAAACTGAAGAGCGCTCTTCAGTCTAGCGGCAAACGGCAGCCTTGCGATCAGCGGCCGGCGCGCGACTCACGAATATAGAAACGAGCCTTCTCGGCTTTTTTGGTACAGCCCTCGAAGGCTTCGAATTGCTGCTGGGTCTTGGCCCCGGTCAGCAGCGACAAGGCTTTGGAATAACTGACCGTTCCCGCAAAACCTTCGGCCTTGGCCAGATCCAGTTCATGCCAGGCCGCATCCAGTTGCGAACCACAACTGTCGCGATAGGCGGTCTTGCCAGCACAACCAGCGAGTACCAATGCAATCAACGGTAGACAGATCCAGGCTTTCATCAATGACACCTCAAAGTAGGGGGAAACAGTCTTGAACAAAAAAACAATCGTGAACCTAAGACGATCGCCGCCGCTAAAAGTGCCTTGGCCCGTCAAGGGAAAATATAGTCGCGCGAGCATAACCTCATGCGTCAAGACAGTGGAAAAATCCCTTTGCCCAGGGCTCGCAGCGGCAGTCAGTGATTGAACCGAAACCCTCGATGGGTGCATTGTGGAAACCTGTCTGGCGAAGGATCGAGTCATGAAGAAGCGTGTCGCACTGGTCCTGGGCTCTGGTGGTGCCCGGGGTTACGCCCACATCGGGGTGATTGAAGAAATCGAAAGACGTGGTTACGACATTGCCTGTGTCGCAGGTTGTTCCATGGGGGCCGTGGTCGGTGGCATCTACGCCGCCGGCAAACTGGACGACTACCGCAGCTGGATCGAAAGCCTGGACTACCTGGATGTGCTGCGGCTGGTGGACGTCAGCTTTCGCCTGGGGGCGATACGCGGAGAGAAAGTATTCGGCCAGATCCGCAAGATCGTCGGCGAAATCAACATCGAAGACCTGCGCATCCCTTACACCGCCGTGGCCACCGACCTGACCAACCAGCAGGAAATCTGGTTCCAGGAAGGCTGCCTGCACCAGGCCATGCGGGCTTCGGCGGCGATCCCCAGCCTGTTCACCCCGGTCATGCAAGGCAATCGCATGCTGGTGGATGGCGGCTTGCTCAACCCGCTGCCGATCGTGCCGGTGGTCTCCAGCCATTGCGACCTGATCATCGCCGTCAACCTCAACTCGACCAACCAGCGTCGTTATCAGTTGCCGGTGATCCAGCGCCCCGCCGCCTTCAAGATCCGCTTCGACAGCCTGATCAACTCCCTGGGCTCGCACCTGCCCTTTCGCCGCAAGCAAGCCGAACAACTGCTGCTGCTCGAACAGGAAGCGCTGCGCAGCGAGGCGGCCGACATCGGTAACCCCTGGATCGAATCCGCCGAGCCCGAGGCCCAGCAACCGGCCGCGGCTCCGGAAACCGACGGTGCCCCGAAATCGGCCACCGGCTCATTCATTATCGATAACGTCGGCCCCGCGTCCCTGCTGGACCTGATCAACCAGAGCTTCGAGGTGATGCAGACCTCGCTGGCGCAGTACAAGATCGCCGGCTACCCGCCGGACATCCTGATCAACGTGCCCAAGCGGGTGTGCCGTTTCTTCGAGTTCTACAAGGCTCCGGAGCTGATCGCACTGGGGCGAGAGATTGCCAGCGACACCCTGGACCGCTACGAGAACGAGCTGAACTGAAAGAGGGCCGCGAGCCCGCTCACTCCTCCGCCCCCAGCAACCGGTAGCCCACGCCGGCCTCGGTCACGATAAAGCGTGGCCGGGTCGGATCGTCCGCCAGTTTCTGCCGCAGATGGCCGACCACGATACGCAGGTAATGGCTGTCCTCGGTGTGCGTCGGCCCCCAGATATCCTTGAGCAGTTGCTGCTGGGTGATCACCCGCCCCGGGTGCCGCGCGAGCTGCGCCAGCACGGCGTATTCCTTGCGCGTCAGCGCCACTTCGACGCCGTCGAGCAACACCCGGCGATACGCCAGGTCCACGGTCAGCGGGCCGAAATTCAGCGCTGCTTCCTGGGCTTCGCCGACGGGCGCCTGGCGCAACAAGGCCCGAATACGCGCCAGGAATTCCTGGATACCAAAGGGTTTGGTCACGTAGTCGTTGGCGCCACCGTCCAGCGCTTCGACCTTCTGCCCTTCGCTGGCCCGCACCGACAACACCAGCACCGGCACGCCCGACCACTCGCGGAACTCGCGCAGCACCTGCTGGCCGTCCATGTCCGGCAGGCCGAGGTCGAGTACCAGCAGGTCTGGCTTGTTCAGCGCCGCCTGGGCCAGGCCTTCGTTGCCGGTGCCGGCTTCAAGCACCTTGTAGCCCTGGGACACCAGGCTGATGCGCAGGAACTTGCGGATCTGCGGTTCGTCATCGATGACCAGGATGGTCGCGGTCTGGCTCATGGTTTCGGTTCAAGGCAAATAAGTGGCGCAAGAGTAGCGCAGGCGTCGCTGTAGATTGTAAAGAACATGTGCGGCCCTCCTGGCCTCGTTGGGTTGACGCTTTTTACCGGCACTCAGGCCTCTCCTTCAAGCTCGGGTTGCGCCTGCAGCGGCAGGCACAGGGTGATGCAGGTACCACGCCCGTCGATCCCCTCGCCCACCGTGATGCGCCCACCATGAGCACCGACCATGCCCTGACAGATCGCCAGCCCCAGGCCGGTGCCCTGCCCGCCGCGATCGCCCCGGGCGGCGGTGTAGAACATGTCGAAAATCCGCGGGCGATCCTCCACCGGAATCCCCGGCCCCTCGTCACTCACGGCAAACAGCAGCTCGGTGTCGCTGGTCCCGACGCTCAGTTGCAAGCGGCCGTTGGCTGGCGAAAAGCGCGCGGCGTTTTCCAGGACATTGATCAGCGCCTGTTCGATCAGCGCCGCATGCACGAAAAGCAACGGCAGTTCGGCCGGCAGGTCGGTGCTGACCCGCAGCGGCGCCAGCACCACCCGCAGGCGATTCAGCGCGCTGCCAACGATATCGGCAGGCGCCACCCAATCTCGCGCCAGTTTCAATGCCCCATGCCCGAGACGAGTCATGTCCAACAGATTCTGAATGTAGCGATCCAGACGCTCGGCCTCATCGCGCGTGCCTTCGAGCAGTTCGCGCCGGTCTTCCAGGGGGATCGCCTCCCCCAGCGCCAGCAGGCTGTCGATGCTGCCGCGCATCGAAGTCAGTGGCGTGCGCAGGTCATGGGACACCGAGGCCAGCAGCGCACTGCGCAATTGCTCGGTTTCGCCGTGCAGGCGCGCCGCTTCCAGATCCTCGGCCAACTGTGCCCGGGCCAGGGCCTGGGCCAGGGGCTGGCTCAGTGCGCTCAACAGGCGTCGACGCTGAGCGTTGAGCTCCTCGCCCTCTTTCGGGCACACCCCGAGCAAACCCAGCGGACCTTCATCGACGGATAACGGCCACCACCACCAGCGGCCGAACGGCAGGGTTCCTGTGCCCATCCCAGCCGGTTGATCGTGTTGCCAGGCCCAGTCGGCGGCAGCCCGTTCGGACTCGGAAAACTGCAAGGGCCCGCCCGTCTCGACCTTCCAGCCGCCCTGCCCGTCGCGATTGAGCAGGCACAGCTGCAGTTCCTTCCAGCCATTGAGATGCTGCGCCGCGGCACTGATCACCGCCTGCCGGTCGGTGGCGGCCGTGAGTTTGCGCGACAGGTCCAGCAGCTCGCTGGTTTCTTCCTGGGTGTCGCGCAATGCCTGTAACTGCCGACGCTGGCGCGCCGCCAGGTTGCCGGTCAATGCCGCCATCAACAGGAAGAACAGCAGCGTCAGCACGTCTTCCTCACGCTGGATGGCGAAGGAGAACGTCGGTGGTATGAACAGGAAATCGTATGTCAGGAATGACAGGGCCGCACACACCAGCGCCGGCCCGAGACTGCTGCGTACCGCCACCAGCAGCACCGCGGCGAGGAACACCAGGGAGATATTCGGCAACGCCAGCACACTCGCCACCGCCCACGACAGCCCCGTAGCCAGGACTGTCGCCAACACCGCCAGGGCGTAGTCGAACCAGACCAGCGAACGTTCCGCCCGCAGGCGCGGCTGGCCGGGATCATCCTCACTGTCGAGCACGTTGATTTCCAGGCCCTGGGCATTGCGCAGCAGACGCGCCGCCAGGCCACCGCCGAACAGACGGCGACGCAAGCGTTTGCGTGACTGCCCCACCAGCACCAGGCTGGCGCGCCGCTCCGCGGCATGCTGGATCAGGGTTTTCGCCACCTCGCCGGCCCGCAGCAGGACCACCTCGCCACCCAGGCGCTCGGCCAGTTGCTGAGCGCTTTGCAGGCGCTGGCGGGACTGCTCGTCGGGAGCGCGGCCGTTATCCACATGCACCAGGCTCCAGGGCAGATGCCGCCGCCGGGCGACATGGCTGGCATGGCGTACCAGGCGCTCGGCCTGGGCATCGCCGTCGACCCCCACCAGCAAGCGTCCGCGCACCGCCGGCGCGGCCTGCCCGAGCTTGCGATAACCCTGGGCCAGGTCGTCGTCGACCTGCGCCGCCGCGGCCTGCATCGCCAGCTCGCGCAGCGCGGTGAGATTGGTCTGGGTGAAGAACGCATCGATCGCCGCCCGGGCCTGCTCCGGCACATACACCTTGCCTTCTCGCAGGCGCTCCAGCAGTTCTCGCGGCGGCAGGTCCACTAGCAGCAATTCATAGGCTTCCTGCAGTACCCAGTCGGGCAAGGTCTCGCGGACCTGCACCCCGGTGATACCGCGGACCTGATCGTTGAGGCTTTCCAGGTGCTGCACGTTGACCGTGGTGAAGACGTCGATGCCAGCCGCCAGCAGCTCCTGGACATCTTGCCAGCGCTTGGCGTGCCGGCTACCTGGGGCGTTGGTGTGGGCCAGCTCGTCCACCAATACCAGCTTGGGTTTGGCCTTGAGCAAGCCGTCGAGGTCCATCTCTTCAAGCATGACCCCGCGGTATTCAGAACGCACCAGCGGCTGTTGCGGCAAACCGCCGAGCAAGGCTTCGGTTTCCGCCCGGCCATGGGTTTCCACCACCCCGGCCAGGACCTTCACCCCCTGGCGCAATTGCGTGTGCGCCGCCTGCAACATGGCGTAGGTCTTGCCGACGCCCGGCGCGGCGCCGAGAAAGACCTTGAGCCGGCCGCGGCCGTCGTGGGACAGATCGGCTAACAGGGCATCGGCGCGGCCGGAATCACTCATGCATTTTTCTCTCTGGACTCAAATCATCGACATACAGACTTTTAGCAGCTGGCTACAGGGCGAGCTTTTCCAGCGCCATGTTCAAGGCCAGCACATTCACCACCGGCGGGCCGACCAGAGGCTGCTCGACATGAGCGTCCACCAGTTGCTGCAGCGTAGCGACCGGCAGGTTGCGCGCCGCCGCGACCCGCGCCAGTTGATAGTCAATCGCCGCCGGTGGCAAGTGCGGATCCAGGCCGCTGCCCGAAGTCGTCAGCAACGCCAGCGGTACCGGCCCCTGCCCTGGCACCGCCAGCTTGTTGGCGTCGTCGATCACGCGGGTGGCCAGCGCCGGGTTGCTCGGCGCCAGGTTGCTCGCACTGCTGGACACCGTGGCAAAGGCCCCGGCCGATGGACGCGGGTGGAACCAGCTGTCGCCGCTGAAATCCTGGGCGATCAGGGCCGAGCCACGGACCTGGCCTACGCCATCGAGCACCAGGCTGCCATTGGCCTGTTTCGGGAACGCCACCTGGGCCACGCCAGTGACCACCAGCGGATAGGCCACGCCAGTGATCAGGGTCATCAACACAATCAGGCTCAAGGCCGGACGCAATACAGTGGACATCATCAAATCCTCGATTCGGTTAACAAGTTCACCCCAAACATTGCAGGAGCCGGCCTGCTGACGGCGCGTCAGTGACACCGCCTCGCCAGCAGGCTCGCTCCTCCAGGAATGCGGTTACACCAAGTGCAAAGCCGTCAGCAGCATGTCGATCAACTTGATGCCCAGGAATGGCACCAGGATCCCGCCCAGGCCATAGATCAGCAGGTTGCGGCGCAGCAGATGGGCCGCGCTGGCTGCCTGCACCCGCACCCCGCGCAGGGCCAGCGGAATCAGCACGACGATGATCAGGGCGTTGAACACGATCGCCGAGAGAATCGCGCTCTGCGGGCTGCTCAGTTGCATGACATTGAGCACGCCGAGCTGTGGATAAATCGCCGCGAACAGCGCCGGCAGGATCGCAAAGTACTTGGCGATGTCGTTGGCAATGGAAAAGGTGGTCAGGGCGCCACGGGTCACCAGCAGTTCCTTGCCGATCTGCACCACGTCCAGCAGCTTGGTCGGATCGCTGTCGAGGTCGACCATGTTCGCCGCTTCGCGCGCCGCCTGGGTGCCATCGTTCATCGCCATGCCGACGTCGGCCTGGGCCAGCGCCGGGGCGTCGTTGGCGCCGTCACCGCACATGGCGACCAGCCGGCCGTCGTTCTGCTCGTGGCGAATGCGCGCCAGCTTTTTCTCCGGCGTGGCTTCGGCCAGCACGTCATCCACCCCGGCTTCCGCGGCGATGGCGGCGGCGGTCAGCGGGTTGTCACCGGTCACCATCACAGTGCGGATCCCCAGCTTGCGCAGCTCGGCGAAGCGCTCGCGAATACCGGGCTTGACCACGTCCTTGAGGTGAATGGCGCCGAGCAGCTTGCCCTCGGCGCACACCAGCAACGGCGTGCCGCCACTCTGGGCGATCTTGTCGATCTCCCGGGACAGCGCCGAGGCCAGGTCACCGCGTTGCAGACCGACGAAGGCCAGTACCGAATCCACCGCGCCCTTGCGATAGACCCGTCCCTGATAGTCGACACCGGACAACCGGGTTTCAGCACTGAAGGGCACGGCGGTCAGCGCATCGGCGCCCGGCTCGGGCTGTGGATAAAGTCCACGCAGGTATTCGACGATGGATTTGCCTTCCGCCGTGTCGTCCGCCAGCGAGGCCAGCAAGGTGGCCTCGGCCATTTCCTGGTGGTTGACCCCAGGCGCCGAATGGATGGCCGCGCAACGACGGTTACCGAAGGTGATAGTGCCGGTCTTGTCCAGCAACAGCACATGCACGTCGCCCGCTGCTTCCACCGCGCGACCGGATTTGGCGATCACGTTCAGCCGCACCAGGCGGTCCATCCCGGCGATCCCGATGGCCGACAGCAGGCCACCGATGGTGGTCGGAATCAGGGTCACCAGCAACGCCACCAGGAACACCAGCGGCAGGCTGCCATTGGCGAAGTGGGCGAACGGCTGCAGGGTCACGACCACGATCAGGAAGATCAGGGTCAGACCGATCAGCAGGATGTCCAGGGCCACTTCGTTGGGGGTTTTCTGGCGCTTGGCGCCTTCCACCAGGGCGATCATGCGGTCGAGGGTCGATTCGCCCGGATTGCTGGTAATACGCACCAGCAACCAGTCGGACACCAGCCGCGTATTGCCGGTCACGGCCGAGCGATCGCCGCCGGACTCGCGAATGACCGGTGCCGACTCGCCGGTGATCGCCGCTTCGTTGACCGCGGCAATACCTTCGATGACTTCACCATCACCGGGGATCATCTCCCCGGCCTCGACCCGCACCACGTCGCCTTTGCGCAGATTGGCGGCGGGGATCACCTGGAAGCTGCCATCGGCCTTTTTCAGCCGCGCACTCAGGCCTTCGCTGCCAGCCTTGAGGCTGTCGGCGCGGGCCTTGCCACGACCTTCGGCCAGGGCCTCGGCGAAGTTGGCGAACAGCACGGTGAACCACAGCCAGAGAGCGATCTGCGCGGCGACGAAGGTTGGCACCGCGGTGTCCGGTACAAGGCACAGTACCGTGGTCAGGATCGCGGTCAGCTCGACCACCAGCATCACCGGCGAACGTTGCAGTTGGCGTGGGTCGAGCTTGACGAAGGCCTGTACCAGCGCTGGACGCCACAAGGCTGCGATCGAGGTTTTCTGTTGTTCGTCGGTCGTGTGTTTCGAGGCCACGGTTTTAGCGCCGGGCATTTTTTCAGTTACAGCCTTCTTGGAGGCAGGAACAGGCATATTCATCATTAAGTCCTCAGCCCTTCATTCCAAAGGCAGCCAAGCTCAAGTGGTCGGCAATCGGGCCCAGCGCCAGGGTCGGCAAAAAGGTCAGCCCGCCCACCAGCAAAATGGTCATGGTCAGCAGCGTGACGAACAGCGGACCGTGGGTCGGGAAGCTGTTCTGGCCGATCGGCGCGGTCTTTTTCAGCGCCAGGCTGCCAGCCAGGGCCAGCACCGGCAGGATGTAACCGAAGCGGCCGATCAACATGCCCAGGCCCAGCATCAGGTTATGGAACGGGGTATTGGCGCCCAGGCCGGCGAAGGCCGAACCGTTATTGGCGCTGGCCGAGGTGTAGGCGTACAGCAACTGGCTGAAACCATGGGCACCGGGGTTACTCACCGCTGCCACCGGCCCCGGCAGGCTCGCGGCGATAGCACTCAGTACCAGCACGCCGACCGGCATCACCATCAGCGTCACCACCAGCAACTGCACTTCCTTGGCCTGCAGCTTCTTGCCCAGGTATTCCGGGGTGCGCCCGATCATCAGGCCGGCGAGGAACACCGCGATCAGCACGTTCAGCAACATGCCGTAAAGGCCCGCGCCGACGCCGCCGAAGATCACTTCGCCGACCATCATGTTGATCAGCGCGACCATGCCGCTCAGCGGGCTGAGGCTGTCATGCATGCCGTTGACCGAACCGTTGGAGGCCGCGGTGGTGGTCACCGACCAGAGCACGGTGGCGGTGGTCCCGAAGCGTGCCTCCTTGCCCTCGAGCGGCGCGGTCTGCTCGACCGCGACATTGTTCAGGGTCGGGTTGGGCTGGTACTCGGCCCACAGCGAAGTCGCACCGCCAATCAGGAACAGCGCGAGCATGCAGGCGATGATCGCCCGGCTCTGGCGCAGGTCCTTGACGTAGTGGCCGAAGGTGAACACCAGGGCTACCGGGATCAGGATGATCGAGGCCACCTCGAACAGGTTGCTCCAGGCCGTCGGGTTCTCGAACGGATGCGCCGAGTTGACGCCGAAGAAGCCCCCGCCGTTGGTACCCAGTTGCTTGATGGCGATCTGGCTGGCGGCCGGGCCCAGTGGAATCACCTGATCGGCGCCTTGCAGGGTCACGGCGTGGACATACTGGGCGAAGGTTTGCGGTACGCCCTGCCAGACCAGGAACAATGCCAGCAGCAGGCACAGCGGCAGCAGGCCGTAGAGGGTGGCGCGGGTCATGTCGACCCAGAAGTTGCCCAGGGTCCGCGCCGAGCGCCGGCCGATGCCGCGGCACAGGGCAACCAGCACGGCCAGGCCGGTGGCGGCGCTGACAAAGTTCTGCACGGTCAGGCCGATCATCTGACTCAGGTAGCTCAACGAGGCTTCACCGCTGTAGGACTGCCAGTTGGTGTTGGTCATGAAGCTGACCGTGGTGTTGAAGGCCAGCGTCCACTCCTGCCCCGGCAGGTTCTGCGGGTTGAGCGGCAAATAGTCCTGGAACAGCAGAATCGTGAACAGCACCAGGAAGCCGGCCAGGTTGAACGCAAGCAAGGCCAGGGCGTATTTCTGCCAGCTCTGTTCGCTCTGCGCATCGACGCCCGAGAGCCGATAACAGGTGCGCTCCACCGGCCCCAATAGCGGTGTCAGCCAGGTGCGCTGGCCCTCCATCACCTTGTAGTAGAACCGCCCCAGAAAAGGCGCGGGCAGCAGCACCAAGGCAAAGAAGCCGAGGATCAGCCAATAGTCATAACTGTGCATAGCCGCTCCTAGTTCCGATCCGCGCGCAACAGCGCAACCAGTAGATAGATGAACAGCCCCACTGCCAGCAGCAGGGACACCCCGTCCAGAACGCTCATGGAATCTCTCCGTCGTACGGCAATCGCCGCGTGTGGGGCATTGTCCGCAGGGAGGCTGTAAAGGAACGAGATCGAGGCCGTGGGCGGTACATAAAGAAAGCGTAAAGATAGGCTTTACGCGGGATTTACAACGGCAATCGGCGTGGCCTGGAGGATCGGGTAGCCCATCGCGAGCCGCCCGGCTGCAATGAGAGACACGATGCATAGGGAAACATGCGGGCCGCCGCCCTCCTCTGTTGCACGACTGTGCACCAATCCAGACGCCTTCAGCCCCGAAACAACTGAAAACATCCTCGATACGACAGCTTCTGGCGCTTTACGACGCCCGTTTTCGCTCTGGCATGAGCGGTGCAGTGAGCAGCCCGAGCACTTCTTTCCGTTTCGGGAGCCACGCATGAACACACAACTCAAACCAACGCTGGGCACGCTGCATTTATGGGGGATCGCGGTCGGGCTGGTGATCTCCGGGGAATACTTCGGCTGGAGTTATGGCTGGGGTGTCGCCGGCACCCTGGGCTTTCTGCTGACCTCGCTGATGGTCGCGGCCATGTACACCTGTTTCATCTTCAGCTTCACCGAGCTGACCACCGCCATTCCCCATGCCGGCGGACCCTTTGCCTACAGCCGCCGGGCCTTCGGTGAAAAAGGCGGGCTGATCGCCGGACTGGCGACCCTGATCGAATTCGTCTTCGCGCCACCGGCCATTGCCCTGGCGATCGGTGCCTACCTGAATGTGCAGTTCCCGGCCCTGGACCCGAAGCATGCGGCGGTCGGTGCCTATATCGTGTTCATGGGGCTGAATATTCTCGGGGTCAAACTCGCCGCCACCTTCGAGCTGGTGGTCTGCGTACTGGCGGTGGCGGAACTGCTGGTGTTCATGGGCGTGGTCGCGCCGGCGTTCAGCTTCAGCAATTTCGCCCTCAACGGCTGGGCGGGCTCGGACACCTTCGGCGCGCCGGCGATTGCCGGGATGTTCGCGGCGATTCCATTCGCCATCTGGTTCTTCCTCGCCATCGAAGGCGCAGCCATGGCCGCCGAGGAAGCCAAGGACCCGAAACGCACCATCCCCAAGGCTTACATCAGCGGCATTCTGACCCTGGTGCTGCTGGCCATGGGTGTGATGTTCTTCGCTGGCGGCGTGGGCGACTGGCGCGCCCTGTCGAACATCAACGACCCGCTGCCCCAGGCAATGAAAGCCGTGGTCGGGGACAACTCCGGCTGGCTGCATATGCTGGTATGGATCGGCCTGTTCGGCCTGGTGGCGAGCTTCCACGGCATCATTCTTGGCTACTCGCGGCAGTTCTTCGCCCTCGCCCGCGCCGGCTATCTGCCGGCGTCGCTGGCCAAGTTGTCGCGCTTCCAGACGCCACATCGCGCCATCATCGCCGGCGGCCTGATCGGCATCGCCGCCATCTACAGCGATGGCCTGATCAACCTGGGCGGCATGACCCTGACCGCGGCGATGATCACCATGGCCGTTTTCGGCGCCATCGTGATGTACATCATGAGCATGCTCAGTCTGTTCAAGCTGCGCAGGGTCGAGCCGCACCTGGAACGCACCTTCCGCGCCCCGGGCTACCCGCTGGTCCCGGCCATTGCCCTGGCACTGGCCGTGGTCTGCCTGGTGGCCATGGCCTGGTTCAACAGCCTGATCGGCCTGATCTTCCTCGGTTTCATGGCCGCCGGTTTCGTCTACTTCCAACTGACCGCACAACTGCGTGCCAATGCGCCGGCGGATGCGATGCTGACCGGGCTCTGAGTGAGTAGCATGTCTCTGTAATTGGCTTGCGTAGCCACATGGAAGATTGATGCAAGAGAGGTTACCGGGGCAGATCAGGCCTACAATGGAACCACTGCGAAACGCTGTAACTCGAAGTGGTATGGCAGCTTGACGGGCGAAACTCCTCGCCCGCCGGTATGCCCTCAAGGAGAGCCCTATGCCCTGGTATGCCTGGTTGATTCTGATCGTTGCAATCGGCTCGATCGTTGGCGGTTTGATGATGTTGCGCGACACCGCCAACAAGGTGGAACTGACCGATGAGCAACGCAAGCGCGTTGCTGAGCGCAACGCGGAAGCGGACGCCAAGGACGCGCAGGACCGCTGACTGGATAACCCGATCGAACAGCCCCGCCCTTCACACAATGGCGGGGCTTTTTATTTCCTCAGCGGCATTATTTCTCCCAGGCAGCCTTGGCGATATGCAGGCCATGCAAACCTTTGTAGGCAGCCCGCTCTGGCTGGCTCCAGCCTTCGAGCAATGCTTCGTCGAGCCGATAGATTTCCACGCCCAACGGCCGACAGACACTGAGTGGATCCTGAGCCTCCGGCCCCCACATGGGTAGCGACAGGTCGCCGCCCGGGCAGGTCGACAGCGCACACAACAGATCGATTTCGGCAAAGAACTCCAGGTAATCGCCCTTCTGCGCAGGACAGGCCTTCATGAAATACATGTCGTCATGATTGAGGCCTGTGCATTGGAAGATATTCAGCACATCGTGCACATCGAACTCGGTCAGGCCGTGGGGCAGGACTGCACGTGTCAGGTTGGAGTGGCAATGGTGATGGAAGTCCTCCCCGGTGAGCATGCGGTTCACGTAGGGGTCGCAGCGTGTGCCGAGCAGGTCGTGCAAGCGCCCGCCATGTTCGTCGATACCGTAACCGGCCAGGCTGTCATCGGTGATGGTCACCAGTGGCCGCAGGAACGGCAGGTTCGACCACAGCCGGTCATGGGTACTGACATGCGCGCCCTGCAACTGTCGGGTACGCGCCGCCCACAAACGCTCTCGCGGATCGTTGGCATTCCAGACGTTGAAGTCCCCGACCTGCGGGCCAGCCGGCGTGGTCACCCGGAACACGTGCCCAGCCGGCACATGCCAGGCGCGCCCGGTGCGGATCGGCACCTCGAATTGCTCGATCAAGGTGCGTTGGTCCTTGCTGTCGCGGACCCGCTCATAAAAAGCCGTGTCCACCTGCAGGGCCGAGCCTTTGCTGACCTGATATGCCGCGGGATAGTCTTTGTACATGGTTGAAACCCTCGATCAGTGGTGGGAAGAGTGGCTAAGGATGTCGAGCAACAGCCGTTCGGAATCGTCCAGGTAAACCGCCAGGGTCTCGCCGACGGCCTGCTTGTCGCCATCGGCGAGCAAGTCATGGATCTGCCGGTCCCGGGCCAGCCAGGGCGACTGGAAACGCTGCTCGTCAGGGGCGGCACAGAACACCAGGCGCAGCTGCGCCACGACGTTGGTGAAGAACTCGTCGAACAAGGGGCTGCGCATCAGCCCGACGATGTGTTGATGAAACGCCAGGCTGTGAGTGCCCACCGAGCGCCAGTCCTCGCGCTCGCGGGCGAGTTCGCTGGCCTCGATAGCCTCGAGCATTCGATCGGACTGGTAGTCGCGCAACGGTTTGCTGGAGGCAATGGCCTGTAACTCCAGGGTACGACGCACCTGGAACAGGTCACGCACCTCATCAATCCCCAACTGTCGCACCGTGACGCCTTTGTTGCGTGCGTAGCGGGTCAGGCCTTCCTGCCCCAGACGATGCAAGGCCTCGCGGATGGTGTTGCGCGAGGCGTTGTAGGCGGACACCAGATCGCCTTCCACCAGGGCCATGCCCGGCAACAGGCGACCGCCGATGATATCGGCACGTAACTCCAGGGTTATCTGGTCAGCCAGGGACAATACGTTGCTCATGAATATCGCCTTGCGATTGTTGAACAATCCATGGACATCCAATAATCACTATTCATGCCAACTGATACTGGGCTCACCGGCAAACCATGTGGACTTGCCCCTACAAAACCGGACACCAACTCCCCGTTAAATTGATGCTGGCGCCAAGCGCCTGAACTCCCTCGGTGAACGGTAATTCAAGGCGCTGTGCGGATGCTGCTCGTTGTAATGCTCGAAGGCAATTGCCAAGTTACGCAACGCCGTTTCTCGATCCGGCTTGGGCATGTGCGCCACGTAGTCACGCTTGATCGTCTTCACGAAGCTCTCGGCCATGCCGTTGCTCTGCGGGCTGCGCACCGGGGTGGTCACCGGCTGCAAGCCGATCTGTCGAGCAAACAGGCGTGTCTGTTCGGCGGTGTACGCCGAGCCGTTGTCGCTTAGCCATTGCACCGGCGTGACGGGCAGTTGATCACCAAAGCGCTTCTCCACGCTTTCCAGCATCAAGTCGCGGATATCATCGCCGCTGTACCCGGTCGGGCTCGCGACCCAGCCGATGGCCTCGCGATCACAGCAGTCCAGGGCGAAGGTCACGCTCAGTTTGGCCCCGTCCTCGCAGCGGAACTCAAAGCCGTCCGAGCACCAACGCGTATCGCTGGTTTTCACCGCAATACGGCCTTCGTGCCGACGCGGCACGCCGGGCTGTTTGAGTCGACGTTCCAACAGCAAGTTGTGATCACGCATGACCCGGTAAACTCGTTTCACGTTGATCGCCGGCAGCGACTGGGTTTCACGGGCGCGACGCAGCAATCCCCAGACACGACGGTAGCCATAGCTGGGAAGCTCGCTGACCTGTTGCTGGATTTCGACCACCAGCGCAGCATCGTCCACAGGCCTACTTCGCCGTACTTTGGGCGATACCGATTGCTTGATTCGAACCGTTAATTGCGAGCGCGCCACACCGAGACATTCGCTGACCAGCTTCACTGGTCGTCCCCCGGCAACAAGGGTGAGTGCGCAATCCATTTTCGCGACCGGGCGATCTCCACGGCCTCTTTGAGGATTTCGGCTTCCATCGTTTTCTTGCCCAGCATCCGTTGCAGTTCACGGATCTGCTTGAGCGCATCGCTCAGCTCGGAGGCAGGCACCACGGCTTCGCCAGCACTGACCGCCGACAGGCTGCCGTCCTGATACAGCTTGCGCCACAAGAACAGCTGATTGGCATTGATGCCGTTGCGCCGAGCGACGACCGACACACTTTGTCCTGGCTCAAGGCTCTCGCGAACCATGGCCAGCTTTTGCTCTGGGCTCCAGCGGCGCCGCCGCTCCTGGCCCAAAAGCTCCCCACTCTTATCGTTGCTGTTAGTCATAAACATAACCGTTTGCCTATCCCTTATCGTAAGGGGGAAACAGTGTCCTGTCTTTCATGGGGCTCGTTCACCATGACTTTCTAGTCATTCAGTGGGGAAAATGAGGTTTCTGGGGTTAAAAGTGCAATCCCCCTCCCTTCAACCTTGGGTAAGATGACTCCCTAGCTGTGGAGACTTCCCCGATGCGTTACTCGCAAGACCATAAAGCCCAAACCCATCAACGCATCATCAAGGAAGCCGCCGAGCGCTTTCGGCGCGACGGCATCGGCGCGACAGGCCTGCAACCGCTGATGAAAGCCCTGGGCCTGACCCATGGCGGTTTTTACTCGCATTTCAAATCCAAGGACGATCTGGTCGAAAAAGCCCTGCAGGCCGCGGCCGCAGAACTCGATGCCCACTGCACCACACTGTTTGCCCAGCAACAGCCACTGCAGGCCTTTATCGACAGCTACCTGTCCGAGTGGCATCAGACCTCTCCCGGTCAAGGCTGCCCGCTGCCCACCATGTCTTCGGAACTGGGCCTGCGCGGGCAAGCCAGCCCCACCACCGATGCGGTGCTCAATGCCCGACTCGCGCAGGTAGAGGCCAATCTCGAGGGAGAAAATGCCGCCGACCAGAGCCTGGTGATCATGTCGACCCTGGTCGGGGCCCTGGTGCTGTCACGCAGTGTCGAGAACCCCGACCTGGCCAAACGGATACTGGAGGTAACACGCGAGCATCTGAAAAAGCAGGATGGGCAGGCGGAGTGAACCGCACCACCCTCCGGCCTCGACACGGTTATTTGTAGCGAGCAGCCGCGCTGCTTTTCGACAGGTTGGGCCCCAGGGCAAAACGCGCAGCCACGAAGGCGTCCCAATCAGCCGAGTCGGGTAGCGAGGGGATGGTGATCAACTCACCCTGGTCAAAACCGGCCAGAGCCGCATCCACCATCTCGGTGGCGTCCATAACCATTTCGGCTGGAATCCCCTGGGCGTCTATACCCGAGCGTTCCCAGATCTCAGTGCGGGTTACCCCGGGCAATACCGCCTGGACCTGCACGCCTTTACCGTCCAGTTCCGCAGCAAGCGACTGAGTCAGGCTCAGGACATAGGCCTTGGTCGCACTGTAGGTCGCATTAAAACGCTCGGGAATCAGCGCCACCACCGAAGCGATATTGATGATCGCCCCTCTTCCCGCTGCCGAGAAGCTGGCGGCAGCAGCGGCAGCCAGACGAGTGACCGCGATCACATTGAGCTGGATCATCGCCTCTAACTGATCCGCATCGGCAACGGCCAGGCTTCCGTCGGCAGCGATACCGGCATTATTCAGCAACAGACTGATACTCGAGTCGGAACGCAATCGCTGCTCGACCTTCAACACATCGGCCTTGAGCGTCAGATCGGCTTTCAACACTTCAACCTGCACCTTGTGCTCGGCCCGCAGCCGGGTAGCCGCGGTTTGCAGGCGCTGCTCATCTCGTGCAACTAGCAACAGATCGTAACCACGAGCGGCCAACCGCTCGGCATAAACCGCACCGATGCCAGATGAAGCACCGGTGACAAGTGCCAGCCCCTTGGGGGAAATCGAGTTCATAACGGCTCTCCAGAAAAGTGCTTGAGTAGGGAAAGAGAAGGAATTGATACGCTGCTTGGGAAGCGGTTTGATTATAGTCATAATTCAATAAAATATTACGATCGTAATTCTATCGAAGCGATAGACAACATTGAATGGCGCAATCCTGCTTATGGTGTTTTGCGTACTAGAGCCCGAAAAACACAAGGCCGATCACTGATCGGCCTTGTGCATGAATTGAAGCGTCAGTTGACCTTCAATTTTTCCCGGTTGCTTTCCAGAATCGCCTTGCCGATGCCCTTGACCTCGAGCAGTTCGTCCACCGAGGTAAAAGGTCCATTGCTCTCACGATATTTAACGATCGCTTGCGCCTTGACCGCACCAATGCCGGACAGCTCACGCTGCAAGGCCGCTGCATCGGCGGTGTTCAGATCGATCTTGCTCGCTTGCTCCGAAGAAGCCACCTGCGCCACTGCCGGAGCCTTGGCCTCGGTATTGACCGCTGGTGCTGCGTAGGTAATGGAAGAAAGACTGGCCATCAGAGCGAAGACCAGAGAGGGGAAATAAGCGATACGCATAAGTGACACTCCATCACATCGATTAGGAAAAGCAGCTTTTCCAAAGCTGCTCTCCAAACCTAGGCGGTGCCACGGGCAAGTCAAAAGTGACTGGGTTACAACGTATGTAAGCTCAGGGTTCGAGGCGACGCTGCTGGTAAATCCAGTCGACAATATCGCCATCCGGGGTGTAACCGCTGACAGTCTCGCGCAGCAGTTGCCGAACCCTGGAATAGTCATCCTGCTCAACGGCCGCCAGTAATTCCGCCAGCTTGGCTTTCAGCAAGTCCCAAGGCAGATGATCCTCACTGGCGCTCATGATCATCGGGTGCTGAGTGGCAGAAACGTTGTCGCCAATCAGTAACTCTTCGTAAAGCTTTTCGCCCGGGCGCAAGCCCGTGAACTCGATGGCGATGTCGCCCTGGGGGTTCCTCTCCGAACGAATACTCAACCCAGAGAGGTGAATCATCTTCTCGGCCAGCTCGACAATCCTCACCGGCTCACCCATGTCCAACACAAACACATCGCCGCCCTGCCCCATGGAACCGGCCTGAATCACCAGTTGCGCCGCCTCGGGGATGGTCATGAAGTAACGGGTGATCTTCGGATGGGTAACGGTCAGTGGACCACCAGATTTGATCTGGCTGTGGAACAACGGAATTACCGAGCCTGAAGACCCCAGCACATTGCCAAAACGCACCATGGTGAAACGGGTTTTGTTGACACGCGATACGTTGGCCTTGTCGCCGAACAGAACCGGTGCGATTTCACGACTTAGAGCCTGTAGGGTCAATTCAGCGAGACGCTTGGTGCTCCCCATCACATTGGTTGGGCGTACCGCCTTGTCGGTGGAAATCAGCACAAAGTTGGCCACGCCGGCCTGTAATGCAGCCTGAGCAGTGTTGAGCGTACCCATCACATTATTCAGGACGCCTTCGGAAATATTGTGCTCGACCATCGGCACATGCTTGTAGGCCGCCGCGTGATAGACCGTATCGACATTCCAGGTCTTCATCACATCCAGCAGCTTATGCGGATTGCGGATCGAGCCAAGAATAGGCAGCAACCGAACAGGCGACGACTCGCGGGAGAGACGCTGTTCGAGTTCCGACAGGATGTTGTAG
This sequence comes from Pseudomonas chlororaphis subsp. aurantiaca, assembly GCF_013466605.1. Taxonomy (NCBI): domain Bacteria; kingdom Pseudomonadati; phylum Pseudomonadota; class Gammaproteobacteria; order Pseudomonadales; family Pseudomonadaceae; genus Pseudomonas; species Pseudomonas chlororaphis. The sequence continues at coordinate 4,872,835 of NZ_CP059162.1, forward strand.
AGATTGAACTCACTGTGATCGAACAACAGGAGCGTGGTCGGTCCCAACGAAAAGATCTGCCGGCAGAGCTCGGCCCCGATCGAACCGCCTGCGCCGGTCACCAGAACCGTCTTGCCCTTGATACAACGGGCCAGCAGGTCAGGCTGAGCAGGTACAGCATCGCGCCCTAGCAAGTCTGCAATATCGACTTCCTGAATATCGTCGACCTTCACACGCCCGCTGGCCAGGTCGGTGAAATTCGGAACACTGCGCACATGGAGCGGAAAACCCTCAAGCAGATTGAGAATTTCCCGGCGCCGCGCACGAGTCGACGACGGCAATGCCAAGAGAATTTCCTGAGCGCCGGTTACCTCAATCATCTGTTGGATGTGCTTGGGCTTGTAAACCTGCAGGCCAGCAATGGAGCGATCCGCAATACTCGGATCATCATCGACAAAAGCCACGGGACGCATTACTCGCCCCATGCGCAGCGCCGCAACCAGCTGGTTGCCTGCAACGCCAGCACCATAAATGGCGACCTTGGTCAGCCCGTCATCGCGATTGGTAAACGGCACGTGTTGGGCTGCGGTGAACCAGTCGCCCATGAAATACTGGCGCATGCAGAGACGTAGGCCGCCGATGATGACGAGGCTTAACCACCAGTAGTTGAAGATGATGGAGCGAGGGACTACGGCCGAGTGGTTGCTGTACCAATAGACAATGACTGCCAAAATGAGTGATGAAAGACTGACAGCCTTGATGATGGCAATAAGCGCATCATTACCAAAATAGCGCATGACGGCCCGGTACATACCAAAACGGATGAAAAGTGGAATTGCAACGAGAGGAGCGCAGAGGAACAGCCAGAGATGTATTTTTAAGGGGTTGACCATCTCATCAATGCCTAGCCGTACTATAAACGCCAACCAGAGCGCAACCCAAACCAGGACAATGTCTGCAAAGACCTGAATCAGCCTTTTTTGTCTGCGAGGTAGGCCTAGCAAAAAAACACGTATTTTATCCATATACCTCAACCGGGTTGGTTTGATCCCTCTCGAATCCCCTATCATTGTACTATAAGGTCAAATCGAACCTAGCCTTTTGATACCAGATGTCTACCCTCCGTCCTGGAGACCCAGCCCAACAGCACAATGCCACTATTTGCAACAAAATACAGGCAGTCCTTACCGCAAAGACAGAGCCAGAGTTACAGCCTACCGATATTATCACCCTCTGAAACAAACGAAAAACTTACCCAGTTAAATTGCAGCATCCTCAATGAGCCATACAGAAAAAATCTAGCAGCCGTGGCTACAGCAAAAAAGGCCAGTGTTACTTAATACTAAGTTATGGGACAACCCAATTTAAACCCTATCTGTTTTTTCATATCAACGGAATGCACCTTAAATTTTTTATAAACCATCAACCTTATTCAAGCTATGGTAAAAAAATAATACACCCCCACAAAAAATAGAAAGATTAATTCTCAGGACTTTCTCGAAGCCACCTAATACCGAAGACACTCTTAATTTCAGACAAAGACAATATAGAACAGCATATCAAAATACCGCACAATTACACTTCAAAACATTCAAACCAATAGGAAATCATTACAATCAGCTTTCCCGTTAGCATCAAAAAAACGATACTCTCGACCAAGGCAGGAAATCACCACTCAAGCGCTGCATTACCCACTGAAGAGCGGTCACCCGATGCTATGAGCACAATAGGAATGACTGGCCCTCAAAAGCTCCTATATATGAAACTATCACATATGACTACTGCTTTGAATCAAAGCGAATTATGGTATGAGAATGCATAGTTAGATTACGCAAATAGGAGGCTTAATTTGATGTTGCGCTAAGATCTTTCTGGGGCCATCCATCTCATGATGAAATCATGGGTATAGCGTCAGACTGCAACTGGAAGGATTAAATATAAATGCAATGGATCGCTTATGCTGGGTATGCGGTAGTATATACTTATCAAGCTTGGTTACTATCCTCCAGTGCGCCAGCATTGAATACATAACCAAGAACAAATAAAGGAAAATACGCTAACAACATACCTTCAACTCCATGCAAGCCTCCCTTAGCTACAATAACTGCCCATGGAGTCAGCCACACAATGTTTATAACCGCAACGCTATATGTAACGACTTTATGACTAGAAAAACGACGCGATGCATATTGATAAGCATGGCTTCGATGAGCTTGAAATACTTTATCTCCACGAGCAAATCGCCTAATCAATGTCCAAGTGGCATCGACGATAAATACCCCTAGCAAAATCATCCAACTCCAGAATATTTCAGGAACTATCCAGGCCGCCTGAAGCGCTAACCCTCCTAGAAGAAAACCAAGGAAGCCACTCCCCGCATCACCCATGAAAATCCGCGCCGGGGGGAAGTTCCAGCAAAGAAAGCCTGCCACTGAGGCTGCCAGAATCAGCGGCATCCAGATCAGCTCAGCGACCCCGCCAAGCCAATAAACCAGACAAATTCCCAGGCAAGCGCTGATCGCTTCGACACTGGCCAAACCATCAATGCCATCCATGAAATTATAAAGATTAAGCATCCAGACCAGATAGACCAGGGCCAAAACATTACCAAACCACCCCAGATCAAGTATGACTCCAAAGATCGACATTGGTGGGAGACCGTTTAGCCAAAACAGCCCCCATACCGCCGCAATGAAGTGCCCCAGCAGTCGCCATTTGGCAACGATATGCCCATGGTCATCGGCGAAACCAATCACCGCAACAAGTAGACCGGAGCCCAGAAGGCCATACAATACGGCAAAGCTCAGCAGGTTGAGGCTAGTAAGAATGGGAAGCGCCAGCACAAAGGCGACAACGATTGCCACCCCCCCACCACGAGGCGTAGGGATTGAGTGAGAACTGCGCTCGTTGGGTATATCCATCAAACTCTTAGCCAGAGCGTAACGTCGCAGGACGAGTGTCAGTACACAAGAAGTTGAAAATACCGCAAGTAGCAGCCACCAAAAAATCATTTCACTTGTTTATCCAGATAATGGCTAGCAGTCTGCCGCATAGCTTTGTCCATATTAATGGGAGGAGTCCACCCCAACAACTCGCGGTTCTTGCTGATATCAACCTGCAACGACCCACATATTCGCTGGGCAACGGCTTGTTTCCCCAGTATTGAAGCTGCCAGTTTCAATAGAGACTCAGGCAGCCACAGCAATTGGGCATTTTTGCCCAACGCCTTGGCCAGACGTCGCAACAATTGGGTTGTAGATAAGCATTCACCGTCGCAGACTAAAAAAGTGTGATTCGCAGCAGCAGGATGATCGATGCAAGTAACTACCAAGTCTACCAAGTTTCCGATTGCCACCAGACTCCGCTGGTTACGAATCGCACCCAATGGCAATGGTATACCTCTATTGAGCCAACTTAGCATACTCAGGAAGTTAGCTTTGACTCCCGGCCCATAGACCAATGGCGGGCGGATGATCACCACCTCCATGCCAGTCTCTTGACCAAGCTTTCTCAAGGCTTCCTCCGCTTCGTGCTTGGACACGCTATAAGGATCAACTGGGGCCGGAGAATCATCGGCTTTAAACGATTTGCCCGGGATAGTGCTTTCACCGTTGACCTTGATAGAACTGATGAAGATGAAGCGCTTTACTCCTGATGCGGCAGCGCGCTGTGCCAGCCGGAAAGTCCCTTCCACGTTAATCTTGCGAAATTCAGCCAAAGCGTCCACCGCCGTTTCATTCATCACATGAACGCGGGCGGCAGCATGAATGATCGCATGTACATTATTTAATAAGGGCAAAGGCTTGGGGTTGGTCAGATCGAAGGTGGCTACCGAGCATAAGCCACACAGTCGCGTTACCCCTCGAGCCGCCGCGATTGGGGTGAACTTCTTGTCCAGTAATAGACGAAAGACTACCGCTTCACCGACAAACCCATTTGCCCCTGTCACCAATACCTTTAGGGTTGTCATTGCGTTTTATTCCCTATCAACGCAGTGGCCCAGCAGATAAAAAAGAAAAATACCTTGTCGCGGACCCGGCGTCGGCATTTCCAAGCGCTGAAGGACAACTTGATCAGTTGCCGGCGTCGCAACTGCAACCAAGTTTTCACGAACGGATCGGCACCCTGCCCCACCAGACGAGCTATCAGTTGTACTTGATTGAACCACCAACCGTCATGAATGGTTTTATAGCGAGCTATCAATGGGCTCAACCCAGTATTGGCACCAACCTGATTACGCTCGTGCTGGCGATAGTCCATTGATGGTACGAGATCGATGAACCAGCGGTAACCATGGCTACGAGCAAAGGCATAGCAGTACCAGTCATGTAAGCTGACATCCTGCAGTGGCTGCCAGTTTGCGAGCATCGAAGCCTTCAACGGCCCCACAAGGCTTTGGCTCATTACGTAAGTACAGCCGGGGCCGGCCGCTTCAAACAGAAAGTCCCAGGCAACCTGAGGCTGCGCTTTATCCAGCAGAAGAGTTCTGCCGTCTGGCCAAAAGGCAGTGACGTTGCTGGAGTAGGCATCCACATGATGGGTTTGAAGCACCCGGGTTGCACGCCGCAGTTTGTCCGAATGCCAAACGTCATCCTGATCGGCAAAGGCGATGAAATCGTACCCTTCAAAATCGACATCGCGGATCAGCCTGAAGAAATTACGCGAGGCGCCACCAAAGCTGCCAGCATCCGGCAGCACGACAACGCGAGGATGTTCCGCAGCATAGAGCGCGCACCAAGCTTCTGTTCCGTCAGTAGAAGGGTCAATACTTATGTAGATGGTTATATCGACTGCTGATTGACCAAGGATCGAGACCAACTGTTCTTCGATCCACTGCATGCCATTATAGGCAGCCAGCAAAACTGCGATCTTAGGATATTTCACCGACATATCATTCCTACTTGTACCAACTGAACCTTACTATTCGAAAAGATGAAACGCTCAATTCAGCGCAAGTTATGAATGACTACAGAGCCGATAAATTCAGCTGCATTGGTTACTAGAGTTTTCACGCGACACCATACCCTTGAGCTGACAACAGAACCACCTTAATAGCACCGTCTTATCCATGAATGCAGGATATACCACCGAATCAGTCTGCTATGAAATAGCCCATTTGGATAGGTATCGTAATCACTCACTATCTGTGCAAACGCTACATTTTACATTTAGAAGGTCTTACAAGGATATGGTTAATCTCACGCAACAAAAAGGAGCGAGCCGTGCCGCCAATCCAGTTAGACCAAGCGCCTACGCCGCCCTCTAATAGCAAAGCCAACTAGCCAACCCAACAGCGGACCGATTAGCATGCCAAACAATAAGGCAGTGATTGCGACCAACGATACCGGAAGCTGTGGCCCAACCCAGCCAAGGAATAACAAAGAGACGGATTGCTGATTCTCAAGCACAAAAGCAAGGATCGCCAGAACAAGCAAAAGAATAAGCGCCACGAGAAGTACACGCTTGAGATTACGCATGAACCGCCCCTTGAACCGACCTGGTCAAAGCCCTTCCTCCTCATCTTCGTTCACACGATCGCGCAGCTCTTTGCCTGGCTTGAAATGCGGAACGAACTTGCCATCGAGACTGACAGACTGACCAGTCTTCGGGTTACGCCCGACACGCGGTGCACGATAGTGCAGAGAAAAGCTACCAAAGCCCCGAATCTCAATACGATCTCCGGTTGCCAGGCACTGGGACATTTGCTCAAGCATGGTCTTGATGGCCAGCTCCACATCCTTGGATGAGAGTAGCCCTTGATGGGTGACAATTCGTTCGATCAACTCCGACTTCGTCATATTTTTCCCTTCTTTTTCAAGCAGCTAGATAAGCGCTTCAAAGGTTTTAGCACGACCGAGGGATTTTGAACAGCCCAAGCATTGACTTATCTCGCCCCTTGCGAAAACGCCACAAACGAAGGCATTCAACAGCGCACGAAACGAAAACCCTGCAGCGATTTGACCTCCCACCACGCCATTCTACTAGCGGCATATGACAAGCATGGTTCGCGTGAGGTAACCCGCAGGATTCCAGCCAAAGGGATAGTCACCCTCCTCGTCCTTGGCATCACTGGACCTGGTGATGACTTTGTAGCCATCCCCCTTGCATTCACGCTCAGCGCGCTTGTAGCACTTATCCCATCCAGCCCCAAGACCGGAGCAGTCGATCTCGATGCCACTGACACCACGGACCGCATGGACCTTGGCATTGGTCGTACAACCCACCAAGACTAGAACCGTAAAAACCACGAGGAGATTTTTCATCTACTTCCTTATACCGGGCAATCGCCCCACCTTCATTCAGCTCAAGCAAGCCTGGCCCTGAATAGGTTATTGATCCGCTTAAGAAAATAGACACTCGAATGACTCTATTGGTTTCCCTTCCCCTGATAGAAGCAAGCCAAACCCCAAATCTCAGACACAAAAAAGGGCGACCGAAGTCGCCCTTTTCTATGGCCTGACAGAACTTAGTTCTGCTTTTCCATCTGTGCACGCAGCAGGTCGCCCAGAGTGGTAGGACCAGCAGCGATATCCGAAGCGGCTGGCTTGTCGCGCAGGCTCTGGATAGCTTCTTTCTCGTCTTCAACGTCTTTCGACTTGATCGAGAGCTGGATTACACGGCTCTTACGGTCAACGCTGATGATCTTGGCTTCAACTTCTTCGCCTTCTTTCAGGACGTTACGAGCATCTTCGATGCGATCACGGCTGATTTCGGAGGCTTTCAGAGTCGCTTCGATATCGTTGGCCAGGGTGATGATGGCGCCTTTGGCGTCAACTTCTTTTACAACACCCTTAACGATTGCACCCTTGTCGTTCTCTTGAACGTACTCGGAGAACGGATCGCTTTCCAGTTGCTTGATACCCAGGGAGATGCGCTCACGCTCTGGGTCAACCGACAGGATAACGGTGTCCAGCTCGTCGCCCTTCTTGAAGCGGCGTACGGCTTCTTCGCCCACTTCGTTCCAGGAGATATCGGACAGGTGAACCAGACCGTCGATGCCACCGTCCAGACCAATGAAGATACCGAAATCGGTGATCGACTTGATGGTGCCGGAGATTTTGTCGCCCTTGTTGAACTGGCCAGAGAAATCTTCCCATGGGTTAGATTTGCACTGCTTGATGCCCAGGGAGATACGACGACGCTCTTCGTCGATGTCCAGAACCATAACTTCCACTTCGTCGCCGACTTGCACGACTTTCGAAGGATGGATGTTCTTGTTGGTCCAGTCCATTTCCGAAACGTGCACCAGACCTTCAACGCCTTCTTCCAGCTCAGCGAAGCAGCCGTAGTCGGTCAGGTTGGTTACACGAGCGGTAACGCGAGTGCTTTCTGGGTAACGGGCTTTGATAGCAACCCATGGATCTTCGCCCAGTTGCTTCAGGCCCAGGGAAACACGATTGCGCTCGCGATCGTACTTCAGAACCTTGACATCGATCTCGTCGCCAACGTTGACGATTTCGGAAGGATGCTTGATACGCTTCCAAGCCATGTCGGTGATGTGCAGCAGGCCATCGACGCCACCCAGATCGACGAATGCGCCGTAATCGGTGAGGTTTTTGACGATACCTTTGACTTGCTGACCTTCCTGCAGGGATTCCAGCAGAGCTTCACGCTCAGCGGAGTTCTCGGCTTCGAGGACGCTACGGCGGGAAACGACAACGTTGTTGCGCTTCTGGTCGAGTTTGATGACTTTAAACTCGAGCTCTTTGCCTTCCAGGTGCGTGGTGTCGCGCACTGGACGGACGTCAACCAGAGAACCTGGCAGGAACGCACGGATGCCGTTAACGTCGACAGTGAAGCCGCCTTTAACCTTACCGTTGATAACGCCCTTGACCACTTCTTCGGCTGCGAAGGCTGCTTCCAGAACGATCCAGCATTCAGCGCGCTTGGCTTTTTCACGGGACAGCTTGGTTTCACCAAAGCCGTCTTCAACCGAATCCAGAGCAACGTGAACTTCATCACCAACATTGATGGACAGTTCGCCAGCATCGTTGTAGAACTGCTCAAGCGGGATCAGCGCTTCAGACTTCAGACCAGCGTGAACGGTTACCCAACGCGCTTGGTAGTCGATGTCGACGATAACACCGGTGATGATGGAGCCTGCCTGAAGGTTCAGGGTTTTTAGGCTTTCTTCAAAGAGTTCCGCAAAGCTTTCGCTCATTTTAATTCCTGTTGATAAGGGCGAAGAATACGCCCATCTGCCACATCCCAGACAATGTGGGTTACGTTCATATAAAAGAAGGACCGCAGGACTATGACTGGTCCCCTGCGCTCCTCCTTGGTCACCCGGCGATATCGCGGATGGCGATTTCACTCAAGATGCGTTCCAGCACCTGCTCGATGGACAACTCCGTGGAATCCAGCTGTATAGCGTCAACCGCCGGCTTGAGCGGGGCGACTGCTCGCTGGGTGTCACGCTCATCGCGCGCACGAATCTCATCTAGCAGACTCGACAGACTAACACCATCGACTTTTCCCTTCAACTGCAAGTAACGGCGACGCGCGCGCTCCTCGGCACTTGCAGTGAGAAATATCTTCAGGGGTGCATCGGGAAACACCACTGTCCCCATGTCACGCCCATCGGCCACCAGCCCCGGCGGCTCCTGAAAAGCCCGCTGACGCTGCAGCAGCGCATCACGCACGGCCGGCAGCGCCGCGACCTGGGATGCCCAGGCCCCCACCTGCTCGTTGCGCAAATCGTCGGTGACGTCATCACCTTCCAGGATGATGCGTTGCGGATGACCTTCGGTCGCGCCGACGAACTGCACATCCAGATGAGCCGCCAACAGTTTCAGCGATTCCTCATTGGTCAGGTCGACACCATGATTGCGCGCGGCAAAAGCCAGCAAACGGTACAAGGCACCGGAATCCAACAGACACCAACCCAGGCGCTTGGCCAGAATCCCGGCGATAGTGCCCTTGCCCGAGCCACTTGGCCCATCGATGGTGATGACTGGCGCCTTGATGTTCACGACTGAGCCTCTTGCGCAACACGAATGCCGACCTGCGCGCATAGCGCGAGGAAGTTCGGAAAGGACGTGGCAACGTTGGCGCAGTCATGGATGCGGATTGGCGCATTGGCGCGCAACGAGGCCACGCTGAAGGCCATGGCGATACGGTGATCGCCATGCCCGTGCACTTCGCCGCCGCCAATCTGGCTGCCATCAATGATGATACCGTCCGGCGTCGGCTCACACTTGACGCCCAGGGCCAGCAAGCCGTCGGCCATCACCTGGATGCGGTCGGACTCCTTGACCCGCAGCTCTTCGGCGCCACGCAGCACGGTCCGCCCTTCGGCGCAGGCTGCAGCAACGAACAGCACCGGGAATTCGTCGATCGCCAACGGGACCAACTCTTCCGGAATCTCGACCCCCTTAAGCTTCGCCGCGCGAACACGCAGGTCCGCCACAGGCTCGCCGCCGACTTCACGCTGGTTTTCCAGGCTGATATCAGCCCCCATCAGGCGCAGGATATCGATGACCCCGGTGCGAGTCGGGTTGATGCCAACGTGCTCGAGCACCAGCTCGGAACCTTCGGCGATGGACGCAGCCACCAGGAAGAAGGCCGCCGAGGAGATATCCGCAGGCACCTCGATATGGGTCGCCTGCAGCTTGCCACCGGACTCGACCGAGGCCGTGGCGCCGTCGACCGCTACCGGGTAACCGAAGCCACGCAGCATGCGCTCGGTATGATCACGGGTTGGCGCAGGCTCAGTCACCGTGGTCTTGCCCTCGGCATACAGGCCAGCCAACAGCAGGCAGGACTTAACCTGGGCACTGGCCATTGGCATGGTGTAAGTCAGGCCCTTGAGCTTGTGACCACCACGGATGGTCATCGGCGGACGCCCTTCCGCGGCGGTTTCAATCACCGCCCCCATCTCGCGCAGCGGATTGGCTACGCGATTCATCGGACGCTTGGACAACGAGGCATCGCCCGTCAGCACGCTATCGAAACTCTGCGCAGCCAACAGGCCGGACAGCAGCCGCATCGAGGTGCCGGAGTTGCCCAGGTAGATCGGGCCCGGAGCCGGCTTCAAGCCATGCAGGCCGACACCATGGATGGTCACGCGACCATGGTGCGGGCCTTCGATCACCACGCCCATGTCACGGAAAGCCTGCAGCGTCGCCAGGGCGTCCTCGCCCTCGAGGAAGCCTTCGACTTCGGTAGTACCTTCAGCCAGGGAGCCGAGCATGATCGAACGGTGAGAAATCGACTTGTCGCCTGGTACACGAATCCGCCCAGTCAGGCGGCCACCAGGATTTGCCAGGAAAATCAGGTTATTGGAGTTCATAGCGTCCACATAGGCCCGACGGGCCAGGATTTTACTGAAATGCTCGCGAGCAACCCGGGCGCGAGTGAATACGCCCAACAACTGGTGCCCATCCCCTGCATCGACCGCGTCGCGCAAGGCGTCGAGGTCATTGCGAAATGTATCGAGTGTGCGCAGGACAGCTTCGCGATTGGCGAGGAAGATGTCGTGCCACATGACCGGGTCACTACCGGCGATTCTCGTGAAATCACGGAAACCGCCCGCAGCGTAGCGGAAGATGTCCAGATTTTCACTGCGCTTGGCCAACGAATCGACCAGACCGAATGCCAGCAAGTGCGGCAGATGACTGGTCGCCGCCAGCACTTCATCGTGGCGCTCGACCTGCATGTGCTCGACATCGGCCCCCAGCTCTCGCCAGAGCTTGTCGACCACCGCCAGCGCTGCCGGGTCGGTCTGCTCCAGCGGCGTCAGGATCACCTTGTGGCGACGGAACAACTGGCCATTGGCGGCCTCCACCCCACTCTGCTCGGAACCGGCGATCGGATGCCCCGGGACGAAGCGCGGTGGCATGCTGCCAAAAGCCTCGGTCGCCGCCCGCACTACATTGCCCTTGGCACTGCCGACATCGGTCAGGATCGCCTGCCCCAGATCCATGCCGGCCAGAATCGCCAGTAGCTTTTCCATGGCCAGAATCGGTACCGCCAGCTGGATCACGTCAGCGCCCTGGCACGCCAGCGCCAGGTCTTCTTCACAGCGATCCACCACACCCAGCTCAACGGCCAGCTTGCGCGATTGCGGGTCGAGATCGACGCCGACAACCTCGCGGCATACGCCACTTTCACGCAGGCCCTTGGCAAAGGAACCGCCGATCAGTCCCAGACCGACCACCACCAGGCGACCGATCATAGGCACCGCAGGTTGCACTGGAATGACATCAACCACGAGCCAGAACCTTGGCCAAAGCCTCGAGGAAACGCGTGTTTTCAGCCGGCAAGCCAATGGTCACGCGCAGGTGATTCGGCATGCCGTAGTTGGCCACCGGACGCACGATCACCCCTTCACGCAACAAGCCCTGGAACACCGGCGCGGCAACCCGACCGACATCCACAGCGATGAAGTTGCCCCTGGAAGCGATCCAGCTCAGGCCCAGTTCCCGGAAACCGGCCTCCAGTTGCTGCATGCCCGCCTCGTTCAGGCGACGGGTCTCGGCCAGGTAATCGGTATCCTCCAGCGCCGCACACGCCGCCGCCAGGGCCAGACTGTTGACGTTGAATGGCTGGCGAACGCGATTGAGCACATCAGCCACTGTCGGAGTCGACAAGCCATAACCCACCCGCAACGCGGCCAGGCCGTAGGCCTTGGAAAAGGTTCGCGAAACCAGCAGGTTCGGATAGGCCGCCAGGAAATCCAGGCCATCCGGCAGATCGCTGCCTTCGGCATATTCGATGTACGCCTCGTCCAGCACCACCAGCACATGCGCCGGTACGTCCTGGAGGAACTCGTCCAGCGCCTCGGCGCTGAACCAGGTACCGGTCGGATTGTTCGGGTTGGCGATAAAGACCACCCGGGTATCGGCATCGATGGCCAGCAGCATGGCCGGCAGGTCATGCCCCCAGTCCTTGGCCGGAATCACGCGAGCTTCGGCACCCACGGCCTGGGTAACGATCGGATAGACCGCAAAGGCGTGTTCGCTGAACACCGCATTCAGGCCAGGCGCCAGGTAGGCACGGGCGACCAGTTCCAGGATGTCGTTGGAGCCATTGCCCAGGGTGACCTGCGCCAGCTCGACGCCACAGCGCTCGGCCAGCAGAGTCTTGAGCGCAAAGCCATTGCCATCCGGATAGCGGGTCAGCTCGGCCAGCTCTTCGCGAATCGCCGCCAGCGCCTTGGGGCTGGCGCCCAGCGGGTTTTCGTTGCTCGCCAGCTTGACGATTTTCGCCGGATCGATATCCAGCTCGCGTGCCAGTTCGTCCACGGGCTTGCCCGGAACGTAAGGCGAAAGTTGTTGCACGCCCGGCTGTGCCAGAGCGAGGAAGTCGCCACTCATTGTTAAAGCCTCAGAGAACCGCTTTCGGGTAGGAACCCAGCACCTTGAGTGCCACTGCTTCCTGACTGATCTTTTCCAGCACACCCTTGATCAATGGATCGCGGTGGTGGCCGACGAAGTCGATGAAGAACACATAGGTCCACTTGCCGCTGCGCGAAGGCCGGGTTTCGATACGCGTCAGATCGATGCCGTTGTCATGGAAAGGCACCAGCAGCTCATGCAGGGCGCCAGGCTTGTTGCTCATGGAAACGATGATCGAGGTCTTGTCGTCGCCGGTCGGCGGCACTTCCTGGTTGCCGATCATCAGGAAGCGCGTGGAGTTGTCCGGGCGATCCTCGATTTTCTCGGCCAGACGGGTCAAGCCATACAGGCTCGCCGCCATGTCGCCGGCGATGGCCGCCGAGTTCCACTCGCCCTTGACCCGCTTGGCCGCTTCGGCGTTGCTGGAAACCGCAACCCGCTCGACATTCGGATAATGCGCATCCAGCCACTTGCGGCACTGCGCCAGGGACTGGGCATGGGAGTAGATACGGCTGATGCTGTCGGTCTTGGTGTTTTCACCGACCAGCAGATGATGGTGGATACGCAGCTCGACTTCGCCACAGATCACCATGTCGTGCTCCAGGAAGCTGTCGAGGGTGTGGTTGACCGCACCCTCGGTGGAGTTTTCCACAGGCACCACGCCAAAGTTCACCGCACCCGCCGCCACTTCACGGAACACTTCGTCGATCGCCGCCATCGGCTTGCTGATCACCGCGTGACCGAAGTGCTTCATGGCCGCGGCCTGGGTGAAGGTGCCTTCCGGACCGAGGTAGGCCACTTTCAGTGGCTGCTCGAGCGCCAGGCAGGACGACATGATTTCACGGAACAGCCGCGCCATCTCTTCGTTGCCCAACGGCCCCTGGTTGCGCTCCATCACCCGCTTGAGCACCTGAGCTTCACGCTCAGGACGATAGAACACCGGCACTTCGCCTTCGGCCAGCGAGGCCATCTTTACTCGCGCGACTTCCTGGGCGCAGCGCGCGCGCTCACTGATCAACTCCAGGACTTTCTCGTCCAGAGCGTCAATGCGCAGGCGCAGTGCCTTGAGTTCTTGCTCAGACATTAGCCGTGTTCCTTCTCGAACTCTGCCATGTACGCCACCAGCGCGTTGACCGCATTGATGTCGACGGCGTTGTAGATGGAGGCGCGCATGCCGCCTACCGAACGGTGACCCTTGAGGTTCAACAGGCCACGCGCGTCGGCACCGGCCAGGAACGGCTTGTCCAGACGGTCATCGGCCAGGCGGAACGGTACGTTCATCCACGAGCGGTCCGACTTGTTGATCGGGTTGCTGTACAGGCCGCTGGCGTCGATGAAGTCGTACAGGGTGCGCTGCTTGACGTCATTGAGCTTGGCGATGGCTTCCACCCCACCCTGCTCCTTGAGCCACTCGAACACCAGGCCGGACAGGTACCAGGCCAGGGTCGGCGGAGTGTTGTACATCGAACCGTTGTCTGCCGCGACCTTGTAGTCGAGCATGGTCGGGCACAGCGAACGCGCACGACCCAGCAGGTCCTCGCGAACGATATTGACCAGGATGCCGCTCGGGCCGATGTTTTTCTGCGCACCGGCGTAGATCATGCCGAAACGGGAGATATCCACAGGGCGCGAGAGGATGTCGGAAGACATGTCGGCCACCAGCGGAACGTCGCCGGTTTCCGGGATCCACTGGAATTCCAGGCCGCCGATGGTTTCGTTCGGTGCGTAGTGCACGTAGGCCGCGTCTTTCGACAGCTGCCATTCGTTCTGGCCAGGGATAGCGAAGTAATCGTAAGGCTTGGCGGTGGCAGCCACATTGACATGGCCGTAGCGCGAGGCTTCTTCAATGGCCTTCTGCGACCAGATACCGGTGTCGATATAGTCGGCAGTGCCATTTTCCGGCAGCAGGTTCAGTGGAGTCTGAGCAAATTGCTGGCTCGCGCCGCCTTGCAGAAACAGCACTTTATAGTTCGAGGGGATATTCAGCAGATCACGCAGATCCTGCTCGGCCTTGGTGGCGATGGAGACGAACTCATCGCTGCGATGGCTCATCTCCATGACCGACAGGCCCTTGCCATGCCAATCCAGCAATTCGGCCTGGGCACGCAACAGGACAGCTTCAGGTAGCGCAGCGGGACCTGCGCAGAAGTTATAGGCTCGTTTGCTCACATCCACTCTCGCTATGCATTCACGGTAGCGGACAGAGCAAACACTCTGCCCTGCTACGATTTATTTAGTCTTGCGACTCTTCTTCGCCTGCGGCGTCAGCCTGTTGGCCTTCGACGGCATCATCCGAGTCGGTCGCCGCATCCAGCACGGCGCCCTCGAGCACCTCGCCATCTTCGTCTTCCAATTCGTCGCCTTCGACTTCGGACGGCTCCTGAACCCGCTCCAGGCCTACCAGCGTTTCGTCGTTGGCCAGCTTGATCAAGGTCACGCCCTGGGTGTTACGGCCCAGGCTGGACACTTCGTCGACCCGGGTGCGCACCAGGGTGCCCTGGTCGGAAATCAGCATGATTTCCTCGCCGTCGAGCACCTGAACCGCGCCGACCAGGCGGCCGTTACGCTCGTTGCTGACCATGGCGATAACGCCCTGACCGCCACGCTTGTACTCAGGGAACTCGGTGATCGCCGTACGCTTGCCATAACCACGCGCCGAAGCGGTGAGGATCTGGCTGCCTTCTTCCGGGATCAGCATGGAGATCAGCTTCTGCCCTTCCGGCAGACGCATGCCGCGCACACCGCGGGCGGTACGACCCATGGCACGAACGTCGGACTCCTTGAAGCGAGTCACCTTGCCACCATCGGAGAACAGCATGACTTCGCGCTCGCCATCGGTGATCGCGGCGGAAATCAGCACATCGCCCTCGTCCAGTTCCAGCGCGATCAAACCGACGCTGCGCTGACGGCTGAAGGATTCCAGCGGGGTCTTCTTCACGGTGCCGTTGGCGGTCGCCATGAAGATGTAGTGACCTTCGGTGTACTCCTCGACCGGCAGCATGGTGGTGATGTATTCACCATCGTCCAGCGGCAGCAGGTTGACCAGCGGACGGCCGCGGGCGGCACGGGAAGCCTCGGGGATTTCGTAGGTTTTCAGCCAGTAGACCTTGCCCTTGCTGGAGAACAGCAGCAACGTGGTGTGACTGTTGGCCACCAGCAGGTGAGCGATGTAGTCCTCATCCTTGACGCCGGTCGCCGACTTGCCTTTACCGCCACGACGCTGGGCCTGGTACGCAGCCAGCGGCTGGGTCTTGGCATAGCCGCCGTGGGAAATGGTCACGACGCGCTCTTCTTCCGGAATCATGTCGCCCAGGGTCAGGTCGAGACGGGCATCGAGGATCTCGGTGCGGCGCACGTCGCCGTATTCGGCGCGAATCACTTCCAGCTCTTCGCGGATCACTTCCATCAGGCGCGTGGCGCTGTTGAGGATGCGGATCAGCTCGCCGATCTGGTTGAGGATCTCCTGGTACTCGGCCAGCAGCTTTTCATGCTCGAGGCCGGTCAGGCGGTGCAGGCGCAACTCCAGGATGGCCTGTGCCTGCTCTGGCGACAGGAAGTACTTGCCGTCGCGCAGACCGTATTGCGGATCGAGGTTCTCCGGACGGCAGGAGTCCGCGCCGGCACGCTCGACCATGGTCATCACCGCACTGGACTCCCAAGGTGTGCTGACCAGCGCCTCCTTGGCTTCCGACGGGGTCGGCGAGGCCTTGATCAGGGCGATGACCGGGTCGATGTTCGACAGGGCAACGGCCTGGCCTTCGAGAATATGGCCACGCTCACGAGCCTTGCGCAGTTCGAATACGGTGCGGCGGGTCACCACTTCACGGCGGTGACGCACGAAGGCTTCCAGCAAGTCCTTCAGGTTGAGGATCCGCGGACGACCGTCGATCAGCGCAACGATGTTGATACCGAACACGCTCTGCAGCTGGGTCTGGGCGTAGAGGTTGTTGAGGATCACCTCCGGCACTTCGCCACGACGCAGCTCGATCACTACGCGCATACCGTCCTTGTCGGACTCGTCGCGCAGCTCTGTGATGCCTTCGAGCTTCTTCTCCTTGACCAGCTCGGCGATCTTCTCGATCAGGCGCGCCTTGTTCAACTGGTAAGGCAGCTCGGTGATGACGATCTGCTGGCGGCCACCGACCTTGTCGATGTCCTCAATGATCGAGCGGGCACGCATGTAAATGCGTCCGCGACCGGTACGGTAGGCTTCGATGATGCCTTCGCGACCGTTGATGATCGCCGCGGTCGGGAAGTCCGGGCCCGGGATGTGCTGCATCAGCTCATCGACGGTCAGTTCCGGGTTGTCGATCAGCGCCAGGCAACCGTCGATGACTTCGCCGAGGTTGTGCGGTGGAATGTTGGTCGCCATGCCCACGGCGATACCGCTGGAGCCGTTGACCAGCAGGTTGGGGATCTTGGTCGGCATGACCGCGGGGATCAGTTCGGTGCCGTCGTAGTTCGGCACCCAGTCCACGGTTTCCTTGTGCAGGTCGGCCAGCAGCTCGTGCGCCAGCTTGGTCATGCGCACTTCGGTGTATCGCATGGCCGCCGCGTTGTCGCCGTCGACCGAACCGAAGTTACCCTGGCCGTCTACCAGCAGGTAGCGCAGGGAGAATGGCTGGGCCATACGAACGATGGTGTCGTACACCGCGGTATCACCGTGCGGGTGATACTTACCGATCACGTCACCGACAACACGGGCAGATTTCTTGTACGGCTTGTTCCAGTCGTTACCGAGCTCGCTCATCGCGTACAGCACACGCCGGTGCACAGGCTTCAAGCCATCGCGCGCATCAGGCAGTGCCCGCCCGACGATTACGCTCATCGCGTAGTCGAGATAGGACTGTTTCAGCTCGTCTTCGATATTGACCGGGAGGATTTCTTTGGCCAGTTCGCCCATGAGAAGCCTGATTCCTTTTTCTGGTGAAACTTCGTCACATCCATATGGGACGAACGAAGCTCGCCGCTGCAGGCCTAGTGCCATGCACCGACTTACGACAAATCAACAAGTTATGCCATGGATTTGCGCAGTGAAGGCGGTCACTTCGGACCACCTTGGAAACCGCCGGATTTTATCACAATCGCCGCCACGCACCTATCCCCCTGATGCGCATGGAGCATAGTTAGTTGACCGGTGACAGGCTGATAAGAGACGAGAGAAGCTCAGAGGCGGATTTCGCGCATAAACGCGGACATTTTCCGGACTGACGACCGCCCCTCGACAGCCGCCAGCGAAACTTTTTGCAAAATGACCTCAGTGCAGGCGCTTGCGGCACATCAATTGGGTCATTTTTGCGGTGTCGGGACGCTCGACTATGCCTTTCTCGGTGACGATGGCGTCGATCAGGTCCGCCGGGGTGACGTCGAATACCGGGTTGTAGGCCTCCACATCCGCCCCTACCCGCTTGCCGCCGATCTCAAGCAGCTCCTTGCCATCACGCTCCTCGATCGGAATGTCGTCGCCGCTGGCCAGGGCCATGTCGATGGTCGAACTCGGCGCGACCACCATGAAACGCACCCCGTGGTGCATCGCATTGACCGCCAGTTGATAGGTGCCGATCTTGTTCGCCACGTCGCCGTTGGCGGTAATGCGGTCGGCGCCGACGATCACCCAGGTCACGCCCTTGGTTTTCATGATGTGCGCAGCGGCGGAGTCGGCATTCAAGGTCACAGGGATGCCTTCGTTGGCCAGCTCCCAGGCGGTCAGCCGCGAGCCTTGCAACCAGGGACGGGTCTCATTGGCATACACTCGCTCGACCATACCCTCGATAAAGGCCCCGCGAATCACCCCCAGGGCCGTGCCGAAGCCTCCGGTCGCCAGGGCGCCGGTGTTGCAATGGGTCAGGATGGCCTGGGCATTGCCCTGATGCCGGCGAATCAGATCGACACCCAGCTGGGCCATGGTCAGGTTGGCTTCGCGGTCGCTTTCATGAATGGCCAGGGCTTCCGCTTCCAGCACCGCCAACGGGTCGGCGTGGTCCTTGAGGCGCTCCAGGCGCTCATGCATGCGGTTCAGCGCCCAGAACAGGTTGACCGCGGTCGGGCGCGAGTCGGCGAGCAGCGTGAAGTCTTCTTCCATCGCCGCCTGCCAGTCGCCACCGGCGGCAAAGCGCGCACGCGCCGCCAGGACCACGCCATAGGCGGCGCTGATGCCGATCGCCGGCGCGCCACGCACTACCATTTCGCGAATGGCCTGTGCGACGCCGGCCGCACTGGTGTAGGCGATCCAGCTTTCTTCGAAGGGCAAAATACGCTGATCGAGCAGATACAGGGCGTCATCCCGCCAATCGATGGCCTTCACCTTCTCCGCAGCCAACAGTCGGTCGCGCATCCTTCACCCCGCACTCATGAACAAAAGCCGCCGATTATAGCGATCCCCCGGCGAAGACGCTCGGGTATACTTCGCCATCCTCCACAAACGCCCTGGAACCGATCTTCGATGCCGAACCCTGTCGTTGCGCTCGACCTACTCCTGTTGCCGACCTGGCTGGTGCCTGTTGAACCGGCCGGCGTAGTGCTCAAGGAGCACGGCCTGGGCATCCGCGACGGCCGCATCGTGTTCATCGGCCCGCGTGCCGACGCCTTGAAGCTGCAGGCTACCGAGGTCCGCGAGCTGCCTGGCATGCTGCTCAGCCCCGGCCTGATCAATGCCCACGGCCACGCGGCGATGACCCTGTTCCGCGGCCTGGCCGACGACCTGCCGCTGATGACCTGGCTGGAAAACCACATCTGGCCCGCCGAGGCCAAATGGGTCGATGAAGCCTTCGTCCGCGACGGTACCGACCTGGCCATCGCCGAACAGCTCAAAGGCGGCATCAGCTGTTTTTCCGACATGTACTTCTTCCCGAAGGTTGCCAGCGAACGCGTGCACAACAGCGGCATTCGGGCGCAGATCGCCATTCCGATCCTCGACTTTCCGATTCCGGGCGCCCACAGCACCGACGAGGCCATCCGCCAGGGCGTCGAGCTGTTCAGCGACCTCAAGCATCATCCGCGCATCAAGATCACCTTCGGCCCCCACGCGCCCTATACGGTCGGCGACGAAAACCTGGAGAAGATCCGGATCATTGCCGAAGAACTCGATGCATCCATTCATATGCATGTCCATGAAACCGCCTTCGAGGTGGAACAGGCCATCGCCCGGCATGGCGAACGGCCCCTGGCCCGCCTGGCCCGGCTGGGACTGCTCGGGCCGCGCTTCCAGGCCGTACACATGACCCAAATCAGCGATGACGACCTGGCTTTGCTGGTAGAAACCAACAGCAATGTCATTCATTGCCCGGAGTCGAACCTGAAACTGGCCAGCGGCTTCTGCCCGGTGGAACGGCTGTGGCAGGCTGGCGTCAATGTTGCAGTAGGCACCGACGGGGCCGCCAGCAACAACGACCTGGACCTGCTCGGCGAAACCCGCACCGCCGCGCTGCTGGCCAAGGCCGTGGCGGGCTCGGCCACCGCCCTGAATGCCCACCAGGCACTGCGCATGGCCACGCTCAACGGCGCGCGGGCCCTGGGCCTGGAGAGTGAAATCGGCTCGCTGGAACTCGGCAAGGCCGCGGACCTGGTGGCCTTCGACCTGTCCGGCCTGGCGCAGCAACCGATCTACGACCCGGTTTCGCAGCTTATATATGCCACCGGCCGCGATTGCGTGAAACACCTTTGGGTCGCCGGCAAGCAATTGCTCGACGACCGGCGCCTGACGCGCCTGGACGAACAACAGCTGCACGCCACGGCGACAGCCTGGGGCCGGCGCATCAGCGGCCATACCGAATAGCAGGAACCCTCGAGCCGCGGCTCGAGACCGATAGCAAGCATTTTCCAGATTCAGAGGATTACCCATGAGCAACGTCGACCACGCCGAAATCGCCAAATTCGAAGCCCTCGCCCATCGCTGGTGGGACCGCGAAAGCGAATTCAAACCGCTGCACGATATCAACCCGCTGCGGGTCAACTGGATTGACGAGCGCGTCAACCTGGCCGGCAAGAAAGTCCTCGACGTCGGTTGCGGCGGCGGCATCCTCAGCGAAGCCATGGCCCAGCGCGGCGCCACGGTAACCGGCATCGACATGGGCGAGGCCCCGCTGGCGGTGGCACAGCTGCATCAACTGGAGTCCGGGGTGAACGTCGAATACCGGCAGATCACCGCCGAAGCCCTGGCCGAGGAAATGCCCGAGCAGTTCGACGTCGTCACCTGCCTGGAGATGCTCGAGCACGTACCGGATCCGTCCTCGGTGATCCGCGCCTGCTTCCGCATGGTCAAGCCCGGCGGCCAGGTGTTCTTCTCCACCATCAACCGCAACCCGAAGGCTTACCTGTTCGCCATCATCGGCGCCGAATACATCATGAAGCTGCTGCCACGCGGCACCCATGACTTCAAGAAATTCATCCGTCCTTCCGAACTGGGCGCCTGGAGCCGCGACGCCGGCCTGACCGTCAAGGACATCATCGGCCTGACCTACAACCCGCTGACCAAGCACTACAAGCTGGCCGCCGACGTCGACGTCAACTACATGATCCAGACCCTGCGAGAGGAATAAGCCCATGCGTATCAGAGCAGTTCTTTTCGACATGGACGGCACCCTGCTCGACACCGCGCCGGACTTCATTGCCATCTGCCAGGCCATGCGCGCCGACCGCGGCCTGGCGCCGATCGCGGACAAGCATATCCGTGACGAAATCTCCGGCGGCGCGCGGGCGATGGTGGCCGTGACCTTCTCGATGGACCCGGAGTCCCCGGGCTTCGAGGAGCTGCGCCTGGAGTTCCTCGAACGCTACCTCAAGCATTGCGCGGTGCACAGCAAGCTGTTCGACGGCATGGCCGAGCTGCTGGCCGATATCGAAAAGGCCAATCTGATCTGGGGCGTGGTCACCAACAAGCCGGTGCGCTTTGCCGAGCCGATCATGCAGCAGCTGGGCCTGGCGGAACGTTCCGCCCTGCTGATCTGCCCGGATCACGTGAAGAACAGCAAACCTGACCCGGAGCCGTTGATCCTGGCATGCAAGATGCTCGACCTCGACCCGGCCAGCGTACTGTTCGTCGGCGACGACCTGCGCGACATCGAATCGGGCCGCGATGCAGGCACCAGGACCGCCGCCGTGACCTACGGCTACATCCATCCGGACGACAATCCCAAGCATTGGGGCGCCGACGTGGTGGTCGATCACCCACTGGAACTGCGCCAGGTCCTGGATCAGGCGCTGTGCAGCTGCTGACCGCCCAGGCTTTCGCTTCTGATTTCCCGAGGTTTTTATGTTTGATTATTCCGCCCGCCCCGAACTGCTCAAGGATCGGGTCATTCTGGTCACCGGCGCCGGCCGCGGCATCGGTGCCGCAGCCGCCAAGACCTTCGCCGCCCACGGCGCCACCGTGCTGCTGCTGGGCAAGACCGAAGCCAACCTGACCCAGATCTACGACGAGATCGAAGCCGCCGGCCATCCTCAGCCGGTGGTGATTCCGTTCAACCTGGAAACCGCCCTGCCGCACCAGTACGACGAACTGGCCGCCATGGTCGAAGCCGAGTTCGGCCACCTCGACGGCCTGCTGCACAACGCCTCGATCATTGGCCCGCGCACACCGCTGGAACAACTGTCGGGCGAGAACTTCATGCGCGTGATGCAAGTCAACGTCAACGCCATGTTCATGCTGACCAGCACCCTGCTACCGCTGCTCAAGCTGTCCCAGGACGCCTCGGTGGTGTTCACCTCCAGCAGCGTTGGCCGCAAGGGCCGTGCCTACTGGGGCGCCTACGGCGTTTCGAAGTTCGCCACCGAAGGCCTGATGCAAACCCTGGCCGATGAAGTCGACGGCGTCGCGCCGGTGCGCGCCAACAGCGTCAATCCGGGCGCCACCCGCACCAGCATGCGCGCCCAGGCCTACCCGGGGGAAAACCCGAGCAACAACCCGGCCCCCGAGGAGATCATGCCGGTCTACCTGTACCTCATGGGTCCGGACAGTACCGGGATCAACGGGCAGGCATTCGACGCCCAGTAACCCTGCCTTTGCCCGCGGCGGAATACCGTCGCGGCGCTCCTTTCTTCGCCGGCCTTTGCCGAGCCATCGCCAGACAAATGCCACCCTTGGCCACGCCAAACCTCGGTACTGTCAGCCAACCCGCTGAATTCAAAAGCATTTTTCTCAAATGAAGCAAATGGCACGCCTTTCGCTCTCATCTCCCTCAGATAGGCAGTGTATTAGCGAAACTCGGCGGCGATCGGGTCGGGGCTTATAACGGGCTCTAAAGCGGATTAGACTGTGGGCACTTTGTCCTGCGGGACTGATGGAACAGTATGACGTGCAGCCATGAGCCGCTCTCACCCAGCCAGTAAAGATTGCATTACGTGCTCAGGGGCTCACGCCATATGAAAACACCGACCCAGACCAACGCAATTGACTTCGATAGTGCCAAATTGCAACGCCTGGGCTTTGGCCAGCAGTCACCACTCCTGCAACGCCCGGTCAGCCTCGCCCAGCTGCGCCAGCAACTGAGCCTGCAATTGCAGACCAGCCTGGAACCGCAACGCATTCTCGGCCTGTTCTTCCGCGAAACCCAACGCCTTGTGCCCCTGGACGCCCTGGTTTACCAGCACAAGCCCAGCGACCTGCGCCTGGAATTCGGCCAGCGCGGCCACCACTCCATCAGCTACAGCCTGAGCCATGAAGGCGAAACCATGGGCGAGCTGGTGTTTCGGCGCAATCAGCGCTTCAGCGACCAGGAACAGAGCCACCTGGAATCCCTGCTGTCCACCCTGCTTTACCCGATGCGCAATGCCCTGCTCTATCGGGCCGCCACCCGTAGCGCCCTGCGCGATCCCTTGACCGACACCGGCAACCGGATCGCCATGGACCAGACGCTGCAACGGGAAATTGAAATGGCCCGCCGCCACCTGCATCCACTGTCGCTGCTGATGCTGGATATCGATCACTTCAAGAGAATCAACGACAGCCACGGCCACAGCGCTGGCGATGAAGTGCTCAAGGCCGTTGCCGCGGCCATCAAGGCGCAGTTGCGCAACGTCGACATGGTGTTTCGTTTTGGCGGCGAAGAGTTCCTGATCCTGCTATCCAACACCGGACGCGATGCCGCCGCCATGGTGGGAGAACGGCTGCGCCAGGCGGCCCAGGCCAAGGATTACTGGGCGGATGGCAAGTTGATCGAGCTGACGGTCAGCCTGGGTTGCTCGACCCTCCTGCCGGGGGAATCAGCCGAGAGCCTGCTGCGCCGTGCGGACAGCGCGCTGTACGTGGCCAAGCGCGAAGGCCGCAATCGCCTGGCGATGGCCGGCTGAGAGAACGGCTGGGCCGCCTCCATCGGAGGCAGCCACTCAACCTTCGACCAGCGCCATCCGCTCACGGGCCGCCGGGGTCTTTTCCTGTTGCAGGCAACGCTCCAGGAACAGGTACATGTAGTCATAACTCTTGCAGATCGCCTGGCGTAGTTCGCTCTGCAAGGCTTTGCTCGGCTTCATGCCGGCCAGGGTGCAGATGATTTCCAGCGCCTCCCAAGGATGCGCATCGTCGTACTGGGCATGCATTTTCAGCCACTTCATCGCCCGCTTGCGCTCTTCTTCGGGAAAGGCCGCCGCATACACGCCAGTGGAGCAGACCAGCGCCGACCACTCGCCCGTTGCACCCTCGATTGCGTAGTTGGTCGCAGCGATTGCCACGATCAGCGAGTCGGCGGAGCTGGTGTGCCAGCACCAATGACTCAAGGCATGCAGCTCCGGAGGGACCTGTTGCGCCTGCAGATCCTCCAGGCTCACACCGTGGGCGCGGCTCCAGTTCACCCAGTAATCGGCATGATTGAGCTCGACCCGGATATTGCGCATCAGCCAGCGTCGCGCCATGTCTTCCCCGGGGTGACGGGCAAAACGGGTCTTGGTCAGGTTCTGCGCCATGTACAGGGCGAATTGCTCGACAACCGGCCAGCCGCCGATCAGGTACTGGCGCATGGTCTTGTTGCTGAGCTTGTTGTCGCGCATGCGCTGGTACAGTTCGTGGTCGACCACGCGGCGCTTGCTCTCGCTGCAATCCTGGATCAGCTGCTGGGCCCAGGCCGGATAGCTTGCAGCGTCCATGAGCGGACCGGTCCTGTTGAATGCGTCGATCACTGTCGGGGCTCCTTTTGATGGTGATGGTACGGATCAGCGAGAGATTCAACGGAACGTGCCAGGAGCCTTGAATAGCAGAGGCTGTGGTCGTGAAGGCCGGCACTGCAGGCTGTCGCAGGTAAAGAGTTGCGGGCGCTCGATCAGGTAACCCTGAGCGTAATCCACGCCAATCTCCAACAATGCCTGCTCAATCTGCGGTGTTTCGACAAACTCGGCAATCGTGCGTTTGCCCATCACATGACCGATATGGTTGATCACCTCGACCATCGCGCGATTGATCGGGTCGTCCAGCATATCCTTTACGAAACTTCCATCGATCTTGAGGAAGTCTACAGGCAAATGTTTGAGATAAGCGAATGACGACATTCCCGCGCAAAAGTCGTCCAACGAAAAATGGCAGCCCAAGCCCTTGAGCTCGTTGATAAATCGAATCGCACTACCGAGATTGGAAATGGCGCTGGTCTCGGTGATTTCAAAACAAATCAGGTCCGGTGGCACGCCATGGACGATGAACTGCTCGCGCAGGAAGTCCAGGAAAGCCTCGTCACCGATGGTCGCGCCCGACAGATTGATCGCACACATCGCCAGCGGCCCTTCGCGTTCCTCGCGGATGCATTCGGCGATGATCTTGAACACATTTTCCACCACCCAACGGTCCAGAGAGGTCATCAGGCCGTAACGCTCGGCGGCAGGAATGAAGCTGTCGGGCAGGATCATCCGCCCGGCCTCGTCGTGCAGGCGCAGCAGAATCTCGATATGCCCGCCAAGCCGGTCCACATGACCCAGGGCGGCTATTTCCTGGGCATAAAGACAGAAGCGGTTCTCCTCCAGGGCCATGTGCAGGCGCTGGACCCAGGCCATTTCACCGAACCGCAGGGACAGCTCCGAGTCGTCCGCGTGATAGACTTGGACCCGGTTGCGCCCTTTCTCCTTGGCCATGTAGCACGCCATGTCCGCGGCCCGCAGTGACGCTTCGAGGGTGGTCGGGGTTTGCGCCACATGCACCAGGCCGATGCTGACCGTGGTCACGAAGGGCCGGCCCTTCCAGACAAAATGCAGGTTCTGCACCGTCTGGCGCAGGCCTTCGGCGATCTTTTCCGCCGCTTCCGGCGAGCAGTTCTCCAGCAGGATGCCGAATTCGTCGCCGCCCAGGCGCGCCAGGGTATCGCCCTCGCGCAGGCCTGACTGGAGCAAGGCGCAGATATGCCGGAGCAACTCATCCCCTGCCGCATGACCGCAGGTGTCGTTGACCAGCTTGAACTGGTCCAGGTCGAGGAACATCAGTGCATGCCGTCCCGACTGCCGGCTCAGGTTGTGCAGCGCCTGCTCCAGGCGGTATTCGAACTCGCGACGGTTCGCCAGGCCGGTCAAGGCATCGTGGGTCGCCTGCCAGGACAGATTGGCAATGTACTGGCGTTCCTGGGTCATGTCGTGCAGCACCAGCACCGTGCCGCTGACCTTGCCGGCGTTCTGGATAGGCGCGCCGACCAGGGTCACCGACACCGTGCTGCCATCCAGGCGCTGGATCAGCTTCGAGTGCTCGCTGCCGCCACTGAGCTGGCCGCTGAGGATGTGTTCGATCAGGGTGAAGTCGTCGGTCTGGGCATTTTCATCGAGCAGATTGAACAAGGCCGCCAGCGGCAGCCCCACGGCCTGCTCGGCCTTCCAGTGGGTCATTTCCTCGGCGGCCGGGTTCATGTAGGCGATGGCGCCGTCCACGTCGGTGGTGATGACGCCGTCGCCAATGGATTGCAGGGTGATCTGCGCCCGTTCCTTTTCCAGTTGCAGGGCGCTGGCGAACTCATGGCGCTGGGCCAGCAGCTTATGGGTGCGTAGCAACGCCAGGACAATCAGCCCCAGCGCGGTGGCCAGGTTGGTGATCAGCAACAGCCGCAGAATCATCCGCGACCCCTCGCCCAGTGCGTCGCTAAAGGCCTTGGCAGCGGGCGTCACGCCATCGTTGATGGCGAAAATCTGGTTCTTCCAACGCTGGATATCGGCTTCGGAGGCCTGGTTGCTGGTAATGCTGCGGTGCATTTCATGGGCCACGCTATCGAGCTGCACCAGATAACTGTCGCCCACGGTCCACAGGTCGATGGCTTTTTCCAGGTAACTGAAATGGCGGAAGTTCAGGTACAGCCAGATCACGCTGTCACTGTCGTCGGGGTGGTTGCCGCCCTTGAGAATCCCCGCCCGCGCGGCATTCAGGTCGGGCGGTTGCTGATCCAGCGCGACCCGTAGCTCATGCCCGCCCTGAGGCACGGCTATGGCGTTCTGGTACTTCAGGAAGATCGATTCGTCGCGGCTGTCAGCGTAGAGATTGAGATAGTAGATAGCGTCCTTCTGGCCCTTGGACCAAAGGCTCTCCCCGGCAACGTAACCACGTACCGCCGAAAGGACATATAAGCTGAGGCCACCCAACAGCGCTTGAAACAACACCACCGCAATAAATGGCCAGACGATGCCCAATAACCGTGGCGTTCCGAGAGTCCGCTTTTGCTTCATGAGGTCCCTTGCATAAGCACTGCCAGATGAACACCCGAGAAAATAACGCTCCTGACAGCACAGACTAGGCTAATTTCCGCGGCCTCGAACGCACAGGCCGTGACGTTCGAGCACGCTGCCAGTCGAGACACGACAGGGCCATGCCCCAGGAGGGTCATTTCCACCAGAGAATTCAAGCACTAAGCACAGAAAACCGGATAAAACTCAAGGTCGTTGGACTTGCTGCAAATGCCCGTAAAGCTTGGCGTAAAGGCCGCCGTCGGCAATTAGCTGCTGATGGTCGCCATCTTCGGCAATCTGCCCGCCATCGAACACCAGAACCCGATCCGCCTGTTTTACCGCGGACAGGCGGTGGGCAATGATCAGCGTGGTCCGGCCATGCAGGAAACGCGTCAGCGCCTGGTGCAGGTTGTACTCGGTGGCAGCGTCCAGGGCGGAAGTGGCTTCATCGAGGATCACCACCTTGGGTTCGGCCAGGACCATCCGCGCGATCGCCAGGCGCTGGCGCTGCCCGCCGGACAGACGCACGCCGGAACGGCCGACCACACTGTCCAGGCCGTTGGCCAGGGCGCGGACCGTCGAGTCCAGCTGGGCAATCTCCAGCGCCCGCCAGCAGGCTTCGTCGCTGCGCTCGCGGCCCATGGTCAGGTTGGCGCGGATGCTGTCGTTGAACAGTGCCGGATGCTGCAACACCACCGCCACGTTTTCGCGCAGGGTTTCCAGGCCGATTTCCTGCTGGGTCTTGCCGCCAAAACGAATCACGCCCGCCTGCGGTGTATAGAGCCCCAGCAACAGCTGCACCAGGGTACTTTTGCCGCCGCCGCTGGCGCCGACGATCGCCACCTTCTCCCCCGGCTCGATCGACAGGTTCATCTGGTCCAGCACCAGCTCGTCGCCGTAGCCGAAGCTCAGGCCACTGACTTCGATCCCCACGGTCTCACGCCCCTGGAACGGGTCGACACCGCCGGCATATTGCGGCTCGTCGGCCCGCGACAGCAGCTCGTTGATCCGCGACAGCGCGCCACCGGCGGCGTAGTAGGCGTATTGCAGGTTCAGCAGTTGTTCCACCGGGCCGATCATGAACCACAGGTAGCTGAACACAGCCAGCATCTGGCCGATGGACAGGTCGGAAAACAGCACGGTGAGCATGGCCGCCGCGCGGAAGATATCGATCCCGAACTGGAACAGCAGCCCGCTGGCGCGATTGGAGGCGTCGCTCTTCCATTGCGAAGCCACCGCATAGTCCCGCACATCCTGGGCACGCCGGCCGAGACGGCCGAGGAAAAAGCCCTGGCGGTTGCCTGCGCGCACTTCCTGGATCGCATCCAGGGTTTCGGTCAGGGCCTGGGTGAAACGCGAGGTGCTGTCGTTCTCGAGCTTTTTCAGGTGTTTGACCCGCTTGCCCAACTGCACCGTGGCGTAGATCACCAGGGGGTTGAACAACAGGATCAGCAGCGCCAGTTGCCAGTGCATCCACATCAGGATGCCCGCGGTGCCCACCAGCGTGAGCATGGCCACCAGAAAACGGCTGAGGGTTTCGCCGACAAACTTGTCCAGGGTGTCGAGGTCGGTGACCAGGTGAGTCGTCACCGTACCGCTGCCCAGGCTTTCGTACTCGCCCAGGGAAATGCGCTTGAGGCGCTCGATCAGCCGCACGCGGATGCGATAGACGATGTCCTTGGCCAACCCGGCAAACAACCGGGCCTGCAACACGTTGAACAACAGCGCCGAGCAACGCAGCATCAGGGTGATCAGCAACATCAGGCCGATGTAGCCGGCGGCGCTCTGCCAGCTCGCGGGCAAAGCGTGGTTCATCACCTTCAGCGCGGCATCGCCGTGCCCCAGCAGCACTTCGTCCACCAGCAGCGGCAGCAGCAACGGGATCGGCACGCTGCACAGCGTCGCCAGGACGGCCACGCCATTGGCGATCCACAAGGCTTTTTTATGCTGCAGTGCCAGCCGGCGGACTTCCGCCCAGCTCAGGCGATCGACGGGTTCCGGCGCTTGTGGATCACCAACCAGGTCACGCACAGGCGGCACGCTCCAGCCAGCGGCCGAGCAGTGGAGACAGCTCACTCAGGGGCTGGTAGCCATTGGTCAACAAGGCCAGTTGGCCATTGCGTTCGGCGAGCAAGGTCGGGAAGCCAGCGATCCCCAGGTCCTGGACCCAGGTAAAGTCGGCGGCGGTGGCGGCATGCTGCTCGGCGCGATCGAAAGCCTCGGCAAACTCGATGCGCGGCACGCCTGCTGCTTCAGCCAGTTCCACCAGAATGCTGGCGCGAGTGACATCCCGGCCCTCGACGTAAAAAGCCCGCTGGATCAGCCGCAAAAGTTTCCAGGCGCAATCCGGTGCCAGGCTGCGTGCCGTCACGATGGCGCGGCACGCGGGCTCGGTGTCATAGACAAAACCGTCGGGCAAGGCGCCCTCGAACTTGAACGGCTGGCCAGTGGCCTCGGTGACCGCCTGCCAGTGTTCGATGATGTAGCGGCGAGTGGTCGGCTCCAGCGCCGAGCCGCTGCCGGTACGCAGGCCGCCCACCACCAGATGCAACTCGACGCCCGCTGCCCGCGCCTGCTCGACCAGGGCCTCGGCCACCGGAGCGAAGCCCCAGCACCACGAACACATCGGGTCCATCACATAGAGCAGGCGGGCAGACATGGCTCAGGTCTCGGAAGAAGATTGCTTGTAGTTGTAACCGATCGGGTGCGGCATGTTGCGAGCCTTGGCCAGTTCAATCTGCTTCTGCCGGTCGATGGCGCTGCGGCGGGTTTTCTCGCTCAGCGTGTCCCAGCAATGCGGGCAACTGATACCCGGCACATAGTGCTCGCTGGCGCGATCCTCGATGCTTACCGGTGTGCGGCAGGCATGGCATTGATCGTAGTCGCCTTCGCTGAGGTCGTGACGCACGGTCACCCGATTATCGAAGACGAAGCAGTCGCCCTGCCATTTACTCTCCTGCTGCGGCACCTCTTCGAGGTACTTGAGGATGCCACCCTTGAGGTGGAAGACCTCGTCGAAACCTTCGCTGAGCATATAGCTCGAAGCCTTCTCGCAACGAATGCCGCCGGTGCAGAACATCGCGACCTTCTTGTGCTTGCTCGGGTCGAAGTTGGCTTTGATGTAGTCGGGGAACTCGCGAAAACTGGTGGTCTTCGGGTCGATGGCGCCTTCGAAGGTGCCGATCGACACTTCGTAGTCGTTGCGGGTATCGATCAGCAGCACTTGCGGGTCGCTGATCAGCGCGTTCCAGTCCTGCGGCTCGACATAGGTGCCGACCTTCTTGTTCGGGTCGACGCCGGGCACGCCCAGGGTCACGATCTCTTTCTTGAGCTTGACCTTGGTGCGGTAGAACGGCTGCTCGTCGCAGTACGATTCCTTGTGATCGATGTCGACCATGCGCGGGTCGTTCTTGAGCCAGGCCAGCAGCCCGTCGATGCCTTCGCGGCTGCCGGAAACGGTGCCGTTGATGCCTTCTTCGGCGATCAGCAGGGTGCCCTTGATGCCGTTGTCGAGCATCGCCTTGAGCAGCGGTTCGCGCAGGGAAATGTAATCTTCGAGGGTGACGAACTTATACAGTGCCGCCACGACAATCTGTTGTGTCATGGGTAACTCTCCAGGTGGCTACCCTCGTAAAGGGTGAACCGGATGCAAAAAAAACGCGCCGGCTGAGCGGCGCGTTGCGGATTCTAACAAAAAACCTGTGGTTAATGCTTGCTGCCGCCAGCGCAGGTCGGCGAGGCCGGGGCCGCGCCAATCTTCGCCCATTCTTGCGGCGTGTAGGTATGCAGCGCCAACGCATGGAACTGGCCCATCAGCTCGCCCAGGGTCGCGTAGACCTTCTGGTGACGCTTGACGCTGTTGAGCCCGGCAAACTGCTCGCTGACCAGCACGGCCTTGAAGTGGGTCTCCAGGCCGCGGCTGTGCATATGGCTTTCATCCAGCACCTGCAAATGCTCAGGCTGCAATGCGCCCAGTGCCGATTCGATACGTTGTTGCATGGTCATTCCTGGCTCCGCTTACTTCTTCTTCGCCGGTGCGGCCTTAGGCTCGAGTTCGGCGGTCATGTCGGCCAGCAGCTTGTTGACTACCGGTACCGCGCTTTCCAGCTTGGCCTGGGTCATCTGGGCCGATTGCTGGGTCAACTGCGGCATTTTTTCCAGGACTTTCTTGCCCAGCGGCGACTGGTAGAACGCCACCAGGTCCTTGAGCTCGGATTCACTGAAGTTGCTGGTGTAGAGCTTTACCATGTCCGGCTTCAGCTTGTTCCAGCCGATGGCCTGGTCCAGGGCGGCGTTGGCCTTGGCCTGGTAGGTTTCCAGCACGGCTTTTTTCGACTCTGGGGCTTTGGTCTGTTCAAAACGCTGAGCGAACATTTGCTGCACTTGCATGTACACCGGAGTGCCCAGCTTGTCAGCGTGCGCCAGGGTCAGGAAAGCTTCGGCACTGGCGTTGTGGCTGGCGGTATCGGCAAGCACCTGGCCGCTGGCGCAAACCAGAGCAACCGCGGTACAGATGGCACGAAGACGAGTCATCGAGTTTCCTTTTCTAGCAGGCGAGGTATAACCCCAAGGGCGACCATTCTGCGCCTAAAAAACTCTGTCGCTCAACCCCAAGCCTTGTGGTGCCTGCATTTGCTCGACCAAATGACACAAAAGGCGCTTTATGGAACCCAGGCGATGGATCACAGCCTAAACTGCGCAATCAGACCTACAGGAGTGAGCACGATGAGTCGAATCGAAACCGACAGCCTTGGCCAGGTTGAAGTCCCGGACGACGCCTATTGGGGCGCCCAGACCCAGCGCTCGCTGATCAACTTCGCCATCGGCAACGAGCGCATGCCGCTGTCGGTCCTGCATGCCCTGGCGTTGATCAAGAAGGCCGCGGCCCGGGTCAACGACCGCAACGGCGACCTGCCGGCCGACATCGCTCGCCTGATCGAACAGGCCGCCGACGAGGTGCTGGACGGCCAGCATGACGACCAGTTCCCACTGGTGGTCTGGCAGACCGGCAGCGGCACCCAGAGCAACATGAACGTCAACGAGGTGATCGCCGGTCGCGCCAACGAACTGGCCGGCAACCCGCGCGGCGGCAAGGCCCCGGTGCACCCCAACGACCACGTGAACCGCTCGCAAAGCTCCAACGATTGCTTCCCCACGGCGATGCACATCGCCGCGGCCCAGGCGGTGCAGCACCATCTGTTGCCAGCGATCGCCGAACTGTCCGGCGGCCTGGCCGAACTCTCGGCGCGGCACATGAAGCTGGTGAAGACCGGGCGCACCCACATGATGGATGCCACGCCCATCACCTTCGGCCAGGAGCTGTCGGCCTTCATCGCGCAGCTGGACTACGCCGAGCGCGCCATTCGTGCGGCCCTGCCGGCGGTGTGCGAACTGGCCCAGGGCGGTACCGCCGTCGGTACCGGGTTGAACTCGCCCCACGGTTTCGGCGAGGCGATCGCCGCCGAGCTGGCGGCCTTGTCCGGGCTGCCGTTTGTTACCGCGCCAAACAAGTTCGCCGCCCTCGCCGGTCATGAACCCCTGACCACCCTCTCCGGCGCCCTGAAGACCCTGGCAGTGTGCCTGATGAAAATCGCCAACGACCTGCGCCTGCTGGGCTCCGGGCCACGGGCCGGGCTGGCCGAGGTCAGGCTGCCGGCCAACGAGCCGGGCAGCTCGATCATGCCGGGCAAGGTCAACCCGACCCAGTGCGAAGCCCTGTCGATGCTGGCGTGCCAGGTGATGGGCAACGACGTCGCCATCGGCTTCGCCGCCAGCCAGGGCCACCTGCAGTTGAACGTATTCAAGCCGGTGATCATCCACAACCTGCTGCAATCGGTGCGCCTGCTCGCCGACGGCTGCAGCAACTTCCAGCAGCACTGCATCGCCGGGCTGGAGCCCGACCCGGTGCAGATGGCCGACCACCTGGAACGCGGGCTGATGCTGGTCACCGCGCTCAATACCCACATCGGCTACGACAAATCCGCCGAGATCGCCAAGAAGGCCTATGCCGAGAACCGCACCTTGCGTGAAGCGGCCCTGGAGCTGGGTTATCTGACGGACGAAGAATTCGATGCCTGGGTGCGGCCGGAAAACATGCTGGAGGCTGGCAAGCAGGGCTGATCGCCAGCGATTGGGATCAGTTGCAAATCAGCCCCGCTCCTGCTTCCACAGGAGCGAGGCTTGCCCGCGATCAACCATAACGCGCCCTAGCTCTCCGGCACTTCCATGCGCACTCGCCGCGCCTTGAGCCCGGCTATCAGCGACGGCCCCAGGGCCGTCAAGGCCGAGCCCAGCACCACCAGCACCGCCCCGCCATAGCCCAGGCCGTTGATCTGTTCGGCATGCACATATTCGGGCCACAACCAGGCCGCCACAGCCACCGCGGCGAAAGTCACCAAGGGCGTGATCGCCAGCGTGGCGCTGACCCGCGACGCCTCCCAATGGGCCAGCGCTTCGGCAAAGGCGCCGTAGGCGATCAGGGTATTCAGGCAGCAGGCCAGCAACAGCCAGCCTTGCAGCGGGCTCAACTCCAGCGCCTCGAGGGGATGGGCCCACGGCGTGAGCAACAGCGCGCAGAACAGGTAGATCACCATCATCACCTGCAGGGAATTCCACACCGTCAGCAACTGCTTCTGGCCCAGGGCATAGAAGGTCCAGACCGCCGAGGCGGCGAGCACCGTCAGCACACCGGCGGTGTAGTTGCTCAGGGACGTCAGCAGCTCGGTCAGGCGCTGATTGAAAAACAGCCCGAAACCGATCAGCAGCACCGCCAGGCCAATGCCCTGCCCCAGGCTGAAACGCTCCTTGAACACAAACAGGCTGGCGATCAGCAGCAGGATCGGCCCCATCTGCACCACCAGCTGCGCGGTGCCGGGGCTCAGCAGGTTCAGCCCCATCAGGTACAGCACGTAGTTGCCCACCAGCCCACAGACCGCCATCAATACCAGCCAGCAGCCACGCGGCCCGAGCACCCGCCAGCTCGGCAAACGCTTGACCGCCGCCAGGTAGATCAGCAGGAAGCCACCGGACACCAACAGGCGAAACCAGGTCACGGTCACCGGGTCCATCACCAGCAGCACCTGCTTGAGCTTGATCGGCAGGATGCCCCACAACAGCGCCGTAAGCAGTGCGAGGAACAAGCCGTAGACCCAGCGACCGGACGAGATGTGCATGCGAACCCCAAAAGCCTGATGGAGGGAGCCCGCATTCTAGGCCCGGGGCTGTGACGAACACAGGGACAATTGCCGGCTGAGCGTGATTGGGATTGTGCTGGTCGTAAAAAGCATCGCGGGCAAGCCTCGCTCCTACAGATGCAGGAGCGAGGCTTGCCCGCGATGGGCTTAGCGCACTGCTTCGAACAACCCGGTCGCGCCCATGCCGCCGCCGACGCACATGGTGACGATGCCGTAGCGCAGGTTGCGCCGTTGCAGTTCGCGCACCAGGTGGCCGACCTGGCGCGAACCGGTCATGCCGAACGGGTGGCCGATGGAGATCGAGCCACCGTTGACGTTGTACCTGGCGTTGTCGATCAGCAGCCGGTTGCGGCTGTACAAACATTGCGACGCGAAAGCCTCGTTCAACTCCCAGAGGTCGATGTCGTCCACTT
Organism: Pseudomonas chlororaphis subsp. aurantiaca; assembly: GCF_013466605.1. NCBI lineage: Bacteria > Pseudomonadati > Pseudomonadota > Gammaproteobacteria > Pseudomonadales > Pseudomonadaceae > Pseudomonas > Pseudomonas chlororaphis. Next base: position 4,907,371 of record NZ_CP059162.1, read on the forward strand.
GCAGGCCCTTGGCCTTGAGCAGCTTGGGTACCGAGAACACCGGGCCGATGCCCATTTCGTCCGGCTCGCAGCCGGCCACGGTGAAACCGCGGAAGAACGCCTTGGGCTTGAGCCCCAGCGCCAGGGCCCGCTCCAGACTCATGACCAGGGTCATGGACGCACCATCGGACAGCTGCGAGGAGTTGCCCGCGGTGACCGAGCCGTCTTCGGCGAACACCGGTTTCAAGCCGGCCAGGTTTTCCAGGGTGGTATCCGGGCGGTTGCAGTCGTCGCGATCGACCACGCCGTCGAGGACCTGCACCTGGCCGCTGTTCTTGTCCTCGACCCGGTACTTCACCGCCATCGCCACGATTTCGTCGTCGAACAGCCCGGCCGCCTGGGCCGCCGCGGTGCGCTGCTGGCTTTGCAGGGCGTACAGGTCCTGCTCCTCGCGGCTCACGTTGTAACGCCGGGCCACCACCTCGGCGGTCTGGCCCATGGGGAAGTAGATGCCCGGCACCTGCTCCTTGAGCAGCGGATTGATCAGGTTGTCGGTGTTGACGCTTTTCATCGTCAGGCTGATGGACTCGACGCCGCCGGCGACAATGATGCCGCTGCAACCGGAAGCGATCTGGTTGGCCGCGATGGCGATCGCCTGCAGGCCGGAAGAGCAGAAACGGTTGAGGGTCATGCCCGCGGTACCGGTGCCCAGGCGGGACAGCACCGCGACATTGCGCCCGATGTTGTAGCCCTGGGCGCCTTCGTTGGAACCGGCGCCGACGATGCAGTCCTCGATGCTGGCCGGGTCGATACCGTTGCGGGTCAGCAGCGCATTGACGCAATGGGCGGCCATGTCATCCGGACGGGTCTGGTTGAACTTGCCGCGAAAGGACTTGGCCAGGCCGGTCCGCACGCTATCGACGATCACCACTTCACGCATGGCATACCTCATCATTGTTGTCGGTTGTGAGTGGGTCGAGCATAGATCCAGCCCTTGCCCGACCGCGACGATCATTCATCCGGCGTATGCAAAACCATCGCGGCGCCGGGCCCGCGCCTTGACCCGCTCATCGCCTGCGATGGCTATTTCTTGTTCTTCTTGCCTTTCCTGTCCTTTTTCTCGGACTTGTCGAACGCCTCTTCCAGCGCGCGGTTGAGGGTGCGCAGCACCTTGACCCGGGCCCAGCGCTTGTCGTTGGCCTCCACCAGGGTCCAGGCCGCGACCTCGGTGCTGGTGCGATCGACCATGTCGCCGACGGCGGCGCGGTAGGCGTCCCATTTGTCGCGGTTGCGCCAGTCGTCCTCGGTGATCTTGAAACGCTTGAACGGGATCTCTTCGCGGGCCTGGAAACGCTCCAGCTGGGTCTGCTTGTCGATCGCCAGCCAGAACTTGACCACTATCACCCCGGCGTCCTCGAGCTGCTCCTCGAAGTCGTTGATCTCGCCATAGGCGCGCAACCAGTCCGCCGGGCTGCAAAAACCCTCGACCCGCTCCACCAGCACCCGGCCATACCAGGAACGGTCGAACACGGTGAACTTGCCCCGCGCCGGAATATGCCGCCAGAAGCGCCACAGATAAGGCTGGGCACGCTCATCCTCGGTCGGCGCGGCAATCGGCACGATGCTGTACTGGCGCGGGTCCAGCGCCGCCGCCACCCGGCGGATCGCCCCGCCCTTGCCGGCGGCATCGTTGCCCTCGAAAACCGCCACCAACGCGTGCTTGCGCATGCGCTTGTCGCGCAGCAGGCCGGCCAGGCGCGCCTGCTCGGTAATCAGTTGTTCCTCGTAGTCGTCCTTGTCCAGGTGCTGGCTCATGTCCAGGCTGTCGAGCAGGGTCAGCTTGTCGACTGCCTCGGCCAGCGGTGCCACATGGGACTCGACTTCGACCGCGGGCCGGTTGAGCGCGCTCTGCAGGCCCTCGAGGAGGATCTTGCCCACCGCCAGGCTGCGGTAATGCGGGTCCACGCCTTCGATCACATGCCAGGGCGCGTAGTCGCGGCTGGTGCGGCGCAACACCCGCTCGCCATATTTGACGAACTTGTCGTAGGTCTCCGACTGCTGCCAGTCCAGCGGGCTGATGCGCCAGCTGTGCAGCGGGTCGTCCTGCAGCGACTTGAGGCGGGTCTTCATCTGTTTCTTGGACAGGTGGAACCAGAACTTGAAGATCAGCGCGCCTTCGTCGCACAGCATTTTCTCCAGACGCTCGGCACCGGCGATGGCCTGGTCGAAACGGCCGTCCTTGAACAGCTCATGCACCCGTCCCTGGAGCATCTGGCTGTACCAGTTGCCGAAAAACACGCCCATGCGGCCCTTGGCCGGGAGCATCCGCCAGTAGCGCCAGGCCGGTGGCCTCGCCAGTTCTTCGTCGGTCTGCTGGTCGAAGGTGCGGACCTCGATCAGGCGGGGGTCCATCCACTCGTTGAGCAGTTTCACCGTCTCGCCCTTGCCGGCGCCTTCGATGCCGTTGATCAGCACGATCACCGGAAAACGGGCTTTCTGCTTCAGCTCGAACTGGGCTTCCAGCAGGGCTTCGCGCAGGGCCGGGACTTCGGCGTCAAAGGTTTTTTTGTCGATGGCGTGACCGATTTCGGCTGATTCGAACATGAGCGACTCCCTGGCAAGATGGAGCAAGACTAACGGATCGACACATGATTTGTCGGCAGGGAAGATGCCAGCCATTGCCGTGGATCATTACCCCCTGTGTCGATCGGCTAGAATGGTCGCCTTGCCGTTACCGAGCCGAACATGACCGCTGAACTGTCTCACACCCAGCCCCATGCCCAGCTCGACTGGGACGACCAGGGCCGCCCGCGTTCGCGGGTTTTCGACGACGTGTATTTCTCCACCGACTCGGGCCTGGATGAAACCCGCCATGTGTTTCTCGAACAGAATCGCCTGCGCGAGCGTTTTGCCGCGTTGCCGCCCAGTGGCCGCTTCGTCATCGGCGAGACTGGCTTCGGCACCGGTCTGAATTTCCTCTGCGCCTGGCAGTTGTTCGAGCAACAGGCCGACGCCAGCGCGCGCCTGCATTTCGTCAGCGTGGAAAAATATCCGCTGACGCCAGCCGACCTGCAGCGCGCCCTGGCCCTGTGGCCGGAGCTGGCGCCCCTGGCCGAGCGCCTGTTACGCGCCTATGTCGCTGTGCATCAGGGCTTTCAACGCCTGGTGCTGGACAAGGGCCGCGTCACCCTGACCCTGTTGATCGGCGATGCCCTGGAGCAGTTGCCGCAACTCGACGGGCAGGTCGATGCCTGGTTCCTCGACGGCTTCGCCCCGGCGAAAAACCCCGAGATGTGGACCGCCGAGCTGTTCGCCGAACTGGCGCGCCTGGCCGCTCCGGGTTCGAGCATCAGCACCTTCACCAGCACCGGCTGGGTGCGCCGCCTGCTGAATGCCGCGGGCTTCAAGATGAAACGCACCCCGGGCATCGGCCATAAGTGGGAAGTGCTGCGCGGCGAGTTCCTCGGCTGGCCCGCAGACACCCCAGCGCCAGCCGCCAGCAAGCCCTGGTTCGCCCGCCCGACTCAACGGATCCAGGACAAACACGCCCTGGTGATCGGCGCCGGCCTGGCCGGTTGCGCCAGCGCCGCCAGCCTCGCCGCGCGGGGTTGGCAGGTCAGCCTGCTGGAGCGCCACGGGCAACTGGCCCAGGAAGCCTCGGGCAACCCGCAGGGCGTGCTGTACCTGAAACTCTCGGCCCACGGCACCGCCCTGTCGCAGATGATCCTCAGTGGTTTCGGCTACACCCGGCGCCTGCTCGAACAGCTGCAACGGGGTGTCGACTGGGACAGCTGCGGCGTGCTGCAACTGGCCTTCAACGCCAAGGAAGCCGAGCGCCAGGCGCAGTTGGCGGCCGCCTTCCCGACGGACCTGTTGCATCAGCTGGACCAACCCCAGGCCCAGGCCCTGGCCGGCATCGGCCTGGCCCACGGCGGGCTGTTCTACCCGGAAGGCGGCTGGGTGCACCCGCCGGCCCTGTGCCAGTGGCAAGCCGCACACCCGCGGATTCGCCTGCTGCCCCATCACGAGGTACTGGAACTGCGCCGGGTCGATGGCCAGTGGCAGGCCTGGGACGGCGAGCGGCTGCTGGCCAGTGCCGAGGTGGTGATCCTCGCCGGCGCCGCCGAGATCAAGCGCTTCCCGGCCAGCGCCGAGCTGCCGCTCAAGCGCATCCGCGGGCAGATCACCCGCCTGCCGCAGACCGCGCGCAGCCAGGACCTGGCCACTGTGGTGTGCGCCGAAGGCTATGTCGCCCCCGCGCGCCTGGGCGAACACACCCTGGGCGCCAGTTTCGACTTCAAGAGCGAAGACCTGACGCCCACCGCCGCCGAGCACGCGGGCAACCTGCAGATGCTCGAAGAGATCTCCCAGGACCTGGTGGAACGCCTGGAGGCCGACCGGCTGCAAGCGGAAACCCTCGAAGGACGGGCCGCCTTCCGCTGCACCAGCCCGGACTATCTGCCGATCGTCGGCCCCCTGGCGGACCAGGCGGCATTCGCCGAGGTCTACGCGGTGCTGGGCAAGGATGCGCGCCAGGTCCCGGACCTGCCCTGCCCCTGGCTGGACGGCCTGTATATCAACAGCGGCCACGGCTCGCGCGGGCTGATTACCGCGCCGCTGTCGGGCGAGTTGCTGGCCGCCTGGCTGGACAACGAACCGCTGCCCCTGCCGCGCAACGTGGCCGAAGCCTGTCACCCCAATCGCTTTGCCTTGCGTCGGTTGATTCGCGGCAAGCCATGAAAGCAAACCGCGATGCCAGCCACCCTGGCATCGCTTCGCCATCGCCGCGCAAACGCCCACGGGCCCTGCCCGCGCGGCAAAACTCCAGGCAGATCAAGGCCTTTACCTCGGCCCGCAACGCACTAGCACTCCGCCGCTTATAACCCATCGGTCTAAAACTCCAGGGTTTCACCTGGGTCAGTTTCCGGGTACCTGCCGTTTCTGGCCGGTCGCGTTTCACCCCTCCCCAACGGAAAAACCGGTAAGGACTTATGTGCGGATTAGCTGGAGTATGTGATATGCGCTAAACAAGGGCTCCTAGCGCCTCTTATTGTCCCTGATATCCCCTATCGGGAACTGAACATGGTACAAAAAGTGGTACGAGAGCCACATGCCCTCCTACGGCGTCCTGCCGACCGAACACAACCCCTATTTTTGCAGTTCCCTCACATACGCCTGGCAAGCCTGCAGAGCGATCAGTCCCCGGTCGCCGGCATCGGCGATGCCGACAATTCGTTGAGCATGCGCTGGGTCAAGTCTGGCGCGTGCGGTTCCATGAACCACGCCGACGGTGGCGGCGGTGGCAGGCACTGCACAGCTACTGGCTGTATCCGCGGCGTCGACAAGGACTGACAGCCGCAGGTCAGCAGTAGCAAGACGGTCACGCAGACGGCTTTGATCACGTTGTGCATCGGTCAGGGCTCTGTGATGGGTTTGATCGCTGGCCTGCAGCTGCTGCTCCAGGGCCAGGCGTTTGTCCTGCTCGGCCTGCTGTCGGGCCGCTGCCGCAAGGTTCAGCTGATTCAGGTCGTCATCGTGCTGCCTGGCCTGATCCGCCAGCTGTCGGCCAAAGCGCCAATCCTGGACCTGCCAGGCGACGCCCGCGCCGGCGGCGATCAGCAGGCCGGCCAGCACCAGGGCGCCGGTCAGTTTCTGTAATGGCGTAAACATCGCTAGTCCTCCCAGTCAGGCAGATCCACGGTATGACCGGCCAGCGCATGCGTGCAGTCGCCGAGGAATTGAATGCGGCCATCAGTCACGAATGAGTGGCACACGAACGGGCGCGGCTCGACGTGACCGCCAGCCATCAAGATCGCGTGCTCCTCTTCGGTTACACGCTGAGCGCCGCGAACAAGAATCGACGGTGTAAACGTTGGCGTGTCGACATTACCGTTCCACCCCCACCGGGGGCCGGGGCCTGAACCATGCTGAATGCTGTGCATTTGCTTGCAGCCTGGGCACTCGAACCACAGAGAGCCATCGGCGGCGGTAGCCAGAATGCGGGACAACCTGAGGAAGTAGCTCATGCCAGCGCCCTCCGCACGCCTTCAGCCAGTACAGCGGCCGGGTATTCGTACCCTGCGTTTTCGTGATGGATGATCGCCTTGACGAACCCGGCCATGGCCGGGGCCTGAGTCAGATCGATCTCTGCCCCAGGCCGGGTACCGGTGTTGGCCTCGACGGCGCGTACGTAGGCAGCCGTGTCGTTCTCTACTGCTGGCGCCCAGCGGCTGATAATCCCCTTCACCGTCTTGAGCCCGTGCTTTCGCTGGTAGGTCAGCAGCAGTTTGCCCAGTGCGCGGATGCCGTTCTCTGGCGTGTCGAACCGGGCGAACCGCTTCTCAAGCGCAGGGTTGGGTGGGAGTTGGCCTTTCCACTGATTTGCTGGGTTGTAGTCGATGTTCCCGGGGTTTCGATTGCGCACCCCGCGCGTTTCGGTTGTCGGCATACTTTTCTCCAGGCGAAAAAAAGCCCGCGCATGGCGAACCATGATCTGAGGTAAATTTTTTATTTCTCGCTTAATGCAATATGATGCAGGAATGTTTTCAGAAAAAGACAACTACTGACAAATGAACAATAAATATTACTCAATTCAAGCCCTTCGCGGACTTGGCGCCATATCAGTTGTAGTCTTTCACTCCTTGTCACTTGCCCCTATATTTAACTTTAAAGCTGGGGCCGCCGGCGTAGATCTATTTTTCATTATCAGTGGATTTGTTATGTGCATGGCATTGCGCCCGCAAACAAATCAAATAGATTTTCTTGCAAGGCGAGTAATTAGAGTGACCCCTATTTATTGGGTCGCAACAGCAATAACAGTTGTTTATTATCTATTAAGGTATCCAGAAACTCCTCCATCAGCAGAGCACATAATAAAATCTTTTCTTTTCCTACCTCCTCCTGACGGATTTGGAAAACCAATCCTATATCCTGGATGGACGTTAAATTATGAAATGTTTTTTTACTTTACATTATCATCATTCATGATTTTCAAGGGTAGAGCGATAAGCATAACCTGCTGCGCGCTAATTGTAATGGGGACGGCCATCAGCTCAAGCAAATACGGAAACAATATTTACTATGCAAACCCGATACTCCTTGAGTTTGTAGCTGGACTATTAATTGGAAGAGTTGTAAAGCTCGGCTATCACCCAAGCAAAAAAACCGGAATATTGCTTTTATGCTCATCTCTAATAATTTTTGCAACTCATAACCACTTGAAATCCGATGGGATAATTGCCTGGGGAATTCCATCTGCTCTGCTGGTAATTGGAGCGCTAGCTTTTGAAGATTCATCGTTAGTAAAAAACAAGATATCTCAGCTTCTAGGGGAGGCAAGTTACTCAATCTACGTATTCCACATAATAGTAATATGGGCTATAGATTGGTCAGCGCCAGATTCCAGATCACCAATACTAATTGCTGTAGCAACATCGGCATCTATTGTGGTTGGTATAGTTGCACACAAAACTATAGAGCGGCCAATGCTAAAATCAATGCAAGGGCTATTGAGCATTCGCAAAGCGCCACTGGATACCGCCCCCTGAAACTCCTAGCCGAGCGAATCATTAAGCCATGATGGTGCTGTTGGCCGGTTCTCTAAATAAGGAAATCCTAATGAGCTTGGCCACTCCCTAAGGCTGCGACGATACCTCTGTAAATCTGTGTATTTATCTGCTGACAAGGTAGATGGGCCTCCTGCCTCTATCTCGTCACGATGGCGTGCAACCAGGCGATCGGTTAACAAAAGATATGAATTAATCCATTGATCCTCGACGGCTGCTAGTTCTTCTTCTGTGGGGCCCGGGCGAAGGGACAATACTAATTCACCAGAATCATCAACCTTAATAATCTGAAACCTTTCAACCCCAGACTTTAGCTCTTCGTATTTACTATCTGAAATGCCAATACAGTCTTCTGGTTTCCTACTACCATTAATGTCATCAGAATAAAACTGATTATTGCTCGGAGAAAAATAGTACATTGCTTAACCCTCAATAGCCAATAGCTAAAAGCCTTACACCTGCGTTTCCGCCGTTGGTTGACGACCAAGAGACTCGAACGCTACCAGTAGTATTCTCGATAACATTAGTTGCAAACGTATCAGCCTGACCTGACGAAGAATTAGATGCAAATGCAATCAGCATCGCATTTGGAAAAGTTATAGGCAGAGATATTGTCTGAAATACATTTGGGGTTACACCAGTAGACGCAGCCCTCATCCATTGCAAGATAAGGCCATTTGGCAATTTCGCATAGCCACTATTATTGGTTGACGCAATACCAGCGCCATTACTAACCAAAATTGTCGATGCCGATATATAAATAAACTCTACGGCAACTCCAGGCTGAATAGCGATGCTAGTTCCAGATCCATTTGGCGGGCCAAATGTCAACCCTGACGGAGCGTTTACAGTTATAGCACCTGTACCGGCTCCACACTGAATATAAAACTTAGTCCCTGCCGACACGCTAGCAAAAGACGGAAGAGCAATCACTCCACCTGACGTTATATTTGCCAGGACCACATGGCCTGCATCGGCAGCTGTAAGGGTTGCTCCGGAAGTTATAATCTTAACTCCGGCCATATTCCCAAGCGATTTCTGCACAAACTCTGTGGTCGCAAGTTTTGTCGTGTTATCGAACTGGGGCGCTGTCACGCCGGCCTTATTAAGGCCCTGCTTAAAGCTATTGAGCAGGGTTGTGATTGTCCCATCATCAATGGCGTCCGTTCCATTGTTATCGACAATGAACTGGCCGATCATCGCTGCCATGATCGAGGCTTGCCGCCAGACTTTATTTAGCTGGATTGATGCAGCCGTACCTGCTGAAAATCCATTTGACCTGGCGGTGAGTGCTGCATAGTCCGACTGGGACATGACATTAGCACCCACGGCAGAGCCGAACGGCAAAAAGTCATTCGTTGGCATAGATACCCCGATTTTCTAGTAGATTTTTCCCCAGCTTCCTTGGTCGAAGCCGGCGATGTATTGGTTTTCTGCGTCAAACCCGAAGAGAGGCCCTTCTTCCGTTGAGATGATGTAGTAATCAACGCCAACGCTTTGCGGCTTGATGGGAATGTACCCGCCAGTAAGGAGCGCAAGTTCAAGAGCTGACGGTGAGACCCCGGCAACACCGATGGTCATGGTCATGTCTTGGTTGTCCTGGATGAAAGCAAAAGTCCCATCAGAGAACACAAGGTCCAAGATTTCCTTGGACTGCTCCATAGTCCCATCCCAGCGGTTTGCGCCGATCCTCGCCCTGATCAGCAATCGATAGGTGTCATCGTCCAGCCTAGTTACACCGCTATCCGGGTCGAACGGCCCTTGCCATACCCCTTGATCGAATCCAAGACCGCTGACATCAAGGGAGAAGTACACGCCTGTGAGTGGGGTTCTAACGTTTCTAGATATGCCGACCCATAGACCTATGTCGTCGAGCTGCACACCGACTGCATCATCTAAATCAAATACCGATGAAAGACTGCTTGCGGTGGAATTGGTGTCAAGAAAACACTGTGATACAGCCTCCACCATCGCCATGTACTTCGGCTTGTCGGAATGCTCGCTGGTAATTTTCCCGGTGTAATCCTTGATGGTTGCCATGTCAGGTCACCGTAAGGACAACGGCCGCCGGAGTGCACGAGGCGGACTGGTTAAATGCAAGCGGCACATCTGGCGCTCCAGGACCACCCGGGCCCGATATGGTCAAAGCCGTCAGCTTGAAGGTTTCGCTGCCTGGAATACTATTTGCTGCAGTCAATGCATCAGCCCATTCCACAGTCCCGCTGGGGCCGCCACCTATTGCTACTTGATTTACATAATCAGAAACAGCCTGCTGAAGCGCCACCCCGATTGCTGTGGTGTAACCGTTTAGAGCCTTTAATGACGCTGCAGCTGTAATTGGTTGATTTGTCGGACGAAAAAACTTGATGGTTACAGGCATGCCGTAGACGTTGGTGGTGGAAATTGACGTTGTGCCATAGGTTCCACCGCCTGGACCTTTCTTTGCGGCTATTGCTGCCGCAATTTCGTTGGCATCGCCGCCTTCGACAACCACGGCCAAGCTGTTTCCTGGAATTCCATTTGAGTCTGTGACCTTCGTATCATTGTCGACCGCGGAATATCGAGTAACACCAGTCACGTTGGCGACAGCGCCGATCGTTCCCTCAAGCACAGTCCTTGATGGAAGTGCTGTCGAAGTCTTCTGCTTGGCGCGAAGTTTAGGGTCGGTCTCGACTGGCGCCCCGGGTGTTGCATCCAAAAGGTTTGTAACGCTCTGCCAACCTCTAGTCATCGTTGAGATTTTATTGATCTGGCCGGCAAGAGCAGTTATCGCCCCTACTGTCGCGCAAATGGCTGTCTCAACAATCTCTCCAGAGGGCGGGATGACTACCGACGACGGTAATGCCCACTTGTTACCGCTCTGATCCTCAGCGAACCCATTCGTGATGGTAGTTCCGGCCTGCCCAACGATTTTCAAGTCGACTTGCGAGTTTGTAGCAACCGCTCTGGCAATGCCGTTGATTTTTACGTTGCTCGAAAGAGCTGCACCTTGTGCAGTAGCTGGAGAGAATGAGAGGTAAGCGGCAATCGTCGCAGCATTGGCATCGCTTATGGCCAAAGCCTGAACAGCCAGAAACTGACCGTCTTGAGAGTCTGACTCGAGATAGACATCATCGCCATAGATCGAGCGATATTTCGCCTTGAGGTAATCAAGCACCTCGGCGTAGGCGGGTGCAGTGATCCCGGTTGCGGTGATTGTCGGTGCTGTTGGAGAGGCCATTTACAGGTTCTCGCTTATGGTCGTCTGCCCGTAGGTTGTATCGATTGTCACCGTAGGGGTGAACTTCCTAGTTTCAGAATCAAATTCGCTTTCATAGCTGGCAATCTGAGTAACGCCCTGCGTGCCAAGCACGCGCTTCTGCACTGCGCTATCACGGGTTGCAGTGGTTCGCTCACCAAGAACCTGAGTCTTCCATGGCATCCCTTCTGTTTTGTCGAGGAACCATTCGCCTTGGTCTAGCTTTAATCGGGTGCTGACTGCCTGAGCAACAGCCTCAGGCGAGTCGCGGAGAAAGTCGGCTTGCTGGTGGCCGAAGGTGTAGTCACCATTGGCGTCGAGCTTTCGGTATCTCATGGCACGGGCACCCCGCTCGTTCCGCCGCCAGGCGTTACACCGCTAGTTTTATGGGTCAACAGGCTGATGGTGTCCGCCTTGACGTCGCCGGTCGTGTCGACGCGACCGTTTACCTTCATGTCGCCATTGATGGTTACCAATGGCGCAGTCATGGTGATATTGCCCTGGGCGCTGATCGATGCTGCGCCACTGGTGACGGCGTTGATGGCATGCGTACTCGAGTCGACCTCAATAAAGGCCGCGCCATCGTCAGTCCTGAGCTGAGCCGCGGTTCCGCTGATGCTGCCAATAACCCTAGGTTGCGAGCGAAACCCCAGCAGCGCGAATCCATCTGACAGGTCGTGCATGCGCAGATCAGCCTGAGCCTGAATACCTCCCGACTGCCACCATGAATCAATGCAGCGAGAAGAGAACACTACTAGGCATTCGTCACCTGGCTTAACAGGAAAGGTCAACGTACAGCCGCCGCCGGCCGGGAACTGCACTGGGCAATCCACCAATAGCGGCAACTCAACACCGATAAGGGCTCCAGTTTCGTCCCGCACTTGGCCACTGATTGCTGGCTGCACCGTGCAGGTCATAGAATCAGGGTTGTCGGTGTTGAAGGACTGAATTATTCCGGGAATGGCTGTCTGCATTTTTGACTGCCACCCGCCAAGGGCGACCGTCAACCCAACGACGGGGTCGTTCATTCGCTCGCGTGAATCCATGGAGAATCACCACATGAGAAAGTTGATTTTGGTTGTGGCGTTGGCGCTGCCGGCGATTGCCAGCGCAGAAGTCGTGTATGTACAAACGGCCAAGGGGCACCAATGCGTCGGAGACAAATTCCCCATCACAACCCCTCAGGAAGTGTTGTACGGAGATCGTCAGTGCGACTTGCCTCTGGTCCACGCTAAGGACATGCGCGCCTATTCATTTAAAAGCGGGGCTGGGCCAGCTTTGGCACTGAAAGGCTGCTGGGGCAAACATCTGGACGGTTCGTATATGGTTGTCAGACAGGATGAAAGCCAGAACTACGCACCACCAAACGCCTATGTCACAGCGGAACTATCAAGCAGCGGAATGGCCATCGTCACCAAGTCGCCGAACCAGGGAACGCCTTACGCGAAGGCAATTGAGATGTGCCCTTAACCATAAGGTCGCACCGGTCCGACAGGGCCAACCCCGCCTGTTTGCGGAAGCAGCCCGAGAGGGACCGTAGCGTCAATAGCCAAGCAGATCGAGTCGGTGTACCACTCGTTTCCCCGTGTATCACCAAAATGATCCACAACGAATGCCTTGTAGAAGCCGTCATCAGCAACCTTGGCCTGCTGTGCGACAAAGCTGTTGGATGTTCCCGAGTTGGTACCGGTACCGAACCGGTATAGCTGGATGCTGGTGTTATTGATCTGCAACCGTTTGCCGATTCGAATGCCTGGGTTCAGTAGTGTTCTGACGGTTATCCCGTTCTGTGTCTGCTCGGGCAATCCAATCATGCCGGTAGCGGAAGTAACCACCACAGCTTCACCTGGCAAATAGGCATTGTTCGGTATCAGCGTCAGCTTGCCGTCTTGAATGCTCCAGCTCACATCCTGTGTCTTCCCGAGGATATCGAGGAAGTCTCGGGTCATCCCATAGAACACCTTCCCGCGCGGCAGCTTGTTGGACGACAGCTCCGGCGCCTCTCCCATCGTTATGCCGCGAGATGCCATCGAACTCAGTACTTGCTGAAGATGGTCATTCGCAGTAGATCCGGCCGCCAAAGTTACATTCATGACAGCAAAGTTGTAGGCGCTGTCTCCGTCGGCAGCGGTGATGTCGATATAGGTGTCGGTCTGGCTCTCACGCCCGCGCCTGACCTGTTTGATTGTGCCGTCGAAAATGGTGCCGTAATTCCCCGCATAGCCTGCCTGCAAGACAACGCGCTCAAATTCCTTTTGAACACGTTTAATTGTGTCATCACTCAGGTTGTAGACGCGGATGTCGGCAGTGTTTGGCGTTCTGAAATCGCCACGCCGGACAGCAAACCGAATGCGCATATCTGAAAGGTCAAGAGCGTCAGTGACGTCTCCCACCTTAAGGCTGATTTGACGCAGGTATTGAGGTACGCTCATTGGTCACTCCACGGGACGGGCGAACTTAAAAAATGGAACCTGAGAACAAAACTGATATTGCCAAGCCCCCTGGTAACGGCGACCTTCTGTCAGAGTCAATGAACCATGTATTTTTGATCGTCTTCCAGACATCACGATCTCCCAGCTACCCAATGGCTGTCGCCATCGCACGCAATGCTTCGTTCTACGAAGAATCGAAACAAGGGAAGACTACGCATCACGCTGCCGGCTTCTCCAACACGGAAGAGCAACTTGCACGCGCCGCAACTATCGCCAGCCTCATTGGCTCGCTCAAAGGCACATTTTTCATCGTCCGAGGGAGGCTAGTTCACTCGTCTGGCGGGATTCTTAGCGTTATCGAATGCTGCCTAAAGTCATTTCAGGTTCAAGATCATAGAGCCCATTGCAATGTCCTATATCCTTCACAGTTAACACCCGGAATTGCGGGTAGTTACATAAAGATCACCGGCCTAGCAAAAAATGAACAAGCCGTTATCCCTTGCGCCTTTGTGACGCAGTACACCGGATGGTCCATAAGTCATGAACACCCAGCATCAATGAAGGATCAATTCCGATCAGTATGTGTAAAGCGCGGCTGTGATTGGTGCCCCCGCTGTAACCCTGACGATTTCAGGCTTATTACTTCCAGCTAGGCCGTATACCAATAAAGGTGTGAGCCGACACCAAGATTGTCGAAGGTCGGCACCGCATCAGGATCGGCCGTTGTCTGAACCCAGAGCACGCCCGTAAATCCAAGGTATGCGTACTGCTCCAGCAGGTTCACCCCAGTCACCAGGGGGATGCCTTGAATGATTGGATTGCCGCTGGTATCAGCTATATCGACGACCCAGCCAGCGCCTTCAGCATTCCGCCACTGCACGGTTAGCCGATAATCGATACCGGAAAGCGAAATGGTGAAGGTCTGAGGATTTGGGCTCAGTGGGATTTCAAAGTTCGCCATAAGGCTATCCGTTTGGGGGCTGCCATCCGCCTGGAGCAGGAGTTCCGACCACTACCTGCTTTACCCCTGCATCGGATGTTTCTGCCGTTGACTGTGGCTGTGCCTGGTCATCCCTGGGTGGCAAGGTAGTTGCTCGGGTCTGGACGATGAGAACCTGCTTGAAAACAGCAGTCACCATCAGCGCATATTCGCTTTTCTCATCTGTGGTAACGCCAAGGCTGCGCATCAACATGTTGGTGTAGAGGCGCTTCCCGGTGGACACGTCGAAAGGAATCCGTGACTCCTGCAGCGCAAGTAGCTGGTTATAGATTCCCGATACGTAATCAGAGCCGAATGCATCACCGCCTTGTAGTGCAGTTATTAGCCCCTTCACGCTGCCGATCACTCCAGCCAGGCTGGCATTGCTCCATCCACACCGAATAATCAGATCTGCAGGCTTCTTGAAGGCGTGATCAGTGATGTTGGCACCAAGCTCAACCGGGTGTTCCGTAATCTGCAACTCATCGGTAGCAACCTCTTCCATAGTCACATGAGCGACGATGCTACCGATGGAGCGCTTCGGGTCGATGGTGATGAAGCCGGCAAAATTTGGCATATCAGTTCACCGCCGAGTTCATGTTGCGGGTTATTTCCTGGTTCACCCTGATCTGTGCACCACTTACCGCCGTTGCTGTGGCGTTCGGGTCAGTTGCGCCATGAATGTTGATATTGGTTGTTTGGCTAAATTCAACTGGAGGCGGGGTCGTCCCGGCCGCAGGGGCAGCCCTTGAAGTGTTGTAACTGGACATTGACACCTCGGGCGAAGCTGCGTTTTGACTGGCCCGTATCATCTGCTCAGCTGTACGCCCAGCATTGGCTTGGGCCTTTGCAAGTGCCTCAGCGACTTCCGGGGATAGCTCGGGCTGTGGCAGCGATTGAAGTGGCTTCGCTGCACCGGCATTGGCGAGCTGATAGGCCATTGCAGCGCGCACCCTTGCCTCCCTATCTCTGGCCTCTTGATCAATGCCTGGGCGCAGCCACTTCTTGGACGCCGCGGCGCCGGCAGCGCTGGCACCAGTGGTTGCACGAATCTGATCACCTGCTGGCTTTTCAAGCCCCTCTGTCAGCTCGTATTGAGCAAACTCCAATTGCTTCATCAGGTCAGCACGAGCATCCCTGATATTGAATCCCGCCCATTTTTCGAACTCGCTCTGACGATCAGGATGCCATTGCCCAATCCCCCTGGCTCTGCCCCCGTCACCCATAGCTTTGGGGTTGAAACCGCTTTCTGCCGCAAGATTCGCGGTGATACCTGCGGCTTGGTCTTTTGTCCATCCTTGAGCCACAAAGAAATCTTGAACGAAGTTCGACTTGTCCTTATCGGTTCCTTGAAGTTTATTCCATGCTTCTACGACTGATTTTTCGTTGTTTGCTTGATCAGGTGTCTGGCCTTCCTCAGCCGAAAGCCCTTGGCTCTCCCTGATCTTTTTGACGATCTCGTCTTCCCCGTCATTCAGGGATGACGAGTAAAGGGCAGATCCAAGTCCGACTGCTAGGGTAGACAAAGCAGTTGCGCCGGCAGCAGCAGCCCCTGCACCGGTTATCGCTGTTCCAAGTCGCAAGAAAGCCCCTGCCAAGCGCGCAATGCCACTGATCAGCGATAACGCGCCAAGGGCATTCAGCACCCACAACAGCGCAATAATCTTCGTGCTCCAGCCATCGGTAGCATCGTCGAGTTTGACGAAGAATTCCCAGATCTTCTGAAGGTACGGACCGGCCTTCTCCACCATGTCGACCAGCTTCACGGTGATGTCAGCGACTCTGTCCGCGATCATTGGTCCGTTCTGCTCGAACCAGATTGCGAACCGCTGCAAATCAGGACCCAGTTTGCGCATAAATGCTGATTGCACCAGAACCGAGAAAGTCTCGAACTGCAGACCAACTTCGCGCAGCGTCTCCATGAACGCATGGGCGTCCTTGGTGGCCTGATCCAGGCCACTGTCCTTGAGCTTCTTCCGGTTCTGCTCGAGCTTGGCGCCGAACTTGTCGTCCTGGATGGCGCGCAGCATGCGCTCATCGATGCCAAGCTCATTCGCGTATAGATTTGCCTGGTACCACGGCATCGCCTTCAATTTATGGCCAATGTCGACCAGCATGTCAGTTGTATCGCGTAGATTGCCATTAGCATCCCGCGTCTGGACTCCTAGGTTTTGCAAGAACCCTTCGCCACCAGGAACATTACGCAGAAACTTCGCAATACCCTCGATCGAGCCGCGCGCCTCATCCGCCGAAGCGCCCAAATCACGGGCGGCATATTCAGCGGATTTCAGGCTTTCAGCGGAGGCACCCACACGCTGCGACGCGAAATACAGCCCCTCCAGATTGGAGGCGAACGCCGAAACACCGGCGGCGACCGTCAGCGATGCGCCGGCGATCACCGTTACCAGCTTGACCACGCTCTTGGTGGCAGTGTCGATACCCTGCGTGAAATCCTTCGCTCCCTTCTGGTCAACCTTGAAGCCCAGGCCAACCAAGAACTCCTTGATGACTTCTTGATCGGCCATTTAATCCTCCAGGGCTCTACGCATCCGCTCCTTATTTTCGGCTCGGACCAGCAGCGAATCATTCATTTTTGCGATGTCGGAAAGATCTAAAGTCCCATCAATCAGGGACTCGTACCGGCACATGCCTTCGTGTACGGGAATCAGGAGCCAGTCTTCCCCGTTCGGCATCTTGGCGAGTTCGACCGTCAGCCCTTTGGAGTGCTCTGGCCGGTAAGCATCCCGCGTAAGAAAGGGCCGAGCGACTCGGTGATCACTCGGACAGCCAGTTTCATCATGACGCCCAGGTCGAGATCGTCGAACATGCATGTGTTTTGGCTTGAACTCCAGACAGGGAACCAGGCAGTCCCTTGCTTGCGCTGCACGACGCCCAAGCAGGTCGACAGGATGAACTCGGCCGTCTCGTCTGGCATACCGGCGATGCCGTCGGCAAAGGGCTGAAGCATCTCAGCCAGTGCGCCGAGATCACCGCTCAATGGCGCCAAAGCAGAATTCGAAGCACTCTCAGCAGGCGTGGCTTTAGCCGACGCTTGAAGCTTCAGAAATACCGGAATAAGCGTCGGAATGACCGGCGCCACTTTCCGCGACAGATGGAACTGCTGAAAGGCATTCAGCTTGCCGATGCGGTAGGTGTCGGAACCAAGCTCAAAGTCGCTCATCAGTAGGTACCCAGGATTGCATCAATTTTGATGGAGTCGAAAACCCACTCAACAATATCGCCATCCTTCTTGTAGTTCAGATCGGGAATCTTTTTGAACGCACAGCTTCGGCAGCCAATTGCGTCACCGCTAGCGCTGTTGGTGATGGTGATGACGTTCTGCCCCCAGAGCGACGAACTGATGCTTTGTGCCCCGTACAGCGCCATCAGCTTGGCGTTCTGCGGGGATGTCTTTAGTAGTCGTACCGTCACCGTGCCGGACTTGCCGGCATGCAACGAATGCATCCCTTCGCCGTCAGCACCAATCAGCATGGTGTTTTTGTCGTCGACCATGGCCGTAGTAATGCCTTCTTCGGCGTTTGCCGATCCAGCACCAAGATCAATAACCGCGCCAGCACCAACCAGAGTCGCGCTTACATCAAGAAAGCTATAAGTAGCCATAAGAGATCAACTCCGATCAGCGGTTAACGTTAACAATGACGTCGGCGAAATGGACTGCTCCGGCCAACTTGATTGCCACCTGGATGACTGGTGCTTTACGAGCCTCACGATCTGCCTGCGACTGAGTGGCAATAGGAGCTGCATAGACGTAATAGCCTTTAGTAAGAAGCTGCCCGCTGGTGATTGCGCCAATATCAGGACCATTCCAAATCCCTGGAGCAGACAGGCCGTTGTCTACGGCTTGTTCGCAACGCCCATCAATGGTGGTTACTATTCTGTTAGTTCCAGGATCGGTCTGCGGTGTTTTGGTTGGAGTGGTATACAAAAGGTTGTATACGGCGGTTTGCAGATCATTCTGCAACCAGTCAAGGCCATGTACCTCATCGAAGAAGTACCCGTTGCACATCACTCCTTCCTGGATGATCGCGGTGTCATTGTTGTAGTTGACGAACACGTTGCAGTTCTTCGCCTTCAACGCAGCGGCTTGCCCCTCAGTCAGGCTTTCGGCAGTAATGCCAGGCTCCTGCTTGAACTTCAGGGTGATGGTTGTGTTGTTGCCCTGGAAATTCACCGTGAATGCCCGGCCAAACATCGACGCAGCGGCATACGGGGTAGCGCTGGAGAACTGGGTAAAGGTGCGCTTGTAGTTGGCTGCCTTCAGCTTGCTGGCGATGTCAGTGGTACTGGTTGGGTCAAGTGCAAGCGAGTTCTGCGTGGTGTAGCCAAAGATCCTGCTTTGTCCGGTTCCCTCAATGAATGCCGCAGTTGCCAGCACATCAGCTTCGGCCAGCGCGGAATCAGCCACGAGCAGTCCATACCAGTCGTTCGACATGCCGGCCAATCGGGCCACAGCGTCGACCAGAGGCTCGGCTGCCACACCATTAACCGGCGCAGAGGCTTGACCAGTCTGTAGGCCAAGCAAAGCCGATACATCAACGCCACTGGATGGCGCCTCGGCATAGGTGATGGTCGAAGTTACGCCGGTGGTGGCACTCGTGACCTCGAAACGGCTTTGGGTAGAATTCCATACGCAGGTGCCAGAGGAGGCGAGCTTGGTAGTAATAGCTGAAGCAACGCCGTTCAGATTGGTAACCGCTGAAAGATCAATCGCGCTGAGCGTCTTCAGCGTTCCGTCGATAGTGATCTTCATGCCGCCAGCAGTCACCGCCGTGAAGTTGGAAATGTCCTGCTGGGCAGTTGAAAGCACAGCGCCCTTGAGGATCGCCGATGTAGCAGTCTTGGCCCAGCGCCCGATGTACATGATTGCCGGCTGCGGCGATTGGCTGAAGAACAGGTTTCCTGCTAGGTACTCAGGCGCTGATGTTCCAAAGTCGCTGACGATGCCATCAGTGCTTGAGTATTGGCGCAAGCCCTCATTCACATCGATAACGGGCGACGAACCGAGGACCAGCAGAGCGCCAAAATCGCGCACGGCAGCTGCCTTCGGAGACATGACGATTTGGACGTTCACGACGTCCGAAATGGCAAGAGTCTGCATTGCTTTCTCCGGGGTGAAATCAGTCGACGATCGTTGGTTCGGCCGACAGGATGTTGAGCACTGGATAGACGCGTACCACTTGGCGGCGCATCTGAATAAAAAGGTCGTAGCGGCGCACCCATTGCTGGTTCACTAACTCGGGAACCGGGCGAATATCTGATGCACCTACGAAAGCCATGCGCGAGGATTTGATTGCCTCGCTGTTTTGAGGGATGAAGATGCCGTCACGGAGGATCGAGGCATATGCCTGGGCCTGTGGACCGTAGAACGTGCACAGCACGCTCAACTCTTCATGCATCTGGTATTCATCGCTGCCATCTCCAGCACCGACATGGCTAATGGCTGGATTGGCTACGGTTTTTGTTTCATGAACTCCAACAGCGCACCAGTTGATGTTTGGCTCAGGCTGCTTTGGAGGGTTTGGTTGCCATCGCGGACGAACCATTGGCCCGGGCAGCCCGCTTATGCCGACCACCATTGCCTGCAAGATATCCTCAAGCTGATCGTCTTCCGATGGCGCAGGCGACCCCGCCGGCGCTAGATATCCGCCGGTTGCTGAGGTATTCGCCATGGGTTACCCCTTCAAAGGAAGTAGATCGCAGGTGGCGCAGACGAAACCGCGCCCGAAGTGCTTGTAGTCATTGATGTTGGAGACGGTGTAGCGCTTGCCCTGCCAGGTGACGATGTCGGCAGTGGTGTCGCCTTCGCCGGCTGTCAACTTGAAGATGGTATGGATGGTGATCGAGCCCTTCTTGCGCTCGCCACCCGCCAGACGCTCCAGAATGTCGCCCTTGTCGCTTGTGACCACGCCGGCAAATGTTATGTCGGCGTCCGAGATAGTGGTGCGCCCGTTATCGCCAACGGTTTGCACCGAGCGAGTACAGATCAATCCGAGATCCATGAAATCCGGGTCTAGCAAGATTTCCGAAACATCAAGCTGGGCCATGGATTCAATCCTTCTCGCGGATCACGTAGGTGATAGCGTTACGCAACTGACCGGTATCGATCAGCGGTTTTACACCGCTCCTGCCTCGCCGACGCCTGGCCGCCAGGGTGCTTTCCGCCAAAGGAGCAAGATCGCCATTAGTGATCTCGTTCCTGGCCCCGGCCTGCGCAATCAGCCCAGTAGCATTCAGCTCGACATCAACCTTTTCGGAATTCCCATCCATGGCTGCTTTCGCCGCCTTTTGCAGATGGTTGTTGATGCTTTCCTGCGACCGATTAACGCCTGGATTCAGGAATGGGCGCGCCGGAATGTTGGCCTTTGGCGAGCCGTATTCATGGATGTAGCCAAGCTGCGCGTTGTTGATCGGCTCTTCATCGCCTTCCTTGCGCTCTGTCTTAGATGCCGGGATTCCCACCAGGACCTGCTTGTTAGCCAGATCCTGGATAGACGCCAGAACTTTTGATACGGCGTCCTTGGTGATCTTCATGCTCACAGTTGAATACCCCCAGTGCCGACCATACGGGCTAGTTGCAGGAACTGGATGCCGTAGGTGGTCAGGTTGTAGAACCCGCCATCCTGAAGCGCCACAGCGCCCGTATCGTAGCCCGCGCTAACCTTGTCCACGGACTTTGAGGTTAATGGTCCCTTCACCTGCCCAGGGGTTCCACCTACAGCCGCCGCCAACTCGCGTCCTGCCGCAAGCGACAGGTTGTGAGCTATGAACAACTCAAGACCAAGGTCCAAGTAGTCACACCAGCGATCTGGCGCGAGCGTCTTCTCGCCCAAGGCCAGCCATAGGTTTATGGCTGAATCCTTGTAGATGGTGGTGTCGGCGAATTCAGGGAAGTCCTGTCGGAACTGGGAGGAATCCATGGGTAGTTCCTTGCTTAGGCTGTGGTATTGGCCTTAGCCACCCGGTCGCGAAGAGTTTCCAGCTTGATGTTTCCACCAACGTTAATACCTTTGGCGGCCAACTCAGCGATGAGGCGCTTTTTCTCATCGTCTTCGCTTTCGCTATTCGTTGCGTCTTTCAGTTGCTCGAGGTGGGCTTTGACGAACCAATGATCAACTAACTCATCATCGATTTCCTGTGTGCCTGCCTCGAAATCGATAACACCATCAGTCGTGTTCAGCTTGAAGGGCTTGAGAACATTACGTGTTGCCATGTTTAAGCCCTCAAATGCCGTCGCGGTAGCCGACAGTTTCTGGATAGACCACTTCCACGACGCCCAGGCGACCGTAGTAGGTGGTGATTTGACGGATGCCGCGATATTCCAGCGGGGTACGCTGCAGAGGCACCAGAGGGAACCGCACGCGGTCCTTCTCGTTGGTGTACGCCATCATGCGGTTGGTGTTCGAAGTTCCGCGGCTAGTCAGCCACTTCAGAGGCTGGATATTCAGCGGCCGGCCATTGATGGAGTTCGACAGGCTGTTGACCTTCAGGTACTCGAGAATCGAGATGTTGCCGGCGGTCGACACGATGCGGCTGACCAGCTTGCTGTAGCTGACCGGGTCCAGACGCAACTCGCTTGGGCAGATTGCGAAGGCAGACGCTGCCCATACGCTGTTGAGCAGGTCGTTGACGTCGGCCAGGATCTGGTCAGGCGTTGCAGTAGTCCAGTTGCCGGTGATGGCGTTGCTGACGTTGGTAACAACACTGGAGTTCACCAGACCGGTTTCGCCCAGCTCGGTATCGCCGATGTAAACCTGCTCATCGATGTCCATGTTGTGCTTGAGCTGCATGCCAGAGAACTTCTGGCTGTCTACCGGGCGGCCGAGTTGTTGTGCAGATGCCAGCTCAGGCAGCGTCCAGGACAGTTCCATGCCCCAGAGGCTCAGGGGCTTGGCGGTCTTGCCGATATCCAGCGCCAGGCTGGCAATCGCGCTCGACTCTTTACCGATCCAGGCCTTGCCGTTCGGGCTAGTGCCGCCTACCGCGGCAAAGGTGCTGTTGGTGAAGCTGGACAGTTCGTCGGCGATGCTCACGTCTTCACGCAGCATGATGTCGCGTGACCACGTAACCGAGGCTAGGGGGCCATGCAGGTTCTGGTCGAGACGCTCCAGCTCACCGATCAGGAATACGCCAGTGGAGTCGATGGTTTGAGCATCGAACGTCATCATGCTGTCGCGGGTGTGGGCGCGCTTGATGGAGCGCGGCAGAATCAAATTGCTCATCGAGCGTTCCCCTTAGATGTTGTAAGCGATTTCGACGTTGCCAGAGGCATCCGCCGCGCCCATGAAAGACGCCCGAGTAATGGCGACGGTGTTGGTACTGTCAGCAGCGGCTTCGATGCCGCCAATTGGCTTGCCAGCAGCAGCTGCAGCAACGCGCACGTAGACCTGGCTGTCTTTCGAAGCAGTACCGGCGTTGAGCTTCACGGTCATGTAGCCGCGGCGCAGGACGTCAGCCACGCCCTTGGTTGGAGGGGTAGCCGTGCCGAGTGGATCGGAGCCCGATCCGCCAGTGATCGGATACGGGCGCGCGAACAGACCGTATTCGGCACCGTCAACGTCGCTTGCACCGAACGGGACGAACTTGCCAGATGCGATCTTGCCGAACAGGCCATAGCCTGCGAACGGCAGAGTCGAATCCAGAAATACCGGCTCGATAGTGGATTGACTGGCGCGGGTAACGTCACCAGGAATGCCCGCAGGCATGCGATAGAGAAAAGCGTTAGCCATGGGAATAGTCCTCAGTTACGGCCCGAGCCGTTCCAAAATTCACGGTTACGTTGGTTGATCTCGGCAACGCTCAACGGAGGGCGGCCAAAGTCTTTGGTGGTGATGGAGTTGCGAGCGCCAGATGCGTTGTTCTGCATCTTGGCGAACTCAGTGACGCCGATGAATGCTGCGGACACTTGGTCAGCGGTCATCTTCGACAGGTCGCGACCGGTCAGGAAGGGCTCTACCAATGCTTTACCATCACCAGTTTGCATGGCCTTGGTCAGCGCCTGGCGTTGGCAGCTGCACACGTGATCGGCGGTCTTGGTCTTGGCATCACGGGTCTGGAAGCTGATTCCCGGGACGAGGATCTCGGCGCGGGAGCGGAGATCAGTCATGATCTCGGCATCACCCGTGTAGGTCTTGCCAGATGCTTCTGGATTTCTCGCTGCTTCTTCAGCCTCTAGGACGTCATCCTCGGTCTTCGATTTGTCGTCGTCAGGATCTTCATCCTCGGTGATCTTCTTCACCTCGGCCTCCATGTCGCCGACTCGTGCACCGAGGGCCGTAACCGCTTTGAGGATCGAATCAAGAGTCGCAGAGTCACCAGTCTTGGCATTCTCTTTGCCTTCTTCTTTCATGTCCTCGTCTTCGGTCTTGGATTCCTCCAGAGCCTCTTCGAGTGCTGCTTCATCTTTGGCCCGGAAAGCCGTGCGAACACGATCCATCCAGGTGCGCTTTTGCGGCTTTGCGTCTGTCGTCTTGGCCACTTCTGAATCTCCAATTGCACATCGCGGGCCACAGCGGCCGCGCTCTACCAGGGCTACGTGGTTACCCACGATGTTTGTCTGGCGGCCGCGACCGACTGCCAGCTGTTCGTATTCGGCGTCATAGCCGCAGGACACCTGACGCAAACCGCTGCGTACCTCTTCGATGGCGGTTGCATCCGTGATCAGCAGGTCGGCCAGCATCAAATCGCTTTCAACCCCATCGCCTTGACGCACGTTCTGGGTGATCCCCATCGAAAGCTCACGCCAGTTGGCCGGGGTTACAAAATCATCAGGATGAGCCATGGTCACCGGCTTCCCCTCGAAGCTGGCGATCGTCTCGGCGCGGAACACCTGATCTGGGTTGCGCTCAATGGTCACCAGTCCACCGCCGCCACCCTGGATCAACGGGCCATCCTCGTTGACCAGTTCGCTTTCGTCGTAAACAAGCGTACCGGTACGGGCGATGGGGACTGCCTCACAGAGCAGGAATCCTTCAGGCGTCATGCTCTGCCTGGCGCTCAAACGCTCAGGCGCGAACCATCGCCCGGCCTCGTCCTGGGTTCTCACTTTCATGTTTGGGTTACTCGGGAATGACTGGTTCTGGATAGCAGCGGCAGTTCGGCAGGCAGCCTGCGTGACCTGTGAGCTTGTCTAGCGTCGGAGGCGAATCCCAGCGCACGAACTTTCCGTTCATTTCTTTGTGCGAGTGGCGAACATCGCTGTCGCCAGAGGTCCGCCAGATGTAGCCCTCACTGCCAACAGCCTTGGCGCGTGCCTCGGTCAGTGTGGCGGCAGTGCGGGATACCTCGGTGCGGGCAATCAGCTTGGCTCTACTCTCAGCTACCTCGCCGGAGCGCATGATTTCCTTCGCGATCTCGTTTGCCCGGGTGCCATCCTCGATGCCTTGCAGCGTCAGTTCGTGCACGCGTTTGGCCGCATCGAGGGGGATGCTCTTGATCAGCGTGACCTGCTCAGCCAGCAGACCCTGCATGGCCTGCCCAGTGGGCGCTGTGCGGATCTCCTGCCGCAAAGCCTGGGACATCTGTTCAGTGAGCGTTGCCCATGCCTTGCGGTCCTGCTGGTTGACCTCTACGAGCATCTTGCTCGCCGTGGACACGGCCCAGTCGCTCAGCAGATCCGCATATCGGCTCAGCATGTGAGAGATGGTTGGATCGACTGATGGGTCGCCTGGCGGGAAGCCGTTGATGATGCTTCCCACCTGGCGTGCAACCTGGGAAAGGGCCGATTGGTATTGCCTCTCGGCCCTATTCGTCCTGACCGGATTCCGGCTTCGCTTTTTGTCCCGGGTTTTCAGGCGCATCGATCAGATCCTTTTCGCCAGGGACTGGAGGCGGCTCGTTTTCGGCCTCTGTGATTTCTTCGTCTGTAATGTTCGACCAGAGCCCCGTGGTATTGCTGGACTGGCGCAGCTCTTTGAGAGCGGTGCCGCGGTCGACAATCCCGGAATCGAATGCCTGCACCACAGATGCAGTGTCCTTGGCGCCGACATCGGCCTTCTCGGTATCGCTGAGCTGCCACAGCGGCACGAAGTCGAACGCAAACCCTTCCGGCAACGGCTTGCCAAGCTCAGAACGGGCGATGACGTCGCACAGTGTGGTCACACCAGGCCGCAGGGCCGAATCCTGATCAGCCTTGATGCCGTCGTAGTAGATGCGCACGCTGTCATCGTCATTACCTATCCCACCAGGAGACTGGCCGAAGAGAATGACGTCAGGGGTTTCAACAGCCCCGCACACCTGCTCGCCGAACTTGTCGATCACGTCGGACAAGCCACTAAAGCTGTATTGATGCGTTTCGAACGTGTCAGAGGCGTCCATGAGGGTCAGCCCCTCATTGCTCTGGAACTGGCGAATCATGTCGATGTTCTTGAGCAGAGCCTCAAGAGACTTACCGCCGAGGGCGATCAGATCACGGAGTTTTTCAACCTTGTATGTCCGCAAATGAGCCTTGTAGACGAGCTGGGCAGTCCCAGACGTAACACTGTCGAACGCGATCAGGCGATCCCACAAGCGCTCAAGCACTGACTGCCCCCAACCGTTTTCAGCAATGCGCTGCCAGTACGGCAACTCGACACCTTCACGGCGAATCACCCGAGAGTAGTGAATCTTCTGGTTTATCAGCGCCTGGGCATCAGCAACCACGGTGTAGAACTTCGGTTTTCCGAGGTTCGGACCGTATTCGGTAACCAGATTCTCGAGCGATGGCTGAACCAGCCAGCGGTCCAGCACCAACAACCCTTTGAACTGACCAGGGCCGATCGTATCTAGGCGCAACTCAGTTTCCGGACGCTGCCCATCGATCAGCATCACGGCGATGGAGCCGCCATAAAGACGTGACCACTTCTCGTTGTCGCACAAGCCCTTCCAGATCTGGAGACGCTCGAAGGCGCGGGACAGCTTGTCCTTTTCCTCTGGAGGCATCACCGAGTTGAACTCGATGCCCTCGCGGGTCATATCCTTGGCGCGACAGTCAACAGCACGACCAGCAAGCCAGCTGGACCGATACACCGCTTCCATCTGGATGCGGTTTCGGCTGACGAAGGTAAACCCGTAGCTACTGCCGCTGTTCTGGTTGGCGGTGCCAAGCCCTACACGAGCGGTGAAGTTTTGGAAGCTATCGCCGGTCATGAACGACTTGCGCGCCACGTCAGTCTGCTGATTGACCTTGGCAGCCCTGGCATTGAGTTGGTGCCGCTTGCTCATAGTCTTCCCCACACGGCAAGGCTGCTTTGGCTACCAAGCATGTCGTTGATTGCATCGCACATTGGGTCTATTTGGTCGTCGTGGAGGTGGCTGTCGTCAGCCGTGAAAGCCTCGCACTCGGTGATGAAGTCGGATGTGAACGGGGCGCCTTCGGGGATGCAGACGTTACTGGACTCGATGTAACCCAGCACATCCATAACCCTGGTGAGCTTGTCCTTGGTCCGCTCGATGCCCGAGATCGGGATACCGCCCAGGCTGCGAATATCTTGGATGAGGCCGGTTCCGCTGGCCTTGTCTTCCACCATGAACGAGCGAAGATAGCCAACGTCCAGTTGGGCGGCGTGCTTGTTCCAGAATTCGGTGGCGCGCTTGCGCAGGTCCGGTGCTTCCCACTTTCCGCGCAGCTGGTCGATCAGATATATCCGGCGATCCTCCCCAAACCCCCAGCACTGGAACACAGTGTAATCATTGCGCTCGCCGGTCTTCTGCGCGGTGTCTGCGTAAATTACGCGGTACTCGATGCGTGGCAGCGTGCGGTAGCGAATGAACCAGGCCGAGTGGATTAGGCCGCCGCCCTTGGTGGTGGGCCGCTGCTGGTAGAGCGCGTTCCAGGCATGCGAGCCAATGGCCTGTTTGATCTTAGCTAGACGCTCCAGAGGGTACCGCTCAGGGTGCAGCGCCTCGCCAGCCTTCCGGTAGACCTCATCCTCTTCGGCGATGGCTGGGAAGCTCACAACCTTCCAGTTGTCGCCCTCACCGTTCTCCATTTGCTCCAGCAGCCGCCCGGCTAGGTCGTCGGAGTGCCAGCGGGTCATGCCGAGCAGAATCCCGCTCTTGGGCGACAGTCGCGTGTAGAACGTGGTTGTGTACCAGTCCCAAATGGCGGCCCTGACCGTCTCGCTATTCGCCTCCTTGGCGTCCTTGACCGGGTCATCGATGATGCCGATGTCGGCGCCCATGCCGGTGATGCCCGCGCCAACACCCGCACTACGGTACGCACCGGAGTGACCAACAATCTCAAAAATCTCGCTGTTACGCAGCGCGGTACCGGTTACGGTCACTACGCGCTTACCATTCAGGCAGGTGTCCGGGAAAATGCTGTGGTATGCGTCATCATCAATGATGCGCTGCACATCACGGCTCATCCGGCTCGCTAGGTCCGAGGCATACGAACAAGCGATCATCTGCAAATCTGGGTTCTTGCCGAGCGCCCAGGCGGGGAAGCGGCGACTGAACAATTCAGACTTGCCGCTACGTGGCGGGGCAAAGATCATCAGCCTGGGTTGCAAGCCGCGCTCGACGTCGTAGTAAAACTGCTGAAGAGCCGCCGCTACTTCGCGGTTGAACCATCCCTCAACAAAGTCAGGCTTCGTCCTTAACGTGAACTGGAGAAGACCCCGGCGCGCTCGCTCATTTTTGATCGACGTCAGGTCGAGCAGCTGCGGCGATATGCTCAAGCTGCTCAAGTTGCTCATCGGTTAAGTTCCGTAAATCTGCGGTGACAGTCTGGATTGGGCCACCACCTGGTCCTGCCAATTCAAGCTCCTGCTTGGACTTGCCATAACCTCGGTCAAGAATCTCTTTCGTTGCTGCCACTCTGGCCGCATGTGGGGCATCGCCATCACGCATGATCTCAACCAAAGCATTTACAGCCTCTTCACCAAATGCCTGGGCGATTACCTTAATGTCCGCAGTGATCTTGTTGCGCTGACCCTTAGGACGGCCAGCACCTTCGCGCTTTCCACCTAAAGCCATATTGAATTCCTTTGATTTTTTTTCACTTAATCAATTGGCTGCGACGCGTCCAGGCATACAGGACGACGCCGCCATGCAGCATTACGCCGAAGGGGTTCACCCATTGGCCCTGGAGCGCCGTAACGAAGGCGCCGAATGCACCGATAGCCACGAGATAGAACGCCGTACTCAAAAGCGGCTCATCGATCGGGCGCACCTTGCGCAAGTAATCACATGCAGCAATCACCACGAGGACACACAGGAAGGCGTCAGCGGCGGTCATGGCTGAAACGAGAATGCTGTTCATCAGACCGCTCCTGTGGCGCCAAACTTCCTCGCCAAGGCTCTTAGGCCTGGAATGATGTTCATGGCCAGCAGGCCGATCAGGAAGGCAACGCCATATTGGGTTTCGCCACCAGGCTCGAGCTTGAAGAAGCTGATGGCCAGAGGCGTACAGAAGATTGCCGAGGCGAACCCAGTGAAGAATGCGCAGACTGCTTGCTTACGGGTCAGGCCCTGCAAGAAGGTCAGAGAAAGGATCGCCCCACCAAACGCGCCGAGAAAGACGCCGTACTTCACAAGCAGGACGCCGGCAGCAGTGGTGCTTGCTGGTTCTGCCATTGGAGTCTCCGGGGAATAAAGTCGGCCGCAACGGCACTCCCCAGCTTGACGCGATGGGTGTGGTTGGGCCGAGAAACAAAAAGCCCAGCGGTTAGGCTGGGCTCTGAATAGCAAAAAGCCCGACTCTAGGCCGGGCTTTGTGTAATTTGCCAAAGGCAAAACTTTAACGATGGGGAAATCCTACTGTCAGCCGGACATTTCGTCAACATGTATTTTGCGCGCTATATTTTTGCGCAGAATATGCACGGGTTTCTCCGTCATGCCACATCCTTCATCACCTTTATGCAATGAGACACAGGGATGAGCGCAGCTTTGTCCAAGTCATTGCATGCGTCGAAGCACAGATCAATGAACTGCGACCATTCCCTACTCCACTGCTCTGAAGATAGTTGCAACCCGAGCTCTGCATAAAGCCATCCCCTGAAAGCCTCTGGAGTAGGGCAAGGATCAACCCCCTCGCTCTGGCCGCCTTGGTGCATGCGGCGGTACCGAAACAGGACGCCAGAAGCTACCAGCTTGGCCTTCTCGAACTTCTTAGCCGTCATCCTGGAGCCCATTGCATAAGCGACCCTAAATAGGGCCTCTTCTGCCTCTTCCCTATCGTCGTCAGTGGCCATAGGGCTGTACATGTGATCGCCGAATGCCTTGAGGTGGCGCGGTAGCGTGTCGATCGCCTGCTGAATGCGGCCGGCGATGGCCTGGTGGGCAGCATGATTAGCGTTGGTGGACCGCTCGGTTCGCTGGACCATGCGGCCGAGCAAGCCGATCTCCCGCAGGCAAGCGCCCTGACTGTCACGGGGCATATACAGGCTGTCATGCCAAGCCATACGCGCACTATTCAGCTTCATCATGCTGCCACCTCTTTCAACATGTCAGGGCTTACGGTATGACGGGCTACCTCGCCGAATTCTGAGTGCATGACGATGCACTTCATGTTCTGCTGGGCGCGATATCCTCCAAAGGCCGCGTAGGCATCCTTGGCAGTCAGGGTGTTGAAGGACTCGACGGTGACTCCGGCATACTCTTTGACGCTCTGGTGGTGGACGTGGCCGAGATACCAGTAGCGATACTTGGTGCGGCCCCACGCTTCGGCCTGGTCGGCCGCCATGACGCCGGGGAGACGTTCTGACTTGCAGGTGTGCCCGTGGTGGGTGCCGATCAGAACGCGACCGTGCTCGATGTAGTGGAAGGCTGACGGGGCGCGATCGATCTGTACCCGGGGCTCATTCTCATAGGTATGGCTCAGGGCTACGGACATCCATAGCGCGCCTGTGTCGTCATGGTTGCCTACAACGTTTATCACGCGGACCTTGGCGTGCTTCTTGAGTGCCGAGGCGATGCATTGGCGCATCACCTTCATCCCCACACTGATCATCTTCGCGTACCGGCCGTCCAGGTCCATGATGTGGCCAGAGCGGGATGTCATGCCTTCCATGTTGTCAGCATGGAACCAGTCGCCCAGGTTGATAATTACCGCCAGCTCTGCGGGCGGCGCCAGATCGACCAAGGCCGCCATAGCGCCACACTGGACACGAACGGCCTCGGTCATGTCCCAGCTATCGCCCTGCGTTTCTTCCCCCCAGGCCCGCATGCCGATATGGGCATCCCCGATTGGATAGACAGCCATAAGGCTAGCGAGGGTCGAAATAGGCCCTGAAACCGGGTCGATTTGCGGAAGGTCTTCGGACATGGCCTGGCAGGCTGCAATCATCAGTTCGCGCTGGCGTTCGTGGTCAATGCTCGACTTCACCCATTGCATGACCTGGACGCCATCCTTATAGAGCGTCGATGCGCCCTTGAGGTGAAAGCCATCCGGTACGGCGTGGGTTAGATCGTGCTCGGGACTCCACCCTTTGCGCGCCAAGGCCGACTTGCGCTTGCGCAATGTGCGGATGTGGATTCCCAGGTGCTCGGCAGCCTTTGGCATCGTGTGGATCTTGAGCGCCTCAATGATCTGGTCGTCTGTTACTTTGCGATCGCTCATTGGGCCTCTCCATTCTTAGACTTTGGCTTAAGTCCGGCGCACGCAGCCCAACCCAGCCAGCAGCCGTGCATGTAGGGGAGATGGTCGTAATCGCCCTTCTCGCCGCGGAGCTTTGCCATCTCAGAGTCAGAGAGATAATCCCCGGTAACAGCAAGGTGCTTCTGTGCAAACCATTCCTCGAAAGTTTGGCGAACCTTGAAATCACTCATTGCTTCTCTCCATTCAGGAACCGAGTACGGCGGGCGACTGCGCGTATTGCCAAGTAGCAAGCACCGCAGGCGATGAAAAGGATGCAGAGCCAGAACTGGATGGGGTTGATGGTCATGCGGCAGCCCTCTTCATCTCGCGTATCAACACCCGAAACTTGGCCTTGATGGCCTTCAAGTCTTCGATGGTGTAGCGCTTGGGCTCATGAGGCCCTTCTAGCCACTCGACCAGTTCAACCCCGATCCGCTTCACCAGCTCAATGCGGTAGTTAACGATGTCGCCGGACTTGTGGTTGTTGCATGGCGCGCACTGCTTGTGGACGTTGAGCGGCTCGAACCGAAGTTCGGGGTTCGCTCCTACAGTGCGGTAGTGGCCGGCGTGGTATTGGCCTTCGTGATGGCGTCCACAGCTGACACACGGCAACGCGGCATCGCGCAGGCGGATCCACTCGTTGAACACCGTCTGCGTTTCCCGGAAGTGATCGCCGCGGGTCTTCATGCGTTCCTTGCTCGCCTTGATCTCTCGGCGCTCACGCTGCTGGATCGCCTTCCGCGCTCTTTCCTGGTTCACGCCCTTGATGGCCAGGCCGCAGGCCCAACCGCAAACCTTCTGGCCCAGCTGGACCGGAGTAAACTTCACGCCGCATGCCGGGTTGCCGCACTCCTTTTGGCGGCGCTGCTTGATGGCAACCTTCATGCTGCCGCCTCCCATTGCTCAGGCATCTGCCCTTTCGGTTCGCTCCAAACCACCCCCTTCTCGGCGCCGAAGGCATACATGCACTCGATCACGTCGCCCAGCTCAGCTACGGTCATGCGCTTGGTGCTTTCGCCGAGCATGACCACGCCGCCATTGATGCCCTGGGCCATGCGGATCTCTTGGCGCGCCGCGGCAGTCATCAGAGCCTTCCAGTCCTCGCTGTCGAGCTTCTGCATCACTCCATTGACCGGCCATTCAGCCTGACGGGAAATGTCGCCCAACATCGCCCAGAGCTTCGCGTTCTGTTCCAAGGTGCGGCGGGACTTAACGGGGCGGACGATAATCTCGACGGCGCCGATAGCAGAAAGGTCGAAGGCAAACAGATAGGCCAGCTTGAACACGTCGCGGATGCGGTTATGGCCAGTGGCGAAGAAGTGGCGTGATTTATGGATTACGTTGGTCATTGAGCACCGCCCTTTAACCTTTCTGGATCAATGGCTTCAGAAGTTTTATGGGGCAATTGGGCACCGCCCTCTTCGTACCCGAACAACCCCTCGATAGCGGCGCCTATGAGCAGGATTCCAAGCCATGCAAGCAATCCCCAGCCATTGCCAAGCCAGAACGCCGCCGCTAGCCCAGCTGACATAGTGAGCCACTGCCAGTAGCTGATGGTTTTGGCGAAAAGGAAGCTCTTCATGCCTGCTCTCCCTTGCTCATGGCAGACTCAAGATCATCCAGCCATTCTTCATTCGGGATTTCATGCGACAGATTCGGGTCCCGATGAATCTGAATTACCCACTCCGCTGCCTTGCGCAGCGCCTCGTTCTCGGCCTTGAGCTGGTCGCGCTCAGCAGCCAAGTCTCTGGCAACTTGGAACCACTGAGCATCAGAGGTATTGCATCCTCCATGTGGAGAACACATTCCCGGTGTCTGACAACGGGCCATGGATTTTTTGCAGATCATGTCGGTCATCAGAAACCCTCCTTACCGCGCTGCGATTCCCACTCGAACGGGATGACGATCACCCCGCCCTCCCGAAGACGATCTGCGCAGCGCTCTCCGATAGCGGCTGGCAATGCCTTGGCGTCCAGGTTCGACACGATCACGGTGGGGCGCAGCTCTTCGTAGCGGCCGTTGATGATTGAGAACAGAGTGGTCAACTCGAAGTCGCTAGGCTTCTCCTTGCTCACGCCGATCTCATCCAGGATCAGCAGCGATGGGCTGATGAGGCTCGACAGGATCTGGCTTTCACTCTGGTCGCTGGTGTGGTCGTAGGTGGCGCGAATGGCCTGGAGTACAGCGCCGATCGTGCGATACACCGCTGTGGCGGTAGTGGTCGCCATGATCTCGTTGGCGATTGCCACGGCCAGGTGGGTCTTACCGGTTCCGGGTTTTCCCAGCAGCAACAGGCAGCGACCAGACTCGGCGATCTGCTGGAACTCGGCGGCGTACTTGCGGCAGGTGTTCAGAGCCTTGCGCTGTTCGGCGGTCTTCGCTACGTACTGGTCGAAGGTCTTGTCCATGAAGCGCCTGGGAATCAGGGCGGCGCCGAGCTTTTCAGCCATGCGCATGCGTAGAAGCTGCGATTCCTGGGCCTGCTTGCGGGCTTCCTCACCCTCGGCTCGAATGCGGCTGCACTCGGGACAACCGGATCTAAGGTCGCGCCCAAGCACCGAGTACACCTTCTGCTCGTACTCGCCGTGGGTTTCACAGGTGGCCGACTGGATTCGAGTTCCTGGCGGATAGACCGGTGCGGGAATGGCAACAACGTTTTCAGAAGGCATAGGTGCCATCCTCCCGAGGGATCAGGCCAGCGGTGTAATCGCGATCAGAGAAACCAGAATGCCGGGATGGCAGCTGGTGGACGTTGCCAGTGGTCTTTTCCGGAAATATCCCAGTCCAGCCGTTGGAAATTGAGTTGGATAGGACTTGATCTGGGCATACGTGCCCTTCCAGTGCCTTGGCCTGCTGCTCGCAGCTCTTGGCGGTCAGTGGCTTGTGGATTTCCCGGCGGTGCTGGCACCAATCGGCCCAGGCCTGCTCGGAGACGTTTTCTGGCCGGGCAGAGAGAGGATCGAATTTTGTGGAATTTGTTTTTCGAGCACGCGCAGGCTTTTGATCTTCTTCTGTATCTGTATCTGTATCTGTATCTCTTATCGTTGAGTTTTCGTTCAACGGAATTTCAACGGGCGTTGAACGCGCGTTCACAGTCTTTGTTTTCCTGGCCTGAGCACGTGCCGCTCGCGCCTCAGCAGAAGCCTTTCCGGCTGCGCTACGCTGTGTTTGGGTGGCGTGGACAGCCTGCAAATCACGCTCAATCCGGTCATGAACCCACTCACCTGAACGCTCGTTGAAAAACTCGTTCAACGAGCGTTCAACGACCGTCCATCGCTCGTCTGAAAGCCGCGCAATACGGGCTAGACGAGACACCGGGATCGGCTTTCCGGTCTGCCAGTAGTTGAAGATCAATAACAGATAGGCGCCGTGCTCCTCAGTGTTGAGGTGCATGGTGTCGGCCAGGTAGTCGGCAACATAGAGTTGCATGTACGGAAGAGCGGCCATGGTCAGTCCCACTCAAGTTGTTCAACGCTTTCGATGTCCACCATCCGCGAACGAGCGAGTTGGAGAATCGCGGCGATCTCTTTCTCGTCGAAGCACTTCATTTCGTTCGGGACAATCTTCAGATCGAGCACAGCCAGGATCTTGGCGAACTCCTGGAACTTCTCGGGCTTCATCCGGCTAATAGTCGATTCATCGACTCCTACCGCTTCCGCTACCGCAAGATTTCCGGCCGATGCAAGCTTCTGCATGAGCTGGCCGTAGTTCTTGCGTGCCCTTGCATCCTGTTCAGGGCTTAATTTATCGGCGCTCATGATTAAGCCGCCGCTCTAGAGGCTTCCGCCTCTTTATGCATAGCTTCGATAGCCTTGCCAGCGCTATAGCCGATACCGGCGCCCTTACTGGCGCGGTGAATCGTTGGCTGTGTTGTTCCGGTCTGCTTGGCGATAGCTGCCTGGGAAAAACCCCACTCGGCAAGATCCGCAAGCATTTTCTGAATGGTCATTTCGCTCACCAATGCGTGTTCGTATCGTCTTCATGATACGCAAACGTATTGATAGGCGCAATACACTTCGTTGATACGTTTTTCTATTGGTGGCACATGAATATTGGAGATCGAATACTCGCTGAAATGGCCTCCAGGGACTGGAGCGAGGGCGAGCTTAGTAGGCGTTCTGGGGTTACCCAGCCAACGATTCATCGAATCGTTTCTGGCGAATCAGAGAACCCACGACAAGCGAATATTGAAAAAATCGCTAAGGCCTTGCGACTGCCAAGTGATTGGCTATGGAGAGGTGGACCAAGACCATCAAGTAATGGGGATTCTGGGACGCAGTCGATAGATGATGGCTTTAATTTACAAAATACTGTGCACTCATACAGTGTTCCGCTAATCTCACTGAGCCAGGCTTTGAACTGGATTTCAGGGGATTACAAGATGTCAGACCTCAGCGAAGAGAACCGTCTGCCTTGTCCTGTCATGGTTGGAGCGCGGGCTTTTGCCTTTCTTATGCCAAATGACTCGATGGTAGGATCAAGGAACGAAAAACCAATATATGAAGGAGCCGCGGTCTTCATAGATCCTGATCTTTCAGCAGAGGCAGGGAACACAGTCCTTGCCTCCATCGATGGTCGGCCACCGATTATTGGTGTCCTCATAGAACACGGCGGCAAGCTGTACGTTAAGCCAGCAAACGTACAGTTCGAAAAAGAGGAGGTCAGTAAAGAAACCAAAGGATGGTACCTAGGCCGTGCCGTTTTTACTGGTCATTTCCTATAAGCAATACAGGCCTGGCAGTAGCTCTGTAACTGCTGAATAGACGAAGAAATCCCGCCTTTGAGCGGGATTTTTTTTCGCCCTCTAAAAAAACAATGCGTTTACGTATTGACTAAATCGATACGCGAACGTATTGTTTGTTCAACGCCGCCAAACACGGCAGGGTCTGAAAAGACCCACACGCTCTTTAGCGACACCGCATCACCCATTGCCGGATCGACACCGGCGGAAACAGAAAGGTTTAGCGAGGTCGAGCCTCAATTCGACCCACGGGTAAAAGCGATCAGTGATCGTGCCTCGACCCGGCCGGAGCAGCCTAGATCCGTGCAGAAACAAGAGTGCAGTCGGGAAGAGCCGCGGACTGCTGAACAACTTGAAGGGCCCGTACCGCGCCAGTAGCGCCGAAGGGCAAGGAGATAGAGCCCTGCCTGATTCAGGGCTCCATCTGGTTTCACAAATGCCTCTCCTACCCCGGGAGGCATTCGGAAGCCAAACAACCGCCCTGGAGGGCAAGACGATGGAAATTTCCTTGAACCATTACCAGCTCAAGGCCTTGCTTGAAATGAGCGAGTCCAGCGGCGACCCAGAGTGTTACGACACAATCGTCATCGCACCAGGCAAGGAGAATGGGCATAGCGGCCCAGGGTTGTATGCCTGGTTCTACGAGTGCCCGGAGGAAGGTGCCAGCTTCATCGGCGAAGATGAAGATGACGACGCTCGAGCTTCGAAAATCGCCGAAGAACGAGAAGCCAATGCCTCCGCTGAATAGGCCAACCAGCGCCGCGTCAGCATGACGTTAACTGCCCTTATGCAGCGATGGTTGAGAACGTGGGTGGTCACGTTGAAAGCTGCCTTGAACCCACCCGATCACCTCGAAAGAGGCTGCATCGGAGTGTGATCTGGAAAGGTGACTCCATACCGGGCTCAGTTTGTCGCTGAGCTGAGGCCTTGAGCCGGAACAGAATGGGCGTCCTTGCGATGACAAGCGCAGATCACACCCCGATGCGGACGAAACTGCGGCCTATAACCGCCCACCTGCATCAAATCGCCTGACCGAGGGTGCACTTAAGTCGGGAGGAAATGGAGACGGCCGTGGAACTCGGCGCCGGAGACGTAACCGGCAACGCAGATGAATGCGCAGGCTGATGCGCAGCGACGCAGGCTCACGAGTGCGGCGCCGATGGGCGAAAGCTGGTCGGCTTGGTTGAACCTGACACTTCACACGCAAGCCGGAAATCAGCGCCGGCCATCTGCATCACCCATCCCAACTAGTGCAAAAGATGCACCAGTTCAACCAGAGCGGAGGATAAAGCCATGAAGCGTTAAATGATCTGGCAGCACGGCCCTCATGGCCCGGCTGTCACGTAAGGGGAAAAGCCCGGCGCGATTGCCGGGCTTTTTATTGCGAACCCAACAGAAAGCACTCCCTCCGCGCCCAACGGCAAACAGCGGCCACACCGAGTGCTTTCGATTGGATTTGAACCGTCACCCGACAAGGAAAAACCCATGAACGCAGAACAGAGCATCCAGCCGCCAGCCATTGGCGACATCTGGCCAGGTCAAGGCGGTATCTATGGCGGCCTTCGCCAATACCCCGAAGGTCTGTGTCACGTGATCTTCGCCGCCGAAGACGTTGGGCGACACGCATACGGCGACTACGGCGTATCAACTAAAGCCACCAGCCGCACCGACGGCCGCGCCAACACTGCAATCCTGATCGCTCGCAAGGGCAAGCATCCTGCCGCCATCGCCGCGGTTGCTTACACCGCCGATGGGCACGCCGACTTCTACTTGCCAGCGATTGGCGAACTTCACCATGTATGGCAGTACGCGCCTGAGTCATTCGCCACTAATTGGTACTACATCTCGTCTTCGCAGTACTCAGCCGACATCGCCTACTACATGGACTTCGGAGTTGGCTGGCTCTTCTACGGCGTCAAGCTCTACGAGCGCGTGGTGCGCCCTGTCCGCAGATTCCTTCAGTAATTCATTTATTGCTTCTGATCTTAAGACTTCTATCGAGGTTTAAGCCATGAAACGCAAGCCATCAAAGCCCCGCCCCAACGTCCACGACTGCGCCAAAGGCCGTATGCATGACGCACCGCGGAAAGTCGTTACCACTATGCCTGGCGGGTATATCGCCTGATTGGAGATTGAGATGAGCGAGTGGAGTTCTGTAAATAACCCGCCGCCACAAGCAGGTACCTACCTGCTCCTGCTTGGCGACCAAAGCATGGCCGTCGGTTACCTGGATGCCTGGCGTGAATGGTGGCCAAGTGGTGTCTATGCAACATACGACGGTTGCGGAACAGTTGCTTTCGACTCTAAGCCGACTCACTGGCAGCCACTCCCCGCCCCGCCCACCGAGTAACCGCCACCCTGGAGGCGACCATGAACACCGCGATGCAGATTTGCCAGGACCGGCACGACAACATGTTGCCACCGGAGCCGATCGACCACGAAGAGCTAGTAGACGCTGAGGTCGAGCGGGTGCTGGCGATGGAATCCAAGGTGGTTCCGTTCTTCGACAAGCGCGCAACGATGACGAAGCCGCATGTACCTGGCTTTGCGCTGAACGCCAGCGAGACCATGGCCCAGGCTGGCGGCCATGAGTGCTTCGAGGTGCAGCTGGTCCTGGCGGTCCTGGCCGGCAACTTCGAGCTGGCCCAGCGCATCGCGGAGAATAACTTCCGGGCGGTGTTGGTGGCTGAGGCCCGGCACATGGTCATGAAATCCATGGGGCTGATCGCCAAGGTGTACCCATGAGCCGCCAGCATCAGATTGCGATCGACATGATCGACGCCCGGTTCCTGGCCTTCGCCCGGGGTGAGTCCTCGGACAGCCTGCACGCCGAAACGTCCATGGCCATCGAAATGGCCTACTCCCTTGGCGCCATCAGCGACGCCGAACACCGCCACTACGTTGCGCGCCGCAAGCGGATCATCGAGCGCGAGCACGACGAGTTCATGGCCAGAATGTCGAGGTCAGCATGACGATCACCGCCCGAACCTGCAAAGAACTGACTGAAGCCCTGGCCCGCCGGGGCTTTTTTCTGGTCACCGACTTACCCCGGCCGCTGCGGATCGAGATCCGGCGCGGCATGCTGATAGCGAGGATGCCATGAATATCGATTGGAGCAAGGCGCCGGAAGGCGTGACGGGTTTCCACCCTGATAAAAACGGTCACCTCGCGCACTGGGTAAAATTGGGGTCTAACGGCAATAATTGCTTCTGCGTGGTGGGTTTCGAATCCAGCGGATGGGTAAATTTACACAGCAGTAGAATTAGCGAAGATTACCGAGCAGAAATCATTAATGCGCCCGTAGCCTGGAACGGTGAGGGTCTGCCGCCGGTTGGGACGGTGTGTGAACGTAATTACGGTGGCGAATGGAAGAAGACCACCATTTGCGGTCATAGCCCAGACGGGCAATCGTGGGCCGCTTTCTACGATGACGACAAAGCCGGCTGGCTGAGCGTTTCAGGCTTCCGACCAATCCGCACGCCCGAGCAGATCGCGGCGGAAGAACGAAAGAAAATTGAGGACGAGATCCAGGACATTTGCACTGATGCAGAAAACAGTGGGGTGCCCTACTTCGAGGCCCTGTACGACGCCGGCTACCGCAAGCAGGTGGCGCCATGAGCGGATCAGGAGCAGTGCTTAGAGCACAAGCCCTTGCCAAGCGGGCCTATAAGCTTCGCGCCGATGGCGTAAGCGTCCGGGAAACCGCCGAATTACTCGGCGCCCACAAAGGCCGAATCAGGACGCTCCAGATTCTGGGTGAACGCTTACTGAGCCTGGAGCCGAAACCATGACCTTACGCGAGTTCATCAACGTCACCGCTTGGCTTCTGTTCTGCGGTGCTGGAATCTGGGGGCTTTCCCAAGCCATCGAGCATCGGCCTGAGATTCCACAGGTTCCGCATTGTGCGGGGGTCGTCAAATGACCGCCCGCCAGCGCGCCCGCCGCCTCCTAATCTGGCGCGGCAGCTTCGCCCCTCTCGCCCTCTTCTCTTTCCTGATGCTGCTCAGCGCTCTTGCTGATCGCGTTACTTCCTGAACCAACGTACCCGAGCACGGCGGGCTGCCTAGCAGATAACCGTACCCTGAGTGGAGCGTAAGCCGGTAAGAGCGCGCAACCATCACCGGCTGCCAGGGCGTGAATCGACCCTCCGTATCGCGTGACCTGGCTTCCCTTATTTCAACTGACGGCGCTCCGCATGGAGCGCGGAGAGTAATCGTGTCTAACAAAAACCTACGCATCTGGGATCAGGTCGAGAAGACCGACACCCGCTATACCAAAGACGCCAAGGTTGGTGGCCAGCAAATCACCAGCCTGAATGGCACTGCGATGATCATGAAGGCGACCGAGGTGTTCGGGCCTGCTGGAATCGGTTTTGGTTGGAAAGTGCTAGAGGAGCGCTTCGACAAAGGCGCAGAGATGTTCAGCGGAGAAGGTGAAAAGCGCATCAGCCTTGGCCATGAACTGAACCATACCGTGAAGATTCAATTCTGGTTCAAACAAGATGGCGAACGCGGGGAGCTTGAGCAATATGGCTGCACGCCCTACCTCTACAAATCGAAGTACGGCACGACTACTGATGGCGAGGCGCCAAAAAAGTCTCTCACTGACGCCATCAAAAAATCCCTGTCGATGCTTGGCTTCAGTGCTGACGTATTCCTTGGGCTGTTTGACGATCAGGAATACGTAAGCCAGTTGAAGGATGAACAACTCCTCGAACAGGCAGAAGACAAGGCCGCGGAAGAGGAACGCCAGAAGCAAGAGCGTCTCGATTACATCGCGTCAGTTATCAAATCGCTACGGGAAGCCCAATCAGCAAACGAGATGAAAAAGATCCACGACGTGGCTGTACGCAAGCTCGCAGCTCGGCGTGATGAGAAAGCCGTCACAAGGATTGTTCGAGAGTACGAAGAGCAGAAAACCCGTTTTGATGAGGAGAAGGCAGCATGAGTGCTCTCTACACAATTACTGAACAGTTCAAGCAACTGGCAGTCCTGGCCGAGACTGCCGACGAGGATCTGGCTATAGCCCTACGCGACACCATGGAGGGGATCGAGGGAGAGTTTCAGGAGAAGGGCCAAGCAATCGCCATGGTGACTCTGAACCTTGATGGCGACCTGGAGGCGATTCAATCGCAGATCGACAGGCTTACAGAGCGTAAACGGGTTATCACCAATCGCCGCGAGAGCCTAAAGGAATACCTGCGACAGAACATGGAAGCATCAGGGATAACCAAGATTGCACACCCCCTATTCACCATCACCTGCGGCAAGGGCAAGCCGATCGTAGTGATTGATGACGAGAAGGCTATTCCTGACGAGTTTATGAGGACCTCTGTATCCAGCATCCCGGATAAAGCGCAGATCGCTAAGGCCATCAAGGAAGGGTCAGACGTTCCTGGTGCTCACACAGAGATCGGAAAAAGCTCTATCAGTATCAAGTGAGGCAGCCATGATCAGTCATGAACTCAGCATGATCCAGCTGAACGCGCCAAGAAGCGCAGAGCTGGCCAGCCATATAGAAGCGTTCTTGAGTGTCGGAGGGACTATTCAGGAACTGCCAGGATTCCAGAGGACCAAGGACCGGCCTCCATGCACATATCCGCCCGACTTCTCAACACAGAAAAACATGAACGCAAAAGAAGGCCGGATATCCAGGGTGCGCAGCATGGCTAAAACCATGACAGCCCAGGAGATCTGCGATGCGGAAGGTCTTAGTCGCGGCGAGCTTCGAGGCCTTCAGAAGCGATATGGATTCACCTGCAAGAGCGTAGATAGGACCGGTAAAGCGCCGCCGAACAAGATGAAGCCAGAGGAAGAAGCAATCATCCTCACCAAAATCCATGAGGCTGCAGCAGAAGGTCTTAGCCAACGAGCATGCTGCGCCAAGCATGGATTCAGCGACACAGTCCTAAGGCGCCTTGAACGCGATTATGGATTCACCTACCCGCGCCACTAAAGCCACATCAACTTCACATCTGTGGAGGCTCACATGATGCCGCGCAAGTTCTGCGACGAAGATATCGATAAGGCTATGGAGCTGCGTAGACGCGGCGAGAAGTGGGTAGTGATTGAGGCGTTACTTGGCGAAGGAATCCAAGGCGCCTGCGATAGGCGTAGACGGCTGATGACGGCTGATGACGAAACGAAGCGCGAAGTCTTTGCTGCGAAGATTTGGCGCGAGCAGAAAATTGCCACACCCTGGATATCCGGCGCGTCCCACTTCGCGGACATGGATGTCCAGCTGCAATGGCAGGCATTCCAGAACCAATAAACACCCTACCCCACGCTGCGCATCCGGTTCCGGAGGGCGGCGCACACCTGGAGAAACACCATGACCCAAGCTGCACAGCAAACCATCGACGCGGCTGAACTCCCTGAGCGCGGCCAACCACTCGCCGGCGGCATCTTCGTTACCCGCTACTGGCTCAACGGTGAAGAGCGCGCCCTGGTGCTGCTCGACGACGAGCTGAACGGCGCCTGGGGCGAATACGGCGTGAAGATCCCCGGGGCGGACAGCTACAGCGACGGCGAGGCCAACACTCGGGCACTGGCTGAGGCCGGCAGCGAGATCGCTATCAAGGCACTGGAACTGGATGCGCATATCCCTTCCTGCCTTGAAGGCCAGCTGGTTATGGCAGCCAAGGCTGATGGCCTGGTGACCCTGCGCGAGGATCGCTTCCACTGGCTGAGCACGCAGTACTCAGCCGACCACGCCTACGACCTGGACTTCGAAGATGGCTGGCTCTACGACGACGGCAAGGACGGCGAGCGCGTGGTGCGCCCTGTCCGCAGCCTTCCAATTCGCTAATTCACCCCTTCATTCCTTCTCTTGCAGGCGATTCCGGGTTCGTCAGGACGACGATCAGACCAGAAGCGAGCCGGGAAGCGCCGGCCGCCTGCACCCTATTCCGCTCACAGGAGCATCCCATGCAAATGATCACCGTAAGTCACGGCGAGACCATGCTGACCACTCCGGACGCTGCCCTTGCACTGCAGGTGCTGGCCGGGCTTAGCGCTTCCGAAAAGCCGGCCGCGGCACCATCTGGCATCCCAGCAATCGGCGAATACTGGCCGGGTGAAGGCGGCGTCAACGGTGGCCTGTTCCCTGGCGGCGACAAGCCCTACTACCTGATTGTCCCTATTGGCGCCGACGCCGAGAAGGAACTCCAGTGGGGTGGCTACGGCGATGAGCTCGATGGCGCTAATAGCCCGAATGACGGACTGGCAAACACTGCGGAGCTGGTAGGAGCTGACGACAATTACCCGGCCGCGCAGTTCTGTGCCGCCTTCGAGCGTGACGGGAAAAAGGACTTCTACCTGATGGCCCGCCGTGAGGCGCAGTTCCTGGAAATCACTGTTCCGGATATGTTCAGCAAGCGCTGGCACTGGACCAGTACGCAGTACTCAGCCTACAGCGCCTACCGCGTGGGCTTCGGAGATGGCTGGCTCGGCCTCAACGTCAAGGACAGCGAGCGCGTGGTGCGCCCTGTTAGACGAATATTAATTACCGAATAAGGGTTGAAGAATGCCTGAAGAGCAATGGCGACAAATTGTTGATTGGCCGGCTTATGAAGTAAGCAGTCTTGGCCGAGTACGGCGCGGTGACCACGTGAAGGCGCATTATCTTGACCGCAAGGGCTACTTCAAGGTGAAGCTGTGGAGCGGTCCAGAGTCGAAAGCCTTCCTGATCCACAGGCTTGTCGCCATCTACTTTATCGGGCCTGTTCCAGAAGGTCATATTTGCCGCCACCTGAACGGAGACAAGTCAATCAATAGCGTAGGCAATCTGGCATATGGGACGCCATCGCAAAACGAGACTGACAAGAAGTCACATGGAACAGATGGAACTGGCGAAAGGCATCCTGCTGCGAAACTGACAGCGGCACAGGTCATCGAGATCAGGTCAACTTTCAGGCCGTACTGTCGGAAATTTGGTGGTGTTTCCCTTGCCAGAAAGTATGGGGTTTCTCAGCCGATAATCAGCGCCATTATTTGTCGGCGGATATGGAAGCATCTATAGCCACCAACAGCTACTTCGGCCTGCTCGGACAGGCCAGCCACAGCCAGAAGGACCGCGCAGCCCTGGCCAATGTCGTGCTGAGGCGCAGCAATACAGTCAACGCAGCGCTGACGAAGACTTACCAGAAACGCGAGGCTCCGGCCCGTAGGCCAGGTCACGCCACCGCGCAAGGTCAGCAATAAGCTTGAGCCCCAGGCGCACCTCAACCTCGAGCCTTTCCTCTGGAAGGTTGAGCAGTCGCACAACCTCACCGCCGATCAGGCGTAACGCTTCCGCATCGGTTTTCGTGCTCATCACGGTCATCGTCTGGTTTGTGTCGAGCGCAAATCATCAACCCATTTCATTCATCACGCCAGCCCGCGAGGCAGGCACGCGCCTGGAGGTGCGATATGTCTACCCCCCCCAACGCATCAAGCGTAACGACCTGTCGCGCAGACGCATTCGTAAGCGCGTCCTGCGAGCCTTCAAGTCGAGCTTCCG
Source organism: Pseudomonas chlororaphis subsp. aurantiaca (assembly GCF_013466605.1). Lineage (NCBI taxonomy): Bacteria > Pseudomonadati > Pseudomonadota > Gammaproteobacteria > Pseudomonadales > Pseudomonadaceae > Pseudomonas > Pseudomonas chlororaphis. The sequence goes on from NZ_CP059162.1 coordinate 4,951,380, forward strand.
ACTGAAAGGCGGTCCTATCGAAACGGCCTGGCTATCTACACCCGGAACCCTGGTGTTCACACTGGGCGAATGGCGCGGCCACTACAACGCCAAGAATGAATGGGTGCCGCTATGACACCTCATGAATTCATCGAGAAGAATGTCCACGACGAGCTGCGCAAGCTGAAGTTCAAGGAGTCGGTTTGCTTCAGCGTGAGCCGCGATGCAGTCGACTACTACCGTCAGCGCAGTATGTTCAGCAAGAGCGTTGTGCTTGACGTGCTGGCCTGGTCGAAGAAGCGGGCCAAAGAGCTTTCCCGATAATCACCCTCAACCGCCCGGGCATGGCCCGGCAAGGACTCCCCATGCCTACAGAAATTAAAATCAGCACTGGACACCCTGATGCGGGCCGGATCTATGCGCAAGCCTTGGCACGTGTAACCGCCGAGCGCGACGCCCTGCATGCCGACCTGACTGCCCGGGATCAGCGGGTGGCTGACCTGGAGGGGCTGCTACAAGAGACTATTTCGGCTTGGGCCGCCACCCAATTCGGTGATCCGCCGACCGAACTCGCCAAGGTCATTGCGCGTATCAAGCCCGCTCTCAACCCCACCCCGAAGCCCCACACCTGCTGCGGCAACTGCCCGGCCGGCTGCATTGGAGCGAAGCCATGAAAAGGCTGATTAACTCCATGGCCAAGGGCAAGCTGAAAAACACGCACCTGAACCGGGTCGATGCGCTGATCGAGCGCTACTCCTACCACCTCTATCCCAGGGTCTATATCGACATAGACCGGATGAAAGAGGCACTCAAGGGACCGTTTTACACTTTGCCTCGGGGCCTGGATGCCGAAGGAATCCGCAAGTTCATGCTTGATTGCGCCGGGGATACCGACAACCGCCCGGTCTGGCCCAATACCGGAGAAAACCATGAGCAATAACGAAATGGTCAGCGTGCCGCGTGAGCTGCTGGAGAGCATCCGAACTACCTGCATGTATACGATGCCCGGCAATGCATACAAAGAACTAAGCGCCATACTGGATGCGCCGCCGCACTGCCCAGAGTGCGGTTACACCGAGCAGGATTGCCGGGAGCAGATGGACCATCACTTGTGCGGGCTTCCGGAGCCAGCTCCAGCAAAAGTAACCGGAGCCGACGTACTCCGCTGGATGGATGAGCATGCAGCCGCCCAGCCCCAGGACAAACTTGATCAGGTCAATCTGGCCAGTTTTGCCATGGACATGTCAACCTGTACCCTGACCACTGGCGACGGCACGGCGTATTTTTACAACCGAATCGACCTCAATAAGGCCGAACAAGTCCCAGTGTGTATATATTGGGATGCCAAAACCCAAGACTGTCTGGACAGCAAGTGCGGCGAGCACGGTGCGTACAAACCAGCCGCCCAGCCTGTGCCGCCTGCGGGCTACGCACCGTGCTCGCCTGAGCTGTTGGAGCCTGGAGTTGATTGCGCAACCGCGCCGCGCTGGTCAAGCCCAACCTGGGACGGCCATTCGCATTGGCATCCTATGCCGCCTGCTGGCGGGGAGCCGGAAGCCCTTGTCTTGTGTCGAAACTGCGCCAACAAAGGGCAGGACTCAAACTGCGCGGAGTGCCAAGGCCGTGTCGTTTACTACGTAAAGCCTATAAGTAAGGCGTTCAGTGATTGGTATTCGCGCAATCCGTACAGTGAACTTAGCCCAGGAACACTTGGCCTCATGGCGTTCAAGGCAGGGGCCAACTTTGTCCGCGCCCACGTCACCCGGCTGCTGGCCGAGAACAAGCGCCTGGATTTGATGGTTGCCCAGGGCGACTACAACCGGGATGCCACGGTAATAGCTCTGCGCGCCGAACTGGACGCCCTGAAAGCCCAGCTTCAGGGCGAGCCGGTGGGTTTTGCTACAAAGCGAAATGGGAAGATAGGTAGCTGGCTTCACAGCAGCCAACGCCAAGCTGAAAACTTTGATTCAACTGCGGACAACGGGAAGCCCGGCAACTCCGAAATATTTCCTGTTTATCGCCATCAAGCCGAGCCGCCCGCGCCGGTGGCGGTGGTGCTGCCTGTCCGATACGAAAGCAACCTTTTCCCAAAACCGTACCGTGACGGCTGGAACGCCTGCCTCGACGAAGTAGCCCGTCTCAACAGCCTGTAACCCCTCCCCCCTTCAACTCAACTCTGCCGCGTGGCAGAAAGGACAAGTCATGCCTGAAGAAATCAAGATCCAGACCTGGAGCGGCGAAGGCCTGCCGCCGGTTGGGACGGTGTGCGAGTGGTTTGAGCGCAACTGCTCTCGCTGGGCGAAATGTGAGGTTGTATTCTCGTCCTCATGGGTGATGGTGATACGAGATACGAGCACACATCCCGATGGACCTGTCGATACGGCTATAGATCTTGTTGCAACAGCTCCTGACTTCCGTCCCATCCGCACGCCCGAGCAGATCGCGGCGGAAGAGCGGGAGACTGCCATTTACGAGATGTCGGTATGGGCTGGGGTCGGGGTAACTGGTCCGGGTTCCGACCGGGAGCGCAGAATTCTCGGTCTGCTTTGGGACGCAGGCTACCGCAAGCAGGTGGCGCCATGATCCTGCTCTCCCTCCCCGCCCTGCTGTTCCTGGGCCAGCACATCTACCGAGGGCCGAAGCGATGAGTGAATATCAGCTCTACCTCGGCGACTGCCTGGAGGTCATGAAACAGCTGCCAGACGCCAGCGTCGACCTGGTGCTGGCCGACCTGCCTTATGGCACAACCCAGTGCGCCTGGGACACCATCATCCCGCTTGAGCCGCTCTGGCAGGAATACCTGCGAATCGCCAAGCCCGAGGCGGCCATCGTACTTTGCGCGGCCCAACCGTTCGCCTCGATGCTGGTGGCGAGCAATCCAAAGCTCTATCGGTATGAATGGATCTGGGAGAAAGGCAACGCCACCGGCTTCCTGAACGCCAAGAAGCAGCCATTGCGGGCACATGAAAGCGCCCAGGTCTTCTACCGCAAGCAGCCGGTGTACAACCCTCAGATGACGGGGGGGCATGAGCGGAAGGCGGCGAAGCGAAAGACAGTCAACTCGGAGTGCTACGGCAAAGCTCTGGCCCTGGCCGAATACGATTCAACTGAGCGGTACCCGCGCTCAGTGCAGTTCTTCTCGAGCGACAAACAGACCGGCAGCTTTCACCCAACACAGAAGCCTGTGGCCTGGATGTCATTCCTGATCAGCACCTATACCCAGCCGGGCCATGTGGTGCTGGACAACACGATGGGCAGCGGTACCACCGGCGTGGCCTGCATGCAGCTTGGCAGGAAGTTCATCGGCGTCGAGAAAGACCTCGACGAGAACGGGAACAGGCTCGGGTATCTGGATATAGCCCGCGCGCGGATAACCGACGCTATCGCCATCCGTGACGCCCCGGTACCGCAGCTGGCATTTGAGGAGTTCGCCACAGCCCGCCGGAAAGTCGACGGATAGCCAGGACAACGGGCCGGGCGAACAACCCAACAGTAGCCGCGCGCAACGCCGGCGTCTGTAAGACCTTTCCGAAACAACCCCTCAACTTTCATAACGAATGAGGTCGGTCATGCACAGTTGGATCCTCATCTATTTTGCTTTGGTTCTGGTTGGCTTAATCGGCGCGACCAAGCGACAGCCATTGCTTGTCACCATCTGCATAGTCTTGGCATGGATTGCAGGTGCGTTTTTTTACAGGAAATAACAATCCCATCAATCACACCGGCCGGAGACGGCCGGCGAGGAATTCGCATGCAGTACGACATCCACGAAAAACGTCAGGACGGTGGCGTAGGTCGCCTCCTCGACGTAATCGACCGAACCCCAGAACGACGCAAAACCGGGCTCTTCGTAGAGTTCGACGGCGAATTTCACCCAGTGCTGACCGGTATCAGGAACTTCATTGTCCTGACTGCTGAGCGGTGGGAAATGATGAAGAGGAGGAAATCATGAGCAGATACCCATATACCGAGGCATACGATGCTTTGCGGGCTCTGACCGACTGGAAGAATGGCCAAGGGATAACCTTCAGCAGGTCAGAAGCAGCAAGAGTTTGCGAGTACATTGCCGCCGCCATTGGCCTGGACAAAAAAGAACTCGCCGAGAAGATTGCCGACCACGCACGGATATTGGATGCCAAATCATGACCGACTACAGCGAACTGAAGCGACTGGCCGGCGAAGTTGCCAGCACGAAGACAATGACAATCGACGACGAACGCCTTTGGTACCGACCTTCAACCGGCGAGGCCGTGCTGGAGTTGTTCATCGAGCGCGACCAGCTCAAGGCCGAGAACGAGGCGCTGCGCAAGGACGCCAAGCGGTATCGATGGCTTAGGGATAGTCCTGATGACTTGGATCTATCCTCGGCTGACAACATGGAAGAGATTGACGCACTGATCGACGCCGCAATGAGCAAGGAGAGATGAGATGGGAGCAGCAGAGAAGCTGTCTGATGATTCCGGGCATGACAAGGTAACCGAGAAGCGCATGGCCGAACTGCTGGGCACGACCGCAAAAGCCCTGCAACGGAAGCGCGAACGCGCCATCATACCGGCCGATGTATGGTGCAAAATCGACGGCCGAATCATGTATAGCAAATGGAGATATGACGAATGGCTAGAGAGCCTATGGAGCTGCCCACGGGCGTTGAGTTCGTCGGGGAGTCAATCCGAATTCGATTCTCCTACAACAAGAAACGCCGCTGTGAAACGCTCCCCTTCCCCCAAACGCCGAAGGGAATCGCAGCCGCAGCCGGTCTTCGTTCTCAAGTAAAGCAACTCGAGAAGCTCGGTGCATTAACCCAAGAAAAATATGCCGAGCTTTTCCCCCGCTCAAGAAGCGTCGTAACAACCCATCTTCCCCTCTTCTTCGATTATGCCCAGGAATGGCTAGATAGCCTGCAGATCGTCGAAGGCACACGAAAGAACTATCGCTCTACCCTACAGACCTACTGGGTTCCGCGCCTAGCCGCTCTCCCCCTAGACAAAATCACGCCGATGCTGATGCGTAAGCTGGCTACGGAAATTCAGTGGACTTCGCCTGCCCGTCGCAAGGGCGCAGTCCGATTGGTCACCAGCATTTTCAGTCAAGCCGTCAAGGATGAGCTGATTATGCGAAACCCTGCCCTATCAATCCCTCCATCGCGAGTGGTGAAGCGTGAGATTGATCCGTTCACCCGGGAAGAGGCCGATCTCATGATCGATAAGCTTTATGAGGTTACTGGTGGCCTTCAATCGATATATGCAGCGTTCTTCGAGTTCTCTTTCTATACCGGAATGCGCCCGGGTGAGGCGATGGCACTACGCTGGGAGGAGATAGATACAAGGAAGAAAACGGCAAGGGTTTGCCGAATTCGGATCTACGGGGAGATCAAGGAAAGGACGAAGACGAAGACCGTTCGTGAGGTTTTATTGAACGATCGCGCTCTTCAGGCACTCGATAAAGCTAGGCCATTAACCATGGCCCGCTCGGATTACGTGTTTGCGCCAAGTGGCGCGGGGGATAGGTCAGGGCTGTACGTGAAGTCAGAGACTGGCGCTAAGCGCTATTGGATAAGCGCGATGCGAAAGCTTGGGATCAGGCAGCGTCGAATGTATGACACGCGCCACACCTACGCAACGATGTGCCTGATGTCGGGCATGAACCCTGCGTTCATCGCCGCACAGCTCGGGCATAGCGTACAGGTCCTGCTTTCAACCTACGCCAAGTGGATCAACTCGCCGAGTGATTGGGCTGAATTGGAGAAGCTGAATTTTGCTGAAACAGGTACAAATTTGGTACACGAAAAACTCCAATAGCGTCACACACTAAGAAACACAAGGGTTTTAGTCTTATGTGCGGATTAGCTGGAGAACTACGTTTTGATCATCAACCCGCCGACCTGGCAGCGGTTGAACGAATCACCCACCACCTCGCCCCTCGTGGACCCGATGCCTGGGGCTTCCATAGCCAGGGCCCGATAGCCCTGGGCCATCGACGCCTGAAAATCATGGACCTGTCGGACGGCTCGGCCCAGCCGATGATCGACAACCAACTGGGCCTGTCCCTGGCCTTCAACGGCGCGATCTACAACTACCCCGAACTGCGCGCCGAGCTGGAAAGCCTGGGCTACGCCTTTTACTCCGGCGGCGACACCGAGGTGCTGCTCAAGGGGTATCACGCCTGGGGCGCCGAGCTGCTGCCGCGGCTCAATGGCATGTTCGCCTTCGCCATCTGGGAACGCGACGCCAAGCGCCTGTTCATCGCCCGCGACCGCCTGGGCGTCAAGCCGCTGTACCTGTCGCGCACCGGCCAGCGCCTGCGTTTCGCCTCGGCCTTGCCGGCGCTGCTCAAGGGTGGCGACATCAACCCGCTGCTCGACCCGGTGGCGCTCAACCATTACCTGAACTTCCACGCCGTGGTACCTGCACCGCGCACCCTGCTGGCGGGCATCGAGAAACTGCCGCCGGCCACCTGGATGCGCATCGAAGCCGACGGCCGCACCGAGCAGCAAACCTGGTGGACCCTGCCCTACGGCCCGCGCGCCGATGAAGCCGGGCTGAGCCTGGAAGACTGGCGCGACCGCGTACTCGACAGCACTCGCCAAGCCGTGGCGATCCGCCAACGGGCGGCGGTGGATGTCGGCGTGCTGCTGTCCGGCGGCGTCGATTCGAGCCTGCTGGTCGGCCTGCTGCGCGAAGTCGGGGTGGAGAACCTGTCGACCTTCTCCATCGGCTTCCAGGATGCCGGGGGCGAACGCGGCGACGAGTTCCAGTATTCGGACCTGATCGCCCAGCACTACGGCACCGATCACCATCAGTTGCGCATCGACGAGCGCGAGATCATCGAACAGTTGCCGGCGGCGTTCCGCGCCATGAGCGAACCCATGGTCAGCCACGACTGCATCGCCTTCTACCTGCTGTCGCGGGAAGTCGCCAGGCATTGCAAGGTGGTGCAGAGCGGCCAGGGCGCCGACGAGCTGTTCGCCGGTTACCACTGGTACCCGCAGGTGGATGGCGCCAGCGATCCTTACGCGGCCTACCGCGAGGCGTTCTTCGACCGCAGCTACGACGACTACGCGGCCACCGTGCAACCGCAGTGGCTGACCGCCAACGACGCCGCCGGCGATTTCGTCCGCGAGCACTTCGCCCAGCCCGGCGCCGCCGCGCCTGTGGATAAGGCCCTGCGCCTGGACAGCACGGTGATGCTGGTCGACGACCCGGTCAAGCGTGTGGATAACATGACCATGGCCTGGGGCCTGGAGGCGCGCACACCGTTCCTCGACTACCGGCTGGTGGAGCTGTCGGCGCGAGTGCCGGGCAAATTCAAGCTGCCCGATGGCGGCAAGCAGGTGCTTAAGGAAGCCGCGCGCCTGGTGATCCCCAGCGCAGTGATCGACCGCAAGAAAGGCTACTTCCCGGTGCCTGGCCTCAAGCACCTGCAGGGCGACACCCTGGACTGGGTGCGTGAACTGCTGCTGGACCCAAGCCAGGACCGTGGCCTGTTCAACCCGGCGATGCTCGACCGCCTGCTGACCGATCCACAAGGCCAGCTGACGCCGTTGCGCGGCTCCAAGCTGTGGCAACTGGCCGCGCTGAACCTGTGGCTCAGCGAACAAGGAATCTGACCCATGAAACCCTACGCCACGGCTTACAGCCAACGCTTGCTGCGCGGTCAGGCACCCTCCTACGAACGTCTGCAGGCGCGTTTCGCCGAAGACCGCAGCGCCCTCGGCACCGCCCCCATCGCTGTGCACTGCGGCTGGGGCCGGCTGCTGATCGGCCATACCTTTCCCGACCCGACGAGCCTGGCCGAGGAACTGCTCAACGAACACCCCGGCGAACGCGACATCGCCCTGTATGTCGCCGCGCCGCAGCAGATTCTCGGCCTGGAGCCGACCCAGTTGTTCCTCGACCCGTCCGACACCCTGCGCCTGTGGTTCAGCGATTATCGCCAAGCCACTCGGGTGTTTCGCGGTTTCCGCATCCGCCGGGCGCAGAGCGCGGCGGACTGGCAGGCCATCAACCAGCTGTACCTGGCCCGCAACATGCTGCCGGTCGACCCGAGCCTGCTGACCCCGCGCCACGCCGGCGGGCCGGTGTACTGGCTGGCCGAAGACGAAGACAGCGGCGCGGTGATCGGCAGCGTCATGGGCCTGGATCACCAGAAGGCCTTCCACGACCCGGAGCATGGCAGCAGCCTGTGGTGCCTGGCGGTGGACCCGCATTGCACCCGCCCGGGGGTCGGCGAAGTGCTGGTCCGGCACCTGGTCGAACACTTCATGAGCCGCGGCCTGAGCTACCTCGACCTGTCGGTGCTGCACGACAATCGCCAGGCCAAGAGCCTCTACGCCAAGCTGGGCTTTCGCACCCTGTCCACCTTCGCCATCAAGCGCAAGAACGGCATCAACCAGCCGCTGTTCCTCGGCCCCGGGCCCGAGGCGGCGTTCAACCCCTATGCGCGGATCATCGTCGAGGAAGCCCATCGCCGCGGCATCGACGTGCAGGTCGACGACGCCGAAGCCGGGATGTTCACCCTCAGCCATGGCGGCCGTCGGGTGCGCTGCCGCGAGTCCCTGAGCGATCTGACCAGCGCCATCAGCATGAGCCTGTGCCAGGACAAGAGCCTGACCCACAAGGTACTGAAACGGGCCGGGCTGAACCTGCCGGCGCAACAACTCGCAGGCAACGCCGACGACAACCTGGCGTTTCTCGACGAGCATGAACGGGTGGTGGTCAAGCCACTCGACGGGGAACAAGGCCAAGGGGTGGCCGTGGATCTGCGCACCATCGAAGAAGTGCAACAGGCGATCGACAACGCCCGGCGGTTCGACAGCCGGGTGTTGCTCGAGAGCTTCCACGAGGGCCTGGACCTGCGCATCCTGGTGATCGGCTTCGAGGTGGTCGCCGCCGCCATTCGCCGGCCGGCCGAGGTGATCGGCGACGGTCAGCATTCCATCAGGCAACTGATCGAAGCCCAAAGCCGGCGTCGCCAGGCCGCCACCGGGGGCGAAAGCAAGATCCCCCTGGACCACGAAACCCAGCGCACCCTGCAGGCCGCCGGGCATGGTTACGACAGCATCCTGGCGGCCGGCGCACGGCTGTTCGTGCGGCGCACCGCCAACCTGCATACCGGTGGCACCCTGGAGGATGTCACCGCGATTCTCCATCCGGAACTGGTGGACGCCACGATCCGCGCGGCGCGGGCGCTGGATATCCCGATGGTCGGCCTCGACCTGATGGTGCCGGCGGCCGACCAGCCGCGGTACGTGTTCATCGAAGCCAACGAGCGAGCGGGCCTGGCCAACCATGAACCGCAGCCGACGGCGGAGCGGTTCGTCGACCTGCTGTTTCCCCACAGTCAGCCGGCGATCTGACCGTCATGGACCGACAGTAACGGCCTTATCGCGGGCAAGCCTCGCTCCTACAGAAACACATTGTGGGAGCGAGCGCCCGACGCCTTGTTCATCGAAACCATCGATGGCCTTTTCATCATCAGGAGTTTCCATGACCCGATCGATTCCCGAACCGGACCTCAACTACCTGCAGAAAGTCCTCCTGGAAATGCTCGCCATTCCCAGCCCCACCGGCTTCACCGACACCATCGTGCGTTATGTGGCCGAGCGCCTGGAAGAACTGGGCATTCCCTTCGAGCTGACTCGCCGTGGGACCATTCGCGCCACCCTCAAGGGTCAGAAGAACAGCCCGGACCGCGCCGTCTCGGCGCACCTGGACACCATCGGCGCCAGCGTGCGCGCGGTGAAAGACAACGGCCGCCTGACCCTGGCCCCGGTGGGCTGCTGGTCCAGCCGTTTCGCCGAGGGCAGCCGGGTCAGCCTGTTCACCGACAACGGTGTATTGCGCGGCAGTGTGCTGCCGCTGATGGCCTCCGGGCACGCCTTCAACACCGCGGTGGACGAGATGCCCATCAGCTGGGACCACATCGAATTGCGCCTGGACGCCTACTGCACCACCCGCGCCGACTGCGAGTCGCTGGGTATCGGTGTCGGCGATTTCGTCGCGTTCGACCCCTTGCCGGAATTCACCGAAAGCGGCCATATCAGCGCCCGCCACCTCGACGACAAGGCCGGTGTCGCCGCGTTGCTGGCCGCGCTCAAAGCCATAGTCGACAGCGGTGAGCCGCTGATGATCGACTGCCATCCGCTGTTCACCATCACCGAAGAAACCGGCAGCGGCGCGGCGGCGGCCCTGCCCTGGGACGTCAGCGAATTCGTCGGCATCGACATCGCCCCGGTCGCCCCCGGCCAGCATTCCAGCGAGCACGCGGTAAGCGTGGCCATGCAGGACTCCGGCGGGCCTTACGACTATCACTTGTCGCGGCACCTGCTGCGCCTGGCCACGGAGCACGAACTGCCGGTGCGCCGCGACCTGTTCCGCTACTACTTCAGCGATGCCCATTCGGCGGTCACCGCCGGCCATGACATCCGCACCGCCCTGCTGGCCTTCGGTTGCGACGCTACCCACGGCTATGAACGCACCCATATCGACAGCCTGGCGGCCCTCAGTCGCCTGTTGGGCGCCTACATCCTCAGCCCGCCGGTGTTCGCCAGCGACGCGCAGCCGGCCCAGGGTTCCCTGGACCGCTTCAGCCATCAGCTGGAGCACGACACACAAATGGAAAGCGACACCCGGGTGCCGTCGGTGGACAGCCTGGTGGGGCAAAAGTCCTGAGGTGATAAGCCCTGAAGTGAAAAGCCGGGCCCCGCGCGAGGTTTGCCTAGCCGCGCGGGGCTCGGCGCAGTAGGATCCGGGATTGTTTGCCGGAGGCCCCTATGCTGATTCCCCATGACCAACTGGAAGTCGACACCCTGACCCGCCTGATCGAAGACTTCGTCACCCGCGACGGCACCGACAATGGCGACGACACCCCGCTGGAAACCCGCGTCCTGCGCGTGCGCCAGGCGCTGACCAAGGGCCAGGCAGTGATCGTGTTCGATCCGGACAGCGAGCAATGCCAGTTGATGCTCAAGCACGATGTGCCCAAGGAATTGTTCGACTGATCCCTGGCCGGGAGCGGGCGCCATGGCGGCGCCCAAAACCCGGCTAGCGCCTCAACCGTTGGTAAAGCGCGGGCCGAACAGAATGATGCTCGCGCCGATCACGCACAGCGCCACCCCGAGCCAGTCCGAACTCAGCGGCCGCACCCGCTCCACCATACCCAGCCAGCCGATCGAGGCGATGATGTAGATCCCGCCGTACGCCGCATAGGCGCGGCCGGCGTAGCTCGCTTCGATCTTGGTCAGCAACAGGGCGAAGAGCATCAGGCTCGCCAGCGCCGGGACCATCCACCAGGCGCTTTTGCCCTGGCGCAGCCACATCCAGAAGGCGTAGCAGCCGGCGATCTCGAACAGCGCGGCGAGGAAGAACCACAGGTAATTGAGCATGCAAGGTCTCGTCAGGGATGCCAGATGCTGGCAACCCTAACGACGCACAGGGTCAGCGGCAAGCTCAGCTGGCGTTTTGCTTGGCCTTGGCACGCATCTTGTCGGCCATGAGGGTCATTTCGTCGTACAGCAGCTGCGGGTTCTTCTGCTTCAGGGCCCAGGCCATGCGCCCCTGCTCGTGGGGCAGGATCATGAATTCGCCGGCGGCGACCTGGGTGTAGATGTAGTCGGCGATGTCCGCCGCGCTGATCGGCGAGCTTTCCAGCAGTTTGCCGACCTGGGCCTTCATCGCCGGGGTCGGGCCGCGGAACGAATCCAGCAGGTTGGTCTGGAAGAACGACGGGCATACCACGTGCACGCCGACTTCCTGCTGGGCCAGCTCGATCAACAGGCTTTCGGAGAGGGCCACCACGCCCGCCTTGGCCACGTTGTAGTTGCTCATGGCCGGGCCCTGCATCAAGGCCGCCATCGAGGCGATGTTGATGATCCGGCCTTTGCTCTTTTCCAGCAGCGGCAGGAACGCCTTGCAACCCTTGACCACGCCCATCAGGTTGATCGCGATCTGCCAGTCCCAGTCTTCCAGGGACAACTCGCTGAAGAAGCCGCCAGAGGCCACGCCAGCGTTATTGACGATCACATCGATGCCGCCGAGCTTGACCTCGCAGGCCTGGGCGAAGGCCGTCAACTGGCTGTAGTCACGCACGTCGCAACGTTGCACGAAGCCGTCGCCGCCGGCTTCGCGCACCAGCCTGAGGGTTTCCTGCAGGCCGGGTTCGCTGACATCCGACAACGCCAACTGCCAGCCTTCGCGCGCCCAGCGCAGAGCGATTTCGCGACCCAGGCCGGATCCGGCGCCAGTGATCATCATGCGATTTTGCATAGGAGTTGCCTTGTTGTTCCGGGAAAGATGAGGCGAGTGTAGCGAAGGATTTTGTACCACCCACGCACCATCAGAATGCTGAATGCCCCAGGCAAACCGGGGCCTCGGTGCGATTTCCCGCGGTGTTGCAAGTTCCACTCGATGGCCAGCGGCAGCAGGTACGAAAGGAAATAGTCCTGCGTGCAAAAAACATTAAAAAAACTTGGAATCATCCTTGAAGGCCCAGAGTCGGAATGATTAAGCGGTGTGGATTAATTGCTTTGAATCCAGCCGCGCCTTCGATCATCCAATAAGGACAACGACATGGGCACAATCCTGATCATTATTCTGATTCTTCTGCTGATCGGTGGTCTTCCAGTGTTCCCGCACTCCAGAAGCTGGGGTTATGGCCCATCCGGCATCATCGGTGTGGTCCTGGTGGTGTTGCTGATTCTCGTGTTACTGGGCCGGATATAGGCATCGCTCATTCAAGCTCGGTACTGTTCAAGCGTCGAAAAAAAAGAGGCCCGAGGGCCTCTTTTTCATTCGCGCGATGAATCAGTCCGGCGTGCCGTGCACCACGCCTGCGGTGTTATCCAGCAGGCTCTTGGTAGCGGTTTGCAGGAAGGCTTCGAGCTTGTGCTTCAACTCGGCGGTACGCGGAGCGTCCGGTACGACTTCGGCATGGGGATTGGCGCCCAGTTCGTACTGGTAGATCTTCGGCGCCATTTCCTTCTCGCGCGGCAGTACCAGGATCTGGTCGGCGGTGACGATGGCGGTGGTCTGCTCGCTGCCCGACGGCTTGATCACGCCAAACCCGGTATCGCCTTGCGGCAGGTTGAGCAGGTCGCGGCCCCAGCACTGGTGACGCACTTCGCCACCCAGGCGGCCCATGATGGTCGGCACGATATCGACCTGGGTACCCACGGTGTGGTTGCGCTGGCCGAATTTTTCCTGGATGCCCGGGGCGATCATCAGCATCGGCACGTTGAAGCGGCCCAGGTCCATTTCGGTGATCTGGCGCTCGTTGCCGAAACCGTGGTCACCCACGATCACGAACAGCGTCTCCTTGAAGTACGGCTCCTTGCGCGCCTTCTCGAAGAACTGGCCCAGGGCCCAGTCGGAATAACGCATGGCGGTCAGGTGTTCGTTCAGGCTGCCACGGTCGGTCACCTTCTCCACCGGCAACGGCGTCGGCAAGGCGTACGGGGTGTGGTTGGACAGGGTCTGCAGCAGGGCATAGAACGGCTTGCCGTTTTCCCGCGCCTTCAACTCTTCCAGGCCCCGGTTGAACATGTCCTGGTCGGACACGCCCCAGGTCGGATCGGAGAACACCGGATCGACGAAGTCGTTGCGACCGACGAAGTTGGTCATGCCCTGGTTGCTGAAGAAGCCCGACTGGTTGTCCCAGGCGAAATCGCCGTTGTATACGTACACGTCGTCATACTTGCGGGCGCTCAGCACCTGCGGCAGGCCGGACAGCTTGTGGCTGCCTTCCGGGGTCTGCATCAGGTATTCGAAACCCGGCAGGTTGGGGAAGCAGGCCATGGTGGCGAACATGCCCTGGTGGGTATGGGTGCCGTTGGAGAAGAAGCGGTCGAACAGCAGGCCTTCCTTGGACAGTTGATCCAGGTACGGGGTGATGTTACCCGGAGCGCCCAGGGCCCCCACCGAGTGACCGGCCATGCTTTCCATCAGGATCACGACCACGTTCTTGATCGGCAGGGTCTTGTCGGCCGGTGGCGTGTAGTCGCGGCGCACGGCGGCGATATCGGCGTCCACCAGCTTGTCGTCCGGCATCACCAGCAGGTCGCGCACCACTTGCTGCGCCTCGGGCTGCGGCAGGGTGGCTTTCCAGATATTGCTGCGGTCTTCGCCCATCCGGCTCTTGGCCGCTTCGACCAGCGACAGCGTGCCGTTGAGGCCCAGTTGGTTGGCGAAGTTCGATTCGGTGGTGTAGACGTCACCCCAGCGCAGTGGCGGGCCCTGGCGCAGGGTGCCGCGGGCGGCGACCACGCAGACCAGCAGGCAGACCACGAATACGCCGATACGGGCGTACCACGGGGCGACCTGCCGGGTGCCGATGCTGCCGCCGCTGAACGGGCCGCGTGGCCGGGTCGCGCGGTCGGCGCCCTTGAACGCCAGGCTCAGCAGCCAGGTGCCGAGCGCCCAGGCCAGCAGGTAGCGCACCACCGGGAAGCCGTACCAAAGCATGCTCATCACGGTTTTCGGGTCTTCCTTCACATACTGGAAGACCAGGCCGTTGAGGCGCTGGTGGAACTCGCGGTAGAAGTCCATCTCCATCAGGCCGAGGAACAGCGCGATGCTCGAAACGATGGTCAGCCAGAAGCGGAAGAAACCGCGGGCCGCCATGGCCCGGGCACTGAACAGGGCCAGCAGCAGCGGGATGCTGAGGTAGACCACCAGGCGCACGTCGAAGCGCAGGCCGTTGGCGAAGGCTTCAAGGAAGGTCGAGGCCGGTGTGTCGAGGATCATCTCGCGGTTGTAGACCAGCAGCGCCACGCGCAGCAAGGACAGCATGACCATCATGGCCAGCGCGCAGAGCAGCGTATAAGCCAGATGCGATTTGACGGTCGGTTGCAGCAGGCGACTCGAGGCTCGCTGCTGACTCAGGGCGTCCGGGTTTGCCATATCGTTTTAGGACCCAATGGAAGTTGAAGTTGCGAAAAAAATGCAGCTGCGCTTTGCCCTCTTGTAGCCATTCAGGGCTGGGGGGATGGCGCGGTGCGCAAATGTTGCACGATCAGCAGCGGCATTGCCATTGATTACTGGCAGGCGCCCTCACCCGGCCGGCAATGGCCAGAGTCAGGGATCGCAACCGGAGATCGCACGGGGTGCAGCGGAAAAACAGCGCTGGCGAATTGTCATGGAGACTTTGTGAAAATTTCGTGCAGCGCATATTTGGTCACATAAAAAAGGGCCTGGCGGCCCTTTTTCGAACCCGCGCCAGCCTTCAGAGCCGTACGTTGCCGCGCGGCCCGGCAATCGCCCAGATGATCAGGCCCAGAACCGGCAACAGGATGATCAGCAGCACCCAGAGGATTTTCATCCCGGTTTCGGCACTGCTTTTAAGCACATTGATGATCGCCCAGATGTCCAGCGCGAGGATGATCAGGCCGACCAGCGTATTGAAGGTGGAACCCATGGTGTCGCTCCTAAGTGAGGGCTTGCCCACTTAGGATAGCCGGCCAGCGCCGGGGTTCCTTTTTATTGCCCGTACGGTCAGGTCTGTGGCTCGGCAGCTCAGACGTGAACCGCGACCTTGAGCGCTTCCAGGGACGGTGCGGCGGCGATGCCGGCTTCGGCGCACAACTCCAGCACGCGCGGCACGTCGTTGCCGTAGACCAGCACCACTTGCAGCTCGTCGTCCAGCAGCTGGCTGAAGTTCATCAGCACGTAGCCGCCGTTTTCCGGGTTCATGCTGCCCATCTGGATCTGGATGCGGTTGAGCGCGGTCAGGGCCTCGGTCTTGGCCAGTTGCTTGGGCTTGATGTTGAACGCCACGCCCGGGCCGAAAGACGCGACAATCTGCGCGAACAGGTCCATGTAGGTGTCGGCCTGGAACAGCACGGTGTCCGGCAGGCTGCCGACCACCACCCATTCGCCCAGCGGGATCGGGAAGCTGTCGTCGTAGTTGATGTCCGGATTGGCGGCCAGGAAGGCCTGGGGATCGGCGTAGGCTTGGGCGGCCTCGTCGGCGATCCGCAGGATTTCTTCTTCGCCCATACAGCCGGAGCTGATTTTGGTGATGAGTTCGGCGAGGACGGTTTTCATGGGCGAATCCTGTTACGGGTCAATGGCGGGCGCGCAGGATAGCCTAAACCCGCCCCGCGAACCTACCGCCGCGACCAAGGCCTGGCCTTGGCCCGGCGGCATGCGCCGTTCAGCTCAGCCCAGCAACTTCTGCAACTGCGCGGTGGTGTCGACGGCGCCCATGGTCTTCGCCGCGTCCAGTGCACTCACGCCGTTAGCGTCGGTGGCTCGTGGGTTGGCGCCCTGGCTGATCAGGTAGTCGACGATTTCCGTGCGGTTGAACATCGCCGCCATCATCAGCGCGGTACGCCCGTCGAAGGACGAACCTTCCACCTCGGCACCGCCTTCCACCAGCGCCTTGACCACCGCCAGGTCGCCCTTGAAGGCCGCGCCGGCGATCGGGCTCTGGCCGTTGTCGTTACGGATCTCGGGGTCGGCCTTGTGCTTGAGCAGCACCTGCACCGCATCCACATGCCCGTAGTAGCTGGCCAGCATCAGCAGGGTGTCGCCCTTGTGATTGCGCAGGTTGACCGGCAGACCGCTGCTCGCCAGCTTGTCGAGCATCTGGGCGTCGCCTTGACGGGCGACGTTGAAGACCTGCTCGGTAAACTCGGCGGCTTCTTCTGCGGTCATCTGGCGGCTTTTGTCTGACATCGGGAACTCCACTTTCGGCCAATCGGAAAGCCGCTAGTGTCCCCAAGCGGCTCCAACCCTGTCATCCCTTTTTTCTCAAGAGCGGCCATAGCCAGAATCAATAACGGTGCCGGCCGGCACAAATGTCCGCCAGGACCGCCTCCGTCACCTGGACGTAGGTCGCCGATCCCGGCAACCAGGCGTACACCGGATCGCCACCGGTTTTCGACGGGTCGAAGGCTTCTTCCTTGAGCCGGGTCTTCTGGTACTTGAAGGTGCCGGTGGTCTCCATCTTCACCTTGACCCGCAGGAACAGCGGCACCGCGTAGCCCGGCAGATGCTCGCGGGCGAACTGCAACAGTTCGGTGAAATCCAGGGTCGCCAGGGATTCGGCCGGGGTGATCGCTGCCATCCCGGCGCGACCGTTGGTGTTGTGCACCTCCACGCCATAGGCCACCGCCTCGGCGACCTGCGGATGTTGCAGGAGGATGTTCTCCACTTCGGTGGTGGAGACGTTTTCGCCCTTCCAGCGATAGGTATCGCCCAGGCGATCGATGAACTGCGCATGGCCAAAACCGATATCGCGCAGCAGGTCGCCGGTATTGAAGTAACGGTCGCCCTTCTCGAACACGTCGGTGAGGATCACCTTCAGGTTCTTTTCCGGCTCGGTGTAGCCGTCCAGCGGCGCCTTGTCGTCGATCTTCGCCAGCAGCAGGCCCTGCCCGCCCCGGGCGACCTTCTGCATGAAGCCGGAACCGTTGCGGATCGGTGCGCAGGTGTCGTGGGCGTACTCCACCAGCGCCCAGGGCGCCAGGGAAAAGCCCACGGTATTGTCGAAGTTGAGCACGTTGGTAAAGCCGATATTGCCGTCGCTGGCGGCATACAGCTCGCAGATATGCTCGACGCCGAAACGCTGCTTGAACGGCCCCCACACGCCGGGGCGCAAACCGTTGCCGACCATCTTCACCACGCTGTTGTCGCGGTCGTGCTCGCTGGCGGGCTGGTCGATCAGGTAACGACACAGCTCGCCCACGTAGCCGATGGTGGTGGCCTTGAACCGGCGGGCATCCTCCCAGAACCGGCTGGCGCTGAACTTGCGGCGAATGGCGAAACCCGAGGCCCCGCTGATGGCCGAGCCCCAGCATACGCACAGCCCGGTGGCGTGATACAGCGGCAAGGTGCAGTAGAGAATGTCGGCCGGCTGCATGTCGAGGGCGATCATGCCGAAGCTGGCGGAGGTGCGCATCCAGCGGCCGTGCTTGAAAATGCCGGCCTTGGGCAGCCCGGTGGTGCCCGAGGTGTAGATATAGAAGCATGGATCGTCGAGGTAGATCCGCGCGGTGCTCGGGGGATTGGTCGAGTCACTGGCGACGCTGGCGGTCATCAGGTCGATGCAGCCGGCGGGCGTTGGCCCGGGCGCCACATCCGGATCGGCGACGAACCAGGTTCGCGCCTCGTCAATGGCAACCTGGTCGCGAATCGCCGAATAGGCATCCAGCAGTTCGCCGCCGACGATCATCGCCACCGGCTTCACCAGGTTCACGCTGTGCACCAGCACGCTGCCGGCCTGTGCGGTGTTGAGCATGGCGCAGATACCGCCGAGCTTGGCCACCGCCAGCACACTCAGCAGCAACTCGGGACGGTTCTCGACGAAGATCGCCACCACGTCGCCCTTGCCGATGCCCTGGCTCGCCAGGTAATGGGCGATCCGGTTGGCCCACTGGTTGGCCTGTGCATAACTCAACACCCGGTCGCCGTACAGCAGCGCCGGGCCGTCGGGGTTGCGTTGCGTGGCTTGTTCGAAGGTCCAGCCCAGCCCGCAGGGCTGATCGGCACGCTTGACGTTGGCTATCTGCATGCCCCTGATGACCCGCGGCAACGCCCGGGCGATGGAGGGCAATTTGCGCAGCATCATGCCCCAGGTGATCGTGTCGTGCTGACGAGTGCTCATGACGGCTCCTGTTCGACGCAAAAGGATCCTGCACGGGCCAGGCCGGCAGGCAGACAAGGTCGATGGGGCTATTCAGCCGGGGGCCGAAGGCGGGCCGCCACGGCAAACAGGAGCGAAACAGGGGGCGCGCTATTGGCAGTAATGCGGAGCATGGCGTTCATGGATGACGTCCTATTTTCTTATTATCAGGCGCCCATGACCCTAGGGATCACGACGCATGACTGTCCATGTCGATGAAGCGTCTGATTGACCTGTACAGCCTGTCGCTGGCAAAAAAATACGTCAGCGCTTCTTGGCCTGTACACGGAGTTTTTGCAAAGTTTTGTATCTCCCCCGCGCCGCCAGGTGCCTCGCGCTTGAGGGTCGGTTTGCCGGTTGAATCTTTTACGTGAACCGGCAGTCACAGCGTTACGCCCCGGCCCTTGCCCACGCCTGCGATCTCGCAAAATGCAGGATGCACGATGGCCATTCATGCAAATTGCACGGGCGCGCAAATGGCGAATATTTATAACAATATGATTTATAACGATTTTTTAAAAATTTGAGGCTGGCACAATCGCTGCACCTATCACTTCAGGTTTGCCATTCAAGAACCAATGGAGCTGATAGACATGAGCCTGATCCAAGAAAAATTCGCTTCCCTGTTCTCCAACTACGAAGTGACCACTCAGCCACGGCCCGATGGCGGCATCCTGCTGACGCTGCGTAACAGCGAAGGTAAACAGCTCAAGCGCTCGATCTCTTATGCCCAGTTGCATGCGGGCGATCAGTTGTCGTGGGTGATCAGCGCGTTGCGTCGCGACCTGGCCGAACAGGCCAGCGAATTGCCACAGATTTCCCTGCTGCAAAGCCAGAACCGTTTTGCCCTGCCGTCGTATCACTCGCTTTAAATCCGCAGCGCTGCGGATTCGCGGTGACAACGCAGACATGACGGATAGCCCCAATCAGGCCGTGCCAGCCTTGCGCTGACACGGCCTGATTGCTTTCAGAAACGCTGCGGATCGATATCGGCGAAGCTCGCCACATTCGCATGCCCCGCCAACACCCCGCCTTCGCGCACCAGGCCGCAAGTGGCCAGGCCGGCGGACTTGGCCGCATCCAGTTCCTGGACGACATCGGACAGAAAGAGAATCTGCCCAGGCGCACAACCGATGGCCTGGGTAATGCGCTGGTAAGACTGCACTTCGCGCTTGGGCCCCGAGGCGGTGTCGAAAAAACCGCTGAACAGCGGCGCCAGGTCCCCGGCAGTGGAGCGACCGAAAATCAACTTCTGCGCTTGGATCGAGCCCGACGAATAGACGTACAACCGATAACCAGCCTGATGCCAGTGCTGCAACGCCGCCACCGCATCCGGATAGACATGGCCCTTGAGCTGCCCGGCCCGATACCCCTGCTCCCAGACCATGCCTTGCAAGGTCTTGAGTGGCGTGGCCTTGCGATCTTCCGCGATCCAGCCCAGGAGGATCTCGATCACCCGTTCGACATCCGCCGCCGGCTCGCCGCTGGCCTCGCGCACCGCCTGCAGCTGCTCAGCGACATCGGCCCGGGTGACGTGCTTGCGCACGAAGTCCGGCAGCTGCTGCACCGCATAGGGGAACAGCACCTCGAAGACAAAACTCACCGCGCTGGTGGTGCCTTCGATGTCGGTAAGAATGGCCTTGATCGGCATCCGCTCAATCCTCCAGAAGCGGGAACTGGCTGGCGATATCGGAACCGGTGAAGTCGGCGACCCAGCCTTGCGGGTTATTGAACATGCGGATCGCCACCAGGTACGGGTTCTCGCCCATGTCGAACCAGTGCGCGGTACCGGCCGGCACCGAAAGCAGGTCGTTCTTCTCGCAGAGCACGGCGTACACGTAGTCGCCGATGTGCAGATTGAACAAGCCGCGACCGGCGACGAAAAAGCGCACCTCGTCCTCGGCGTGGCGGTGTTCGTCGAGGAACTTGGCGCGCAATTCGGCCTTCTGCGGGTGATCGCTATTGAGGCTGATCACATCGACGGTGATGTAGCCGCGCTCGGTCATCAGGCGGTCGATCTGTTCCTGATAGGCGCCTATCACTTCTTCCTGGCTGGCGCCCGGCTGGATCCTGGTGGCGGCTTGCCAGCGATCGAAACGCACGCCCTGCTCGGCCAGGGTCGCGGCGATATCGTCGAAATGGGTCAGCACCTTGTTCGGCAGGTCCGGGCTGGATACGTGGTAAACGGACAGGCTGCTCATCTTGGCAATTCCTCGCTATCGGCAGTGCCCTCCGGCTTTTTCCAGGCCGGTCAGGCAGTGCATATCATCAGGCGGTGGCTACTTCAGTCGAAGAAAGCCTTAACGGTTTAACAGGGCGCGAGTCTTCAACTCACACTCGAACAGGAACTCGAAGGCCTCGATCTGGCGCTGCGCGTCACTCATGCGCGCCCCCCAGGTATAGAGGCCATGACCGCGAATCAGGTAACCGACGCAATCGGGATGGGCGTCGAGCCAGGGCTGGACCTTGCTCGCCAGCCGGGCGATGTCCTGATCGTTGTCGAAAATCGGCACACGCACCCGCGACTCGTGGCTGGCGATGCCGGCAAAGGCCTTTTGCAGCTCGTAACCCTCGAACTCGATGAAGTCCTCGGCGGTCAGGCGCGACAGCACCGTGGCATTCACCGAGTGGGTATGCAGCACGGCGCCGATCTGCGGGTTCCAGCTGTACAACTGGGTGTGCAACAGGGTTTCGGCCGACGGCTTTTTACCCGGTTCCAGGCTGTTGCCCGCCAGGTCGGTGGCCAGCACGTCATCCAGGCCCAACTGGCCTTTGTGCTTGCCCGAAACCGTGAGCAATACCGCGCTTGGCGACAGGCGCGTGGAATAGTTGCTGCTGGTGGCCGGGGACCAGCCGCGGGCATACAGAAAGCGCCCGACCTCGATGATGTCCTGTGCCAGCTGTTCGCGGCTAAGGCTCATGGCCTCTCCTCTTGCATACGTGTGGCAATGATAACGGCTGCCGCCAGCGCTGCGAGGCTTGCAATACTAAAGGTCAATGTCGCGCCCAGGGCATTCCAACTGTAGCCGGAATACAGCGCGCCCAATGCGCCGCCGGTGCCGGCCAGGGCCGCGTACAGGGCCTGGCCCTGGCCCTGCTGACGGTCACCGAAGCTGCGTTGCACGAAATGAATGGCCGCGGCATGAAAGCTGCCGAAGGTCGCGGCATGCAGCACCTGGGCAAACAACAGCAGCCACAGGTGCTCGGCAAAGGCACCCAGCAGCAGCCAGCGCAGGGCCGCCAGCAGGAAACTCGCCAGCAACACCCGGCGCACCGAAAAGCGCAAGAGAATCCAGCTCATCGCCAGGAACATCAACACTTCGGCGACCACCCCCAGCGCCCACAACAAACCGATCAAGCCGCGGCTGTAGCCCAGGTGTTCCAGGTGCAGGGTCAGGAAGGTGTAGTAAGGACCGTGGCTCATTTGCATCAGCGCCACGCAGGCATAGAAGGCCAGCACGCCGGGGCTGCGCAACTGGCCTATAAAACCTCCGGCCGCCAGGCGACTGCCCTGGGCCGCTGGCTGGGCATTGGGCACCCAGGCGCTGCTGAGCACGATGCCGGCCATGATCAGCACCAGCGCCGCCGGGTAGATGTCCAGGCTCAGCCACTCGAACAGCCGCCCCAGCGCCACCACCGTGAGGATGAAGCCGATCGAACCCCACAGGCGGATCTGGCTGTAGCGGGCAGTCTGGCCTTGCAGGTGCGCCAGGGTGATCACTTCGAATTGCGGCAGTACCGCGTGCCAGAAGAACGCATGCAAGGCCATGACCATCGCCAGCCAGGCGTAGCTCTTGCTGACGAAAATCAGCGAAAAGCTCAGCAGCGTGCAGATCGCGCCAAAACGCACAATGGCCAGGCGCCGGCCGGTGTAGTCGCCGAGCCAGCCCCAGATGTTCGGCGCCACGCAGCGCATGAGCATGGGAATCGCCACCAGCTCGCCGATGCGCGCGCTGGAAAACCCCAGGTGATCGAAATACAGCGCCAGAAACGGCGCGGTCGAACCCAGCAGGGCGAAATAGAACAGATAGAAACTGGAGAGCCGCCAGTACGGGAGCGCCGCCACGGCCGTCAGACCGTGGCGGCTGGCAGGGACGCCATTACAACTGGCCCAGCACCGGCGTGCTGACGCGCACATCGGCGTTCTGGCCACGGTGACGCAGCAGGTGATCCATCAGCACGATGGCCATCATGGCTTCGGCGATCGGCGTGGCGCGAATGCCGACGCATGGGTCGTGACGGCCCTTGGTGATAACGTCCACCGGGTTGCCATCGATGTCGATCGAACGGCCCGGGGTGGTGATGCTGGAGGTCGGCTTGAGCGCCAGGTGCGCGACGATCGGCTGGCCGGAGGAAATCCCGCCAAGGATGCCGCCAGCGTTGTTGCTGAGGAAACCTTGCGGGGTCAGCTCGTCGCGATGCTCGGTGCCACGCTGGGCGACGCTGGCGAAACCGGCGCCGATCTCCACGCCCTTGACCGCGTTGATGCTCATCAGCGCGTGGGCCAACTCGGCATCCAGGCGGTCGAAGATCGGCTCGCCCAGGCCCGGCATCACGCCCTCGGCGACCACGGTGATCTTCGCCCCCACCGAATCCTGATCGCGACGCAGCTGGTCCATGTAGGCTTCCAGTTCCGGCACCTTGTCCGGATCGGGGCTGAAGAAGGCGTTGTCTTCCACCGAATCCCAGGTCTTGAACGGGATTTCGATCGGGCCCAGCTGGCTCATGTAGCCCCGCACCACGATGCCCTGGCTGGCCAGGTACTTCTTGGCGATGGCCCCGGCCGCCACGCGCATGGCGGTTTCCCGCGCCGAGCTGCGACCGCCGCCGCGGTAATCGCGGATGCCGTATTTGTGGTGGTAGGTGTAATCGGCGTGGGCCGGGCGGAACAGATCCTTGATCGCCGAGTAGTCCTTGGACTTCTGGTCGGTGTTGCGGATCAGCAGGCCGATGGAGCAGCCAGTGGTCTTGCCTTCGAACACGCCGGAGAGGATTTCGACTTCATCGGCTTCCTGGCGCTGGGTGGTGTGGCGACTGGTGCCGGGCTTGCGCCGGTCCAGGTCGCGCTGCAGATCGTCCAGCGACAGCTCAAGACCCGGTGGGCAGCCGTCGACAATGGCGACCAACGCCGGGCCATGGCTTTCGCCCGCGGTGGTGACAGTGAACAGCTTGCCGTAGGTATTGCCAGACATGCGGGACGCTCCGTGAAATCAGCCGAAATAACTCAATCTGGATTACTGAGCGCGCCAGTATACGCAGCCTACCCAACTAGTTCATCCTCGAACCTTATCCGTGCCCGGAAGTCCAACCGGCACCTTCTCCATGATGGCGTGATGATGCTGCGAGTTCTTCTCTTGAGCCTTACCCTGTTCACCGGCCTGGTCCAGGCGGCCGTGCTGCAACGTCCCATCAGCCTGGAGACTGGCAACGGCGAATTATACGGCTCGCTGCTGTTGCCCAAGTCCGACGCCCCGGTGCCGGTGGTGCTGATCGTCTCCGGCTCCGGCCCCACCGACCGCGATGGCAACAACCCCGACGGCGGGCGCAACGATAGCCTCAAGCGCCTGGCCTGGGTGCTGGCCAAGCACAACATCGCCAGCGTGCGCTACGACAAGCGCGGCGTGGCCGCCAGCCTTGCCGCCACCCCGGACGAACGCAACCTCACCCTCGACGCCTACGTCGCCGATGCCGTGGCCTGGGGCAAAAAACTCAAGGCCGACCCGCGCCTGGGCCCGTTGATCATGCTCGGCCACAGCGAAGGTGCGCTGATCGCCACCCTGGCGGCGCCCCAGGTCGATGCGGCGGCGGTGATTTCCATCTCCGGCACCGCCCGCCCGGTGGACCAGGTGCTGCGCCAGCAATTGAGCTATCGCCTGCCGGCGTCGCTGATGCTGCGCAGCAACGAACTGCTCGACAGCCTCAAGGCCGGCCGGGTCGACACCGACGTGCCGCCGCCGCTGGAGGTGATCTTCCGCCCCAGCGTGCAGCCGTACCTGATCACCCTGTTCAAGCAAGACCCGGCCGCCGCGTTCGCCCGCCTGAAAATGCCGGCCCTGATCGTCCAGGGCAGCAACGATATCCAGGTCGGCGTCGACGACGCGCGGATGCTCAAGGCCGCCAAGCCGGATGCCCAGTTGGCGCTGATCGAGGGCATGAACCATGTGTTGCGCATTGTGCCCAACGACGTCAAGCGGCAACTGGCCTCCTACAAGGACCCGCAACTGCCCCTGGCCTCGGAACTTGGCAGCCGCATCATCGGTTTTATTGACGGACTTCACGCCCGTTGACGCGTTTTCCCCTCCAGTCCTGAAAAAAACGGCCGATAAGCCTTTGCCGGCCGTTCACTTGCCGTCGGCAAGTAGCGCTTGGACAGGATCTCGCCGTTATGACCGATACCCAGAACCCTCCCGAAACCGAGGTTGAAAACCCCGTTCCCGAAGCCGTGGCGTTGCCGTGGGCGGACGTCCATGCCGAGCATCACCGGATGCTTCGCCTGGCCCCGCTGCAAACCGATCGCGCCACGGGCGGACGGCCCCTGCGCTTTATCGAGTTCGGTTATGCCGAGCGCAGCAACAAGGAGCGCAGCCTGTTGCGCATGACCCTCCAGTTGCCGGGCCAACGGGTGCGCAAGGAACAGAATCACCTGGATGTCTGGGTCGACCATACGACTCGGCGGGTACGTTTCGAGCCGGACAACCTGCAGATCGAACCGGCGAACCGTGGCATCGGCCGCTTTCTGCTGGCGCAGGGGGCAAGCTGGGCGCAGAAAAAATGGCCGCACTACCGCGTGGATGGTTTCGAACTGGCGAACAAGGATGCGCTGAACGAGGCCACGCGCCTGCGACGCGACCATTTCCTGCGGGTCCAGGGCTTCGATGTGGTTTACGCCGATGCCCAGCATCTCAAGGGCAGCGTCAAGGATGTGCAGGTCGGCGAACTGCTGGCCAACTGGAACACCGAAAAGCTGCAATTCGTCGAGATCCTCGAAGCCGCGCAGATGCTGCAGCAGGCCGAGCAGAACCTCGAAGAGCAGGAAGTCAAACTGCGCAAGCACGAAGAAAAGGTCGCCAAGTACAAGCGCGAAGACACCGGACTGCGCTTTACCATCACTTGCCTGGTGGCCTTTGCAGTGTTCCAGGCCGGGTTGCTGATCTGGATCGCGACCCACCGCTGACAACAAAAAGCCCGCCGATTGGCGAGCCTTTTTGTAGCGCTTCGCTCGCGGCTCAGACCCGGGAACTGAACAGCGCCTGATGCTGCCGGCACTGCTCGGCGGTGAGCATGAACACGCCATGACCGCCGCGCTCGAAGTCCAGCCAGGCAAAGTCGACTTCCGGGTACAAGGCTTCGACATGGACCTGGCTGTTGCCGACCTCGACGATCAACAGGCCCTTCTCGGTCAGATGATCGGCCGCCTCGGCCAGCATGCGCCGCACCAGGTTCAGGCCATCGTCGCCACAGGCCAGGCCCAGCTCCGGTTCATGCTGGTACTCCTCGGGCATGTCGGCGAAGTCCTCGGCATCCACATACGGCGGGTTCGACACGATCAGGTCGAAACGCTGGCCCGGCAAACCGTCGAAGCCGTCACCCTGCACCGTGAACACTCGCTCGTCGACGCCATGGCGCTCGATGTTCTGGTTCGCCACCTCGAGGGCTTCGAACGACAGGTCGGCCAGCACCACTTCCGCATGGCGGAATTCGTAGGCGCAGGCAATGCCGATACAGCCGGAACCGGTGCACAGGTCGAGAATCCGAGCAGGCTCGGCGCCCAGCCAGGGTTCGAAACGTTTTTCGATCAGCTCGCCGATCGGTGAACGCGGAATCAGCACGCGCTCGTCGACAATGAACGACAGGCCACAGAACCAGGCTTCGCCCAGCAGGTAGGCGGTCGGCACGCGCTCTTCGATGCGCCGCTTGAGCAGACGCTGCAGGTTGACCAGTTCGTCGTCTTCCAGCGCGCAGTCCAGATAGCTGTCGGCGATTTCCCACGGCAGGTGCAAGGCACCCAGTACCAATTGGCGGGCTTCGTCCCAGGCATTGTCGGTCCCATGGCCGAAAAACAGATCCTCCCCATGAAAGCGGCTGACAGCCCAACGGATGTGGTCGCGCAGGGTGCGCAGGCGGGAAGTGATCACGGGGCAGACTCCTGAAAAAACGACTGGCGATTCTAACAGCCAAAACGTCTGAGGACGACGCATGAAAAATCTGAGTCTGCGGAGCGTTCAGGCGCTTTTCCCCGCATTCGACCCGATTCTCCATAGCCCTTGACACGGCTGTAGGCCAGCAACCACGCACCTTACGTTAGTAGCGATTCACAGAAGCGCTCCGCCAGAGGACAATGTCGCAAAAGCCCCACTCACAGGAGCCCCAGAATGTCCGTTCCAAAGACGATGTTTCAACTCAGCGGTCGTGGTTATGCAGCGGCTAATTTGAGCCACGCGACCCTTGTGATCATCGACGCCCAGAAAGAGTACCTCAGCGGTCCGCTGGCCCTGTCCGGCATGGACGCCGCGGTCGCCAACATCAAGCAACTGGTCGCTGCCGCCCGCTCCGCCGGCCGCCCGGTTGTGCACGTGCGCCACCTCGGCACCGTCGGCGGTCTGTTCGACCCCCAGGGCGAGCGCGGCGAGTTCATCCCCGGCCTCGAACCCCAGGGCGACGAGACCATCATCGGCAAGCTGCTGCCAAGCGCCTTCCATGGCACCGAACTGGAAAAGCGCCTGCAGGACCTGGGCTCCCTGGACCTGATCGTCTGCGGCTTCATGAGCCATTCCAGTGTCAGCACCACCGTGCGCGCCGCGAAGAACCTGGGCTTTCGCTGCACCCTGGTGGAAGACGCCTGCGCCACCCGCGACCTGCCCTACAAGGGCGGCATCCTCACTGCCGAGCACGTCCAGCAGACCGAAATGGCCATCATGGCGGACAACTTCGCCACCCTCGCCCTGACCAAAGATCTGATCTGATCGACCCGCAATGAGCGGTCCACGGGCCGCTCATCCGTAAAAGCCTCTCATTTGCCGTAATTGCCTTAGCCTCAGGAACCACCCGGTCATCTTTCGGTCGAAGGGCCGATACCCATTGAGGAAGGTCGGAATGAAGATATCCGATGGTTTTGACGCACGTCGTCTGCGGCCAAAAGGCCCGCGGAACTGGCGTTTGCGCCTGGGCGCGGCATTCTCCGCGTTGCTGGCGACCTTCGGTGTGCTGCTGGCGATGGCCGGGGCCGCCAGCCTGTTGGGGCGCCCTCCGGCGCTGGGCGAATTGAATGCAAGCCCGGCAGGTTCCGCGGTGATTCTAGCGGTCGGTCTGTTACTGCTGTATGTCGGCGTCTGGCTGTGGCGTCGCTGTCGGCGCCGCATGCGCCAGCCGCAGACCCTGAACATGGCTCCACACCTGATGAAGAAACATGACTGAATCGACGGCAACACGTTTTGTCCCGCCCCTCTCCCGTCGAGTTGGGTAAACTGCTCGGTCTTCGCGGAGGCTGACATGCAAGACGACGATTTTTCCCTGTTCAAAAGCGCGATCCAAGGCGTCAGGCCAATCAAGCACGATCGCGCCGAAACCGGCAAACCCAAGGCTGACCGGGCGCAGATCGCCAAGCTGCGCCAGGCCGCCAGCCTGCGCACCGAAACCACGACCGTCGACGGGCTGTCCGATCAGTTCGTGATCGACGTCGGCCCGGAAGACGAGTTGATGTGGGCTCGCGACGGGGTCCAGGAAAGCCAGATGCGCAAGCTCAAGGTCGGCCAGATCCCTTTCGAGGGCAGCCTCGACCTGCACGGCATGAACGTGGAAAAGGCCCGGGAAACCCTCTGGGCGTTCCTTGCCGAAGCCACCAGGTTCGAGATCCGCTGCGTGCGCGTCACCCATGGCAAGGCCGTGCGCCTGGACGGCAAGCGGCCGATGATCAAGAGCCACGTCAACACCTGGCTGCGCCAGCATCCCCAGGTGCTCGGCTTCACCACGTGCCAGGCCAGGCACGGCGGCGCCGGCGCGGTCTACGTGATGCTCAAACGCACCATGATGGAAGGCCGCGACGAGTAAAGCCGCTTCGTCGCGCTTGCAGCGTCGAGTCCGCCACCGTACCCTTGCCCTTTGCGTAAAATCCCACAGGTAGTTTCATGTCCCTGGAACAGAATTACACGGCGATCCTCGGCCAATTGGGCGAAGACGTCTCCCGCGAGGGCCTGCTCGACACGCCAAAACGTGCCGCCAAAGCCATGCAGTACCTCTGCCGCGGTTATGAACAAACGCTGGAAGAAGTCACCAACGGTGCCTTGTTCAGCTCCGATAACAGCGAAATGGTGCTGGTCAAGGACATCGAGCTCTACTCGCTGTGCGAGCACCACCTGCTGCCTTTCATCGGCAAGGCCCACGTCGCCTACATTCCGAGCGGCAAGGTGCTGGGCCTGTCGAAAGTCGCGCGCATCGTCGACATGTACGCGCGTCGCCTGCAGATCCAGGAAAACCTCAGCCGCCAGATCGCCGACGCGGTCCAGCAAGTGACCGGCGCCCTGGGCGTCGCGGTGGTGATCGAGGCCAAGCACATGTGCATGATGATGCGCGGTGTGGAGAAGCAGAACTCGTCGATGATCACCTCGGTGATGCTGGGCGAATTCCGCGAAAACGCGGCGACCCGCAGCGAGTTTCTCAGCCTGATCAAGTAACACGGCTGCCCGAAAGAACCGGCGTTCATCGCCGGTTTTTTTTCGCCTGGCAAAAATCAGGTAAGCTGCCGCCCCTTCTTTCATGGGCAAGAGGCAATATCGTGATCGTCAAAGCGCTTCGAGTCGGCCTGGGCCAGCTCATCATCCTCATCGACTTCATCACCCGCCCACGCAAGCAGCAGCGCCCCGTCGCGGCTCAAGCCCGGGTCGAACAGGCCGCCAAGGGCCTGACCCTGTACCAGTTCCACGCCTGCCCCTTTTGCGTGAAAACCCGCCGCACCCTGCACCGCCTGAACGTTCCGGTGGCCCTGCGCGACGCGAAAAACAACGAGCAGGACCGCCAGACCCTGCTGGAGCAAGGCGGCAAGATCAAGGTGCCGTGCCTGCGTATCGAAGAAAACGGCCAGACCACCTGGATGTACGAGTCCAAGGTGATCATCGATTATCTGGACAAGCGTTTCTCCGCCGCCTGAAGCGCGCAATCGCCGGCTGGCCCACAAGAGCCACACCATAAAAAACCGACCCAAGGGTCGGTTTTTTGTTTCCCGCAACGGCTCAGTCGAGCATCCCGACATGCCGCGGATGGCTTTCCACCCGTTGCATCCAGGCCTGGATCGCCGGGTAGCGCGCCAGGTCGAAATCACCTTCATGGGCGACATGGGTGTAGGCATAGAGCGCGATATCGGCAATCGAATACTGCTCGCCCACCAGATACGGCGTGCGCGCCAGTTGATGCTCCATCACGTCCAGGGCCTTGTAGCCGCGCTTTTGCAGTTTCTCGTATTCGTGAAGGCGCTCTTGCGGCATCCCCAGATAAAGCTGGATGAAACGCGCCACGGCAATGTACGGCTCATGGCTGTATTGCTCGAAAAACTGCCATTGCAGCACTTGCGTGCGTAAACGCGGCTCGCTCGGCAGGAATTCGCTGCTATCGGCGAGGAAGTTGAGAATCGCGTTCGATTCCCACAGGCAGGTGCCGTCTTCCAGCTCCAGCACCGGGATCTTGCCGTTGGGGTTCTTCGCCAGAAACGCCTCGGTCTGCGTATCCCCGTTCAAGATGTCCACGGCGTGCCACTCGTAAGGCTGGCCCAGCAGATTGAGCATCAGCTTGACCTTGTAGCAATTGCCGGACCGGTAATCCCCATAAACCTTGTACATGGCCCTCTCCTCTTAGGCTGCCTGTGCAGCCTGTGCTTGACGTACCACGGTGGCCAGCCGCTTGAGACCTTCGTCCAGACGCGCCGGATCGATATGACTGAAATTCAACCGCAGGTGACCTGGATTGCGGTCCGGCTCGGAGAAGAAGGGTTCGCCCGGCATGAATGCCACATCCTGCTCCAGCGCCGCTTTCAGCAAAGTGCGGGTGTCCAGCGGCTGTTTCAAGGTCAACCAGAAAAACAGCCCACCCTGGGGCACCTGCCAGTCGGCCAGATCGCCGAAATGACGCTGCAGGGCAGCTTGAAAACCATCGCGGCGCACCCGGTAGAAATCGCGCAACTCGCCCAGGTGCCGCTGATACTGCTCGGTACCTATCCATTGCAGCGCCTGCCATTGGCCGACACGGTTGGTGTGCAGGTCCGCCGACTGCTTCAACCGCAGCAGATGGAGAAACAGGTCCGGGCTGGCGATCAGGTAACCGACCCGCAGCCCTGGCAGCAGCGTCTTCGACACGGTACCGGTGTAGATCCAGCTGGCCTTGCGCAGGCGCCCGACAATGGGCGTGGCGCTGCCGCCATCAAAAGTCAGCTCGCGGTAAGGCTCGTCCTCGATCAGGGTCACTCCGAACTCGTCGAGCAACGCCGCCACGGCATCGCGCTTGGCCTCGCTGTAGCGCACCGCCGAAGGATTCTGGAAGGTCGGGATCAGGTAGATGAACGCGGGCCGATGCTGCTCCAGGCGGGCGCGCAATTGCGCCAGGTCCGGCCCATCGGCCTGAAGCGGCACGGTCAGGCAATCGGCGCCGAACAACTGGAAGATCTGCAGCGCCGCCAGGTAGGTCGGCGCTTCCAGCATGATCTCGGTGCCCTTGTCGATGTACAACTTGGCCGCCAGATCGAGGGTCTGCTGAGACCCGCTGACCACCAGCACCTGGCTCGCCTCGCACGGCACGCCCAGCGCCCGGGCCTGCGCCGCCAGGGCCTCGCGCAGCTGTGGCTCGCCCTCGCTCATGCCGTATTGGCCCATGGACACCGGCATCGCCTGCCAATCGGTCTTCGGCAGCATCGCTTCGGCGGGCAGGCCCCCGGCGAACGACATCACTTGCGGACGCTGCGCGGCGGCAAGGATTTCACGGATCAGTGAGCTTTTAAGACGCGAAACACGTTCGGAGAAGGCCATGAGGGTCACCAGTAGCGAAGGCGGAGGAAAATACGTCAAACTGCTTGACCGAAATTACGCCGACTTTCGCAAATACGTCAATATGCTTGACCTTAAAAACCAGACCACGCAACAAGCCGCCATGGAAGCCTTCTTCTTTGGTTACCAGGCGTTCACCGCCAAGGCCGACGAAATGCTCGAGCGCCGCGGCCTGAGTCGCGTGCACCAGCGCATTGTGTTTTTCATTGCCCGCTATCCGGGGCTGAGCGTGAAGGAACTGCTCACGGCACTGGGCGTGAGCAAGCAGGCGCTGAACATTCCGCTGCGCCAATTGATGGAGATGCACCTGGTCAACAGCGTTGCCTCGCAGAGCGACAAGCGCAAACGCTTGCTGGAGCTGACCGAGGACGGTGCGCGCTTTGAGCAATCGCTGCGGCGCGAGCAGGTGAAACTGCTGCAACGGGTGTTCGCCGAGGCCGGCGAGGCGGCGGTGGATGGCTGGCTGGCGGTGAACAAGGCCCTGGGCGAAAACCGCTGAACACCAAGCCTGCGGCGCAGTGCTCTTCAACCTGCCTGCAAGAACGCTTCAGCCCCGTTGCGACCGCTGCGCGCTCGATCCCAGGCTGCGTCAGCGGCCAAAGGCCATATAGCCTTTCTGGCGAACTTTTCGCACACAACCTAAAAAACATTATTTGCTTTCTTTGTATACAAAAGCATAATTCGCCACGTGCGAGTTCCTGACCTAAAGGTCAATAAAAGCCCGCAAGCCTTACATGCCTCAAAGAGCCGCTGCCCACCCTCACGTGTCCGGCTCTGGAAAAAATAATAAAACTCTTGAGGAGTACTCGCTGTGGAAAGCCGCAAATCCGAAGCCCCTACGCTGGAACTCTCGCCGCCGCTGAACAGTGGCTGGCTGGAGCGCATCTTCAAACTCAGGTTGCATGGCACCACGGTGAAGACCGAGCTGATCGCCGGTCTGACAACCTTCATCACCATGGCCTACATCATCTTCGTCAACCCCAACATCATGGCCGACGCCGGCATCGACCACGGCGCGGCATTCGTCGCCACCTGCATCGCCGCCGCCCTGGGTTGCCTGTTGATGGGGCTGTACGCCAACTGGCCGGTAGGCCTGGCGCCCGGCATGGGGCTGAACGCCTTTTTCACCTACACCGTGGTCGGAACCATGGGCTACAACTGGGAAACCGCCCTCGGTGCGGTGTTCGTGTCCGGCGTGCTGTTCATGTTCCTGACCTTCTCGCGGATCCGCGAATGGCTGCTCAACAGCATTCCGGCCAGCCTGCGCTTCGCCATGGGCGCCGGCGTGGGCCTGTTCCTCGGGCTGATCGGCTTGAAGACCGCGGGCATCGTGGTCGATAGCCCGGCCACCCTGATCAAGCTCGGCTCCCTGCGCGAACCCGGCCCGCTGCTGGCGGCGATCTGCTTCCTGATGATTGCCGTGCTCAGCTATCACCGGGTGTTCGGTGCGATCCTCATCAGCATCATCACCGTGACCCTGGCTGGCTGGGGCCTGGGCCTGGTGCACTACGAGGGCATCATGTCGGCCCCGCCGAGCCTGGCACCGACCTGGATGGCCATGGACGTCGCCGGGGTGTTCAACGTCAGCATGATCAGCGTGGTGCTGGCCTTCCTCTTCGTGCACATGTTCGATACCGCCGGCACCCTGATGGGCGTGGCCCAGCGCGCCGGCCTGGTCAACCCCGACGGCAAGATCGAGAACCTCTCCCGCGCCCTGAAGGCGGACAGCGCCTCCAGCGTATTCGGTGCGGTGGTCGGCGTTCCGCCCGTGACCAGCTACGTGGAAAGTGCCGCGGGCGTCGCCGCGGGTGGTCGGACTGGTCTTACCGCATTGACCGTAGGTGTGCTATTTATCGCAGCCATGTTTTTCGCACCGCTGGCTGGCATGATCCCCGCTTATGCCACCGCCGGCGCTCTGATTTATGTGGCAATGCTGATGATGGGCGGCATGGCCCACATCGATTGGGAAGAGGCCACCGACAGCATCCCGGCGATCGTCACCGCAATCATGATGCCGCTGACCTTCTCGGTCGCCGACGGTATCGCCCTGGGCTTCATCACCTACGTGGCCTTGAAGGCCGGGACAGGCAAGTACAAGGAAATCTCCATCAGCCTGTGGGTGCTGTGCGCGATCTTTATCGCCAAGTTCATTTTCTTGTAGGCACAGCGGTTTCAAACGGCCTCACCCCGTCGGGTGAGGCTTTTGCACATAAGGAGAAAGGCAATGAGCGTGGAAACCTGGCTGCTGTTCAGCGGCGCGGCACTGGTGGTGATACTGATTCCGGGCCCGCTGTCCCTGCTGATGATCAGCAACAGTCTGAATTACGGTTTGCGCCGGTCCTACCCGGCGTTTCTCGGCGGCGTGTTTGCCTCGATCTGCCTGCTGAGCGCCTCGGCCCTGGGCCTGGGCGCCCTGCTGCTGGCTTCGGAGCAGCTGTTCAGCGCCCTGAAAATCGTCGGTGCGCTGTACCTGTTCTATCTCGCCTGGCAAAGCTGGCAGCAATCGCGGCAGCCCTCCCTGGGCGCCGAAGTGCCCGAGGCCGCACCGAAACCGCGCTTTCGCGCACTGTTCGGGCGCGCTTTTGTACTGGGCGCCAGTAATCCGAAAGACATTCTGTTCTTCGCCGCGTTTCTGCCGCAGTTTCTCAGTGCCGAACAACCCTTCCTGCCGCAGCTGCTGATCATGATCGTCACCTGGACCCTGCTCGACCTGCTGTGCAAGCTGGCTTACGGTCTGGGCGCCCATGGCGCGGCGCGTTACCTGCGCAGCGGCAAGGGCCAGAGCTGGTTCAACCGGGTCAGCGCCGGGCTGTTCAGCGGCGCGGGTGCTGCGTCGCTGTTGAGCCGCTGAAGAGCTTCGCGGGCAAGCTCGCTCCTACAGGATCTTCACGTTTCTGTAGTGTAGGAGCGAGGCTTGCCCGCGATGGCGCCCTCACAAGCACCACTTTTCTGAGGACGAAAAAAAGCCCGCAGTGTGAGCGGGCGAAAGACCAAAGAAGCTATTTGCGCAGGCTTCGTGGGGGAATGTCCTAGCTTCCTCTATAGGTCGAATAGCTGTAGGGCGAGATCAGCAGTGGTACGTGGTAATGCTCCTGTTCGGCCGAGATGCCGAAACGCAGCACCACCACATCGAGAAACGCCGGCTCGGGCAGTTGTACGCCGCGAGCACGGTAGTAATCGCCGGCATGGAATTGCAGCTGGTATACCCCCGTGCGGTAGTCATCGCCTTGCAGCAACGGCGCATCGCAGCGGCCATCGCTGTTGGTCAGGGCACTGGCGACCAGTTCCAACTGCGCACCTTCGACCCGGTACAACTCGACCTTGATGGCGCTGCCTGGGCAGCCATGCGCGGCATCCAACACGTGTGTAGTCAAACGTCCCATTGATTCTGCGTGTCTGTGCGCGCTCACACGTCCAGACCTCGCGCCTCCTGAAGTCAGTTGATAAGGAGACCGCACCGTTTCGGAGCACGAAAGGATGCGGCAAGGAATTTATTAAGACACTTTTCAAAAAAATTGTACACAATAAAAATCACCCATTTCCGGGTACTTCGAGCAAGTCCCCGTATTCCCTTGATCAGCAGCCAGACCATGAGAGCAGAAGACTTTTCATCAATTAGCTGACCAACCAGGCAGGTTTCTTGCAGGACCCGGGCATGAGCACAATCGATGAAAAATGCAAAAAATCGGGCTTACAAACCGAATTAAAAGTTGTATACAATCAGCCCATCGCTGTGACGCCAGCCTGCCTTTCCCCCTCAGGCCCCGCCACGCCACCGTTATCACGATAAGAAGGAAGACTGCAGTGAGCGCTGACTACCCACGCGACCTGATCGGTTACGGCTCCAACCCTCCTCACCCTCACTGGCCGGGCAATGCCCGCATCGCCCTGTCGTTCGTGCTCAATTACGAAGAAGGCGGCGAGCGCAATATCCTGCACGGCGACAAGGAGTCGGAAGCCTTCCTTTCGGAAATGGTCGCCGCCCAGCCCCTGCAGGGCGAACGCAACATGAGCATGGAATCGCTGTACGAGTATGGCAGCCGTGCCGGCGTCTGGCGGATCCTCAAGCTGTTCAAGGAATTCGACATTCCGCTGACCATCTTCGCCGTGGCCATGGCCGCCCAGCGCCATCCGGACGTGATCCGCGCCATGGTCGAAGCCGGCCACGAGATCTGCAGCCACGGCTACCGCTGGATCGACTACCAGTACATGGACGAAGCCCAGGAACGCGAGCACATGCTCGAGGCGATCCGCATCCTCACCGAAATCACCGGTGAACGCCCGCTGGGCTGGTACACCGGCCGCACCGGCCCGAACACCCGGCGCCTGGTGATGGAAGAAGGCGGCTTCCTCTATGACTGCGACACCTACGACGACGACCTGCCCTACTGGGAAACCAACAACCCGACCGGCAAGGCGCACCTGGTGATCCCCTATACCCTGGACACCAACGACATGCGCTTCACCCAGGTCCAGGGCTTCAACAAGGGCGACGACTTCTACCAGTACCTCAAGGATGCCTTCGACGTGCTGTACGCCGAAGGCGCCGAGGCGCCGAAGATGCTGTCCATCGGCCTGCACTGCCGCCTGATCGGCCGCCCGGCGCGCCTGGCCGCCCTGAAGCGCTTTATCGAGTACGCCAAGGGTCACGATCAGGTCTGGTTCACCCGCCGCGTGGACATCGCCCGCCACTGGCAGCAAACCCACCCGTTCCCGGGGGCTGCGAAATGAGCACCTTCCAAACCCTGAAACCCTCGACCCTGAGCCGCGACGCCTTCGTCAAAGCCTTCGCCGATATCTACGAACATTCGCCATGGGTCGCCGAAAAGGCCTTCGACCTGGGCCAGGACGCGTCGATCGACCGAATCGACGTCCTGCACCAGCGCATGAGCGACATCCTGTTGAGCGCCGATCACCAGAGCCAGTTGGCCCTGATCAACGCTCACCCGGACCTGGCCGGCAAAGCCGCCGTCCAGGGTCAACTGACCGAAGCCAGCACCCATGAACAGGCTGGCGCCGGTATTCACCAATGCACGGCCGAAGAGTTCCAGCGCTTCACCGAGCTGAACGAGGCCTACAAGGCCAAGTTCAAGTTTCCCTTCATCATGGCGGTAAAAGGCAGCAACCGGCATCAGATCCTCGCGGCGTTCGAAGCACGCATCCACAACTCGGTGGACACCGAATTCCGGTGCGCGCTGGCGGAGATCAACAAGATCGCGCTGTTCCGATTACTGACTCTCTAGCAAGCAGCCCTTGTGAGAAACCCGAGCACGAATGAACGCCCAGCGTACCCAGGGGCCTGCAAGCATCCCAAGCCACTCAATTAAAGGCAGACAAGAAGAATGAAAGCTTACGCCGTACCTTTCGAGAAGTTCGTCAACCTGGCCGACGCCCGCCTGGGCACCAAGATCATCTCGGTGACCGATGACTGGTTCGCTGACGCCAACCGTCTGTTCCAGCCGACCCCGGCCGTATGGAAGGAGGGCGTATTCGATGACAACGGCAAGTGGATGGACGGCTGGGAGTCGCGCCGCAAGCGCTTCGAAGGCTACGACAGCGCCGTGATCCGCCTGGGCGTGCCCGGCCAGATCAAGGGCGTGGACATCGACACCTCATTCTTCACCGGCAACTTCCCGCCATCGGCCTCCCTGGAAGCCTGCTTCCTGACCGAAGGCGAGCCGAACGAAAACACCCAGTGGGTGGAAGTGCTGCCGGCCGTCGAGCTGCAAGGCAACAGCCACCACTACCACGAGATCAGCAACGACCAGGCGTTCAGCCATCTGCGCTTCAACATCTACCCGGATGGCGGCGTGGCCCGTCTGCGCGTGCATGGCATTCCGTACCGCGACTGGTCGGCGGTCGGCGACAACGAGCAGGTCGACCTGGCAGCCGCCCTCAACGGTGGCCGTGCCCTCGCCTGCTCCGACGAACACTTCGGCCGCATGAGCAACATCCTCAACCCGGGCCGCGGCATCAACATGGGCGATGGCTGGGAAACCGCCCGCCGCCGCACGCCGGGCAATGACTGGGTGATCGTCGCGCTGGGCCATCCGGGCGAGATCGAGAAGATCATCGTCGACACCCTGCACTTCAAGGGCAACTACCCGGACAGCTGCTCGATCCAGGGCGCCTTCGTCAAAGGTGGCACCGACAGCCAGATCGAAACCCAGTCGCTGTTCTGGCGCGAATTGCTGCCGAGCCAGAAGCTGGAAATGCACGCCGAACACACCTTCGCCGAGCAGATCAAGGCCCTGGGCCCGATCACCCATATCCGCCTGAACGTGTTCCCGGACGGTGGCGTCAGCCGCCTGCGGATCCTCGGCAAGGTCGCGAAGTCGAAGTAATGCTGCGCCCGCAGGAACGAGGCTGCTCGCTCCTGCGGGAAAGACGATTCACCGACAACAACGAATTCACAGATTAAGAAGAACAGCATGCGCACATTGATGATCGAACCGCTGACCAAAGAAGCCTTCGCCCCCTTCGGTGACGTGATCGAAACCGACGGCAGCGATCACTTCATGATCAACAACGGTTCGACCATGCGCTTCCATCGTCTGGCTACCGTGGAAACCGCCACGCCGGACGACAAGGCGATCATCAGCATCTTCCGCGCCGACGCGCTGGACATGCCCTTGACCGTACGCATGCTGGAGCGCCATCCGCTGGGCAGCCAGGCTTTCATTCCGCTGCTCGGCAACCCCTTTCTGATCGTGGTCGCGCCACTTGGCGATGTACCTGTATCGGGCTTGGTCCGCGCCTTCGTCAGCAATGGCAGGCAGGGCATTAATTACCATCGCGGCGTCTGGCACCACCCGGTGCTGACGATCGAAAAGCGGGATGACTTCCTGGTGGTTGATCGCAGTGGCACAGGCAATAACTGCGATGAGCATTTCTTTGAAGAGGATGAGTGTTTGATCCTCGCCCCCCACCAATAAGAGAAGGTCTGATCACTCGACAACAAGGGTGACAGGCGAGAGGTAAAGACTGTGGAAGCACATCTGTTGGAATGGCTCAACCTGAGCGTGCGTTGGGTTCACATGATCACTGGCGTGGCCTGGATCGGCGCGTCGTTCTACTTCGTCTGGCTGGAAAACAACCTCAATCGCGTCAACCCCAAGGACGGCCTGTCGGGCGACCTCTGGGCAATCCACGGTGGCGGCATCTATCACCTGGAAAAATACAAGCTGGCCCCACCGTCCATGCCGGAGAACCTGCACTGGTTCAAGTGGGAAGCCTACTTCACCTGGATGTCGGGGATCGCCCTGCTGTGCCTGGTGTTCTACTACAATCCGATGCTCTACCTGGTAGCGCCCGGCAGCGGCCTGACCGGCCCTGAAGGCGTGGCCATCGGCATCGGCTCGCTGATCGCCGGCTGGTTCGTCTACGACTTCCTCTGCGACTCGCCCCTGGGCAAGAAACCCGCCCTGCTCGGCTTCATCCTGTTCGTGCTGTTGATCGCCGCGGCCTATGGCTTCAGCAAGGTGTTCAGCGGTCGCGGCGCCTACCTGCACGTCGGCGCCATCATCGGCACCATCATGGTCGGCAACGTGTTCCGCATCATCATGCCGGCCCAGCGCGCGCTGGTGGCCGCCATCGCGGAAAACCGCACGCCGGACCCGACCCTGCCGGCCAAGGGCCTGCTGCGTTCGCGCCACAACAACTACTTCACCCTGCCCGTGCTGTTCATCATGATCAGCAACCACTTCCCGAGCACCTACGGCAGCCAGTACAACTGGTTGATCCTGGCCGGGATCGCGGTGCTGGCAGTGCTGGTGCGTCACTACTTCAACACCCGCCACGACAGCCACAAGTTCGCCTGGACCCTGCCGGTCGCGGCCCTGGGCATGATCTGCCTGGCCTACGTCACCGGCCCCGTGCAAATGGCCAAGGGGCCGGAAGTGGCCAAGGCGCCGGCGAAGATCGAGTACCAGCCGCTGCCGGAAACCGCCATCGGCGGCGGCGCCAAGCCTGAATCCGCCGCGGCTCCGGCAGCCCCGGCGGCTCCCGAAGTTGCTCCGACGCAAGCGTCCACGGCAACCCAGGGCCCGACCTTCGACAAGGTGCATAACGTGATCCAGGAACGTTGCACCGTCTGCCACTCGGCCAAGCCCACCAGCCCGCTGTTCAGTGCCGCGCCGGCCGGCGTGATGTTCGACACCCCGGAGCAGATCAAGCTCCAGGCCCCACGGATCCAGGCCCAGGCCGTTGCCAGCCAGATCATGCCACTGGGCAACATCACCCAGATGACCCAGCAGGAACGTGACCTGATCGGCGCCTGGATCAACCAGGGGGCGCGCACCAACTAGTACTGCGGTGTCTTGACGACCGCTATCGCGGGCAAGCCTCGCTCCTACAGCATGTGTGTTGCTTCTGTAGGAGCGAAGCTTGCCCGCGATCAACCGCCACGCGGTTGGCCTGCTGCAAAAAGCTGTTCGCAACCACACAGCTTTCTAATCACAAGAATAAAAAAATCCGAGGTGTTGCATGTCCGCGTTAAACGAACCGCGCATCCCCGACGCACCCGCCATTGCGCGACTGCCCCTTTTGCAACTGATCCTGGTCGGGTTGCAGCATGTCCTGCTGATGTACGGAGGTGCCATCGCGGTGCCGCTGATCATCGGACAGGCCGCGGGTCTGAACCGTGAAGAAATCGCCTTCCTGATCAATGCCGACCTGCTGGTCGCCGGCATCGCGACCATCGTGCAATCCCTCGGCATCGGCCCCATGGGCATCCGCATGCCGGTGATGATGGGGGCCAGCTTTGCCGCGGTGGGCAGCATGGTAGCCATGGCCGGCATGCCCGGCATCGGCCTGCAGGGGATCTTTGGCGCGACCATCGCCGCCGGTTTCTTCGGCATGCTCATCGCGCCCTTCATGTCCAAGGTGGTGCGCTTCTTCCCGCCCCTGGTCACCGGCACCGTCATCACCTCCATCGGCCTGTCGCTGTTCCCGGTCGCGGTGAACTGGGCGGGCGGCGGCAGCCACAATGCCGAATTCGGTTCCCCCATCTACCTGGCCATCGCCGCGCTGGTACTGGGCACCATCCTGCTGGTGCACCGTTTCATGCGCGGTTTCTGGGTGAATATTTCCGTGTTGATCGGCATGGGCCTGGGCTACGTGCTCTGCGGCCTGATCGGCATGGTCGACCTCAGCGGCATGGCCCAGGCACCCTGGTTGCAGGTGGTCACTCCGCTGCATTTCGGCATGCCGCAGTTCCATCTGGCGCCGATCCTTTCGATGTGCCTGGTGGTGGTGATCATCTTTGTCGAATCCACCGGGATGTTCCTGGCACTGGGGAAAATCACCGGCCAGGAAGTCACCCCGCGCATGCTGCGTCGCGGCCTGCTGTGTGATGCCGGCGCCTCGTTTTTTGCCGGTTTCCTCAACACTTTCACCCACTCCTCGTTCGCCCAGAACATCGGCCTGGTGCAGATGACCGGCGTGCGTTGCCGCTCGGTGACCATAGTCGCCGGCGGCCTGCTGATCGTGCTGAGCCTGCTGCCCAAGGCGGCTTTCCTGGTGGCCTCGATTCCACCGGCGGTATTGGGTGGCGCGGCCATCGCCATGTTCGGCATGGTGGCGGCGACCGGAATCAAGATCCTCCAGGAAACCGACATCGCCGACCGCCGCAATCAACTGCTGGTGGCGGTGAGCATCGGCATGGGCCTGATTCCGGTGGTCCGCCCGGAGTTCTTCGCTCACCTGCCCCTATGGATGAGCCCCATCACCCACAGCGGAATCGCCATGGCGACCCTCAGTGCACTGGCCCTGAACCTGCTGTTCAACATCCTGGGCGGCACCGAACGGGCCGCCAGCAACGCCCGACACGCCCACCAGCATTGAAGCCTGAACGAGGCGGCCTGGCGGTCGCCCCTGCTTGACCGTCGATACCCAAAATACACGCACGACAGGCAGACCCGGCACCGCGCCCGGTCGCAGTCGGCGGCTGCCTGCGCCTTGACAATAAAAACAAACAGGGAGCAACACGATGAGACATGCACACGCACACCTGCTGCTCAGCGGCGCACTGCTGGCGACGACCCAGGCCATGGCCAGCGACCTGCTACTGTGGCAGACCAACAGCCTGACGTACCTGTACGGCAAAAACTTCGCGATCAACCCGTCGATCCAGCAGACGGTGACCTTCGAGCACGCCGACCGATGGAAGTACGGCGACACCTTCCTGTTCGTCGACAAGATTTTCTATAACGGCCAGGAAGACCGTAACAAAGGCCGTCACGCCTTTTACGGCGAGTTCAGCCCCAGGCTGTCGTTCGGCAAGATCCTCGACCGCTCATTGGCCTTCGGCCCGGTCAAGGATGTGTTGCTGGCCATGACCTACGAATATGGCGAAGGCGACAGCGAGGCCTACCTGATCGGCCCCGGTTTCGACCTCGCCGTCCCGGGCTTCAACTATTTCACCCTGAACTTCTACCGCCGCCAGACCGAAGGCCCGCGCCCCGGCGACGGTGTCTGGCAGATCACCCCCTCCTGGTCCTACAGCATTGCGCTGGGTCGCTCGAACCTGTTGATCGACGGCTACCTGGACTGGGTGGTGGACAACGACCAGAACGACCGCGGCACCTACCACGCCAACCTGCATATCAACCCGCAGATCAAATACGACCTGGGCAAGGCCCTGCGCCTGGGCGAGAGGCAACTGTATGTCGGCCTCGAATACAGCTACTGGAAGGACAAGTACGGCATCCAGAACAGCCCGAACCTGGACACCAACCAGAACACCGCCAGCCTGCTGGTGAAGGTGCATTTCTAGGATGGCTGGCAAACGTGCTCCAAAGTTGTTTCAAGTGCGCTATTGCAGAGCACTTGAGCAAGGCCGTGGGAGTCAGTATTCTCCGCGGCCGCCTGAATCCGGTGAAAAAAAAAGCCCGGATTTAAAGCCTGACCAGAAAGCCAACTTATCCCGGCCTCTGGAAAGTACCAAGGCGTACCGATTTAGAACCGAATTCACTCTCGATCGACTGTATTGGTACAGCCGTAAGGGAGTTTTTGCGTTTTTTTTTCGCCTTGGCTCAGCTCTTGCTACCAGCAACAAAGCTGACCGATCGGATGATTTTTCAGCCACTGAAAGGTGCCACACCAGAGCACCGGCTTTTAAAGAAAAACGTGGAACCACTTACTTTTTGGGAGCAACCGAATGAACCGCATCTGTAAAGGCCTGATGCTTGCCGGATCCTTGCTGGCTGGGGCCCAGGCCACCGCCGGCGACCTGCTGCAATGGCAGAACAACAGCCTGACCTACCTCTACGGCAAAGACTTCGCGATCAATCCAGAGATCCAACAGACCGTTACGTTCGAACATGCCGATGCCTGGAAGTACGGCGACAACTTCCTGTTTATCGACAAGATCTTCTACAACGGTAAAAAGGACGGCAACGTCGGCCCGAACACTTATTACGGCGAGTTCAGCCCGCGTCTTTCATTCGGCAAGATCTTTGACCGGAAGTTGGAGTTCGGTCCGATCAAGGATGTATTGCTGGCCATGACTTACGAGTTCGGCGAAGGCGATAACGAGTCCTACCTGATCGGTCCGGGTTTCGACCTGGCGATCCCCGGGTTCGATTACTTCCAGTTGAACTTCTACAACCGCCAGACCGAAGGCAGCCGAGCCGGCGACAATGTCTGGCAGATCACCCCGGTCTGGTCCTACACCATTCCCATGGGCCGTTCTGACATCCTGATCGACGGCTTCATCGACTGGGTGGTGGACAACGACAAGAATTCCAAAGGCGAGTACCACGCCAACCTGCACATCAACCCGCAGATCAAGTACGACCTGGGCAAGGCGCTGAAACTGGGCGACAAACAGCTGTATGTCGGTATCGAATACGACTATTGGAAGAACAAGTACGGGGTCAAGGACACCCCCTACTTCGACACCGACCAGAACACCGCCAGCCTGCTGCTCAAGTACCACTTCTGATGCTGTGAGCGCCGTTCCCGTGCTGGTCGCGGGAACGGATTACATCGAATAAATCGATAGCAACGCGCCGATATTCGCAACCATCGATCAGTTGAGCTGGCATAGCATGTCGCTCATTCCAACCTGATCAGGAGTTGCATCGATGACTCATTTTCGCAAAGTACTCAGCGTCCATACCGGCCAGCCCGCCTCGGACGGTGCCGGCGTCAGACTGACCCGGGTCTTCGGTGGCCAGGGTGTCGAGCGTTTCGACCCGTTCCTGATGCTCGACGAGTTCGGCTCGGAAAACCCCGACGATTACATCGCCGGCTTCCCGCCCCACCCCCATCGCGGTTTCGAAACCGTCACCTACATGCTCGAAGGCCGCATGCGCCACGAGGATCACCTGGGCAACGTCGGCCTGCTGGAAGGCGGTGGCGTGCAGTGGATGACCGCTGCCAAGGGCATCATCCACAGCGAGATGCCGGAACAGGAAGAAGGCGTGATGCGCGGCTTCCAGCTATGGCTGAACCTGCCGGGCAAGCACAAGCTGGATAAGGCCGGTTACCGGGACATTCAACCCCAGGACATCCCGCGCCTGACCACCGTCAATGGCGTGGAAGTGGTGGTGATCGCCGGCCGCTTCGACGACGGCCAGGTGCAACAGACTGGCGCCGTGGAACGACCGGACACCGAGCCCCACTACTTCGACCTGCGCCTGCCGGCAGGCGCCAGTATCAGCCCGCGTCTGCCCGAGGGGCACCGGGCCCTGCTGTATGTCTATGAAGGCCAGATCGAGCTGCCCGGGCATCCGCAACCGGTCGCCAGCAGCAAGCTGGTGCGCCTGTCCGACCAGGGCGAGATCCGGCTGAGCAGTGCCGCCGG
Organism: Pseudomonas chlororaphis subsp. aurantiaca; assembly: GCF_013466605.1. Taxonomy (NCBI): domain Bacteria; kingdom Pseudomonadati; phylum Pseudomonadota; class Gammaproteobacteria; order Pseudomonadales; family Pseudomonadaceae; genus Pseudomonas; species Pseudomonas chlororaphis. The sequence goes on from NZ_CP059162.1 coordinate 4,995,810, forward strand.
GGCCCGTGTGCTGCTGATTGCCGGCAAGCCTCTGGGCGAGCCGATCGTGCAGTACGGCCCGTTCGTGATGAACACCCGGGAAGAGATCGAGCAGGCGTTGCGGGATTTTCGCGACGACAAACTGACGGCCTGAGCCACGCAGGCTCAAAACCGCTATCGAGGGCAAGCCCGCTCCCACACAGAGGCAAGGTTTCTGTGAGGGCAAGCTTGCCCTCGATGCATTTAGACGGTCGCGACTTCTGCCGCCAACCCCAGGAACCGCCGCAGCTCGTCGCGCTTGGCCAAGGCATCGCTGCGTCCCAGTTCGATCAGTTCGCTGCAATACCCCGACTCGAACAACAGGTAACTCAGGACCCCGGCACCGCTGGTCTTGGTCGCCCCCGGCCCGCGCAGAAACAGGCGCAGTGCCGCCGGCAGCTCATGCCGATGACGGGCAGCGATCTCGTCGATCGGCTGGCTGGGCGCAATCACCAGCACCTCCACCGGCGCCACGCCCAGAGCGCGGACGGGCGTGCCCGATGGCAGCAGATGACTGAACTGGTTGAGCCGCTGCAAGAGCTCGATGTCGCTCTCCAGGCTGTCAATGAAGGTACTGTTGAGCATGTGGCCGCCGATCTGCGCCAGCGTCGGCTGCTGCCCGGTGTAGCTGCGTTGCTGGGGCGCCTGAGGATCAATGCCACGGGGGTTGCCGCTGACCCCGACCACCAGCACCCGGCTGGCCCCCAGGTGCAACGCCGGACTGATGGGCGCCGATTGCCGCACCGCGCCGTCGCCGAAAAACTCCTGGTCGATTTTCACCGGCGCGAACAGCAACGGAATCGCCGAACTGGCCAGCAAGTGTTCGACCGTGAGTTCGGTGGGCAGGCCGATACGCCGATGGCGCAGCCAGGCATCGATGGTGCCGCCGCCCTGGTAGAAGGTCACCGCCTGGCCCGATTCATAACCGAAGGCCGTGACCGCCACCGCTTGCAGGTGCTTTCGCGCGATCGCCTGACGAATGCCGGACAGTTGCAGCTTATCGTTCAACAACTGCCGCAGCGGCGCGCTGTTGAGCAGTGCCACCGGCACCTGCGCGCCCAGGCCGAGCAGGCTGTGGCCGACGAACCGGGTGGCCTGTCGGATTACCCCGGGCCAGTCGCTGCGGATCACCTGATGGCTGCGAAAGCCCTGCCAGAATGCCGTGAGACGCTCGATGGCCGCGGTGAAATCCAGCGCGCCGCTGGCCAGGCTGACCGCGTTGATCGCCCCGGCCGAGGTCCCGACAATCACCGGAAACGGATTGCTCGCCCCCGCCGGCAGCAACTCGGCAATCGCCGCCAATACCCCCACCTGATATGCCGCACGAGCCCCGCCGCCGGAAAGAATCAATCCTGTGACCGGTTCCGCTGGGCTCATCGCTACACTCCATGGCGCTGATAAAGAGTTTTCAATCTAACGCGATAATTTCAACCGCGCTTCTTATACAGCTTCGGCTCGCCTGGCGGGCGGCTCTTGAAGCGGCGGTGCGCCCACAGGTACTGCTCCGGGCACTCGCGCAGCACGCCTTCGATCCACTGGTTGATGCGCAGGCAATCGGCCTCTTCGGTCTCTCCCGGGAAATCCTGCAACGGCGGGTGAATCACCAGCCGATAACCACTGCCATCGGCCAGCCGTTGCTGAGTGAAAGGCACCACCAGGGCCTTGCCCAGCCGGGCGAACTTGCTGGTGGCGGTAACCGTCGCCGCCTGGATGCCGAACAGCGGCACGAATACGCTCTGCTTGGCGCCGTAATCCTGGTCCGGTGCGTACCAGATGGCACGCCCGGCACGCAGCAGCTTGAGCATGCCGCGCACGTCTTCACGCTCCACCGCCAGGGAATCCAGATTGTGCCGCTCGCGGCCACGGCGCTGGACGAAATCGAACAGCGGGTTCTTGTGCTCGCGGTACATGCCGTCGATGGTGTGCTGCTGGCCCAGCAACGCCGCGCCGATTTCCAGAGTGGTGAAGTGCAGGGCCATGAGGATCACGCCCTTGCCTTCCAGTTGCGCCTGCTTGAGGTGCTCCAGCCCTTCGACATGGGCCAGGCGCGCCAGGCGCGGCTTGGACCACCACCAGCTCATGGCCATTTCGAAAAAGGCGATGCCGGTGGAGGCGAAGTTTTCCTTGAGCAGGCGCTTGCGCTCGGCGGCGGACTTCTCGGGGAAACACAGTTCCAGGTTGCGCTTGGCGATCCGCCGACGCTCTCCGGCCACCCGGTACATCAGCGCGCCCAGGGCACGGCCGATCCACAGCAGCAGCGGATAAGGCAACTGGACCACCAGCCATAGCAGGCCCAGGCCCAGCCACAGCGGCCAAAAACGGGGATAAAGAAATGCAGCTCGAAAACGCGGGCGATCCATTACAGATTCCGGACAGACAACAAGGTCGCGCATTCTACATCGGTTCGACCCGGCTTGCGGCCTGCGGGCGTTCTCGTTATAAGTCTCGGCACTTTTAGTGACAAGCCGCTTTATGCCGACCATGAGCCAAACCGAATCGCAAGACCTGGATCCTGTATTCCAGTTGAAGGGCAGCATGCTGGCCATCACCGTGCTGGAACTGGCCCGCAACGACCTCGAAGGCCTCGATCGCCAACTGGCGGCGAAGGTCGCGCAAGCCCCGAATTTCTTCAGTAACGCCCCGCTGGTGCTGGCGCTGGACAAACTGCCAGCCAGCGAAGGCGCCGTCGATCTGCCCGGCCTGATGCGCGTCTGCCGTCACCATGGGCTGCGCACCCTGGCGATCCGCGCCAGCCGCATCGAAGACATCGCCGCGGCGATCGCCGTCGATCTGCCGGTCCTGCCGCCCTCCGGCGCCCGGGAACGACCGCTGGAACCGCAGGAAAACGAAGCCCGGAAGAAGCCTGAAAAACCGCCTGAGCCGACCATCAAGCCCACCCGCATCATCACTTCGCCAGTACGCGGCGGACAACAGATCTATGCCCAGGGTGGCGATCTGGTAGTGACCTCCTCGGTCAGTCCGGGTGCGGAACTTCTGGCCGATGGCAACATCCATGTATACGGCCCGATGCGCGGTCGAGCGCTGGCCGGGGTCAAGGGCGACACCAAGGCACGGATTTTCTGTCAGCAGTTGAGCGCTGAACTGGTGTCCATCGCCGGCCAGTACAAGGTTTCCGAGGATCTGCGGCGCGATCCGTTGTGGGGTGCCGGGGTCCAGGTCAGCCTGTCGGGTGACGTGTTGAACATCACACGTCTTTAACGGATACTGCCGCATTTTCCAAGCATCTCTAAAACCTAGCGAATACGGCTCAAACGAAGTAGGAGCAGGTGTTAACCGACCTCCAGCCAAGGCTGTCCGACTGCAGTAGTTTTCAAGAGATGTTTTTCAGGGGCTAAAAGTCCTTTTTCCTTAGGGGTGAAACACCTTGGCCAAGATTCTCGTGGTTACATCCGGCAAGGGTGGTGTGGGTAAGACCACCACCAGCGCCGCTATCGGTACCGGCCTCGCTCTGCGCGGCCACAAAACTGTCATCGTCGACTTCGACGTCGGCTTGCGTAACCTCGACCTGATCATGGGTTGCGAACGTCGCGTGGTGTATGACTTCGTCAACGTGGTCAACGGCGAAGCCAACCTGCAGCAAGCCCTGATCAAAGACAAGCGCCTGGAAAACCTCTACGTACTGGCCGCCAGTCAGACCCGCGACAAAGACGCGCTGACCCAGGAAGGCGTGGAAAAAGTGCTGATGGAGCTCAAGGAGACCTTCGAATTCGTGGTCTGCGACTCCCCGGCCGGTATCGAAAAAGGTGCTCACCTGGCCATGTACTTCGCCGACGAAGCGATTGTCGTGACCAACCCGGAAGTTTCCTCGGTACGTGACTCCGACCGCATGCTGGGCCTGCTGGCCAGCAAATCCAAGCGCGCGGAGAACGGCGAAGACCCGATCAAGGAACACCTGCTGCTGACCCGCTACAACCCTTCGCGTGTCAGCAACGGCGAAATGCTTGGCGTCGAAGACGTCAAAGAGATTCTCGCAGTAACGCTGCTGGGCGTGATTCCAGAATCCCAGGCAGTACTCAAGGCTTCCAACCAAGGCGTTCCGGTTATTCTCGATGACCAGAGCGACGCCGGCCAGGCGTACAGCGATGCTGTCGATCGTCTGCTGGGTAAAACCGTGGAACACCGGTTCCTTGATGTTGAGAAGAAGGGATTCTTCGAGCGCCTGTTTGGAGGTAGGTAATGAATCTTTTTGACTTCTTTCGTGCCAGCAAAAAAGTAAGCACCGCGTCGGTAGCGAAAGAGCGTCTACAGATCATCGTGGCGCATGAACGCGGCCAACGCACTACCCCTGATTACTTGCCTGCCTTGCAGAAGGAACTGGTGGAAGTAATCCGCAAGTACGTCAATATCGGGTCCGATGATGTGCATGTCGCTCTGGAAAACCAGGGCAGTTGCTCGATCCTGGAACTCAATATCACCCTGCCTGATCGCTGATCGATTCGGCTGGAGCCACGGCGGCTCGATCCCTCGGTTTTTCTACAGGAGCAAGCTTGTTCCTGTAGAAGCCGGGTTGATCGAGCCGCCGTTGGCGTTTGTTACGAGGCTGTTTTAATGCCGCTGTCGAATATCCGCATCATTCACCAGGACGCCGCCGTCCTGGTGGTGGACAAACCCACCCTGCTGCTCTCAGTGCCTGGCCGGGCCGATGACAACAAGGATTGCCTGATCACCCGCCTGCAGGAAAACGGCTACCCGGAAGCCCGCATCGTCCATCGGCTGGACTGGGAAACCTCCGGCATCATCCTGCTGGCCCGCAACCCCGATACCCATCGCGAACTGTCCCGGCAATTTCACGACCGCGAGACCGAGAAAGCCTACACCGCGCTGTGCTGGGGCCAGCCGGAACTGGACAGCGGCAGCATCGACCTGCCGCTGCGCTACGACCCGCCGACCAAACCGCGGCACGTGGTGGACCACGAGTTCGGCAAGAACGCTCTGACCTTCTGGCGAGTGCTGGAACGCTGCGGCGACTGGTGCCGCGTCGAGCTGACCCCGATCACCGGGCGCTCGCACCAGTTGCGGGTGCATATGCTGTCCATCGGCCATCCACTGCTGGGCGACGGCCTGTACGCGCACCCACAAGCGCTGGCCGCCTGGTCACGCCTGTGCCTGCACGCCAGCATGCTCAGTTTCACCCATCCGCAGAGCGGCGAACGCCTGCGCTTCGAGTGCCCGGCACCGTTCTGATCGAGAGCGGCCACCGTATCTGTATGCCCCTCGATTGAGGGGCATACAGATACGGAAAAATCCGATCAAAAATGAAGATTAATCTGAATAATTTGTTATGGATTTGTGAAAAAAATATTAAAATAGTGGCTATTCAACATTAAGGCAGGAAGCCCTCGTGCTCAGCAGTCAGCCATTTCAACGCGATTACCCTTTCACCTTCTGCTTTCTGAATACCACTCTGCACCTTCGCGAAAAACCTTCGGCAGACGCCTGCACAGCCCTCGAACAACTCATTCGCCAACGTCACGCACACAAACAGACCCGCGCCAGCGCCCCCTTGGCGACCGGCGAGACACCGCTGTTCGCCAAGGTGCAGCCTCTGGATACGCTCAAGGCGAAAGTTCGCGTCACCCTGGGCAAGCCCCAGCGCAACGGCCGCTTCGACTGGCCGCTGGAAGAGCTGATCAACACCGTCGAAGCCCAGCGACGCGGCGTACAGATGTCCGACCTTGAAGGATTCGGCTATACCCGGGATCGCCTGGGGCTGGTACAGGAATACTTCATCCTTACCCGCCTGCTGGACGATTACGTCGACGGCGTACAGTGGTTGCGCAACAACCCGGACAAGATCGAGCCCTTTATCCGCGATGCATTCGGCCTGCTGCACTCCCTCGCGCAAAAGAACATCACCCACATGGACTTCTGGGCCGGCAACATCATGATCAGCCCCCAGGCTCCGCTCAAGGCCATCGACTTCGAGAACTGCTTCGCGACCATCACGCCCCATCCCAGCGAAACCCTGGGTTTTCAGTTGGGGTTCTTCTACCGTCGCGAAGTCTACAAACTGATCACCGAAGCACAGTACGACGCGCTGGTGGAGGAATACCTCGATCAACTGCCAGGCATTTGCGCAGAGAAATTCAACCAGGTTTACCAGGCCAGCAAGCATGAATATGTGGGCCGCAAGCAACGCCGCGAAGTGTTCCTCAAAGGCAACCTGATCACCGGCTGAGTCGTTCTCCCTGCCGCGATGAATGTTGTCTCTCTCTACGGCATTGCGCCTGCAATGCCGCGAGCCGATACGGTAAACTCGCGCCACTGCTGTCTGGAGTTACTTATGCGCGAAGAGCTGAACCAGGGCCTGATCGACTTCCTCAAGGCCTCCCCAACCCCTTTCCATGCAACCGCCAGCCTCGTTCAACGCCTGGAGGCCGCGGGCTATCAGCGCCTCGACGAGCGCGAGCCGTGGACCACCGAAGCCAACGGTCGCTACTACGTCACCCGCAATGACTCCTCCATCGTGGCCGTCAAGCTGGGTCGGCATTCGCCCCTTCAAGGCGGGATCCGCATGGTCGGCGCGCACACCGACAGCCCGTGCCTGCGGGTCAAGCCGCAACCGGAGCTGCAACGCCAGGGCTTCTGGCAACTGGGTGTGGAAGTCTATGGCGGCGCCCTGCTGGCGCCCTGGTTCGACCGCGATCTGTCGCTGGCCGGCCGCGTCACCTTCCGTCGCGACGGCAAGGTCGAAAGCCAGCTGATCGACTTCAAGGCGCCCATCGCGATCATCCCCAACCTGGCCATTCACCTCAATCGCGAAGCCAACCAGGGCTGGGCCATCAATGCCCAGACCGAGTTGCCGCCGATCCTCGCGCAATTCGCCGGCGACGAGCGGGTCGACTTCCGCGCGGTGCTGACCGACCAGTTGGCCCGCGAACACGGCCTGAACGCCGATGTGGTGCTCGACTATGAGCTGAGCTTCTACGACACCCAAAGCGCGGCGGTGATCGGCCTGCACGGCGATTTCATCGCCGGCGCGCGCCTGGACAACCTGCTGTCCTGCTACGCCGGCCTGCAAGCCTTGCTCAACGCCGACACCGAGGAAACCTGCGTGCTGGTCTGCAACGACCACGAAGAAGTCGGCTCCTGCTCGGCCTGCGGCGCCGACGGCCCGATGCTCGAGCAGACCCTGCGCCGCCTGCTGCCCGAAGGCGACGAATTCGTGCGCACCATCCAGAAGTCGCTGCTGGTCTCGGCCGACAACGCCCATGGCGTGCACCCCAACTACGCCGACAAACACGATGCCAACCACGGCCCGAAACTCAACGCCGGCCCGGTGATCAAGGTCAACAGCAACCAGCGCTACGCCACCAACAGCGAAACCGCCGGTTTCTTCCGCCATCTGTGCATGGCCGAGGAAGTGCCGGTGCAAAGCTTCGTGGTGCGCAGCGACATGGGCTGTGGCTCGACCATCGGCCCGATCACCGCCAGCCACCTGGGCGTGCGCACCGTGGATATCGGCCTGCCGACCTTCGCCATGCACTCGATCCGCGAACTGTGCGGCAGCCACGACCTGGCGCATCTGGTGAAGGTACTGAGCGCGTTCTACGCCAGCCGCGACCTGCCATAAGCCCCGTGTAGCCGCTGCCGCAGTCTGCGAAAAGCCCGAAGGGCTTCAGCGATCCGAGAATCCTGCGCCTGTTTTACAGGCGATCGCAGCCTGCGGCAGCGACGACAAGGGTGCTGAAGCATTTCTGATGCACATCAACCCGAATTCGGCCAAAGCCACCTAGACTGATGAGTATCCCCTCCGACAAGGCTGTCGCCATGATCTCGATGTCTTCGTTCCACGCCATGCTCATTCCCATTCTCTCGGGGATGATCCTGCTGGCCATCGGCTACAACTTCCGCGACAAGAATGCCGGCATCTTCAGCATGTGGGCCGGTATGCTGCTGATCCTTGGCACCGTGATCTACAAGATCCTCGCCAAACTCGCCGAATAAAATGCGCCGTCCAGGCTCGCATTGGTATTAGCTGCCTCGTACACTCGGTCGATCCGCTTTTTCTGAGGTTGACCGCCCAGTGTTCGCTCGTCTTTCCGTTCTGCCCTACTGCCTGTTTCTCTGTCTCCTGACACTATTGCCACTGTCATCGGCCCAGGCGATGGGTTTGCCGGGCCTGCTCAACAGCGGTAAAACCCAGCCACAAGCCGAGCAGCCCCTGGGACAGTCGCTGGACGAGGTCATCAAATCCCTGGAAAACGACCAGCAACGTACCCAACTGCTGACCGACCTGAAAAAGCTTCGCGACGCCACGAAAAAAGCCCAGACGCCCGCCGAAGAAGGCGTGCTCGGCCTGATCGGCGGCACCCTGTCCAGCTTCGAAAAACAGTTCTCCGGCGCCGACAGCCCAATCACCCGCTGGTCGAACGAATTCGATCAGGCCCAGGATGAACTGGCAGCCCTGATGCTGCCAGCCAGCGAATGGCTGCCGATCATCTTCGCCTTCGCCCTGATCCTGATGGTCTGGAGCCTGCTGGCGGCGGCGCTGATCTGGCTCAGTCACCGCCTGCGGGAGCGTTTCGGCCTCACCGAAGAACTGCCGCAACACCCCAAGACCTGGGACCTGCTGCGCTTCGCCCTGCGCAAACTGGGGCCCTGGCTGATCGCGCTGATCATGACCGTGTACATGACCTACAAACTGCCGTCGTCCCTGGGAAAGGACCTGGCCATGGTCCTGGCTTACGCACTGGTGGTCGGCACCTGCTTCTCGGCGATCTGCGTGATCGCCTTTTCCGTGCTGGACGGTCCGAACCGTCACCGCGCCCTGTACATCCTGCGCCGCCAGGCGTTCCGGCCGTTATGGCTGATCGGCAGTTTCGCCGCCTTCGGCGAGGCCTTGAGCGACCCACGCTTGATCGCCAGCCTGGGCAGCCACCTGGCGCACACCGCGGCCACCTTCGCCAATGTCATGGCGGCCCTGTCCACCGGCGTGTTCATCCTGCGTTTCCGCCGGCCGATCGCGCACCTGATCCGCAACCAGCCGCTGTCCCGGCGCCTGACCCGCCGCGCCCTGAGCGATACCATCGAGATCATCGGCACCTTCTGGTACCTGCCAGCGCTGGTGCTGGTGGCCATTTCCCTGTTCGCCACCTTCATTTCCGCCGGCGACACCAGCACCGCCCTGCGCCAGTCGCTGATCTGCACCGTGCTGCTGGTGCTGTGCATGGTGATCAATGGCCTGGTGCGCCGCCATTCCCTCAAGCCCCAGCGCGGGCACAAGCGCCACGCCCTGTATTCCGAGCGCCTGAAAGGTTTCTTCTACACCCTCGCCCACCTGATGGTGTGGCTGGTGTTCATCGAACTCGGCCTGCGGGTCTGGGGCATGTCGCTGATCCGCTTCACCGAAGGCGACGGCCACGAAATCAGCGTCAAGCTGTTCAGCCTCGGCGGCACCCTGCTGTTCGCCTGGCTGATCTGGATCCTCAGTGACACCGCGGTGCACCACGCCCTGACCCGCTCGCGCAAAGGCCTGGCCAATGCCCGGGCGCAGACCATGATGCCGCTGATCCGCAACGTGCTGTTCGTGGCGATCTTCATCATCGCCCTGATCGTCGCCCTGGCGAACATGGGCATGAACGTCACGCCGCTGCTGGCCGGTGCCGGGGTGATCGGCCTGGCCATCGGCTTTGGCGCCCAGTCGCTGGTGGCCGACCTGATCACCGGCCTGTTCATCATCATCGAGGACTCCCTGGCCATCGACGACTACGTGGACGTCGGCGGCCACCTGGGCACCGTCGAAGGCCTGACCATCCGCACCGTGCGCCTGCGGGACATCGACGGCATCGTGCACACCATCCCGTTCAGCGAAATCAAGAGCATCAAGAACTACTCCCGGGAGTTCGGCTACGCGATCTTCCGGGTGGCCATTCCGTACAACATGGACATAGACGAGGCCATCAAGCTGATGCGCGATGTTGGCCAGAAGATGCGCACCGACCCGCTGCAACGGCGCAACATCTGGTCGCCGCTGGAGTTCCAGGGGGTGGAGAGCTTCGAGTCCGGCAACGCGATTCTGCGCGCCCGCTTCAAGACCGCGCCGATCAAGCAATGGGAAGTGTCACGGGCCTTCAACCTGTCCCTCAAGCGCCACCTCGACGAAGCCGGAATGGACCTGGCCACGCCACGCATGAGCGTGCAAGTGATCACCGCCGGCGGCGGCCCTCAGCAAGAGGAGTAAGGCGACCGGCCGCGCACCGGCAAGGGCGCGGCCGCACTCTCCACGACTGGGGCGGTCACAGGTTTTGCCACCTGAGCAGCACAACAATAATCATGGAGAGAGTCCCTATGCAGCTATCCGCTATCGCCCAAGCCTGCCTGATCAGCGTCCTGGCCTTGTCCAGCCAGGTCGCCAACGCCGTCGACGACAGCGCCATGGAACAGGCCCGCCAGTACATCGCCGAACAGGCCAAGGCCCTGGAGCCGGCGCTGCTGGAAACCCGTCGCGATATCCACGCCCACCCGGAACTCGGCAACACCGAATACCGCACTGCTGAACGGGTGGCCACGCAATTGCGCGCCCTGGGCCTGGAGGTCAAGACCGGCGTCGCCCGCACCGGCGTGGTGGCGGTGCTCAAGGGCGCTCTGCCCGGCCCAACCGTGGCCCTGCGCGCCGACATGGATGCGCTGCCGGTCAAGGAAGTCGCGGACCTGCCGTTCGCCTCCAAGGCCAAGGGACGCTACCTGGACAAGGAAGTGGACGTCATGCACGCCTGCGGCCATGACGCCCACACCGCCATCCTGCTGAGCACGGCGAAAATCCTCAGCGACATGCGCGAGCGCCTGCCCGGCACCGTGGTGTTCTATTTCCAGCCCGCCGAAGAAGGCCCGAGCGATTTCGTCCCCGACGGCAAGAACACCTGGGGCGCGAAGATGATGGTGCAGGAAGACATGATGAAATCGCCCAAGCCGGACGCGGTGTTCGGCCTGCATGTCTGGGCCGGGATTCCGGCCGGGCGCATCGCCTATCGACCGGGCCCGACCCTGGCCAGCTCCGACGACCTGCGCATCAGGATCCTCGGCAAGCAAACGCACGCCGGCCGCCCCTGGGACGGCATCGACCCGATCACGGTCGGCGCCCAGATCGTCGTCGGGCTACAGACCGTGATCAGCCGCCGCACCGATATCTCGTCGTTTCCCTCGGTGGTCAGCATCGGCACCATCAACGGCGGCACGCGCTACAACATCATCCCCGAGTCGCTGGACATGACCGGCACCATCCGCTCCTACGACTACGGCATCCGTCAGAAGCTGCACAGCGATGTGCGCCAGACCGTGGAGAAGATCGCCGAAAGCGGTGGCGCCAAGGCCGAGGTGAGCATCATCGAGAAGTACGACCCGACCATCAACGACCCGGCCCTGACCGAGAAAATGCTGCCGAGCCTGCGCTGGGCGGCCAAGGACGATGTGGTGCAGGGCCCGTTGGTGGGAGGCGCGGAAGACTTTTCCTTCTATGCCAAGGAGGCGCCGGGGCTGTTCGTGTTCCTCGGCGTGACGCCGCGGGACCAGGACATGGCCAAGGCCGCGCCGAACCACAACCCGGGGTTCTTTGTCGATGAGTCGGCGCTGCTGGTGGGCGTGCGTACCCTGGCGTCATTGACCACCGATTACCTGTTCGCCGGGGTCAAACCCTAAGGATCGAAACACCCCTGGCGTCATCGCGAGCAAGCCCGCTCCTGCAACGGGAGCGGGCTCAGACCACATCGACGCCGACATGGATCGCATCGTGGCGCCAGAACTCCAGGTCGCAGTCGATCAGGCGCTGGTGCTGGTCGTAATTGACCCGGGCGATCCGCAGCCCCGGACTGCCCGCCGACACCTTCAGCGCCGCCGCGGCGTCCACCGGCAATGAAGTCGGCACGATTTCGAAGCGCACCCGGCCGTAATTCAGGTCGTAGTGCCGCGCGTACAGCTCGGTGATCGACTGGTTCAGGTCGAACTCGAGGATGCCCGGAAAATACTGCGGATTGAGGTAGTGCTCCACATACAGCACCAGGCGCTCGTCGATGCGCCGTACCCGACGGATCTGGATCACGCTGGACAGCGCCGGCAGTTGCAGCCAGGCACAGACCGCCGCTGAAGCCGGTTGCAGACGCGCCGAGATCATCTCGGTCGACGGCACTCGCCCCTGGGCGCTGACCATCGCGTGAAAGTGGCTGCGCTGCATCAGGTTGTAGGCCAGGCGCGGTGGCGAGACGAACCAGCCACGCCGCTCCTCGCGATAGATCTGGCCCTGGGCCTCCAACTGCAACAAGGCTTCGCGCACGGTAATCCGGGTAGTACCGAACAACTCGCTGAGCTTGCGCTCGGCCGGCAGCCTGCTACCGGGCGCCAACAACCCGTGATCGATCTGTTCCTGCAGGACCTGCCCAATGGCTGTCACCGCCTTGACTGCCTCTTCGCGCATCAACGTTACCTATCTGGACTAGACCAGCACTGTTTCAGGGCAAAACGTGCCTGGAAAAAAGGCACTCAGCCTTCACCGAGAGCCTAGGCAATGCATATGACTGACAGATGACAAAGCCGCCCAATGGCTGTGCCAGACGCCTGCAATTGGCTGGCCAAGTCCTTTCATATCAGCCGTTTAGCCTTGGTCTACGCTTATCTCGCAGCCCCGCACCTGCCGCCCGCGAATGCCCTGCAGGACTGATGCCGACATTAAAGTGTCATCCAGCCGGCTTAGATTGGCTCAGGTATTGCTGACCTAGACCAACAACGTTAGACAAACACAGCGTTGAACACGCCCAAAGGAGCTTCGGATGAAACAGCTTTTCCTGGCATCACTGTTAGGCTCGACCATCGCCCTGTGCACCGCCGCCATGGCCGCTGATACCGACTTGAAGACCCTGGAAGCCGCGGCGAAAGCCGAAGGCGCCGTCAACAGCGTCGGCATGCCCGACGACTGGGCCAACTGGAAAGGGACCTGGGAAGACCTGGCCAAGAACTACGGCCTCAAGCACATCGACACCGACATGAGCTCGGCCCAGGAGATCGCCAAGTTCGCCGCCGAGAAAGACAACGCCAGCGCCGACATCGGCGACGTGGGCGCGGCCTTCGGTCCGATCGCGGTCAAGCAGGGCGTGGTCCAGCCTTACAAGCCAAGCACCTGGGACCAGGTCCCGGACTGGGCCAAGGACAAGGATGGCAACTGGGCGCTGGCCTATACCGGCACCATCGCCTTCATCATCAACAAGAAGCTGCTGCACGGTTCCGAAGCGCCGAAAAGCTGGGCCGACCTGGAGAAAGGCAAATACAAGGTCTCCATCGGTGACGTGAGCACCGCCGCCCAGGCCGCCAACGGCGTGCTGGCCGCGGCCATCGCCAAGGGCGGCGATGAAAAGAACATCCAGCCGGCGCTGCTGATGTTCGCCGAGATCGCCAAGCAAGGGCGCCTGTCGCTGGCCAACCCGACCATCGCCACCATGGAAAAGGGTGAAGTGGAAGTCGGCGTGGTCTGGGACTTCAACGGCCTGAGCTACCGCAACAAGATGGTCAACAAGGACGACTATATCGTGCTGATCCCCTCGGACGGCTCGGTGATCTCCGGCTACACCACTATCATCAACAAATACGCCAAGCACCCGAACGCGGCCAAGCTGACCCGTGAATACATCTTCAGCGATGCCGGGCAGATCAACCTGGCACGCGGCAATGCGCGTCCGATCCGCGCCGAGCACCTGACCCTGCCCGCCGAAGTCCAGGCCAACCTGCTGCCCAACGAGCAGTACAAGAAAGTCACGCCGATCAAGGACGCCGATGCCTGGGAGAAGACCTCCAAGGCCCTGCCACAGAAATGGCAGGAAGAAGTGATCATCAACATGCAGTAATGCCGCATCCGTGTAGGAGCGAGGCTTGCCTGTGATAGCAGCGCCGGGGTCCCAGACGGATCGCGGTGCCTGCATCGCGGGCAAGCTCCGCTCCTACAGGGCTGTTCTGCCTTGCGGAGTCCTCCCCCATGCCACACAACGTCATCCTTGTCGTGCTCGACGGCCTCAACCACGAGGTCGCCCGCCATGCCATGGGACACCTTCAGGCCTACGTCGGCGCAGGACGCGCAGCGCTGTACAAGCTGGAATGTGAACTGCCGGCCCTGTCCCGACCGCTCTACGAATGCATCCTGACCGGGGTGCCACCGCTGGACAGCGGCATCGTGCACAACAACGTCTCGCGCCTGTCCAACCAGCGCAGCATTTTCCACTATGCCAGCGCCGCCGGGCTCAGCACCGCCGCCGCGGCCTATCACTGGGTCAGCGAGCTGTACAACCGCTCACCGTTCGAGCCAGCCCGGGACCGGCATACCGACAACAAGAAGTTGCCGATCCAGCACGGGCATTTCTACTGGAACGACCACTACCCCGATTCCCACCTGTTCGCCGATGCCGAGCACCTGCGGCTGCGCCATGCGCCGAACTTTCTGCTGGTGCACCCGATGAACATCGACGACGCCGGGCACAAGCACGGCCTCGATAGCCCGCAATACCGCAACAGCGCACGCTCGGCCGACATCCTCCTCGCCGACTACCTGCAGGGCTGGCTCGACGCCAGCTACCAGGTGCTGGTGACCGCCGACCACGGCATGAACAACGACCGTTCCCACAACGGCCTGCTGCCCGAGGAGCGGGAAGTGCCGCTGTTCGTCCTCGGCGATGCGTTCAGCTTCAGCCCCGTCGCCACCCCGGATCAGACCGAGCTGTGCGGCACCATCTGCGAATTGCTCGGCGCGCCCCACGACAAACCTGTATGCCGGGAGTTGCTGAAGTGAAGGCATTCACCCGCGGCAAATGGCTGGCAATCCTGTGCCTCTTGCCCTTTGCCCTGTTCTTCATCGTGTTCCAGATCGCCCCGCTGCTCTGGGTGCTGGTCAACAGCCTGCAATCGGAAGAATTCGGCTGGGGCCTGGCCAACTTCAACAAGATCTTCAGCTCGAAGTTCTATCTGCAGGCCATCCAGTACAGCCTGGAGATCAGCTTCTGGTCGAGCGTGTTCGGCATCGTCATCGCGATCCTCGGCAGCTACTCGCTGCGCCGGGTCGACTCGAAGCTGCGCAACTTCGTCAACGCCTTTGCCAACATGACCAGCAACTTCGCCGGCGTCCCCCTGGCATTCGCCTTCATCATCCTGCTGGGCTTCAACGGCAGCATCACCATCATGCTCAAGCAGGCGGGGATCATTCAGGACTTCAACCTGTACTCCAAGACCGGCCTGATCATCCTCTACACCTACTTCCAGATCCCCCTGGGCGTGCTGCTGCTCTACCCGGCCTTCGACGCCCTGCGCGAAGACTGGCGCGAGTCCGCGGCATTGCTCGGCGCCAGTGGCTGGCAGTTCTGGCGCCATATCGGCCTGCCGGTGCTGACCCCGGCGCTGCTGGGGACCTTCGTCATCCTGCTGGCCAACGCCCTGGGCGCCTATGCCACGGTCTATGCGCTGACCACCGGCAACTTCAACGTGCTGCCGATCCGCATCGCCGCCATGGTTTCCGGCGACATCTCCCTGGACCCGAACATGGCCAGCGCCCTGGCCGTGGTCCTGGTGGCGCTGATGACCCTGGTGACCATCGTCCATCAGTTGCTGTTGAAGAGGAGCTACCATGTCTCGCGCTGAACCCGGCTCCGCCGCCCTCTATCACCGGCTCGTGGTGTACCTGCTGTTCGCCATCCTCCTGCTGCCGCTGGCCGGGACCCTGGTCTACTCCATCGCCAGCAGCTGGTCGGCGACCATCCTGCCCAGCGGCTTTACCTTCAAGTGGTATATCCAGCTGTGGAGCGACCCGCGCTTCCTGCATGCCTTCGGCCAGTCGCTGCTGGTCTGCGTCGGCGCCCTGATCCTGTCGGTGGTGCTGATCCTGCCGCTGCTGTTCGTGGTGCACTACCACTTCCCACGGCTCGATGCGCTGATGAACATCCTGATCCTGCTGCCGTTCGCGGTGCCGCCGGTGGTGTCCTCGGTGGGCCTGCTGCAACTCTACGGTTCAGGGCCGTTCGCCATGGTCGGCACGCCGTGGATCCTCGTCGGCTGCTACTTCACCGTGGCCCTGCCCTTCATGTACCGGGCGATCACCAACAACCTGCAGGCGATCAACCTGCGCGACCTGATGGACGCTGCCCAGCTGCTGGGCGCCAGCACCTGGCAGGCGGCTTTCCTGGTGGTGCTGCCGAACCTGCGCAAGGGCCTGATGGTGGCCCTGTTGCTGTCGTTCTCGTTCCTGTTCGGCGAATTCGTGTTCGCCAACATCCTGGTGGGTACCCGCTACGAAACCTTGCAGGTCTACCTGAACAACATGCGCAACAGCAGCGGCCACTTCACCAGCGCGCTGGTGATTTCCTACTTCTTCTTTGTGCTGGTTCTGACCTGGGCCGCCAACATCTTGAACAAGGACAAAAGCCAATGAGCTTCGTCAGCGTCCAACACCTGCAGAAAAATTACAGTGGCACCCCGGTGTTCAGCGACATCAACTGCGAAATCCACAAGGGCGAATTCGTCACCCTGCTCGGCCCCTCCGGCTGCGGCAAGTCCACCCTGCTGCGCTGCATCGCCGGCCTGACCCCGGTGGACGCCGGCAAGATTCTCCTCGACGGCCACGACATCGTGCCGCTGAGCCCGCAGAAACGCGGGATCGGCATGGTGTTCCAGAGCTATGCGCTGTTCCCCAACATGACCGTGGAACAGAACGTGGCTTTCGGCCTGCGCATGCAGAAGGTCAACGCCGACGAGAGCCACAAGCGCGTGCTCGAAGTCCTGCGCCTGGTGGAACTGCACGACTTCGCCAGTCGTTATCCCCATCAACTGTCCGGGGGCCAGTGCCAGCGCGTGGCCCTGGCCCGCTCGCTGGTGACCCGCCCACGCCTGTTGCTGCTGGACGAGCCGCTGTCAGCGCTGGACGCAAGGATCCGCAAGCACCTGCGCGAGCAGATCCGGCAGATCCAGCGCGAACTGGGGCTGACCACGATTTTCGTCACCCATGACCAGGAAGAAGCCCTGACCATGTCCGACCGCATCTTCCTGATGAACCAGGGCAAGATCGTCCAGAGCGGTGACGCCGAGACGCTCTACACCGCACCGGTGGATGTGTTCGCCGCAGGCTTCATCGGCAACTACAACCTGCTGGACGCCGAAAGCGCCAGCAAGTTGCTGCAGCGACCGATCAACGGGCGTATCGCAATTCGCCCCGAGGCCATCGAACTGCGCAAGGACGGCGAACCCGACGCGCAGATCCGCAGCCACAGCCTGCTGGGCAACGTGATCCGCTACCGGGTCGAGGCCCGTGGCGTGGAGCTGGTGGTGGATGTATTGAACCGCTCGCCGGACGATCTGCACCCCGACGGTCAACGCCTGGCCCTTTCCATCGATCCCGCGGCCCTCTGTGAGGTAGCCTGATGACTTTGACGCAAACGATTAAGAGAGAGCGGTACTAATGGCCCTGGCAATTTTTGATCTGGACGAGACCCTGATCCACGGCGACTGCGCCACCCTCTGGAGCGAACAGATGGGGCGCCTGGGCTGGGTCGACAGCGAGTCCTTCATGCGCCGTAACAATGAACTGATGGACGCCTACAGCCACGGCAAGCTGGCCATGGAGGAGTTCATGGCCTTCAGCCTGGAGCCGATGGCCGGCCGCACCCCGGAAGAGGTCGGGCACCTGGTCGGCCCCTGGGTCGAGGACGTGATCGAGCCGATCATTTTCAGCGACGCCTGCAAGGCCATCGCCGCACACCGCAAGGCCGGCGACCGGATCCTGGTGATCTCGGCCTCGGGCACTCATCTGGTCCAGCCCATTGCCGAACGCCTGGGCATCGATGAAGTCCTGGGGATCGAGCTGGAGGTGCTGCACGGGGTCTACAGCGGCAATACCCTGGGCACCCTGACCTACCGCGAAGGCAAGGTCACCCGCCTGCTGGAATGGCTGGATGCCGAAGAAGAAAACCTCGAAGGTGCGAGCTTCTATTCCGATTCGCGCAACGATTTGCCGTTGCTGCTGAAGGTCGACTATCCGCACGTGGTCAACCCGGACCCGGTGCTGCGCGATCACGCGGAAAAGGCCGGCTGGCCGATTCACCAGTGGAAATAAGCGCCACTGTAGCCGCTGCCGCAGGCTGCGATCGCCCACAACGTGGGCGCAAGATCTGAAGATCGCTGAAGCCCTTCGGGCTTATCGCAGCCTGCGGCAGCGGCTACAGGATCATGCCAACGTCTCGTCGATCAACAGCACCAGCTTGCCCGACACCTGGTTGGTCGCCAGCTCGGCAAAGGCCGCCTCGGCGTCCTTGATCGGGAAGGTCATGGCCAGTTGCGGGCTCAGGCGCCCTTCGGCGAACAGCGGCCAGACATGCTGGCTGAGGTCGCTGAACAGATCGGCCTTGAACTGTTCGTCGCGGCTGCGCAGGGTCGAGCCCAGCAACTGGATGCGCTTGCCAAGGATCTGCGCCAGGTCCACTTGGGCCTCGCGCCCGCCCATCAGCCCGATCAGCACCCAGCGCCCGTCCAGGGCCAGCAGCTTGACGTTGTGCGCTGCATAGTTGGCGCCGACCGGATCCAGGATCACATCGAACGGCCCGAAGTCCCGCAGGCCTTCCAGGCCATCGGTGCGCACCACGCCGCCCTGGGCGCCCAGCGCCTCACAGTAGGCCAGGCGATCGGCGGAACCGACGCTGACCCAGCACGGGTTGCCAAACGCCTTGCACAACTGGATCGCGGCCGAACCGACGCCGCTGGCGCCAGCGTGCAGCAAAACCTTTTCCCCCGGTTTGAGGGCCGCCAGCTGGAACAGGTTCAGCCAGGCGGTGCTGTACACCTCCGGCAGCGCCGCCGCTTCCGCCAGGGACAGGCCTTCCGGCACCGGCAGGACATGACGGGCATCGACCACCACTTCCTCGGCCATGCCGCCCCCGGCCAGCAGCGCGCAGACCCGATCGCCGACCTGCCACGCAGAACCCGGGCCGACCTCGCTGATCACGCCCGAACATTCCAGGCCCAGCACCTTGCTGGCGCCCGGTGGCGGCGGATAGAGCCCGGCCCGTTGCAACAGGTCGGCCCGGTTCAACCCCGCGGCCGCCACGCGGATTCGCACTTGTCCTACGTCGCACGTCGGACTTGGCTCTTCAACCCACTCCACATGACCTTCAACGCCTTGCAATGCTTTCACAGTGCCTCCATAGTGAGTCTGGACTGAGCCCGGAGCTGTAGCACCGGGCTTTTTGCATTATGCGACCGGCCCTTGTGGAACCGGCGACTTCAAAGACGGCCTAATATGCGTTATCAATTGCCCCCGCGTCGAATCAGCATGAAGCATTTGTTCCCCAGCACCGCCCTCGCTCTTTTCATTGGTCTCGGTCTGCTGCCGATGTCGACCAATACGTTCGCAGCCAATAGCTGGGACAAACTTCAGCCGGATCGCGACGAGGTAATTGCCAGCCTCAATGTCGTCGAGCTGCTCAAGCGTCATCACTACAGCAAGCCACCGCTGGACGACGCGCGCTCGGCGATCATCTATGACAGCTACCTGAAGCTGCTGGACCCGTCGCGCAGCTACTTCATGGCCAGCGATATCGCGGAATTCGACAAGTGGAAAACCCAGTTCGACGACTTCCTGAAAAGCGGTGACCTGAACGCCGGCTTCATCATCTACAAGCGCTACCTGGATCGCGTCAAGGCGCGCCTGGACTTTGCCCTGGCCGAGCTGGGCAAAGGCGTCGACAAACTCGACTTCACCACCAAGGAATCCTTGCTGATCGATCGCAAGGACGCGCCTTGGCTCAAGACCACCGCGGAACTCGACGACCTGTGGCGCAAGCGCGTCAAGGACGAAGTCCTGCGCATGAAGATCGCAGGCAAGGAACCCAAGCAGATTCAGGAAACGCTGACCAAGCGCTACAAGAATCAGCTCGCTCGCCTGGACCAGACCCGTGCCGAAGATATCTTCCAGGCGTACATCAACACCTTCGCCATGTCCTACGACCCGCATACCAACTATCTATCGCCGGATAACGCGGAGAACTTCGACATCAACATGAGCCTGTCGCTGGAAGGCATCGGCGCCGTGCTGCAGAGCGACAACGACCAGGTCAAGGTCGTGCGCCTGGTGCCGGCCGGCCCGGCGGACAAGACCAAGCAGGTGGCTCCGGCGGACAAGATCATCGGCGTCGCCCAGGGCGACAAGGAAATGGTCGACGTGGTCGGCTGGCGCCTGGACGAAGTGGTCAAGCTGATCCGCGGTCCGAAAGGCTCGGTGGTGCGCCTGGAAATCATCCCGGCGAGCAACGCGCCGAACGACCAGACCAGCAAGATCGTCTCCATCACCCGCGAAGCAGTGAAGCTGGAGGAGCAGGCGGCGAAGAAATCGATCCTCAACCTCAAGCAGGACGGCAAGGACTACAAGCTCGGGGTGATCGAGATCCCGGCCTTCTACCTGGACTTCAAGGCCTTCCGTGCCGGCGATCCGGACTACAAGAGCACCACCCGTGACGTGAAGAAGCTGCTGACCGAGTTGCAGAAAGACAAGGTCGACGGCGTGGTCATCGATCTGCGCAACAACGGCGGCGGCTCCCTGCAGGAAGCCACCGAGCTGACCAGCCTGTTCATCGACAAGGGCCCTACCGTGCTGGTGCGTAACGCCGACGGCCGGGTCGACGTGCTCGAAGACGAAAACCCTGGCGCCTTCTACAAAGGGCCGATGGCGCTGCTGGTCAACCGCCTCTCGGCCTCGGCCTCGGAGATTTTCGCCGGTGCGATGCAGGACTATCACCGCGCGCTGATCATCGGTGGCCAGACCTTCGGCAAAGGCACCGTGCAGACCATCCAGCCGCTCAACCATGGCGAGCTGAAACTGACCCTGGCCAAGTTCTACCGGGTTTCCGGGCAGAGCACCCAGCATCAGGGCGTGCTGCCGGACATCGATTACCCGTCGATCATCGACACCAAGGAAATCGGCGAAAGCGCCCTGCCCGAAGCCATGCCGTGGGACACCATTCGTCCGGCCATCAAGCCGGCAGTGGATCCGTTCAAGCCTTTCCTCGCGCAGCTGAAATCCGAGCATGACGTACGCTCGGCCAAGGACGCCGAGTTCGTCTTCATCCGCGACAAGCTGGCCCTGGCCAAGAAGCTGATGGCGGAAAAAAACGTCAGCCTCAACGAGGCCGAGCGTCGGGCGCAGCACGCCGACATCGAGGCCAAGCAGCTGGCGCTGGAAAACATCCGCCGCAAGGCCAAGGGTGAAGAGCCGCTCAAGGAGCTGAAGAAAGAAGACGAGGACGCCATCGCGGCCGCCGATCCGGACAAGACCAAGCCGGAAGACGACGCTTACCTGAGCGAAACCGGGCGAATCCTCCTCGATTACCTGAAGCTCAACACCGCGGTAGCCAAGCACTGAAATGATGGCAATTTAATGCTGACGCTCCTCGGAGCGTCATCAAACAGTCATCATTCTGTCGTGAAATAAAGGACCGGGCGCTGCTCTTGAATCAAGGGCACGCCCGGTCCTTTTTTTATCGACAGAGATCGCCATGACCACGACCGAACAGCTGAGTGCCTTGAGCTCAATCCTGGCTCAAAGCGGTTTGCACAGTCTGTTCCAACCGATCCTCTGCCTCTCCGAACGGCGCATTCTCGGCTATGAAGCCTTGAGCCGTGGTCCGTCCAACAGCCCGCTGCACTCCCCTGTCGCCCTGTTTGCCGTGGCCCGCCAGGTCGGGCGCCTCAGCGAGCTGGAAATCGCCTGCCGCCAGAGCGCCTGCAAGGGTTTCAGCGAGCAGCGGTTGCCCGGCAAGCTGTTCCTCAACGTCTCTCCGGAATCGCTGCTGGAGGCCGCCCACCAGCCCGGGCGCACCCTGCAATTGCTGCAGGACTTCGGTATCCCGCCAAGCCAGGTGGTGATCGAACTCACCGAACAGACGCCGATCGATGACTTCCAACTGCTGCACGATGCACTGCATCACTATCGGGACATGGGGTTCTCGATCGCCCTGGACGACCTCGGCGCCGGTTATTCGAGCCTGCGCCTGTGGTCCGAGCTGCGCCCGGACTACGTGAAGATCGACCGGCACTTCATCGACGGCATTCATCAGGATGCCCTCAAGCGCGAGTTCGTCGGTTCGATCCTGCAAATTGCCAAGGCCTCCCGCGCCCAGGTGATCGCCGAGGGCATCGAAGTGGCGGAAGAGCTGGCGCTGCTCACGGAAATGGGCGTGGACCTGCTGCAGGGTTACCTGCTCTGCCGCCCCCAGGAGCATCCACCCCGCGATGGCCGCAACCTGCTGCCCAAGCGCGAAAGTCCCCCCGCGACGCTCAACGACGAAGGCAGCGACCTCAGTGCCCTGCTCAACGAACAACCAGCGGTAGCGCGCGACATACCGACGGCCACGGTGCTGGAAGCCTTCCGCCGCCAGGCCAACCTCAATTCGCTGGCGGTGCTCGACGAACAGGGCCAGCCCTGCGGCATCGTGCACCGCCATTCGTTGTCCGATGCCCTGCTCAAGCCCTTCGCCACCGACCTGTTTGCCCGCAAGCCCATCAGCCGACTGATGAACGACGACTTCCTGGCGGTGGAGCTCAGCCAGTCGCTGCAACAAGTCAGCCGCCTGATCACCAGCCGCGCCCGGCAACGGATCGAGGAGGATTTCATCATCACCCTCAACGGCGGCTACCTGGGCCTGGGGCGAGTGATCGATGTGCTCAAGCTGATTACCGAGCTGAAGATCCAACAGGCGCGTTATGCCAACCCCTTGACCCTGCTGCCTGGCAACGTGCCGATCCAGCAGTGCCTGACCCACTTGCTGCAACAAGGGCGGGAATCGCTGATCTGTTACGTGGACATCGACAGCTTCAAGCCCTTCAACGATATCTATGGCTACGGCCGTGGCGATGAAGTGCTGCTGTGTCTGGCGCACTGCCTGAATGACCGGGTGGACCCCAGCCGCGATTTCGTCGGCCATATCGGCGGCGACGATTTTTTCCTGGTATTGGGCCCCGAGGACTGGCAAAAGCGCCTGAACCAGCTGCTGGACGACTTCCACAGCCAGTGCCGGCGTTTCTATCGCAGCGAACACCTGGAAGCCGGCTGCTTCATCGCCCCCAACCGCCAGGGTATTCGCCAGGAGTTCGCCTTGCTGTCACTGTCCATTGGCGTGGTGCATCTGTATCCACAGGCCTGTGGGCAACTCGATGCCAGCCAATTGGCCGAGCTGGCCTCGCAAGCCAAGCATCACGCCAAGAACGTGCCGGGCTACAGCATTCATGTGATCGACAGCCGCCAGGTGGCCGGCGGCTTTACGGCTGACGCGGACCCGCTAGCGGATCCGCTGTACTCGACTGATTCAGCTGCGCCAGCTTGACCTCGGCCAGGGGATGTCCGGCCTTCGCCGCCAGGGTCCACCAACGGGCGGCTTGCGCCGCATCTGCGGCCTTGCTGGGTGAACCGGCCAGGCTGATGACGCCCATCTGATAGGCCGCCTTGGCATCCCCGGCCAAGCCGGCAAGACGCAACAGCCGTATGCCTTCTTCGCGAGCCCCCAGGCCCTGGCCACGAAAGGTCAGGATATGACCATAAAAGCTCTGCGCCCCGACGTCCCCCAGGTTCGCCATGCGCGCCAGTTGCCCTTCCAGCCAGCGCCAGCCCCGGGGTTGACGCACAAACCAGGACCAATGAAACAACCGGCGGGCCAGCCAGTAGCCGGCCCGCGCCTTCAGGCGCCAGTACACTCAGGCTTCCGCCGACTCAGGGTATTCGTACTCGAATACACGCACCACTTCCGAGGCATGCCATGAGGCGGCCGCCACCCCGTCGGAAGGCCCCGAGAAACGCCCGAGGCGCTCCACACACTCGAAAAAACCGGTGCGCGGCAAACGGCTCGCCCCCTGGCTGATCACCAGCGAACTGCGCAACGGCTGCTCCGCGCGCGCATCCAGCGCGGCCAGATGCTCGAGGGCCGCCGTCAGGGTCTGCATGGCGGGGCTGGGTAGCTGCAAGCGCTCAAGCAGAGCGCGATAGGTCAAAAGATGGCGTTGCCGACGGGCCTGGTCGAGTTCCCCCAACAGGCCATCCCAATGTTGACGACTGATCCTTACGCTCACGATTCATCCCTCCAACCCGGAACCGTCAATTCCCAGGCCAGGCTACGGCGTATAGCGGCGTCCGGTTGACGCTCACCGCTTTCAATCATGGCCAGATATGACGGACTGATACCTACCGTACGGGCAAGCGCCTCGATGGCGATGCCCTTGGTTTCACGCAAACTGCGGAGTTGATCCAGACCCGGAAGCGGCTGGTCGGCTGCGGTCGCGACAAGCCCCCTGGCCTCTCGCGGAGATTGATCGGTGATACCTGCGGCCTTTAGCAAAGCCTGATACTGAGCCCATGGCAGAACCGCATACTCGGGCTCGCCACCGCGTGCAATTATCTGAATATCCATTACTACCCCGTAGGACGACACATAACGAGTCGGACTTTTCCTTATGAAGTGTAATCCTAACAGTCACTAAGGTCGCGGGGGCATCGTTGTATGGATCCGAATTCACCTCAGTTTTTCTTCGGACCTTCCAATTGCAGTTGTTCCGGGGTGTCGGGCAAACGCTCCACCACCGCCAGCTTCTCCGGTTGCTGGCGATTGCGCCAGGCACGAAAGGCGCTGAGTTCGCCGTCCAGGGTTTTCATGATCCAGGCCAGCACGGCGATGTCGTCGAGCATGCCGAACATGGGCAGGAAGTCCGGAATGGCATCCAGAGGACTGAGGAAATACATCAGGCCCGCGACCACCGACAGCAGCGCCTTGGGGCTGATGGCGCGGTACTCGCCACGCCAGTAAGCCAGGCACAGGGCCTGCAGCAGGCGCAGATCGTCCTTGAACTTGCCGAGACGGCCGCCCTGCAAGGCGCCTTTGCTGGCCACGGCGAACAACAGGGTCGGCAGGCGGCCACGGCTGAGCAAACGACCGGCCAGGGGCAGGAAACGGGCAAAATTCCAGGGTGCTTTCATCGTCACTCCCACTGAAATGTTATCCACACAAATTGTGGATAACCTTGTGAACAGAGCCGCTTTTCACTGCTGAAAGCCCCGTTTTACAAGGGCTCGGCTCAGATCGGGCGTTTTTTACTCACATAAAAAAACCCATAATTTCATTGACTTGGCAGCCTCATGCGGCTAGCTGCAGTGCGTCCTGTTAAGACTATGCCTTATGCCGTGGGTTCGCATTTTTTCCCGGACCAACGACCAGATACGACAACGCCCCGTAAGGACGGGGCGTTGTCATTGAACCAGACGAAGATTACTTGGCGGCGTCTTGTTTCGCTGGATCCTTGATACCCAGCAGTTCCAGCTCGAACACCAGCACCGAGTTGGCCGGAATGGCCGGGCTCGGGCTCTGTGCGCCGTAGGCCAGATCGCTCGGGATGTACAGTTTGTACTTCTCGCCGACGTGCATCAGTTGCAGGCCTTCGACCCAACCCGGAATCACGCCGCTGACCGGCAGATCGATCGGGCTGCCGCGCTCGACCGAACTGTCGAACACAGTGCCGTTGGTCAGGGTACCGGTGTAGTGAACGGTCACCACGTCGGTCGGCTTAGGCTGGGCGCCATCGGCCTTCTTCAGCACTTCGTACTGCAGGCCCGAGGCGGTAGTGGTCACGCCGGCCTTCTTGCCGTTTTCTTCGAGGAATTTCTTGCCGGCTGCTGCCGACTCTTCGCTGATCTTGACCATGCGCTCTTCAGCACGCTTTTGCAGCGCGGCGAAGGCTTCGACCAGTTCGTCGTCTTTCAGCTTCTGTTCTTTCTTGCCGATGGCATCTTCGATGCCCTGGGCTACCGCTTTGGAATCCAGGTCATCCATACCTTCCTGGGCAAGGCTTTTGCCCATGTTCAGGCCGATACCATAGGAAGCTTTCTGCGCCGGGGTTTTCAGCTCCACGCTGGTCTGCGAGTCACAACCCGCGAGTACCAGGCTAACCAGGGCTACCGCCGCCGCTAACCGATGCTGTTTCATGCTATTTCCTTGTTCATGCGCCTAAAGGGCATTCGAGTAAAGCCGCGAGCTTATCAGGCGGCCACGACCAATGGCTACCGGCATGAGAGCCGGATTAGTCCGATAAGTTCACGTGTTTAAAAGCATTTCGCCAGCCAATACTACAAGTGCGGGAAAGAACGCCTCGAACACAAAGTCATGACATCGAACGTAATGGCCACTTGCCCGGCAGTTTGCCCTGAGGCATAAGAGAGCCACAACTCGACAAGGATGTTTATCTTGCGCCTCTTATCCCGTGTTTTGCTGCTGATCCTCGCCCTGATCGGCGTTGCCCTGGCCGTGGTCCTGTATTACGTGGCCAATCCGAAATTGCCCGACTATGTGCCCGCCCGGCAGGTGCACTATCAGGATCAATGGAGCACCGCCGACCGCCAGACCTATTACTTCACGCCCCAGGGTACCCAGGTGAAGGGCCTGCGCTATGAGTGGTTCGCCGCCCTGGAACTGCCCTTCTCCACGCAGCGCTTTGCCACGCCACAGTACCTGGCCCGCTTCGGTTTCCTGGTGGATCCGGCGCAGCAGGCCAGCGCCGATAATCCGGCGAACCTGCCGGTCGGCTTCACCCGCCATCAGAACCCTGGCAGTCCACAGCAGTACCTGGACATCACCTGCGCCGCCTGCCACACCGGCGAGCTGCGCTACAACCAGCAGGCCCTGCGGGTCGACGGCGGCTCGGCGCAGCATGTGCTGCCCTCCAGCGTGCCCACCCTGCGCGGCGGCAGCTTCGGCCAGGCGCTGGTCGCCAGCCTGGCGTCGACCTATTACAACCCGTGGAAGTTCGAGCGGTTCGCCCGCAACGTGCTGGGCCAGAACTACGACACCGAGCATGAACAGCTGCGCAAGGATTTCAAGGCATCGCTGGACACCTTCCTGCGCGTCGCCTGGAACGACACCCACCGTGGCCTCTACCCCACCGAAGAAGGCCCCGGGCGTACCGATGCCTTTGGCCGGATCGCCAACGCCAGCTTCGGCGACGCCATCTCCTCCGACAACTATCGGGTGGCCAACGCGCCGGTGGATTACCCCCAGCTGTGGGACATCTGGAGCTTCGACTGGGTGCAGTGGAACGGCTCGGCCCAGCAACCCATGGCCCGCAATATCGGCGAGGCGCTGGGCGTCGGTGCCACCTTGAACTTCTTCGATGCCCAGGGCCAGCCACTCAAGGGCGATGCCCGCTACCCGTCGAGCGTTCGGGTGCGCGACCTCAATCGCATCGAAGAAACCCTGCAACGGCTGAAACCGCCGACCTGGCCCGAAGCCTTGTTCGGCAGCATCGACAAGCCGCTGGCGGCCAAGGGGCGAGCACTGTTCGCGGAAAACTGTGCGGGTTGCCATGTCCCGTCGGTCACCGAGGTCAACGGACGCCCGGTGCAGCAACTGAAGATGCTGCCGGTCGCGGTGATCGGTACCGACCCCAATACCGCCAACAATATTGCCGACCAGCGCTATGACCTGAGCGCGCTGCAATGGGATGCCGCCGAACTGGCACAGTCGAATGTCGAATTGCACCCTACGCCCGACGAGCCGCTGGACATGCGCCAACTGTCCGCGGCCAAGGGCCTGGCCTATGTCACGGCCTTCGTCGAGGAACGTGCCTACCGGGACGCCCAGGTGACTCCGGCCGAACGGCCACGGCTCGACGGCTACGGCCTGCCGATCGGCGTTCGCGAACTGCGAGCCTACAAGGCCAGGCCGCTGGCTGGCGTGTGGGCCACCCCGCCCTTCCTGCATAACGGCTCGGTCCCCAGCCTGTACCAGCTGCTTTCGCCTCAGGACGAACGCGCCAGCACCTTTTATAAAGGCACCTTCGAATACGATCCAAAACACCTGGGCTATCGCACCGAACCGTTCAAGAACGGCTTCCTGTTCGATACGCGGATCAGCGGCAACCACAACAGTGGACATGAGTTCCGCTCGGGCAAGCGTGGCGGCGGGGTGATCGGCCGCCTGCTGCAACCCGAGGAACGCTGGGCGCTTCTGGAATACCTGAAGGTGCTGGGTGGGCCGCTGGAGGCGCAGCTGCCATGACCCAGGCCCTCATCGAAAGGACGCTTTCATGCTGATCACCTTATGGCTGCGCATGGGTGCGTTGCTGCTCAAGACACTTGTACTGCTGGTGCTGATCGCGTTGCTCGGCTGGGCGCTGAGCAGCGTCTGGTCGATCTGGCGCTACCAGGGGCCGGTCTCGACCGAAGAACAGGTCCCGCCCGGCGAAGCCGCCATGACCCAGGACATCATCCAGACCGCCGTGCGCATCGTCGACCAGCACCGGGATAACACCCGTTACCTGCGCGACGCCCACGCCAAGGCCCACGGCTGCGTAAAGGCCGAGGTCCAGGTGCTCGAGCAACTGGCACCGCCGTTGCGCCAGGGCGTGTTCGCCGAACCCGGCAAGACCTGGCAAGCCATGATGCGGCTGTCCAACGGCAATGCTTATCCACAGTTCGACAGCATTCGTGACGCGCGCGGGATGGCGATCAAGTTGTTGAATGTGCCCGGCACCCAGTTATTGAAGGAGCAGCAGGGCCGTGGCGAGCAGGATTTCGTGATGTTCAACCATCCGAACTTCTTCGTCAGCAATGTCGCCGAGTACCGGCAGAATGTCGCCGCGCAGGCGGACGGAAAAAAGGTCGGAGCCTTTTTCCCCGGCTGGGATCCACGCACCTGGCAGGTTCGTCATCTGTTCATCGCCCTGGCCACCCTGTCGCCGCCCCCGGCCAGCCCGACGCAAACCCGCTATTTTTCGGTCTCGCCCTACAAGTTCGGCAGTGCCAACGCCAAGTTCCGCGTCGTACCGGATCCGGACAGCTGCCCGGCGTACAACCTGCCCCCACAGAACCAGACCCTGCCCAACTTTCTGCGCAACGCCCTGAACCAGCAGCTGTCGACCGACCGTGTGCCGGCCTGCCTGGTATTGCAGGTGCAGCGCCAGGACCCAAGCCACTACATGCCCATCGAAGACACCAGCATCGAATGGCGAGAAAGCGATGCGCCCTTCGAAACCGTGGCGCGAATCAGGATTCCCGCCCAGGACTTCGATACCCCGCAACAGAACCTGCAATGCGACAACCTGTCCTTCAACCCCTGGTTCGGCCTGGAGGCGCACCGCCCCATCGGCGGCATCAACCGCCTGCGCAAGGCGGTGTACGAAGCGGTCAGCGACTATCGGCACAGTCGCAACGCCGAGCAGTGAGCCACAAACGAAAAAAGCGGCCCGCAGGCCGCTTTTTTTGGGGAATATTTGCATATCCCAGACAGCAGAAAGCCCGCGTTAGCGGGCTTTCTGTAATGAGCTGGCGTTCAGTATTCCAGCTCATCGAATATGGCGCAGCGGACGGGACTCGAACCCGCGACCCCCGGCGTGACAGGCCGGTATTCTAACCGACTGAACTACCGCTGCGCGTAGCGTTGAAAGCAAGTGGTGGGTGATGACGGGATCGAACCGCCGACCCTCTGCTTGTAAGGCAGATGCTCTCCCAGCTGAGCTAATCACCCTTTACCTTCGTTGCGGGGCGCATTATTACACAGAAATTCATAACGTGCTGATTTAAATAATAAAATTATAAAAAAAAGCTGAATTTCGATGTATCGGACGCCGCGCATGAAACACAGGCATAAAAAAGCCCGCGTTAGCGGGCTTTCTATGATGACCTGGCGTTCAGTGTTCCAGGTCATCGAATATGGCGCAGCGGACGGGACTCGAACCCGCGACCCCCGGCGTGACAGGCCGGTATTCTAACCGACTGAACTACCGCTGCGCGTAACACTGAAAGCGAATGGTGGGTGATGACGGGATCGAACCGCCGACCCTCTGCTTGTAAGGCAGATGCTCTCCCGGCTGAGCTAATCACCCTTCACGTTCGGTGTGGCGCGCATTCTACGGAGCGTCCCCTACTCTGGCAAGCACTTTTTAAAATAATTTTTTCAGGCCTTCCAAAGGCTTAGCGGAGGGTTGGCCTATGGAGCTGCGCGGAGAATAATGCCCCCCTTTGTATAAAGGAGAGATTCACCCCATGTGGTTCAAGAACCTGCTTATCTATCGCCTGACCCAAGATCTGCCCTTTGATGCTGAGGCGCTGGAAACCGCACTGGCCACCAAACTGGCGCGTCCATGTGCAAGCCAGGAGTTGACCACTTACGGTTTCGTCGCGCCATTCGGCAAAGGCGAAGATGCGCCGCTGGTACACGTCAGCCAGGACTTCCTGCTGGTCGCCGCACGCAAGGAAGAACGTATTCTGCCTGGCAGCGTGGTGCGCGACGCGGTCAAGGAAAAGGTCGAAGAGATCGAAGCCGAGCAAATGCGCAAGGTCTATAAAAAGGAACGCGACCAGATCAAGGATGAAATCATCCAGGCCTTCCTGCCGCGCGCCTTTATCCGTCGCTCCTCGACTTTCGCCGCCATCGCACCGAAACAGGGCCTGATCCTGGTCAACTCGGCCAGCCCGAAACGCGCCGAAGACCTGCTCTCCACCCTGCGCGAAGTACTCGGCACCCTGCCGGTGCGTCCGTTGACCGTGAAGACCGCGCCGACCGCAATCATGACCGACTGGGTGAAAACCCAACAAGCCGCCGACGACTTCTTCGTCCTCGACGAGTGCGAACTGCGCGACACCCACGAAGACGGCGGCATCGTCCGTTGCAAGCGCCAGGACCTGACCAGCGAAGAAATCCAGCTGCACCTGAGCACCGGCAAGGTGGTCACCCAATTGTCCCTGGCCTGGCAGGACAAGCTGTCCTTCATGCTCGACGACAAGATGACGGTCAAGCGCCTGAAGTTCGAAGACCTGCTGCAGGATCAGGCGGAACAGGACGGCGGCGACGAAGCCCTCGGCCAACTGGACGCCAGCTTCACCCTGATGATGCTGACCTTCGGCGATTTCCTCCCGGCGCTGTTCGAAGCCCTGGGTGGCGAAGAGATTCCACAAGGCATCTGACCTTGTAGCAGCCAGCTGGCTGGCGGCCGGCCGCCTCCGGCCTTATCGCCAGCCCGCTCGCTCCTGCAGGAGCCTCACAGACGCCACCGCTTTCGGTGGCGTTTTCATATAAGAAGGAACAGGCCATGCGTGCACTGGCAGCATTAAGTCGTTTTGTCGGCAATACTTTTGCCTACTGGGTACTGATTTTCGCGGTGGTGGCGTTCTTGCAACCGGGCTGGTTCATCGGCCTCAAGGGCGCCATCGTGCCGCTGCTGGGCCTGGTGATGTTCGGCATGGGCCTGACCCTGAAGCTCGAAGACTTCGCCGAAGTCGCCCGCCATCCATGGCGCGTGGCCCTGGGCGTGGTTGCGCATTTCGTGATCATGCCGGGCGTGGCCTGGTTGCTGTGCCAGGTCTTCCACCTGCCGCCGGAGATCGCCGTCGGTGTGATTCTGGTCGGCTGCTGCCCGAGTGGTACTTCGTCCAACGTCATGACCTGGCTGGCCCGCGGCGATCTGGCGCTGTCGGTGGCGATCGCCGCCGTCACCACCCTGCTGGCGCCGCTGCTGACGCCGGCCCTGATCTGGCTGCTGGCCTCGGCCTGGCTGCCGGTTTCGTTCATGGAGCTGTTCTGGTCGATCCTGCAAGTGGTGCTGCTGCCGATCGTGCTCGGGGTGATTGCCCAGCGCGTGCTCGGCGACCGGGTGCGGCATGCGGTGGAGGTATTGCCGCTGGTGTCGGTGGTCAGCATCGTGATCATCGTCACCGCGGTGGTGGCCGCCAGCCAGGCGAAAATCGCCGAGTCCGGCCTGCTGATCATGGCCGTGGTGATGCTGCATAACAGCTTCGGTTACCTGCTGGGTTACTTCACCGGCCGCCTGTTCAAGCTGCCGTTGGCGCAACGCAAATCCCTGGCCCTGGAAGTCGGCATGCAGAACTCCGGCCTCGGTGCCGCCCTGGCCAGCGCGCACTTCTCGCCGCTGGCGGCGGTGCCGAGCGCACTGTTCAGCGTCTGGCACAACATTTCCGGGGCGCTGCTTTCCACCTGGTTCCGCCGCATGAGCGAAAAGGACGACCGCGTACTGGCCGCCCTGCAGGCGAGCGACTGAGGAGAAACTTGATCCCCGGATCAATGATGGGCACTATACTGCGCAACGCGGGGACGACCCCGCGGCTCGATCGAGCCATTAATCTGGGGACGACCCCGTCAATCGATGGAGGTCATCATGTCCTGGATCATTCTGTTTTTCGCCGGCCTGTTCGAAGTGGGCTGGGCCGTCGGCCTCAAGTACACCGACGGTTTCAGTCGCCCTCTCCCCACTGCCCTGACCATCGCCGCCATGGCGGTCAGCCTCGGCCTGCTGGGGCTGGCCATGAAGGAGCTGCCGCTGGGCACCGCCTATGCCATCTGGACCGGGGTCGGCGCAGTCGGCACGGTGATCGCCGGGATCATTCTGTTCGGTGAGTCCATGGCGCTGTTCCGCCTGGCCAGCGTGGCACTGATCATTACCGGGCTGATCGGCTTGAAGGTCAGCACGGCCTGATACAAGCAAGCGCCCCAACAAAAACGCCCACAACTCTGTGGGCGTTTTTATAGGCGCTGGAAACCTAGCGCACGCTACCGCGCAACTCGCCCACCAGGGTTTGCAAACGGGCCGGTTCGGCACTGTCGGCTGTTACGGCCGAACCAGCCACCAGGGTCACTCGCGACCACAGGCGGCGGAACAGCCCCTTGCTTGGATCGCGGCTGAAGAAGCTGCCCCACAGCCCCCGCAACGCCAGCGGAATCACCGGTACCGGCGTCTCTTCGAGAATCCGCGTCAGCCCACCCTTGAACTCATTGATCTCGCCATCGGCGGTCAACTTGCCTTCCGGGAAGATGCACACCAGCTCGCCATCCTTGAGGTAGCGGGCAATTTGGGTGAACGCCCTTTCGTAGATCTGGATGTCCTCGTTGCGCCCGGCAATCGGAATGGTCCCGGCGGTACGGAAGATGAAGTTGAGCACCGGCAGGTTGTAGATCTTGTAATACATCACGAAACGAATCGGCCGCCGCACCGCGCCACCGATCAGCAAGGCATCGACGAAGGACACGTGATTGCACACCAGCAACGCCGCGCCTTCGTCCGGGATCGCCTCCAGGTTGCGATGCTCGACCCGGTACATGGAATGGCTGAGCAGCCAGATCATGAAACGCATGCTGAACTCGGGGACGATCTTGAAGATGTAGGCGTTGACCGCGATGTTCAGCAGCGACACCACCAGGAACAGCTGCGGGATCGACAGCTTGGCCAGGCTCAGCAACACGATCGAGACGATCGCCGACACCACCATGAACAGCGCGTTGAGAATGTTATTCGCGGCAATCACCCGTGCCCGCTCGTTCTCCGGGGTCCGCGACTGGATCAGGGCATACAGCGGCACGATGTAGAAACCGCCGAAGATGCCCAGGCCGAGAATATCGATCAGCACCCACCAGGCGTGGCCATAACCAAGCACCTCGATCCAGCCGTAACCCGCCTCGCTTGGCGGGATCCCGCCGGAATGCCACCACAGCAGCAGGCCGAATATCGTCAGGCCGAACGAGCCAAAGGGCACCAGGCCGATCTCGACCTTACGACCCGAAAGCTTCTCGCAGAGCATGGAACCGACAGCGATCCCCACCGAGAACACGGTGAGGATCAGCGTGACCACCGTCTCGTCCCCATGCATCCACTCCTTGGCGTAGGCCGGAATCTGCGTCAGGTAGATCGCCCCGACAAACCAGAACCACGAGTTGCCGACGATCGAGCGTGACACCGCAGGGGTCTGCCCCAGGCCCAGGCGCAGGGTGGCCCAGGACTGACTGAAGATATTCCAGTCCAGGCGCAGGTCCGGGGTGGCCGCCGCGGCCCGGGGAATGCCCCGGCTGGCGAGGTAACCGAGTACGGCGACGGCGATGATCGCCGTCGAGACGATGGATGCGTAATGGGCCGAGGACATCATGATCCCCGCGCCAATGGTCCCGGCGAGAATCGCCAGGAAGGTGCCCATTTCCACCAGGCCGTTGCCGCCGACCAATTCTTCCTCCCGCAGCGCCTGGGGCAGGATCGAGTATTTCACCGGGCCGAACAGCGCCGAGTGGGTGCCCATGGCGAACAGCGCCAGCAGCATCAGCGACAGGTGATCGAAGACAAAACCCACCGCCCCCACCGCCATGATCACGATCTCGCCGAGCTTGATCAGGCGGATCAACGCGTCCTTGGCGAACTTCTCGCCGAATTGCCCGGCCAGCGCCGAGAACAGGAAGAACGGCAGGATAAACAGCAAGGCGCAGAGGTTGACCCAGATCGAGCGGTCTCCCTCGATGGCCAGCTTGTAGAGAATGGCGAGGATCAGCGACTGCTTGAAGATGTTGTCGTTGAACGCACCGAGGGACTGAGTGATGAAAAATGGCAGGAAACGCCGTGTACGAAGCAAGGTGAACTGTGAGGGGTGACTCATCTTCCATGTCCCTGAGTGGCTTGGATGCTGTTATTGGATTATCGATCTTCGATCCAGGCCACAACCTTACCTAAAGTTCGCGGATCATTTCGCTAATCCTGCGATGCAAGGCGAAACGAACAGCTCCCCCCTATAAGCGCCCTGCAGCGTGCGCTTGCCGACCAGCAGCCACATCAATGCCAGCGCCAGGACCAACAGGCTGCCGAACACCGCGAAAAACGTCAGGTTCAGGGTAGCGGCCAGTTTCAGGGTGGTCAGGGCATAGACCCCCAGCGGAAAGGTGAACCCCCACCAGCCGAGGTTGAACGGAATGCCGTCGCGCAGGTAACGCAGGGTGATCAGCAGAGCCGTCAGCATCCACCACAGACCGAACCCCCACAGGGTGATACCGGCCACCAGCCCCAGGCCCTCGGCGATTTCGCCCACTCCGGCCATACCGTTGGCGGCGAAGATCGCCGGAGCGTCCGCACCCAGCAGCAACATGCCCAGGGCCCCTGTGCCGATCGGTCCCAGGGCCAGCCAGCTCGAGGCGGCCATGCTTTCGTGAGGCAGCTTATGCAAGGCCATGCGCAGCAGGAGAATGGTCAGGATGCTGAAAGCCACCGGCAGCGAGAAGGCCCAGAGCACATAGCTGGTCACCAGCATCACCAGTTGCGAATGCGCATCCACCAGATGCGGCGCCAGCAACCCGCCACTGGCGGCGGCGACTTCGGCCGCGACCACCGGCAACAGCCAGACCGCGGTCATCTGGTCGATACGGTGCTCCTGGCGGGTGAACATCATGTAGGGAATCAGCACCCCGCAAGCCAGCGACAGCGCCACGTCCAGCCACCACAGCAGCTCGGCCAACTGCACCACGCCTTCGCCCCAGCGCGGTACGCCGAACAGCAGAAAACCGTTGATGATGGTGGCCAGGCCCATGGGAATGGTGCCGAAGAACATCGAGACCGTGGAATGCCCGAAAATCCGCCGGGCTTCGTCGAAGAACATTACCCAGCGTGCCGCATAGGCCGCACTGAACACCACGAACAGCACGATGGTGAACAGCCACAGACCCTCGGCCAGCAGGTGCAGGCCCGGGATCCGCAGCGGCAACTGGGCCAGCGCCAGGGCCAGTACGCCGGTGCCCATGGTCGCGGCGAACCAGTTGGGGGTGAACTGGCGGATGGCTTCACGAGGATGCTGCAGCTGGCTCAAGGGCCGTCCGGTTCTGAAGGTGTTGGGGCATGTCATGGTGCGATCTCCTGTCCTCCGATGAGGTGGAGCCCATGGTAGAACCGGATCGAATATCCATATAACGGGTAATTTCTCTATATGTTATCTATTATATAAATATACGAGTCAGACACTGCCTTCGGTTTCCACCACCAACACCCGCGCCGCACCTTGCGGATGGGCCACATGCTCGGTGCCGACATCGGCGTAGAAAATGTCGCCCACCTCCAGCAGCACCGACTGTTCCAGGCCGTTTTCCCGATAGTGCATGCGCACCTGGCCATCGAGCACGACAAACACTTCCTGCCCGTCGTTGGTGTGCCACTTATAAGGCTGGTCGGTCCAATGCACGCACGTGGTGATGCCGTTCATGTTGGCGATATCCAGCGCCGCCCAGGCCCGCTCCCCGGTGAAGGTTTTACTGCGAATGATCTTCATGAATGCCCGTCGCTCCCAAGGCTGATGCGTACACCTCGCACGCGCGTCAGATGCGCAGGCTAACCCAAGCCGGCGCCCGGATCAGCCACCAACGCGCTCAACTTTCTGGCACGACGCAGGTCTTGGCGGTGCGCTGACGCAGCAGCCCCAGCAAGGCGGCCAGGGACAGCAGGATCAATACCGCGCCATAACCATCGGTGGTCGCGATCAGGCCAAGACTGCGGGTCAGGTTTCCCGCCAGCAGGGACGGCAGGCAGAACGCCAGATAACTCAGCACATAAAATGCCGACATCAACCCCGCCCGCTCATGAGGCAAGGCCAGGGGCATCACGCTGCGCAGGGCGCCGAGGAACCCGGAACCAAAACCACCGCCCGTGACCAGGGTGCCGAGGAAGAACAGCGGCAGGCTGGCGGTGTGCACGGCGATCAGGATCAGGCCGATGCCGACAGCCAACAGGCTCGCACCCAGCCGCAGCACCTTGTCCGCCGGACGATGGCGCAGGGAAACAATCATCAGGGCGCCGCTCAGGGTCAGTACCGCCACCAGGCCGCCCCCGATCAGGTTCGAGGTCGAGCCCGTCGCGGTGCGCACCAGCGATGGCGCCAACGACAGAAAGAACCCGCCCACGGCCCACACCGCCACATCCACCGGTAACGCCAGCCACAGTGCCCGCCGCGCCTGGGGCGGTACATGCAAAGTGGGTCGCAGGGAGGCCCAGACACCGGACTGGGCACTGACTGTTTCCGGCAGGCGCCAGACGTACAGCGCCTGGACGACAAACAGCACCAGCAGCAACCAGTAGGCCAGTTGCAGCGGCAACGGTGCGTATTCCACCAGCAAACCGCTGCCCATCGCCCCGCAGGCCATGCCCAGCAAGGGCGCCACGCTGTTGACCAGCGGCCCTTGTTGCCGGTCGGTATCCAGCAGCGCCGCCCCCAGTACACTGGTGGCCATGCCGGTGGCGAAGCCCTGCATCACCCGGGCAGCAATCAGCCAGGCGACGCTGTCGGCCTGGATAAATAGCAGCATCGCCAGTATGTCCAGCAGCAGCGCCACGAAGATCACCGGCTTGCGCCCCAGATAGTCCGAAAGCGAACCCACCGTCAGCAGCGCCGCCAACAGGCTCAAGGCGTAGACGCCGAAGATCAGGGTCAAGGTCGCCGGGGAGAATTGCAGCGCCTCCTGATACAGGTGGTACATCGGCGTCGGCACGCTGGAAGCGGCGAGAAAACTGAGTAAGGTAATCGCCAGAAACAGCAGTCTGGAACGGTTTGACCGTGAAGAGTCGACAATACTGGACATGGGCACGCTCCATTAAAGCTAATTTTTTGCTTTTGTGGAGTGTGCTACCGCCTCGCTCTTAAAGCAAATTCTTTGTGTTAAGGTTCGACCCATGGCTATTAAAGAAGGTTTACGCCCAGGCGGACGCAGCGCCCGGGTGCAGGAATCCATCCACTCGGCAGTCCGTGAACTCCTCGAAGAACAGGAGCGCTCGACCCTGACCGTGCCGCAAATCGCCGCCCGCGCCGGCGTCACGCCTTCGACCATCTACCGCCGTTGGGGCGACCTGTCGGTGCTGCTGGCGGATGTCGCCCTGGAACGCATGCGCCCGGACGGCGAACCGGCCGCCACCGGCAGCCTGCGCGGCGACCTGCGGGCCTGGGCCGAACAGTACCTCGACGAAATGAGTTCCGAACCGGGGCGCACCATGATGCGCGACGTGCAATGCAGCAGCACGCCCGGCTATTGCGTGAGCATTCTCGGCGGGCAATTGCAGATCATCCTCGACCGCCACCGCCACAGCGAAGCAGCCCTGCCGAGCGTCGATCGGCTGTTGAATATGCTGGTGGCGCCAACGGTGTTCCGCATCCTGTTCGCCGCGGCACCGCTTGAAGTGCAGGAACTGCATGAACTGATCGACATCGCGCTGCGGCCTTGAGGCCGCTCTCGCGCCCACCAGCTCCGCACGGCCTTCCAAAGGAGCACGCCGGCTCGTGATAAAGCCTGACGAACCGCCTTTTTCCCCCTGCGACACCTGGCCGCGCCAATACCTTGGTCGACACTGACGAACCCCGAACATCGTGCGAAACTGTCTGACCGGGCTGAAGCGCCCGGCGCGCCTTTATGTTCGGAGTTTCCATGTCGTTGTCCAGCGGGCTGATCGCCATCGTCGCCCTAGCCTATATGGCCATCATGTTCGCCATCGCCTTTTACGGTGACCGTCGCAGCGCGCCCTTGCCGCCGCGGGTGCGTGCCTGGGTGTACAGCCTGTCGCTGGCGGTGTATTGCACCAGCTGGACCTTCTTCGGCGCTGTCGGCCAGGCCGCCGAGCAACTCTGGTCGTTCTTGCCGATCTACCTGGGGCCGATCCTGCTGCTGGTACTCGCGCCCTGGGTCCTGCAAAAGATGGTGATGATCAGCAAGCAGGAAAACATCACCTCCATCGCCGACTTCATCGCCGCGCGCTACGGCAAGTCCCAGTCCCTGGCGGTGGTGGTGGCGCTGATCTGCCTGGTCGGCGTGCTTCCCTACATCGCCCTGCAGCTCAAGGGCATCGTGCTTGGCGTGGACCTGCTGATCGGCGCCGGCGCCGACACCATGGGCACCCGCGCCCAGGACACGGCACTGATCGTGTCGCTGATCCTGGCGCTGTTCACCATCGTCTTCGGTACCCGCAACCTCGACGCCACCGAGCACCACCGCGGCATGGTGCTGGCGATTGCCTTCGAATCCCTGGTCAAGCTGCTAGCCTTTCTCGCGGTCGGCGCCTTTGTCACCTATGGCCTGTACGACGGTTTCGACGACCTGTTCAGCCAGGCCATGCTCGCCCCGCGCCTGGAGCAGTACTGGCAGGAAACCATCAACTGGCCGTCGATGGTGGTGCAGACCGGCGTCGCCATGATGGCGATCATCTGCCTGCCGCGGCAGTTCCACGTCACAGTGGTGGAGAATATCGAGCCCCAGGACCTGCGCCTGGCCAAGTGGGTGTTTCCCGCCTACCTGGCCCTGGCCGCACTGTTCGTGGTGCCGATCGCCCTGGCCGGGCAGATGCTGCTGCCCAGCTCGGTGTTGCCGGATTCCTTCGTCATCAGCCTGCCCCTGGCCCAGGCCCATCCGGCCCTGGCGGTGCTGGCCTTCATTGGCGGCGCATCGGCCGCCACCGGCATGGTGATCGTCGCCAGCGTGGCGCTGTCGACCATGGTCTCCAACGACATGCTGCTGCCCTGGCTGCTGCGCCGCCAGAGCGCCGAGCGGCCCTTCGAAGTGTTCCGCCACTGGATGCTCTCGGTGCGTCGGGTCAGCATCGTGGTCATCCTGCTGCTGGCCTATGTCAGCTACCGTCTGCTGGGCTCCACCGCGAGCCTGGCGACCATCGGCCAGATCGCCTTCGCCGCCGTGACCCAGCTGGCCCCGGCCATGCTCGGCGCGTTGTACTGGAAGCAAGCCAACCGCCGCGGCGTGTTCGCCGGTCTGGCGGCCGGCACCTTCTTGTGGTTCTACACCCTGATCCTGCCAATCGCCGCCCACAGCCTGGGCTGGTCGCTGAGCAGCTTTCCAGGCTTGGCCTGGCTGCACGGCAACCCACTGAACCTGCCGATCACGCCCCTGACCCAGGGCGTGGTGCTGTCGCTGGCCGGTAACTTCATCCTGTTCGCCTGGGTCTCGGTGTTGTCGCGCACCCGGGTTTCGGAACACTGGCAGGCCGGGCGTTTCATCGGCCAGGAAATCAGCGGCCGCCCCAGCTCCCGCTCGATGCTGTCGGTGCAGATCGACGACCTGCTCAAGCTCGCCGCGCGTTTTGTCGGGGAAGAACGGGCCCGCCAGAGCTTCATCCGCTTTGCCTACCGCCAGGGCAAAGGTTTCAACCCCAACCAGAACGCCGACGGCGAATGGATCGCCCACACCGAACGCCTGCTGGCCGGCGTCCTCGGCGCCTCGTCCACCCGCGCGGTGGTCAAGGCCGCCATCGAAGGGCGGGAGATGCAGCTCGAAGACGTGGTGCGCATCGCCGACGAAGCCTCGGAAGTGCTGCAATTCAACCGCGCCCTGCTGCAAGGGGCGATCGAGAACATCAGCCAGGGCATCAGCGTGGTCGACCAGTCCCTCAGGCTGGTGGCCTGGAACCGTCGGTACCTGGAGCTGTTCAACTACCCGGACGGACTGATCAGCGTCGGCCGACCGATCGCCGACATCATCCGCCACAATGCCGAGCGCGGCCTGTGCGGGCCCGGCGAGGCCGAAGTGCATGTCGCCCGCCGCCTGCACTGGATGCGCCAGGGTCGCGCCCACACTTCCGAGCGGCTGTTCCCCAATGGCCGGGTGATCGAGTTGATCGGCAACCCGATGCCGGGCGGCGGCTTTGTCATGAGCTTCACCGACATCACCCCGTTCCGCGAAGCCG
The DNA here is from genome assembly GCF_013466605.1 of Pseudomonas chlororaphis subsp. aurantiaca. NCBI lineage: Bacteria > Pseudomonadati > Pseudomonadota > Gammaproteobacteria > Pseudomonadales > Pseudomonadaceae > Pseudomonas > Pseudomonas chlororaphis. The sequence continues at coordinate 5,036,313 of NZ_CP059162.1, forward strand.
AACAGGCCCTCACCGAAGCCAACGAAGGTCTGGAACAACGGGTCGCCGAACGGACCCAGGAGCTTTCGCAGTTGAACGCCGCGCTGACCGAGGCCAAGGGCACCGCCGAGGCCGCCAACCAGTCCAAGACGCGATTCCTGGCGGCGGTCAGTCACGACCTGATGCAGCCGCTGAACGCCGCCCGGCTGTTCTCCGCCGCCCTCTCCCACCAGGACGACGGTTTGTCCGCCGAAGCGCAGCAATTGGTCCAGCACCTGGACAGCTCCCTGCGCTCCGCCGAAGACTTGATCAGCGACCTGCTGGATATCTCCCGCCTGGAAAACGGCAAGATCAATCCGGAGCGCAAGCCGTTCGTGCTCAACGAGCTGTTCGATACCCTGGGGGCCGAATTCAAGGTCCTGGCCCAGGAGCAAGGCTTGAAGTTCCGCCTGCGCGGCAGCCGCCTCAGGGTCGACAGCGACATCAAGCTTCTACGCCGGGTCCTGCAGAACTTCCTGACCAATGCCTTCCGTTACGCCAAGGGGCCTGTGCTCCTGGGCGTGCGCCGCCGCGGCAACCAACTGTGCCTGGAGGTCTGGGACCGCGGGCCGGGGATTCCGCTGGACAAGCAGCAGGTGATCTTCGAAGAGTTCAAGCGCCTCGATAGCCACCAGACCCGCGCCGAAAAAGGCCTGGGCCTCGGACTGGCGATCGCCGATGGCTTGTGCCGCGTCCTTGGCCATGGCCTGCAGGTACGCTCCTGGCCGGGCAAGGGCAGCGTCTTCAGCGTCAGCGTGCCCTTGGCCAAGGCGGCCGTCAGCGCACCGAGGCAGGTGGCCGAACTCAACGGCCATCTGCTGTCCGGCGCCCAGGTACTCTGTGTCGACAATGAAGACAGCATCCTGATCGGCATGAACAGCCTCCTCAGCCGCTGGGGCTGCCAGGTCTGGACCGCGCGCAACCGGAAAGAATGCGCCGCGCTGCTCAGTGATGGCGTGCGCCCGCAACTGGCGTTGGTGGACTATCACCTGGACGACGGCGAAACCGGCACCGAGGTCATGGCCTGGCTGCGCACCCAGTTGGGTGATCCGGTACCTGGCGTGGTGATCAGCGCCGACGGGCGCCCCGAGATGGTCGCCGAGGTACACGCCGCGGGGCTGGACTACCTGGCCAAGCCGGTGAAGCCGGCGGCACTGCGGGCGCTGTTGAGCCGGCATCTGCCGCTCTGAGAGTCCTGTAGTCGCTACCGCAGGCTGCGCTAAGACCGAAGGCCTTCAGCGATATTGAAAACGCCGCAAACGCCGCGTCCCCTCCGGGGTCGATCGCAGCCTATGGAGCGGCTACAGCTCAATCCGGCAGTTCGAGCAACGCGCCGTCGGCATCGGTCATCGCCCGCTCCAGCAGGTCCGCCGGCAGGCTCTTGCTGGCGCGCGCGCCGAGCAAGCGCAGTTGCTCGCTACGGCTGACCAGGTTGCCGCGCCCCTCGGTCAGCTTGTTGCGCGCGGCGCTGTAGGCCTTGTCCAGTTGCTGCAGACGATTGCCGACCTCATCCAGATCCTGAATGAACAACACGAACTTGTCGTACAGCCAACCGGCGCGTTCGGCGATTTCCCGGGCGTTCTGGCTCTGCCGCTCCTGCTTCCACAGGCTGTCGATCACTCGCAGCGTGGCCAGCAGCGTGGTCGGGCTGACAATCACGATGTTGCGGTCGAAGGCCTCCTGGAACAGGTTGGGCTCGGCCTGCAAGGCGGCGGAAAAGGCCGCCTCGATGGGTACGAAAAGCAAGACGAAATCCAGGCTGTGCAAGCCTTCCAGGCGTTTGTAGTCCTTGCCGGCCAGGCCTTTGACGTGATTGCGCAAGGACAGCACGTGCTGCTTCAGCGCTGCCTGGCCGATCACCTCATCGTCCGCCGCGACAAACTGTTGGTAGGCAGTCAGGCTGACCTTGGAATCCACTACTACCTGCTTGTCGCCGGGCAGCATGATCAGCACGTCGGGCTGGAAGCGCTCGCCGTCGGGCCCTTTGAGGCTGACCTGGGTCTGGTACTCGCGGCCCTTCTCCAGGCCGGCATGTTCGAGCACCCGCTCGAGAATCAGCTCGCCCCAGTTGCCCTGGGTTTTCTGGCCCTTGAGCGCGCGCGTCAGGTTGGTCGCCTCGTCGCTCAAGCGCAGGTTCAACTGTTGCAGCCGTTCGAGTTCCTTGCCGAGGGAAAAACGCTCGCGCGCTTCGGCCTGATAACTCTCTTCGACCCGCTTCTCGAAGGACTGGATGCGCTCCTTGAGCGGGTCGAGCAATTGTCCGAGACGCTGTTGGCTGTTCTCGGCAAAACGCTGCTCGCGCTCATCGAAGATCTTGCCCGCCAGCTCGGCGAACTGTGCCCGCAGCTCGTCCCGCGAGCCTTGCAGGTCGCTCAGGCGCTGCTGGTGGCTTTCCTGCTGCTCGCGCAGCTCGGCATTCAATGACGCAGCCTGGGCGTCCAGGCGCCGCAACTCGGCTTCCTTGTTGGCCCGTTCAAGGTTCCAGGCGTGGGCCGCGTCACGGGCGTTGTCGCGTTCGATCTGCAACAACTCGACTTCCCGGCGCACCGCCGCCAGATCGGCCTGCTTCACGGCATTGGCCTGGCCCAGGTCGCTGATCTCGTCGCGGCAGGCATCCAGCTGGGCATTCAAGCCATCCTGCGCCAGCAGCGCGGTGGCCAGGCGCTCCTCCAGCAGGGACAGTTCAGTTTGGCGGGAGCTCAGACGGCGTTGCAGTTGCCAGGCGAGCGCCACCAAGGGCAATGCCGCGCCTGCCAGACCGAGCAGTACGCTGGTCAAGTCCATAGCCATAGCCACTCCAGACAGTGAAATAAAGCTTGAAGGTTAACCAAGGGACCGAAGGTTGGACAGCTCAGTCTTCGATCTGGCCAAGCTCCAGCTGGGCGCGGCGATCACCAGCCCGTGCCGCCTGGCGCAGCAGGTCATGGCCAATCCGCCGATCGCGGGCGTTGCCGCATTCGCGGCACATCAGTTGGCCAAGACGACTCTGTGCTGCCACCACCCCTTCCCGGGCAGGCTGCTTGAGCAAATGCCCGGCAAAGTGCTTGATGTTCCGGTTATCACCCAGGCGCGGACTGTCGAGTAGCCACATGGCCACGCGTAACGAAAAACGCTTGGGCTCGGTAACACTGGAAGAGGCAGAGGTAACAGAAGGTGACACTGAGCGAAACTTCATAAAGCACTGTAGGGCAGATCGGAAGGCGCGCCACTCTACTCCTTTTTTCGCACGCGTAAAGTCGAAAAGAACTCGGCACGCCCGTGCTAGAGCAAGCGCTTGGGACAATCCACAGAAGCTGTGGATAACTCAGTGGACAACCGCCCTACAAGTCGCCGAAAGCCGCATGGGACGGGGCCCGCAGTCAAACTGACGATTTTTTCACCAGTAAAAAAAACCGATGTTTTTCATTGACTTAAATTTTCATCGCAGGCATTGGAGGGCCCGGCAGGTGAGGTGACAGGCCGATGACAGCCCGCGCAACTATTGTGCACAAGTACCCTCGATCCAGTTATATCGGTGCACCTTTTTCGCTCGTTCACGAGAACAGCATCGAAGACGAAAGATTTCAGTAACAACTCCTGCCCAACTGCGATGGAAAGCCCGGCCTGCCTCCTTCACGGCCTCGACTCCGGTGCCGCTCATAACCATTTTGCCTAACACACTTGCATCAGATACATCAATCCGTTATCATCCACAGCGTTAGTACCAAGCTGAAAGTCAATTCTGGTCGAACAAGTCCCCCGGTTCAGCTTCCCTGAAGAGAAGTTTCTATCGACTACACGGGATCGACCACCTCGCTGGTTTCCAGGTAAAGCTTTCGCCGACACCGCCTTTGAACACATTGCAAAGGATGTCGCGAAACCCTTTTACTCTGACCGAACCAACCTGCAAATTGATCAGGATCTTCACCTGGGGCCCAGAACCTTAACCCCCGCTGTGATTGCCTGCCCTCCTAAGTACCTACCTGCCAGCCCTAGCGCGCACTTGATAAAGCGCTTCCAACTGGCTGCTTTGTTCCAGTCGGGTTCTTCGTTCGACCAATGGTGGTCGGCGTTACTGGAACGTTTTAACGTTGCACGGTTCTTAACCGTGTCATTTGTAGGAACACCCAATAACTATGTCTACTCAAATCCAGACTCAGGATGCCATTCGCACCCTCACCAACGCTTTTGCTCCAATGAACTGCCTGATCATGGCCGCTCGCAAAGGCTGCTTCAGCTTCACCCTGGTCAACGAACACGGTATCGCTCGTCACAGCGAACGCCTGTACCCCGACCAGTATTCCAGCGCCGAGCCGCTGCAAGCGGTGATCGAGCGCACCCGTCAGGCCCTGACTGCCTGAGACGCCAGAGCGCTGAAAACTCGAAGCCCCGCCTGAACAGCGGGGCTTTTTATTGCCTGTTATTTCGGTTTTTCCGCCTTCGGCTAAAGCACCATCCGGTATAACGGTTATAACTCGAAGTTGGAAATATTTTAAAAACAGACCTTTACAGCAACGATATGACACTACACTTCAACTCAAGCGGCATGATCCGCTTCCGGCGAGTCTGACCGATCCACCGCTGCCAAGCTCCCCCATCAGGCCTCGCCGGCCACTTTCACGCTTCGAGGGCTTTATGGGTATTGCCGCCAGCGAACTGTGCCGCTACGTGATCCGCCCGACCCTGATCTATCTGGGCAGCCACAGTCGCACCGCAGAATCACTGCTGCTAGGCATCGCCGCCAGCCAATCCGCCCTCGGCTCCGCCCTGCACGACCGCAGGGGCCACGGTCTCTACCGCATCGCCGAACCCCGCCACCAGGCACTCTGGGATCACTATCTGGCGCTGGACCCGGAACGCGCCAGCCTGGTTCGCGGCCTGGCCAGCCAGCACGCATTCCTCAGCGGCCCGCACCTGGAATTGACCGTCAACCTGCGTTACGCCACCGCCATCGCCTGGCTGCTGGTAGAAGAGCAGAACCCCCCGCTCCCCGAAACCGGCGACCTGGTCGGCATGGCTCGCATCTGGAAGCAGATCTTCCAGCCCCAAGGACGCTTGCGGGACTTCGCCGATGCCTGGCAAACCTGTGTTGCACCACTGAATCAGGTCGCCTGCTGATCGGACTTTTTGCAAGATCGCGCAAACAACCGCAATTTTGGTCGGATTGTCCTACAAAACCGCTCTATCTCAAGCCATACAGGCTATAGCGCTAAGGGGGAAATGTTGGTAATTTTCGCTCCGGTGATCACCAGGAGTTCTAATAATGAAAAAAGTAATACTCAAAACCAGTCTTAGCCTTGCCGTTGCCGTGGCATCCACCCAACTTTTCGCAAGTGGCTTTGCCCTGAACGAACAAAGCATCAGCGGCATGGGTACTGGTTTCGCCGGTCGATCCTCTGCTGCGGATGATGCAAGCACAGTTTTTGGCAACCCTGCCGGTATGTCGCGCCTGAAACGCCAGCAAATCACTGGCGGCGTCGCGGCCATTGATGCATCCACCGACATCAACGATGCCAGCGGCAGCCGTAGCGGTACCAACAAGGGCGACATGGTGCCCCTCACCGCCGTGCCAATGGGCTTCTACGTCAAGCCTATCGACGATCAGTGGGCCTTCGGCCTGGGTGTCTACGCACCATTCGGCCTGATCACCGACTACGAAAGCGGCTTCCAGGGCCGCAACTTCGGCAGCAAAAGCGAAGTTAAAGTCATCACCTTCCAGCCAACCGTCAGCTACGCCTTCAACGACAAGGTGTCGATCGGTTTCGGCCCGACCATCAACCGCATTTCCGGCACCCTGGAATCGGCACTGACCACGCCACTGTCGCCGAACGACGGCAATGTCCAGATCAAGGGCGACGACGTTGGCTACGGCTACAACATCGGCGTGCTGGTCCAGGCGACCGACACCACCCGCGTGGGCCTGACGTACCACTCGAAGGTCAAGTACAAGCTGGAAGGCCACACCGAAGTCAGCCCAGGCGCCGGTACTCCAGGCGCTCTGCTGCGTGGCGCTCGCTACGATGCCTCGCTGGACATCACCACCCCTGAATCGGCCGACCTGTCGGTGACCCAGGACCTCAACGATGCCTGGAAACTCTACGCCGGTGCGACCTGGACCCGCTGGAGCCGCCTGAAAGACATCACCGTGCAAAACGAAGGCGTAACTGCCAGCGCCGGCGGTCTTCTGGCCCCGGGTGCGCTCAGCAGCATCAAGGAAGAGCAGAACTGGCACGACACCTGGGCCTATGCCATCGGTACTTCCTACCAGTTGAACAAGCAGTGGGTACTGCGTACCGGCCTGAGCTTCGACCAGTCGCCGGCCAACAACACCAACCGCTCGCCACGCATTCCTACAGGCGACCGGACCATCTTCAGTCTCGGTGCCGGCTGGAGCCCAACCGAAGACCTGACCATCGACGTGGCCTATTCCTACCTCAAGGAAGAGAAAGTCAAGGTCAACAACCACAATACGCTCGGCCAGTCTTACAGCTCCGAGTATGAAAACAGCGCGAACGGCTTCGGCGTGGGTGCAACCTACCGCTTCTAAAGCCTGACGGCCTGAACGAAAAAGCCCCCGCATCCAAGGATGCAGGGGCTTTTTTATTGGCCGCGGATAACACTCAAGGCTTGGACGCCAGCGCCTGCTCCACTGCCTCGATCAATTCCGGACTGTCCGGCTTGGTCAGGCTGGAGAAGTTGGCGATCACCTTGCCCTGGCGATCGACCACATACTTGTAGAAATTCCACTTCGGCGCACTGCTCTGCTCGGCCAGGACCTTGAACAGGTGCACTGCGTCCGGGCCCCTGACCTGCTGCGGCTCGGTCATGGTGAAGGTGACGCCGTAGTTCACATAACAGACCTTGGCCGTTTCCGCGCCATCCTTGGACTCCTGCTTGAAGTCATTGGACGGCACGCCTAGCAGCTCCAGCCCCTGATCCTTGTAACGCTGGTACAGCGCCTCGAGCCCCTTGAACTGCGGGGCGAAGCCGCAAAAGCTCGCGGTATTGACTACCACCAGCGGTTTGCCGGCAAAACGCTGGCACAGATCGATGGATTCCTTGGCGCGCAGCTTGGGCAGCGAGCCCTGCAACAGCGACGGACATTCGTCCGCCCAGGTCGAACCTGCGAACACCATGAGTACAGCTGGAACAGCAAGCCAGCGCGCCAACATATTCAACTCCTTGAAAGTACCGTCAGGGGTGAAGCTACTCGCCCGGCGGACGCCCTAGCAAGCGCTTCCTAGCAGACGCCCATGCCCAACTGCATCAGCGCCAGCCCACCCTGGTGCCAGCCCCACCAGGCCAACGCCAACAGCGAGACAACAACCGCCAGGCCGCCCCAGCGCAGGCCTGCCCGGCTCATGCCGCGTATACGTAGACGAACACTCTATGGAAAAAATATAATATAAAAATCAATATATTGACTCACATATAGCACAATATAACTGCATGTGAAATTTCCACGCCAATCTTCCATATACCGTGCATGTGCTAAAAAGAGTTCTCCGCGTCGGACCGATCTTATTACTGCATACCTTACTGGATATTGAAGAACCATAATTTAATGACTTTACAAAGAGCGCAGACAGCAATCCGAAACGGCCAAACTGGTCGCGATAGGGATGGTAGTTACCTGCCGCTCCTGCACATACATGGGTGATCCCCCCTGAAAAAAGTACTCGTCGAAAGTAGAATTTTCTCCTAATCGGATCAAGGAAATTTTGCGTGAAGACATCACGTTTTTCGGACAGTCAAATCATCGCCGTCCTCAAGCAAGCGGAGGCTGGAAGCCCGGTACCAGAGCTGTGCCGCGAGCACGGCATCAGCACGGCTACATTCTACAAGTGGCGCACTAAGTTCGGCGGCATGGACGTATCGCTGATGGCTCGGTTGCGCGAACTGGAGGACGAGAACCGGCGCCTCAAGAAGATGTATGCCGAGGAACGCCTCAAGGCCGAAATCATCCAGGAAGCCATGGCAAAAAAGTGGTGAAGCCATCGCGGCGACGAGAGATGGCGCAGGAAGTGGTTCGTTCAGGTCGATGTAGTATCAAGCTGGCGTGCCTGGCCTTCGGGGTCAGCATCACGAGCTATCGTTATCAGCCGCGCTTGTCGTCTGAAAATGCGCAGATTGCTGACCTCCTGATTCGACTGACGCATCACCAGCGTAACTGGGGCTTTGTCTTGTGCTTTCTGTACCTGCGCAACGTGAAAGGCTATCGCTGGAACCACAAGCGGGTGTACCGGATTTACCGTGAACTGGAACTGAATTTGCGGATCAAGCCGCGCAAGCGCATCGTGCGCGAGAAACCCGAACCGCTGGCCGTTCCCGAGGCCACCAACCAGTGCTGGTCGATGGACTTCATGCACGATCAATTAGCGGATGGGCGCAGCTTTCGGGTTTTCAATCTGATTGATGACTTCAACCGTGAAGCCCTGAGTATGGAAATTGATTTGTCGCTACCGGCTGAACGTGTGGTGCGTGCGCTGGATCAGGTCATTGAATGGCGTGGAAAGCCGCAGGCGATCCGTAGCGATAACGGTCCAGAATTTATCAGCGCCAAGCTCACAGGGTGGGCCGAGAAACGGGGCATCCGACTGGAATATATCCAGCCGGGTAACCCGCAGCAGAATGCCTATGTCGAGCGCTACAACCGCACGGTACGTTATGACTGGCTGGGGCATTACTTGTTTGAGTCGATCGCCGAAGTTCAGGAGTACGGCTCGAACTGGATCTGGACGTACAATCACGAGCGCCCGAATATGGCGCTCGGAGGCATCACCCCCAAACAGAAGTTAGCCCTCGTGGCTTGATCTCTACTTCTGGCGTGTACTGGAAACGGGGGGATTACCGATTTTCGTACAGACCCTAGGGATGCTACCCATTAAAACTCATCGTTTGGTATGTGGGCTTTAGAGGCTTACCCTTGACGGACCGGCATCAGGCCTTGCAGCCCAAGCGCTTTCAGCTGGCCCCCGTTACACGTTGTCTTTGCCCAAGCTCCTCGATTGCAAGTGACGGTAGCAACTACTGCTGTAGTTTCTTGATGGCGTTGGATATTGACTCGCTGTGCTGTTGCTGCCATACCTCGACGGGGTTTGGCTCTCCATTACCGCAAAGGCGCATATACGTTCGCTGATTCTCCTCCTGCACGATGATTTTCAAAGCCACAGCTGCAGGTGAAAGAGCTTCTCCTCTGCGGCTGACGATGCCATAGGCCGTTCTTTCATCTAACAGATTCCTGGGTATCGGCAAGATGGCAATTCGACCCGCACTGACATGATCGGCAAGAACATCCCAGGGTGCCAATCCGAGCATGCTGCTTTCACGAATCAGTTGATACAGGGCTTCGAAATTGTCGCACTCGATGCTGACCGGAGGGATGCGTGCGTTCAACCGCCCTACGCTCAGCATTTTACAGGAGGGAAGTTTGGTACAAGCCAGGGGATAGTGACCGATTCGCTCCGGGGATAAGTTAACGCATTCCAAGAGGGGATGGTGGGGCTGGCAAAAAACCATGACCGGAAAATTGAACAACTCGTCAACCTGCAGCATAGGGTCATCGAGCACCTTTCGGACGTCCGCCACATACAGTTCAATATGATGATCCAATAACTGCTCGCGAAGATTCATCCAATTATCAATAATCAATGAGGTCCGAACTCCAGCGTGGCGAGTGATCAGCAGTCCAAGTGCGCGAGGTATCAACATTGCGGAAGGAATGGGGCCGCCACCAAGAAGCAATTCACCGAACTCAAGATTATCCAGTTGATCAATAGCATTTTTCAGTCCTTTGCTTGCGATCAATAGAGTGCGCGCATGCTCTATCACCAAGTGGCCATGAGTCGTGAGACTTACGCCCCGGGATGATCGATTCAGCAATTGACAGCTCAGCGTTCTCTCCAATGCCTGCAGACTGCGCGACAAGGCGGGCTGAGTAAGATTCACTGCCTCGGCAGCGCGGGCGAAATTACCATTCTCTGCGATAGCAACAAAGTGTCGTAATTGTCGAAGATCGTGCATTTCCATGCTTCCGTTATATCATGGCCTGGGAGTGGTAGAGTGAAGCACTTCATGCGCTAACCACTTACCATATTTTTAGTATTTTTTAATTTTGCTTTCCGATCCAACATATAGCTTTAAGGAAGATCTGAAGCACCCATCAATTTCTGATGCCCTCGCTACCTAGGCTCTGTACGAAATCAGTTGAAACTCATTTGAACCCTGTATGCGTCGGGATTCAGTATAGTCCGCGTCCATCAAAGGCAGGAGCCCACGATGGCTAAACGGTATGAACTCCCCGACGCAGCCTGGAAATGGGTTGCAGACCTCTTCATCCAAGCCCGGCGCGGTGGCTTCCCCAGGGCAGATGATCGCTTGTGCTGAATGGCATCCTATGGGCGCTCTGCTCAGGCGCAGCCTGGCGAGACATGCCGGAGCGGGTCGACGGCCTATCAACGCTTTCGTGATTGGCGCAACCGAGGCGTCTTCGACCAATTGCTCAAACGTCTTCACATCAGACTCAACGAGCAAGGTCTGATCGACCTGGACACCTGGATGATCGATTCCACGGCCGTATCAAGCGCAGGTTCGGATGGCTAAAGAAGAATCGCCGCATCGTTACGGGCTTTGACAAGCTCGCGAAAAGTTTTGCTGCGATGGTCTCATTGGCCTGTGCCATGCGCTGTTTACGACATTTTCGTACAGAGCCTAGCTTCCTTTCTTCGTCTGATGCATTTCCGGATCGCGTTTGCCGTCCTTGTCTTGGTCAAGCTCGGCGCATGAGTGATCGTCGCATCGACCACGATGCCTTGACGCAGTATCAAGCCACGATTACCCAGATAACCGTTGATAACCTACAAAATCCCGCCCACCAATTCGTGTTTTTCCGGCAGCCGGTAGGGGGTGAGGATCGTGGTCTCATACAGTACTTCCTCCATCGCCGAATCACTGTAGCCGAACCAGTTCTGCATCAGATGAACCCGCAACATCGCCATCAACGGATACGCCGGACGACCACCTTCGCCTTTTGGATAATGCAGCTCGATCAAGGCAATCAGCCCCTTCCAGGGCACCACCTGATCCATCTCGATCAGAAAGCACTCGCGGCGGGTCTGCTTACGTTTGCCGGCATATTCGACATCAGCGAAGGACATCTGTTTCATGGGGCGCAACCGCTCGGTTCGTGTGAGACGGGTATTTCACCAAATCTGGAAGTCTTTTTCAGAGTTTCAATAGCTCACAATCCGCTGGAGCAATAAGCCAGCGTCATGATTCACACCTAAATTCAAACACCCTCCCATCTTGCTGGATCGAGCCCCCTAACATAAGCGCTCAATATAAGCCTACACTCATGAGCTCAAAATATATTACGCTCGTTAGATTGCAGGCATAGTAATTAAATAACAGATTTTGAACATTCCCGGATGACTATTGATTACTGTAAAAAGCATCAGAATAGAACTGCCCTGCCGGAAGGTTGCGCTGGGTTGTAAACAGATTAAAGGCATCCTGTATCATACCAGGCGATCCACAGGCATATACATCAAACCCCCTCAAACAGTCAATCTCACCAACTACACAGTTTTGAACGTGCCCCACCATTCCCTTCCAGCCATCCAGCCGAGAGGGACTGGACAAGACGGGATTAAAGTAGAGATTCTTATAATCGTTTACGAGACTCAAAATCGAGTCCAGGAAATACAGGTCCTCATGAAATCGCCCCCCCCAATAAAAGTGAATCACTCTTTCATCATTGATAGCGCCAGATGCAAGCATTGACAAAATTGGTGAAAATCCGGTTCCTGTCGCGATAAAAAGCAATTTTCGCTCTGATGTGCAATCTAGTTTGAAATCCCCGTACGGCCCTCTGATCCAGAGTACATCATTCAGCTGAACTGAGTGCTTTAGACGTTCGGAAAAAGCCCCATTCTGGCGATAGCGAACATGCAATTCAATAACACCATCTTTGTGGGGTATGTTCGCGATGGAGTAAGCACGAAATACGCCATCGCCCACCTCGACCTCTATATATTGCCCTGGATCGGCAGCGATCATGGTGTGCGCTGACAACTTCAATCGCAAAATGAAAACTGAGCCTTTGTCTTCCTTATACACGACAAGCACACCCTCCTTTCTACGCGACACCTTTGCCGCTACGGCACTTTGACTATTGCCTGTACAGACAATATCACTCGTGGCTATAGCGCAACAGGGTAAAAAATAGTTCTCTGCAACTTCATTCGCCGTCAGGCATACTGTCGCCCCTGAGCGGTATGCTACATCCCCTGATATTAATTTTAGCTTACAAATCCTACAGATTCCCTTCATACAGCCCTGTTGCAGATTTACTTTCTGATGCGTGGCCGACTCCAGTATGGTCTCGTGTTCGCTTGCGAAAAAATTAACTTCATCAGATTGCAAAAGTACATTATAAACCATAACATCACCTAGCTTGAGTGCGCAGCCTTACGGAGATTTGAAAGCCCCTTGCTTAACCCAACAAAGGCTGACAAACACCTTCTAGGTCGGCCACTGCGAGATCGACCTAGAAGTGAACGCATCCTATACCTCGATAAAAAGCCCAGAAATTTGATTCAGGTCGCGCATTGGACACGACCTGCCTTTAACTGACCTATATAATTCCTAGCTGAAACTACAAAGTCATGTGGCGAGTAGCCGCCGCCCGACTCTTCAACAATAAAATTCCCTTGGTACCCTTCACCTCTCATGAAGTCGAGAACCTGATGATAATCGAAGTTCCCTTTCTGTAGAGGAAGGTGAACATGCTCACCATTACAAACGTCATTAAAATGAGCATTTTTTACATCTGGAATGATCTTCTTTAGTTTCTCGAGATACTCAGTCTTGTTGAGCTTGTGGTAGAAGGCGTGAAAGTGAACCAAATCCAGGGTAAGAGAAATATTACCGTACTGGCACAGCCTTTCATGCTGTTCATCCGACAACACAATATACTTTTCACGGTCCGGCCCGGTATTTTCCAGTAATATCTCTATCTTATGCTTTGCAGAGACAACTGAGAGAGCTTCAAGTGACTTTGCAAGCTGATCAAAATCAAATGACGCCATGCCAAATTGATCAACCTCTACGTAACCTGGATGAATCGTGATGATTTCGGCCCCAATTTCCGCAGCCCTGACAATGTACCTGCTTAAATAGTCGACCGCGCAGAGCCTCGTGACTTCATCCCTACTGGATATATCGGTTTCCATGCCAATGTAGGGGGCGTGAGTCGAATAGTAAACACCAGTCACTTCGCGAATGAGGTTGAGTTTATCCCGCTGTTTATGCCACTCAACCTCATCAGAGTCGATCAAAAGTCGTAGATCTTTTTCGAACTCTATTTCTATCGCGTTGAAATCATTTGCCAGGCTTTCAACCAAACTGGCGATGTCGGCAGGATTATCAAAGATATTAGTAGAAAACCCGATTTTATTGCATAGACTCATCACATTACTCCTCATTTATAGTTTATATGCTCGTACCGCGCCATTACCTTACTGCTTGACAATCTATTGATGTGAAAATTTCGTTGTAGGCCGATACTGTTCGGATTGATAAACTCGTAGGTCTCTGGATCTTTGACAATGGCGCTCTGATGGATACCGGCGCATGTCGAGAATGCATTTGAGCCAATGATCGGCTTGTTGGCATTGGGTTCCTTGTCGATTGTCGTGTAAAAGAACTGGCACATGCCGACAACATCTTTAAGTGTTATACCTGTGCTTACTTTTCCTTTATATCCATCACAGTGTGAAAGCACCGCCATCACTTCTTCAAATGACGCATTTCCACATCGCTCACCTATCCCACCCAAAGTGACCTGAACTTCATACACGCCGGCATCAATCGCGGAGATTGTATTAGCCACCGCCAAACCCAAATCATTGTGAAAGTGAGCCGAAAACCTGACTTCCGGATAAGCGCTTATAAATGTTGAAAAAAAATGATACGACCTGGCCGGAGCCATAGCCCCAACCGTGTCGGCCAAACAAATATCCCGTACACCGTTGTTTATCAAAAACTGTATCTGCTGATGCAGAAGCGTTTCACTTCCTCTGCTTGAGTCTTCCAGAATGGCATAGATTTTTCCGTGAAACTCAGCCTCTCTTATCCTGGCTAGGGACCTTTCCAGCAGTGCGTAGATATCCTCCGAACTCATCTGCATCTTTTTGTTCAGGTGTATCTCCGAGCCTACGCAAAGAAGGTTGATCGTTGCGTGTTTGAAGCGTTTCAGCGCTTTTACAGTATTTTGAATTTCCACGTCATTGAGCCGACACAATGCGGCGATGTTCTTATCACCCACCACCAGAGCTGCTTCCTCGAAAAGATCCTGGCTTTCCTGATCAGTGACCATACCCAGTTCGATTACGGCCACATCAAGCTTTGTCAGTCTCTCAAGGACACTCAATTTCTGCTGATTGTTAAGCAAATAACCAATACCCTGCTCGCCATCTCTCAAAGTGGTATCAAAAATGCGGATAGTCTTCATGAAACATCACCATTGTCGTTATGTATAAAATCATCGATAGAAGCAGACTTTTCAGGATCGACCCGGTGTATCTGGACGTAACAAATGCTGCTGCAATCGCTATAGCCGAAAGTACATTCTTCGTCTCAAGCGTTTGTGTCAGCTGAGCAAATGTGGCGTTGCCGAATGCAACATTAACGATAATTCCACCCATAATAAAGCAAACAGCATATTCAACAGTCTTTGCTGTCAGCCCGGAGGGTGCGAGTATCAATTTCCGGGATAGTAATGGAAGTATCTTCAGACAATAACTTGCGATTGAGACCAGCAGAATGGTAATCATGAAACACCCCGTCTATTTGAGCTAATATCTCGCACAGCCAGAAAGTAGCCTACAACAACAGGAAGTCCGACCATAAGCCAGACGGAATCAAGCTCAATTAATAATGGCGCGCAAAGACCTCCGATAAGGGTGGCAAGAACGGTAAAGCCTTGCCCTGAATTCTTGGCGGTCAATGCCGTAAAGTGCAAAGGCAGAATCATGACCATAAACATTTCTATGGAGGCATAATCAACACGACTTGATAGTAGAAACCCAAATATCGTCGCAGTAATTGCCACCAGGTAGCTGGGCACCGAGACACCAAGATAGTAGCGAAACTGCGACGCCCCATTCCTCACCCCTGATGACTTCAGATGATAATGTGTAACCGCATAAGTACTCGCACTAAACATCAACATGGAAAATAGAACCTTTGCCTTGGCAACTCCCACGAAATACTGTGAAGCCACCATTGACATAAACAAGAATCTAAAGTTAACCAGCACTGTCAACGCCAAAGCGGCAACAATCTGGCCATTTGAAACAACATCGACTCCGGTCACTTGCAGCGGCGCAGCAAAGATCAGCGCAGTCCCCAACGCAGCATCCAAAAGCTGAATACCCTTCTCTTGGTATAGCGCCCCCAAAGATGCAAAAACAAAAAAGAAAGAAACTGCTACCGGTATCGAGTCAATAATCCCTCTCCTAGCATGAATATTTATTCTCAATTTTACCTCCTATTCCATTTTTTGCTTGCAGATACAGACAATCCTTCATGTTTGAAAAACTGGATATGTACAATTAGATAGCTCTGCACACGCAAAGAAAGTTATATTACTAATGTATTACCCAAGTAATCTATGCCAGATAAAAAGGCCGTCAATTTATCTCAAAGATGACGTAGCAGTATTGGCCCTCAGGCTTTCGTGACCAAAGACTATTACTGTAAACCATGAGTAGCAATGCGACCAAAAAATGGGAAATGTAACAAGTTTTTGCAATTCAGCTATATTGATAGCTAATCGCGAATTTACTAAGCAAATCCGTGTTTCAGATGCACGCTTTCTTTCTGTCGATGCAATATTTGCATCAAAAGCTCGTGAGGTCTGGGTGGCCTCAAGAAGCAAGTACAACACTTGATGTAAGGTGTTGTGTGTGTGTGTGGGGGGGGGGGGGGGGGGGGGGCGGTAGAAATCTTGGACTACCTGGAGGTAGTTCATGTATTCATACGAAGACCGCATCCGAGCAGTCAAGCTCTACATCAAACTGGGGAAGCACACCAGGGCAACTATTCGTCAGTTGGGCTACCCGACGAAGAACTCTCTGAAGAGCTGGCATGAAGAGTACGAGCGATGTCTCGACCTGTCGCGTGGTTACGTGCTCTCGAAGCCGAAGCACTCACTAGCCCAAAGGGAAAAGGCTGTCGGGTACTATCTCGACCACGGACGCTGCATCGCCTCCACCATCAAGGCGTTGGGCTACCCGGCACGGGATTCGTTGCGTGCCTGGATTCACGAATTGCACCCCGAACTGCACACGCGCGTCGTCAGTCGATCTGACGGGCTGGCACGCCCGCCAGCGATGAAGCGGGCCGCGGTTATCGCGCTGTGCACGCGACAAGAAAGTACGAACGCCGTGGCTCAAAAGCTGGGCGTGTGCAGGCCGACCTTGTACAACTGGAAAAATCAGTTACTCGGCCCAGAGGCATCCGCATCCATGAAACGCCGACAAGAAACTCCGTCGACTCCGGAACGAGAAGAGTTGGAGCGGCAACTTGAATCTCTTCGGCTCGACGTGCGTCGTCTGCAGCTTGAACATGAACTGTTGATGAAGGCGAATGAACTCATAAAAAAGATACGGGCATCGATCGGCAAGTCCTGACCAATCGGGAGAAGACATTGCTGACTGATGCCCTGAGGCAGACGTATTCCTTGTCAGAGTTGCTTGAAGCGCTGGGCTTGGCCCAAAGCTCCTATTTCTATCATCGAGCCCGAATGCAGGTCGCGGAAAAGTACACTGAAGTGCGTCGTACCATGGCGGACATTTTCGAGCGCAATCATCGCTGCTACGGCTACCGACGGATGCGGGCTTCGCTGAGCAGGCAGTGTATGCGTCTGTCAGAGAAGGTGGTGCAGCGCTTGATGAAGCAGGAGTGCCTGGTCGTCGCAAAGCCGAAACGGCGTCGATATGGTTCCTACCTCGGGGAGATCAGTCCCGCGCCGGAAAACCTCGTCAACCGGGACTTCACGGCTATTGCTCCGAATGAGAAATGGCTGACTGACATATCAGAGTTCCAGATCCCGGCCGGCAAGGTGTACCTGTCCCCCATGATCGACTGCTTCGATGGGAAGGTAATCAGTTGGTTGATCGGCACGCGTCCTGACGCCGAGCTTGTGAACACGATGCTGGATGCCGCCGTTGAAACGGTGGCCTGCAACGATAAACGGCCTGTTGTTCACTCCGATCGTGGCGCTCACTACCGCTGGCCCGGTTGGTTATCGCGCATCGCTGATGCGAAGCTGATTCGTTCGATGTCGCGCAAGGGCTGCTCGCCTGACAACGCGGCTTGTGAAGGCTTCTTCGGCCGGCTGAAAACGGAACTGTTCTATCCTCGCAATTGGCAGTCAACGAGCATCGAGCAGTTCATTCGGGCCCTAGGGTCTGTACGAAAATCTATGGTCACCCCCGTTTTTGCAATGTTGATTAATAGGTGAAGTGGTTGGCTTGCTTAAATCTATCTGGCGTCTATCTGGGGCATGTCCCCCGCGCCACGATGAGAGTCGCGCCTAGCGATCCTTAAAAGTATTGCGGCTTCAAAAGCCTCTTTTCGTACCAGGTTCTTCGCTAGGCCGGTGGGCCGTTCACGTCATCTGTTATTCAGCTATCGCAAAACCTGAAGGGTGATTCGTAGTACAACAACCGCGGGATCAGGCCACCAGGGCGTCAGGTCCGGCTTCAAACTCAACATGGTGAGCCGCTATCACCCACGCAATACGCGCCAGCTTGTTGGCCAAGGCGCAGGCCACCACGTTCGAGTGCCGTCGACTTAAGCAGTGAGCGCACCCAGTCCGCCAGTGCTCCGTGTTGGTAGTCCAACCGCAGCAGATAAACCCGAGCGCACTGAACCAGCAGTCGCCTGAGGTGCTTGTCACCCCGTTTGCTGATCCCCAGCAAATTTGCCTTACCGCCGGTGCTGTACTGTCTAGGTACCAGGCCGACAGAGGCGGCAAAGTCACGACTACACCCGTACTGTTGGCCATCGCCTATCTCCACAGCCAGTAGGCTGGCGGTGATCGGGCCGACACACGGCATGCTCAGTAAACGACTGCGAGATCATCGTCGGCCAATTGGCCGGCCAGTTCCTTATCCAGCTCCTTGATCTGCTCATCGAGGTAAACGAAGTGAGCGTGCAGTCGTTGCAACAGCACGGTGAGCCGAACCGGCAACTCATGCTCGGCCAAGATACTCGCCAAACGTTTCATGATCGCCAAACCCTTGGGTAGGCTGATGCCGAACTCCAGCAAGAAGCCGTGCATCTGATTGGCGGCTTTGGCGCGGTCACGTACCAGCGACTCGCGCAGACGATGCAGAACTGAAAGGATTTGTTGTGCCTCAGTTTTAGCAGGAACAAAGCGCATCGATGGGCGCGAGGCGGCCTCGCAGATGGCCTCGGCATCGACGAAATCGTTTTTGTTGCCTTTGACGAAAGGTCGAACGAACTGCGGGGAAATCAGTTTGGCCTCATGCCCCATGGCCATCAGTTGGCGAGCGACAAAATGAGCGCCAGCGCACGCTTCCATCACCACGGCTTAAGTCATAAGACAGTTGCTCATTAGTCATGTCGCAAACAGCGCATGGCACAGGCCAATGAGACCATCGCAGCAAAACTTTTCGCCAGCTTGTCGAAGCGCATAACAATGCGGCGGTTCTCCTTCAGCCATCCGAACATACGCTCGATAATGTTGCGCTGTCGGTACTTGGGTTTGTCGAACAGTCTGGGCAAATCCGGTCGAGGTTTGCGCTTCATGCTTCGCAACGGGATCACTGGCTGCATCCGATAACGATCGCAGTAACGACGCAGAGCCTCAGCGTCATAGCCTTTATCTGCCAACAATCAGCGACAGCGTTTGCGGGGACGACCGCGCAAACTTGGGATGTGTGCCTCATCCAGCAGCGGTTGGGCATAGGCGATATCGCTGGCCTGCCCGCCTGAAAGTAGGAAGTGCAAAGGCACGCCATTGGCATCGCACAGCATGTGAATCTTGGTCGTCAGACCGCCCCGGCTGCGTCCGAGCGCGTGGTCTTGCGGCTCTTCAGGCCCCCTTGATGGTTACCTGACTGCATGATTGCTGCCTACCCAACACAACAACAATAAACTTTCGAGATACAAGATGGTCACCCCGCGATCCTGCAAAGGCTAAGCTTTCGCAGGGCGCTTTACCGCGGAGATCGTCATCATGAGCACAGTGACACTGATGGGCATCGATATCGGTAAACATACCTTCCACCTGCATGCTCAGGACAAGATCGGCAACGAAGTCTTGCGCAAGAAGTACTCACGACAGCAGATGATGGAATTCCTGGCCAATCATCCCGCGTGTACTGTGGTAATGGAGGCCAGTGCCGGCGCCCACTACCTAGCTCGAGAGTTCAAGGCTATGGGCCATGACGCCAAGCTAATTTCGCCTCAGTTCGTGAAGCCTTTAGTCAAGAGCAACAAGAGCGACTTCATTGATGCACAAGCCATATGCGAAGCCGCCTCTCGGCCTTCCATGCGCTTCGTGACACCCAGATCCCCTGATCAACAAACGCTATCCGTTTCCCATCGGATCTGTGAATCGCTGATCCGCGACCGTACCAAGACCGTGAATCAGATGCATGGTTTTCTGCTCGAGTTCGGCATCAGTCTGCCGGTCGGGTTGGCAGTCATCAAACGCCTGACCTCGGTCTTGGAAGAACACGATCTACCCGTCCGGCTCACCACGCTGCTGCAGCGCCTTCATGACCATTTCGTCTACCTGGATGACCAGATCAAGGTGTAGGCTTAGTACCCAAACAATACAGTACGGGCGGCAGGCAGGCCTTGCTGGGGATCAGCAAGCGTGGCGACAAGAACCTTCGGTGCTTGCTGGTGCCATGCGCACGGGTTTACCTGATGCGTCTGGAGCATCAAAAGGGTCCATTGGCCGAGTGGGTGCGTTCGTTGTCGATGCGGCGCCACTCCAATGTGGTGGCCTGCGCGCTCGCGAACAAATTTGTCTGTATCGCCTGGGCTATTGCTACTCGACACACTCGATACGAAGCGGGGCCAAGCGCCGCGAACGCCTGACCTCGCAGGTGCAGCACCGTGTTTCACCATCAGGTTTTGCGATAGCTGGACAACAGATGAAATAAACGGCCGACCGGCCTGGCGACGACCCTGAAGGAAAAATTGGCTCTTGAGAAGCCGCCCCCTTTCTTAGGGGCGCCAGGCGCGGATACTCATCGTGGCGCGGGATACAATCCCAAACAGACGCCGGATAGATTTAGGCAAGCCATCCATTTCATCCGATGATCAGTATTGCAAAAAATGGGGTGACCATAGATTTTCCCAGCACCAGAAGAGGCCCGGGTTGCGCGTACTGCGGTGGAGTCAATCATCCAGGTCTCCAGATCAATCAACCCTTGCTCGTTGAGCTTGATATGAAGCCGCTTGAGCATTTGGTCAAACGTTCCACGATTGCGCCAATCACGAAAACGTTGATAGACCGTTGACCAGGGGCCGAAACGCTCAGGTATGTCGCGCCAGGCGGCGCCGGAGCAGAGCACCCAAAGTTCACCGTTGAGCATCAGGCGATCATCCGTTCGCGGTCGCTCGCTACGGCGCGGTTCATTGATAATGTCCGCAACCAAATCCCAGACTGCGTCGGGGAGCTCGTACTGTTTGGCCATCGTGGGCTCCTGCCTTTGATGGGCGCGGACTCTAATGAATCCCGACGCATATGGAGTTCAAATGAGTTTCAGCTGATTTCGTACTGTCACCAAAGTCGTAGAGATAATTGAATGTCCGCTTTCCGCTCAGCGCCTTGATCAACGTTTTACGGGCTTCCGGGTTCACCGGCGGCCCCCAACCATCAGGGTCGGGCATGCCGTAATTCTCACCGGCAATTTCAAACTCATGCAGATGGCAATCACTCCAGCCCATCACGACCTGGATGACATGGTACAATTTGCCCAAGGTGATGTTTTCAGGCACCGCGAACCGACGCCAAATCGTCGGAGTGATCCACCTCAGCTCAATGTGCAGTAGCAACAGGTCGGAGGCGGGTTTGGGTAAACGGACAGTTTTAACCATGGATCAGGCGGCCTCGCAGTGTTCAGAGTGGTTCAAAGAAACATTCCAGGGTAGCAACTCGCTCACCCGATTGATCGGATGCTCGGCAATGCGCTCCAGTACATGGGTCAAATAGGCTTGTGGGTTCAATCCGTTTAGCTTGGCCGAACCCACCAGGCTGTAAATCGCAGCCGCTCGTTCTCCGCCGGCATCGGAACCGGCAAACAGGTAATTTTTGCGACCCAATGCGACGGCGCGCAACGCGCGTTCGGCGGCATTGTTGTCGATTTCGATCCGGCCATCATTGCAGTAGCGCGTCAGCGCCTGCCACCGATTGAGGGCATAGAGGATCGCACTGCCCAATGCCAATTTTTTTTTCGACAATTGAGTCAGCGTCTGGTTAAGCCATGCGTGCAGTTGCTCCAGCAGCGGACTGGCTCGGCTTTGCCGAACCGCTTTTCGCAGGTTGGGCGGTTGCCCTCGAATCTCGCTTTCGATGGCATACAGGACCGCAATCCGTTGCAGCGCCTCGGCGGCAAGTGGTGAAGCCAGGTCTTTGTAGACATCGTAAAACTTGCGGCGGGCGTGAGCCCAGCACGCGGCTTCCTCAATAGTGCCCGTGGCATACAGCTGAGCAAAACCGGCATAGCCGTCAGCCTGTAAGATCCCTCTGAAGCTCTTGAGATGAACGCGGGGATGTTGCCCTTTGCGATCCGGCGAGTAGGCAAACCAGACCGCCGCCGGTGTCGAGTCACCGGCAGATCGATCGTCTCGCACGTACGTCCACAGGCGAGCCGTTTTGGTCTTGCCATTGCCCGGCGCAAGCACGCCAATCGGTGTGTCGTCGGCATGGACTTTGTGACCGCTCATGACGTGATGCTCAAGAGCGTTGATCAGTGGTCGCAGCAACTGACTGCTCTGGCCGACCCAGTCGGCCAGGGTTGAGCGCTCCAGCTCCACGCCCTCACGGGCGTAGATCTCGGACCGCCGATACAACGGCAAATGATCAACAAACTTCGAGACCAGCACATGTGCCAACAACCCCGGGCCTGCAAGGCCTCGGGCTATTGGCCGACTCGGTGCCGGCACCTGGGCGATGTGCTCACAGCAGCGGCAAACCCACTTCGGACGGACATGGCGAATGACTTTGAAACGTGCCGGAACGTACTCCAGCACTTCGGACACATCCTCACCCAAATGGCGAAGCTTCCCACCGCAGCCAGTGCATTGCGACTCGGGCTGATGGACTTGAGTTTCGCGAGGCAGGTGTTCAGGTAACGGCTTGCGCCGAGAGACGGTGCGAGGTGGCGGTTCGGTTGGGGGTGTCAGTTCAGTCTGGCTGACTTCCAGCTTCTCAAGACTCAACTGGAGCTGGTCGATCATGGCGTCCAGTTGCTCGGAGCTGCGACCGAACTGCATACGACGCAGCTTGGCGATCATCATTTTCAAGCGCTCAATCTCTGCCCGCTGGGCAGAGACCAGGGCCTTCAAGGCTTGAAGATCGTTCGGCAGAGAGTCGGTCACGAGTGTCATGATCGAATATTACTGGGGATTTTTTCAGCGCGGCAAGTCAGACCGCGAGGACGGGTGCTGTACGAATTGGCCTGCGCCAATCAATGCCCTCCAATAGCATCGACAACTGCGCGGTCGTCAGCGACACGCTGCCGCTGGTTGCTTGCGGCCAGACAAAGCGCCCTTGTTCCAGCCGTTTGCAAAACAGGCACAGGCCGTCGCCATCCCACCACAACAGCTTGATCCGGTCACCGCGCCGTCCGCGAAAGGCGAAGATCTGACCGGAGAAGGGATCGGCTTCCAGTTGAGTTTGCACCAAGGCCGCCAATCCATCGAAGCCACGGCGCATGTCCGTGACGCCGGCGGCGATCCAGATACGGGTTCCAGCGGGCGGGGCAATCATCGCAATAACTGCTGCAAGACGAATTGCAGCGTCTGCGGATCGGGTGCGCCTGTGATACGCAGCTTGGCTTTTCCTACCTCAACTGCGATCTCGGAATGACACTCTGCCTGTGGCTGGACGACTTGCGGCAGATCCATTGGCGCCTCGATCACCTGGACGGGCAAAAGCGTTGTGCTCTGGCTGACGGCACCGAATAACCCTTCCTGATATTGATGCCGCCAGCGAAAAACCAGGTTGGCATTGACGTCATGTTCGCGAGCGATCAACGACACCGAAGCTCCTGGCTGGAAGGTGGCTTCGACGACTTGGCGTTTAAAGTCCAACGGAAAGTTGGGGCGGCGACCGGCTCGACGGGCTGGGGTAACGGTATCCAAGATAGTGGACACCATTTTTTGTCCACTATCTTGGCCAATTTGGAGGGCTGTCAGGAGAGGGTGCTGGCCGGACGGTTACGAAGAAGAGATGGTGGTTGAGTTCCGTCGACGGACAATGCTGCCTTTGGACGACATGCTGGGGCATCTTCATGAGTGCCTTCCCCAGTTGAGCCGCAGCGCCTTGCATCGCTGCCTAGTACGTCACGGAATCAGCCTAATCCCCAAGAACACCAACGCAGCCAAGCGCGGCAAGTTCACCTATGTCGCATTTTTCGATGCCGCAACGAAACGCAACGGCGCAACATTTTTGCGTCAGGCTATTGAAGCATTTCCGTACCGGATCCATACCGTCCTGACTGACAACGGCGTAGCGTTTACCGAGCTGCCAAGGCATCGAGGCGGCGCCACCAATCGCTTTGGGGGACACATCTTTGATCGTGTTTGCTACGAGCACAACATCAAACACTGCCTAACCAAGCCTTATCATCCTTGGACCAACGGCCAAGTCGAACGAATGAATCGAACGATAAAAGAGGCGACGGTCAAGGTGTTCCACTACCCCGATTTTGATGCTCTGAAGGCCCACGTATTGGCTTTCGTGATGGCCTACAACTTCGCTAGGTATTTAAAGGCCTTGCGATGGCGCACGCCCTTCAAGGTGATCTGTGAGGCCTGGACTCAAAATCCAGACCGTTTCACAATTAATCCGCACCATCTCATTCCGGGACCGAACACCTAGTTTGCATCAATGTGCAAAAATTAAAGGGCGTTAAGCATAACCATTTAATTATGCTCAATGAATACAGGGCTGCTCACCTAGCCCCTACTCACGCAATACAAGATGATGGTTGCTGAAGACAAGAACAACATACTGAACGAGGTACAGTCATCATGACCACCATCACCGACGTCGCTACCGCGCAACGCTGTCTGGGTACACCGACCCTGTCGGTGGTCGATAACCGAGGGCTGTTGGTGCGTACCGTCCAGTACAACCGCACCACTGCCGAGGAGCCACTGGACGAACTGATCAGTCAACAGACCTATTCCGTGCTGGGCCACCTGAGCAGCAGCATCGACCCGCGGTTGTTGGCCGAACAACAGCTTGATTCCTCAGTGCCGCCCAACATTCGTTATGTCTCATCACTGTCCGGCCAACAGCTCAAGCTCCAGAGCCAGGACGCCGGCGAACGGCTGGCGCTGTATGACAGCGAAGGTGGTGTTGTCTGGCAACAGGATGCTCGGGTTCAGCAACTCACCCGCACCTTTGACCCCTTGCATCGCTTGACCTCGATCATTGAGCTTGCCGAGGGCACCCGTCGGGTCAGCGAACGCTTGATCTACGCCGATTCCAGCACATCGACCGACGCCAATCTATGTGGACAGTTACTGCAAGCCTACTCCCCCGCCGGCATGGCCCTCACCGATGCCTATAGCATCACTGGCCAGTTGCTGAGGAGCGAGCAGCAGTTCCTGCAGGACGAGATCTTGCACAGTGACTGGGCGGGCAGCGATCCGAGCGTTTGGAATGCCGCCTTAACCCCCGAGACGTTTACCGCCCGCTGGGCCTACGATGCCTTGGCCCAAGCAGTACAGACCCTCGATGCCAAAGGCAACCAGCAGCATTGCCGCTTCAATATCGCCGGCCAGCTGGCAACCAGCGAACTGCTGTTGGCCGGGCAGACCACCCCGAAGGCGGTTTTGCAGGCGATCGACTACAGCGCCGCCGGCCAGGTGCTGCATGAAGAGGCCGGCAATGGCGTGGTCACTGACTATGTCTACGAACTACAGACACAACGGTTGTCCAGCCTGACCACCATCCGACCGGCGCAGAGAGGGCGAGCCACTGTACTGCAAGCACTGACCTACCAGTACGACCCGGTCGGCAATCTGCTGGCGATCAACAATGCTGCCAAGGCCATCCGTTACACCCGCAACCAACAGGTCGCCCCGCTCAGTCGGTACCAGTACGACGCGTTGTATCAGTTATGCCAGGCCGGTGGCCGGGAAAATGCCAATGCCGGCCAGCAAACCCAAGCCTTGCCCCTGGCTATCGTACCGCTCTGGCAAGAGATGGGTGAACTGACCAATTACACCCGAACCTATACCTATGACCGCGGCAACAACCTCACCGCGATTCAGCATGTCGGCCTGCATCCCTATACCCAGCAGATGGTAGTGGCCACTACCTCCAACCGTGCCGTTCAGCAGACGGTCGGCCTCACGCCGCAGGATGTGGATGGCTTTTTTGATGCCTGCGGCAACCTGCTGCAACTGACGCCAGGCCAACCACTGAGCTGGGACAGCCGCAACCAGCTGCTGCGCACCACCCAGGTGGTGCGCAACGGATCCGATGATGATTGCGAAGTGTACTGGTACGACAGTCAGGGGCAGCGGGCCACCAAGCTGGGTATGGCCCTGACCAGCGGCACCACGCAGGCTAAACGGGTGCGTTATCTGCCTGGGCTGGAATTACGCCAGACCGAACAGACACCAAGCGAAGGTGGCAGCACCAGCGTCACCGAAACCCTACAAGTGATTCAGTTCGCCGCAGCTGGGCGACAGGCATTGCGGGTGTTGCATTGGGAACAGGGTAAACCGGTTGAGATCGAAAACGACCAGTGTCGCTACAGCCTGGGCGATCAAATCGGCTCCTCATTGCTCGAGCTGGACCAGCAAGCCGATATTCTGACCAGGGAAGAGTACTTCCCCTTCGGCGGTACGGCGGTGTGGTCAGCGCGTAATGAGACGGAAACCCGGTACAAGTATGTGCGGTATTCGGGCAAGGAGCGGGATGCGACCGGGCT
The DNA here is from genome assembly GCF_013466605.1 of Pseudomonas chlororaphis subsp. aurantiaca. Taxonomy (NCBI): domain Bacteria; kingdom Pseudomonadati; phylum Pseudomonadota; class Gammaproteobacteria; order Pseudomonadales; family Pseudomonadaceae; genus Pseudomonas; species Pseudomonas chlororaphis. The sequence continues at coordinate 5,062,532 of NZ_CP059162.1, forward strand.
GTACTATTACGGTTTCCGTTATTACGCGCCGTGGCTGGGGCGCTGGTTGAATCCGGACCCGGCGGGGACCGTCGATGGGTTGAATCTATTTTGCATGGCAGGTAATAACCCGATCACCAGAAAGGATATTACTGGACTAATGTTTAGATCAAATAATGAAAAAAACACCCCAACCTCATCAGGCAAAGGTTTTTTTGCAGCTAAATTCAGCAACTGGATTAATGACTCAAAAGCACCTACAGCAAATCCAGCCTCTAAATCCAACAGCATTGAAAGTGCCAGCACCAACAAAACAATTGCAGTCAATCGATTTAATCAATTCTTGGAACTTTTGCAACTTCAGAAACCCCCTTCGGCCTCAGCCTCTACAGCCACCCCTGTAGCTTCCGAACTGCATAGATTCTCCGCAAAGAACTTCGGCGACTATGAGTACTCCCCTACATTAAAACAACATGGCGCAGTAAAGCTATTAAGTAACAAAGCCGATGGCAACTGCTTGCTGTACGCCCTGGCGGGTCGAGACTTGAGCTTCGAAGAAATTATCGAGCTCAGAGAAGACATTGCAAAACAGGTTGGCATATCAAGAGCAGGGCGCGATGTGTCCAGCCTCGAAATCTACAGCAGCCTAGTACCAACCATACCCAATACTTTGGCGTTAATTGAAGGATTGGATAAAGTTTCTGTCGAAACGCTGCAGGCTATGATTAAAGTCCCTGGGATATACGCAGGAGACACAGAAATTCATGGGTACACCAAAATTCCTGGAAATCCGAAAAGTTTCGTTGTAATGACAGAAGAGGAAAACAAAAACTTGGAAATTAGAATGTTTTCAAACAACACCACCTGTACACTCTACAATGGCCTCAAGGCAGAAGCTACTAGTACGATAAATGAAATACGTAGACAAGAACTTCCTATGGTTTACCTCACCGGCTCGGGCCCCGGAGCGCACTGGCAACGGGCATTTTAATATTGGCACGCTGGCGTTCGGTGACGCCTAGCCCCAACAAGTGCCGTTACTACCGAAGCAGCGCAACTGTCTGGACTTGCCGCTGGCAACTTAATGACCAACGGATACTTGCAGAAAGCCTCAGGGGGGCGGCAAAAAACTTGGACTGGTTATGCTGCGAGGCCCAGGCTCTCACGATACTCAATGGGACTGAGAGCGCCGAGGGGAATCTTGATCCGTTTCTCGTTGTACCAGCGAATGTATGAATCTAGGCTCTGTACGAAATCAGCTGAAACTCATTTGAACCCCATATGCGTCGGGATTCATTAGAGTCCGCGCCCATCAAAGGCAGGAGCCCACGATGGCCAAACAGTACGAGCTCCCCGACGCAGTCTGGGATTTGGTTGCGGACATTATCAATGAACCGCGCCGTAGCGAGCGACCGCGAACGGATGATCGCCTGATGCTCAACGGTGAACTTTGGGTGCTCTGCTCCGGCGCCGCCTGGCGCGACATACCTGAGCGTTTCGGCCCCTGGTCAACGGTCTATCAACGTTTTCGTGATTGGCGCAATCGTGGAACGTTTGACCAAATGCTCAAGCGGCTTCATATCAAGCTCAACGAGCAAGGGTTGATTGATCTGGAGACCTGGATGATTGACTCCACCGCAGTACGCGCAACCCGGGCCTCTTCTGGTGCTGGGAAAAAAGGGGGCCTGAAGAAGCGCAGGATCACGCGCTCGGGCGCAGCCGGGGTGGCCTGACGACCAAGATCCACATGCTGTGCGACGCGAATGGTGTGCCACTGAAATTTCTGTTGTCGGGCGGGCAAGCCAGCGACATCGCTTATGCCCAGCCGTTGCTGGATGAGGCACACATCCCAAGTTTGCGCGGTCGTCCCCGCAAACGCTGTCGCTGATTGTTGGCAGATAAAGGCTATGACGCTGAGGCTCTGCGTCGTTACTGCGACCGGTATCGGATGCAGCCGGTGATCCCTCTGCGCAGCATGAAGCGCAAGCCCAAACCGGGGTTGCCGGGACTGCTTGATCGTCCCAAGTACCGCCAGCGCAATATCATCGAGCGTATGTTCGGCTGGCTGAAGGATAACCGCCGCATCGTTACGCACTTCGACAAGCTGGCGAAAAGTTATGCGGCGATGGTCTCGCTGGCCTGCGCCATGCGGTGTTTACGACATTACTAATGAGATGGTCACCTCCACACCCCTGCGAGGGCTACGCTTTCGCAGGGTGTTTTACTTTCGGAGGCCATCATCATGAGCGAATCAGCACTGATCGGTATCGATCTCGGCAAACACAGTTTCCACCTGCATGGGCAGGACAAATCGGGCCGGGAAGTGTTTCGCAAGAAGTGCTCGCGTCCGCAGATGATGAGGCTCTTCGGCAACCTGCCGGCCTGTACCGTGGTGATGGAAGCCTGTGCCGGCGCGCATTTTGTCGCTCGCCAACTGATGGCCATGGGCATGAGGCCAAACTGATTTCCCCGCAGTTCGTTCGACCTTTCGTCAAAGGCAACAAAAACGATTTCGTCGATGCCGAGGCCATCTGCGAGGCCGCCTCGCGCCCATCGATGCGCTTTGTTCCTGCTAAAACTGAGGCACAACAAATCCTTTCAGTTCTGCATCGTCTGCGCGAGTCGCTGGTACGTGACCGCACCAAAACCGCCAATCAGATGCACGGCTTCTTGCTGGAGTTCGGCATCAGCCTACCCAAGGGTTTGGCGATCATGAAACGTTTGGCGAGTATCTTGGCCGAGCATGAGTTGCCGGTTCGGCTCACCGTGCTGTTGCAACGACTGCACGCTCACTTCGTTTACCTGGATGAGCAGATCAAGGAGCTGGATAAAGAACTGGCCGGCCAATTGGCCGATTTTCGTACAGTGCCTAGGAAATGCCCTCTAACAATTTTTCACTCAACTCTCATACCAACTTTGGCTATAAATGTGGGCAATTGCTTCAAGACGTTATTAAGCTCCGCCTACTACAAGAGACTGACTATACTGTGCTGAAAAACTCCGGATCGAATGCAGGCAAGGGGCCCATGCCCAGCGTCCTGTCTCCTGCAAGACCCAACACGCCGCCCGCGGGTCAAAAACGCAGGATCAGCAAGGTTTTTCCACCGATCGAAAGCTCCCAGGCGTCTTCACCAAGCACATTGGTACTGCCCCCTCGAATAGCGCCCGCCATCGCCCCAAAACCCGTGCCGTTTTCAGTCCCCAGGACCTGCTCGGCGTGCGGAACATATCATCAAGGCCCCTGCACGACTCCCCGACTTAGTGACGCATCTTCTTCGCCAAAAGCGGTTTCAGCGCAGGAAATGTATGAACGGCACCAGGCGAACTATCAGCCACAGGACCGGACTCAGCCGTTCGAAATCATGCATTCGGTCATGGATGGCAACCTGAAGTTCAGTAACCAGAAGGCGACCGATGCCGAGCTTTTAAAAGTTGCAGACAAGAAGTTCACCCTCCGCCACTACACCAGATCAAAAGACGGCCTCCCACCGTTCAGCACTATTTCTTCGAACTTTGAACTGGTGCACCGCAAAATCAAAACATTGCAAAGAACCCGAGACAGTAATACCAACCAGGATGACTGGGTGCGCCTGGGCAATACGGCGTTTACCTTCTTTCTCTTGGCAATCGACGGCGAGGTAGCAAACCGGAAGTTCCTCGCAGGTGCAACGCATTACGCGGAAATTGATCCGGACAACCTCGAACAAATGACGGCGGCAGGTCTGGAAAATGCGGAGCTTTTTGCCTCGCCAGACTTGCTGCACACCAAGGATTTGTCGAGTGCCAAAGCTATCAAAGGCCCGCTGAAAGACCTCAAGGCGCTGATGCTCGCAAGCTCCGGACTCAAACCTATCAGCTTGGGTCGAACATCTGCTCCAGGCCTGCTCAAAGCTATCGACGATCAATTCTCTGGCACTTTGGAAGTGAAACTGCCAGGCTCGGTAATCGTTACTCAATGGCACAGGATCTAGTTTTTGTGGTGTTTCCAAGTGCCGTAGAAAATCTGGTCTAGTCTCTGTAGAAACCAACTCATCAAGAACTGTGTATCTACATGAGCCGACCAGCGACCGTCATTGCCCTTTCCGAGGCCGACACAGCAGCGCTTCTACGCCGGGTTAACCAGCGCAAGGGGGCACAGGATGCTTCCCTTCGTGCTGAAATCATACTGGCATGCACAGATGGGGAGTCCGGAAACTCCATTGCCCAGCGCCTTGGTGTCAGCAAGGACGTGATATCGCGCTGGCGAGTTCGTTTCTCTAAATGGGGATTGCCTGGTCTGAACGATGAACCGCGCTCCGAGCGTCCACGCACCATCACCGATGAACAAGTGCAGCAAGTGGTTGATCAGGTACTTCAAAGCAAGCCCGAAGATGCGAGCCATTGGAGCACCCGGCGAATGAGCCGGGAAACGGGGCTATCTCCGGCTAGCGTGATGCGCACCTGGCATGCCTTCGGGATCAAGCCTCATCTGGAGAGACCTTTAAACTATCAACCGATCCGCTCTCCGTTGACAAGGTCCATGACATCGTTGGCCTATACCTGAATCCGCCCGATAGAGCATTGGTGTTGTGCGTCGATGAAAAAAGCCAGATCCAGGCGCTAAATCGAACCCAGCCTGGGCTACCTCTGGCACCGGGCAATCCTGCGACTCGCACGCATGATTACAAACGGTATGGGACAACCTCACTGTTCGCTGCACTGGACGTGGCGACAGGCGGTTGGCCGGTTGAAACGCCAGCACCGCAGTACCGAGTTCCTGTCATTTCTCAAGGAAATCGATGCGTCTGTCCCTGCCGAGATGTCAATCCACTTGGTCATGGATAACTACGCAATGAATCGCCCCGGGTTTCGTAGACACCTCTTTGCCTTAAACTGAGGCCAATCAGGAGGTGCCATGAGCAACCCGCGTTACCCCGAAGAATTCAAAATCCAAGCGGTCAATCAAGTGACCGAAAAGAAGCTGCCTGTCGCTGATGTAGCGGCCCGTCTTGGCGTGTCGACGCATAGCTTATATGCCTGGATAAAGCGCTACAGCAAACCTCAAGAAGAACGACAGCAAGACGATGATCAGCACGCTGAACTGCGTCGTCTGCGAGCAGAACTCAAGCGCGTCACTGAAGAGCGAGACATCTTAAAAAAGGCCGCCGCGTACTTTGCCAAGGAGTGCGGCTGAAGTACGCCTTTATCAAGCAGCGCGCGGGCGACTATTCGATTCGGCGGCTTTGCCTGATGCTGAAAGTCCATCCCAGCGGTTATTACGCCTGGCTGTCCGAGCCGCAATCTGTACGCGCCAAAGACGACCAGCGACTGCTGGGTTTGATCAAGCATTCATGGCTGGAGAGTGGCGGCGTTTATGGCTATCGCAAAGTCCATGACGATCTGCGCGAGGTCGGTGAAGATTGTGGTCGCCATCGTGTAGCGAGGCTGATGCGTCTTGAAGGTCTGCGCTCTCAGACAGGGTATCGACGCCGCCCTGGAAAGTACGGCGGTAAGCCAGCGGTCGCCTCACCCAATTTGCTGAAGCGCCAGTTTGATGTCGTAGAACCCAACAAAGTTTGGGTCACCGACATCACCTACATTCGCACTTATGAAGGCTGGCTGTATTTGGCTGTGGTGTTGGATCTGTTTTCTCGCTAGGTCGTTGGCTGGTCAATGAAGTCGCAGATGACCAGTGATTTGGCTATTGACGCGTTGTTGATGGCGGTTTGGAGGCGTAAACCGAAGCAAGAAGTGATGGTTCATTCCGACCAAGGCAGCCAGTACAGCAGCTCCGATTGGCGCAGCTTTTTGAAGGCAAACAATTTGGTTGCCAGCATGAGTCGCCGAGGCAACTGTCATGACAACGCTGTGGCCGAGAGCTTTTTCCAGCTTCTGAAACGGGAACGGATCAAGCGAAAAATCTACACCTCGCGGCAAGATGCTCGTAGTGATGTGTTCGATTACATCGAGATGTTCTACAACGCAAAACGCCGTCATGGTTTCAACAATCAGCTGTCACCGGCAGAGTTTGAAAAGCGTTACGCAATGAGCTTGCAAGGTGTCTAGAGAATCCGGGGCGATTCAATGGCAAAGGCAAACACCTCGCGCCCCCAGCCGAACTCGGCGCTCATGGGCGGCAGAAACAGCCCGAAGCCGTGTCTTACCCCCAGGGACAGGGCCAGGATCAGCGCACTCCCGAGAAGAACCCAACCGCTGGTACGCCACATCGAAGTCATCGTTATTCTCCATTTACGGGTATATACCCGCTTATCATCGAACAAAAGGCGTTCACGCCAGTTCGTTCAGCAAGGCCAGCAAGGTTTCGCGTTTCTCTGCACCCAGACGGTCGATCAAACGCTGTTGCGCCGCTTCCCAGGCAGGCAAGGCCGCCAGCAGTCGCTGCTGGCCCTCCTCAGTCAGCTGGACAATGCGATTGCGTTGATCCTCACCCTCGGACAGCCGGACCAGCCCCTCGCCTTCCAGCACCCGCAGGTTGCGGCCCAGGGTGCTGCGATCCAGGCCCATGGCCTCGGCCAGGCTGGAAATGCTCGGTTGGTCCAGGCGCTGCAGGTTGCTCAGCAAGGAATACTGGGCAACGTTAATCCCGAAGCCGTCGAGAGCGCCGTCGTAGAACCTGCTGACGCCACGGGCGGCGCGACGCAGGTTCGTGCACAAACATTGAGAAGGAATCATGGTGCGTGTATATACCCGCGATTAATGGAATGCAAGAAATTTGCAAAGCCCAGGGCGCGGATGAAACCCGCGTCCCGCCTTTCTAGAACAACGCCAACCCCACCAGGACCGCCGTCTCCAGCAGCTCCAGCATAGCGCCCGCCGTATCCCCGGTGGTGCCGCCCAGACGGCGCAGCATCAGCTGCCGCAAGCCGGCAAACACCACGCCCGCCAGCAGTAACGCCAGCACTGCGCTATAACCTCCGAGCACTATGCACACCAATGCAGCAAGCCCCAGCACCCACTTGCCAGCCAGACGCGGCAGATAATTCGCCAGCGCCTGCCCAAGGCCACCAGGGCGCACATAAGGCGTACAGAGGAACAGCCCGAGCAAGGCGCCGCGACCGATCAGCGGCGCCAGCAGCAAGGCGACACCGGTCTGCTGCTCGATCAGCGCCACCAGCGCGGCGAACTTGAGCAGCAACACCAGCCCCAGGGTGACCACGGCGATCGGCCCGCTGCGCGGGTCTTTCATGATCGTCAACGTACGCTCGCGATCGCCGAAGCCGCCCAGCCAGGCGTCCGCACTGTCGGCCAGCCCGTCCAGATGCAAGGCGCCACTGAGCAGTACCCAGACCGTCAGCAACAACGCCCCATGCAGCAACAGCGGCGCGCCCATCAACAACTGGTTCAGCCCCCACAGCAGCAGCCCGAACAGCAGGCCGATCAGCGGATAGAACAGCAACGACCGGCCCATTTCCTCGGGCGATGGCATGCCCGGCAAACGCACCGGAAAACTGCTGAGAAATTGCAAGGCGATCCAGAATGGCAGCATGCTCAGACTCCTTCGCTCAACACCAGGCCAGCCTCGACAGTCAGAGCGAACAAGGCACCGTGAGCGACCTCGACATTCAGCAACTGCTCGCGCGGCAAACCCCGGGCCCGGGCCAGCAACAAGCGCATCACCCCGCCATGGCTGACCAGCAGCACCCGCTCACCGGCATGACGCTGATGCAGACGCTCGACCGCCCCCAGCACCCGCTCGGAAAATGCCAACACCGGCTCGCCCTGCGGCGGAGTAAAGGCATAAGGATCGGCCCAGAACTGCTCCAGCGCCTCGGCGTCAGTCGCCATCAGCGCCGCCGCGCTCTGCCCTTCCCAGGCGCCGAAATGCAGCTCCTGCAGATCCGGGTCCAGGCTCACCGGCAGAGCCAGGCGCGCCCCCAGTTCCTCGGCGAAACGCGCGCAGCGTTGCAAGGGCGAGCTCACCAACCGATCCCAGGGCCCCTGGCCGGCAACTGCGGCACGCATCTGCTGCCAGCCGGCGTCGGTCAGGGCATCGTCGAGGCTGCCGCGCAGGCCGCCACCGAGCTCGGTTTCGCCATGGCGCAGCAGGTCCAGGCGCAAAGTCATGCCGGACGATCTGCCACGGCCGCCTCGGCGAAAGTCGCCATCTGCCCGTGCAGGTCGCAGGCCAGGCGCAGCAACGGTACCGCCAGCGCCGCGCCGCTGCCTTCGCCCAGGCGCAGGCCGAGGTCCAGCAAAGGCTCAGCCTCGAGGGTTTGCAGGATATGCCGATGACCCGGCTCGGCCCCACGGTGGCCGAACAGCAACCACTGCCGGCACTCGGGGTTGAGCCGCACCGCCACCAGCGCCGCCACGCTGCAAATAAAACCGTCGACCAGCACCGCGATGCCTTCCTGGGCACAGGCCAGGTACGCCCCCACCAGGGCAGCAATTTCGAAACCGCCAAGGTTGAACAAGGTCTGCAAGGCATCGCCACGCTGGGCCGCATGCAGGCTCAAGGCACGCTCGATCACCCGCGCCTTGTGGCTGACACCCGCCGCATCCAGGCCGGTGCCCGGACCCGCGAGGAGCGCTACCGGAATGTCCAGCAAGGCACAGGCCACGGCACTGGCCGCGGTGGTATTGCCGATGCCCATCTCGCCACCGATAAACAGTTCGCTACCCAGCTCGGCAGCCCGCAGCACACTGTCACGTCCAGCCTGCAGGGCCTGTTCGCCCTGGGCCTGGGTCATGGCCGGCCCCTCGACGAAGTTCCGGGTGCCCGCCCCCAGGTGCAAATGACGCACGCCAGGCAGATTCAAGCCGGGCGTCACCGTGCCGAGGTCGACCACCTCCAGGCGTGCCCGCAGCTGCCGCGCCAACACGCTGATGGCCGCGCCGCCGGTGACGAAGTTGTGCAGCATCTGCCCGGTGACTTCCTGCGGATAAGCCGAAACGCCCTCGGCCACCACCCCGTGGTCGCCGGCGAAAATCGCAATCCACAGCTGCTCCAGGCCAGGCTTGACCCGCCCTTGCAAGCCGGCCAGCTGTACCGCTACCCGCTCCAACTGCCCCAGCGAACCCGCGGGCTTGGTCAATTGCTGCTGACGCGACCGGGCCGCCTCCAGGGCTTGAGTGTCGAGCGCCTTGCACGGCCGCTGCCACCAGAAGTCATTCATAACGCAGTTCCTTTCAGAGTCAGGGGCAGGCCGGCCACCGTCAGCACTACCCGCTGACAACGCTCGGCCAGGGCTTGATGCAGCCAACCGGCTTCATCGACATAACGGCGAGTCAATTCGCCCAGCGGCACGACACCCATTCCGGTCTCGTTGCTGACAAAAATGATTTCGCCCGGCAGCGACGCCAGGCACTGCAACAGGGCTTCGCGCTCACTGGCGAGCCGCTGGGCATCCTCCAGCAGCAACAGGTTGGTCAGCCACAAGGTCAGGCAATCCACCAGCAGGCAACGCTCGGCGCTCGCCGCTTCGCGCAGCACCCGCGCCAGCTCCAGGGGTTCCTCGATCAATGCCCATTCGGCCGGACGCCGTTCGCGGTGATGCTCGATGCGCTGGTTCATTTCACCGTCCAGCGCCTGGCTGGTGGCGATATAGGTCACGGCCAGGCCGCTCTCGCCGGCGAGCTTTTCAGCCAGGCGACTCTTGCCGGAGCGGGCGCCGCCGAGGATCAGTTGCAACATGCTTGGAAACCCTTGAGTTGAGGTACAGCCACAGCGGCGCCGCAATACCGGCGCCGACGCTCTAATGCCCGCAAAGCTGGCGCAGGTGCTCAGTGTCCAGATGCTGTTCCACCAGATCGGCCAGGCGCTCGATGTCGCGCTCGCGCAGGGCGTGGTAGTCGACCGCCTGCACCTCGCGCAAACCCGCCCAGCGCAGCAATGCGCTGCAGGCCGCCGGCGCCTCGAACAGGCCGTGCAGATAGGTACCGAGAATCTGCCCATCGTCGCTGCGCGCACCGTCGCAACTACCGTCATCCAGAGTCACGACCGGCAGTTCCAGCGCAGGCCCCGTCGTGACCCCGGCATGGATCTCGTAACCACTGACTTCGGCCTCCTCCAGCGCCAGGCGCCCACGCACGTTGCGCAGTTGCTTCTCGTGTTCCAGCACCGTCTCGAACGCCAATAACCCCAGCCCGGCGCTGGAGCCCGGCGCGCCTTCCAGGCCCAGGGGATCGTGCAGCTGCTCGCCGAGCATCTGCAAACCACCGCAGATGCCCAACAACTTGCCGCCATAGCGCAGGTGCCGGGCGATGGCCCTGTCCCAGCCCTGGGCGCGCAGATACGCCAGGTCGCTGCGCACGCTTTTCGAGCCGGGCAGGATGATCAGGTCGGCCGGCGGAATCGCCTGGCCGGGACCGATGAATTGCAGGTCCACCTGGGGATGCAGGCGCAGCGGATCGAAGTCGGTGTGGTTGCTGATGCGCGGCAACACCGGCACCAGCACTTTCAGCACCTGCTCGACCTTGTCGGCCTGACGCTGGTCGATGCCGTCCTCGGCTTCCAGATGCAGGTCCAGCACGTAGGGCAGCACGCCGATCACCGGTTTGCCGGTACGCGCTTCGAGCCAGTCCAGGCCCGGTTGCAACAGGGCGATATCGCCGCGAAAACGGTTGATGATGAAACCTTTGACCCGCGCCTGCTCGCTTGGCGACAACAGCTCCAGGGTGCCCACCAGATGGGCGAAAACCCCGCCACGGTTGATGTCGGCGATCAGCAGCACCGGGCAGTCCACCGCTTCGGCAAAGCCCATGTTGGCGATGTCGCCGGCCCGCAGATTGATCTCCGCCGGCGAGCCTGCGCCTTCCACCATCACCACCGGATAGGCCGCGCTCAGGCGCTGGTGAGAGGCCAGCACGGCCTGCATGGCGATGGCCTTGTAGTCGTGATAGGCCACCGCGTTCATGGTGGTCACCGCGCGACCGTGAATGATCACCTGGGCCCCGGTGTCGCTGTTGGGTTTGAGCAGCACCGGGTTCATGTCGGTGTGCGGCTCCAGGTGCGCGGCCTGGGCCTGCACCGCCTGAGCGCGGCCGATCTCGCCACCGTCGGCGGTCACCGCGCTGTTGAGGGCCATGTTCTGCGGCTTGAAGGGCACGACACTGACGCCCTGGCGCGTCAGCCAGCGGCAGAGGGCCGTCACCAGGGTGCTTTTACCGGCATCGGAAGTGGTGCCCTGCACCATCAGGGTAGTCATGGATGTTCCTTGGCGTAGGCGACGAAGGCCTGTTCGAGACGCGACCAGTCGGCTTCGTCGGCCGGCAGGCCGAAGCGCAGGCTGCTGTTGTGGGTGAACAACCGCAGCAGGATGCCCCGGCGCGCCATGAACTCATGCAACAGCTCGGCGCGATCGGTGATCAGCCACTGGAACAGCGCACAACCACCCTGGGGTTTCAGGCCGTGGCGCTCGAGCAGGTGCGCCAAACGCAGGCTCGCCACTTCGCTGCGCAGCCGTTGCCGTGCATGGCCTTGGCTGTCACGCAGGCACACCTGGCCCAGTACCCGGGTCGGTCCGCTGACGGCCCAGGGGCCGACCTGTTCGGCCAGCAGCTTGAGCAACTTGCGCTCGGCCAGGACGAAGCCCAGGCGCACACCGGCCAGGCCGAAAAACTTGCCGAAGGAGCGCAGGACGATCAACCCCACCTGATCGGCCTGGGCCGCCAGGCTCAACTGGGGAGTGTTGTCCATGAAGGCTTCGTCGACCACCAGCCAGCCACCGCGCTGCGCCAGGCGCGCGTACCAGTCCAGCAGGCGCTCCGGGGTCAGGCTCAGGCCCGTGGGATTGTTCGGATTGACCACCACCAGCACGTCCAGGCTGTCGAGAAAGAAGTCCACTTCCTGCTCCAGCACTTCACGCACGATGTAGCCGCTGCGGCGCCAGGCTTCGGCGTGCTCGGCATAACAGGGCGACAGCACGCCGACCTTGCCGGCACGGCGCAAACGCGGGAGCAGCTGGATCGCCGCCTGGGAACCAGGCACCGGCAACACATGGGCGGCACCGTAGTAGTCGCGGGCGGCCTGCTCCAGGCCGTCGTCGGTTTCCGGCAGGCGCGCCCAGGCCCGCATGCCGATCTCGGGAATCGGCCACGGCCAGGGTGCCAAGCCGCTGGACAGGTCCAGCCAGTCGGCCTCGGCTATGCCGTATTGCTCGGCCGCCTTGCGCAGGCGGCCACCGTGCTCAAGCATAGAACTCAGCTCCCACGCAGAGAATCAGCAGCCATAACCAGACCCCGCGCTGTACCAGTTGCCAGCCGCGATCGATGGACGAAGCATCGGCCCCCGCCCCCTCGCCCAGTTGCGGCCGCTGGTGCAACTCGCCGTGATAGATCGCCGCGCCGCCCAGCTCGACACCCAGGGCCCCGGCCCCGGCCGCCATCACCGGCCCGGCGTTCGGGCTGTCCCAGGTCGGCCCCTGGCGGCGCCAGCATTTCAGCGCCAGGCGGGTCTTGCCCAGCAGCGCGTAAGTCAGGGCCACCAAGCGGGCCGGAATATAGTTGAGCAGGTCGTCGATCTTCGCCGCCGCCCAGCCGAAACGCTCGAAACGCTCATTACGATAGCCCCACATCGCATCCAGGGTGTTGCTCAGGCGGTAGAGCACCACGCCCGGCGCCCCGGCCACGGCAAACCAGAACAGGGCGGCGAATACCGCGTCGCTGCCGTTCTCCAGCACCGACTCGGTGGCGGCGCGGGCGACTTCGGTGGCATCCAGTTCGCTGGTCTGGCGACTGACCAGATAGCCGACCCGCTGCCGCGCCAACTCCAGGTCGTCGCTGCGCAAGGCCTGGGCCACCGGCTCGACATGCTCGCCGAGGCTGCGCAGGCCGAGAGCGCAGTACAGCGCCAGGATCTCGAACAACCAACCGATATAGGGCAGCCAGGAAAACAGCGTCGCCAGCAGGGTCAGCGGCAACACCGCGATGACCCAGGCGGTGACGCCATGACTGCGCCAACCGCGACCGCCGGAGTTGAAACGTTGCTCGATGCGATCGGAAAAACGGCCGAACGCCACCAGCGGATGCCAGCGTTTGGGTTCGCCCAGCAACGCATCCAGCGCCACCCCGGCGACACTCAGCAACGCCACACTCATTGACTCACTCCCCAGTAGTTTTCATACAGCAATTCACTCAGCGGGCGCTCCCGCGCCCAGCCTTCGAGCACCAGCATCGGTGCCGGGTAAAACTCGCCCACCGGGCCCAGGCATAGCACCGCCAGCGGCTTGGCCCCGGCTGGCAGGCCGAGCAGCTCGGCCAGGGCAGCGGGCTCGAACAGCGACACCCAGCCCATGCCCAGCCCTTCGGCCCGGGCCGCCAGCCACAGGTTCTGAATCGCGCAGGAGAGCGAGGCCAGGTCCATTTCCGGCAAGGTACGCCGACCGAAAATATGCCGCTCACGGTCGTCCATCAGCGCCGCTACCAGGACCTCGGCGCAGTCGTTGATGCCTTCGACCTTGAGCTTCATAAACTCGTCGGAGCGTTCGCCCAAGGCCTCGGCGGTGCGTACCCGCTCCTCCTCCACCAGTTGCTGGATCTGCCCGCGCAACGGCCGGTCGCTGATACGGATGAAACGCCAGGGCTGCATCAGGCCGACGCTGGGCGCCTGGTGCGCCGCCTCCAGCAGGCGGCGCAGGACCTGTGGTTCGACCGTGCCACCGACGAAGTGGCGCATGTCACGACGCTCGGCGATCGCGCGATAGACCGCGTCACGTTCCGCCGCGGAAAAAGCGTTGTCGGTCATGGGCGCCGCGCGAGCACGCTCGCTCCTGCCGGCGCCAGCAGGGCCGCCACCGCTTCGGGGTTGGACGGAAAATAGAAATGCACATAAGAGGCGGTCATCCGCCCTTTGCGGTAAACCGCTTCCGCGCCGCGCCCGCCATTCGGGCTCAGGCCGCGGGCGATCGGCTCCAGCTCGGTGCTGGTCAACGAATGATGGTAGGTATGCCCGCGCAACGAACCTTCCGGCAACTCCACTGCCTGCAAGGCCAGGGCCGCCAGGCGCTTTTGCATCACCGCATCGCCGGGCAACAGGCCCAGCAGTTCGGCGCGCTCGCCGTCAACGTCGGTCAGGGAGTCCAGCAGATACAACATGCCGCCACACTCGGCGAGCAAGGGTTTGCCGGCAGCATGATGCGCGCGGATCGCACTGAGCATCGAGCCGTTCTCCGCCAGCGCCCGGTGATGCAACTCCGGGTAACCGCCCGGCAGGTACAGGCTGTCCGCCTCGGGCAGTGCCGCGTCATGGAGCGGCGAGAAAAAGTCCAGCTCGGCGCCCATGGCCCGCAGCAGATCCAGGCTCGCGCCATAGGTAAAGGCAAAGGCTTCGTCGCGGGCCACGGCAATGCGCACGCCGGCCAACAGAGGCTCGACGGCAACTGTCTGAGGAGCGGCAAACGCCACGGCCGGCGGCAAGGCCACTTCGCAGCTGTCAGCCAAGGCGGCCGCCGCCGCGTCGAGACGCAGATCCAGATCGTTGAGTTCGCTGGCCTGCACCAGCCCCAGATGGCGGCTGGGCAGTTCGATGCCGGTTTCCCGGGACAGCGCGCCGTACCAGCGCAATCCCTCGGTCAGGCTGCCTTCGAGCAACTGCGCATGACGCAGGGTGCCGACACGGTTGGCCAGCACGCCGGCGAACGGCAGATCCGACTGATAACGCGCCAGCCCCAGCGCCAAGGCACCGAAGGTCTGGGCCATGGCGGTGCCATCGATCACCGCGAGCACTGGCACCCCGAAATGCCGCGCCAGGTCGGCGCTGGACGGCGTGCCGTCGAACAGCCCCATCACACCTTCGATCAGGATCAGGTCCGCCTCACCGGCGGCCTCCCACAGCAGGCGGCGGCTTTCCTGCTCGCCGACCATCCACATGTCCAGCTGATACACCGGCGCACCGCTGGCGCGCTCGAGGATCATCGGGTCGAGAAAGTCCGGGCCACACTTGAACACGCGCACCTTGCGTCCCTGATTGCGATGCAGGCGGGCGAGCGCGGCGGTCACGGTGGTCTTGCCCTGACCGGAAGCCGGCGCGGCAATCAATACCGCCGGGCAATGACGGGCATCACTCACAGTTCGACGCCTTTTTGCGCTTTGATTCCGGCCTGGAAGGCATGCTTGACCATGCCCATTTCGGTGACAGTGTCGGCCAGCTCGATCATCTCCGGCTTGGCGCCACGCCCGGTGACCACCACATGCTGCATCGGCGGCCTCGCCTGCAGGTCGCTGAGCACCTGGTCCAGATCCAGATAGCCGTGCTTGAGGGCGATGTTCAGTTCATCGAGCACCACCAGGCCGATCTTCGGGTCGCTCAGCAGTTCGCGGGAAACCGCCCAGGCCGCTTCGGCGGCGGCGATGTCGCGCTGGCGGTCCTGGGTTTCCCAGGTGAAACCTTCGCCCATGACATGGAAACGCACCTGCTCCGGAAAGCGCCGGAAGAACAATTCCTCGCCGGTACTGTTGCGACCCTTGATGAACTGCACCACGCCGCACTGCATGCCATGGCCCATGGCCCGCGCGAGCATGCCGAAGGCCGAGCTGCTTTTGCCTTTGCCGTTGCCGCTCAGCACCAGCAGCAAGCCGCATTCGTTCGGCGAGTTGGCGATGCGTTCATCGATCACGGCTTTTTTGCGCAGCATGCGCGCCAGATGGCGCTCGTCACGATCAGGGGATTCAGTCATGGGGCAGCTCTCCGTTGGGGCTGGATAACGGGGGGCAGGAATAGGAATAGACGGCGCAAGCCTGGCATCGCCCACCGTGATGCCGTTGGATGGATCAGGCCGGTCTCCGGGCTTGTGAGTGACTGGGATGCCCAACTGCGCGCCTTCCCATGTCGACAGTCGACACAGTGGCATCAGGCGCAGTCTTGACTCACTTACCGTTGCGGGGGCAGCGCCGGAATCGTCGTGCGTGCACCTTCGGCACGCGTACTCACCGGCTTCCCTGTTTCACTCTGTCGACCTGCGGCCACAGAGCACCTGAAACAAGTCGCGAAGGTTAGAGGGTTGGGGGTGGAGCGTCAATTAAAGCCGGGGCCCGGCAGATCGACGAATGGCTGCCATATCGGAAAAATGACGCCAATCTTGTGCCACACTCAACGCAGTGATATCAAATAGCCATAATCACGTTAAAAAACTCCAATATCTCAACAATAATAGGAAAAGTCCGATGCAAGGCATGATCATCAGCAATCCGAAACTGGAATTCCTGCGCCCTGCCCTGGAACGCTGGTTCGATTGCATCGACCGCTACAACGCCGTGCGCGGCGATAACGAAAGCCCTTACTGGTTCGACGAAAAAGCCAACCTGGGATTGCTCTCGGCGGCGGCCTGGATGGCGGAGATGGTCACCCTGGAACACACACCGAGCAAAAAACAGCTCGAGGACGGCGACCGCAGCGGCCGCACCGACCTGTACATCGCCACGCAGGAGGAGCGTGTCTACATCCAGGCCACCCAGCGCTGGCCCCGGGTCAACAGCCTGCACCTGACCCAACCGTTGCTGGATGCCGCCAGCGACGCGAAAAAAGCCAGCTACCCCAGCGACCTGAAACTCGGCTGCCTGTTCGTCACGCCGCAAAAAACCCAGCACAGCGCCACTCCGGAAGAACTGCAGGACATGGTCGACGATCTGCAAAAGGAACATTGCTGCGCCGTGGCCTGGTACTTCCCCTACGCGTACCGCAAATTGCGCAACGAAGCCGGCAACTATCACCCCGGCGTTGCCGTGCTGCTCAAGGAAGCACGCTGAGCAGGTGGAAGCATCGTCCATCTGTGCTTCTCTATGACTACACCGACTTCGTGCATTCATAGGGAAATCAGCATGCTCAAGCTTCGATACGCAATCCTTATCGCCGTCGCCGCAGGCCTTGCCGCCTGCGGCGAAACCTCCACCCTCCAGGTCTCCGACGGCACCGGCCCCTCGCCGAAACTGCCCGAACCGAACAAGACCCTGTTCCCGACCGTGAACATCGCGCCCGCGATCGGCTGGCCACAAGGCACCAAACCAGTGGCCGCCGCCGGCACCCAGGTGGCCGCATTTGCCGAAGGCCTGGAGCATCCGCGCTGGCTGTACGTGCTGCCCAATGGCGACGTACTGGTGGCGGAGACCAATGCCCCACCCTCCCCCGATGACGGCAAAGGTATTCGTGGCTGGATCGCCAGCAAGATCATGAGCCGCGCCGGGGCCGGCGTGCCCAGCCCGAACCGCATCACCCTGCTGCGGGACAAGGATCACGATGGCGTGGCGGAAACCCGCACGGTGTTCCTGGAAAACCTCAACTCGCCGTTCGGCATGACCCTGGTGGGCAATGACCTGTACGTCGCCGACACCGATCGCCTGCTGCGCTTCCCCTACAAGGACGGCGACACCAAGATCAGCGCCCAGCCGACCAAGGTGGTCGACCTGCCTGGCGGCAAGCTGAACCACCACTGGACCAAAAACGTGATTGCCAGCAAGGACGGCAGCAAGCTGTACGTCACGGTCGGCTCCAACAGCAACGTCGGTGAAAACGGCATGGGCCAGGAGGAAGGTCGCGCCGCCATCTGGGAAGTCGACCGCGCCACCGGCAAGCAACGGATTTTCGCCTCCGGCCTGCGCAACCCCAACGGCATGGCCTGGGAGCCGCAAAGTGGCCAGCTGTGGACCGCGGTCAACGAGCGCGACGAGATCGGCAGCGACCTGGTGCCGGACTACATCACCTCGGTCAAGGATGGCGCATTCTATGGCTGGCCATACAGTTACTACGGCCAGCATGTGGATGTGCGAGTCACTCCGCAGAACCCGACCCTGGTGGCCAAGGCCATCGCTCCGGATTATGCCGTCGGCCCGCATACCGCCTCCCTCGGCCTGGCATTCGCCGAAGGCAGCAAGCTGCCGGCGCCGTTCACCCAAGGCGTGTTCATCGGCCAGCATGGCTCGTGGAACCGCAAGCCCCACAGCGGCTACAAGGTGATCTTCGTGCCCTTCGCCAATGGCAAGCCGGTGGGCCAACCGGTGGACGTACTGACCGGCTTCCTCAGTGCCGACGAGAAAGCCATGGGCCGGCCGGTCGGCGTAGTGATCGACAAGCAAGGGGATCTGCTGGTGGCCGATGATGTCGGCAACAAGGTCTGGCGTGTGTCAGCAGCCAAGGCGCAATAGGTTCAGCGCTTGCGACACAGGGTCAAGCCATCCCCCAGGGGCAGCAGCGACAAGTCGACACGCGGGTCATCCTTCAAGGCACGATTGAGTGCCTGGATGGCCCGGGTGTCTTCGCTCTGGGGATTCTCCTCCAGCACCCGACCGCTCCACAGCGTGTTATCGAACACCGCCAGCCCGCCCACGCGCAGCAGGCGCAGGGCACTTTCCAGATAAGCCGGGTAATTGGCCTTGTCGGCGTCGATGAAGACCAGGTCGAAACCACCCTCGCCTTCCTCCCGCTCAATGCTGGCCAAGGTCTCCAGGGCCGGCGCCAGGCGCAACTCGATCCGCCCGGCGACACCTGCTTCCTGCCAGTAGCGGCGCGCGGTGGCGTTGTAGTCGCCCGGGATGTCACAACAGATCAACTGGCCATCGTCCGGCAAGGCCGCGGCCATGGACAAGGCGCTGTAGCCGGTGAAGGTCCCCACCTCCAGCACACGCCGGGCACCGATAAGCTTGACCAGCAAGGCGAGGAACTGCCCCTGCTCGGGCGCCACCTGCCAGCGCGCCATGGGCAGCGCCTGGGTTTCGTCGCGCAGACGGCGCAGCAGCGGCGTTTCACGCAGGGAAACGTCGAGCAGGTAGTGATAGAGGGCGTCGTCGAGGTTGAGGGTACGGGCGGTCATGGCAACCTCGACATTGAGATAGGACCTAAGGGTTGTGCGCCAGATGCTCTGGCTGCAGCACGCGCTTGGCGCTCAGGTAGGCTTTTTGCCAATAGGCCTTGGACAGGCTGTCCAGCTTCACCGTGCCGCCGGTGGCCGGTGCATGGACGAAGCGGCCTTCACCGACATAGATGCCCGCGTGGCTGACCTGAGAACCGCCATTGGTGGCAAAAAATATCAGGTCGCCGGTCTGCAAGGCGTCCTTGCCGACATTCGGCGCACGCATGCCGATCATTTCGCGGGTCGAGCGCGGCAGCGAGATACCGGCGGCATCGCGATAGACGTAGCCTATCAGGCCACTGCAATCGAAACCGGAATCTGGTGTGTTGCCACCCCAGCGATAAGGCGTGCCCACCAGGCCCAACGCACGAAACAGCACGTCTTCGGCAGCGGGCGAGAAGGTCTGGGGAGCATTGAAAACGGGAGCACGTACAACAGGCGCGGGTGGCGGGGTACGGCTGGCACACGCACCGAGCAGCGCGGCGAGAACAATCAATGCGAGGCGGGCCGACGTCGACATATGCAGAACAATCCTGATCTGGATGCGGCTTTCTCTGCCGTGAGGCCGAAAACAAAACCGCGTAAGCAGAACTTACGCGGTTAGTTTTCAACAATAGATCAGGATTCTAGCGTCTACGCGCTAAACTTCAAGTAAGACTTTAACTTCACCTTACAAAAAGTCCGCTTACTTGCGTGCAGTGACCACGGTCGGGGCCATCGCAAGGGCGCGTTTGGCTTCGATGAAGGTCTTGCTCCAGTAGCTGTCGCCCAGGCTGTCAACTCGCACACCACCGCTGCGGCGGCTGCTGGAATGGATGAACTGGTCATCGCCCAGATAGATGCCTGCGTGGCTTACGCGACCGCGGCGGCCATTGGTGGCGAAGAACAACAGGTCGCCCGGCTGCAGCTTGTTACGTGCAACCAGCGGAGCGTCAACGTTGATCATTTCACGGGTGGAGCGCGGCAGATTCATGCCGGCCTCTTCACGGAACAGGTAGCCGATGAAACCGCTGCAATCGAAACCGGCTTCAGAGGTACCGCCGAAACGGTAACGGGTACCGATCAGGGACATGCCACGCTCGAGGATACTGTCAGCCAAGACTGGCAGTTGGTAAGGCTTGCTGTCAGCGAACTCGGCGAGTTCTTTTTCGGTTGCCAGCTCTTCCTGGAAAATAGCGGAAGACTGGGCTTTTGAAGAGTTTTGAACCTGTTGCTGCTCTTGTTGGCTCACCGGAGAGTGGGTGGCGCAACCAAACAACAGGGTAACGAGTGCAAGAGGCACGAGGGGTGCGAAGCGCTTCAGCATGGGCACGACCGTGGCTTAAAGTTATAAAGAAGCCGCGACTATGCCTTCTATCGCTCTAATTTGCAAATTCAATCGATTGAAATGTGACTTATCGGTTTCCACTCAACATCTAAGGCCTTAAGCCCATTTTAAACGCACGCGCCTGTGGAACCGCTTCCAGATGCGGGTTTTCTGGCGCCTGAAATATACCAAAAAGCCACTGCCACCCGCGGTTTTACCAGCCCAGGGTTTCTTTGAGGAAGGGAATGGTCAGCTTGCGCTGAGCCTGCAAGGACGCCTGGTCGAGGCGCTCCAACAGCTCGAACAAGGCGCTCATGCTGCGGGTGCCGCGGGTCAGGATAAAGTGCCCGACTTCGTCGGTCAGGTGCAGCCCGCGACGCGAGGCGCGCAACTGCAATGCACGCAATTTGTCTTCGTCGGAGAGCGGACGCATCTGGAAGATCAGCGCCAGGGTCAACCGGGACTTGAGGTCCGCCAGCTTCACCGGCAACTCCCGGGGAGAGGTCGAAGCCGCGATCAACAGGCGCCGGCCGCTGTCACGCAGGCGGTTGAACAGATGAAACAGCGCCTCTTCCCAGTCGGCCTTGCCCGCCACTGCTTGCAAGTCGTCCAGGCAAACCAGTTCGTACTGTTCCAGGTTGTCGAGGATTTCGATGCCGCGATCCAGCAATTCCGCCAGGGGCAAGTAGACCGCTGGCTCCCCCAACTGCTCAAACCGCAGGCAGGCCGCCTGCAGCAAGTGCGTACGCCCTACCCCATCCTTGCCCCAGAGGTAGATCAGGCTTTCGGTCCAGCCGGCGTCGGCTTCGCAAAGCCGCTCGACATAGCCGAGTGCAGCGGCATTGGCGCCTGGGTAGTAGTTGATGAAGGTGGCGTCATCACGCAGACGCACACCTAGGGGCAGCTGAATCGGTTTCATGCTGACTGAACAGTTCCAAACAAACCGTTAGTGGCCTCTGTGTAAAGTTTGCAAAGTTTATACCCGTGACGCCGGGCGCACAATGCAACAGACCACAAGCAAAATCAAAGGTTTGCGTTAGCCTGATGAAATCACGGGGGGTTCTTTGACGGTGGATGTGACAGCTGTAAAGACTCTCCGAGGCACCTGCCCGAAACGCGGGTACCCCGAAATGCAAACAAGGGTCGCTACAGCTCGGACTCTTCTATACCGCTATAGATGTCCGAATCCTTGTACAGGTCGTGCACATGGCGCACCAGCACCATGACCACCGCCGCCACCGGCAAAGCCAGCAGGATGCCGGTGAACCCGAATAGCTCACCCCCCGCGAGAATCGCGAAGATCACCGCCACCGGATGCAGGCCGATCCGATCGCCTACCAGCAAGGGGGTCAGCACCATGCCCTCCAGGGCCTGGCCAACCATGAACACCGCCACGATGCCGATCATCGGGTACAGGTCGCCGCCGAACTGGAACAATCCGGCAATCAGTGCCGCGCCGATACCGATGACAAAGCCCATGTACGGCACAATCGCCGCCAGGCCGGCAATCAGGCCGATCAGCAGCCCCAGCTCCAACCCGACCAGCATCAGGCCGGCGGCATAAATCATTCCCAGGGCAACCATCACCAGCAGCTGACCACGGACGAACGCCCCCAGCACTTCGTGGCATTCCCCGGCCAGCGCCACCACCCGCTCCTCGCGATCACGGGGCAACAGGCTGCGGATCTTCGCCATCATCAGGTCCCAGTCGCGCAGCAGGTAAAAGCTGACCACCGGAATCAGCACCAGGTTGGCCAGCCAGCCGATCAGCGCCAGGCTGGAGGCCGTTGCCTGGCTCAGGACCACGCCGACGATATCGGTGGTCTGCCCCATGTGCTCGCTGATCGCCGCCTTGACCTTGTCGAACTTCCAGAAACCATCGGACAAGCCCAGCTTGGACTGCGCCCAGGGCATCGCCGTGTGCTGCAACCAATCGAGCATCTGCGGCGCCAGTTCGTACAGACGCAGCAGTTGCTTGGCGAGCATAGGCACCAGCACCAGCAACAACGCCATGACGATCAGGGTGAACAGGGCAAATACCGCCACCACGCCCCAGGTGCGCGACAAGCCGAGCTTTTCCAGGCGGTCCACCAGAGGATCGAACAGATAGGCCAACAGCAAGGCCACCAGGAACGGCGTCAGGATCGGATGCAACAGGTACACAAAACCACCGAGCAGGACCAACCCACCCAACCAGACCCATCGACGCGTATCAGCCATGAACCACTCCATTGCTTCTATATAAAGAAAGAAAACCTACCAGCGAAAATGCAGTTGCGCGGCCGGTGCAGGCACGGGCGCTGGTGTCGCGCCTTCGACGGCCGGCTGGACAGGCGCAGCGCCCGCCGGGACCTCCTGCAACCGAGCCAGGCTCAGCTGCGCGCGCAATTGCTCGGCACTGCCGCTGACCCGGTACACCGAGCGATCACCATCGACGCGTTGCAAACGCCCGCCGAAGGGTTCGAGCAAACGGCCCAATGCCGCGTAGCGCTCCAGGTTCATGCCCTGCACTTCCAGCAACTGCTCGCTGGATGCGCCCGGCTTGACCACGAAACGCGGCGCCAGGCGCTGACTGACCGCCAACAGCACGGCATCGGCCAAGGCTGGCACATCGGCTCCCTGGACGCTGTCCTGCTCCTTCTGGTCCCCCATCCACAGGCGCCATTTGGCCTGCCACTGCCCCCCCTCTTCACTGGCATGCACCGCCAGCAGGGCGTCCGCGCCGTAACGCTCCGACGCGGCACGCAATGGCGCCGGATCAGAACCTTCGAGATTCGGAGCCGTGGCGACGATCTGTTCGTTCAGGTCAGCCAACGGCAAACGCAGTGGCAAGCCGCGATGCAGGGCTGCACGGCGCAAAGGCGTGGCACTGGCCTGGCCATCGCCGACCAGGCTGGAACCTTCGCTGGAGTCGGTCAGCCACCAACCGAGAATCGATGGACGATTACTGCCCCACAGCGACAGGCCAGCCTGGCGCAACGCCCGATCGGTGCTGGCCGGATCGAAGTCGACCTGCAGGCTCTCGGGAGGACCGGCGTCGTAGCCGTACTGGCTGATGATCTGCTGCGGGTCCTTGCGGATCGCCGCCAACCCCGGATTCTGCAAGGCTTTGCTATCGCCGGTCAGGCGCAGCACCAGGGTTTCCAGGGCCCGCTGGGTGGCCTGATCGCGCTCGCCAGGGGCCTGACTGCTGACCGGTTCGCGGACCTGATACAGGTTATTGAGGGTTTCGGCATGACTCGCCAGGCTGACCAATGACAAACAGCCCACGAAAAGAAATTTGTACAAACGCATGGAGGATTCCCGACGACAAAAGGCGGCTGGAACGGACCGCATGAACAGGATTGACCCAGGCTGTGACCACAAAGCCCAGGCAAACATTCACCCGATCGATGGAAGTTTTCGTGCTGTCATAACGACAGCGGGTACAAGGCTATACCTTATACAGCCCTGAGCGACGCGATCGACACACGCAATTGCAGTTTTTTTAAACGGATATGCCCTGCCCGTCGGCACGAGGATGGCCGCTACACCTCAAGCCTGATAAAATCGCGCGCCTTCGCAGACCGGCAACAGCCGGGGTCGCTGAAATGATTGCGCGGCATTGCCGCCGCGACTGTTTCAATGGCCTCCCTGGACTCGGTCGATACCCCCCTGAATCCCCCCTAAAGGCCTGGATCATGAGCAAGCAACCCTCCCTGAGCTACAAAGACGCCGGTGTAGACATCGACGCCGGTGAAGCATTGGTCGAACGCATCAAGAGCGTCGCCAAGCGCACTGCGCGCCCGGAAGTCATGGGCGGCCTGGGCGGTTTCGGCGCCCTCTGCGAAATCCCGGCCGGCTACAAGCAGCCGGTACTGGTCTCCGGCACCGACGGCGTGGGTACCAAGCTGCGCCTGGCACTGAACCTGAACAAGCACGACAGCATCGGCCAGGACCTGGTCGCCATGTGCGTCAACGACCTGGTGGTCTGCGGTGCCGAGCCGCTGTTCTTCCTCGACTACTACGCCACCGGCAAGCTGAATGTCGATGTCGCCGCCACCGTGGTCACCGGCATCGGTGCCGGCTGCGAACTGGCTGGCTGCTCCCTGGTTGGCGGTGAAACCGCTGAAATGCCAGGCATGTACGAAGGCGAAGACTACGACCTGGCCGGCTTCTGCGTCGGCGTGGTGGAAAAAGCCGAGATCATCGACGGCTCCAAGGTGGCCACCGGCGACGCCCTGCTCGCCCTGCCGTCTTCCGGTCCGCACTCCAACGGCTACTCGCTGATCCGCAAGATCATCGAAGTCTCCGGCGCCGACATCGAAACCGTCCAGCTCGACGGCAAGCCGCTGACCGAACTGCTGATGGCCCCGACCCGCATCTACGTCAAGCCACTGCTCAAGCTGATCAAGGACACTGGTGCGGTCAAGGCCATGGCCCACATCACTGGCGGCGGCCTGCTGGACAACATCCCGCGCGTTCTGCCAAAAGGCGCCCAGGCCGTGGTCGACGTGGCCAGCTGGCAGCGTCCGGCGGTATTCGACTGGCTGCAAGAGAAGGGCAACGTCGAAGAACACGAAATGCACCGCGTGCTGAACTGCGGCGTGGGCATGGTGATCTGCGTGGCTCAGGAGCACGTTGAAAGCGCCCTGAACGTCCTGCGCGAAGCCGGCGAACAGCCTTGGGTCATTGGTCAGATCGCTAGCGCCGCCGAAGGCGCGGCCCAGGTCGAGCTGAAAAACCTCAAGGCACATTGATGCAAGAGCCGATGCCAGCCACCTGTGATGTAGTGGTGCTGTTGTCCGGTACCGGCAGCAACTTGCAGGCCCTGATCGACAGTACCCGGGCCGACGACAGCCCGGTACGCATCCGCGCGGTGATCTCCAATCGCGCCGATGCCTATGGCCTGCAGCGCGCCCAGGACGCGGGGATCGATACCCGCGCCCTCGATCACAAGGCATTCGAAGGCCGCGAGGCCTTCGATGCCGCGCTGATCGAACTGATCGACGCCTTCCAGCCCAAGCTCGTGGTGCTTGCCGGATTCATGCGCATTCTCAGCGCGGATTTCGTTCGGCACTATCAGGGTCGCCTGCTCAATATCCATCCTTCGCTGCTACCCAAATACAAAGGGTTACACACTCATCAGCGAGCGCTGGAGGCCGGAGACACCGAGCACGGCTGCAGCGTGCACTTTGTGACAGAGGAACTCGATGGCGGACCACTGGTCGTACAGGCAGTGATCCCGGTAGAGTTGCACGACTCGCCGCAAAGCCTGGCGCAGCGGGTCCACGCCCAGGAACACCGGATTTACCCGATGGCCGTACGCTGGTTTGCCGAAGGTCGACTCACACTCGGCGAACAGGGTGCTTTACTGGATGGTCAGTTGCTGGCCGCCAGTGGCCACTTGATTCGTAATTAGGAGATTTTATGCGTCGCGCCCTGCTCTTCGCTTGTGCTCTGCTCGCCCTGCCTTTCGCGCAGGCTGCGGACCTTCAACCCTTCTCCGCCAGCTATACCGCCGACTGGAAACAGCTGCCGATGAGCGGTACCGCCGAACGCAGCCTGGAAAAGAAAGGCGACGGCACCTGGAAGCTGAGCTTCAAGGCTTCGATGATGATCGCCAGCCTGACTGAAGAAAGCACCCTGACGCTGGACAAGGACACCCTGCTGCCGCAGTCCTATCACTTCGAGCGCGGCGGCCTGGGCAAGGCCAAGAAGGCCGACCTGGACTTCGACTGGAACGCCAAGATGGTCACCGGTACCGATCGCGGCGATGCGGTCAAGATCCCGCTCAATCGCGGCATGGTCGACAAATCCACCTACCAGCTCGCCCTGCAGCACGATGTGGCCGCCGGCAAGAAAAGCATGAGCTATCAGGTCGTCGATGATGGCGAAGTCGACACCTACGACTTCCGCGTCCTGGGTTCGGAAAAAGTCGACACCAAGGCCGGCCAGATCGATGCGATCAAGGTCGAGCGCGTGCGCGACCCGACACAAAGCAAACGCATCACCGTCATGTGGTTCGCCAAGGACTGGGATTACCTGCTGGTTCGCCTGCAACAGGTCGAAACCGACGGCAAGGAGTACAACATCATGCTCCTGAACGGCACCGTCAACGGCAAGACCGTCAAAGGCAGCTAAGCCGCACGACAATAAAAAAGCCCCGCCGATGCGGGGCTTTTTTTCGCCTGGTGTTTCTATTTGGCCGCTCAAGCACAGCCCTCCTGGCGACCCGGCAGGCTCGCTCGCCGAGCAAAAAATGCCCGGCACAACAGCCGCCCAACATGAAACTTTTGTCATGAAACTCCGGCCCCTGCGACCGAATGCCACAATTTCCGCGGCCTGCGGGACTGTTTCGAAATCTGCAAAAGATTGTTGCATTTGAAAGCAATTTACTTAGCCAGCTAACAAAATATATAACGAAGTCCTGCACACGCCTTGCTGCAGATCAATAGAGATTGGAGCTAGCAGATGACTGTAAAAGTAACTGAACGCGACGATTCACACATGTCCCATGAAGGCGTAGCCGCAGGTGTACGGATCTGGGACGTGCATCAACAAGACTTGCTGGTGGGAATGTTTCATTCCGAGAGCGATGCCCATGATTACAAGGCCGAACTGGAGAAGCTGGAGCAGAACCGCGCACCGCAAAGCTCCTGACCTCACACTGACTGCCGCGGCTGCCGCCACGCATCGGTAGCCGCTTCAGAAACAACAAACCCCGCTCATGGCGGGGTTTGTTGTTTCTGCGGGTTTACCACATCAGATCGTCAGGGATCTGGTAGGCCGCGTATGGATCGTCCTCGTCCGGCGCCTCGGTCGGCGTGTTGAGCTGAACGATGCGCCGTGGATCGCGCTCCTGGATCTTCAGCGCGGCTTCCCGTGGGATGACTTCATAACCGCCGGCATGATGCACGATGGCCAGCGAGCCGCTGCTCAGCTTGTTGCGCATCAGGGTGTTCACCGACAGGCGCTTGACCTTCTTGTCGTCGACGAAGTTGTAGTAGTCCTCGGTGGTCAGCTTTGGCAGGCGCGACACTTCGATCAGTTGCTTGATCTGCGCGGCACGGGCCTTCTGCTCGGCCTTCTCCTGCTGCTGGCGGTTGAGCTCCTGATCGCGTTTGACCTTCTCGGCCATGGCTTCCTGGGCCGCCCGCTGCTGGCTATCGTCCAGTTCGATCTGGCCTTTGTGGGCCAGGCGTTGCTGCTTCTGTTTCTCTTTGCTGACCTGTTTGGCCTGCTTTTGGTTGACCAGCCCTGCTTTGAGCAACTGGTCGCGAAGGGAAAGGCTCATTGGTGCTCACTCACTTAGGCAACAGCCTCAGCCACAGCTGGGCAAATTCTTTTCCTGACGTTTGGCTTCGCCCCACAAGGCGTCCAACTCTTCGAGGGTGCAATCTTCCATGGGTCGGCGGGTATCGCGCAATGCCTGCTCGATAAATCGAAAGCGCCGCTCGAACTTGGCATTGGCGCCACGCAAGGTGGTTTCCGGATCGACCTTCAGATGCCGGGCCAGGTTGACCACGGCGAACAGCAGGTCGCCCACCTCGTCGGCGATCGCCTGCGGGTCATTCTCGGACATGGCTTCGAGCACTTCATCGAGCTCTTCACGGATCTTGTCCACCACCGGCAAGGCGTCCGGCCAGTCAAAACCGACCTGGGCCGCGCGCTTTTGCAACTTGGCCGAACGAGACAGGGCCGGCAGCGCCGCGGGCACATCGTCGAGCAAGGACAATTGCAAAGGCTGCGTCGACTTCTCGGCGCGCTCCTCGGCCTTGATCTCCTCCCAACGCTGCTTGACCTGCTCTTCATCCAGCTGCGGGGTATCCAGCGGCGCGTATAGATCCCCGGTAGGGAATACATGGGGATGGCGACGGATCAGCTTGCGGGTGATGCTGTCGACCACGCCGTCGAACTCGAAACGCCCTTCCTCCCGCGCCAGCTGGCTGTAATACACCACCTGGAACAGCAGATCGCCCAACTCGCCCTGCAAATGCTCGAAATCGCCCCGCTCGATGGCATCGGCCACTTCGTAGGCTTCTTCCAGGGTGTGGGGAACGATGGTGGCGTAGGTCTGCTTGATATCCCAAGGGCAGCCGTACTGCGGATCCCGCAGCCGTGCCATCAGGTGCAACAGGTCTTCAAGGCTGTACATCGGCAACTCTCGTTAGCGCCCCCTGCGGGAGCAAGCTGACTTGCTCCCGCAGTGTCGGGCCATCTTCAAGGGGTACGGTTACGGCGGGTCTCGATGATATTCGGCAACTGGGAAATACGCCCCAGCAACCGCCCCAGCGCGTCCAGCCCCGGAATCTCGATGGTCAGGGACATCAACGCAGTGTTGTCCTCCTTGTTCGAGCGGGTATTGACCGCCAGCACGTTGATCCGCTCGTTGAGCAGCACCTGGGACACGTCACGCAGCAGACCGGAGCGGTCGTAGGCGCGAATGATGATGTCCACCGGGTAGGTCTGCACCGGCACCGGGCCCCAGCTGACCTGGATGATCCGCTCCGGCTCGCGGCCAGCCAGCTGCAGCACCGAGGCGCAGTCCTGGCGGTGAATGCTCACCCCGCGGCCCTGGGTGATGTAACCGACGATCGCATCCCCCGGCAGCGGCTGGCAGCAGCCGGCCATCTGGGTCAGCAGGTTGCCGACGCCCTGGATCTGGATGTCGCCGCGCTTGCCTGGCTTGTAGCCGGTGGCCTTGCGCGGGATCAGCTCCAGCTGTTCATTGCCGCGCTCCGGCTCCACCAGTTGCTGCGCCAGGTTGACCAGTTGCGCCAGGCGCAGGTCGCCCGCACCCAGGGCGGCAAACATGTCCTCGGCGGTTTTCATGTTGGCCTTGTCGGCCAGTTTGTCGAAATCCACCTGTGGCAGATCGAGGCGATTGAGTTCGCGCTCGAGCAGGGTCTTGCCCGCCGCCACGTTCTGATCGCGCGCCTGCAGCTTGAACCAGTGGACGATCTTCGCCCGTGCCCGCGAGGTGGTGACATACCCCAGGTTCGGGTTCAGCCAGTCGCGGCTCGGCGTGCCGTGCTTGCTGGTGATGATCTCGACCTGCTCGCCGGTCTGCAGGCTGTAGTTGAGCGGTACGATGCGCCCGTTGATCTTCGCGCCCCGGCAGTTGTGACCGATCTCGGTGTGCACCCGGTAAGCGAAGTCCAGCGGCGTCGCGCCTTTCGGCAAGTCGATGGCGTGGCCGTCGGGGGTGAAGATGTAGACCCGGTCCGGCTCGATATCCACCCGCAGTTGCTCGGCCAGGCCGCCGATATCCCCCAGCTCTTCATGCCACTCAAGCACCTGACGCAGCCAGGAGATTTTCTCTTCGTAGTGGTTGGAGCCGGATTTGACGTCGGTGCCCTTGTAGCGCCAGTGGGCGCAGACCCCCAGCTCGGCCTCTTCGTGCATAGCGTGGGTACGGATCTGCACTTCCAGGACCTTGCCCTCAGGGCCGATGACCGCCGTGTGCAGCGAGCGGTAACCGTTCTCCTTGGGGTTGGCGATGTAGTCGTCGAACTCTTTCGGAATGTGCCGCCACAGCGTGTGGACGATCCCCAGCGCGGTATAGCAGTCGCGCATTTCCGGGACCAGCACGCGCACCGCGCGCACGTCGTAGATCTGGCTGAACTCCAGGCCCTTGCGCTGCATTTTGCGCCAGATCGAATAGATGTGTTTGGCC
This sequence comes from Pseudomonas chlororaphis subsp. aurantiaca, assembly GCF_013466605.1. Lineage (NCBI taxonomy): Bacteria > Pseudomonadati > Pseudomonadota > Gammaproteobacteria > Pseudomonadales > Pseudomonadaceae > Pseudomonas > Pseudomonas chlororaphis. The sequence goes on from NZ_CP059162.1 coordinate 5,092,254, forward strand.
CGGCCGCTGATGTCGGCGTCGACGCCGGTGGCCTGCAGTTCGTTCTGCAGCTGGTTCATCACATCGGAGATGAAGCGCTCACGATCAAGGCGCCGCTCGTGCAGCAACTTGGCGATCTGCTTGTACTGCTCAGGCTCCAGGTAACGGAAGGACAGATCCTCCAGCTCCCACTTGATATGACCGATACCGAGGCGATGCGCCAGCGGTGCGTAGATGTCGAAGACTTCCCGGGCAACCCGGTTGCGCTTCTCGTCGTCGGCGTTTTTCACTGCACGAATCGCGCAGGTCCGCTCGGCCAGCTTGATCAGTGCCACACGCACGTCATCGACCATCGCCACTAGCATCTTGCGCAGGTTTTCCACCTGGGCCTGGGTGCCGAGCACGAGGGATTGGCGGGGGCTCAAGCTGGCGCTGATCGCCGCCATGCGCAGCACGCCGTCGATCAGCTTGGCCACCACCGGACCGAAGCGCTGGCTGACAGCCGGCAGCGGGATCTGGCCTTCACGGACGCCACGGTAGAGTACCGCGGCCACCAGCGAGTCCTGATCCAGCTTGAGGTCGGCGAGGATCTCCGCGATCTCGAGGCCGGTGCTGAAACTCGACATATCTTCGCCGCTGAGATTCTTCGCGGCGATGTGTTGTAACTCTGCCTCACGAGCGAACTCGCAGGCTTCTTTCAAGGCTTCACGGTCCAGTGCCATGTCGACGCTGACTGCATGATCGAGCCACGCCTCGAGATTGATACTGCCGTCGGTGTTGATCGGCTGGTGCGCTCTCACCTGTACCATCTTGCTTTACCTTCCCTACGACGCACATTCAATGCGTCAAATCGCTGACCTTTACTGCCAGTATTTCCTCGCTGGGCCGGCGAGTGCTGCCTGACGGGCCAACGGATTAGACGAGCCGTCCTAGCTCGTTTCAAATAACGCCATGGCCTCGACATGTGCCGTCTGAGGAAACATATCGAGGATCCCGGCACGTTTTAACCGGTAGCCCTGCCTGACCAGTTCGACGGTGTCACGCGCCAGAGTGGCAGGGTTGCATGACACATAAACCAGGCGCTTGGCGCCCAGGCTCGCCAGCTTGCGTACCACCTCGAAAGCCCCGTCCCGAGGTGGGTCCAAGAGTACCGCAGAAAAGCCTTCGCGGGCCCACTCGGCGTCGTTCAGGGGCTGCGATAAATCGGCCTGAAAAAACCGGGTGTTATGCAAATTGTTGCTAGCGGCATTCTCCGCGGCACGCGCGACCATGGTCGCCACCCCTTCGACCGCCACCACTTCACGAACGTTCTGCGCCAGCGGCAAGGCAAAGTTGCCCAGGCCGCAAAACAGGTCCAGCACACGCTCATCGGCCTGCGGCGCCAGCCACTCCAGGGCCTGGGCCACCATCGCCTCGTTGACCCCGGCATTGACCTGGACAAAATCCCCCGGCCGATAAGCCAACTGCAGATTCCACGGCTCCAGGCGATAGCCCAGGACCTGGTCCGAGTCCATCGGTTGCGGCTCGCCTTCGCCATGCAGCCACAGCTGGGCCTCATGGAACGCGCAGAATGCCTGGAGAATCTCCCGGTCGGCCGCGGACAACGGCGCCATATGGCGCAGCAGCACGGCAATCGCCGAACCGCTGAACAACTCCACATGCCCCAGTGCCTGCGGTTTGCTCAGGCGCTGCAGCATGGCCGGCAAGCGGCTCATGATCGGTTGCAAGGGCTGTACCAGTACCGGGCATTCGTCGATGGCGACTATGTCCTGGCTGCCGGCGGCGCGAAAACCCACTTCGAGCTTTTTCGCCTTGGCGTCCCAGCGCACCGCGACCCGCGCCCGGCGTCGGTAGCCGAACTCCGGACCGCTCAAAGGTGGCGCCCACACCTCTGGCTCGACACCGGCAACCCGCGACAACTGCTCGGCGAGCATGCGCTGTTTCAGGGCAAGCTGTTCGTCATGGGGCAGATGCTGCACGCTGCAGCCGCCACAACGGCCGGCATGGGCGCAAGGCGCTGGCCGGCGCAGATCGCTGGCGCTGAATACCCGCTCGGTACGGGCTTCCACCACTTTGCCGTGGGCGCCCAGTACTCGCGCCTCGACCTCTTCGCCCGCCAGTGCACCGACGACGAACCAGGTACGCCCCTCAAGGAACGCAATGCCGCGGCCATCATTGGCCAGGCGCTCGATGGTCAGGCGCTGTTTTTTTCCAACGGGGATCTGCGCCGCCCGGCTCCCGCCCGAAGGTTGGAAGCGCAGGCCTCTGACTGGCTTAGCCATCAGTTGGGCGCATCGAAGATGCCGGTCGACAGGTAACGGTCGCCACGGTCACAGATGATCGCGACAATCACCGCGTTTTCGACTTCGCGGGACAGGCGCAACATCGCCGCCACCGCACCGCCCGAGGACACGCCGCAGAAGATGCCTTCTTCGCGGGCCAGGCGCCGGGTCACCTCTTCGGCTTCGCTCTGCGTCATGTCGACGATGCGGTCGACGCGAGTGGCCTGGTAGATCTTCGGTAGGTATTCCTGCGGCCAGCGGCGAATGCCGGGAATGGCCGAGCCTTCCATCGGTTGCAGGCCGATGATCTGCACGTTCGGGTTCTGTTCCTTCAGATAACGCGAGGTGCCCATGATGGTGCCGGTGGTGCCCATGGAACTGACGAAATGGGTGATGGTGCCCTCGGTCTGCCGCCAGATTTCCGGGCCGGTGCCGGTGTAGTGCGCTTCCGGGTTATCCAGGTTGGCGAACTGGTCGAGCACCTTGCCGCGACCTTCGGCCTGCATCTTCTCGGCCAGGTCGCGCGCGCCCTCCATGCCCTCTTCCTGACTGACCAGGATCAGCTCGGCGCCATAGGCGGTCATCGCCGCCTTGCGCTCGGCACTGGAGTTGTCGGGCATGATCAGGATCATCCTGTAGCCCTTGATCGCCGCAGCCATCGCCAGGGCAATCCCGGTGTTGCCCGAAGTCGCCTCGATCAGCGTATCGCCGGGGTGAATCTGCCCACGCAGCTCGGCGCGAGTGATCATCGACAGCGCCGGGCGGTCCTTGACCGAACCCGCCGGGTTATTGCCCTCGAGCTTGAGCAGCAGGGTGTTGCTGGTGACGCCGGGCAGGCGCTGCAAACGGACCAGCGGGGTGTTGCCGACGCAATCGGCGATGGTGGGGTACTGCAAGGTCATGGCGTATTCGCAATCCGGACTGCGGGGGCGACTATCATACCGGCAAACGTTCGCAGGCCATATCACGCAAAGTGAGGGTCTTATGGCTTAACGATATAAGGCAGCGAATCAGCCTCGCTCGAAGGCGTTTGCACCCTAACGGCAGCCCGCAGACGCATTTTCAGGCGCAGGCCACGCCCGGCATTTTCCGCCCACAACTGGCCGCCCTGACGCTGCACGGCGTTGCGCGCGATACTCAGCCCCAGGCCAAAACCGCCATTGCCCGGACGCGAGCCGTCGAGGCGGGTAAAGGGATTGAAGATCCGCTGCAGATCGGCGTCGGCCACGCCAGGCCCCTCATCCTCCAGCCACAGCAGCCAATGCTCGCCCTGGCGCTGGCCGTCCAGCAGCACACGACCGCCCGCGGGCGAATGGCGAATGGCATTGCGCAGGATGTTCTCCAGAGCCTGGGCCAGGGTATTGAGGTTGCCCCGGACCCAGCACGAGGCGTCCAGCGCGCAGTGCAGTTGCGCGCTGGACCAGGCGCTTTCGAAGCAGGCGTTTTCCGTGAGCATTTCCCACAGGGCCTGGATCTGGATGTCTTCCTCGGCCAGCGGCGCCCGCTCGGTGTCGAGCCAGGCCAGCTGCAAGGTGTCGTCCACCAGCCGCTGCATGCCATCGACTTCCCGTGCCAACCGCTCGCGCAGCGCCGACAGGCTCTGCTCGCCGTCGCAAGCCACTCGCAGTCGACTCAAGGGCGTGCGCAATTCATGGGAAAGATCGCGCAGCAATTGCTGCTGCAAGGCCACCGTGCCCTGCAGGCGCTCGGACATCTGGTCGAACGCCCGGCCCAGTTCGCCCAGCTCGTCCTGGCGACTGGTGGTCTGGCTCGACAGCCGCGCACTCAGTTGATCGGCGCGCCAGGCGTTGGCCTGTTCGCGCAGCTGGTTCAGCGGCACCACCAGCAGTCGATACAGCCCGACACACAGCAACAGGGTGAACAGGCCGGGAATCACCCCATTGGTCAGTACCCGCCAGAACACCCGGTAGCGCCCGGGCATGAAGCGCTGAGGCAGCTCGATCACCAGGCTGCCGGCGGACGGGTCGTTGGGAAACGGAATCTTCAGCCAGGGCAAACCACGGGCATGGCGGCTGACCGGCCAATCCAGGCCGCGCAGGAATGTCAGGTGCTGGCTCTCGGCTTCGCTCAGCGGATAGCTGCTCAGCGACTGCAGGTCGCGGCCGATGACCCCGACCCAATGCCGTTCGCGCCCCGCCATGCCCTGCAACCAGGCATCGACCCCGGCGCTCTGCCCCTGGTTCCAGGCCTGTTCGGCTTCGGCGGCGTAGCCGGTCAGCGTGCCGCGGGCCTCGTCGGAGAGGAACAGATTCTTCTGCTCCATGTAGCGGCCCCAGGACCAGCTCAGCCAGATCATCAGCAGGCAGAAGGCGACCAACAGAAAGGCCAGCTTCCAGAACAGCGAATGCCTGCCGGGTAGCTCAGGCCATTTCATCGACGGCGCTCAGCACATAGCCCTTGCCCCAGACCGTGCGCACTTGCCGCGCGACATAACCGACCGCCTTGAGTTTGCGGCGGATCTGGCTGATGTGCATGTCCAGGCTGCGATCATGGGGCGCGTAGCCGCGCTGCAGCACATGCTGATAAAGGAAGGGTTTGCTCAGGACCTCGTCGCCGTTGCGGTTGAGCGTCTCCAGCAGGCGGTACTCGCTGCGGGTCAGCCCGGCCCACTGTTGCCCGTAATGCACGTCGCACAGCTCGTCGTCGAAACGCAGCCCCTGGGCTTCCTGCCTGAGCGGCGCCAGGGCCGGCCGGCGGTCCAAAGCCACGCGCCGCAGGATGGCTTCGATCCGTACCCGCAGCTCGGCCATGCTGAAGGGCTTGGGCAGATAGTCGTCGGCCCCCAGGCGGAAACCGCTGATGCGATCGGCCTCGGCCCCCAGCGCCGACATCAGCAGCACCGGCGTGGAATGGCTCTGGCGAAAATGCGTGAGCACCGTCAGGCCGTCCATCCCCGGCAGCAGGATGTCCATCAGCACCACATCGAAAGGCTGCTGGCAGGCCATCGTCAGCCCTTCCTGGCCGTTCTGGCACCAGGTGACATCAAACCCACAACGGCCCAATTGCTCGTGCACATAGGCACCGAGCACCAGGTCGTCTTCGATGCTCAGGATCCGGGGATGGCCGACAGATACGGGATTCATTAGCTTCTGCAAGTAATTCTCAGTTGGGCGATTATTCAAGATTGTCCGCGGTCGGGCAACCGACACCGGTCGACAAAGCGTTCGCTACATCGGGGGAAGGCCAACCGGTTCGACGGTTAATTTTGCGAAGATTGCGGCAAAGCAAATGGCTACACTGCGCAGGTGGTGCGTACCGGATGTGCGCAGGGTTCATTCAACATGGCGTGTTAGCAGGAGAGTTGCGTGCTTAAGAAACTGGGGATCAAAGGCCGCGTGCTGTTGCTGACCTTGCTGCCAACCAGCCTGATGGCGTTGGTGCTGGGCGGTTATTTCACCTGGATGCAGCAGTCGGACCTGCAAACCCAGCTTCTGCAACGCGGCGAAATGATCGCCGAGCAACTGGCGCCCCTGGTGGCACCCGCCCTGGCCCACAAGAACACCGCCCTGCTGGAACGCATCGCCACCCAGTCCCTGGAACAGCAGGACGTGCGCGCGGTGACCTTCCTCGCGCCCGACCGCACGCCCCTGGCCCATGCCGGCCCGAGCATGCTCAACCAGGCGCCGACCGGTAATGGCAGCCAGATGTTGCAACGCACCGGCAGCGACGCCACCCGCTACCTGCTGCCGGTATTCGGCCGCCACCGCAACCTGGCCGGCGACCTGATTCCCGACGAGTCCGACCGCCTGCTCGGCTGGGTCGAGCTGGAACTGTCCCATAACAGCATGCTGCTGCGCGGCTACCGCAGCCTGTTCGCCAGCCTGATGCTGATTACCGCCGGGCTGATCTGCACAGGCCTGCTGGCGCTGCGCATGGGGCGCACCATCAACAACCCGCTGAGCCAGATCAAACAGGCTGTCACCCAACTCAAGGACGGCAACCTGGAAACCCGCCTGCCCTTGCTCGGCAGCCAAGAGCTGGACGAACTGGCCTCGGGCATCAACCGCATGGCCGGCACTCTGCAGAATGCCCAGGAAGAACTGCAACACAGCATCGACCAGGCCACCGAGGACGTCCGGCAAAACCTGGAGACCATCGAGATCCAGAACATCGAACTGGATCTGGCGCGCAAGGAGGCCCTGGAGGCCAGCCGGATCAAGTCGGAATTCCTGGCCAACATGAGTCACGAAATCCGTACACCGCTCAACGGCATCCTCGGCTTCACCCACCTGTTGCAGAAAAGCGAGCTGACCCCGCGCCAGCTGGATTACCTGGGCACCATCGAAAAATCCGCCGACAGCCTGCTGGGGATCATCAACGAAATTCTCGACTTCTCGAAAATCGAAGCCGGCAAGCTGGTGCTCGACAGCATTCCGTTCAACCTGCGCGACCTGTTGCAAGATACCCTGACCATCCTCGCTCCGGCCGCCCACGCCAAGCAGCTGGAACTGGTCAGCCTGGTGTATCGCGATACGCCGCTGTCGCTGGTGGGCGACCCGCTGCGCCTCAAGCAGATCCTCACCAACCTGGTGAGCAACGCCATCAAGTTCACCCGCGAAGGCACCATCGTCGCCCGCGCCATGCTCGAAGAAGAACACGAAGACAGCGTGCAACTGCGCATCAGCATTCAGGACACCGGCATCGGCCTGTCGAACCAGGACGTGCGCGCCCTGTTCCAGGCCTTCAGCCAGGCCGACAACTCGCTGTCGCGGCAACCCGGCGGCACCGGTCTGGGGCTGGTGATCTCAAAGCGCCTGATCGAACAGATGGGCGGCGAGATCGGCGTCGACAGTACGCCCGGCGAAGGTTCGGAGTTCTGGATCAGCCTACGCCTGCCGAAAACCCGCGACGACGCCGAAGACCTGCCCGCCCCGCCGCTGCTCGGCAGGCGGGTCGCGGTGCTGGAGAACCATGAACTGGCACGCCAGGCCCTGCAGCATCAACTCGAGGACTGCGGCCTGGAAGTCACGCCGTTCAATACCCTGGAAGCCCTGACCAACGGAGTGACCGGGGTACACCAGACCGAACAGGCGATCGACCTGGCGGTTCTCGGCATCACCACCAATGACATGCCGCCGGAACGCCTCAACCAGCACATCTGGGACCTCGAACACCTGGGCTGCAAAGTGCTGGTGCTGTGCCCGACCACCGAACAGACGCTGTTCCACCTGTCGGTGCCCAACCCGCACAGCCAGTTGCAGGCCAAACCGGCCTGCACGCGCAAACTGCGCCGCGCCCTGGCCGACCTGGTCAACCCCAAGGCGGTGCGCAGCGAGCCGAGCGAACCGATCGCCAGTCGCCCGCCACGGGTGCTGTGTGTCGATGACAACCCGGCCAACCTGCTGCTGGTGCAGACCCTGCTCGAGGACATGGGCGCCAAGGTGCTCGCGGTCGACAGCGGTTACGCGGCGGTCAAGGCGGTGCAGAACGAATCCTTCGACCTGGTGATGATGGACGTGCAGATGCCCGGCATGGACGGCCGCCAGAGCACCGAGGCGATTCGCCAGTGGGAAAGCGAGCGCAACTGCACGCCGCTGCCGGTGATCGCCCTCACCGCCCACGCCATGGCCAACGAAAAACGCGCCCTGCTGCAAAGCGGCATGGACGACTACCTGACCAAGCCCATCAGCGAGCGGCAACTGGCTCAGGTGGTGCTGAAGTGGACCGGTCTGGCCCTGCGCAACCAGGGCCCGGAACGCACGGGCGAACCGTCCGGCAACGGCCTCGAGCTGCAAGTGCTGGATCACGAGGAAGGTCTGCGCCTGGCCGCCGGAAAGGCGGACCTGGCCGCCGACATGCTGGCGATGCTCCTGGCCTCGCTGGAGGCCGATCGTGAAGCGATTCGCGCCGCCCGTGCCGCCAACGACCACAATGCCCTGATCGAACGGGTTCACCGTCTGCACGGGGCGACCCGCTACTGCGGAGTGCCGCAATTGCGCGCCGCCTGCCAGCGCAGCGAAACCCTGCTCAAGCAGGAAGACATCAAGGCCTTCGCCGCCCTCGACGAACTCGAACGGGCGATCAACCGCCTGGCCACGGAGGCCCGCATCAACGCCTGACTCAGGGCAACGACCCGGTCGCCCCGAAGGTTCATGCTTGGGGGCAACCACCCACAAGGACGACACCATGCGCACCATTCTCTTCAGCAGCCAGAACTATGACCGCGACAGCTTCCTCGGCGCCGAGCTGCCGCCGGGCCTCGAGCTACAGTTCCAGGCCGCGCGCCTGAGCCTGGACACCGCGGCCCTGGCGGAGCACCACGAAGTGGCCTGCGCCTTTATCAATGACGACCTGAGCGCCCCGGTGCTGGAACAGCTGGCCGCCGGCGGCACGCGCCTGATCGCGCTGCGCTCGGCCGGCTACAACCATGTCGACCTGGCCGCGGCCAAGCGCCTGGGCCTGAGCGTGGTGCGGGTCCCGGCCTACTCGCCCCATGCCGTGGCCGAGCATGCCGTGGCCCTGATCCTCGCGCTGAACCGCCGCCTGCACCGCGCCTATAACCGCACCCGCGAAGGCGACTTCAGCCTGCACGGCCTGACCGGTTTCGACCTGGTGGGGAAAACCGTCGGCATCGTCGGCACCGGGCAGATCGGCGCCACCTTTGCCCGGATCATGGCCGGTTTCGGCTGTCAGTTGCTGGCCCACGATCCCTTCCCCAACCCAGAAGTCGAGGCCCTGGGCGCACGTTACCTGAGCCTGCCGGAGCTGCTGGCCCAGGCGCAGATCATCAGCCTGCACTGCCCGCTCACCGCCGACAGCAAACACCTGATCAACCGCCAGAGCCTGGCCCGGATGCAATCGGGCGCGATGCTGATCAACACCGGCCGCGGCGGCCTGGTGGATACCCCAGCGCTGATCGAAGCCCTGAAGAACGGCCAACTGGGCTACCTGGGGCTGGATGTCTACGAAGAGGAAGCGCAGCTGTTCTTCGAGGACCGCTCCGACCTGCCGCTGCAGGATGACGTGCTGGCGCGGCTGCTGACCTTCCCCAACGTGATAGTCACCGCCCACCAGGCCTTCCTCACGCGCGAAGCCCTGGCGGCGATCGCCGACACCACCTTGCACAACATCGCTGCCTGGGCCGCCGGCACGCCCTGCAACCGGGTGGAAGGCTGAGTCGACGGACCGGCGGTAAGCGAAGGTCATCTGCCTGCAACCTGAGATATCAGGGTGCGTGCTAGCATACGCGCCAGATTTGGAGGACCCATGGTCGAACACGATTTCCGCTACAGCCTGATGAACCCGCAACACACCCTGATCGAATGCCGCGCCCTGGTGCCCGGGCGTTATCAGGTCACCGGCAACGGTGGTTCCATCCGCAACGACGACGTGCTGATCGTCACCCTCAAGGGCAGCAAGGACCTGTCGATGCGCCTGACGGTGGAAACCGTGCGGCACCTGATCAACCCGGTCGGCCAGTGGGTCGCCGTGGCCCGTGGTCCGGTATTCGGCGAGCTGGCGATCCATCAATGGCAGGTCAACTGCGACAGCTGCGCGGCCGAGCTGAGCTTCGAGTTCGCAGTGGATGCCAAGCTGGGCAGCAAGGCGCAAAAACCCGCGGCCAGCGCGCGGATCGCCGAGTTGGGCTGGATCAGCGAAGGGGAAAAACACCTCTGCCCGAAATGCCAGCGAGCCGCCCAATGAAACGCCTGGCGTTGACCGCCGCGTTCGGCGCCGGCCTGCTGGGTTGCGCGGCGGAGCCGGTGAAACTGCAGCAGGATCGCAGCTATATCCTGGAGTGGATCGGCGAGCGTCCGCTGATCGATTACAGCCACCTGACCATCACGCTCGGTGAAGACGGTCGCGCCTACGGCAACGGTGGCTGCAACCATTGGTTCGCGCCCTACACCCTGGACGGCGACAAGCTCAGCTTCGGCAAGGTCGGCAGCACCCGCAAGATGTGCGCGCCTGCCCTGATGGAGCAGGAACGACGCTTCCTGCAGGCGTTGGAAACCGTCCAGCGCTGGGACATTTCTCCGATCGAACAAGTGCGCTTCTGGCCGGCCGAAGGCAAGCCGTTGCGCTGGTGGCTCGAGGAAGGTTGACCGTTCCCCTGTAGCTGCCGCAGGCTGCGATCGGCCTGAAGGCTGGTGCGATCTCAAGATCGCTGAAGGTCCTGCGGACCTTATCGCAGCCTGCGGCAGCGGCTACAGATCAATGCCCGCGCAGGGCTTCCAGCTTCGCCATCACACCCGCCGCAGTCTGCTCGCCCATCAGTTGCTCACGCACCTTGCCCTGGTCATCGATGATGTAGGTCACCGGCAGCCCTTCGCTGCGTGGCAAATCGAAAATCTCCGCCGGGTTCTGCGCCAGCACGGTGAACTTGATGCCCAGTTTTTCGCTGGCGCTTTTCAGTTCTTCACCCTGGACGTTATCGAAATTGACCCCCAGCACACTCACCGGCTGGCCCTTGAGCCCTTCGGCCAATGCATTGAGCTCGGGAATCTCGGTGCGGCACGGCCCACACCATTCGGCCCAGTAATTGAGCACCAGCCACTGCTTGTCCACGCGCTCGGCGGCGACTTTCTGGCCATATTGATCGACCCCGTAATCGTTACCGCAGCCGCTCAGCAACAAGGTGCCGATGATCGCCAATGCCGCTGCCAGTTGCCTTGCCATGCCTTGATCCTTGTATTGAAAAAAACCAGTCAAACCCGCTTTCTCGTGCGACCCATCGCCTCGCAAGGTTCAGGACTGCCCGTCGCACAGGTAGAATAGCCGCCACCTTACGCAAGATGCGACCCGCCCATGACCGACCTGACGCTTTATCACAACCCGCGCTGCTCGAAATCCCGCGGCGCGCTGGAACTGCTGGAAGCCCGTGGCCTGACCCCGACCGTGGTCCGCTACCTGGAAACCCCGCTCGATGCCGCCCAGTTGCAAAGCCTGCTGGGCAAGCTCGGGATCGGCGCCCGCCAGCTGCTGCGCACCGGTGAAGACGAGTACAAGACCCTCAACCTGGCCGACGCCAGCCTGAGCGAAGCGCAGCTGATCGCCGCCATCGCCGCGCACCCGAAACTCATGGAACGGCCGATTCTCGAAGTCGGCGACAAGGCCATCATCGGCCGGCCGCCGGAGAACGTGCTGGAGATCCTGCCTTGAGTACGCCGTACATCCTGGTTCTCTACTACAGCCGCAATGGCTCGACCACCGAGATGGCCCGGCAGATCGCCCGGGGTATCGAACAAGGTGGCATGGAGGCGCGCCTGCGCACCGTGCCGGCGATATCCGCCGACTGCGAGGCCGTGGCCCCGAGCATCCCGGAAGACGGCGCGCTGTACGCCAGCCTCGATGACCTGAAGCACTGCTCCGGCCTGGCTTTGGGCAGTCCGACCCGTTTCGGCAACATGGCCGCGCCGCTGAAGTATTTCCTCGACGGCACCAGCAACCTGTGGCTGACCGGCGCCCTGGTGGGCAAGCCGGCCGGGGTGTTCACCTCCACCGCCAGCCTGCACGGCGGCCAGGAAACCACCCTGCTGTCGATGATGCTGCCGCTGCTGCACCACGGCATGCTGATCACCGGCCTGCCCTACAGCGAATCGGCCCTGCTGGAAACCCGTGGCGGCGGCACGCCTTACGGTGCCAGCCACCATGCCGGCGCCGACGGCAAGAGCCCGCTGAACGAGCACGAGGTCGCCCTCTGCCGCGCCCTGGGCCTGCGCCTGGCCAAGACTGCCCTGCAACTGGAGAGCAGCCGTGGCTAAAAAGCCGAAGATCCTGCCGGCCATCGAATGGCTGGAGCCACGCGTACGCATCACCCGGGTACTGAGCCTGATCTGCTTTTTCGGCCTGGTCGGCCTGCTCTGCGGCTACTACTTGTTCGTCGCCGACCTGCACGGTGCCCGGCCCTGGGTGATCCTGCTGATCGAACTGGTGCCGCTGCTGCTGATGGCGCCGGGCATGCTAGTGGGCAGCGCACGCGGGCATTCCTGGATGTGCTTCGTGGTGAACCTGTATTTCATCAAGGGCGCGCTGGCTGCCTACGATCCGAACCGCCAGCTGTTCGGCCTCCTGGAGATGCTCGCCAGCCTGGCGGTGTTCTGCTCGGCCCTGCTCTACGTGCGCTGGCGCTTCCAGCTCAATCGCAAGCTGGCGGGCGAAGGCGAGGTCAGCGCCGTCTGACGGTACGCCATCGCGGGCAAGCCTCGCTCCTACAGAAGCATTCCGTTTCCTGTAGGAGCGAGGCTTGCCCGCGATGAAGTCAACTTCGAATCAGTGGTTGACCGTATACGCCAGCATCATCGAGATCTGGCACAGCGGCCGGCCACTTTCGGCGTGCCACTGGTTGAAGGCGCCCTGCACGGTGACCAGGTCCTTGAGGCTGCTGGGCACCTTGTCGATGATCTGCTGCGCATTCAGCGCCGCCACCACGTCATAGGTCGGTACAAAAGTGTCCTTGCCGACCATCCGCAGAAAGCGCGGGGCCGACAGGCCGCCCAACTGGTGACCGTGCTTGGCCAGGTACTTCCACAGGCCGACGATGTCGGTCGCCGGCCAGTCGGCGATCAAGGCGCCGAAACTGCCCTTCTCTTTCTCCACATCGAGCACCATCTGCGCATTGCGCGGCACGCTCTTGAGCTTGCCCAGGTGGCGAATGATCCGCGTGTCCTGCATCAGCCGCTCGAGATGCTCGGCGCCCATCAGCACCACTTTCTCCGGGTCGAAACCGAAGAACACTTCTTCGAAGGCCGGCCACTTGGCGTCCACCAGGCTGTGCTTCAAGCCGGCGCGAAACACCCGCAGGGCCAGGGTCGAGAGATAACGGTCATCGCTGATCTTGCGCAATTGCGCCGGGGTTTTCGGCACCGGCAGATGGGCTTCCAGCTCGGCCGCAGAACCGAAGCGGTTCAGACAGTATTCGTGCAGCCACTTGTAATCGCGCATGCCCTCTCCTAATGACGATAAAGAAACGGCGCTCAGAGGAGCGCCGTGATTCCACGATACAGAGCCGCGAAACGACTCAGAGGTTCACCACATTGACGAAACGCGAGGCCGCGGTTTCGTCGATCTTCAGGCTGGTGAAGTCGAACAGGTTACGGTCCGCCAGCTGCGACGGCACCACGTTCTGCAGGCCGCGGAAAATACTTTCGGTACGGCCCGGGGTCTTGCGCTCCCATTCCTGGAGCATTTCCTTGACCACCTGGCGCTGCAGGTTTTCCTGGGAGCCGCAGAGGTTGCACGGGATGATCGGGAACTGCTTGAGGTCGGAATAGGCCTGGATGTCCTTTTCGCTGCAATAGGCCAGCGGGCGGATCACCACGTTGCGCCCGTCGTCGGCCCGCAGCTTGGGCGGCATGGCCTTGAGCGAGCCGTTGTAGAACATGTTGAGGAAGAAGGTCTCGACAATATCGTCGCGATGGTGACCCAGGGCCATCTTGGTCGCGCCGATCTCGTCGGCGAAGGTGTACAGGGTGCCACGACGCAGGCGCGAGCACAGCGAGCAGGTGGTCTTGCCTTCCGGGATCAGTTCCTTGACCACCGAGTAGGTGTCCTTCTCGACGATGTGGTACTCCACCCCCAGCGCCTCGAGGTAGGCCGGCAGTACGTGTTCGGGGAACCCGGGCTGCTTCTGGTCCATGTTCACGGCGACGATCTCGAACTTGATCGGTGCAACCTTCTGCAGGTGCATCAGCACGTCGAGCATGGTGTAGCTGTCCTTGCCGCCGGACAGGCAGACCATGACCTTGTCGCCATCTTCGATCATGTTGAAGTCGGCGACCGCTTCCCCGGCCTGGCGGCGCAGGCGTTTCTGCAGTTTGTTCTGGTTGACCGTAAGAGTGCCCATGGCGCTTGAAATCCGCGGTGTGTGACGAAAAGCCGGTCATTTTACGCAAAAACCGCGCGCGGGCGAAGCGCCGGGCGCCAGCCGACCGATCAAATCACCGAATGCGATTACCAGCCGCGCCGACAGCGCGATTTGCTCTAACACCTACACCTTTTGCAAGTCAGCCCTCTCTATACTGCGACATAAGGTCGCACACGTATTCAGACCTTTACTTACTTGGCCACTGGCCCGTAGGCGCTCCGTTGGGGGGCGATGGCAATAACAAAGGAGTGACTGACTATGATTCATCATGTCGTGGGACTCTTCACCCACCCCGATCAGGAATGGCGAGAAATACGTGGCGACGAAGAGGAAAGCATCAGCCACATGTACCTCACCCACACGCTGATTCTCGCGGCGATTCCAGCGGTTTCGGCCTTTATCGGCACCACCCAGGTCGGTTGGGTCATCGGTAATCGAGCGCCGGTCATGCTGACCATGGAAAGCGCGCTGTGGATGACCATCATGTCGTACCTGGCGATGCTCGGCGGGGTCGCGGTCATGGGCGCCTTCGTCCACTGGATGGCCCGCACCTACGACGCCAGCCCGAGCCTGGCACGCTGCATCGCGTTTGCCACCTACACGGCGACGCCGCTGTTCATCGGCGGCCTGGCGGCGCTGTATCCGCACATGTGGCTCGGCATGATCGTCGGCACGGCCGCCATCAGTTACACCGTCTACCTGCTGTATGTCGGATTGCCGACCTTCATGAACATTCCGTCGGACGAAGGTTTCCTGTTCTCAAGCTCCGTACTGGCCGTTGGGCTGGTGGTGCTGGTCGCGATCATGGCGTTCACCGTGATCGTCTGGGGTCTTGGCGTCGGCCCCGTTTACACCAACTGACGCTGCTCAAAAAACAAACACAATCTGCCAACACAGGCCGCCGCAAGGCGGCCTTCTAATCTGCGCAACGACCATTCGGCGCCTGGACGATTCGGAATGCATCAGCTTTGCGGCATACTCACCCGCTCTGGAGAGCCGTTAAGCATGCCCGAGCAACTCAATACCCGCGTCGAAGACTGTTTCCAACTCGCTGAATCCTTTTTCAAACGACCTTTCAAACGCCCGG
Source organism: Pseudomonas chlororaphis subsp. aurantiaca (assembly GCF_013466605.1). Lineage (NCBI taxonomy): Bacteria > Pseudomonadati > Pseudomonadota > Gammaproteobacteria > Pseudomonadales > Pseudomonadaceae > Pseudomonas > Pseudomonas chlororaphis. The sequence continues at coordinate 5,107,429 of NZ_CP059162.1, forward strand.
TGGTCAGCCTCAAGTTGCGTGGCCAGAAAGCCGGTGTCGCCCACCTTCACGAAAACCTGCTGCGCTTCAACCTGCAGCTGTACCGGGAAAACACCGAAGACTTCCTCAAGCAGACCGTGGCCCATGAAGTCGCGCACCTGATCGCCCACCAACTGTTCGGCGAGCGCATCCAGCCCCACGGCGAAGAATGGCAACTGATCATGCGCGGGGTGTACGAACTGCCGCCCAATCGCTGCCACACCTACGAGATCCAGCGTCGCAGCGTGACGCGCTACATCTACCGCTGCCCCTGCGACAACGACTTCCCGTTTTCCGCCCAACGTCACCGCCTGGTCGCCCAGGGCCGGCGTTATCTGTGCCGGCGCTGCCGACACACCCTGGTGTTCAGCGGTGAGATGCGGGTGGAGTGAATCCGGCCCTACAGGATGACCCGGCCCTGGCGTAGCTCAGCGATGCGCTGTGTGCTGTAACCCAGCTCGGCCAGCACCTGGTCACTATGCGCGCCCAGCTCCGCCCCGATATGCCGCGGCTCCGGCAGCCCCTGGGAAAACTTCAACGGACAGGCCATCTGCGCCTGGTAGCTGCCATCGCCACGCGGCACCTGGCTGACCAGCTGTCGCGCCTGCAACTGCGGATGAGCGACCGCCTCCGCCAGGCCCAGCACCGGTTCGACGCAGGCATCGACCCCGGCAAACAATTCGCAGAGCTCGGTGAAATCGTGCTTCTCGAACTCGACCTGCAAGGCCTGCTTGAGCGCCTGCTGTTGCTCCGGCTGCGGTGACAGTCCCTGGGCCGCCAGTTCCGGACGCCCCAGGGCCTTGCACAGCGCCTGCATGAACGGTGGTTCCAGGCTGCCCACCGACAGCCAGCGGCCATCCCGACTGCGGTAATAGTCATAGAAGCTGCCGCCATTGAGCACCTGTTGCTCCGCCGCGGGCTCGATCCCGCACGCCAGGTAGCCGGCCCCGGCCATGGCATTCAGGCTGAACACGCAATCGGTCATGCTCACGTCCAGGTGCTGCCCCAGGCCGCTGTGCTGGCGGGCAACCACCGCCGCCAGCAGGCCAATGACCCCATGCAGCGAACCTCCGGCGATATCCGCCGCCTGGATGCCCAGGGGCAGCGGCCCGCTGTCCTTGCGTCCGGTGTAGCTGGCCAGGCCCGCCAGGGCCAGGTAATTGATGTCGTGGCCGGCGCGCTCCCGATACGGGCCGGTCTGCCCGTAACCGGTGATCGAGACATAGATCAGCTTCGGGTTGAGCGCCTTCAACGCCTCGTAGCCCAGCCCCAGGCGCTCCATCACCCCGGGGCGGAACTGCTCCAGCACGATGTCGTACTCCAGCACCAGTTGGCGGATCACCTCCAGCGTCTCGGGCTGCTTGAGGTCCAGCGCCAGGCTGCGTTTATTGCGATTGAGGTAGGCATGGCTGGCGGAGACGCCCTGATCGTGGGGCGGCAGCACCCGCAGCAGGTCCATGCGGGTCGGCGATTCGATGCGCAGCACCTCGGCACCCATGTCCGCCAGCAGCAAGGAGGCGAACGGCCCCGGCAGCAGCGTGGAGAAATCCAGTACCTTGAGTGACGCCAGTGGCCCTTGCATGAGCACTCTCCCTTGCCGATTGACTGCCCACAGAGTAGGCAGCGCCTCAAGGGCCGGCAATCACCGCAAGCGTCACCCGGGCTGACCGTTGCGCTCAAACCCCGGGTATGAAAAAACCCGCCGGAGCGGGTTTTTTCATCGACGCGGTGAAGTTACTTCACGGTCGTCGGGGTTGGGCCTTCGGCAACGCCCAGGTCATCTTCTTCGCGGGTGTCGCTGATAGCACGGCCACCGGAAGCCAGCTCGGCCTGCAGCTGGTCTTCGTCCAGCTCCTTGACCCACTTGGCGACCACTACGGTGGCTACCGCGTTACCTACCAGGTTGGTCAGCGCGCGGGCTTCGGACATGAAGCGGTCGATACCCAGGATCAGCGCCAGGCCGGCCACCGGCAGGTGCCCCACGGCCGACAGGGTTGCCGCCAGCACGATGAAGCCGCTACCGGTCACGCCCGCAGCACCTTTGGAAGACAGCAGCAGCACCAGCAGCAGGGTGATCTGGTGAGTGATATCCATATGGGTGTCGGTCGCCTGGGCGATGAACACGGCCGCCATGGTCAGGTAGATCGACGTACCGTCGAGGTTGAAGGAGTAACCGGTGGGGATCACCAGACCTACTACCGATTTCTTCGCGCCCAGGCGTTCCATCTTGATCAGCATGCGTGGCAGGGCCGATTCCGACGAGGAAGTGCCCAGCACGATCAGCAGCTCTTCACGGATGTAGCGGATCAGCTTCAGCACGCTGAAACCGTGGGCACGGCAGATGGCGCCCAGCACCACCAGCACGAACAGCACGCAGGTGATGTAGAAGCAGATCATCAGCTGGCCCAACTGCACCAGCGAACCCACGCCGTAGGCGCCGATGGTGAAGGCCATGGCACCCAGCGCACCGATCGGCGCGAGCTTCATGATCATGTTGATGATGTTGAACATCACGTGGGCGAAGCGATCGATGAAGTCCAGCACCGGCTTGCCGTAGGCACCCAGGCGGTGCAGGGCGAAACCGAAGATCACCGAGAACATCAGCACTTGCAGGATGTCGCCGTTGGCGAAGGCGCCGACGATGGTATTCGGAATGACGTTGAGGATGAAGCCGACGATGCTCTGGTCTTTGCCGGCGGTGACGTAGGCCGCCACTTTCGAGGCATCCAGGGTGGACACATCGATGTGCATGCCGTTGCCCGGCTGCACGACGTTGACCACGACCAGGCCGATCAGCAGGGCGATGGTCGAAACGATTTCGAAGTACAACAGCGCGTAGCCACCGGTCTTGCCCACCGATTTCATGTTCTGCATGCCGGCGATACCACTGACGACGGTACAGAAGATGATGGGCGCGATGACCATCTTGATCAGTTTGATGAACCCGTCACCCAGGGGCTTGAGGGCCACACCGGTCTGCGGGTAGAAGTGACCGAGCAGGATGCCGATAGCGATGGCAACGATCACCTGGAAATACAGGGATTTGTACAGTGGCTGACGAGTCGTCATTGCAAAGTTCCTCAAGAGCACCGTTGCACACCATCCATCGATGCACACGACGCCTAAAGTGCGAACCCTCCTGCACTGGAGGGATTTGTTGTGTAGAGCTGCGGGGAACATCTTTCGCTGCTCCCTTCTCCTCGCTCGCTATCGCAAAGCCCGTGCCAGCTTGCCAAAAAACCCTGAAGGCCTTTGGACATCCGGGTTTGCGCTCGCCCTTCGCTCTCCCCGCCCCACACGAAGTGGCGGATTTCCGCCCATCATCCGGCCCTCGTCCTACAATTTGGCGGATATCCGCCTTGCCCAGTCGCTGGCGGCTGTTAACATCCGCCACTTAATGGACGGATCAACCTTCATGCGCCAACGCACCATCGCCAGTCATTTCGCCCGCGCCGCCCTGGGCGGGGCCCGCCGGCGGGGCTACGACTATTCGGAGTTGCTGCAGACCCTGGGCATCAGCCTCGAACTGTTGAACGAACCCAAGGCCCGTATCGCCCCCGAGCAGTTCGCCAACCTGCTGCAACAGCTCTGGCAAGTCCTCGATGACGAGTACCTGGGATTCGGCGACGGCCCGAGCAAGCGCGGCACCTTCGCCATGATGTGCCACGCCCTGATCCACTGCAGCAACCTGGAGAAGGCCCTGCAGCGCGGCCTGCTGTTTTATAGCCTGTTCCCCCAGGCACCGCGGCTGAGCCTGACGCGCGAAGGGGAAATGACCCGCCTGAGCCTGGACGACGCAGGGCTGTGGGACCCGGACCACTTTCTCAGCGAGAGCCTGCTGGTGATCTGGCATCGCCTCGGCAGCTGGCTGATCGGCCAGCGCATCCGCCTGGAACAGGCCTGTTTCAGCTACCCGAAACCCGAGCACGGCAATGAATACGACCTGCTGTTCCCCTGCCCCCTGGTGTTTTCCCGCGACTGCAGCAGCCTGCTGTTCCACAGCCGCTACCTGAGCATGCCGCTGCTGCAGGACGAACGAACCCTCAAGCACTTTCTCGAGCGCTCCCCCGCCGACCTGCTGGCCCGCCCGGACGACGGCGACAGCCTGAGCAGCCAGCTGCGCCGCCTGCTCAGCCGCGACAGCAACCATTGGCCGGACCTGGAAAGCATTGCCCAGCACCTGCACATCAGCCCGCAGACGCTGCGCCGGCACTTGCGCGAAGAAGGTACGAGCTTTCAGGAATTGAAGGATCAGTTGCGGCGCGATATCGCCATCTACCATCTGCGTCGGGCCGACCTGTCATTGCAACAGATCGCCGAGCAGACCGGCTTTTCCGAGCCCTCGGCCTTTCACCGCGCGTTCAAGAAGTGGACCGGGCTGACGCCCGGCGCCTACCGCGCCCAGGAAACCTGAGCGCGCCGGTCAGATCGCCGGAAAGTGAATGCGGAACGCCGCCCCGCCCAGGGTGGAATCGCCAAGGGTCAGCTGGGCACCGTAGCTGTCGATGATGTCCTTGACCACCGCCAGGCCGATCCCCTGCCCCGGATGCTGGCGATCCAGCCGTTCGCCACGCTGGAGAATCCGCGCCCGCTGGTCCGGCGGCACACCGGGCCCGTCGTCCTCGACACACAACTGCGCGCCGTGAAGGTCTTGGCGGACACTGATGCGCACTTCGCTCAGGCACAGGCGATAGGCGTTCTCCAGCAGGTTGCCCAGCAACTCGAGCAAGGCCCCATGCTCGATCGGCACATAGCAGCGCTCCGGCAGGTCGAACGAGACCCGCACCTGTTTGTCGCGATAGACCTTGTCCAGGGTGTCGCACAGGCTTTTCAGCACCGGTCGCAGACGCACCTGGTGACGCACCAGGCCGCTCTTGCGCAGGCTGGCGCGTTGCAGCTGGTAGCTGATCTGCTGGCTCATGCGTTCGATCTGGGTCTGCAGCACCCAGGCCTGTTCGCGGTCCTGAGGGCGCAGGGCCATGTCCTCGCTGACCCCTTGCAACACCGTCAGCGGGGTTTTCAGGCTGTGGGCCAGATCGTCCAGGGAGTCGCGATAACGGCTGCGCTGCTCGCGCTCGCTGTGCAACAGGCGGTTCAACGAGCCGGTCAGGCGCAACAGCTCGCGCGGATGTTCTTCGCTGAGGCTTTCCCGGGTACCGCTTTCGATTTCGTCCAGCTCCTGGCTCAGCCGGCGCAAGGCCTGCAGGCCCCAGGTCAGGCCGAGCCAGAGCAGCGCCAGGAGCACCAGCAACGCGGCGCCAAAACCGAGGTAGAGGTTTTCCCGCACCCCTTCCAGGGTCAGTTGGTACTCACGCACCGGCTGCAAGGCAACGATGCTGAACGCCGCGCTCTTACCGCCGAGCAGCTTGACCTCGACGTCGTAGACGAAAAACTCCTGGCCATTGGCTTCGCGGATACGCGCGAACTCATTGCCGCGGCCGTCATAACGCGGCTTGTAGTTGATGTTCTCTTCCTGGGTCGCCTTGGAACGCCAGACCAACCGCCCCTCCCGGTCATAGATGTAGCCCAGCAGACGGCTGTCGGTCAGGTTGAAACGCTCGTCCGGCAGTTGCGCCGGCATTTGCAGGTGATTGTTCTCGACCCGGGCCGCCGAGATCAGCGTGGTCACATCGGAAGCCAGGCGCTGCTCGATGGAATCCTGCAGCGCCAGGCTGAACGCGCCTTGCATGGCCGGCAACAACGCCAGCATGAACAGCACCGCCAGCGTCGTGGCCGCCAGCATCAGGCGCAGGCGTAACGATCGAATCATCGGCAGCGCTCGTTGAACAGATAACCCAGGCCACGCACGGTATCGATGGGCTTGAAGCCCGAAGGGCCTTCCAGCTTGCGCCGCAGGCGACCGACCAGCACCTCGATCACGTTCGGATCGCGCTCGTCATCGTCCGGGTACAGCTGTTCCATCAAGCGGTCCTTGGCCACCACCTGCTGATGGTGGCGCATGAGGTACTCGAGAATCCGGTATTCGTAGGCGGTCAGCGCCAGCGGCTGTTCGTCGAGCGAAGCCTGCTTGCGATTCAGGTCGAGCAGCAACGGGCCGGCGATGATGGTCGATTGGGTGAACCCGCTGGAGCGGCGCAGCAGCGCATTCAGGCGCGCGTCCAGTTCCTCGAACTGGAAGGGCTTGACCACATAGTCGTCGGCACCGGCGGCCAGCCCTTCGACCTTGTCCTGCCAGTTGCCGCGAGCCGTCAGGATCAGGATCGGAAACGCCTTGCCCCGCGAGCGCAGCTGGCGGATCAGGTCCAGCCCGCCCATGCCCGGCAGGCCCAGGTCGATCACCGCCAGATCATGGTTGAACTGCTCGGTCTGATACAGCGCCTCCTCGGCATTGGCCACGGACTCGACCACATGACCGCTGTCCGTGAGGCGGGTTTGCAAGTGATGGCGCAGCAGCGCCTCATCTTCAACGACGAGCAGTTTCATACAGCTCTCCCAGGCAAAATTCGACATCTCCAAGGGCGCTCAGGCGCCCTGATCGTATACATGGCAACGCCGGATCCTGCCTTGGCAGATCCGGCGCGGTCAGAACCAGGACGGTATTTTAGAAAGCGTAGTTGGCCGACAGGTACGTCTGGGCGCTGCTGGTCAGGCTCAGCGAACCCTGCTTGCTGCCACTGCGCTCGCTCATCTCGGTGCTGGCATTGCTGCGCAGGTAACGGTAACCCAGTTCGACCGAAGTGTTCTGTGAAACCTGCTGCAGGACACCGGCCTGCACGCCGACGGCATAACCGATATCGCTGTCGCGGCTGAAGCCTGGGGAATCCTGGGTCAGCTTGGTCAGGCCTGCGGTGCCGCCGCCGAACAGCTTGGTGCTGCTGGTCACTGGCAGGAACACATCGTAGCTGCCGAGCAGGTTTTCCTGGCGCAGTTTAATGCCATTGTGGGAACCGGAAACATTGTCGTAGGTGGCGTAGTAGCGGTGCTGGTCATTCTGCTGACCCAGGCGCACGCCCCAGGTGTTGTCCTTGCCGATCACACCGTCGGCGTTCGGGTTGTTCAGGTTGCTGTTGAGCAGGCTGGACTTCTTCACCTTGTCGCTGGTCTGGCCGTAGGTAAGGCTGGCGAAGTTGCTGTCAGCGGCCTGGACGACAGCGCTGGCGCCGAGAACAGTGAAGGCCAGGATCATCTTCTTGAAAGTAGTCATGGGGGTATTTCCTCATTCGCTATGTGTTTTTGGGTACGGGGCCAGACTACCGACCCCGCCCTGAACTCCCCCTGAACACACTCTGAACCTCGGCTGAATCAAATCGACTAGGCTGTTTGGCAGTCTTTTAAAGGAGAACGGACTATGCGCGCACTTTTTGCTTGCCTGTTGTTGACCTTCTGCGCAATGAGCCAGGCGGCCATCAAGACCCAGGAAATCCCCTACCAGAGCCCCGACGGTACCCGGCTCATCGGCTACTACGCCTATGACGACGCGTTGAAAGGGCCACGCCCGGGGGTAGTGGTGGTGCATGAATGGTGGGGCCTGAACGACTACGCCAAACGCCGGGCCCGGGATCTTGCGGCCCTGGGCTACAGCGCCCTGTCCATCGATATGTATGGCGACGGCAAGAACACCGAGCACCCGAAAGACGCCATGGCCTTCATGCAGGCCGCCTCCAAAGACAGTGCCGCCGCCAGCGCGCGCTTCAAGGCCGGGCTCGACCTGCTGAAGAAACAACCGCAGACCGCCCCGGACAAGCTGGCCGCGATCGGCTACTGCTTCGGCGGCAAGGTGGTGCTGGACGCGGCGCGCCAGGGCCTGCCGCTGCTTGGTGTGGTGAGTTTCCATGGAGCCCTGGTCACCAACACGCCGGCCACCCCGGGCAGCGTCAAGGCGAAAATCCTGGTGGAGCACGGCGCCCTCGACAGCATGGTCACCGCCGATAACGTCAGCGCCTTCAAGGCAGAAATGGACAAGGCCGGCGCCGACTACCAGTTCGTCAACCTCGAGGGCGCCAAGCACAGCTTCAGCAATCCGGATGCCGACCGCATGAGCCACGGCGAACATGGCGGGCTGGACATCGGCTACAACAAGGCCGCCGATGAACGCTCGTGGGCGGACATGCAGGCGCTCTTCAAGAAACTGTTCAACTGATCCCGCACCGACCGCCCCGGGGGCCTCAACTCCCGGGACAGCGGCATCGAGGCCGACGGTTGCCAGGCTACCCTCCAGCCTTACAACCCGGCAAAATGCCTGGCATGAATCTCATCCCTACCCTCCCCGCCTGCTGCACCCCACTCGACGACCAGTGGCCGCTGCCCGATGCCCTGCCGGACACCGTCCTGCTCGGTACCCATTTTGATGCCTCGCGCCTGGCCAGCGACGACTTCCAGCTCAGCGCCATCGAGCCGCCCGCGAGCATTCAACGTTCGGTGGCGAAACGGCAGGCCGAGTTTCTCGCCGGTCGCCTCTGCGCCCGCGCTGCCCTGCAACGCCTGGATAGCCTGGACTGCATTCCGCCGATCGGCGAGGACCGGGCGCCGGTCTGGCCAGCGCACATCAGCGGCTCGATCACCCACAGCACCGGGCGTGCCGCGGCGATCGTCGCGCGCAAGGAGCATTGGCGCGGGCTCGGCATGGACCTGGAGAACCTGCTCAACATTGAACGGGCGGAGCGCCTGGCGGGGGAAATCCTCATCCCGGCCGAAATGCAGCGCATGGCCGCCGCCCCGCGCGAGCAACTGGCGCTCTGGGTCACCCTGACCTTTTCGGTGAAAGAAAGCCTGTTCAAGGCACTGTACCCGATCGTCCAGCAACGCTTCTATTTCGAACACGCCGAAGTCTTGGAGTGGACGGCCAGTGGCCAGGTCCGCCTGCGCCTGCTGACCGACCTGTCCGGCGAATGGCGCAATGGCAGTGAACTGGACGCGCAATTCGCCCTGCAGGACGGGCAACTGCTGAGCCTGGTCAGCATCCGGGCCTGATGCCCGGACGAACCTGAGCGCAGGCCCTCAACCTTTATCCTGATGCCGTGGCCAGCTCAGGCTGAAGCAGGCGCCGCCGAGGGTCTTGCTCCTGCCGATCAACGCGCGGCCGTCGTGCCAGTGAATGATCCGCCGCACGATCGACAAACCCAACCCGTGACCGCCCGAAGCGCGGGTACGGCTGTCATCCAGGCGCAGGAACGGGGTGAAGATCCGCTCCCAGGCGCTTTCCGGAACCCCCGGGCCATCGTCCTCGACGTCGACCCGGCAACGCATCTGCCCCACCTGGTAACTGACCAGCACCTGCGACTCGGCGTGGCGCATGGCGTTGCTCACCAGGTTCTGCAACGCCCGATGCAGATAGCGCGGCTCGGCCTCGACCCAGGCGCCATCGCAATCCGCCGCGGATAGGCACGAGCCACGCTGCACTTTGACTTGCGCGCGCAACGGCGCCAGCTCGCTGATCACCTGGTTGATCAACGCGTCCAGGTCGATGCGCTGGAAATTCAGCGCCGGCGAACCCTGCTCCAGCCGCGCATAGGTGAGCATTTCGTCCACCAGCCGGTCGAGGTCCTGGATATCGTTGTCCATGCCCTCCATGTACTTGTCCCGGGCCTGGGGGGTCGTCGCCGAGCCGATCATCTCCAGGCCGAAGCGCAGGCGCGCCACCGGCGTGCGCAACTCGTGGGAGACCGCGCGCACCAGTTCGCGCTGGATCGCCAGCAAGCGCTGCAAGTGCTCGGCCATGCCGTTGAAGGCCGCCGCCAGTCGCCCCACCGAGTCGGCGCCACCGGCCGGCACCCGGGCTTCCAGGCTGCCCTTGGCAATGCGCGTGGCCGCCGATTCCAGGCCACGCAAACGCCGCTCCAGCTGACGCACCAATAAATAGACGATCAGGCCGATCAGGCTCAGGCCCAGCACCGCGATCAACACCAGCCACTGCGGCGGGTAGGGATTCATCTGGTACAGCGGGCCTATTTCCAGGACCCAGGGCGTGCCCACCATGCCCGCGAACACGCGGATCGAATCGCCGCCCTTGCCCAGGGCCATCACCGTATCGCCCTCGGCAACCCGGCGACGCTGGTCCTCGTCCATGTCCGCGTCGTCCTGGGTGACCAGGTGCATGTCGAAGCCAAAGCCCTTGTCCTTTTTCAACGCCGCCAGGCGCTCTGGCTGCTCGGCCACCGAAAAGCGCACCAGCTCGTCGGCCAGCAGATAGATAGTCGCCCGCGCCAACTGTTCGCTGATCTGCTGCACCTCACCGGTCAGCAACAGCTGTTCCGGCTCGCTGACCAGGCGATAGACCCGCGCCGCGTAAGGCCCGGTCTGCTCCACCAGGGCCTGGCCGCGCAGCACGCGGTTGCGCTGCCCGAGGTCGAGGCCGGTCTGGGTGAAAGTTTGCAGGGTCAGCGGAATGCCCAACAAGCGCTCCCACACCGCCAGGGCGCGGCGGCGCTCGATTTCGCTCATCGGTTGCAGGTTGTCGGCCATCAGCGAGAACGTGCCGTGGGCCAGGCGCTCGCGGTATTGCTCGCTGCGCACCTGGTTGAGCAGGTGCAGCGCCAGCACGCCCAACAGCGCCACCAGAATCAGCGCGGCGCACATGCCGCCGTAGATGCGCAGGAATATGGAGTTCACGGCGACAGGTCGGCAGCGGCTTCGGGGACGAACAGATAACCCTTGCTGCGGATGGTCTTGATCAGCCGCGGGTGTTCCGGGTCGTCGCCGATTTTCGGGCGGATCCGTGAGATGCGCACATCGATGGAGCGGTCCTGGCCGTCATAGCCGATGCCGCGCAGGGCGGTGAAGATTTCCTCGCGGGACAGAATGCGCCCGGCGTTGGCCACCAACAGCCAGAGCAGGTCGAACTCAGCGCTGGTCAACTCGATACCGGCATCGTGCAACCAGGCTTCGCGCAAGGCGCTGTCCACCACCAGCGGACCGAATTGCAGACGCCGGGATTTCTCCGGCGCGGCGCCATCCACGGGTTCGCTGCGCCGCAACAGGGCCTGGATCCTGGCCAGCAACAGACGCGGACGGACCGGCTTGCACACATAATCGTCGGCACCGGTGTCCAGCCCCAGCACCTGGTCCATGTCGTCGGTGCGCGCGGTCAGCATCAGGATCGGCCCGTCGTATCGATCGCGGACCTTGCGGCAAATGCTCAGGCCATCCTCGCCGGGCAGCATCAGGTCGAGGATCACCAGGTCGGGTTGTTCGGCAATGATCCGCGCCGCGGCCAGGGCGCCATTGCCCTCGATGGCGACGCGCAGTCCGTTGCTCTGCAGATATTCACAGGTCAACTCGGCCAGTCGCTGATCGTCCTCGACGATCAATATCTGCCACGCTTCTTGCTCCACGGTGACCTCTGCTTGCCAGGTATGGGCTCCGGAAGAATCCGCCCGTCTTTTTGTAATGTGAGATGGATAAAACGATGCATCGAAGGCCCGATTGTAGCAACGGCAAAGGCCGTGAACACAAGGCGCTGAATACGCTCGGTAAAGGCGTTTTTTTGTGATAGGGTTCGCGCCCGCAAAAATCCGCCCCGGGCAGTTTTGCAGGGTAGAAAACAGTGACAAACGGTAGGATCCAGCCCTGCTGCGGCCTGCGTGAGGTTTACTCGCCTCATACACAATTTACGCACAACCTTATCCACAGGCTGTACGTTGCAATCACCCCCAAAAACGCATTATCTTGTAGCTCGGCCGCAAAAAAACCCTACATCTAGGGTTTCAGGCCAAAAACCAAACACAAATCAGACAAGAAACTCAAGCGCTTTTCTTGCACTTCTTTGGTTGAACCAATCGGATTTTCAGAAGCCAAACCGCGCGTGCGGATGGCTGCGGTTTTCCAGCCTACGGCGAGGAAAACGGTACGGGTGTTGCAGTACATGACTGTCACCCACCAGGAATACGGTCACGAGCCCCAGGCTCGCGACCTATGACTTCGGCATGGAAGCGGCGCCAACAGCCCCCCTTCCTGAACTGTCCCGAAGTCGTTATGCCCGGCGTGCGCCGGTTGTAGTGCTTCAGGACGGAACGGTGGGCACCCAAAGGGTGCCCAAACAAACATAGAGAACGTGGAGACACCCATGCAAACCGACACAACTCGCGAGAACCCGCAGGCCAAAGCGCCGCAGGCTGCCGATTCCAACCTGGATCTGTCTGCCACCGCGCCTGGCCAACTGCGAGTGATCAAGCGTAACGGCACTGTCGTTCCTTACACCGATGACAAAATCACCGTCGCCATCACCAAAGCGTTTCTCGCAGTTGAAGGCGGCACCGCTGCCGCTTCGTCGCGAATCCACGACACCGTCGCTCGCCTGACCGAGCAGGTCACCGCCACCTTCAAGCGTCGCATGCCTTCGGGCGGCACCATCCACATCGAAGAAATCCAGGACCAGGTCGAACTGGCCCTGATGCGTGCCGGCGAGCAGAAAGTTGCCCGCGACTACGTGATCTACCGTGACTCGCGCGCCAAGGAGCGCGCCACCCGCACGCCAAGCGAAGAGCCGGTGCAGGCTCACCCGTCGATCCGCGTCACCCGCACCGACGGCAGCTTCGCGCCTCTGGACATGGGCCGCCTGAACACCATCGTCACCGAAGCCTGCGAAGGCCTGGAAGAAGTCGACGGCGACCTGATCCAGCGCGAAACCCTGAAGAACCTCTACGACGGCGTAGCGCTCAAGGACGTCAACACCGCCCTGGTGATGACCGCCCGCACCCTGGTAGAGCGTGAGCCGAACTACTCGTTCGTGACTGCCCGCCTGCTGATGGACACCCTGCGCGCCGAAGGCCTGAGCTTCCTGGAAGTGGCCGAGAGCGCCACTCACCACGAGATGGCCGACCTGTACGCCAAGGCACTGCCGGCCTACGTCGCCAAAGGCATCGAGTTCGAACTGCTGAACCCTGTGCTGGCCGACTTCGACCTGGAAAAACTCGGCAAGGCGATCAACCACGAGCGCGACCAGCAGTTCACCTACCTGGGCCTGCAGACCCTGTACGACCGCTACTTCATCCACAAGGACGGCGTGCGTTTCGAACTGCCGCAGATCTTCTTCATGCGCGTGGCCATGGGCCTGGCGATCGAAGAGAAGCAGAGAGAAGACCGTGCCATCGAGTTCTACAACCTGCTGTCGTCCTTCGACTACATGGCTTCGACTCCGACCCTGTTCAACGCCGGCACCCTGCGCCCACAACTGTCGAGCTGCTACCTGACCACCGTGCCGGACGACCTGTCGGGCATCTACGGCGCCATCCACGACAACGCCATGCTGTCGAAATTCGCCGGTGGCCTGGGCAACGACTGGACTCCAGTGCGCGCGCTGGGTTCCTACATCAAGGGCACCAACGGTAAATCCCAGGGCGTCGTGCCGTTCCTGAAAGTGGTAAACGACACCGCCGTAGCCGTGAACCAGGGTGGCAAGCGCAAAGGCGCTGTATGTGCCTACCTGGAAACCTGGCACATGGACATCGAAGAGTTCATCGAGCTGCGCAAGAACACCGGTGACGATCGTCGTCGTACCCACGACATGAACACCGCCAACTGGATCCCTGACCTGTTCATGAAGCGCGTCTTCGACGACGGCAAGTGGACCCTGTTCTCGCCATCGGAAGTGCCGGACCTGCACGACCTGACCGGCAAGGCCTTCGAAGAGCGCTACGAGTACTACGAAGCCCTGTGCGAATACGGCAAGATCAAGCTGTTCAAGACCATCCAGGCCAAAGACCTGTGGCGTAAGATGCTGTCCATGCTGTTCGAAACCGGCCACCCTTGGCTGACCTTCAAGGACCCATGCAACCTGCGCAGCCCGCAGCAGCACGTGGGCGTGGTCCACAGCTCGAACCTGTGCACCGAGATCACCTTGAACACCAACAAGGACGAGATCGCCGTTTGCAACCTGGGCTCGATCAACCTGCCGAACCACATCGTCGACGGCAAGCTGGACACCGCCAAGCTGCAACGCACCGTGAACACCGCTGTGCGCATGCTCGATAACGTGATCGACATCAACTACTACTCGGTACCGCAGGCGAAGAACTCCAACTTCAAGCACCGTCCGGTCGGCCTGGGGATCATGGGCTTCCAAGACGCGCTGTACCTGCAGCACATCCCTTACGGTTCCGATGCTGCCGTCGAATTCGCCGACAAGTCCATGGAAGCGGTGAGCTTCTACGCGATCCAGGCTTCCTGCGACCTGGCCGACGAGCGTGGCGCCTACGAGACGTTCCAGGGTTCGCTGTGGTCCAAAGGCATCCTGCCGCTGGATTCGCAACAGATCCTGATCGAAGCCCGTGGCCAGAAGTACATCGATGTCGACCTGAACGAAACCCTGGACTGGGCACCGGTGCGCGCCCGTGTACAGAAAGGCATTCGTAACTCCAACATCATGGCCATCGCTCCGACCGCGACCATCGCCAACATCACCGGCGTGTCGCAGTCGATCGAACCGACCTACCAGAACCTGTATGTGAAATCGAACCTGTCGGGCGAATTCACCGTGATCAACCCGTACCTGGTTCGCGACCTCAAGGCTCGTGGCCTGTGGGACTCGGTCATGATCAACGACCTGAAGTACTACGACGGTTCCGTGCAGCAGATCGAGCGTATCCCGCAAGAACTCAAGGAGCTCTACGCGACCGCCTTCGAAGTGGAAACCAAGTGGATCGTCGACGCCGCCAGCCGTCGCCAGAAGTGGATCGACCAGGCTCAGTCGCTGAACCTGTACATCGCCGGCGCTTCGGGCAAGAAGCTCGACGTGACCTACCGCATGGCCTGGTACCGTGGCCTGAAAACCACTTACTACCTCCGTGCCCTGGCCGCGACCAGCACCGAGAAGTCGACCATCAACACCGGCAAGCTGAACGCTGTTTCCAGCGGCGGCAACCACGGTGACGACTCGGTCCTGGCCGCTCCGGCCGGTCCTGCCCCAGTACCGAAGGCTTGCGCCATCGACGAGCCGGATTGCGAAGCTTGTCAATAAGCTGAACCGATAGGCGCCTTCCGGCGCTTATCCGAACCCCCGACAGGCCCTGCCTGCCGGGGGTTTTCTTTTGCCCGGGGAAAAACAGCCCTATCCATCCTCCGCAGCCGCGACGGGCTCGCGAGATTGCGTCCGAGCACAGCCCGCAGCCCCGGCAGCCGCTATCGGCTGACGCCCCACCGGCGCGTCAATGACTCATCGCGAGCAAGCTTCGCCCCTACGGAAGCGGGCCGTGGTCGATGAAACTTGCGGGCACAAAAAAGCCCCTGCGATGAGGGGCTTTTTTCAAGCGCTGTCAGCCAGCCATTATCAGGTCATCTGAATAATGGTCTGCATGATGGTGCTCTGGGTGGAGATGGTCTTGGCGTTCGCCTGGTAGTTGCTCTGGGCCTTGATCAGGTCCACGAGTTCGTTGGTCAGGTTGACGTTCGACTCTTCCAGGGAGTTGGACACGATCGAACCCAGGGTGCCGGTTTCGGGAGCATCGTAGCCTGGTACGCCCGAAGCGTAGGTTTCTCTCCAGCTGGTGCCGCCTACCGGCTGCAGGCCTTGTTCGTTGGTGAAGCTGGCCAGGGAGATCTGGCCGATTGCCTTGTTCTGGCTGTTGCTGAAGTTGGCGAACAGGGTACCGGTGCCGTCGATGGTCAGGTTGGTGATCTGGCCAGTGGCATAGCCGTCCTGCACCGGCAGCGAACGCGCGGTATCGGCGTTGAACTGCGTGGTGCTGGTCATGGAGATGGTCACGCCGCCGGCATTGGCGCTGGCATCGTTGGCCTTCCACACGCCATTGGTCACAGTGCCAGGCACCCAGCCCGTCAGGGTCAGGTTGTTGCCCGGATTAGGCGTAGTGGCAGGCGGCGTGATGACCGAAACCAGTTTGCCGGCGGAGTCGAAATTCATGGTCGATGCGACTGGAGCGGTAGCACCGGTGGTGGTCGGAGCGGAACCATCGAGGTTACGACCATTGACCAGGGTGTAGGTCTTCCAGGTGTTGGCACCGGTTTTCACCATGTACTGGTCCAGCTTGTGCTCGTTGCCCTGGCTGTCATAGATCGGTGTGCTGAACTGCTTGGTGTAGGTTTCCACCTTGGTCGGATCGAAGGCAAACCCTGTCACGCTCTGGTCGATGATCGGCGCGGTGGAGTTCAGGTTGATGGTCGAGGACACCGAGCTGGTGGGCTTCGGCGACAGGTTCGAGGTGTCGATGCGCAGGTCGGTCAGCACGCCGTTGACGATCTTGCCATTGGCATCGACCGCATAACCTTGCAGGCGGGCAGTGCCATCGGTGTTGGTGATATAGCCGTCCTTGTCGGTCTTGAAGGTACCGGCGCGGGTGTAGGTCAGCGAGCCGTTGTCGCTCAGCACGAAGAAACCCGAACCCTGGATACCCATGTCCAGTACGTTGCCGGTGTTGTTCACGTCGCCCTGGCCGAACTGCTGGGAAACGTTGGCCAGACGCACGCCGTTACCCACGGTCTTGCTGCCGGTGCCCAGCTTGGTGGCCGAGTAGACGTCGGCGAATTCGGCACGCGACGATTTGAAGCCGGTGGTCGCCACGTTGGCGATGTTGTTGCCGGTCACATCCAGTTGCTTGTTGGCAGCATAGAGACCGCTAAGGCCGATATTAAAAGACATATTCCACTCCTTGTGCCGCGTTAGTCGGCTCTAGATACCAATGGTTTGAACTTTGGAGAGCGCCACGGGGCTGCTCAGTCCTGCGAGATTCAACATCAGCTCACCGCCGGTCTGGCTGATGGTGACGCTGTTGACCGTCGCCGGCAGGTAAGTGACCAGGTCGGTCGCCTTGCCATCGATCGTTGTGCTGGCCTTGAAGGTGTAGTTGCCCGGATCGGCCTTGGTGCCGTCGGTCTTGGTGCCGTCCCAGACAAAGCTGGTGCTGCCGGCCTTCTGACTGCCCAGGTCGAGGGTCTTGACCGCCTTGCCATCCTTGTCGGTGATGGTCACGGTGACACCGCTGACGCCGGTAGGCACAGTCACCGAACCAGTCATGCTCTTGGTGGTATCGACCTGGGTGGCACCGGTCTGGACGATCACCGAACGCCCCACCAGGGACGAAGCCTGCAGGGCCTGGGACGACTTGTAGCTGCCAGTGATGGAGTTCACCGAGGTATTGAGGGTGGTGATCCCTTCCAGGGTGGAGAACTGCGCCAACTGGGCAACGAACTCGCTGTTGTCCTGCGGGTCCAGCGGGTTCTGGTTTTTCAGTTGGGTCACCAGCAGCTTCAGGAACGCGTCCTTGCCCAGCTCATTTTTACCCTTGACGCTGTTGGTGGCCGCCGCCAGGCCATCATTGCTAGTGGTCGGGGTCTTCTTCGAGGAGTTCGCAAGGATCTCCTTGAGCGTCAGGCCACTGGTGCTATCGGAAACACTCATCTGAGTCGCCTCTTATCACTGACCGAGGGTCAGGACCTTCTGCATCATGGTTTTGGCGGTGTTCATCATTTCCGCGTTGGTCTGGAACGAGCGGCTGGCGGAAATCATGTCGGCCATTTCTTCCACCACGTTGACGTTGGGGTAGTAGACATACCCCTTGGCGTCGGCGGCCGGATGGTTAGGCTCGTAACGCGCCTCGAGGTTGCTCTGGTCCTCGACCACACCCAGCACCTGAACGCCCTGACCGGCCGCGTCCTGATTCTGGAACAGCGACTGGCTGCCGCCGCTTTGCGCGCCCTGGAACATGGTGGCGAACACCGGGTGGCGCGCACGGTAGGTCTGGTCGATGCTCGAGGAGACTGTCTCGGCGTTGGCGATGTTACTGGCGACGGTGTTCAAGCGAGTGGTCTGGGCACTCATGCCACTACCGGCAATATTGAAAACACTGGCGAGGGACATGGATTACTCTCCGCGCAGGGCTGACACCAGCCCTTTGAATTTGCTGTTGAGCAGCGTGAAGCTGGCCTGGAAGTTCACCGAGTTCTCGGCGTAGTTCGACTGTTCCAGTTGGGCATCCACGGTGTTCTGGTCGATCGATGGCTGCATCGGCGTGCGATACAGCAGCGATTCGTCGCCGCTGCTCAGGCCTTCAGCTTCGATGTGCCGGCTGTTGGTCATGTTCAGGGCAAAGGTGCCGCTCTTGGCTTTCTCGTTCTGCTCGGCGAGCACGGCGGAGAAGTCCAGATCCCGAGCCTTGTAGTTCGGGGTGTCGGCGTTGGCGATGTTGTTGGCCAGCACCTCGGCACGCTTGGCGCGAAAGCCAAGGGCTTGTTCATGAATGCCGAGCGCTTTATCGAAGCTGATGCTCATGTTGGGAAACCTTCGACCAGATTTTTCGTAAGCAGGACATAGCAAGCTGCGTGCCAAGTACCAAAACCCCATAAATCAAGGCTTTGCGGGCAGCGGCAAAGCGGCAATGCCAGAAAAGCGGCAAGGCATTTCCGCGAAACGTCAGCAAAGCGGCAATGCCGCTATTGCCGCCCTGCGCCGCAAAAGGAATCGCGGGCATAAAAAAGAGGCCCGAAGGCCTCTCTTTTCATCAGCGACAATCTTACTTCGCCTGGTAAATGATCCCAGGGCTGCACTGGACCATCTGATAGTGGTCGGGCAATCCATTGAGCGCTTCGGATGCCCCGAGAAACAGGTAACCACCCGGTTTCAGGGTGCTGTGAATGCGCATCAGGATGTCCTTCTTCACCTCGGCGGAGAAGTAGATCAGCACATTGCGGCAGAACACGACGTCGAATTTGCCCAGGCTGGCATAGCTGTCCAGCAGGTTGAACGAGCGGAACTCGACGCGGCTCTTGATCGGCGCCTTGACCACCCAGCGCCCCGGCCCCTTGGGATCGAAATAGCGCTGCAGGCGGTCGGCCGACAAACCGCGACCGATCGCCAGGCTGTCGTACTCGCCAGTCTTGCAGTTGTTCAACATGGTCCCGGACAGGTCGGTGGCAACGATCTGCACCCCCATCTTCAGTTGCCCCATGTTGGCCTTCTCGAACTCGTCGATCGACATGGACAACGAATAGGGCTCCTGGCCCGAGGAACAGGCTGCCGACCAGATGCGCAAGCGCTGGTTGGGACTGGCCTTGATCGCCTCCGGCAGGACCTTGTTCTTCAATACCTCGAATGGATAGGTATCGCGAAACCACAGGGTCTCGTTGGTGGTCATGGCGTCGACCACCATCTCTCGCAAACCGCTGCGCGGCTGGCTCTGGATGCGCTGAACCAGCTCCCCGAGGGATTTGATGCCTTGCTGTTCCATCAGTTTGTTGAGACGGCTCGACACCAGATATTGCTTGTTCTCGCCCAGCAAGATCCCACAGGCTTTTTCCAGGAACACCCGGAACTGTTCGAAATCCAAATTACCCGTAGACAATGATGCCGCCTCTTAAATCGTGTGACCGCCAGGGATGGATATCCCTAGCTGTTATCTGCTGCTTTGATCCGGTCGACAACCCGGGATGCCAGGTCATCAGGACGAAACTTGGCAAGGAAGTCATCGGCACCGACCTTCTTCACCATCGCCTGATTGAATACACCTGACAACGAAGTATGCAGGATGATGTGCAGCTTTTGCATGCGTGGATCGTTGCGTATTTCGGCCGTGAGGGTGTAGCCGTCCATCTCCGGCATCTCGATGTCGGAGATCATCATCAGAAACTCTTCTTCAGGTTTCTTGCCCTCGTCGACCAGCTTGCGCAGGTAATCCAGCGCCTGTCGACCGTCATTAAGGGCCACCACCTCGACCCCCACGGTCTGCAGGCAACGCGTGACCTGCTTGCGCGCCACCGACGAGTCATCGACCGTCAGCACCCGCAGCGAAACAGCCTTGTGCTGAGTCTCGACATCCACCACGCCCACCGAAATGGTCTCGGGTGTCGGCGCGACCTCGGCCAGCACCTTCTCGACGTCGATGATTTCCACCAACTGATTGTCGACCCGCGTCACCGCCGTCAGGTAATGATCGCGCCCCGTCCCCTTGGGTGGCGGATGGATCTCCTCCCAGTTCATGTTGACGATGCGCTCGACCGACCGCACCAGAAACCCCTGGGTCTTGGTGTTGTATTCAGTGATGATGACAAAGGGGTTGCTCAGATCCTGCAACCCGCCTGAACCGGTGGCCATCGCCAGGTCCAGGATCGGAATGGTCGCCCCTCGAATATTCGCGACACCGCACACCACAGGACTGGATTTGGGCATCAACGTCAGTTTGGGGCATTGCAGCACCTCCCGAACCTTGAACACGTTGATCCCATAGAGCTGCTGCCCATCGAGACGGAACAACAGCAGCTCAAGACGATTCTGCCCTACCAGTTGCGTGCGCTGGTTAACCGAATCCATTACACCAGCCATGCCCAGACTCCCCAAAGCTTAAGTTCCGACGCGCGCTCATCGCTAAACGGCACGGCGCTTGCTTTTTAACTGTTATGAACGCCAAAACGACATTTTCCCGACGCCGGACATCAAACTACCGCAGATTGCTGTGTGGGCTGTCGGCTTTGTTTTTTTTAAACCCTGGCCATCCTGCCGTTGCTGACTCGGTAACCCTGCCTGATCTACTTATCGGCGTCACTCAGGGGTTTCTTGAATTCACCGTAGAAGACTATTTAGCCACCAGTCAAACCCCGGGGCGCTACGAGATTCAGGTCAATCAGCTCGACCCGCGGCTGCGCATGCCGCACTGCGACAAGGAATTGACAGCGACCCTGGAAAGCCCGGCGCAACCGCTGGGACGCGTGACCGTTCGTGTCCGCTGCGACGGCGTCTCGCCCTGGACCGTGTTCGTGCCCGCCCAGGTCAAGCTGTTCCGCGAAGTGGTGACCACCACCCGGCCACTCAAGCGCGCCGGCATCATCAGCCCCGAAGACGTGATGCTGCGCGAGCGCGATATCGGCCAGATCAACCAGGGTTATCTGACCTCGGTGGACCAGGCCATCGGGCAGAAGCTTGTCCGCCCCATGGTCGCCGACCAGCTCGTCACCCTGGTTCACCTGGAACAGGCGGAAGTGGTGCGCAAGGGCGATCAGGTGGTGATCTCCGCCCGCAGTGGCACGCTGAACGTGAAAATGCCGGGTGAAGCCTTGTCCAATGGCGGCATGAGCGAGCAGATACGGGTCAAGAACCTCAATTCACAACGGGTCATCAAAGCGCGGATCACCGCGCCGGGACAGGTGGAAGTCGCCATGTAGACGACTGGCGCTGTGCACTGTTGCCCCCTAAACTGTGGCCCATGCAGGGCAATAGCGGCGCGTGCGGGCTTATCGATATTTGAGCCTAAAGTTTTCCGGGGTATTGCCGAAAACAAGTCAAGCGTCCAAATACCCAGAGGTTTTTTTACCATGGTCATCGATTTCAGCCGTTTAAACAGCTCTCCCTCACTCACCGGTAGCACGCGCACCAGCGCCAGCAAGGAAACCGGCGACGCCGACAAGTCCGCGCCGCTGAACGCTCCGGCCGAACAGGCCAGCACCAGCGGGGAGTCGGTACACCTCAGCAATGAGGCTCAACAGTTGCAGAAGATCACTGACAAGCTGCGCGACCAGCCTGCCGTCGACAACGCCCGCGTGGCCGAGTTGAAGCAAGCGATTGCCGATGGCAGCTATAAAGTCGACAGCAACCGTGTAGCCAGCAAACTGCTCAATTTCGAATCCCAGCGCTAGCCAATAAGGCCTGCGCCAGTTTTTTGGACGCTTAAAACCCAAGGCCATACATGCACGACACTAATTTGCTGCAACTGATCACTGACGACTTTGTTCCAGCTCAACAATTGCTGGAATTGCTGCGCACCGAATCCCTCGCCCTGCACGGTCGCGACATGCCGCTGCTGGAAGAGATTCTTGCGCAGAAGCAAGCCCTGATCATTTTGCTCGAGCAGCATGGCCGCAAACGCAGCGAAATCCTTGCCAGCCTGAATCTTCCCGCCAGTCGCGCCGGCCTGGAACAACTGGCCATCCATTCTTCGGTTGGCGAGCAATTGTTAACCCAAAGCGACGTGCTGACCCAGATGCTTGCCGATTGCCAGGCGGCGAACGAACTCAACGGTCGCTCGATCCAGGTTCAACAGGCCACCACCGCCAATCAGTTGAAAATCCTCACCGGTGGCGAGCCTCCAGCCCTCTATGATGCCCGTGGCTCAACCGCCAAGCTTGCCAAGCCTCGCCCGCTTAGCCAGGCTTGACCCCAGAGATGAGCGCGCCCTATCAAGTCGCGGAACATGCTGGCAAAATGCTGGCTCTTGCATGTAGTCGTATTTTGTCTGGAGATTGATGAACCGTGTTCAATGCCGTAAACGCAGAAGATGCGCCGCAGCCACCCAAGGTGCTCACCACCCCCTTGGAAATCAACTCCACGCTGCGCTTGCTGCAAGACAGCCATGACCCGCTGATCATCACTTTCCACGAACGCAGCCAGCGCTTTCAAAGCTATCTGGTCGAGATCGATCGCGACAGCAACATGATCGCCCTGGACGAAATGATCCCCCGCGATGGCGAACGCTTCATGCTCGCCGGCGAGCCGTTTCGCGTCGAAGGTTTTCACGAGGGCGTGCGCATTGCCTGGGAAAGCAACGGCATCCCAACCATCGACGAGTCCAATGGCGGACGCTGCTACCGCGGCACCCTGCCGGACGAAGTGGTCTATCACCAGCGCCGCAATGCCTTTCGCGCGGCCCTGAAGCTGGCGCAACTGGTCAACATCGAGCTGGGTGGCGAAAAACTCAAGGCGCCGATCGCCGGCAAGCTGCTGGATATCTCCGCCACCGGCTGCAAGCTGCGCTTCGACGGTGACATCTCCAGCCGCCTGCAACTAGGCCAGGTCTACGAGCGTTTTATCGCCGCCCTGCCCTTCGGCAGCATGACCGCGCCAGTGGAACTGCGTTATCTGCACTACGAAGAGAAGATCGACACAACTTTCGCCGGCGTGCGCTTCCACAACATGAGCGGCCTGGTTCAACGCCAGGTCGAGCGCTTTGTCTATCAGTTGCAACGCGAAGCCCGACGCTTCGACAAAGACGACCTCTGAGATTCGCAGGCCGATAAAAAACGGGCAGCCCCTTGTGGCAACTGCCCGTTTTTTTTGTTTCTAGGGCCTGGCCCCACTGAACTGGTCCGGCCCCGGCTCATCCGGCTTCACCACTGGATCCTCAACCTCATCCGCGGCTTCTTCGCTCGCGACCGGGGACTCGGCCTCCGGCGTGCTGGTCTGCTGCATCTGATCCTGCACCACCTGCTCGTCGACCCGCGGATCGAGCGCGGCCACCAATGGCGAACTGGACATGCTGTCCGGCATCGCCACGTGATGCAGCGGCGCATCATCGACCTGATGCAGGTTGGTCACGGCTTTCGGCCGAATGCGCCAGACCAGTACCAGGGCAAAAAAACTGAAGAACGCATAGAGCATCTGGCTGCCGAACAACTTCATCAGCACCCCCGCCACCAACGGCCCGATACTGGCCCCGACGCCATAGGTCACCAGCAGCATCGCGGTCAATGAGACCCGTCGATCGCCTTCGACATGGTCGTTGGAAAACGCCACCGCCAGCGGATACAGGCAGAACTGCACCAGCGAACAGAGGAACCCCAAGGCGAACAGCACCTCCAGCGGCACCTGGGGCAGGATCGCCAACGGCAAGGCGACGACCGCCAGGAAGCAGGCAAAGCAGCGAATCAGCAGGGCCCGGTCATAACGGTCGGACAGCCACCCCAGCGGCCACTGCACCACCAGCCCGGCAAAAATGCAGCTGCCCATGAACAGGCCGACCTGCTCGGTACTCAAGCCCTGCTGGGATGCATACAACGGCGCCAGACCATAGAACGAACCGACTATCAGTCCCGACCCGAGCACCGTGCTCAGCGACTGCGGAACGCGCTTGATAAAGAAGCGCGGTTCCATGGGCGCCGGATGCAAAGGCGCCGGGTGAATACGCCGGGTCATGGCCACCGGCACCAGGCACAGGGCAAAACACAGGGCCACCAGCATCAGCAACTCAGGTCCGAGGGCCGGATGCATCACCAGAATCAACTGCCCCAGGACCAACCCCAGATACGAGGCGATCATGTAGCCGCTGAACACCAGCCCGCGCTGCTTGGCGTCGGCCTGCTCGTTGAGCCAGCTCTCGATGACCATGTACTGGCACATCATGCCCAGGCCGACGATCATCCGCAGCACCAGCCAGGCCGGCAACCAGTCCACCAGGCCGTGCCCCAGCACCGCCGCGCCGACGATCCCGGCACAAGTGGCGTAGGCCCGGATATGGCCGACCCGGGCAATCAGGCGATGGCCGATTTTGCCGCCCAGCACCAGGCCGAAATAGTTGGCCGCCATCAAGGCACCCACCCATAGCCCGTCGACATGATCGGCAGCCAGGCGCAACGCCAGGTAGGTACTGAGTAGGCCCGAGCCGATCAACATCATCAGCGAGGCGAAATATAGCGCTCGAAAGGATTTCCAGATTTGGCGCATCGGCGTTCCGAGCGGCTCCTTGAATTGAGTGCCGGGCCATCCGAACGATGGCCCGACTGCGACGGTTCGGTTAAGCCTGGGCCGCCAAGACGCGCCGCTCCCAGGGAGTTATTTCATCAAAGAAACTGGTCAACTCCATGGTCTTCGAAGCGACATAACCTTCGACGAACTCATTGCCGAACAATTCCTTGGCCAACTGGCTACGTTTCAGACGCTCGAGAGCGGCATGCAAGGTACAAGGCAAAGATAAACTGTCCGGCACGGCAAACTCACCCTGAATCGCCGGCGTCGGTTCCAGCTCGTTTTCGATGCCGTGCAAACCGGCCGCCAGGCTCGCGGCGATCGCCAGATACGGGTTGGCATCGGCGCCCGGCAAACGGTTCTCGACCCGCCGCGCCACCGGCGAGCTGGCCGGAATACGCAGACCCGCTGCCCGATTGTCATGGGACCAGCAGGCATTGTTCGGCGAAGCGTAAGGATGACACAGGCGCTGGTAGGAGTTGACGTTCGGGGCGAACAGCGCAGTGAAATCGGCCATGCCCGCCTGCAGCCCGCCAATGAAGTGGCGGAACATCGCGGTCGGCTCTCCGGCCTCGTCGCTGAACACGTTACGCCCGCTGGCCGACTCGACCAGGCTCTGGTGAATATGCATCGAACTGCCCGGCGTGTGCGCCAGTGGCTTGGCCATGCACACCACGGTCAGGCCATGCCTGAGTGCCACTTCCTTGAGCAAGTGCTTGAACAGGAAGGTCTGGTCGGCCAGCAACAGCGGATCGCCATGCAGCAGATTGATCTCGAACTGGCTGACGCCCATTTCATGCATGAAGGTATCGCGCGGCAGGCCCAAGGCCGCCATGCAGGCGTAGACCTCACTGAAGAACGGCCGCAAGCCGTTGTTGGAACTGACACTGAACGCCGAATGCCCGTCTTCGCGACGACCGTCCAGGCCAAGGGGTGGCTGGAAAGGCTGGGTCGGATCGGTATTGGGAGCAAACACGAAGAATTCCAGCTCGGTCGCCACCACTGGCGCCAGGCCGCGAGCGGCGTACCGCGCGATGACCTCCTTGAGCTGGCCGCGGGTGGAAAGGCGCGAGCTTTCGCCACTCAGTTCATCCGCATCGCAAATCGCCAGCGCACGCGGCTGCGAGCTCCAGGGCAGGCGGTGAATCTGTTGCGGGTCGGCATTGAGCGCCAGGTCGCCGTCGTCACTGCCGTAGAAACGCGCGGGGGGATAGCCGCCCATGATGCATTGCAGCAGCACCCCGCGGGCCATCTGCAGACGCCGCCCTTCGAGGAACCCCTCGGCGGTCATCACCTTGCCCCGTGGCACGCCGTTCAGGTCCGGAGTGACACATTCAATCTCGTCAATGCCCGTCAATCGCTGCGCGAGTGAACTGCGGCCATCGGTTGTCATGACTCAATCCTTGTTGTTGTACGAGCCGAGAACGGCGACCCGTACAAAATAGGCTCCGGCTGTTCGGAATATCAAGCAGCCTCGAACAAAAAGCCTTCGGGATCGGACACACCGCCGAAATGCGGCGAAGCCCCTACAAACCTGGCAACCGCTTCAAGGCCGATCTCAAGGCAGATAGAGACTGAACACACCACCACCCAGAGGCCCGCCATTACGGATCTCGGTACGCCCGCAGACACCATTGCGCTGATGCAGCGCGGCAATGCGCCCGGCGAAGTACAATCCCAGGCCGGTGCTGCCGCTGCTGTGATTGATGCCTTGCACGTAGTCGGCCTGGTTATCGATCATCTGCTGCGGATAACCCTCGCCATCGTCATTGATGGTCAGCACCGTCTGCCCGCCTTCATCGTGCACGCTGACCAGCAGCGCATGGCGCGCATAACGAATGGCGTTGTTGATGCAGTTGGCCAGCACCGAGGCGATCAGTTCCCGATCGAAAAAACCCAGGGGGGTCAAAGGATCGACTTCATAGGTCGCGGCAATGCCACGACTGGCGAACACATCCTGATGGCTGACCAATTGCGCTTCGATGAAGTCATCCAGTTCGTGGTAGCCCGGCTGCACCGGCAACTGATTGACCCCCAGCTTGTAGAGCCCCAGCAGTTGCACCAGCATGCCGTTGAGATGGGCGAACTCGAACTCCATCACGCCCTGCTCCGGCGTGCCCTGCTGCGCCAGTGGCAATCTTGCCAGCCACTGGGCATGGGCTTGCATGAGCAGGGTCAGGGAATTCTTCATGTCATGCACGGTAGAGGCGATCACCGTGGAAAAGTCGAGAGCCTGTTCGTGGGTATTCATTCGCCAAACGCCTTGCTTCGCAGCTTCTGATAGCGCGGATAACGCGCGTCGGTATCGGGCATCAGGCCGACCATTTTCAGGCAGGTCCGGCACTCTTCCAGCAGCGCCGTATCCTGGGTGATGTCGGTGCCGTGCAATAACGACTGCGCCATGTTCAGGGCAATACTGATGTTCTTCGGTTGCATGGCCAGGGCCCGGCGGAACAGGTCCCGGGCCTCGCCCAGGGCGCCAGCCTTGTAACTGCGCACACCCTGGCGGTTCATGTCCGCCGCGGCGTTGGCGGAGTTGAGGATCGCCGGGTCATCGGTGAGCTTGGCGATGCCTTCCATCACCTTCGGGTCGTCGCCGTAGATTTCCGCACAGTTTTTCAGCATCGATGCGCCGGCATCGGCCTGTCCCAGCATCTGCAGTTGCTTGGCCACCAGCAACGCTGCTTCCGGGCTCATGAACTGTTCCATCCCGTCCAGGCGCAACATCGCCTGCTCAGTGAGCTTTTCCGCCGTTTCAGCATCGTTGAGCAACAGGCTGGTGGCCTTCATCAGGCGGGCGCGAATCTGCAACCCCGGATCGCTGGGGTTTTCCTTGGCCACCGCACTCAGGGTGCTGTTGATTTCCAGGCGCGTGCGGGTATCCAGGCCCCTTTCACTGCCCTTGCTGATCAGCGCATGCGCCAGGCCAAGGTTGCTTTCCGGGTCCTTGAAACGCGATTGCGCACCTTGCGATACCGCCTGGCGATAGGCCCTGGAGGCGGTCTCGAAGTCTTCGTTGGTCATCGCCAGCTTGCCCAGCAGCGCTTGCCGGCGCACGGCCAGCGGCGACAGGCGCACGGCCTCCTCCAGCACACTCTGGGCACGCTTGGAGTCTCCTTCGGCAAGCAGCACTTCGGCCATGCCATCGTAGAGCGCCGGCATCATCGGAAAGGCTTTCAAGGCCTTTTCGTAGATGGCCTTGGCCTGGGTCACCTGGCCACGCTTGAACAGCAGACGCCCCAGGCCGACATAGGCCCACGGCAACGGGCGATCCGCCAGAATGCTTTCGTACAGCCGCTCCAGTGCTTCGTTCTGGTTCATGTCACGCAGGGCATCGGCCCGGTAGCGCAGGCACAACGGCGAATAGCGCGGATCCTGCTTGCACAGGGCGATGCAGGCATTGAGCACTTCGAGCGGCTTGCCGCGATCGAGCGCCTGCAGGATCGGTTTGAGCAACGACTTGCGCTGCTGCAGCCGCTCCAGCCGCTGAGCCAGGCTGGAGCGGTTGAAAGGTTTGGTCAGATAGGCGTCCGGCTCGTGCTCGAGGGCGCTGAGCACCATCGATTGGCTGGTCTCGGCGGTGACCATGAGAAACACGCTTTCATGGCTGATCAGCTTGTCGGTCATCAGGTCTTCGAGCACCTGTTGCCCATTCTTCTTGCCGTCGCCCAGGTGGTAATCCTGCAGGATGAAGTCATAGCGCTTTTGCGCGCACATGCGCAGCGCCTGCTCGCCTGTATCGGCAGTGTCCACGTCCTTGACGCCCAGCTCACGCAGCATGGACCGGACAGAACTGCGAAAATCCGAGAAATCATCGACGATCAAAAAGCTTTTTTGGTGGTACGCCAGCATCGAAGATTCCAGACCCGTAAAAAAGATGAAGCCCGCGGCAACAGCAGGACACGCTCAAGGTCGTCACCCTTGTTGCACCCGGACAACGATAATGGCCACAGGCCACCAATGCATTCTACATCAACCCGCAAGAGCGCCCGTCCGTTCTCACCGGGCACTCGGTCCATGGCCCCGCCATTTGACCTGCAACAACATCCATGAGGTTATCGGCCGATTCTGGCGTTCCCTTATAGATAGTTGCCAAAAGCCTTCGATATCCTTGCTCGCGCCACGCACCAGCCCCGGTTGCGGCAAACTCCATCGGGAATATCAGCCGGGCGGCATCAACTTTGGGCCAGCCACGCCGATACCTTGCAGACAGACAGCAACAGTCAAAACGAGCGCAACATGCAAACCTGTATCCAAAACCTCATCGACCAGGGCGCCCACATCTTTGGCGAGATCCTGGACGCTGATCGCACGCAGGCGCTGTACCGCGAGATGGTCGCCGCACGGGCCTTCGGGGCCGGGCTGTTCATGGACGAGGCTGAATACCTGGCCCAGGAAAACCACCTCAACGCCAACCCGAACAAGACCTTCAACTTCCTCAATGCCTTCGAGCCGCAGTTGCAGTTCATCGAGCAGGATCCGCGCCTCACCGCGGTGCTCGATGAAGTGCTCGGCGCCGACTATGAAGTGGTGATCAAGAAAGCGGTATGCGGCGTACCGGATTCGTGGCTGCCGGACTGGGTGCGGGAAAAGATCCGCGATGTGAATGTGGCGAACCTGGGGCCGTACATCAAAAAGCCCTTTCGCGACATCACCTACTTCCGCGGGATCGACTTTCATCAGGACATCATCGACTGGCCCCAGGGCCGGGTGGAACTCGACCCTTCGACCTTCCTGACCCTCTATGTGTACCTGCACGAGGTCACCGAAAACGACTCACCCCTGCACTTGATGCCCGGCACTCACCGTTTTGGCGCCACGTTGTTCCCTCATCAGCTGGCGCATCAGGACCAAGACCAATGGACCTACGCCGACGATCATGGGCAGCAGATGGCCTGTCAGGATTACCGATTGACCGGTGGGCCAGGTTACGTTGGGCTCTGGCATAACTGCACCTTGCACGGTACAAGGCCGGTAGCCAACGAGTCGGAACAGTTCCGCCTGTCGCTGCGCTACCTGCTGGGCAAGTCCCGAAGCAACACCGACAAGACCGCGATCGATACCATCAATGCTGTTATCCAGGGCGAGCTGCAACCGGTAACGACCCGACGCGACCTGAATGCCAAGGGCATTGCCCAGATCAAAGGCAACATCATCAATAACAATGGCTAGCGTCACCGCCTTTACCGAGCGGGCGAACCGCTCGGGTGACGATCTAGCTCAGGCTGCACCAGCAAGACGAGGTCAATGTGTCGACAGGGTTTGAACAGAAAGCGCGGGTGCTGATATTCGGTACCGGCGCCGGTGGGGTCAACTTCTACAAGTACAACCGCCGCCGCTACCGGGTGATCGGCTTCGTCGATAACAACCAGCAGAAGCAGGGCCAGCGCCTGTTCGGCAAGTTGATCCACGCCCCTCAGCAACTGGGCGCGCTGGTTTTCGACAAGATCATCATCGCCAGCGATTACTACCGCGAGATCTACCCACAGCTCACCGACAAACTGGCGATCGACGAGCAACGGATCGAAGTCTTCCATGGCGCGCAGATCAATTCGCAACTCCCATGGTTCCAGCGTATAGGCAAACGCCTGGAACAACTGGGCTATGAATGCATGTGCAAGCAACCGGGCCTGATCAGCGACCTGCTGTACCGGCTGTTTTTTCGACGCCAGGATACCCGGCGCCTGGCCTTGCGCTGGCTGGATGAAAGCGACGAGCACAAGGTCCATGTATTTCGCCCAAGCCAACCGGGCACCAGCCAGCCGCCACGGTTCATCCATCAATCGACACCGGCGATCACCCTGGAATTACCCGAGATAGCTCTCTACCACTTCCGCCAGGGGCAAGTCTGTTCAGTGTCCCGTTCGGTGATGCTGCCGGACGGACAACTGGTGCTGGAGCGAGTGCCCACTGCGAAATCCCTGCAGGCCGACTATAGTGCTGCGCACCTGCTCTACCACGGGCAGCGCCTGGCCCTGGTCAGGAGCGGCAAGCCTGTGGAGCTGGAAAAAGGCCTGCTGATCAGCGGCTGCAACGAGCAGAACTATTACCACTGGACGGTAGAAGTGTTATCGCAACTGCAATTCGTGGCCGAACTGCCGCCGCAATATGCGGACTATCCACTGCTGATCTCCAAGAGCAGCCAGAACATTCCCTCGATCAAGGCCCTGATCGAGGCGATCGGCGTTGACCGCCCGCTGGTGCTCCTGGAAAACATCACCAGTTACCAGGTGGCGGACCTGCTGCTGATCAGTGCCCCGAACAATATGATCCCGAACTTCAAAGGCGCGGCACAGAACAGTGCCAGCAGCGGCTTCGTCCGCCCGGAGTCGATCCATTTCCTGCGGGAAAAGGCGCTGCATCTGGCCCATGACATTCCCATCAGCGAACTCCCCAAACGAGTATTCCTGGCCCGCAAAGGCTTTCTCCGGCACTACAACCAGGCCGAGATCCTCAAGCTGCTGGAACCCTATGGGTTTACCTGCGTGTACATGGAAGAACAGGACATCAACCATCAGGTGGCGATCATGGCCAATGCCGAAGTCATAGTTGGCCCCACGGGTGCAGCCTGGACCAATCTGATTTTCGCCTCGAAAAACGCGCGCGCACTGTGCTGGATGGCCGAGGAATACGGGGAGCTGTCGTGCTTTTCCAACCTGGCGGCGATTGTCGGCGTCGAAATGGACTACATCGCTTACCGGGTAGGCTCGACCGACTCCAGGGAACTGTATTACCGAAATTATCGGGTCGACGCCAAGAGCGTTGAAAACTGGCTGCAACAGCATTTGTCGAAACGGCTCGAAGGGGAGACGCGATGAAGATTCACATTCTGCCGCTGCAGACCCACGGCGATGACCGCGGCTCGCTGATCGCCCTGGAAGAGGGGAAAAACATCCCCTTCCCGGTCAAGCGGGTGTACTACATGTTCAATACCGGTGAAGGGGTTCGCCGCGGCTATCACGCCCATAAGACCCTCAAGCAGGTGGCCATCGCCGTACGTGGCTCATGCCGTTTTCTGCTGGACGACGGCCGGGAAAAGATCGACATCACCCTGGACAATCCTTGCCAGGGCCTGCTGATCGAATCCTTTATCTGGCGTGAGATGTATGACTTCTCTCCAGACTGTGTGCTGATGGTTCTGGCCGATCAACTCTACGAAGAAGGCGACTATGTCCGAGACTATGCCCAGTTCATGGACATGGTCGGACAATGACTCACATGATGAATATCCCGTTTCTGGATTTGCAAGGCATCAATCACGAATATGCCGATCAGCTCAAAGCCGCTTGCAGCCGCGTGATCGACTCCGGCTGGTACCTGATGGGGCGCGAGCTTGAGCAATTCGAGTCTGCCTTCGCCGAATACTGTGGCAGCCGCCATGCCATCGGCGTCGCCAATGGCCTGGATGCCCTGACCCTGATCCTGCGTGCCTGGAAAGAGCAAGGCAAGCTTCAGGCCGGCGATGAAGTGATAGTGCAGAGCAACACTTTTATCGCCACCATCTCGGCCATTCTGGCAAACGATCTGGCGCCGATCCTGGTAGATGTCGACCCTGCCACCCACAACCTGGAAATCGAGGCCGTCGAACGGGCCATCTCGGACAAAACCCGAGTGATACTGCCAGTGCATCTTTATGGGCGGCTGTCGCCGATGCCACAGATCATGGCGCTGGCCCACAAGCATGGCCTGCTGGTGCTTGAAGATGCCGCCCAGGCCCATGGCGCCGAACTGGCCGGGCGCAAGGCCGGCAACTGGGGCGATGCCGCGGCTTTCAGCTTCTACCCCGGGAAGAACCTAGGTGCCCTGGGCGACGGCGGAGCCATCACCACCAACGACGCCGAGCTGGCAGCCCTGGTCCGGGCGTTGGGCAACTACGGCTCACGCATCAAGTACCAACACGATTATCAAGGGGTGAACAGCCGCCTCGATGAAATCCAGGCCGCGATGCTGGGGGTGAAGCTGGCACACCTGGACAGTGATACTGCCCGTCGACGCAGCATCGCCCGTTACTACGGCGAACACATCCGGCACCCGGGCATCACCCTGCCTTCGGTCACGACAGCAAGCGCCCATGTCTGGCACTTGTATGTCATTACCTGCCCATGGCGCGATCAGTTGAAGGCGTATCTGGCCGAACATGGCATCCAATGCCTGGTTCACTACCCGCTGGCGATTACCGAGCAGCGGGCCTACCGCGATCTGGCCAGGACCTCCAAGGCATCCCGGACACCGCTGCATGACTCGATCCTGTCATTGCCGATCTACCCGACATTGAGCCAGGAACAACAGCAACACATTGTCACCGCCATCAACCAGTTCACAGCCCGCTGATGCGCCTGTTGTGGGGTGCCTAGAAAGCGCCTCGCAACTGAGCGAACTGCTCGCTCGTCACATAGTCGACGAGTGCCCGACCGGAATGATCGACAGCCTCCAGCCTAGCGCCCTTGCGCAACAACAACGGAAAGGTTCTACGACAACGCCCGGCCAGGTAGGCGTCCTTGGCATACATCAAGGGCGTCGTGCCTTTGTTGTTGGTCCGCTCCGGGTCGGCCCCTTGCTGCAACAGCCAGTCAACCACCTCATAGGCGCCCGCATAACTGGCGACGATCAACGGCGTCCAGCCTTGCGGGTTGGCATCGTTGTAACCGGCAATATTGGCCTGCAGCGCCATCACCGCCTCCAGATCGCCCAGCTCACAAGCCTTGAGCATCTCCGGCAACCGATCAAAATTCAGTCGGATGTCGTAATCGATGGTGCAGAGCTCGACATAATCCCCGGTTGCGTCGACCAGGGTCCCGGCCTTGAATTGCGAGCGCCCAGGCAGAATCGTCGCCGAGACCACCGGCTTTCCTTCCCAGCGCAAAAACTGATATTCGCGAAAGGCGAACGCCCTGATCTGGTTGCGTAGCGCCCAGGCCGTCGACAGCGGATCGATTTGCACCCCCCCATAATCGATGGCGTCCTTTGAAAAGTAGCTGGATCCCACCGCACTCTGTGGCTGCGCTCTGACGTCATCATCGGCCAACTTGGCAAACCACTGCTCCAGCAACTGGCCGGCATGCTGATTAAAGGCGAAATACAGATCGCGGCAGGTCCACCAGGACGGGATCGGGAATACCTGTTGCGCGACGATGTCCCCGGTGTCGATACCCCTGTCGATGAAATGCAGGGTCACACCCGCCTCGGCCCTGGACTCCAGCAACGGCCAGACCGAAGTAAACATGCCCTTGTATTCCGGCAGCTTCGAGAAATGAATGTTGAACACGCGGCTGATGGAGAAGCGCTCAGGCACGACGATCCGGTCGAACTCCAGGGAAATGAACGCTACGGACGCTACTTCGTAAGCCGTCTCCAGACTGATCTCACGTACGCCATATTTCAGCGCCGCCGCCCGCAACGAACGCTGCCAACCGTCGACACCCGTGTCGTTACGGTTGCAGACCACGGCAATTTCGTCGGGCGAAAATTGTTGCAGAGCCTGTTCCAGGCCAAATACCGAAATATTGTTTTTTCCAGCAATGACAATCATGGATGACTCCACAGCATTGAGAACTGTGTGCACAAACGTAGCCGCTGCTGCGAAATAAGGACGAGAACCACGTTTGGCCTGAAAGCCCGGAAGTAGATGGTGTCCCAGGGCAGGTTCGAACTGCCAACCTTCCCCTTAGGAGGGGGATGCTCTATCCAATTGAGCTACTGGGACAAATTGACCACCGCGGGTACTGCTGCGGCGCAAAGGACGGCGTGCATGTTAACGGCCAGCCCTGATTTTGTCATGTTGTGAGTAGGGCTTTTTAACCGGTGGCCATCTCTGGCCATCAGGCAAGTTGCCAGAGCTGCCGTGCAAATTGCATCACTGCAAAAAGCCATCATTGCAAAATGCAATCAACCACCTTCTAAAGACACTATTAAATCATTGTTTTTAAAGGATTTATTAGAGGTTAGACTCTTGGCATGAGCGCTGCTTCATCCCTATGAAAGAACAGTGGAGATCAAGCCAATGAACAGCGCCCTTCTTCTATCGAATGCCATTGCCATCGCCGTACTGGTGGTCTTCCACTTTCAGCCTGATGGCAGCGCTGATCAGAGTACCCAATACAGGGCCCACTACGTGCAACACCAAGCCCCGCAATGGGCTGTGATGAGCAGCGCATCGGAGAATCCTGGCATGGCGCAGGTCGCCGATACCCCAGAAGCCGTTGTTCTACCTGCCAGCCCAAGACCCGAAAGCTGGGTATTTTGAATATGACCCTATCAGGAGCCTGTTAATGTCCCGACTTGCCAAAGGCCTTCTCATCCTGGCAGTGCTCAGTGCCACACTGGATTGCTTCACCACTGAAAATACCCTGGGTGATGTGCCCTTGATTGCTTGTGGCGTTTTTTCCGGCTTGTTCCTGCTAGCGCTGGCATTGGGACGCAAAATCAAGTTCGACCCTGTACTGCGCTGATCCCCTGATCTCTCAATAGCTTCAGAAAACGCTCAAGCGTCACGGACAGCTCGCTCGAGTTGTCCAGAAAAAACACGGATTCTCCCAGCCCTGGTCCGTCGTCAGCGGAAAAAAGAGCACTCCTCTTGAGCCTCGCCTCGATCTGCTCCGCACTTTCGCGACCGCGACTCATCAGTCTTTGCCGTAGCACGTCGATATCCACCGTCAACAGAATCGCCAAAAGCTGCGGATAACGCTGGCGAGCCTGATCCAGATAGGCCCTGGAGCCATTGATCAGGACATGGCGCCCACTGGCCAGCCATTCGTCGATCTGCACGGGAATTCCGTACGCCAGACCATTGGCCCGCCAGCACAAGGCAAAGGCGCCCTGCCGCTCCAGGCGCTCGAACTCGTCAGCGCTTACCCCATGGGCTTCTTCCCCCACGGACTCCGCGGAACGGGTGATCACCCGCCGCACCACATCGCAGCCGAGCTGCGCCAGAGGCCGGCGCGCAACCTCGATCAGGCTGTCCTTGCCTGACCCGGAAGGCCCCATCAAATAAATCAGTCTGCCTGGCATTCAAAGACTCCATGGCACTCGCAGCCTAGTAAATCGGCAATTTGCCACTATCCTGTACAAGGTAGGAAACAACGATCGGATCCGCATGCAGGTCCATCTGGCGACGCTCAAGCATGCCGGCTATCGGACACCAGGACGCGGGCAGATAGGCGGACAGGCAATCTTTTCAAACCAGTCCGCATTTCTGATAATTGGTGCTGGCATAACGCCTTTATCCAGTTCAATATTTGTCACAGAATTGACGCCAAGGATCTGGCTATTTTGAGGCATGATGCGGGCCTCTTAACAATTCAGGTTGAACATTTGGCAGCAACGCTTGTCCTAACTGACATCCCGCGGCCAATTCCGAGAACCGCTCCCCTGAACTAACCGGTTAAATATATGCGCCCATTGAAACAGGCAATTTATTCCAGCCGTACGGCTGACAAGTTCGTCGTACGTCTACCCGACGGGATGCGTGAACGCATTGCCGAGGTGGCACGCAATCATCACCGCAGCATGAACTCCGAAATCATCGCGCGCCTGGAACAGAGTCTTATTCAGGAAGGCGCCCTGGGTGAAGAGTTGAGCATGCGCCTGGACAGCCCAGAGCTCTCCTTGCATGAACGCGAACTGCTGCAACGTTTCCGTCAACTTTCCCACCGCCAGCAGAACGCCCTCGTTTCGCTGATCGCCCATGACGCCGAAATGGCCGCAGACGCTTCCTGATTCGACCTCGAAAGCTAGAGCCAGCCTTGTGCTGGCTTTTTTTTACCCGAAATTTACCGCTGAGCGCTAGAAAACACTGAAGCCTGGATCGCAAGGGGATGGAGAAAACGATACAGCCCCATTAGAGGGGCTGTATGCAGGATCAAAGCAGGAAGATGGTGGCCAGCCCAAGGAAGATAAAGAAGCCGCCACTGTCGGTCATGGCCGTGATCATGACGCTGGCTCCCATTGCCGGGTCGCGCCCCAGACGCGCCAGCGTCATCGGAATCAGAACCCCCATCAGCGCCGCCAGCAACAGGTTGAGTGTCATGGCCGCCGTCATCACCACACCCAACGACCAGCTGCCATAGAGCAGATAGGCCACCACGCCGATCACTCCGCCCCAGACCAGGCCGTTGATCAAGGCCACCGCCAGCTCCTTGCGCATCAGTCGTGAGGTATTGCCGGTACTGACCTGGTCCAGCGCCATGGCGCGAACAATCATGGTGATGGTCTGGTTACCCGAGTTGCCACCAATACCCGCCACAATCGGCATCAGGGCCGCCAAGGCCACCAGCTTTTCGATGGAGCCTTCAAACAGGCCGATCACTCGCGAAGCGACGAATGCAGTGATCAGGTTGATTGCCAGCCAGGCCCAGCGGTTGCGCAGGGAACGCCAGACCGAGGCAAAAATATCTTCCTCTTCCCGCAGACCGGCCATGTTGAGAACTTCGGTCTCGCTCTCCTCACGAATCAGGTCGACCATTTCGTCGATGGTCAGACGGCCGATCAATTTGCCGTTCTTGTCGACCACCGGCGCCGAGATCAAGTCGTAACGCTCGAATGCTTGCGCAGCGTCGTAGGCATCTTCATCCGGATGGAAACTTACCGGGTCGCTGGCCATGACTTCCGAAACCTGTTTCTCCGGATCATTCACCAGCAACCGCTTGATGGGCAGCACGCCCTTGAGTACACCGTCATAGTCGACGACGAACAGCTTGTCGGTATGGCCTGGCAACTCTTTGAGGCGACGCAGATAACGCAGAACCACTTCAAGGCTGACATCCTCACGGATGGTCACCATCTCGAAGTCCATCAACGCACCGACCTGCTCCTCGTCATACGACAAGGCGGAGCGAACGCGCTCACGCTGCTGGCCGTCCAATGCCTCCATCAGCTCATGGACAACGTCTCGCGGCAGCTCAGGAGCCAGATCAGCAAGTTCGTCGGCGTCCATCTCCTTGGCAGCAGCCAGGAGCTCATGATCGTCCATATCGGCGATCAGGGTTTCACGTACGGAATCGGATACTTCGAGCAGAATGTCGCCGTCGCGCTCGGCCTTGACCAGCTGCCAGACAGTCAGACGCTCTTCGAGCGGCAAGGCTTCAAGGATGTAGGCAACGTCGGCAGAGTGCAGATCGTCGAGTTTGCGCTGCAGCTCGACGAGGTTTTGCCGGTGGACCAGGTTCTCGACCCGATCCTGATGATGGCCTTCCTGACGATGAGTCAGGTCTTCGACCACCCGCTGGCGATGCAGCAGCTCAACGACTTGAGCGAGGCGATCCTGCAGGCTGTCTTGTGTTTTCTTTACTTCTACTTCGGTCATAGGCGAACTCCACTCCCAGCAGAGGAGCACGCCGGAAGGATCAATCAGTCAATTCATGATTGTAAAAACGGGATACTGAGTAACTACTGGGTAAGTCCATGGAGGTATTCCACAAGCCCCGGCGGGGCTGACGGGCGCAATCATACACCGCTTGACGGCTTTAAACGTTAAAAAATCATGGCAAGAACAAGCGCTTGCGGCGTAAAGCTGAAGAAGCGCTGAATCTATAAAGCTGCGACGCACCATCCGAAAAAGAAAACACACCCCAGACGAAAAAACTGCGCCCGGAACTCGCCCCCGCTATCAACTCACAATTGCCGGGAGCCTTCGAAAGGCCACATCAAAAAGACAGGAACACGCTGAATACGACGCCAGAATGATCGCGACGTTCAAAGAGAGGAATCAATAAAGAAGGGAGAAAACCCAAATGACAGAAAGCAAAAAGCCCGCAATGAATGCGGGCTTCTTGGTATATGGTGCACTCGACAGGATTCGAACCTGTGACCGCTCGGTTCGTAGCCGAGTACTCTATCCAGCTGAGCTACGAGTGCATTTTGTGTTTTTAGACCAGATCACAACTGGTTGAAGCCAAGTTATTCACATTACTGAAAACAACTCTTAAATGGTGCACTCGACAGGATTCGAACCTGTGACCGCTCGGTTCGTAGCCGAGTACTCTATCCAGCTGAGCTACGAGTGCATTTGTTGCCGCGCATTATAGACCGTTAAATCTTTTTGTAAAGCACTTTTTCTAGTAATTTCAACAACTTACAGAAGAAGCCAGATTACAACGAACTAAGTGAATAATGGCGGAGAACGGGGGATTCGAACCCCCGACACCCTTGTGAGGTGTACTCCCTTAGCAGGGGAGCGCCTTCGGCCACTCGGCCAGCTCTCCGCAACACGGGGCGTATATTAACCAGCTTTCTCCCCGTTTGCAAACAAAAAAAACGATAAAAATTAATGGCTTGGTTCTTCGTCCTTCTCTTTCTTTATCCGCAGGTAAATTTCCTCACGATGCACCGCTACCTCTTTAGGGGCGTTGACACCGATACGCACTTGATTTCCTTTGACGCCAAGCACTGTCACGGTGATTTCGCCATCACCAATAATCAGGCTTTCTGCGCACCGACGAGTCAGAATCAGCATACCTTTCTCCTCACGCATTTCATTTCAGGGACAACAGTCTGCAAAAAAAAGGGTATCGACCTACAACCAGGACGGCCGTAGCCCTACACGCCTAAGTATTGACTAGCGCGAGCAAAAGAACAGTTTTCTGTCACGCCGATCAAAAAAACGAAGGGCGCGGTAAACCGCGCCCTTCGGGCAACGCATCACTCGCCCTGTCGGGCCGGAGCGTCCAGTTCGAAAGCCGTGTGCAGAGCGCGCACAGCCAGTTCCAGGTACTTCTCTTCGATCACCACGGAAACCTTGATTTCCGAGGTCGAGATCATCTGGATGTTGATGCTTTCCTTGGCCAGGGCTTCGAACATGCGGCTGGCAACGCCCGCGTGGGAGCGCATGCCGACGCCAACGATCGAGACCTTGGCGATCTTGGTGTCACCCACCACTTCCCGGGCACCGATCTCACGGGCAGTGTTTTCCAGTACTTGCTGGGCCGCCAGGTAATCGTTGCGGTGCACGGTGAAGGTGAAGTCGGTGGTGTTATCGTGCGAAACATTCTGCACGATCATGTCGACTTCAATGTTCGCGGCGCTGATCGGGCCGAGAATCTTGAAGGCCACGCCGGGAGTGTCTGGCACGCCACGGATGGTCAGCTTGGCTTCATCGCGGTTAAAAGCGATGCCGGAAATGATCGGCTGTTCCATGGATTCCTCTTCATCAATAGTAATGAGGGTACCCGGACCCTCCTTGAAGCTGTGCAGTACGCGCAGCGGAACGTTGTACTTGCCGGCGAACTCGACCGCGCGGATCTGCAGCACCTTGGAGCCCAGGCTGGCCATTTCCAGCATTTCTTCGAAGGTGATCTTGTCCAGGCGCTGGGCCACGGACACCACGCGCGGATCGGTGGTGTAGACGCCGTCGACATCGGTATAGATCTGGCATTCGTCAGCCTTCAGGGCTGCCGCCAGTGCCACGCCGGTAGTGTCGGAACCGCCACGACCAAGGGTCGTGATGTTGCCGTGCTCGTCGACGCCCTGGAAACCTGCGACCACAACCACGCGACCGGCCTTCAGATCCCCGCGAATTTTCTGATCGTCGATCTGCAATATGCGCGCTTTATTGTGCGCGCTATCGGTCAGAATCCGCACCTGGTTGCCGGTATACGACACTGCGGGCACGCCGCGCTTGATCAGCGCCATGGCCAGCAGTGCGATCGTCACCTGCTCACCGGTGGAAACGATCACGTCCAGCTCGCGAGGAACCGGCTGACCGTCGCCGCTGATTTGCTTGGCAAGGTCGATCAGACGGTTGGTTTCGCCGCTCATGGCCGACAGCACAACCACCAGGTCGTCACCGGCTTCGCGGAATTTTTTCACCTTGTCGGCGACCTGCTCGATTCTTTCGACGGAACCGACCGAGGTGCCTCCAAATTTCTGTACGATCAAAGCCATTTCTAAGCCGCCTCAGCCCGTAAAGGGGCGCCCATTAATCAATCAAACTGCGCAGCTCCAAAGCCCGCCACTAGACGACGGGCTCGGCTTGGAACCTTAAATCCCCTGCTCGACGAACGGAACGGTCAAGGCCAGCGCGGCATCCAGCGCAGCGGCATCGACGCCACCGCCCTGCGCCATGTCCGGACGACCACCGCCCTTCCCGCCCACTGCCGCAGCGGCTTGCTTCATCAAATCACCGGCTTTGAGTTGGCCAGTCAGGTCCTTGGTTACGCCCGCAACCAGTACGACCTTTTCCTCATGGACACTGCCGAGCAGGATCACTGCGCGACCGAGTTTGTTTTTCAACTGATCGACCAGCGCTAACAGCGCCTTGCCGTCCTGACCGTCCAGGCGCGCCGCCAGCACTTTCGCCCCTTTGACATCCAGCGCCTGGGCCGACAGGTCGTCGCCAGCAGCACTGGCCGCCTTGGCCTGCAGTTGCTCGAGTTGTTTCTCCAGCAGGCGATTGCGCTCCAGCACGGCCGACAGCTTGTCGATCAGGTTGTCACGACTGCCCTTGACCAGGGTCGCCGCTTCCTTGAGTTGCTCTTCCGCAGCGTTCAGGTACGCCAGTGCCGCGGCACCGGTGACTGCTTCGATACGACGTACGCCCGAGGCCACGCCGCCTTCGCTGATGATTTTCAGCAGGCCGATATCGCCGGTACGGTTGGCGTGGATACCGCCACACAGTTCGACGGAGAAGTCGCCGCCCATGCTCAGTACACGCACGCTGTCGCCGTACTTCTCGCCGAACAGCGCCATGGCGCCCTTCTGCTTGGCGGTGTCGATATCGGTTTCTTCGGTTTCCACCGCAGTGTTCTTGCGAATCTCGGCGTTGACGATGTCTTCCAGGGCCTTGATCTGCTCAGGTTTGATCGCTTCGAAGTGGCTGAAGTCGAAACGCAGGCGCTGACTGTCGACCAGCGAGCCCTTCTGCTGCACATGCTCGCCCAGCACCTGGCGCAAAGCGGCGTGCAGCAAGTGGGTGGCCGAGTGGTTCTGCGAGGTGGCGTGACGCACTTCGGCATCGACCTGGGTTTGCACCGGAGCGCCAACGGTCAGGCTGCCGCTGGCCAATACGCCGTGATGCAGGAAAGCACCGCCGGTCTTGGTGGTATCGCGCACGTCGAAACGCGCGCTGCCCGCTTGCAGGTAACCGCAGTCGCCGATCTGGCCGCCCGATTCGGCGTAGAAAGGCGTCTGGTCGAGAACAACGACACCCTCTTCACCTTCGCTCAGCACGTCGACCGATTGCCCTTCCTTATAAAGAGCCACCACCTTGGCCGCACCGCTGGTGGCGTGATAACCGGTGAATTCGGTAGCCACATCGACCTTGACCAGGCTGTTGTAATCCATGCCGAAGGAACTGGCGGAACGGGCACGCACGCGCTGGGCTTCCATCTCGCGCTCGAAACCTTCCTCGTCGAGGGTCAGGCTGCGCTCACGGGCGATGTCGCCGGTCAGGTCCATCGGGAAACCGTAGGTGTCGTACAGTTTGAACACCACGTCGCCCGGCACCACGGTGCCTTTGAGTTCGGCCAAGTCCTGCTCGAGGATCTTCAGGCCCTGCTCCAGGGTCTTGGCGAACTGCTCCTCTTCGGCTTTCAGCACGCGCTCGATGTGCGCCTGCTGGGATTTCAGTTCCGGGAAGGCGTCGCCCATTTCGGCGACCAGCGCGGCCACGATCTGATAGAAGAAGCTGCCCTTGGCGCCCAGCTTGTTGCCGTGACGGCAAGCACGGCGAATGATGCGACGCAGGACATAACCGCGGCCTTCGTTGGAAGGCAGCACGCCGTCGGCGATCAGGAAGCCGCAGGAACGGATGTGGTCGGCCACGACTTTCAAAGACGCCTGGGCGTCGTTGGTGCAACCGATGGCCTTGGCCGCCGCGTTCAGCAGGCTCTGGAACAGGTCGATTTCATAGTTCGAGTGAACGTGCTGCAGTACCGCACTGATCCGCTCCAGGCCCATGCCGGTGTCCACCGACGGCGCTGGCAACGGATGCAACACGCCATCGGCGGTGCGGTTGAACTGCATGAATACGTTGTTCCAGATCTCGATGTAACGGTCGCCGTCCTCTTCCGGCGAGCCCGGTGGGCCGCCCCAGATATCGGCGCCGTGATCGTAGAAAATCTCGGTGCAAGGACCGCACGGGCCGGTATCGCCCATGGTCCAGAAGTTGTCGGAAGCGTATGGTGCGCCCTTGTTGTCGCCGATACGGACCATGCGCTCGGCCGGAACCCCGACTTCCTTGGTCCAGATGTCATAGGCCTCGTCATCGGTGGCATAGACGGTGACCCAGAGTTTTTCTTTCGGCAGGTTCAACCACTTGTCGGACGTCAGGAACGTCCAGGCGAAGGTGATGGCGTCACGTTTGAAATAATCGCCGAAGCTGAAGTTGCCCAGCATTTCAAAGAAAGTGTGGTGGCGGGCGGTGTAACCGACGTTTTCCAGGTCGTTGTGCTTGCCGCCGGCGCGTACGCATTTCTGGCTGCTTACGGCGCGGGTATAGGCGCGCTTTTCCTGGCCCAGGAAGCAGTCCTTGAACTGGTTCATCCCCGCGTTGGTGAACAGCAGGGTTGGGTCGTTGCCCGGAATCAAAGAGCTGGAGGCTACACGGGTGTGGCCTTGCTCTTCGAAGAAGCGAAGGAAGGCTTCACGGATTTCTGCGCTTTTCATTAGGTTCTTCCACGGAGACTGCGGCCAAAGGCCTGTGCGAAACGTCATCAGACGAAACGACGGCAAAGGGCCGCATTATATCGGCCCTGAGCTTGGGGTACAGCGTGTTTATACGATAGAGACGGTCAATTGGACGGCTAACACTGTCAGTTGCGGGAAAAATCGATAAAAGTCCCAACGACTTGCTCGATTTGTGCACGACTGACGTCCATATGGGTGACCATCCGCAGCCGTGACGCGGCGCTCAGCCTGATCCCACGCTCGCCGGCAAAGGCCTTGAGGGCCTCTGCCCTGTCGCCCATCGCCA
Source organism: Pseudomonas chlororaphis subsp. aurantiaca (assembly GCF_013466605.1). Taxonomy (NCBI): domain Bacteria; kingdom Pseudomonadati; phylum Pseudomonadota; class Gammaproteobacteria; order Pseudomonadales; family Pseudomonadaceae; genus Pseudomonas; species Pseudomonas chlororaphis. The sequence goes on from NZ_CP059162.1 coordinate 5,150,703, forward strand.
CATAGACCATATTGGTCTGCACCGGCTCGACGTCATAGCCCGCCTCACGCAGCCCCTCGGCCAGCAACCGGGCATTGGCATGGTCATCGGCCAGGCGCGCTACATGCTGATCGAGCGCATACAGGCCCGCCGCGGCCAGGATCCCGGCCTGGCGCATGCCACCCCCGACCATCTTGCGCAGGCGTCGGGCCTTGCCGACCAGCTCCGCCGAACCGCACAGTACCGAGCCCACCGGCGCGCCCAGGCCCTTGGACAGGCACACCGAGACAGAGTCGAAGTGCTGGGTAATCTCCCGCGCATCGACGCCCAGCTTGACCGCCGCGTTGTACAACCGTGCGCCGTCCAGGTGCAGGGCCAGGCCATGCTCACGGGTGAAAGCCCGGGCCTGTGCCAGATAGCTCAACGGCAGCACCTTGCCCTGCATGGTGTTTTCCAGCGCCAGCAAGCGGGTACGGGCAAAGTGGAAATCGTCCGGCTTGATCGCCGCGGCCACCTGGGCCAGGTCCAGCGAGCCGTCGGCCTGGACTTCCAGCGGCTGGGGCTGGATCGAGCCCAGCACCGCTGCCCCGCCACCCTCGTACTTATAGGTATGCGCCTGCTGGCCGACGATGTATTCGTCGCCACGCCCACAATGGGCCATCAAGCCCAGCAGGTTGCTCATGGTGCCAGTCGGCACGAACAGCGCCTCGGCGAACCCCAGGCGCTGCGCCAACTCGGCTTCCAGGCGGTTGACCGTCGGATCTTCGCCGTAGACATCATCGCCCGTGGCCGCTGTGGCCATTGCCTCCAGCATGCCCGCCGTGGGTTGGGTAACGGTGTCACTACGAAGATCGATAACGCTCATGAATCAGGCCTCGGCAAGGGGACGCGGACGTCGCTGCGGATAAGGAAAATCTTTCGAACTGAATTACTACGGGCACAACCGCGATTTATCAAGGCCCGCCCAGGAAAAGCCCATCGATGGAGATGAAAAACCGATGTTTATCATCCAAAAGCCGCAATGCGCCGCCGAAAAATATGTGTTACAAACTCACCGCCGCCGCAAAGCACGGTGGCAACGTTCTCAGGGCGGGGTGTAATTCCCCACCGGCGGTAATTGCGCGCAATGCGCATAGCCCGCGAGCGCTTGACGACAGGCACCGCTTCGGCGGCGAATGACGGCAAGGTCAGCAGACCCGGTGTGATCCCGGGGCCGACGGTCATAGTCCGGATGAAGAGAGAACGGGATTGGCGCCAGAGGGCCGTCCACAGACCTGCGCGCGACTGCTTGTGCGCCTGGCCGGTACGTACCCTTAAATCCCTTTCGATTCATAACGCCCTGTTTTTCACACAAACAGGAGTCAGAACAGATGCAACCCACCGCAATCGATAGCAAAAGCAAACAGCATCACGGCGAACGCGTGGCGTTTATCCAGGCCTGCTGGCACAAGGAAATCGTCGACCAGAGCCGCAAAGGTTTCGTCAGCGAAATGCTTGCCCAGGGTTATCAGGAAAGCGATATCGACTTCTTCGAAGTCGGCGGCGCCTTTGAAATTCCACTGCACGCCAAGCTGCTGGCCAAGTCCGGTCGTTATGCCGGCATCGTGGCCGCGGGCCTGGTGGTGGACGGCGGTATCTACCGCCACGAGTTCGTCGCCCAGTCGGTGATCAGCGGCCTGATGCAGGTCCAGCTGGAAACCGAAGTGCCGGTGTTCTCGGTGGTCTTGACCCCGCACCACTTCCACGCCGGCGAAGAACATCAGAAGTTCTTCTTCGAGCATTTCGTGCACAAAGGCCAGGAAGCGGCGAAGACCTGCGCCGACACCCTGCACAAGACTCGCGCCCTGCGTCGTCCTGAGCAGCGGGTAGCGGTGTAAGCGTCAGACGCTGAAAGCAAAATCGCGAGCCAGCTCGTTCCTACAGGGATCGAGCTCGCTCGCGATGCTTTTGTAACCGCGGCCGCAGGCTGCGATAAGGCCCGCAAGGCCTTCTAATCAACCTCAAAAGCGGCGCCCGCTACGCGGTCGATCGCAGTCTTCGGCAGCGGCTACAGGTTGCCGTGTCAGGCCAGGCCGTCAGCCGTGGTCGGCACGATCAGGATTCCGGCACGCAGGCCGTTCTTCACCTTGGGGTTGGGGAAGATGATCCGTGCCCCCTCCTCCTCGACTATCCAGCGGGTCTGGGCGATGTCGTCGGCCAGCAGGTAACCCACTTCCAGTTCAGAGAAGTTCTCGATATCCGCCGGCAGATGCAGGTGGAAGGTATCGCTGTGCTTGATGATTTCCCGTGCAACGCTGAACAGCTGCAAGCCATCCAGCTTCTCCTCCGCCATGGGCGGTTCGCAGCCTTCGATGATCTGCTTCAGGCGGGTTTCCAGACGCTCGACATTCACCCCCTGGTTCTGCCCGAACGGCCGGGCCTTGCCCAGCTCCAGAGTGAAAGACTCGGCGTCCAGCTTGTCGTAGGTATAGGAGCTGAACACGATGGACGGCTTGTTCTGCAACAAGACCGCCTCCATGCCCGCGGCCCGCAGGCGCGCCAGTTCCCGGCGCGAGTGCTGGCGACCTTCCTTCCACGGGTACAGGGCGAACTGCTCGATCTTCGAACCGCGGATCGCCGTGTGCAGGTCGTAGTGCAGGCGAGTACGGTCCGCCAGGCTGAAGAAACTCGCCGCCAGGCGCTCCAGCTCACAGGCGCGTAAAGCCTCGCTGCCACTGCTTTGTTCGTGACGGCCATTGAACAGCCGGTTGATGTCCTGCTCGATGAAGCGTTCGCCGTGGCGCATGGCCTCGGGGTTGCCGAACAGGAACAGAATGCGTGCGCACGGCTTGAGGTCGCCGCGAGCGATGTCGTGCAACAGGCGGTCGAGCAACTCGATCGGTGCCGTCTCGTTGCCGTGGATGCCGGCCGACAGCAGCAGGTCCATGCCATTGTCCCGCGCCTGGGGTGGCCGGACTTCCAGCGCACCTTCGCTCAGCCAGCGCATCCGCACGCCGTCGACAGTCAGTTGAGTCTTCTCCGCCGGTTCACGACCGGCGAGGGTCAGTTCAAGCAGTTTGCCGAGGGCGAGCATAGAACGTTATTCCTTAATGGTCGTGCTGGCAGTCAGGGCCGTGCACGTGATCGTCGTCACCGGCGTCGGCCGGTTCCATTTCCAGTTGCAGACTTACCAGATTAGTCGCCAATGGACGCAGCAGCAGGTTGGCATACTCTTCGTCGCCTTCCTCGACGTCCACGCCGATCAGCAGCTGGCCGCGGCCGTCCTGCTGGATCCACAATTCCTTGCCTTGCCACATCACGGCAACGCGAGTGCAGGAAGTTTCCAGTTGAGTACCGTCGGTGTCTTCAAGGATCAGCTGCAGGGTATCGCTCATTTATTACGCTCTCATCTGGAGGTAAAGCGGCGCGCCTGGATCAGCGGACTCAGGCGCGGGCTTTCAATTGATCTGGAATGGATAAACCGCGCCCAGTTTAAGGATTTGCGTCAGTTCATCCAGTGCCGTCCGGCACTCAAGCAGCAATTGCGGGTCCGCCAGATCGTTTTCGCTCAGGCGGTCGCGGTAGTGCTTGTCGACCCATTGGGTCAGCGTGTCGTACAACGGCGCGGTCATGATAACCCCTGGGTTGACCGCCGCCAGTTCGGTTTGATTGAGCGCGACCCGTAGCCGCAGGCACGCCGGGCCACCGCCGTTCTGCATGCTCTGCTTGAGGTCGAAGACTTTCACTTCGCGGATCAGGCCGCCGGAGCTGGTCAAGCCTTGCAGGTACTGCCAGACCCGCTCGTTGCCGCGGCACTCTTCCGGCACGATCAGCAGCATCGAGCCATCGGCGCGGGATAGCAGCTGACTGTTGAACAGGTAGGAGCGCACTGCGTCTTCCACCGTGACCTGCGAGCGCGGCACACAGATCGACTGGAAATTGCCGCCACGCTTGCCCAGCTTGGCATCCAGCTCGGCGAGCATCTTGTCGGTCTCGAGGAACGCGTCCTCGTGATAGAACAGCACTTCGCCGTTACCCACCGCGATCACGTCGTTATGGAATACGCCCTGGTCGATCACCGACGGGTTCTGCTGGGCATACACCACACCGTCGTCGCTCAGGCCGTGCAGACGGGCGACGGCCTGCGAGGCTTCCAGGGTCTGGCGCGCCGGGTACTTCTGCGGTGCCGGGTAGCGGGTGTCGAAGGCGCTGCGCCCGAAGACGAAGAACTCGACGCCGGCCTGGCCATAGTCGCGGCAGAAACGGGTGTGGTTGGCCGCGCCTTCATCGCCGAACTGCGCCACCGCCGGCAACGCCGCGTGATGGGCGAAGTGCTGCTGGTCGGCGAACATCGCCCCCAGTACCCGACTGGTGGTCGGGTGTTCGATGCTGCGGTGATATTTGCAGTTCAGGTTGGCGGCGGTGAAATGCACGCGCCCATCGCGGGTGTCGGCACTCGGACTGACCGTGGCGGCGTTGGCCACCCACATGCTCGACGCCGAGCAACTGGCGACCAGCAGCGGCATCGCATCCTTGGCGGCGCGCTCGATGACCTGCGCATCGCTGCCGGAAAAACCCAGCCGACGCAGGGCGGCCACGTCCGGGCGTTCCTGTGGCGCCAGCACGCCTTGCTGGAAACCCATTTCCATCAGCGCTTTCATTTTCGCCAGGCCCTGCAGCGCGGCTTCCTTGGGGTTGGAAGACTGCTGGCTGTTGCTCTGGGACGCGACGTTGCCGTAGGACAGGCCGCCGTAGTTATGGGTAGGCCCCACTAGACCGTCGAAATTGACTTCATAGGATTTCATCAGCGAGGCTCCACGAGAATCTGTTGTTATAGGCATCGGTATCAGTACATGTCTTGAGGCCGTCGGCGCCCGCTTCGCGGGCGATCGCAGCCTGCGGCAGCGGCTACAGGGTTACCACAACCACCGACGCCCCGCCGCTCTCTGTAGCCGCTTTGCAGGCTGCGAAGGTCGCAGGACCTTCCAGCAATCTGCAGCGCAACCCATCACACCAGGCGTACACCCGGCGTCAGCGCGCTCGGCAAGGTCAGGCTCGCGGTTTCCAGCGACGCCACCGGATACGCGCAGTAATCCGCGGCGTAATAGGCACTGGCGCGATGGTTGCCGGAAGCCCCGACACCGCCGAACGGCGCGCTGCTCGCGGCACCGGTCAGCTGTTTGTTCCAATTGACGATACCGGCCCGGCTTTCCAGCCAGAACTGCTGGTAACGCGCCTCGGAATCCGACAGCAGGCCCGCCGCCAGACCGTACTGGGTGTCATTGGCCTCGGCGATCGCCGCTTCGAAATCGGCGTAGCGAATCACTTGCAGCAAGGGGCCGAACAGTTCTTCGTCCGGGCGCTCGGCCACGGCGGTCACGTCGAGAATGCCCGGGGTCAGCAGTGCGGCCTGATCCTGTGGCTGGGTCATTTCCAGCAACGCCACGGCGCCATTGGCCAACAGGTTTTCCTGGGCCTGCATCAGCGCGCGGGCAGCGCCAAGGGAAATCACCGAGCCCATGAACGGTGCCGGCTGCTGGTCGAACGCACCGACCTCGATGGTCGAGCTGACCGCCACCAGGCGCTCCAGCAACTGGTCGCCCCAGGCACCTTGCGGCACCAGCAGGCGGCGCGCGCAGGTGCAACGCTGGCCGGCGGAAATGAAGGCCGACTGGATGATGGTGTAGACCGCCGCGTCCAGGTCCGCGACCTGATCCACCACCAGCGGGTTGTTACCGCCCATCTCCAGCGCGAGGATCTTGTCCGGACGGCCGGCGAACTGCTGGTGCAGGTGATTGCCGGTGCGGCTGGAACCGGTGAAGAACAGACCGTCGATACCCGGGTTGGCAGCCAGGGCGATGCCGGTTTCCCGCGCGCCTTGCAGCAGGTTCAGCACGCCCGCCGGCAGGCCGGCTTCGATCCAGCATTTGACCGTCAGCTCAGCGACTTTCGGGGTCAGTTCGCTGGGCTTGAACAGCACGCTGTTACCCGCCAGCAGGGCAGGAACAATATGACCGTTAGGCAGATGGCCAGGGAAGTTGTAAGGGCCGAACACCGCCACCACGCCGTGGGGTTTGTGCCGCAGTACCGCGGTGGCGTCACCCAGCGGGCCACTCTTCTCGCCGGTACGTTCACGGTAGCTCTGCACCGAGATCGCGATCTTGTTGACCATGCTGGTCACTTCGGTGGCGGCTTCCCACAGTGGTTTGCCGGTTTCCTCACCGATGCAACGGGCCAGTTCGTCGGCATGGCTTTTCAGGCTGGCGGCAAAGGCTTCCAGCACGGCGATCCGCTCGTCCAGCGAACGCCTGGCCCAGGCCGGGAATGCCTGGCGCGCGGCCTGCACCGCACTTTCAACCTGGGCGACGGTGGCGCCGTTGCCCGACCACAGCACCTGCTGGGTCACCGGATTCAACGACTCAAAGGCTTCGCCCTGGCCTGGCAGCCACTGGCCTGCGATGTACAGCGTGTTCATTATTTCGACTCCCGGGAAGCAGACAGCGCAACGGCACGGACCTGATCGCCCGCATTGAGTTGCAGGCGTTTGGCGGTCAGCGCATCAACCACCAGGGTGCCCGACGCGAAGCGCGCGGGAGCAGCGGTGATCCGGCAGTCCTCGCGCTTGCGGTTGTGAATCAGGAAAGGCGTGGCGTCGTCGCCCGGCGTGCCGATGGCCAGCACCAGCGCCTGGCTGTCGCGCACCGCGCGGATCTTGGCGGTCTCGCACTCCACCGCCGGGCCGGCGTCGAAGATATCGACGTAACCCTGGTAGCTGAAACCCTCGCTCTTGAGCATGGCCAGCGCCGGCTCGGTATCGGTGTGCACCTTGCCGATCACGTTGCGCGCGCCCTCGGAGAGGAAGCAGGTGTACAGCGGGAACTTCGGCATCAGCTCGGCGATGAACGCCTTGTTGCCCACGCCGGTCAGGTAGTCGGCCTGGCTGAACTCCATCTTGAAGAAGTGCCGGCCCAGGCTTTCCCAGAATGGCGAGCGCCCGGCTTCATCGGACATGCCGCGCATCTCGGCGATGATCTTGTTGCCGAACAGCTGCGGGAACTCGGCGATGAACAGCATGCGGGCCTTGGCCAGCATGCGGCCGTTGAGGCCGGTGCGGTAATCGGCGTGCAGGAACAGCGAGCACAGCTCGGAATTGCCGGTCAGGTCGTTGGCCAGGAACAGCGTCGGAATCTCGCGGTAGATGTTCAGTTCCTGGGAGGCGCTGACAGTCAGGCCGACCCGGAAGTTGTACCAGGGCTCGCGCAGGCCGACCGCACCGGCAATCGCGGAAATCCCCACCACGCGACCGTTGTCGTCCTCGAGCACGAACAGGTAATCCGCGTCGCCGCGCTCGGCTTCGCCACGGAAGGTCTTTTCCGCCCAGCCCACGCGGTGCTTCAGGCGTTCTTCGTTGGCCGGCAAGGTGGTAAGGCCGGTGCCGGTACTGCGGGCCAGGTCGATCAGAGCGGGTAAGTCGCTGCTGCGTACGGGACGAACGATCATGCTATCTCCTCAGACGGGCGCCGCTGACGGCCCCCGCGAAACTCGCTTAAGGCGTTAAACCGCCACCAGGCGCACGCTGGCACCTTCGCCGACACCCAGGGCTTCGGCCGCCTGCAGATCCAGGGTCACCGGCTTGCCCGGCGCGTAATCCAGCTCCAGCATCACCGCGCGGTAATCCTGCAACTGCGCGTTGGCGACCAGGTACTGGCGTCCGCCGCCCTTGGCGACCTCACCGATCTTCACCGGCACCACGCGGCTCTGGGCGATCGAACGGATCCCCGAGACCCGCGCGTGCAGGGTCGGGCCACCGTCGAAGATGTCGATGTAATGATCGGTCTCGAAGCCTTCGCGCATCAGGATGTCGAAGGTGATCTGCGCCCGCGGGTGCACCTGGCCCATGGCTTCCTGCGCGGCATCCGGCAGCAGCGGCACATAGATCGGGTAATGCGGCATCAGCTCGGCGAGGAAGGTACGGCTTTTCAGCCCGCACAGACGCTCGGCGGCGGCGTAGTTGAGGTCGAAGAAGTTGCGACCGATGGCGTCCCAGAACGGCGAGTCGCCGTTCTCGTCGCTATAGCCGACGATCTCGGTCACCACCGAATCGGCGAAACGCTCCGGGTGGCTGGCGACGAACAGCAGGCGACCGCGGGAATTGAGTTCCGACCACGGCGACCCCACCAGTTCCGGGACCACATAGAAGCTGGTCAGCAGGCTGTTGCCGGTCAGGTCGTGGCACTGGGAAAGCACGTGGATCTTGTTGTGGATCTTCAGCTCGCGGGAGGCGTGCACGAAGGTCTCGTTACGGAAGCTGTAGAACGGCTCGGAGTAACCGGCCGAAGCAACGATGGCCGAGCAACCGACCAGCTTGCCGGTTTCGGTGTCCTCGAGGACGAAGAAGTAGCTCTCCTCGCCATTGAAACTCACCTCCGCGGCGAACGAAGCCTCGCTTGCCGCGATCTTGTCGCTCAGGCGTTCCACGTCATCCGGCAAGGAAGTGACACCAATCGGGCTGTCCGCAGCCAGACGCTGTACCTCGCCCAGATCAGCCATTTGCGCGGGGCGCATCACCAGCATGGTGTCACTCCTTATTCGAAACAGGCCGGCCAGGAGGCCGACTCAGGGAAAAAAATGCCGGGACAGCCCGGCACCGAAAATGGGGCTCGACGCTGGCCCTGAAGACAAGCGCCGAGGCGTACCGCGGCCCGAATCAGGCCTGGGTCAGCTTGGCTACTGCGCGCTCGAAGCGCTGCAGGCCCTCTTCGATGTCCGCTTCCTCGACCACCAGGCTCGGGGCGAAACGCACCACGTCCGGACCGGCCTGGAGGATCATCAGGTTTTCTTTTTCAGCGGCGTTGAACACGTCCTTGGCCTTGCCTTTCCAGGCATCGCTGAGCACGCAACCGAGCAGCAGGCCCAGGCCACGCACTTCGGTGAACAGGCCGTACTTCTCGCCGATCTGCTGCAGACGGGTCTTGAAGCGATCGTGCTTGGCCTTCACGCCGTTCAACACTTCGGGCGTGTTGATCACGTCGATCACCGCACCCGCCACCGCGCATGCCAGCGGGTTGCCGCCGTAGGTGGTGCCGTGGGTACCGACCACCAGGTGCTTGGCCAGCGCTTCGGTGGTCAGCATCGCGGCGATCGGGAAACCGCCGCCCAGGCTCTTGGCGCTGGTCAGGATGTCCGGGGTCACGCCGTAGTGCATATAGGCGAACAGCTCGCCGCTGCGGCCCATGCCGGTCTGCACTTCGTCGAACACCAGCAGCGCGTTGTGCGCGTCGCACAGCTCGCGGGCGCCTTGCAGGTAAGCCTTCTCGGCTGGCAACACACCGCCTTCGCCCTGGATCGGCTCCAGTACCACCGCGCAGGTCTTGTCCGAAATCGCCGCTTTCAATGCCGCCAGATCGTTGTAGGGAACGTGGATGATACCGGTGATTTTAGGACCGAAGCCGTCGGAGTACTTCGACTGGCCGCCCACGTTCACGGTGAACAGGGTGCGACCGTGGAAGCTGTTGAGGGCCGCGATGATTTCGTATTTTTCCGCGCCAAAACGGTCGAACGCGACACGACGGGCCAGCTTGAAGGCGGCCTCGTTGGCTTCGGCGCCGGAGTTGCAGAAGAACGCGCGCTCGGCAAAGGTGGCGTCGACCAGCTTGTGGGCCAGGCGCAGGGCCGGCTCGTTGGTGAAGACGTTGGATACATGCCACAACTTGTTGGCTTGCTCGGTCAGAGCAGCGACCAGCGCCGGATGGGCGTGGCCCAGTACGTTGACCGCGATCCCGCCGGCAAAGTCGATCAGCTCTCGGCCCGACTGATCCCAGACTCGGGAACCCGCGCCACGCACAGGAATGAAAGCCGCAGGTGCATAGTTGGGAACCATGACCTGATCGAAATCGGCGCGTTGCACCGGAGCTTGCTCAACGGACATCGGAGTCTCCTGAAGAGGAACGCCTGCCTGAAACTGGCGAGCGATGGGGGGATTGTAAGGACAGTTTTCTGCCCAGCCTTGTCGCCAAGCGACAACTTCTTATAGCGCCAACCCCGGTTTTACGCGGGTTTACGGCAATGCGACAAATAGCGTCGCAAAGGCGCAGTTTAAACTGCTGGAAGCTTTAGCGGCAGGATTGTCCAACGATTTGCGCCACACATTAAGGCGCCATCGCGAGCAAGCTCGCCCTGCAAGGAAATGCATTCTTGCGCAGGAGCGAAGCGTGCTCGCGATAGCAATTTGACAGGCAAACGAAAGAGGCGGATCAACCGCGCTCGGAAGGCACCGAAGACAGTTCGAACGGGCTGCTGCTGCGACGCTGGTTGCGGTCTTCCCGCGGCGTGGCGCCGAAGAAGTTGCGGTAGGCGCTGGAGAAATGCGGCCCCGAGGAGAAACCGCAGGACAGACCGATCTGGATGATCGACTTGCTGGTCTGCATCAGCATCTGCCGCGCCTTGTTCAGGCGCAGTTCCAGGTAATACTGGCTTGGCACGCGATTGAGGTATTGCTTGAAGATCCGCTCCAACTGCCGACGCGAGACGCACACATGCTGGGCGATCTCGTCGGTGGTCAGCGGCTCCTCGATATTGGCCTCCATCAGCAGCACCGCCTGGGTCAGCTTCGGGTGACTGGAACCCAGGCGATTCTGCAACGGAATGCGCTGGCGCTCGCCACCTTCGCGGATACGCTCGACCACCAGTTCTTCCGAGACCGCGCCGGCCAATTCCGCGCCGTGATCACGGGCCAGCACCGCCAGCAACAGATCCAGTACCGACATCCCGCCGCAGGCTGTCAGGCGATCACGATCCCAGTCGAACAAATGGCTGGTGGCGATCACCTTAGGGAAGCGCTCGGCGAAATCGTCCTGCCAGCGCCAGTGCACCGCGGCCCGATAACCGTCGAGCAAACCCAGCTGCGCCAAGGGATACACACCGGCGGACAAACCACCGATCACACAGCCGGCGCGCACCAGTTGCTTGAGCGCGCTGCTCAGGGCCGGCGCCAGGGTGGCAGGCGGCTCATCGGCCAGCAGGAACAGTTTCTGGCAGCCTTCGAGCTTGCCCGACCAAGGTTCGCCCGGCAGCTGCCAGGCGCCGTCGGCCGGAGCCTCGGCCTGCAGGAAGGCCAGTTCGTAGACCACTTCCGGATGCACCCGCTGAGCGACACGCAAGGCCTCCTCGGCCAGCGCCAGCGTCAAGGCTTTAGTGCTGGGCCAAATCAGGAAACCAATTCGATGGGCAGTCATGGCGGGCAATCCGAAACGAAAACAGTGTTAGAGGCCAAAGGCGGCTGCAACCAAATTAGACCATCTGGCGCGCGGTGCGCAGCATGACCTAATTTGGTGCGTTACGGGAGTGATTTACTTCAGGCTGCCCGAGAGGAATTGTTGCAAACGTTCCGATTGCGGATTGACCAGCACTTCGCGCGGGTTGCCGCTTTCTTCCACCAGGCCCTTGTGCAGGAATATCAGCTGGTTCGAGACTTCACGGGCAAAGCCCATTTCGTGGGTCACCACCACCATGGTCCGGCCTTCCTGAGCCAGGGCCTGCATCACTTTCAGCACGTCGCCCACCAGCTCGGGGTCGAGTGCCGAAGTCGGTTCGTCAAACAGCATGACCTCTGGCTCCATCGCCAGCGCACGGGCAATCGCCACGCGCTGCTGCTCGCCACCGGACATATGGCCCGGGTAGGCATCCTTGCGATGCGCCACGCCGACCTTGGCCAGGTAGTGCTCGGCCTTTGCACGGGCTTCGGCCTTGGGGACGCCGAGCACATGCACCGGCGCTTCCATGATGTTTTCGATGGCGGTCATGTGCGACCACAGGTTGAAGTGCTGGAACACCATCGACAGGCGCGAGCGCATGCGTTGCAGCTGCTTGGGGTCGGCCGCCTTCAGGGCGCCATCCTTGTTCGCCACCAGCTTCAACTCTTCGTTGTTCAGCAGGATCTTGCCGGCGTGCGGCTGCTCCAGCAGGTTGATGCAGCGCAGGAAGGTGGATTTGCCGGAGCCACTGGAGCCGATGATGCTGATCACATCGCCAGCCGCCGCTTTCAGGGACACGCCCTTGAGCACTTCGTGACTGCCATAGCGTTTATGCAGGTCTTGGACTTCAAGTTTGTACATGCTGTCGGTTCTCACAAAAGCAGTCAGTCGTTGAGCAAGCGCCCGTGCCGCAGCGCTTCGCGCCCCGCCACCTTGGCCAGCCAGAAACCGGGTTGGGCGTAACGCAGCCGCTCAACGGCGAACAACACGCCGCTGGTGCCAGCACACAAGGTGCTGACCCGATCGGATAAGGGATCAATCACTTCAAAAATCGGCTCGCCCTTCTCCACCCAGCTACCGGCCGGACGCAGAAAACTCACCACGCCGGGATGCGGCGCAAACAACAATTCGGTGCCTTCGAAAGGCATGGCCTCGCACGCTTCATGCTGCGGCGCCGGCCACTCACCCGCAATCAGTCCCTGCCCGGCGAGGAACGCCAGGATGCCTTCGGCGTACGCCTCGGCTTGCGGGCGACCAGTGTCGGCCTGGCCGCCCAGCTCGAGGGTGGTCGCCAGGCAGGCCAGCGGGATCTGCGCCTGCGGGAACTGGCGCGACAGGCGCAGCCAGGGCAGCGAACAGGCTTCGTCGAACGAACTGCCGCCGGAATCCTCCGCCAGCAGGCCGACCCGCACATTAAGATGAGCCGCCAGGGAACGCCATTGCGGCCAATGCTGCGGCAAGGCGTACATATGCAGCGCCGCTTCCGCATCGCAGTGCAGGTCCAGCACCACGTCCGCGGTGCAGGCGTGGCTCAGGAGGATGCGCTGCATGCCTTGCAGCTGGCTCGCTGGCGCTGGCAGTTCGGCCAGCACATCGCTCATGGCCTGGCGAATCATCTGGATATTGGCGTGCGGGTCATCCCCCAGGCACCCATCCAGACGGGCCGCGACCGGCGCGCTCAGTTCGACGAAATCGCGGTTGAAGTTCTTGCCACTGCCGGCCTCGAACCGCCCTTGGTGGTTGCCTTGCAACAGCTGCCCCAAGCCCATCGGGTTGGCCACCGGCACCAGCTCGATCACACCGTTCAATGCACCCTGGGCCTCCAGCTCGGCCAGGCGCTTTTTCAGTTCCCAGGCGGTGCGCATTCCAGGCAGTTCGTCCGCATGCAGGCTGGCCTGGATATAGGCCTTGCGCTCGCCGCGACCGAAACGGAACACCGAGATCTGCCGCTCGCTGCCCAGGTGGCTCCACGGCAATACGTGGTCAATGCGCTCCATATCAGTGCTTCCGCGGCGCCAGGTAGCGCAGCCAGCGGCCTTCGGCCAGCTTGAACAGGCGCACCAGGATAAAGGTCAGGCACAGGTAGAACACGCCGGCGGTGATGTAGGCCTCGAACGGCAGGTAGTACTGCGCGTTGACCGTACGGGCCGCACCGGTGATGTCGATCAGGGTCACGATGGAGGCCAGGCTGGTGGTCTGCAGCATCATGATCACTTCGTTGCTGTACTGCGGCAGCGCCCGGCGCAGGGCCGACGGCAGCAGGATGCGGGCATACATCTTGTAGCGCGACATGCCCATGGCCTTGGCCGCCTCGATCTCGCCGTTCGGCGTGGCCTTGAGGCTGCCAGCGATGATTTCCGCGGTGTAGGCGCTGGTGTTGATGGCAAACGCCAGGCACGCACAGAAGGTCGCGCTGGACAGCCACGGCCAGAGGAAGCTCTTGCGCACCACATCGAACTGCGCCAGTCCGTAGTAGATCAGGAACAACTGCACCAGCATCGGCGTGCCGCGGATCACGTAGGTGTAGAGCCAGGCGCTGAGGTTGACGATCGGCTGCTTGGACACCCGCATCAGCCCCAGAGGCAGCGCCACCAGCAGACCGAAGAACAGCGACAGGGCCAAGAGTTTCAGGGTGGTCAGCAAGCCGCTGAAATACAGCGGCAAGGCCTCATAGATGACGTTGTAGTCGAAGATCATAGATCAGCCGCCCTTACGCCTACCGAGTAGCGCTTCTCAAGGTGACGCAATGCCAGCAACGAGACACTGGTGATCACCAGGTACATCGCCGCCACCGCGAGGAAGAAGGTGAAAGGCTCGCGGGTGGCGTCAGCCGCCTGCTTGGCCTTGAACATCATGTCTTGCAGGCCCACCACCGAAATCAGCGCGGTGGCCTTGGTCAGTACCAGCCAGTTATTGGTGAAGCCCGGAATCGCCAGGCGGATCATCTGTGGCACCAGCACCCGGAAGAACACCTGGAAGCTGTTCATGCCGTAGGCCATGCCTGCTTCCGCCTGCCCCTTGGGGATCGCCATGAAGGCACCGCGGAAGGTTTCCGACAGGTAGGCACCGAAGATGAAGCCCAGGGTGCCGATACCGGCGGCCAGCGGGTTCAGGTCGATGTAGTCGTCGTAACCCAGCATGGGCGCGACACGGTTGAGCAGGTCCTGGCCGCCGTAGAAGATCAGCAGGATCAGCACCAGGTCGGGAATCCCGCGGATCACCGTGGAATACAGGTCGCCCAGCCACGCCAGCCAGCGCACCGGCGAGAGGCGCAGCGCGACCCCGATCAGACCCAGAACGATGGCCAGGGCCATGGACGACAAGGCAAGCTGAAGCGTCAGCCAAGCGCCATCGAGGATGACAGCCCCGTAGCCTTTCAACATGATTCAGGTCCTCGAAAATTGGGATGAAAAAATGGCGCAAACTTCAGAGATTCTGCTGCTTGCGCCATCTCGGACTTGCTGACTCGACGATTTACTGGCCGTAAATGTCGAAGTCGAAGTACTTGTCCTGGATTTGCTTGTACTTGCCATTCTCGCGAATGGCAGCGATCGCACCGGTGATTTTGTCTTTCAGCGCATCGCCCTTGCGTACGGCGATACCCACGCCGTCGCCGAAGTATTTGGTATCGGTGAACGCCGGGCCGACGAACGCGAAGCCTTTGCCTGCGTCGGTTTTCAGGAAGCCGTCATTCAACAGGGTAGCGTCCGCCACGGTGCCATCGAGGCGACCGGCCGCGACGTCCAGGTAGATCTCGTTCTGCGAGCCGTATGGCTTGATCTCGGCACCCAGCGGAGCCAGCACTTCACGGGCGAAACGCTCGTGGATCGAACCGCGCTGCACGCCAATGTTCTTGCCCTTGAGCTCGGCCAGGCCGTCGCTGACCTGGGTACCTGCCTTCATGACCAGGCGCGCAGGGGTGTTGTAGTACTTGCCGGTGAAGTCCACGGACTTCTTGCGGTCGTCGGTGATCGACATGGACGACAGGATCGCATCGATCTTGCGCACCTTGAGTGCAGGGATCAGGCCGTCGAACTCCTGCTCGACCCACACACACTTGACCTTCATTTCTTCGCACAGGGCGTTGCCGATGTCGTAGTCGAAACCGACGATGCTGCCATCCGGAGCCTTGGAGGCGAATGGAGGGTAAGCCGCTTCGATACCAATTTTCAGAGGCTTTTCATCGGCGAATGTCGGCAGGGAAAGTACGGAGGACAGTGCCAGGGCGCCAAGAAGCACGAGTTTCTTCATCTTAGGACTCCATCGGTAAAGGGCGAAAACGGCAGAGTGAGCGACAGCCCAATATGCGAATGGGTGGAACCTGATAGCGGTGCTGCGTCCTTGAGGACCTGGCCATGAACCCCATGCGGGCTTCCGGCAGGCTACGACGAGCGAGTGATCGGCATTCTAACGACAGGCCCGAAGCCGATATTTCCTCAATGCGACAACAAATTACAGAAGCACTGAGAAACCAGGCCAAGCACATTGACAGCTCTTCAAGTTTATGCAAGAGCAAAAGACGATAAACCAATCTACGTTGCAAATTGCGGGCCTATTATTCGCAAAGCCTTCTATTCCGGCAAGCGCAGCGTTATGACTTATTTTTTGCAGGCCTCAAAAAGGCCCTGAAACGGGGCCTGGCGTTTCTCATTGCCCCGAATCCGGGCAGCGGGTTACACATTCCCTGCTGCCGGTAACATTCAGATACGCCTGATGGACATACCGATATTTATTTGATCGAAAAATCGCTCCCGTAGCTGCTGCCGCAGACTGCGATAAGGCCCGAAGAGCCTTTCAGGACCTTCAAGAGCGCGTCTCCTGCGGAGCCGATCGCAGCCTGCGGCAGCGGCTACAGGAGGCGGCAGTAACACCCATAAAAAAGCCCCGCCCGGCACAAGGCCGGGCGGGGCTTTCACTGAGACCGATGCGTCTTAGGCGACGTTCATGGTCTTGTGGGTATCGACCAGATGCTGCACCACGCCCGGGTCAGCCAGGGTGGAGATATCCCCCAGGCTGTCGTATTCCGCCGTGGCGATCTTGCGCAGGATACGGCGCATGATCTTCCCGGAACGGGTCTTCGGCAGCCCCGGCGCCCACTGGATGACATCTGGCGAGGCGATCGGACCGATCTCCTTGCGCACCCAGTTCTTCAGCTCCAATCGCAGCGCTTCACTCGGCTCTTCGCCACCGTTGAGGGTGACGTAGACATAGATGCCCTGCCCCTTGATGTCATGGGGCACGCCGACCACCGCTGCTTCGGCGACTTTCGGGTGCGCGACCATGGCGCTTTCGATTTCGGCAGTCCCCATGCGGTGGCCGGAGACGTTGAGCACATCGTCCACCCGTCCGGTGATCCACCAGTAGCCGTCCTCATCGCGACGGGCACCGTCACCGGTGAAATACATGCCACGGAAGGTCTTGAAGTAGGTATCGACGAAACGATCGTGGTCGCCATACAGGGTGCGCGCCTGGCCTGGCCACGAATCGAGGATCACCAGGTTGCCTTCGGCGGCGCCCTCGATAATGTTGCCCAGGTTGTCCACCAGCGCCGGCACCACACCAAAGAACGGACGAGCCGCCGAACCCGGCTTGAGGGCATGGGCGCCCGGCAGCGGGCTCATCAGGGTCGCGCCGGTCTCGGTCTGCCACCAGGTATCGACGATCGGGCAACGGGATTGACCGACGTTCTTGTAGTACCAGTCCCAGGCTTCCGGGTTGATCGGTTCACCCACCGAACCCAGCAGACGCAGGCTGCTGCCATCGGCGCCTTCGCAGGCGGCGCTACCCGAGGCCATCATGGCGCGGATCGCGGTCGGCGCGGTGTAGAGGATATTGACCTTGTGCTTGTCGACGATCTTCGCCACGCGGGTCACGTCCGGGTAGTTCGGCACGCCCTCGAACAGCACGGTGGTCGCGCCATTGGCCAGCGGGCCATAGACGATATAGGTATGGCCGGTGACCCAGCCGACGTCGGCGGTGCACCAGTAGATTTCCCCCGGACGGTAATCGAACACGCGCTCGTGGGTCAGGGCCGCGTACAGCAGGTAGCCGCCAGTGGTGTGCTGCACGCCTTTGGGCTTACCGGTGGAGCCGGAGGTATAAAGGATGAACAGCGCTTCCTCGGCACCCATTTCTTTTGGTGCGCAGACGGTACCGGCCACCTTCATCAAGTCTTCGTACCAGATGTCGCGATGCTGGTTCCACTTGATCTGGCCATTGGTGCGCTTGCACACGATGACCTTCTGGATGCTGCTGGTTTCCGGATTGGTCAGCGCGTCGTCGACATTGGCCTTGAGCGGAATCCTCTTGCCCGCGCGGATGCCTTCGTCGGCGGTGATCACCACCTTGGACTTGCAGTCGATGATACGGCCGGCCAGCGCTTCCGGCGAGAAGCCGCCGAATACCACCGAGTGAATCGCACCGATCCGGGTACAGGCCAGCATGGCGACCACGGCTTCGGGGATCATCGGCATATAGATAGTCACCACGTCGCCGCGGTGCACGTCCTGGCCACGCAGGGCGTTGGCGAACTTGCAGACTTGCTCGTGCAGTTCGCGGTAGGTGATGTTGCGGCTTTCGGAAGGATCGTCGCCTTCCCAGATGATAGCGATCTGATCGCCGCGCTCGGCCAGGTGGCGATCCAGGCAGTTGTAGGAAACGTTGAGGGTGCCGTCGGCAAACCATTTGATATCGACATGGTGATCGTCGAAGGAGGTCTGCTTCACCGTGGTGAAAGGCTTGATCCAGTCGAGGCGCTTGGCTTGTTCGCGCCAGAAGCCGTCCGGGTTGACGACCGACTGCTGGTACATGGCCTTGTAGGTCGCCTCGTCAGTCAGCGTGTTGGCCGCAACCTCGGGACGAACGGGATACAGAGAAGCCGCACTCATCTTTCTTACCTCGGTGACATAGTTGTTGTATGACCCCGTTGTAGCCGGGGCGGGCCTATAGAACCATTCGACGATGGTAGTAACAACCCCCGGCCAATCTCCCTGAAAAGTGCCTTGGCCCTTCTATTACGGTACTTGCAGCAGCTTCTGCGGCAAGTAGCAGACCGCTGCCAGGCCACTGGGGGTCGCTTTTGCCGGGATTGTTACAAAAACCGTCAATAGTGTTTATCAAAAGCACGCCTGTATAGCGCCTACCCAGGCGCCTAAAATCAACCTCGCCAACAAGGCAATCTGATTAACCAAGTTACAGCCCCCACGAAGGCAGTTAATCCAGACTTTCACTCAAGTTCCACACGCAGCCCCATAAAGGCTGCGTGACCCTACACGACCTTAGAAAGGTGAAATCAAAATGAAAGCTTTATTAGTTCTGGCCCTCAGCAGTCTTTGCGCTACAGCAATGGCCGACGAGATCCCGACTGATGTCGCCAGCCAGCAACCGCCAGTAGAGGAATACTCTTATTCGTCCGACCTGGACATCGCCAAAGTTATATCCATGAGCGAAGTTCCAGATGTATGCGAAGTTGTACCAGCGCGTATGGAATATGAAGATTCGAAAGGCCTGCGGCATATCCTGCAATACCGCGTCATGGGTAACGGCTGCTCTAACGGCTGATATTCAAGTTGCTCTTCAAGTTCCAACAAGTGCCGGCCGCAAGAGACCTTTCTTGCGGCAAAGATGGCCAGATGCACAATTGAAACCAGACGTGTCGCAAGCCATCGCCCAACGCAGTGCGACCACGGCCTTCGCACTCCCTTTTCTCACCTGTCGAGCCAGCTTGCGGGGAGCGTTTTTGTATCGCTCCGAGGGGCTTGATGGAGGTCCGCAAATGCTTTCTCGAGCGTCAGAAGCGACCTCGGATGGCAAGCCAGGACAGTAGTGTTTCAAAGGTCAAAAATTGACCATCCAACACAAGATGTAGTGGCAAAAGAGTTTTTTGCTTATTTTTTGAGCAGAAAAACCATTCAACAATTTTCAGCAGAAATTGAACACAATTCTGTCTACCAAAGCCCCCACCTTTCCCTGCAAGCCGCGTCCTACGGGGCTTGCAGAGCATCGCGCAAAATCTTCAGCGCCTCCGATCAACTCGAAGCGGCAAAAACACGCCAAACGGGGTGAAAAAAAATCTTCGCCGTCCAAAGCCTTATAAACCCTCGCTCCGCCGCGATAACGCCCCTCGCCGGCCGAATCGTGAGCCACTTCGTCGCACCACAGCGCCAAAAAAGTCCCTATAATGCGGCCTTAAAACGGGCCTGCAATATTCCCTTACAGGGATAAACAGCCAATCCGAAGCCAGCACAGAAATCGACCCGGTCCTCTGTGCCCATAACCGCCTCGGAACTCCCGTACATATTTTTGTTTATTGCCTGCGTTAGCTGCTGCAACAAACGATTTCTTAAGATCCAACGCGGCCAGTTCGGCCGTGTGAAAAGCCAACCATCAGTTTTCACACGGGCATCTGGCCCTCACGCAGGAGACGACACGTCATGCTGAGCTGGGACGAATTCGACAAAGAAGAAGGCGAAGTCGCCGTTAAAGGCGCCAACGCCGGCCACGCTGCCGAAGCTGCCATGGACAAACTCGACAGCGCCGGTGGTGCCGCCGCTCTCGAAGCCCGCGCCGTAACCGCCAACGATTCTGCTGCCGTTGCCCGTGCCAAGGCATCTCTGGACCAGCTCGACATCGCCGAAGGTCTGGCCGAGCTGGAAGGTGCTTCCGCTCGTGTCGCCGTCGATGAAAAGCGCATGATCAACTGCCGCGCCGACCTCAACCAGCTCGTGCCATTCAAATATGACTGGGCCTGGCAGAAGTACCTGGACGGTTGCGCGAACCACTGGATGCCGCAAGAAGTCAACATGACCGCCGACATCGCCCTCTGGAAAAACCCGGAAGGCCTGACCGACGACGAGCGCCGCATCGTGATGCGCAACCTGGGCTTCTTCTCCACCGCCGACTCCCTGGTTGCCAACAACCTGGTGCTGGCCGTGTACCGCCTGATCACCAACCCGGAATGCCGCCAGTACATCCTGCGCCAGGCGTTCGAAGAGGCGATCCACACCCACGCCTACCAGTACTGCATCGAATCGCTGGCCATGGATGAAGGCGAGATCTTCAACATGTACCACGAGATTCCATCGGTCGCGAAAAAAGCGGCCTGGGGCCTGAAGTACACCCGTTCGATCTCCGATCCGAAGTTCGAAACCGGCACCGTCGACACCGACAAAGAGCTGCTGCGCAACCTGATCGCCTACTACTGCGTTCTGGAAGGCATCTTCTTCTACTGCGGCTTCACCCAGATCCTGTCCATGGGCCGCCGCAATAAAATGACCGGTGTCGCCGAGCAGTTCCAGTACATCCTGCGCGACGAATCCATGCACCTGAACTTCGGTATCGACGTGATCAACCAGATCAAGATCGAAAACCCGCACCTGTGGGATGCGGAGATGAAGGAAGAAGCCACCCAGATGATCCTCCAGGGCACCCAACTGGAAATCGAATACGCTCGCGACACCATGCCGCGCGGCGTACTGGGCATGAACGCGGCGATGATGGAGGACTACCTCAAGTTCATCGCCAACCGCCGCCTGTCGCAGATCGGCCTGAAAGAAGAGTACCCAGGCACCACCAACCCGTTCCCATGGATGAGCGAAATCATGGACTTGAAGAAAGAGAAGAACTTCTTCGAGACTCGGGTTATCGAGTACCAGACTGGCGGCGCGCTGAGCTGGGATTGATTCCGAGCTCCTGCCCTGTGCTGATCTCGATCCGAATCGGCACAACGAAAGATAAAAAAGCCCTGACTTGCTCAGGGCTTTTTTATTGAGGGTTCGATTCCCCCGCTTCCAGGCCAATCATCCGACCCGGGGCGATATCTGCTCAATCGGCGGAAGCCAGGACTCCACGAATCTCCTGTTTCACCGCCTCGAAATCCGCCGCCGCGCTGGGATCGTCCAGCAGCCGGGCCGCCAACACCGCGGCGCTTATCTTTCCGCCCTCCAGGTCGCTGGGGAAATGCACACCGGCAATGACCCGGCTGTCGGCATTGATCTGTGCGCGACTGAACAGCTCGCTGCGTTTCTCCGGCAACGCCATGCTCAACAAGGTGGCATTGAGATAACCATTCATCGAGTGACCGCTGGGGTAGGAATCGCCCTCGGGTGGCGGCAGTACCGGCTTCACCAGTGCCGAGGCTTCGTAAGGACGCGGCCGACCATAGCTGTGCTTGGCCGGCATCAGGAACTGCACCAGGTCTTCCTGGGCCCGCCGGAAGAAGGCACGGGTCAGGGGCAGGCGCTCGATGCTGAAACCGGCGCCGAGGGATTCCCTGGCGAAGTGGAACACGCTGTCCTCCCATTCATCATCCTGCTGGACCTGGCTCACCTGCGCCCTGCTGCGCGCCGCCTGGGCCGCCAACACCGCTTTCAAATCACTGTGCTGCAGCGACGAATCGACGGCAGGTGGCGGTGGCAGGTAGTCGACCAGCTGGAACTGATTCGCCGGCAGATAAGGCAAGGCCGCCTGCTCCGCCAGGACGATCCCCGCGCCGGACAGGGCCAGAAAAAACAGCAATGAACGCGTCAGAATAGGCATATCAAGGCCCTCGTTATTGTGAGGAGAAAAGCCGTTTGGCTTGTTCCCACCGGACCTTCACTCATGAGGCCGGCGCCTTCTTATCGGCCATTTCCCTGGGGCTTACTTGTCCCTCCTTGCCAAGGGTATGACAGTCGCTGCCAGGACCAGATCTGAAAGCTAAGCTTTTGTTTTTACAAGCTTTAGCGCGTAAGACTCATCTCTGGATGATGAGAGTTTTGTTAATTAAAACTGTAGGAAATTTCGTAGACCCGCCCCCGCCAAAAACAATGAAATGCTCCCGCGATGACACGGAAGATTCAGGGAGGCTGTCTGTTTGATTGGCTCTGACGCTGGATCTTTTCTCGAGCACGCTCGTCCCTGAAAAAGGAGCGGCTGGAACAGGATCATGGCTTGTTCTGCTCAAGCGGGCGCCAATCGAAATGCTGCCGTTCGCCGACGCCATTGAAGTCGACGCGATAGGTGTGTTGCTTACCGCCGATATCGCAGACGCCGATCAGGTCGTGGTTATGCTGCTCGCGAGGCGGTGGCATCTGGATACGCACGGTGCCGTGGCAGTTTTCGTAGTTGCAGGGCGCGGTATTGCGATACAGCAGGTAATCGCCACTTTCATCACGCTCGACCCAACGCCCATCGATGAACCGTGCCTGGTCGGGTGGAATGCTGGCGGTGGCCATCTTGCGTTTGCCGTTGCACAGCATCACCCCACCCATGGCGACGGCCATGATGAGGTAGGCCAGGATCCGCGACTCCACATTGAAGTAGGAAAGGATGCCCAACGCGTCGGCCAGGATCGACATGACCGAAAGCACCAGCGCCGGCAGCGATAGAAAAAATGCCACCGCGCCTTTGATGACGCTGCCCCGGCTCACCCGTTCGACGCTCCTGGGGTCGATGACGAACTGAATGCTGGTGCGCTCGGGCGCCTGATTCTGGGCAATGTTGATGTGGTTGGTATCACCAATGGAGCCGATATTGATGCGGTTACCGTCAGACATGAACCTGAGCCCTTTCCGGTTATGGGTGGGTCGCGCTACCTACAAGATTATGCCGAGATAGGCGCCCATGCTTGAAAAGATCAGTGCACTCCCCTTCACCACCCGCTATTAATAGCTTTCTTCACTCAAGGACCCGAGCCCCATGAAATTCGACACCGCCTACTGCATCAGCCTCGACGACAAGCTGTCGATCTATGACGTGCGCGATCTGAATTTCGACGAGACCATGGCCTTCGACTCGGCCAAGGAACAGTTCCAGTGCCCCAATGACGCCTGTCGCGCTACCTTTGCCGCGGACAACCAGTTGGGCACCTTCAATGCCAAGAACGTCAATTACATCCGCACCCCGCACTTCAAGAACCTGCCCGGCACCCGGCATATCGAGGGCTGCCCGTATGGCATCAGCAGAACCCTGGCAGCCGGCTTGGAAGACGCGCAAGACGCGGATGATCGGGAGGAACATTTCCCGTCGGAATTGCTCCTGACCCGCCGCGAATATGTGCGCAAGCCCGCCACCCCGTCAGCGGATGTCGACACGCCAAGCACTGCAGCGCCCGCCCCCTCCTCCAGCCCGCGCACGCCTCACCCGGCCCAGGCCAGCACACCGGACAAGACCAGCGTCTTTGCCCATCCGGTGGAGTGTTTTGTGTCGAATATCGACGACAAGGAGCTGCTCAAGCGCATGCCGTTGAAGATTGGCGAGCACACGGCGTCCTATGCCTCGTTTTTCAAGAAGATCGAATACCTGCTGGACAACAAGGGGTTGATCTACTGGGGCAAGATCAAGGAAATCAAGGACTATACCCAGAGCTTTCGCATCGACTTCGAACAGAAGATCTGGTTCAAGCAGGCGGACGAGGCGAAAAAGAAGCCCTACTCGGTCAACGTCTACCTGAGCAAAAAGCTGATCGAGAACTACCGCAAGCGCAAAGCCTTCCTCGAAGAGATCAAGCACGCCATCGACAGCGAACAAGAGCTGTATTGCTTCTTTTATGGCGTGACCCCGGAACTGAAACAGGTGCCGAGCAAGAAACACCCCGAACAGACGTTCGGAGTATTCAGCGCCAACATCGAGAACCTCGACCACTTCATCATTCGTGAAGCACCGGGGTTGGCGACGGGTTAGCCCTTAGCTGACCAGCATGCCGAGCATCACCAGCACCAGCAGGCCGATATACACCCACGCATGCAACCGATCGGGAATGCGCCCGATCCACGGCGAAGCCAGGCGAATGCCCAGCAATGAACCGAGGGTCAACACGGCAAAGGCCAGCAGGTCGACATAGCCGATAAACCAGGGGCCCAGATCGAAACGGCTGAAGCCGGCCAGAGCCATATAGGTCAAGGTCCCGGCCAGGGCCACCGGCACGCTCAGCGGGTTGGCCATGGACGTGGCCTGGGTCATGCTCAGGCCGCAACGGCGCAGCAGGGGCACGGTCATCACACTGCCGCCGACACCCAGGAAGGTAGCGATGGCCCCGATGCCCAGGCCGCCGGTGGTTTCCAGTCGCCCCAGGCGGCGCGGCGCACGGGTGTCGACCCGCTCAAGAAAGCCACGACGCAGCAGGCAATCGGCAATGGTCAGCGCCAGGTAGGCGATAAAGGCGTAACGCATCACCTCACCACTGACCGCCATCGCCAGGACCGCTCCCGCTATCGCGCCCAGCCCGATATAGCCACCCAGCGGCCACAGGTAATGCCGAATCAGATTGCCGGCGCGACGGTGTTTGCCGGTGGCCATCAACGCATTGACAATCATCACGCAGGTCGAGGTGGCGACCGCTATATGCATGGCCGACTGGGCAACGGCATCGTCAGCACCATGGCTGCCCAGCAGCAGGCGATACAGCAGTGGCACCACCACAAAACCGCCACCAAAACCGAACAACACCGCGCTGATCCCGGTCATGCAGCCGAACAGCCCCAGCCATAGATAAAACATCGAAGATCCTCCGTTGGCAGAAGACCTCGACGATAGAGCGCCAGGGCTTGGCCGACTTTAGCAAGTCAGCCAATATTGTTTGTATTTACGCCAACCCGCGGACGCCTGACGCCATGCGTAACACTTCGATCGACCTGCTGGATCACACTCCACGCGCCGTGGTGGCGATCGGCACCGATTACCCCCACGGCCACCTGTTGCCGAGCCATAGCCATCGTCGTGCGCAGCTGTTGTATGGCGCCACCGGAGTGATGCAGGTCAGCACCACGAATGGCCGCTGGGTGGTGCCGCCACAGCGCGCGGTATGGATTGCGCCCCGGGTCGACCATGAGGTGCTGATGCTCGGGGTCAGCACCCGCAGTCTTTACATCGAACCGGAGGAGATGCCGGCCTTGGGCGATGAGTGCCAGGTGATCAGCGTGTCACCACTGATGCGTCAGTTGCTGATGGAGGCGGTGGATCTGCCGCTGGTGTATGACGAGGATGGACGCGACGGTGTGCTGATCAGCCTGCTGCTGCATGAACTGAACCGCACCACCCGCCTGCCCCTGCACATTCCCCTGCCCGAAACGCCACGCCTGCTCACGCTGTGCCAGGCCTTCCTGCAACAACCCAATGCCCACCAGTCCCCCGAGCAATGGGCGCAGCAGCTGCATATCAGCCTGCGCACCTTCAACCGCCTGTTCCGCGAGCAGACCGGCATGAGTTTCGTCCAGTGGCGCCAGCGCGCCTGCGTGGTCAGGGCCTTGACCCGACTGGCCGCGGGCGAGGCGGTGACGCGAATCGCCCTCGATTTCGGCTATGACAGCCCCGCCGCCTTTTCCACCATGTTCCGCCGGGTAGCGGGGCAACCACCCAGCGCCTACCTGGAAACCGGGGCATAGCGCCAGGACAAGCCTTGTCACAAAGACGTTGGGGCGATCGGCAAAATGAGTTTGATCCGGGCGCAAAACAACTGTACAAATAAACAGTACTTTATCAACTCATCTTCACCCGCTTCCGGAGAAAACCCATGGCCTCACTCGCGATGAAAGTCACCCTGGAACGTATCGCCCTCTTCCAGTTCACCCCAGAACACTGCATTCAAGCCCGAGCCATGCTGGGTTGGAACCAGGAACATCTGTCACAAGAGTCCGGCGTCTCGGTAGCCGCCATTCGCCGCTTCGAGGCGGGCGGCGATTTGCTCGACGTGACCCGGCTGGCACTGGCCTTTCGCCTGGAAGCAGAAGGCCTGGTGTTCTTCCCCGGCTTCGCCCCGGGGCGTGGCATGAACATCAAGGGCGCCACACCCAACCCGATGGAACGGCCCGACTACGCCATGATCGAGTGATCCAGGGCGCTCAGTACCTCTTCCTGTAATGCCTGCACCGAGCGGTGAGTGGCATCGAGGCGGATTACCGGGCAGCTCAGCCCGGTGATCCAGCTCTCATGTCGGCGCAGGCTGCGCGTACCTTGGCCCCCCGTGTCGTAGCCGGCCGCCCAGGCAAGAAAGGTCTGAGTAGCGAGATGGCGTGCACCGCCCTCATGGATCTGCTTGCCATAACGCTGAAACTCGCGCACCTGCAAACGCTGCAGGCGAATCTCGGGGTCCAGGCGGAGGAAAATGGCATGGGTGAAGGTCGGAATCATCGGGTCACCCCAGCCGCACAAGGAGCCGGACAACACCCAGCCGTCCAACCCGGCCACCTGCTGCTGTAACAGCTGGATGCGCTCGTCCCGTGGACGGCGCAAGCTGAAAGGCTGTTCGCTGGGGCGCCAGAAGAAGTTATCGGAGTCGAAATGCGCGATCCCCAAGCGCTGGGCCAGCGCCTGACCCAAGGTCGTGGTACCGGAACCGGACGCGCCAAACAGATGAAGCCGATAAGCCATCACAAGGTCCGTCGGGGCATTGGGGGAGTTTTCTAGATACTCCCCAGGCCCGGACACGGCAACCTGGCGATGGCCGGGCTCAGGGAGTAGCCGATGAAGGGTCTACAGATCGCTTGCCGTTACCTGCTCGGCCATGGGGTCGACCTCTATCCACCAGGCGTGCCCCCGTTGCGGGTGCGCCAGGTTGAAGGCATCGCCCATCTGCGGCGTGGCAATGGCGATGCTGCGCTCCCAGGCCAGCGAGAGGATGCGGTCGAACGGTTCATACCAGGCATGCATCGACAGGTCGAACGTGCCGTTGTGGATAGGTAACAACCAGCGGCCCTTGAGGTCGATGTGCGCCTGCAAGGTCTGCTCCGGCTGCATGTGCACACCCGGCCACTCGACGTTGTAGGCGCCAGTTTCCATCAGGGTCAGGTCGAAAGGGCCGTAACGTTCGCCGATCCGCTTGAAGCCGTCGAAGTAACCGCTGTCACCGCTGAAAAAGATCCGGATGTCGCCATCGATCATCACCCAGGACGCCCACAGCGTGTTGTTGCCGTCGAACAGGCCACGGCCGGAGAAATGCTGCGAAGGCGTGGCGATAAAACGAATGCCATCGACTTCCGTGCCTTCCCACCAGTCCAGCTGGCGCACCTTGTCGGCCGGCAAGCCCCACTTCACCAGGGTATCGCCCACGCCCAGGGGCGTGAGGAAATAGCGGGTCTTGTCCGCCAGCTTGAGCACGGTCTGGTGGTCCAGGTGATCGTAGTGGTCATGGGACAGGATCACCGCTTCGATTGGCGGCAATTCGGCCAGGCTGATAGGCGGCTGGTGGAAACGCTTGGGACCAGCCCACTGCACCGGCGATGCGCGTTCGGCGAATACCGGATCGGTGATCCAGAACTTGTCGTGCAGCTTCAATAACACCGTCGAATGCCCCAGGCGATAGACACTCTGGTTCGGCGCCGCCAGCAGCTGTTCGTGGGTCAATGGCTGGACCGGAATAGCCCCGATCGGACGGGTATCACGCGGTTTGTGGAACAACATGCGCCAGAAAATACTCAGCGTCTTGCCCAGCCCGGCACGCCGGACCGGCGCATGATTACGGAACGCACCTTGTTCCTGCAGGGACGTTTCGGGGCGTGAGGTGCTGTCTGCACGGGAAGAGAGAGTGGCCATGAATCAGTGACTCCAAGGAACCCGACAAGGCTCCGGTGATTCTCTGCGGAACGAGAAAGGCCAATGCACGCAAGCGTCAGCCGACCATCATTTTTTCTGTCAAAAACTACACTGCACAGTATAGTTTTTCTAGATTGCAACAAACCCGGGACTAAGTAAACTGCCCCGGACAACTGCCAACGACCGCCATCGAACCCAACTTATGACAGCTCCGAAGCGCCTGACCGACCTCAAACGCGAAGCCATCATCCAGGCGGCGATTACCGAATTCCACGCCAGCGGGTTCGATATCACCAGCATGGACAAGATCGCGGCAACGGCCAGAGTGTCCAAGCGCACGGTGTACAACCACTTCCCCAGCAAGGAGGAGTTGTTCACCGAGATCATGCATAAGTTATGGGCGAGCATCAGGGCGCAAGCGGACATTCTTTACCACCCCGGATTAACCCTGCGTGAACAGTTGCGGGAATTGCTGATGGCCAAGCTGCAACTGCTGGCCGATGAAAACTTCCTCAACCTGGCGCGGATTGCGATTGCCGCTACCCTGCACTCCCCCGAACGCGCCCAGTACATGGTGGCGCGCATGGGCGAGCGTGAAGAAAGCCTGATGGTGTGGATTCGCTCGGCCCGGGCGGATGGCCGGCTCAAGCCCCTGGACCCGGACTTCGCCGCCCAGCAGCTCCACGGCATGCTCAAGGCGTTTGCCTTCTGGCCGCAGATCACCATGAACCAGCCGCCCCTCAAGGAAGACGAACAGCGGCGCGTCGTCGAGTCCACGCTGGACATGTTCCTGGCCTGCTATCAAGCCTGACGCCCTTCCCCCGGTTGCTCCAACCAGCGGATCTGCCGGCTGCCTCGACTTGCACCAAGCGCTCTGCAATGGGCGTTTGCGTACGTTCGTTCCACTAAATGGCTTGCAAGGACACTGATTATTCTTCTTGGAATAAATGACAATGTTCGCCGCCTTGCCCAATGAAGGGTGACGGCCAATAAAAACACCACAAAGTGTTTCAAATCCGGGCTGGCATGGAAATTTATGGATAACCAACAAGGCAAAGGGCTGTCATTTGCCAAGCGTATTTACCTGCCAAGGCTGGTCGGCCTGGGGATCGGCAGCCTCAGCGTATTCGCCGGCTTGTACCCGGTGCCGCAACCGACCTGGGTTTGGCTGTTCCTGCTGTTCAACGGCTTTATCTGGCCGCACCTGGCGTACCTGATCTCGACCCGCGCGGCCTTCCCCTACCAGGCCGAACGCCACAACCTGCTGTGCGACTCGCTCTTCGGTGGTTTCTGGGCGGCGGCGATACAGTTCAATCCGCTGCCCACGGTGACCATTCTGGCGATGATGGCGATGAATAACGTCGCAGCCGGTGGCCTGCGCCTGTTCATCCATGGCTCCGTGGCACAACTGAGCGGTGTCGTGCTTTCGTGGTTGTTGCTCGGTCCTGCCTTCACCGGGCATGCCACCCAGATGCAGATATACGCCTGCCTGCCGATGCTGACTCTCTATCCGATGGCAGTAGGCATGGTCTGCTACCGGCTGGCAATCAAACTCTCCGAGCACAAACGCACCCTCAGCGCGCTGAGCCGCACCGACAGCCTGACCGGCCTGCTCAACCACGGCGCCTGGAAAGACCTGCTGCACCTCAAGTTCACCAAGTGCCAGCAACAACGCTGCCACGGCACCATTGCCTTGATCGACATCGATCACTTCAAACACATCAATGACAGCTACGGCCATATCCTCGGCGACGCCGTGCTGCATCAGTTGAGCCGGGACCTCAAGCTCAACCTGCGCCAGGACGACCTGGCCGGGCGCTATGGCGGCGATGAGTTCTGCGTGATCCTGCCGGAGACCTCGATCCACCAGGCCCGCGAAGTGTTGGAGCGGCTGCGGGAAGTCTTCGGCAACTATCGCCATCCGGGCGTGCCACAACTCAGGGTCAGCCTGAGTATCGGCCTGGCCGCCTGGCACCCGGGGTTGCGCGATGCCGCAATGTGGCTCATGGAGGCCGACAAAGCCCTGTATGCCGCGAAAAACACCGGGCGCAACAAAGTCGCCGCCGCCAGTCCGGTAAACGACACCCTTCTTGCCGTGCCGACCGGCCCTTGAAAAGTTATACAAAAATGTAAAAAACCAACATCTTGTACAACTTCCACGAACACCACTCCGAGCCAAGCCGGCATAATGCCGCCATGCGGTTATCCCAAAAAAGCCGAGCCAGCCATTCTCGGCCGTGCAACATAACTTCCCTAAATTAACCCGCAGGCCCAGCGTCTCACCTCAGACGTTGAGCAAGGGTACGCTCCGGACAGGGTCGTGCCCTTCCAAGGTTATCTGCCAGTCATGGAATGCTGGCATTGAGCAGACAAGGCCGAGGCCCCGGGGCTTTCGGCATGCAGGCGCAGACAACAGAGACTGACTCCAGGTTTTTCCCACTGAGCTACCAGCCATCATGCTATTCAACCGCCACAACAAAACCATCGACGCCTTGCACCACACCATCGCCCAGCAAGCCAGCCTGCTCGAGGCCATCGACCGTTCGATGGCGGTGATCGAGTTCGACCTGGAAGGCACAGTCCTGAGGGCCAACGACAACTTCCTCAAGACCATGGGCTATCGCGCAGAACAGGTCATCGGCCACCCCCATCGCCAGTTCTGCACCGCCGAGCTTGCCCGCGGCAATCAATACCGCGAGCTCTGGACCCGCCTGAAAAACGGCCAGTTCGAGTCGGGGACCTTCGAGCGCGTCAATGCCAAAGGCCAGCCGGTCTGGCTGGAGGCCAGCTACAACCCGATCAGGGATACCGATGGCAAGGTCTTCAAGGTAGTCAAGTACGCCCTCGACGTCACCGAGAAAATCCAGCAGGAAAGCGAGTCCAGGGGCAAGCTGCATGCCATCGACCGCGCCATGGCGGTGATCGAGTTCAACCTCGACGGCAGCGTCATCACGGCCAACCAGAACTTCCTCGATCGCCTCGGCTACAGCCTCAGCGAAATCAAGGGCAAGCATCACCGGATCTTCTGTAAACCCGAGCTGGCCAACAGCAGCGACTACCAGGACTTCTGGCGGCGCCTCAACCAGGGCGAGTTCTTCAGCGGGCAGTTCGAGCGCGTCGACAAACGTGGGCAATCGGTATGGCTGGAGGCCAACTACAACCCGGTGTACGACGCCGCCGGGCGCCTGTGCAAGGTGGTGAAGTTCGCCTCCGACGTGACGGCGATGGTGGAGAAACACGCCCAGGACGCCCAGAGCGCGACCCAGGCCTACCACATCTCGGTGGAAACCCGGCAAGTCGCCGAACAGGGCACCGCGGTGATCCAGCAGGCGGCCAGCGAGATGCGTCAGATCGCCGCCAACATCGAAGACTCCTCGACCCAAATCGCCAAGCTCGGCGAGCGTTCCGAGCAGATCACCGCCATCGTCAACACCATCCGTGCGATCGCCGAGCAGACCAACCTGCTGGCGCTCAATGCCGCGATCGAAGCCGCGCGCGCCGGCGACCAGGGCCGCGGCTTTGCCGTGGTCGCCGACGAAGTCCGGCAACTGGCCGCCCGCACCAGCGGCTCGACCGCAGAAATCTCGGGGATGATCGACATGATCCAGCACGAAACCCAGCAAGCCATCAAAAGCATGGACGGCACCCGGGACCGGGCAGCCAAAGGCGTGGACCTTGCGGATCAGGCCGGCACGGTGATCCTGCAGATTCGTGACGGTGCCAGCGAGGCGGTGCAAGCCGTGAGCATGTTCGCCAACGAGCGCGCTACGCTCTGAACCGGGGTTTATCAATCAACGGTGTCGACGCCAGGGAAGGCGTCGGGCAACCGACTATAGTGACCGGCAGTCCCATCGCCCCGAGCCCGCCATGAACCCGACCCCATCCGAAACAGCCTCAGCCGCCCCTGTCGATCACCTGCGCTTTCACCGCCCCCATGCCCATCTGGCCCCGACCTTCGGCACCGACCGCTTTGCCCTGAAGGCCGAAGCCTTCGCCCGCTTTTTCGGCACCCCGACCTTCCTCGGCGCGCAAACCCTGATCGTGCTGGTCTGGATCGGACTCAACCTGAGCGGTGTGACGCACTTCGACATCTACCCCTTCATCCTCCTCAACCTGGCCTTCAGCCTGCAATCGGCCTATGCCGCGCCGCTGATCCTGCTGGCCCAGACCCGCCAGGCCGCGCGCGACAAAGCCCAGACCGAAGCCGATGCCCAGCACCGCGAAGCCATCGCTATCGCCAACAGCGAACGTCAGGCGCAAGCCGCGCAACACACCGCGCAACTGCTCGAACTGCTGGAGCAGAACACCCGCCTGACCGAGATGACCAAACAGCTGACCGAACGCATCGAAAGCCTGACCTCGGAAATGCACCAGCACGTCCTGCACAAGGCCCCGCCCCAGGCATGACTCACTGCGGCGCACGCAGGCGCTGGCTCAATTCGTCGAACAGCGTCACCACCGCGCGCAGCGCCCGGCAGTCGGCCCGGGTCAGCAGCCAGAGCGCAGTGTCGCAGCCCGGCAGCGGATCACTCAGGGGTTGCAGGGCGGAGGTGTCATCGAGCAGGAAATCCGGCAGCACCGCCACGCCCAGTCCGGCCTTCACCAGTTCACTGACCGCCAGCATGCTGTTGCAGCGATAGCCTGGCACCACGCCGGGCAACGCCTGTCGGCGCCAGGCCACCGTGGCGTGGTCCGGAAGGAAATCGTCCGGGGCGATCCAGGTCAGCCCGGCCAGATCCGTCGCCCCGACCGACTGCCGATAGCTCGGGCTGGCACAGACCCGGTAGGACACCGCACGCAGCTGCCGGCCTACCAAGTGCTCGGGCGGTGTGCGCGTCAGGCGCAGGGCCAGGTCGGCGTCGCGCCGGCTGAGGTTGGCGAAATCATTCGAGGTGCTGAGCTCCAGGGCCAATGCCGGGTAACGCGGCATGAATTGCGCCAGCGCCGGCAACAGCAGGCCCTGCAACACCGAGTCGGTACAGGTCAGGCGCACTGTGCCGCTGACCACCGCGCCGCCCTGCTCTACCCCGACCTGCGCCGCATCCAGTGCCTGTTCCGCGCGTTCGGCCTGTTCGGCCAGGGTGCGGGCCAGGCCGGTGGGCAGGTAGCCGGCGCGGCTCTTGTCGAACAGCTGCTGGCCCAGCGCGGCTTCGAGGCGACGCACCGCACGGAACACCGTGGACACATCGACCTTCAACAACGCCGCCGCGCGGGCCAGGGAGCCACCGCGCACCAGGGCGAGGATCAGCGACAGATCGGGGTAGTCGAGCCGATAGTGCGTGGCTGCATTGATCACTTGGATAAACGCCAATATTGAGTGCGTGAGCGCCAATCTATAGTGACGTCCAGCAATCGACAAGCGCTGGCCATATCGGGAGCAGTCCATGCCGCACCTCGCTCATCCGCCCACCCTGCACATCGCACTGGTGGGCGACTACGACCCTCAGGTCATCGCGCACCAGGCCATTCCCCGGACGCTGGAAATGGCCGCCGAAGAAACAGGCCTCAAGGTGCACTATCGCTGGATGGCCACCGACAGCCTGACCCGCGACGAGCCGTTGCAAGCGTTCGACGGCATCTGGTGTGTGCCTGGCAGCCCCTACCGTTCGATGGACGGCGCCTTGCGGGCGATCCGTTTTGCCCGCGAACAACACCGCCCCTTCCTCGGCACCTGCGGCGGTTTTCAGCATGCGCTGCTGGAGTACGCGCGCAATGTGCTGGGATGGGCCGATGCCGAACACGGCGAAACCCATCCCGAGGCCGAGCGCGCCGTGCTCACGCCATTGACCTGCGCCTTGGTGGAAGCCACCGACAGCATTCATCTGAGCGCAGGCAGCCGCATCGCCGAAGCCTATGGCGAGCGACAGATCAGCGAGGGTTATCGCTGTCGCTACGGGATCAATCCGCAGTTCGCCGCGCAATTGCTCAACCACAACCTGCGCCCCAGCGGCTACGACTCGGCCGGCGACCTGCGGGCGGTGGAACTGCGCGACCACCGGTTCTTTGTCGCCACCCTGTTCCAGCCAGAACGGGCAGCGCTCAAAGGCGTCGTGCCGCCCCTGGTCAGCGCGCTGCTCGCCGCTTGCCTGGAGCATCGCGCATGATCGCCCGTACACCCGAGGCGCCCTATTACGCGGTGATTTTCAGCGCCCAGCGCCGCGAACCGGACCCGGCCTACGAGCAGGCCGCCGAACGCATGGTCGAACTGGCGCAACAACAGCCGGGATTTCTCGGCATGGAGTTCGCACGTAACGAGGATGGCTCCGGCATCACAGTCTCCTATTGGCGGGACCAGGCTTCGATCCTTGCCTGGAAGCAGCACGCCGAACACCGCATCGCCCGTGAACGCGGGCGCAGCGACTGGTACGTGACCTGTCATACCCGGGTGTGCAAGGTCGAACGCGCCTATCTGTTCGAACGCTGAGACCTCGCCCCCGCCAAGCCCAACGCCTGGACTATTGCGCCGCCGACACCCGATTGCGCACCGCCGAAATCTCCGGCAGGTCGGTGCGACGCATGTACACCCGCAAGGGTTCGCTGATGTTGATGCGCTCGTCGATGTTCTGCTCCAGCAGCAACTGGATCAGCTCGCGCTTGAGCACCATGACCTGGCCCTCGGCGGTGGCCCAGACGAATTCGCTGGCGGGGGTGATGGCGTCGTCGGCGACGTCCATGCCAAAGGAGTCTTCGCTGAAGCGCACGATGTGCTGGCCGCTCTTGCGGTTGAAACCGACAAAACCCTTGAGCTGGTCGGCGGCCTGGCAGATGAGTTCGGATGTGATGCGCATGGTAAACCTCACTGAGTGTCTCGCAGGACAGGTGATCGATGGTTTACACGCAGGGCAAGAGTGGACTTGTTCCAGGGCTTCCCTCTGACGGGGAAACTTCAGGGCGCAAGCGTACTGCAAAGCACTACACAAAAGCGCCGGAAAATTTGCCGCACATGCAGATTTATGTCGGTTTCGCGATAGCACAACGGCCATTCAATTGTTAAAAGGTAGTCCTTTGAAAACCGCTCTCCACGAAAGGATCTCGACCATGCCTGCCACCTTCACCAAAAGCGCCCTGATGCTGAGCCTGATGCTTGGCCTGGGCCAGGCACAGGCCGCCAGCCCAAGCCCCACCGCACTGGCTGTCAGCCAAGGCATTCCACACCCGACAGTGATCGCTCACCGGGGCGCGTCCTTCGATGCACCGGAGTCCACCGCCGCCGCCTATAAGCTGGCCCGCGACCTGGGTGCCGACTACCTGGAAATGGACCTGCAACGCAGCAAGGACGGCGTGCTGTTCGCCCTGCATGACAACAACCTGCAACGCACCACCGACGTCGCCAGCAAGTTCCCCGAGCGCAAGGACAGCCCGGCCAATGCCTTCACCATGGCCGAACTGAAAACCCTCGACGCCGGCAGCTGGTTCAACCAGGCCTATCCCGACCGCGCCCGTGCGAGCTACGTCGGCCTGAAGATCCTGACCCTCGACGAAATCATCGACATCGCCCAAAGCAACCCGCATCACAAGCCCGGCCTGTACATCGAGACCAAGGAGCCCCAGCAGTTCCCCGGCATCGAGCACGACCTCAAGGAAAAACTCCAGGACCGCGGCTGGCTCAGCCCGGCCGGCTCCAAGCTGGCGAAAAGCGAACTGGCGGTAGGCCAGGGCAAAGGCAAGGTGGTGCTGCAGACCTTCGAGAAGAGCAGCCTGGAACTGCTGCAGAAAGAAA
The DNA here is from genome assembly GCF_013466605.1 of Pseudomonas chlororaphis subsp. aurantiaca. Classification (NCBI taxonomy): domain Bacteria; kingdom Pseudomonadati; phylum Pseudomonadota; class Gammaproteobacteria; order Pseudomonadales; family Pseudomonadaceae; genus Pseudomonas; species Pseudomonas chlororaphis. The sequence goes on from NZ_CP059162.1 coordinate 5,186,139, forward strand.
TGCCCAAGGTGCCGAAGATCCTCCTGCTGTGGATCGGTGAAGGCGGCATGCGGCCCAAGTCCGACGTGACCTTCGCCAACAGCGGCGAGAAGGACAAGGCGGCCTACTACGCCAAGCAGGAACCCAAGGACAAGGCCGAGTTCGAGCAGTGGGTCAGCTACGCCAAGGCCCAGGGCGCCATCGGCACCGGCCCGTCGGCAGCACTCACCAACGGCGGCGACCAGAGCTACTTCGACCTGGTGCAACCCTGGATGAACCAGTTCACCCACGACCAGGGCCTGCTGGTGCACGTCTACACCATCGACGAGCCGGTGGACTTCAAGAAGGTCCTGGACTCCGGTGTCGACGGCATCTTCACCAACCGCGCCTCGGAGTTGCTCAAGTACGCCAAGCGTCCGGCCAGCGGCAGCGTGAGCCAGTTGCTCGAGGCCAACGGCTACTGAGCCAGTCGCCGTGCGCACGCCCGAGTGGACAGGCCAGCTGTGGCTCGGGCGTGACTACGGACTGATCCAGGGCGAGCTGGGGCGCACCGCGCCCCACGCCCACTACGCCCATCAACTGATCCTCGCCTCCGCTGCACCGGTCACCGTCAGCCTCGACGACCAGCCTTGCACCGCCCGATATGTGTTCATTCCGGCCATGCAACGGCATGCCATCCTCGACGCGCCCGGGACCCTTTTCACCCTCTACGCCGAACCGCTGACGATTGACGCCCAGGCCCTGCAACACAGCCTGCTGGGTGTCGAGCTGACGCTGCCGGCGCTGGCCGAGGCGCTGCAGCGTTGCCCGCGCCGGACCTTGGACCGGCGGATCGAAAAGGCCCTGGCCGCCCTCGACCGACAATTGACCGGCAAGGTCTCGGCCAGCACCCTGGCGGCCCATGCGCACCTGTCCCTGAGCCAGCTCGAACGGCTGTTCAGCGGCCAGCTCGGGTTGCCGGTGCGGCGCCTGGTGCTGTGGCGGCGACTACGCCTGGCGATGGGCCTGGTGCTGGCGGGCCAGGCCATCACCGATGCTGCTCATGGCGCCGGCTTTGCCGATTCCGCGCACTTCTCCCGCACCCTGAAAACCCTGTTCGGCGTCACTGCGCGCCAGGCCCTGCAACACATTGAGCTGCGCCTGCTGGACTGACTCAACGCCGCAGCGGCAAGGGTACCGGCGGTTCCTCATGGACGGCTTGCCTGCTGAAGGGGGCGAGCAATTGTCGCCAATACGCCTGCGGATAATCCGGCTGGCTGCCGATGCCCAAGTCGCCTTGGCGTATCGGATAGGCCGAGGAGTAAAACGCCGTGCCCAGCAGCCAGTCCCAGACATTCAAGAACAGGCCGAAATTCACATTGCCGGCGGTGCCGTACTTCATGTGGTGAAAGCGGTGCATCGGCGCCCAGGCGAACACCCAGCCCAGGGGACCGGGGCGCATGTCGACATTGGAGTGCTGCAACAGCAGCTGGATGGCGATGGCAAACGCCAGCAGTTGCGCCACCGGCAAGGGGACTCCCAAAAACAGCAGCGGCAACAGCCCGGCGCTGGCTTCCAGCAGTTGATGCAGCGGGTGTTTCATCAAGCCGTTGAAGCCATACAAGCGCTGCACGCTGTGATGCACCGCGTGCAGGCGCCACAGCCAGAGCAGCCGGTGGCTGAAGTAATGCGCCAGGGTCAGGCCGCAGTCGGCGACGACAATCGCCAGCGCCAACTGCGCCCACAGCGACCAGCCGCGCGGCCACAGGCCATCGAACGCCAGCAGGCTCACCAGCCCCGGCAACAGCAGCAACCCCAGGGCGTTCAGGCTTTCATTGACCAGCGCGTGCAACACGTCGCGCAAGCGATCCTGCTGCGGGCGGTTCCAGTCCACCTCATAGGGCAACCACCACTCCGCCAGGAAGGACACCCCGAGCGCCCCGGCGAACACCAGTAACAACCAGCCCGGGGCCAACCCCGGCGTGCCGATCACCCACACGCCAGCGCCGATGAAGCCGGCAAAGAACGCCGGACCGTACAAACCTTTGATCATGGATTTCATCACTGCCTCTCCTGTTCGAGAGCACAGCTTGAAATACCCGAGGGCTACTGGAATTGAACAAACGGCGCAAAGCTTGCGGCGAATTAAGGGTGAATTAAGTTGTGCCGGCTAATCTGAACCCACTCAAAACGAATCACCCCAAGGAAAGACACTATGAAAACGTTGACTGCCCTGTTCGCCGCGACCGCCCTGACCCTGACCGCTGGCCTGGCCCAGGCCGACGTGCGCCCGGACCTGATCCCGGGCCTGCTCAAGGCCGGCACCATCATGGACCTGGAAAAACTCAACCAGACGGCACTGGCCGAACACCCAGGCACCACCGCCGCCAGCATCACCGACACCGAACTGGAACAGACCTCGGCCGGTGCCTACGTCTACCAAGTGGAACTGCGTGACGCCAAGGGCGTCGAGTGGGACGTCGATCTGGATGCCAAGACCGGCAAGGTCCTGAGCAACAAGCAAGACAAGTAATTCTTCAGGACAAAAAAGCCACGTGCCCAAAAGGCACGCGGCTTTTTTTGTTCACTGGCGCATCAGGCACTCAAGCGTGCCGTCACCTCGTTCAACTGCCCCGACAGTTCGTGCAGGTTCTGGCTGGCGCGCTCGGTGCGCTGCACGTTATCCAGGTTGGTGCTGGCGATCGAGGTGATCTCGGTCAGGTTGCGCGAAATGTCCTCGGCCACCGAGGTCTGCTCTTCCGCCGCCGTGGCGATCTGCCGGTTCATGTCGCGGATCGCCTCGACCGCCTCGGTGATCCGCTCCAGCATGGCGCCGGCCTGGGTCACCTGCTCGACGCTGGCATCGCTGCGCGCCTGGCCACTCTCGATCGCATGGGCAGCGTCCAGGGCGCCGGTCTGCACGCTCTGGATGATCTGGTTGATCTCGATGATCGACGCCGCGGTGCGCTGCGCCAGGCTGCGTACCTCGTCGGCGACCACGGCGAAACCACGCCCGGCCTCGCCGGCCCGCGCCGCCTCGATGGCGGCGTTGAGCGCCAGCAGGTTGGTCTGTTCGGCGATGCCGCGGATCACTTCCAGGACCTTGCCGATGCGCTCGCTGTCGGCTTCCAGGCGGCGGATCACCTCGGCGGTGTTGGCGATTTCGCCACGCATCAGGGTGATGGTGTGGATGGTGCCCTGCATCACCTGCTCGCCCTGCTGGGCCGACTGGTCGGCGTCATCGGCGGCCCGCGCCGCATCCGCCGCATGGCGCGCCACTTCCTGGGCGGTGGCGGACATTTCGTTCATCGCCGTGGCGACCTGGTCGGTGCGGTTGAACTGGTCGTTGGTGCCCTGGGACATTAGGGTGGCAATGGCATTCAACTCGCCGCTGGCACTGTCCAGGTCGGACCCGCTGCGCTGCAGGCGGCTGAAGGTTTCGGCGAGGAAATCACGCAAGGTATTGGCGGCCACCGCCAGCTTGCCCAACTCGTCCTGGCGGCTGCTGGCAACACGCTCGGCAATCCGCCCACGGCTGAGTTGCGCCACGTAGTCGATCAACTGGCGGATCGGTTCCACCAGGCTGCGGTTGACCAGCCACAGGCTCAGCAGGCCGATCAGCAAACCCGAGGCCAGCATCACCAGCAGGCCGATCCAGACCGTGCGCTGGGCGGCAGCGCTGATGTCCCGCGACTGCTCGCTGCCCTGCTTGCGCAACTCGCTCACCAGTTCGCTCATCTGCTCACTGGCGGCGCGGTCCACGCCCTTGACCGCGGCATCGCCGGCGGCCGGATCGGCACCGGCGGCGACAAAGGCATCGCGGCCTTTCTGGTACGCCGTGCCCAGCACCCGGTGCTCTTCACGCAAGCGCTCGATCCGGCCCTTGAGCGCCGCGTCTATGCCCGGCCCGGCCGCCAACTGGCCAAGAATGCCCTGCACATCGCGCTGGCGATCCTCGAACTGCTGCCAGTACTTGTTCAGCTCGGCGCTCTGCTTGCCACGCAGCAATACGTTTTTCCATTCCTGCACCTGGACCTTGAATTGCAGGTTGGCTTCATCGATCAACTGCGAGGTGCGCAACGGCCCCTCGATCAGCTCGCGATAACCTTGCACGCCATTGGACAGGAAGTGAAAACACGTCAGCGCGATCAACAGCATCGCCAGCAGGCTGCCGCTCAACAAAGCCAGGACTTGCGCCCTCAGGGATTTTTGCAAGGACATCGAATGAGATCTCTCAACAGGGATAGAGCACGCCCGAGGCGGGCATGGGTAGCGTGCAAACATCCCTGTCAGGCGAACCGGGGCAAGCCGGTCGCGCAGTCGTCGTATGCGTGATCGGCCTGGAAGAGGCTTTCTTGAGGGCCTCCGACAGCCGGTTATACGTGCTGAATGCTGCACTTCAAACCGTCACAAAATGGTCACGGGGCCTTGCGATGATCGGGCTCAAGTGAACCTGTAAAACCGCAGGTGCCTTCCCTCCTGCGAGACTCCATGAACCACAGCATCGACCATGCCCATCGCGATTCGGATCTGTTCGGCCTGCTCTACGGCTTTGCGTTTCGTCCCGGCGAGCGGGGTCGCGAACTGGATTCGGCCAAGGCCCTGCAAGCCCTGCAACGGCCGGACGATGGCGATGAATTTCTCTGGCTGCACCTGAACCTGGCGCATGCCGCCTGCGAACGCTGGATGCAGACCCACCTGGCCCTGCCGGAAGAATTCTTCGAGGCCTTGCACGAAGGCTCGCGCTCGACCCGCATCGAGCATGTGGACTCGGCCCTGCTGGCGGTGGTCAACGACGTAGTGTTCAACTTCGGCAGCATGGTCTCCTCGGACATCTCCACCCTGTGGGTCTGCGTGCACAGCCGGCTGATCGTCAGCGCGCGCCTGCAACCCTTGCATTCGGTGGACAAGCTGCGCTCCTCGGTCAAGGCCGGCGAACGTTTCCGCTCGCCCCTGGAACTGCTGGTGCACCTGCTGCGCGACCAGGGCGAAGTGCTGACCCAGATCGTGCGCAAGACCAGCCTCAACGTCGACCAGATCGAAGACCAGTTGCTGGCCGCGCGGATCTCCACCAACCGCGCCGAACTGGGAGCCATGCGCCGGGTGCTGGTGCGCCTGCAACGCCTGCTGGCGCTGGAGCCCGGTTCGCTGCTGCGGCTGCTCAACCGGCCGCCGTCATGGCTGCAGAAGGAGGACGTCAAGGAGCTGCGCAAGTCCACCGAGGAGTTCGCCCTGATCATCAACGACCTCACCGCCCTCGGCGAGCGGATCAAGCTGTTGCAGGAAGAGATCGCCGCCAATATCAACGAACAGACCAACCGCACCCTGTTCACCCTGACCGTGGTCACGGTGCTGGCGCTGCCGATCAACATCATCGCCGGCTTCTTCGGCATGAACGTCGGCGGCATCCCCTTCTCCGAGGACCCGCAAGGTTTCTGGATCCTCGTCGCGCTGGTCGCCACCTTCACCGTCATCGCCGGCCGCTGGGCGTTTCGCAAGCGCCAGGATATGTAGGCCCTATTCCCTGTAGCCGCTGCCGCAGGCTGCCCAAGGTCCGCAGGACCTCCGGCAATTTCAAGGCCGCCACGGCCGTGTTCCGAATGCAACCCAGACCGATCGCAGCCTGAGGCAGCGGCTACAGACGCCATCGCGGGCAAGTCGGATCGCCGCCCGCTCGTTCCTACAGAAAAGGGCGCTGCTTCTTGACCAGTGGTTAAAGGATTCACCCAAACACTGACCTGAGGCAGTCTCTCTGTAATATTTGGCAACGATCATGGGCGACACTCCTCCCTGCCACAGGATTGTCCGGCAATGGCCACCCCTTCACTGACCGCCGCCTCCCCTTCCCCCTCCCTCGAAGCCAGACCGCAGCTGGATAAAAAAGCCAGCCCCTTCACCCTCGTGGTGTTCTTCGCGATCCTCGCCATGGGCCTGTTGTTCACCGCCTACAGCCTGATGCACGACATGCACGAGCTGGGCACCACGGTCACCACCTGGACCCCGTTCCTGCTGCTTGGCATGGCGCTGCTGATCGCCCTGGGCTTCGAATTCGTCAACGGTTTCCACGACACCGCCAACGCCGTGGCCACGGTGATCTACACCCACTCGCTGCCGCCACATTTCGCGGTGGTCTGGTCGGGTTTCTTCAACTTCCTCGGCGTGCTGCTGTCCAGCGGCGCGGTGGCCTTCGGCATCATCGCCCTGCTGCCGGTGGAACTGATCCTGCAGGTCGGCTCGTCGGCCGGCTTCGCGATGATCTTCGCCCTGCTGATCGCCGCCATCCTGTGGAACCTCGGCACCTGGTGGCTGGGCCTGCCGGCCTCGTCGTCCCATACCCTGATCGGCTCGATCATCGGCGTCGGCGTGGCCAACGCCCTGATGCACGGCCGCGACGGCACCAGCGGCGTGGACTGGAGCCAGGCCACCAAGGTCGGCTACGCCCTGCTGTTCTCGCCGCTGATCGGCTTCGCCTTCGCCGCCCTGCTGCTCCTGGCCCTGCGCCTGTTCGTGAAGAACCGCGCGCTGTACAAGGCGCCCAAGGGCAACACCCCGCCGCCCTGGTGGATTCGCGGCATGCTGATCGTCACCTGCACCGGCGTGTCCTTCGCCCACGGTTCCAACGACGGCCAGAAAGGCATGGGCCTGATCATGCTGATCCTGGTCGGCACCCTGCCCATGGCCTACGCGCTGAACCGCACCATGCCGGCCGACCAGGCCCTGCAATTCGCCGCGGTGGCAGAAGTCACCCAACAGGCCCTGGTGAAAAGCGCCCCGCAACCGGCCCCCGCCGACCCGCGCGCGGTGCTTTCCGACTATGTGCGCAGCAAGGAAGCCACGCCGCAGCTGGTCCCGGCCCTGGCCGCCCTGACCGGTCATATCGGTGACGAAGTGAAGGGCTACGGCTCGCTGGCCAAGGTGCCGGCCGAAGCCATGGGCAACGTGCGCAACGACATGTACCTGAGCAGTGAAACCATCCGCCTGATGGACAAGAACAAGGTCGGCGACTTCGACGCCGACACCCAGGGCAAGCTGCAACTGTTCAAGCAGCAGATCGACAACGCCACACGCTTCATTCCGCTGTGGGTGAAGATCGCCGTGGCCATCGCCCTCGGCCTGGGCACCATGGTCGGCTGGAAACGCATCGTGGTCACTGTCGGCGAGAAAATCGGCAAGACCCACCTGACTTACGCCCAGGGCGCTTCGGCGGAAACCGTGGCGATGCTGACCATCGGCGCCGCCGATATGTTCGGCCTGCCGGTGTCCACCACCCACGTGCTGTCTTCAGGGGTGGCCGGGACCATGGTCGCCAACGGCGGCGGCCTGCAGATGCAGACCATCCGCAACCTGCTGATGGCCTGGGTGCTGACCCTGCCCGCGGCGATCCTGCTGTCCGGCAGCCTGTACTGGCTGTTCACCCAATTGTTCTGAGCCCTGCATTGTTCTGAATCCTGCCACGTACTCATGTAGCCGCTGCCGCAGGCTGCGATCCAGCCCGCAGGGCTGGCCAACGGGACAACGTGCAATATCAGGAAGATCGCGGAGTCAGGTTTTGGGGCCGCTGCGCGGCCCATCGCAGCCTGCGGCAGCGGCTACATGGACTGTGGCTGTCTGGGGCGGTCCTGCCGGGCCAGGCGCTCAACCCTAAGCGTCTGAACGCCACGGCGCGCAGGGAGATTCAGGAACAGCGGGTGGCCGGGTTCTGCGCCCAGCGCTTGGCGGTGCCGACGATGCGCTTGGCCAGCTCGTCGATGGCCCGCTGATGGGCCTGGACCAGGCTCGACAGATCGACGCTGGCCGGCTGGCTGATGCGGCTGCTGCAGATCAGGCTGCGCCGCTCGACGCCGTCACCACGCAGGCGCAGGTTCCACACCACGTCGATCAGTGCATAACGCCCCGGCACCGATTCGAAGCGGCGCACATCGGTCTGCAACGACAGGATCGGCTGCCCCGCCGACTTGGGCAGGCCTTCCAGGTTACGCGTGCCCAGTTGCTGCTCCATCTGGCTGGCCAGGGCATCGTGGAACTCATCCACCAGCGGCGCGCTCCAGCGCGCGGTTTCCAGGATCGCCAGGGTGCCGCCGTCCTGGCGCACCACCAGCTGTGGCTGGTCGACCTGCATCGGGATGCGCACCCCGGCCATCTCGAATTGCAGGGCCGGCGCCGCGACGCCAGCAGGCGCCGGCTCGGGCGCCGGCGGCATCAGGGTGTAGTAATGGGTCGGCGCCGAGCTGCAGGCCGCCAGGCCCAGGGACGCGATCAGCAACGCTAGAGTTTTTTTCATGGCTGGACTTCCGATTCAGGCTCACGAGAAGACGAGGTCGAGGATTTGTAGGCGTCCGGCTGGTTGTCCTTGAGCCGCCCACGGATCAGTGCTTCGGGATGACGACTGAGGAAGTCGGTGAGCACCCGTACCGAACGGGCGGTGCGCTGCACTTCGTCCATCGCCTGGCCCAGTTGCAGGCGCTGCGGCGAGTCCTCGGCGAAGCTGTCGTTGGCCGAGGTCAGGGTTCTCTTGGTCTGCTCCAGGGTGTCGCGCATCTCTGGCAATACCTTGCCGTTGACGTTCGCCAAGGTCTTCTGCATCTCGGTCAGGCTGCCGTTGAGGTTGTTGGCGATGGCATCAATCGGCAATTTGCTGATCTTCTCCACCACTCGCTGCAACTGTTCCTGCAGCTTGTCGAGCCCGCCTGGCACGGTGGGGATTTCCAGCGGCCGCGCGGTCGCATCGAAGGGCACCGGCTTGGCGTTGGGGATGAAGTCCATGGAGATATACAGCTGGCCGGTCAGCAGGTTGCCGCTGCGCGCCTGGGCCCGCAGGCCATGCTGGACGAAGGTACTGATCAGGTAGCCGGCGCGACTTTCGTCGGCACCGCTGAGCTTCTCCAGTTGCTGATGGACCTTGCCCAGCCGCGCCGGGTAGATCACCACGCCGACCAGAGTCGAGAAACTCTTTTTCTGCTCGTCGTAATCCAGGTCCATCGACACCACCCGGCCGATGTTCACCCCAAGGAATTCCACCGGCGCATTGAGCGCCAGCCCGCGCAGGGTCTGGTCGAAACGCATGCGCATGTAATACGGGTCGCCGTCGGGCGGCGCCAGCGCGGTGTCCTGGTCGGCGAACAACTGGTAGCTGGCGTTTTCCTCGGCCGGCTTGGCGTTGGGGCTGTACTTGGGTTCGACGAAGGCGATGCCGCCGGCGAGGATCGACGACATGGACTCGGTGTTGACCTTCAGGCCGTTGGCGCCCAGGGTCACGTCCACGCCGCTGGCGTTCCAGAAGCGCGAGTCGGTGGTGACGAACTGGTCGTTGGGCGCGTTGACAAAGATCCGCACATCCACGCCCTTGCCGTTATCCGACAGTTTGTAGGAAATCACCTGTCCCACTTCGATGCGCCGGTAATAGACCGGCGAACCGACGTCCAGCGAGCCCAGGTCATCGGTGCGCAGGGTAAAGCGCTTGCCCTTTTGCCCGTAAGTCACCGGTGGTGGCGTCTCCAGGCCGACGAAGCTTTTCTTGCGTTTCTCTTCCTGGCCGGCGTCGGCGCCGATAAAGGCCCCCGACAGCAGAGTGTCGACCCCGGACACGCCGCCGGCGCCAATGCGCGGGCGCACCACCCAGAACATCGAGTCGGCGGCGGTGAAGGACTCCGCCGACTGGTCCAGCTCGACCTTGGCGATCACCTTGCTGCGGTTCTTGCTCAGGGCGATGGAGGTGACCTTGCCGATCACCACGTTCTTGTATTTGACCTGGGTCTTGTTGGCCTCCAGGCCCTCGGCGGTCTGGAAGCTGATGGAGATCTCGGGGCCGGCCGACAGCGACTTGTGCACCAGCATCGACAGGCCGACCAGGGCCGCGACTATGGGCACGATCCACACCAGCGAAATATTGAACCGGCGCGTCCTGACCGCGGGGGTACCCGGCCTCGCTGGCGCGCTTGAAGCGTTGGAACCTGGATGATCAGACATCTTCAACCTCTACATCCCAGATAAGCCGGGGATCGAAACTCATGGCCGCGAACATCGTCAGGACCACGACCAAACCAAAGAACAGGATGCCCATGCGCGGCTCGATCGAGCTCAGGGCGTGGAATTGCACCAGCGCCGCCACCAGGGCGACCACCAGCACGTCGAGCATCGACCAGTAGCCGATCACCTCGATGAAACGGTACAGCTTGGCCCGCTCGCGCATCGCCCAGTGGCTGCGGCGCTGGCAGGTGATCAGCAGCATCCCCAGGACGAAGAACTTGATGCACGGCACCACCACGCTGGCGATGAAGATCAGCAGGGCAATATCCCAGGAGCCGTGCTGCCAGAACTCCAGCACGCCACTGAGAATGGTGTTTTCGCTGCCGCTGCCGAAGATCTGGGTATACATCACCGGCAGCACATTGGCCGGGATGTAGAAAATCAGGCTGGCCACCAGGAAGGCCCAGGTGCGGCTCAGGCTGTTGGGTTTGCGCGCGTGCACCACGGCCTCGCAGCGCGGGCAATAGTGAACGTCCTGCGGGCAGGTCTGGCCGCAGGTGTGGCACAGCATCAGGCCCAGGTCGCGGGCATAGGGAGGCTGGCTCATCAGTAGCGGCCCTCCAGGTCGTTCCAGAGGCGGCGGATGCCCTTGCCGGAGATCAGGATGATCAGCACCGTCAGCATCGCCAGCGACCACAACCCCAGCCCCGGGTGCACGTCGAGCATGCCGGCCAGCTTGACGATGGCCACCAGGATGCCCAGCAGGCACACCTCCAGCATGCTCCACGGCCGCAGGTGCTCCAGGGCACGCATGCAGGCCTTGAAGCCCGGCGCCGCGCGCCCGATATTGGCGAACCCCAGCACCCAGCAGAGCAAGGCGATCTGCAGGCCGGGCGCAAGGATGATGGCCAGGCCGGTGACGGCGGCGATCAGGCTGATGCGGCCCTGGGCCAGGGCTTCGACCGACTGCCAGAGGGTGGCTTCGTTGCTCAGGCCTTCGAGGCTGATGCCGATCACCGGGAAGGCATTGGCGAACACGAACAGCAGCGCCGCCGTGATCGACAGCGCCAGCAGTTGCTGCACGTTCAGGTGTTGGGCGCGCTCCAGCACCGCCCCGCAGCGCGAGCACTGGGAAGTCTGGCCTTTTGCAAGCGGCACGGATTCGTACAGCGAATCGCAATGCTCGCAGATGATCCAGTTGGGAGAGAGTGTCATGGTCTTCGAGTCAGGTGGGACAGCGGAGGGCGCTGATCCATGGCGCGTATTCTCTGCAAAAGTAGAGGATGGTGTCTAGTTTTACCTGAGGACTGCAAACGTTCTGGTGCGCCATAATGTATGCTCCTTGCCGCCTCTCAGACCATGAACGATTCAAAAATGCTCCCGGCCAAAAACCCGCGCTCGCCGAAACAGACTCGTGGCCATGAACGGGTCACGGCGATTCTCGACGCCTGCGCCCACCTGCTGGTCAGCCAGGGAGTGGCCAGCCTGACCATGCATGGCATCGCGCGCGAAGCCGGCACCTCCATCGGTTCGCTGTACCACTTCTTCAGCGACAAGCAGAGCGTGCTCGACGCCCTGGGCCAGCGCCATATCGACGCCATCGACCAGATCACCGCCAACCTCCTGGCCATCGATCCGGCCACCTGGGTCGAGTCGAGCAGCCAGGAGGTGATCGACCGGATGATCATGCCGATCATGGAATACCTCGAGACCCACCCCGACCTGCTGCAGATGATCAGCCCCACTTTCGCTCCCGGCCAGCTCCAGGCCCCGGACGTCCATGCGCGGATCCAGGAAACCTACGACCGCATGCTCGCCCTGCGCCTGCCCACCGCCAGCGCCACGGAACGCGACGCCTACGTGACGGCCATGCGCGGATTGCCCATCGGCCTGTTCCAGGTTGCTCTGGAGAATAGCCAGCTCAAGAGCATTTTGCTGTTGCAGGAAGTCCCCAGGGCGCTGAAGGCCTACCTCGAGGCCATCGAGCGGCACCACGCCGCCCGCTGACCCCTGCTGTTTTCAACTGGCGCGATCGAGCGGGCGGCGCAGCATCAACCACTCCCGCACCAGGTCGTAACCCCAGTGATAGACATAGGTGTACGGCAGGAAGAACAGCAGCACGCCGAGGTCGAGAATCAACGCCTGCATACGGAAATCGCCCTGTTCGTGTCGCGCAATCACCCCGTGGCGGCACTGAAAAATATCGACCAGACGCAACTGCAAAAACACCGCGAACTGCGCCTGGCGACCATCGTCAATCCCTACGACAGCCGGGCCAAGGGCCGGGTATGGTCGGCGCCGAGCTACCTGATGCTGCTGGAAATGGCCCAGGGCGGTTTTGGCTGGGCGCCCCTGCCCCGCTAGCTGGTGGAGCGTTTCGGCGCCAACAGCCTGGTGGAACTCGATGCCCTGTGATCGCGCCTGCATCCGCCTGGCCGGCGGGCAGCTGGTTGCTGGGGCGGATGCTGGAATAGTCGCGACGATCGGCCGGAACGGCTGCGGCGTATTCAAAATCGCCTAAGGCCTTCGGCCTTATCGCAGCCTGTGGCAGCGGCGACAGGGTTCGCCAGGATTCGACTCAGAGGGTTTTCAGTGCTTCGAGCCTGTTCTCGATAAAGCGCCGTTCCGGTTCCTGGCGGGTCAGTTCCAGGGCGCGCAGATAGGCCTGCCGCGCCGACTCCGCCCGCCCCAGCTGCCGGCAGAACTCGGCCCGCGCCGAATGGGCCAGGTGGTAATCCTGCAATTCGCCCCGGGCCAGGATCGCCTCGACCCGCTCCAGGCCGGCCAGCGGTCCGTCCCGCTGGGCGATGGCAGCCGCGCGATTCAGTTCGATCACCGGAGAGGGCATGGCGCGCAACAGCACGTCATACAGGCCGATAATCTGCTGCCAGTCGGTTTCCCCGGCCGTCGCCGCCTCGGCATGCACCGCGGCGATCGCCGCCTGCAGGCAGTACGGGCCGAAACGCCGGGTGCCCAGGGCGTGCTCCACCAGGGCGCAGCCCTCGGCGATCAGTTCGCGGTCCCACAACGAGCGGTCCTGTTCGTCCAGCAGCACCAGTTCCCCGGTGGCCGAGGTTCGCGCCGGACGCCGCGACTCATGCAGCAGCATCAAGGCCAGCAAGCCCATCACTTCCGGTTCCGGCAGCAGTTCCAGCAACAAGCGCCCGAGACGGACCGCCTCATGAGTCAGATCATCGCGGGTCAGCTCGGCGCCCATCGACGCCGAATAGCCTTCGTTGAACACCAGGTAAATCACCCGCAGCACGCTGTCCAGGCGCTCGGGCAGCTCGCCCAGGGACGGCACCTGATAAGGGATTCGCGCATCGCGAATCTTGGCCTTGGCGCGCACGATGCGCTGGGCGATGGTGGCCGGCGTCGAGAGAAAGGCGCGGGCGATTTCCTCGGTGGTCAGGTCGCAGATTTCCCGCAACGTCAGCGGCACCTGGGCATCCGCCGCCAGCGCCGGGTGGCAGCAGGTGAAGATCAGGCGCAGGCGGTCGTCTTCCAGGTCCTCCTCGCTCCAGTCAGCCTGCTCCAGCTCTTCGAGCTGGCTGACCAGCGCCGCCTGGGACGCGGCGAAGCGCGCCCGCCGACGCAAACCGTCGATGGCCTTGAAACGCCCGGCCGACACCAGCCAGGCCCGCGGGTTGTCCGGTACGCCGTCGCGCTGCCAGCGCTCGACCGCGACGAAGAACGCCTCGTGCAAGGCTTCTTCGGCAAGGTCGAAATCCCCCAGCAGGCGAATCAGGGTCGCCAGGATCCGCCGCGACTCGTTGCGGTAGACCGTCTCCACCAGCGCCTTGACGCTGTCTTGCGCGGCCGTCGGCATCAATCCGGCATGCCTCGGGTCACCAGGCTTTCCAGGCGATCCAGGCTCTGCCCCCAGCCCTCATGAAAACCCATGGCTTCATGGGCCTGCCGGTCCTCTTCGCTCCAGTGCATGGCGCGGGCGGTGTAGAGGGTCTTGCCGTCCAGGTCGTCGAAGGTCACCTCGGCGCTCATGAAGGCCTTGGCCGAAGGAATCCAGCCCGGCAGGAAGGCGTCGGTGAACACCAGCCGCCGCGGCGCGACTATCTCCAGGAACACGCCCATGGTCGGGTATTCGTTGCCATCCGGGGCACGCATCAGGGTGCGAAACTGGCCGCCGACCCACAGGTCCATTTCACACTCGGGGGTGGTCATGCCGTGGGGCCCCCACCATTGCACCAGCAACTGCGGTTCGGTCCAGGCGCGGAACAGCTTGCCGGGCGGCGCATCGATCAGGCGACTGATGGACAACTCATATTGGGCGGGCGCAGGGCCCAGGCTGCGGTCGGTCATTGCGAAACTCCTGCTTATGATTGTTTTTCCAGAGCTCGTTTTTCCAAGGTGGCGATCAGGGATTCAACTCGCGCACCGGGCGCACCTCGACGCTGCCGACCCGGGCCGCCGGGATGTTGCCGGCGACCTGGATGGCTTCGTTGAGGTCCTTGGCATCGATCAGGTAGAACCCGGCCAACTGCTCCTTGGTTTCGGCGAACGGGCCGTCGGTGATCGACAGCCGGCCGCCGCGCATGCGCACCGTGGTCGCGCTCTGCACCGACTCCAGGGCCTCGGCGGCAAGCATCCGGCCGCTGCCCTGCACCGACTCGGCGTAAGCCATGCACTCGGCGTCCTTCGGGCTCTCCGGCAGGCTGTGCAACAGCTGTTCGTCGCTGTAGACCAGGCATAGGTATTTCATGGGGCTCTCCTCGATCGAGCTGATCAACTATGGCTGCTGTTTCAGGCTTTGGCGAAAAACCCGACGATCAGGGTTGCAGGTCGAACAATGCGGTACCGCTCTGCATGTCGAACGGCGCCGACCAGTGCTCGTGGACCACTTTCCACTGGCCGCCCAGGCGCTGGTAACCCGCGGTCACGCGCATCCAGCAGGCCTTGGTCTCGCCCTTGTCGTCGGTGCCGCCGCAGTGGGCGAGCCAGTGGGCGAAGGCGATGTCGCTGGCGCCGACTATGTGCAGCTGCTCGAAGTCGAAGATGCCAGGGCCGGGGCAGACTTCCATGCAGGCCTTCCAGTGCGCACGGTAGGCTTCCTTGCCCTGGAATTGCAACGCGGTCACGGCGTCGAACGAGGTGATGTCGTCGGCGTAGTAGCTGACGATCCGATCGATGTCCTTGGCTATCACGGCCTGGCGCCAGGCATCGATCAGGCTGCGGATTTCGCTTTCGGTGGTTTGGGCGTTCATGGCAGTTCTCCTTGCGATTGAGTGACACGGGCTCAGGGTGGCCGCCCGAGGCGACCGTTAAATCCTGAAGACCCCCTTAGTCGTCTGGCCGCCCGGCAAATCGACAAGGCCAGGAAAAAAAACCGGGCCCCCGGGCAAAATCGCTAGAATCGCCACTCCCACAGCCCACCCTCAGTGCCCGGATATGGATAGCCCAGTGACCACCCGACTCGTGCCCTACGAACAGCTCGACGCCACGCAATTGCAGCAGCTCGACGCGCTCGAAGTGCACCCGCAGCAGAAGAATTATTCCGGTGATATCTACACCGCGCTGCATACCCTGCTCAAGGCGCCGGAGCCCGGGATCAAGGGCTTCGCCCTGCTCGCCGACGAAGTCCCGGTGGCGTTCCTGCTGCTCAAGCGCCCGCCGTTCCTGCCCCACTGGGCCGACCCCGACACCGCCACCCTGCATGCCTTGCAGGTCGATCACCGGGTCCAGGGCCAGGGCTACGGCCGCGCCTGCCTGCAAGCCCTGCCCGCCGCCGCGCGCCAGGCGTGGCCGGAGATCAAGGGGTTGATGCTGTCGGTGGACGCGGACAACGCAGCGGCGTTCAACCTCTACCTGAAGCAAGGCTGGGTCGACAGCGGCGAGGCCTACCGGGGCCGCATCGGCTACGAACGCCGCCTGGCCCTGATTTTCTGACGTTACCCAGGAGAAGCATGATGCTGACCACCCTCGAGCAACTGGAAGCGATCTACGGCCACCCCCTCGAACGGGCCGTGCGCAAGGAAATCCCCTTCCTCAACCCGGACTACCAGGCCATGGTGCGCGCCTCGCCGCTGGTGATCCTGAGCACCGTCGGCCCCGACGGCATGGATGGCTCGCCCCGCGGCGATGTCCCGGGTTTCGTGCGGATCGTCGACGAGCGCACCCTGGCCCTGCCCGACCGCCCGGGCAACAACCGCATCGACAGCCTGCGCAATATCGTCAGCGACCCGCGGGTGGCCCTGCTGTTCATCATCCCGGGCATCGGCGAGACCCTGCGGGTCAACGGCCGGGCGCGGATCTCGGCCGAGCCGGCGCTGCTGGAGAGCTTCGCGGTGAAGGGCAAGCCGGCGCGCACGGTGATCCTGGTGGACATCGAGGCGGCCTACTTCCACTGCTCCAAGGCCATCGTGCGTTCCGACCTGTGGAACCCCGAGCGCTATCTGGAACGCTCGGCCCTGCCCTCGGCCGGCGCGATCCTCAAGCGCCTCTGCGACGGCCAGTTCGACGCCGACCGCTACGACCGGGAAATGCCGGAACGGGTGCGCAACAGCCTGTATTGAATGCTTCTGCTGGAGCGAAGCTTGCTCGCGATGAAGGCTAACGCGGTACATCAGCCAGACCGCAGCGTCCCTATCGCGGGCAAGCCTCGCTCCTGCGCCGCGGCATTACAAAATGACAGGCAAAAAAAAGGGCTGCCTCGCCGCAGCCCTTCGATCTCACAACTCCAGCACCATCTCATGCCAGGCCATGCCGCCATGGTCCGACGCCGAGGCCTTGAGGTAGACGAAACCAAAACGCTCGTACAGCGGCACATGCCGCTCCTTGCACATCAGGTTGATGCTGGCCTTGCCCAGGCCGCGCATGCGCTCGATAAAAGCCTCCAGCAAACGCCGGGAAACACCCTGGCCCTGATAGTCCGGATGCACCACCACCGACATGATCACCACGTGAGGGCCGGCGGGGTCGTGGCCGATCAGTTCCTTGAAGGCCTCGTCGGCCATCTCGACCTCGAAGGCCGCGCCGGAATTGATAAAGCCGGCCACCACGCCCTCCACCTCGGCGACGATGAAACCCTCGGGCCAGGTGGCGATGCGGGTGGCGATCTTCTCCCGGGTGGCGGCTTCGTCGCCTTCGTAGGCCAGGGTTTCGATGGCGAAGCAACGGTCCAGGTCAGCGGCGGCGACCTGACGGGTCAACAGACTGGATAAGGTCATGGGGAACAGATCGGCATGGGAAATGCCGCTGATCATACAGTAATAAGGCTTGCATATCGAACGGCGGCAAGCCCGTAAAACCTGCATATAGTCGCTGTCATCCGCGCGCCGACCGGGTTATTTATCAGGGCTCAATCAATCCCATCCTGGTCAAGTACGGAAGTCGCCATGAGCAATGTTCAGATCGGTTTGCTGGTGCTGTTCGGCATCAGTGCGTTCGGTTTTGTCACCCTGTCCATCGACCTGTGGCGCGCCCGCCGGCCGGGCAAGGGCAAATGACCGGGCCCGTCGCAGGCCCGGCCCGCGACTCACTGCTCCTTGAGCGGCAGCCAGACTTCCAGCACGCCCTGGCCGGTGTCGGGGTTGAAATCGGCGCTGTAGCGTTCGAATTCCGGCGCATCAGCGGCTTCACGCCCGGACTGCGGCAGCCAGGTTTTCCAGATGTACTGGAAGGTCTGCGGCAGGCTCGCCAGCGGCCCCTTGTGCTCGAACACCGCATAGTGTTGTGGCGGCACCTCGGCCCAGCGGTACAGCTCGGGCAGGTCGTCGAGCTTGCTGATCTCGACCCCGGCGATGTATTCGAAGCCGCCCTGGCCGTCGGGGTTGCAACAGAGGCCGTAGGTCACCTCCCCCACCTGGCCGGGGACCTTGCCAAGGTGCGGGATAAAGCGCTCCCAGAGTTCAGGAATGCGCTGCGTCGTCTCGGGAGTGAAACGCCCGCCAAGACCGGCGATCAGCAGAAAGCGCCCTTTCTCGAAACGCGGCACCGGCCCGCTGACCTGTTTTTGCTCATCCATGATGCAACTCCTGCCTGAAAAATGGGTTCGGCAGGGAGTATAGAGGCCAAAGCCGAATCGCTGGGTCAGAGCGCAGGAAGCTCCGCGACCGCCGCGCCGACGATGAATTCCTGGTAACCGGACAGGATCACGTAGACCGCGAAATAGCAGAAGATCGCCGCAGATGCCAGGTAGGAATAGCGCAACAACTTGTCGCCCAGCAGCTTGCCGCCCTGGGTCGCGGCAAAGCACAGGCCCACGACCCAGGCCAGCCCGGCGCAGAAGAAACCGCTGAGGAACAGCCCGGAGCTGAGCAGGTCGCCGCCACCGGAACGGGCAATCAGGGTCCCGCCCACCGCGGCGAACCAGAGGATCGCGCTGGGGGACGACATGGCCAGGAAGATGCCGCGGAAAAACTCCTTGCGCGGCGAACCGTTGTCCACCTCGCCGGCCTCGGCCAGCACCGCGCTGTGGTGGATCGCCGAATAGATCATCTTCGCCGCGAAGTACACCAGCAGCGCCGACCCGCCGATCCACAACACCCAGCGCACCGCCTCGTACTGCAGCAGCACGGTCATGCCGGCCAGCGCCAGCACGGCGTAGACCAGGTCACCGACACAGGTGCCCAGGCCCAGGCAGAAACCCTGGAAGTAGCCACGCTGCATGGCCAGGGTAATCATCGCGATATTGGCCACGCCTATGTCCAGGCACAGCGAAAGGCTCAGCAGAAAGCCGCTGGTAAACTCCATCATTCATCCTGTTCGATGCGGTTGTTCGAGTGGGGGGTATTTAACGCGGGCGGGCCCGGCAAACACAATGCGCAGGCTGCGAATCCCGCCACGACGATGCGAATCCCTGTCCAGGCAGCGCCGCTGCCGGCGAAAAAAATAGTTGCCGCCCCCCTCTGGACAGCCTGGCACCACTGCCCTTATCGTCTGCCCCCAGGCCACCGCAGTGGCCGACGTCGCTCGGACGGTTCCGGGCGCTCACGTACTCCGAGGCAACAATGGCCGAACAAGGTTCGCCGCGCCGCTTTGCGCGCATAGATCGACTCCCCCCCTACGTATTCAATATCACTGCCGAGCTGAAGATGGCTGCGCGTCGGCGCGGCGAAGACATCATCGACTTGAGCATGGGTAACCCCGACGGTGCGACTCCGCCGCACATCGTCGAGAAACTGGTCACCGTCGCCCAGCGCGAAGACACCCACGGCTACTCCACCTCCAAGGGTATTCCGCGTCTGCGCCGGGCCATTTCGCGCTGGTACAAGGATCGCTACGAGGTCGATATCGACCCGGAAAGCGAAGCCATCGTCACCATCGGTTCCAAGGAAGGCCTGGCGCACCTGATGCTCGCCACCCTGGACCAGGGCGACACCGTGCTGGTGCCCAACCCGAGCTACCCGATCCATATCTACGGCGCAGTGATCGCCGGCGCCCAGGTGCGTTCGGTGCCGCTGGTGCCGGGCGTGGACTTCTTCGACGAACTGGAACGGGCCATCCGCGGCTCGATCCCGAAACCGAAGATGATGATCCTCGGCTTCCCGTCCAACCCTACCGCGCAGTGCGTCGAGCTGGACTTCTTCGAGCGGGTGATCGCCCTGGCCAAGCAGTACGACGTGCTGGTGATCCATGACCTGGCCTACGCCGACATCGTCTACGACGGCTGGAAAGCCCCGTCGATCATGCAGGTGCCGGGCGCCAAGGACATCGCGGTGGAGTTCTTCACCCTGTCCAAGAGCTACAACATGGCCGGTTGGCGCATCGGCTTCATGGTCGGCAACCCGGAACTGGTCAGCGCCCTGGCGCGGATCAAGAGCTACCACGACTACGGCACCTTCACCCCGTTGCAGGTGGCGGCCATCGCCGCGCTGGAAGGCGACCAGCAGTGCGTGAAAGACATCGCCGAGCAGTACCGCCAGCGCCGCAATGTGCTGGTCAAGGGCCTGCACGAGCTGGGCTGGATGGTCGAGAACCCCAAGGCTTCGATGTACGTCTGGGCGAAGATTCCCGAGGCCTACGCCCACCTGGGCTCGCTGGAGTTCGCCAAGAAGCTGCTGGCCGAGGCCAAGGTCTGCGTCTCGCCAGGCGTCGGTTTCGGCGAGTACGGCGACGACCATGTGCGTTTCGCCCTGATCGAAAACCAGGACCGCATCCGCCAGGCCGTGCGCGGTATCCGCGGCATGTTCCGCGCCGATGGGCTGGTGCAGAAAGGCTGATCCGCGTCGCCCTATAAACAGGCACAAAAAAACCGCAGCGATGCGGTTTTTTTGTGCCTGTCTGCCAACCCTGTAGCCGCTGCCGCAGGCTGCGATCGGCCGGCACGGCCGGTAGCGATCTTGCAATCGCTGAAGGCTCTTGGAGCCTTATCGCAGCCTTCGGCAGCGGCTACAGGGCTCGGGTCAGACCACCAGCGACAGCAGCAGGATAAAGATCAGGCCGACCACTGAGAGGATGGTTTCCATCGCGGTCCAGGTCTTGAAGGTTTCCGCCACGGTCATGTTGAAGTACTGCTTCACCAGCCAGAAACCGGCGTCGTTGACGTGGGACAGGATCAGCGAACCGGCACCGGTGGCCAGCACCAGCAGCTCCCGGTTCACCCCAGGAATCATGCCGACCACTGGCACCACGATGCCCGCGCCAGTGATGGTCGCCACGGTCGCCGAACCGGTGGCGATGCGAATCACCGCCGCTACCAGCCACGCCAGGAGGATCGGCGAGATCTGCGCGTTGACCGCCATGTGGCCGATCACGTCACCCACGCCGCTGGTCACCAGCATCTGCTTGAAGCCACCGCCGGCACCGATGATCAGGATGATCGCCGCGGTCGGCGCCAGGCTGGCGTCGAGCAGCTTGAGGATCTGCCGGGAGCCGATGCCCTGGCGCGAACCGAAGGTGTAGAGCGACAGCAGCAAGGCCAGCAACAGCGCGCTGATCGGGTGACCGATCATGTCCATCCAGATGCGGAAGAAATGCCCGTCCGGGAAGGCTACGTCGGCGAAGGTCTTGAGCAGCATCAGGAACACCGGCAGCAGCACGGTGAGCAGGGTCACGCTGAAGCTCGGCAGGTTGGCCGAGGTGTTCTCGCGCGCCAGCTGATCGACCAGTTCCTGGGACGGATGACCCGGGATGTGCTTGGCGATGAAGGTGCCGTAGATCGGACCGGCGATGATCGCGGTCGGCAGGGCAACGATCAGGCCGTAAAGAATGGTCTTGCCGATGTCGGCGCCGAACACGCCGATGGCCAGCAGCGGGCCCGGATGCGGCGGCACCAGGCCGTGCACCGCGGACAGGCCGGCCAGCAGCGGGATGCCGATCTTGATGATCGACACGCCGGTGCGCCGGGCGACGATGAACACCAGCGGGATCAGCAGCACGAAGCCGATCTCGAAGAACAGCGGGATGCCCACCAGGAAGGCGGCGAACATCATCGCCCACTGCACCCGCTCCTTGCCGAACGAGCGGATCAGGGTCTGGGCGATCTGATCCGCA
Source organism: Pseudomonas chlororaphis subsp. aurantiaca (assembly GCF_013466605.1). Classification (NCBI taxonomy): domain Bacteria; kingdom Pseudomonadati; phylum Pseudomonadota; class Gammaproteobacteria; order Pseudomonadales; family Pseudomonadaceae; genus Pseudomonas; species Pseudomonas chlororaphis. The sequence goes on from NZ_CP059162.1 coordinate 5,207,514, forward strand.
CCGCCGGATTCGGCCATCATTTTGCCGAGCATGGTGCCCAGCGCGAGGATGATCCCGACGAAACCGAGTACACCGCCGAAGCCGTCCTGGAACGCCTTGATGATCTTGTCCACCGGCATGCCCGAAGTCAGGCCGAGGAAACCCGCGGCGATGGTCAGGGCAATGAAGGGATGCAGCTTGAATCGGGTGATCAGCACGATCAGCCCGATAATGGTGACCACTGCGTCTACCAGCAGATAGGTCTCTTGGGACATGCCAAACATGGGGTTGCCTCCGGTTTGTTGTTTTTATTCAAGCGTTAAAAACGTGAGCCGAGTGGGATAGCGCTATCTAGGTGAACCGAAGCTTATCGGGATGAGTCCAGCCCGTGCTCCAGCCACCAGCCATGGGCCTGTTCGGCCAGCCGGTCAACGCTGTGGATGGTGGCGTCCAATGCCAGGGTCAGGGGTTCGCCCACGGGAGATTCGAGGGTGGCGAACTGACTGTCGATCAGGGTCGAAGGCATGAAATGCCCCGGACGGTGGGCCACGCGATCGGCGGCCACCTGTGGTGTCAATTGCAGGAAAACGAAGCCCAGGCCGGGCGTGGCGCTGCGCAGGCGGTCGCGGTACTTGCGCTTGAGCGCCGAGCAGGTCAGCACCGGACGCTGTCCGGCGGCCAGGGCACGACGCAACTCGTCGCACAGGCTGTCGAGCCAGCCGGCACGGTCGTCGTCGTTCAGGGGAATACCGGCACTCATCTTGGCGATATTGGCGGCAGGGTGGAACGTATCGCCTTCAATGGCCGTGGCGCCGCTGCGCTGGCACAGCGCTTCACTGACGCTGGACTTGCCGCAGCCGGCAACGCCCATGATGACCAGGGCGGTGATGGGTTGACTCATGAAACACCTCAGCGCGCAGACAGCGCTACCTTCGCTCTTCGAAACTCTAGGGCAAAAATAGTTTCTGCCGACGCCTTCTTGTCATTTTTGTGGGTTGCCGCGTATATAGGCCGCGAAACCAAAGAGTGCGGGTCAGGCCGACCGCGCTCACGCATTGCAGCTGTTTCGAGACAGCGCTACCTTAGTGACTTGAATTTTGTTTGGCAAGCCGTCTGATGACCTCCTCCAAGAACGATAAAAATACCCGCACCACGGGGCGCCCTACCCTCAACGAAGTCGCGCGCCTGGCCGGCGTCAGCCCGATCACCGCCTCGCGAGCGCTACGCGGCATCGACACAGTGGCCACCGAACTGGTGGAAAAGGTGCGCAAGGCCGCCAGCGAACTCAACTACGTGGTCAACCCCGCCGCGCGCGCCCTGGCCTCGGCCCAGAGCCATTCGGTGGTGGTGCTGGTGCCGTCGCTGTCCAACCTGCTGTTCATCGACACCCTGGAAGCCATTCATCAGGTCCTGCGGCCCAAGGGCTTCGAAGTGCTGATCGGCAACTTCCACTATTCCCCCGACGAAGAAGAAAACCTGCTGCGCAACTACATGGCCTACCAGCCACGAGGTTTGTTGCTGACCGGCTTCGACCGGACCGAAAATGCCCGACGGATGGTCGAAGCCAGCAACGTCCCCTGCGTCTACATGATGGACCTCAACCCCGAGGCCGGCCTGAACTGCGTGGGCTTCTCCCAGCACAACGCCGGGGAAACCGCCGCCGAGCACCTGATCTCCCGCGGCCGCAAGCGCCTGGCCTACATCGGCGCCCAGCTCGACCAGCGCACCCTGATGCGCGGTGAGGGTTTCCGCCGCGGCCTGGAAAAAGCCGGCCTCTACGACCCGCAACTGGAAGTCCTCACCCCGCGCCCCTCGTCGGTGGGCCTGGGCGGTGAACTCTTCCTGCAACTGATGCACAGCCACCCGGACGTCGACGCAATCTTCTTCGGCAACGACGACCTGGCTCACGGCGCCCTGCTGGAAGCCATGCGCTGCGGCATCAGGATCCCCGAGCAAGTGGCGGTGATGGGCTTCAACGACCTGCCCGCCTCGGCGCACATGGTGCCGCGCCTGAGCAGCATCAGCACCCCGCGCGAAGCCATCGGCCGCCGCGCCGCGGAACAGCTGCTGACCCTGATGGCCGGCAACAGCGTGGCCAAGCCGGTAGTGGATATGGGCTTCGAATTGAAGGTGCGCGAGAGCACCTGAGCCGCACGCGAAGCCCGTCCGGCGTTGTAGTCAGGCGCGCTTACGGCTTCATCTCCGCATGAACCGGCGAAGCCAGCGCCGGGTCCTGCCCCCCGAGCAACCGCACGAACGCCTGGGCAGCCTTTTGCAGGGGCTGGTTCTTCAGCCAGACCGCGTGCACCGGCAGCAGCAGGCCGTTGTCGATGTTCTTGAAGGTCAGGCGCTTGAGCCTTCCGGCCTTGAGCAAGGGGGCGATCACCGACTGCGGGAAGTTGCCCCAGCCGATGCCGGACTCGACCATGTCCAGGGCCATGGCCAGGCTGTCGGTGCGCCAGTAGGACTCGGCGATCAGCGGCCGAGTGTCGCGGATCGGCAGGTCGCGGCTGGCGACCACCACCTGACGGACATTGACCAGCTCTTCCAGATAGAGGGTGGCGTCCGGCGCCTCGGGTAACGGATGGCGCGCGGAAATGCAGGCGATCATCCGCTCGCTGCCGACGTACTGGAAATACTCCAGCACATTCAGGCTGAGCCCGGCGAAAGCCACGCCGACCGCGATCCGGCCACTGTGCAGCAGCTGCAACACATCGTCCTGGGGCGCGCTCAGCACTTCGATGTCGAGCAACGGATGGCGCTCGGCGATCAGCTTGATCGCCGCCAGCACCCGGGACTTGTCGATGTCCTCGACCACGCCGATGGACAGCCGGCTTTCCAGGCCCAGGGACAACTCCACCGCATGCACCTGCAGGTGCTTGAGCTGCTCGGCGATCAGCCGCGCGTGGGGCGCCAGGGCATTGGCCATGGCAGTGGGCACCGGCTCGCGATGGCTGCGATCGAACAAGGGATAGCCCAGCTCCGCCTCGAGGTTGGCGATGCCCATGCTCACCGCCGACGGCACCTTGCCCAGGGCCCGCGCCGCCGCGGAAAACGAACCGCGCTCGAGCACGGCGAGAAACAACTGGATGCTGTCGCTGGAGAAATTCATGGGGACGCCTGCCTAGGATGTCGATCTATCAGAAAACCTGAAAGCTTCTAACTTTTTCTGTCAGGCATATTGAAGCTATCTTGCGCCGCATTCGCCAGCCATTCCTGCAAAAGGAGCGGCCCGGGCCAACGAACGCGGAGGAAAAAGCATGCAAGGCATCAAGCGCAAACTGGTTTACGTGTCACTGTTCGAGGTGTTCGGCATGACTTTCTCGGCCCTGGGCCTGGCCTTGCTGTCCGGCACCTCGCCGAGCAGCACCGGCCCGCTGGCGGTGGTGATCACCAGCATCGCGGTGACCTGGAACTTCATCTACACCAGCCTGTTCGAGCGCTGGGAAAGCCGCCAGGTCTCGCGGACCCGCACGGTCAAGCGGCGGATCGCCCACGCCGTGGGTTTCCAGCTGACGCTGATCCTGTTCCTGATTCCGTTGATCGCCTGGTGGATGCACATCAGCCTGGTACAGGCCTTCCTGCTGGACCTGGCGCTGATCCTGTTCATCCCCTGCTACACCTTCGTCTTCAACTGGCTGTTCGATCGGGTCTTCGGCCTGCCGGCGTCGGCGCTGCCGGACCCGGCCTGAGCATCCCGGCGCAAATCGGTATCGCCTAAGGCGGGGCACACTGTTAGATTTCCAGGGCCCTTCACCCGCCAAGGAAAGCTCCCATGGGAACCCTGAGAATTCTCGGTAAAGCCTCGTCGATCAACGTCAGAAAAGTGCTGTGGACCTGCGAGGAATTGGGTCTGTCCTACGAACGCGAGGATTGGGGCAGCGGCTTCCAGTCGACCCACACGCCGGAGTTTCTCAAGCTCAACCCCAACGCCCAGGTGCCGGTGCTGATCGATGACGCCGGCGCGCTCTGGGAATCCAACAGCATCTGCCGTTACCTGACCAGCAAGGTCGCCGGGCAACGGCTGCTGCCCGGCGAGCCTCGGGCCCGGGCGCTGGTGGAGCAATGGATGGACTGGCAGGCCACGGAACTCAATCCCGCGTGGAGCTACGCCTTCGTCGCCCTGGTCCGGCAGAACCCGGACTTTCAGGACCCGCAGCGGATCACAGCCGGCCTTCGCGGCTGGAACGCCAAGATGGCCCTGCTCGAACAGCAACTGGCGAGCACCGGGGCCTATGTGCTCGGCGAGCAGTTCAGCCTGGCCGATATCGTCCTGGGGCTGTCGGTGCATCGCTGGATGATGACGCCCATGGAGCGCCCCGACTTCCCCGCCATCGCCGCCTACTATCAACGCCTCAGCGAGCGTCCGGCTTTCCTGCTGCATGGACGCAATGGCATTCCCTGAATCGCCTCTCGCTCCTACAGACGCTGGATGTCGCTTGGGTTGTTGCTGCGGCACAAACCGCCAAGATGTAACGAAATACGACAATAAATCAGCGTGCAACCCACCTTCCGGGCCAGCATTCACAATCATTGATTTCCGTTAGCCAGCTAAGATTCCTCTTCACCGAAACCTGGAATCCCGCCCATGTCGTCCCTCGCCCCCACTGTCGCTACCGACGGCCTCGACCCGCTCCGCGCCGCCGATATCTCCGCCCGCATCGATCGCCTGCCCGCCGTCGCCACGGTCTGGCGCCTGGTGGCGCTGTTGTCCATTGGCGGTTTCTTCGAGCTGTATGACCTGTTCCAGACTGCCTATATCAGCCCCGGCCTGATCCGCGACGGGATCTTCGCCACTGGCAGCCAGGGCGTGTTCGGTTTCTCCGACCAGGCGGCCTTTGCCTCGGCGACCTTTCTCGGCCTGTTCCTCGGCGCCAGCCTGCTGAGCCCGATCGCCGACCGCTTCGGGCGCCGGGCGATCTTCACCTTCGCCCTGATCTGGTACACCGTGGCCACGGTGCTGATGGGCGTGCAGACCTCGGCCCTGGGGATCATCGGCATGCGCTTTCTGGTGGGCATCGGCCTGGGCATCGAGTTGGTGACCATCGACGCCTACCTCTGCGAACTGGTGCCCAAGCACATGCGCAGCTCTGCCTTCGCCTTTGCCTTTTTCGTGCAGTTTCTCTCGGTGCCGGCGGTGGCGCTGATGTCCTGGTGGCTGGTGCCGCAAGACCCGTTCGGCATCGCCGGTTGGCGCTGGGTGGTGCTGGCCAGCGCGGTGTTCGCGCTGTTTATCTGGTGGCTGCGCTCCCGCCTGCCGGAGTCGCCGCGCTGGCTGGCCCAGCATGGGCGCTTCGCCGAGGCCGAGCGGATCATGGATGGCATCGAGGCACGCTGCGCCAAGGACCGCGGCAAGCCGCTGGACACTCCGCAGTCCGAAGCCCTCGGCGTCCAGGGTTCGGGTCGCTTCGCCGATATCTGGCAACCGCCCTATCGGCGCCGGGCGCTGATGCTGATCGTGTTCCATGTGTTCCAGGCCATCGGTTTCTTCGGTTTCGGCAACTGGCTGCCGGCGCTGCTCTCGGGCCAGGGCGTGAGCGTCACCCACAGCCTGATGTACGCCTTCATCATCACCCTCGCCTATCCGCTGGGGCCGCTGCTGTTCGTCAAGTTCGCCAACCGCTTCGAGAACAAGTGGCAGATCGTCGGCTCGGCCCTCGGCGCCATGACCTTCGGCACCCTGTTCGCCTGGCAGAGCACGGCCCTGGGTCTGATCGTCTGCGGGGTGATGATCACCTTCTGCAACGCCTGGCTGAGCTTCAGTTACCACTCCTATCAGAGCGAGCTGTTCCCCACCAATATCCGCGCCCGGGCGGTGGGTTTCTGCTATTCGTTCAGCCGCCTGTCGACGGTGTTCAGCAGCCTGCTGATCGGCTTTTTCCTCGATCATTTCGGCACCCCCGGGGTCCTGGCGTTCATTGTCGGCAGCATGCTGATCGTGATGTTCACCATCGGCCGTTTCGGCCCGCGCACCCGCAACCTGGCCCTGGAGAACATCGCCCCCCCTTGACCGGTCGCCGCTGGCCGCAAGCGGCAAGGCTTGTCCGCCGCGTGCCGCCAGCCTTGCCGGACAACCGGCGCAGAGCCCCGATGAAGAGCCCCGTCCCGGGGCCCTGCAGAGCGCTCCAGCACGGCGGCATGCAAATTGCTGCGCAGCCTGCGATAGCCCTTACATACAGGTACCCAATCATGTTGGTCAGTGCCCAGAAAACCTCGGCGATCCAGCCCACCCAGCGGTCTGACATGGACCCGAGCACCGCGGCCGCCAGCGCGCTGTACAGCGGCTTGATGCAGAACGTGCAGAACGCGGCAAGCTTCCAGGTATCCCAGGCCGTGCAGCAGGCCAGCAACACGGTCAGCGACAATGTCGCGGCGGCCTTCGCCAAGACCCGCGTGCTGCTCCAGGCCACGCCGCCGACCGCCAGCACCGCGCAGGCCAACAGTGCGACCCAGAGCTCGGCCATGGACGAGTTCAAGGACTACATGAGCAAGTCCCCCGAGCAGCGCATGCGCGAGCGCATCCTCGAAGAGATGGGCATTACCGAGGAAGACCTGAAAAACATGCCACCGGAGAAACAGCAGGCGGTGGCTCAGGAAATTGCCCAGCGGGTCCAGGACAAGCTGAAGCTGGCGCAAGTCGAGAAGGACACCAGCGGCGTCGATAAGCAAGTCACCGACAAATTCCTCGCGGCGCTTTAAAAGCGGCCAGTCGAAACAGGGTTCCCCACGGGAACCCTTTTTTGAGGGTCGGCTTGAGCGGCTGCGCTCAGTCCTGGGCCAGCATGTCGAGCAAGGCCCGCAGCGCCGGCGACGGCTCGCTGCCCTCGGCCAGCACCAGGGCAAAGGTGCGCTGGATCGGCACGTCCAACGGCAGTACGCACAGCCCGTGGCGTTGCTCCGGCAAGGTCATCTGCGGCACCAGGGTCACCCCCACCTGCTCGCGAACCAGGGTAAAGGCGCTGCTCCACTCCCGCACCTCGACCCGCACATCCGCCAGCTCCAGGCCGGCATCCGCCGCCAGGCTGCGGGCATTCACCGAACAGCCGCCGGTGGCCAGCACGAAGGGCTGGCCCACCAGTTCCTGCAAGGTCACGCCCTGCTCCTGAGCGCGACGCGCCAGGGCATGCCCCACCGGCAGCACCGCCACCCAGGCATCGCGCCCCAGCAGGCCAACGCTGCGCTCAGGCGCAGGATTGAGCAGCACCCCGACATCGATCAATCGCGCTTCGAGCAAGGCCTCGACCTCGTCGTCGCTGACCTCCAGCGCCACCACCTGGATGCCCGGATACAACTGCTTGAAGCGCCGCAGCAGCGGCGGCAGGAAAGTCGCCAGCACCATGGGGAAACTCGCCAGGCGAATGGTGCCGCGCTGGATGTCCCGACAGGCATCCGCGGTATCGCGGATGTTCTGCAACGCCGCGAGCATCAGCCGCGCCTGTTCCACCACCTGTTCGCCGACGGCGGTGGGCAGGGTCTGGCGGTTCTCCCGGGTGAACAGCTGCACGCCCAGGTTGGCTTCGAGCAGCGCCAGGGCCTGGCTGGCGCCGGACTGGGTCATGCCGACCCGCTCGGCGGCGCGGGTGATGTTGCCGGTATCCGCCACGGCCACCAGCATGCGCCAGTGCATCAGGTTCATCATGGCAGTAGCTGTCCTTATGGGAGTTTTCTGAAAGATTAATTTTACTGAAAACAGTGCGGACTACGACACTGATCTCCCCCTTTCAGGAGAGCCCTCGATGAACCTGTATTTCTCGCCCAACGCCTGCTCGCTGGCCCCGCATATCGTGCTGCGCGAACTGGCCCTGCCGTTCAACCTGGTGCGGGTCGACAACCGCAACAAGACCACGGCCGACGGCGCCGACTTCCTGGCGATCAATCCCAAGGGGTATGTGGCGGCGCTGGAACGGGACGACGGCCAGGTGCTGACCGAAGGGCCGGCGATCCTGCAGTACCTGGCCGACCTCAAGCCGCAAGCGGGCCTGGCGCCGGCCCACGGCAGCTGGCAACGGGTACGGCTGCAGGAGATGCTCAACTTCGTCTCCAGCGAGATCCATGGCGGCCTCGGCTGGCTGTTCAACCCTGAGTTTCCCGAAGCGACCCAGGCGCTGATCCGGCAAAAACTGTTCAAGCGCCTGGCGCTGCTGGACCGCACGCTGCAGCAGAGCTACCTGCTGGGTGAATCCTTCGGCGTCGCCGACGCCTACCTGTTCACCGTGCTGCGCTGGACCGCCGGCTTTGCCATCGACCTGGAACAGTGGCCGGCGCTGGCACGCTTCCAGGCCCGCGTCGCCCAGCGCGAAGCGGTGCAAGCGGCGCTGGCGGCCGAAGCGGCGTAAGGATCGAAGCAGAGATGCCGTAGCAACTCTGCCTTATCCCGTTCGCAGCAATCCCGATAGGATCGACTCAGGACAGGGGCTGGCCGGGGAGCGAACCTTCGGCGTCTTGCTGCTCTGTGCAACGAGAAGGGGAAAACTTGCAGATCGATGAGTTATTTACTTAGAAGCAAAAACAAGGAAGCCCGCGGGGCGGGCTTCGCAGAGGATCAATGACCGAAAATATTGTGCTCGGTCTTCTTGGCTTTCTTGTCCGCACGCTTTTCATCGGCGGTCCGGCTGGGTTTTTTCTTCGCCGTCTTCTTGGCATTCATACCTTTGGACATGATGCACACTCCATTCGCAGGGGATCGTTCATCAGGTATACACCTATCCCGAGCGCTCCGTACTTTTATAATCCACCGCCCCGGCCCACCTGCGAAATCCCATGCCCGACACCGAATACCTGCTGCTTGCCGACACCCTGCGACCACTGCTGAACAAGTTCTATCGCGCCCACAATTCGCCGATGCGAGCCGCCAGCGAAGGGCAATCCTGGGTGGCGAAACGGGGAGCGATCATTGCCGGGCTGAGCCTTACGCCCATAACCCAGGGCCACTGGCTGACCGGGCTGTTCGTCGACCCGGCCCATCGCGGCCAGGGCATTGCCGCGACGCTGGTCGAACGGGCACGCGCGCAGTTGCCTGGGCCGCTGTGGCTGTTCTGTCATCCGGAGCTGCAAGCCCTGTACGAACGCATGGGCTTTGCCACGGCCCCCGCCCTGCCCCAGGCCCTGGCGGATCGCCTGGAGCGTTATCGCAGGAGCAAGAGCCTGATCGCCATGGGCATGGATCCCTGCGCGAAGGATGCCGCCCCTGGAAGGTATCAAGCACAGCCGCTACCTGAGCACCGCTGATGGGGTGAAGCTGGCGGCAGAAGTACCTGGCGATCGGTGAGTTGGAGTGGGTGATGCTGCGCTTCGTCAAGCCGGCGAAATAACCGCGCGGATCGCAGCCTGCGGGCAGGCTGCGATCCTCATCCTTCAATCGTCGGCGTGGGGATCGAGGTCGGGGAACATCACCTCGGTAAAACCGAACTTGCTGAAGTCGCTGATCCGCGACGGGTACAGGCGGCCGATCAGGTGGTCGCATTCGTGCTGCACCACCCGCGCATGGAAACCCGAGGCGATCCGCACGATCGGCTCGCCCTTGGGGTCGACGCCTTCGTAGCGAATGTGCTGATAGCGCTCGACCGCGCCACGCAACCCCGGCACCGACAGGCAGCCTTCCCAGCCCTCTTCCAGCACCGGGCTCAAGGGTGTGATCAGCGGGTTGATCAGGATGGTCTGCGGCACGGCCTCGGCTTGCGGGTAACGCTCGCTGTGCTCGAAACCGAAGATCACCAGTTGCAGGTCGACGCCGATCTGCGGCGCGGCCAGGCCGACCCCGCCGACGCTTTCCATGGTCTGGAACATGTCGTCGATCAGTTGCCACAGCTCGGGGCTGTCGAACATCTCGGGCGGCACCGGTGGCGCGATGCGCAGCAGGCGCTCGTCGCCCATTTTGAGGATTTCACGGATCATGATCAGACTTCGTCAGTGGTCGGCTTGAGCGAGTGGTCCCGGCCCAGTCCCGATACGTGTTGTTTGGGTTCGTCGTGCTCGCCGGGAACCCTTTCTCCAGGGTTCTTGCCGTCGGACGACATGTGCTCGATCGCCGCATTCATCTCGGCCCCCAGCAACAGCACCGCCGAAGAAATATAGAAGTACAGCAGCAGGACGATGATCGCCCCGATACTGCCATACATGGCGTTGTAGTTGGCAAAGGTCTTCACGTAGAACGCGAAGCCCAACGAGGCGATGATCCATACCACCACCGCCAGCACCGAGCCCGGGGTGATGAAGCGGAACTCCTGCTTCACGTCGGGCATCACGTAGTAGATCAGCGCCACGGCGACCATCATCAGGATCACGATCACCGGCCAGCGCAGGATGGTCCAGACGGTGACGATGAAGTCTTCCAGGCCGACCTGCGCGGCGATCCAGCCCATCACCTGCGGCCCCAGCACCATCAAGGCCGCGGCCACCAGGAGCATGCCGGCGATGCCGATGGTGTAGAAAATCGACAGCGGAAAACGTTTCCACAACGGGCGCTTCTCGACCACGTCATAAGCGGCGTTCATCGCGCTCATCATCAGCCGCACGCCGGCCGAGGCGGTATACAGGGCAATCACGATACCCACCGACAGCAGGCCGCCCTTGGACTGCTGCAACTGGTCGATCACCGGGTTGACCTGCTCCAGCGCCTGGGGTGGCAACACCAGTTCCGATTGCAGGCGCAACCAGGAGAAGAAGTCCGGCAAGTGCAGGAAACCGATCAAGGCGATCAGGAACAGAATGAAGGGGAATAACGAAAACAGCATCTGATAGGCCAGTGCCGAGGCGTAGGTCGACATTTCATCGTCGATGAACTCAGTGATCGTGCGCACCAGCACACGATGCAAGGGCAGGCCTTTCAAATTCGGCAAGAACATAGCGTCTCCTTTCGCCGCAAGCATTCAGGGTAGGTGGCGACTCAGGGGCCGTTTTGTACAACAAACTAGCCTAGTTTGGCGATTTTGAACCGTTTCGTCTCATTTTGGTGCCATGGCCGATGTAAAAACGGCCATCCGCGGATGGCCGTCGTGGTGCAGTGCGAGCCGGCGGATCAGGCCTTGTCGATGGTCTTTTTCACCGCATCCTTGGCCTTGCCGAGGGCTTGCTGCGCTTCACCTTTCTTTTCCTGAATCTTGCCTTCGGTTTCCAACCGATCGTTATCAGTCGCTTTGCCGACACCTTGCTTGATATTGCCAACGGCCTCGTTGGCCAGGCCTTTTGCCTTGTCCGCTGTGCTGCCCATGGTATTTCTCCGTAGAACAATCGAGGGTTTGGAGGTCTTGCCATGGGTTGACCCGAGGCCGTCGCGCGGAGTTTCAATTATTTTCAGCGGGGCATTTCATCGCCTTATTTGCCCGCCGCACGCAGGTTGCGCTTTATGTTTGGCGACCAACCCACGAGAATGCGCAACGTATTCAGACGCTGCGCTGAAGATCCAATCCCGTAGGAATGTTATGAAACTCGATAAAAAGCTGGCCATCGCCCGCCGGAACCAGGAACTGGGCGGTGCGGTGCTGGGCGTCAACAACTGCCACTTTGCGGAATTGAGCCGCAGCCGGAATATCTGGTGGTTCGATCTGCCGGTCAGCCGCCTGGCCATCGGGCAGTACGAATGGGTCCACCTGCTGCTGTACACCCCGAGCACCGACCAGTTGCTGCACCTGAAGGTGCCGACTGTGTTCCTGCGGGAAAAGCTCGAAGGCCTGGTGGTCCGCAACGCCGGCAAGCGCAAGGCGGCCCTGAGCCTGGAGCTGAGCGCCGACAAGGACTCCTTCCTCAAGGACGTACGCCCCGCCGGCACCGGCGTGAACTTCGCGCAGTTCCAGCAGTGATCCACCTGTAGCCGCCGCCGCAGGCTGCGCAAGGTCCGCAGGACCTCCTGCGCCGGCAAGTACAGCGCCCTCTGCGAGGTCGATCGCAGCCTTCGGCAGCGGCTACACAAACACCCAACAAAAAGCCCCGCGGATGCGGGGCTTTTTGTTTGCCTGGCGTTTTACTTCTTCACGCCCAGCTTCTTCAGCTCTTCGTCGCGCAGTTCGCGACGCAGGATCTTGCCGACGTTGGTGGTCGGCAGCGCATCACGGAACTCGACGGCCTTGGGCACCTTGTAGCCGGTGACGTTGGCGCGCATGTGCTCCATCACCTGCTCCTTGGTCAGGGTCACGCCCGGCTTGGCGACGATGAAGATCTTGATCGACTCGCCCGACTTCTCGTCCGGCACGCCGATCGCCGCGCACTGCAACACGCCCGGCAATGTCGCCAGCACGTCCTCCAGCTCGTTCGGATACACGTTGAAGCCGGAGACCAGGATCATGTCTTTCTTGCGATCGACAATGCGGATATAGCCATCCGGCTGGATCAGCGCGATATCGCCGGTCTTCAGCCAGCCGTCGCTCATCACTTCATCGGTGGCGTCCTGGCGCTGCCAGTAACCCTTCATCACCTGCGGGCCCTTGACGCACAGCTCGCCGATTTCGCCCAGCGGCAGTTCGACACCGGCATCATCGACGATCCGGCACAGGGTCGACGGCACCGGGATGCCGATGGTGCCCATCTGGATATTCTGGCCCGGGTTGACGGTGGCCACCGGGCTGGTCTCGGTCATGCCGTAACCTTCGCAGATCGGGCAGCCGGTCACGTCCTTCCACCGCTCGGCCGCCGCCAGTTGCAGCGCCATGCCGCCGGACAGGGTGACTTTCAGCGCCGAGAAATCCAGCTTGCGGAAAGCTTCGTTGTTGCACAGGGCGACGAACAGGGTGTTGAGGCCGACGAAGCCGCTGAACTTCCACTTCGACAGCTCCTTGACCATCGCCGGCAGGTCGCGCGGGTTGCTGATCAGGATGTTGTGGTTGCCGCTCAGCATCATCGCCATGCAATGAAAGGTGAAGGCATAGATGTGGTACAGCGGCAGCGGGGTGATCAGGATCTCGCAACCCTCATTGAGGTTGGAGGCCATCAGCGCCCGGCACTGCAACATGTTCGCCACCAGGTTGCGGTGGGTCAGCATCGCGCCCTTGGCCACGCCGGTGGTGCCGCCGGTGTATTGCAGCACGGCCACATCACTGCTGGCCGGGTTGGCGTCCTTGACCGGCTGGCCGTGGCCCTGGCTCAGCACGTCGTTGAACTTGACGGCCTTGGGCAGGTGATAGGCCGGCACCATCTTCTTCACGTACTTGATGACGCTGTTGATCAGCAGGCGCTTGAGCGGTGGCAGCAGGTCCGCCACTTCGGTGACGATCACATGCTTGACGCTGGTTTTAGGCACTACGGCTTCGGCCAGGTGCGCCATGTTGGCCAGGCACACCAGGGCCTTGGCGCCGGAGTCGTTGAACTGGTGTTCCATTTCCCGCGCGGTGTACAGCGGGTTGGTGTTGACCACGATCAGGCCGGCGCGGATGGCACCGAATACTGCGACCGGGTACTGCAGGACGTTGGGCAGTTGCACGGCGATTCGATCGCCGGGTTGCAAATCGGTATGCTGTTGCAGGTATGCGGCAAAAGCACCGGACAGTTCGTACAGCTCACCGTAGGTGAGTGTCTTGCCGAGGTTGCTAAAGGCCGGTTTGTTGGCAAAACGTTGGCAGGACTGCTTCAACACCGCCTGAATATTCGGATACTCGTCTGGATTGATATCGGCAGCAATCCCAGCTGGGTACTTATCCTTCCAAAAGTCTTCGATCATGGAAGCCCACTCCTCAGCAACGCGAATTCGTCAGCGCATTTGATGCGATTATTATTTGTGTGTGTTTTTTATTGATGTCTATTGTTGGTGAGTCTGGCTGTCTACATAGGCCGAGAAGTCACAAAGCGCGCCGAGAGTAGCAGCTTTGCCAAAGGCCGCCTAGAGCCAAAATCGGCCTAAACAGTCACTTCTGTGACTCAAGAACATTTAATGGTCATTTTTAGAGTAAAAATTCTACACACCCATGCAAGGCTCTGGAACGGGCTTTTGCGCCCTTCAAAAGCATCGCGAGCAAGCCTCGCTCCTACAGAAACCCTGGGTTCCGGTAAAAGCGAGGCTTGCTCGCGATAGTCGCGCCCTGGCGCGGGACAGTTACATCCGGTGAAACATCAGGCGATGTCGCGCAACTCCCGACGCAAGATCTTGCCTACTGGCGTCATCGGCAACGACTCACGCAACACGATGTGTTTCGGTACCTTGTAACCGGTGAAGTTTTCCTTGCAGTAAGCCTTCAGCTCTTCGAGGCTGACCCCCGACTCGCGGGCCACCACGAACAGCTTCACCGCCTCCCCCGAACGCTCGTCCGGCACGCCGATCACCGCGCAGTTGGCGACTTTCGGATGGGCCATCACCACGTCCTCGATTTCGTTGGGGTACACGTTGAAACCCGAGACGATGATCATGTCCTTCTTGCGATCGACGATGCGCACGAAGCCATCCGGATCGATCACCGCGATATCGCCGGACTTGAACCAGCCCTCGGCATCCAGCACCTCCTCGGTGGCCTCCGGCTTCTGCCAGTAGCCCTTCATGATCTGTGGTCCCTTGATGCACAGCTCGCCGCGCTCGCCCAGCGGCTGCTCGACGCCCTGGTCATCGATGACCTTGAGGGTCGTGCCCGGCACCGGCAGTCCCACCGTGCCCAGGCGCGACTGATCGCCGTAAGGGTTGGTGCAGGCCACGGGCGAGGTTTCGGTCAGGCCGTAGCCTTCGGTGATGCGGCAACCGGTCAACTGCGCCCAGCGCTCGGCGGTGGCCTTGACCAGCGCCGTGCCCCCGGAGTTGGTGAGCTTGAGATTGGAGAAGTCGAGGGTCTTGAACTCGGGATGATCCATCAGCGCCATGAACAGCGTGTTCAGCCCCAGCAGCGCCGAGAAGCGCCACTTCTTCAACTCCTTGATGAAACCGCCGATGTCCCGCGGGTTGGTGATCAGCACGTTGTGGTTGCCGGTGACCATCATGCACATGCAGTTCGCGGTGAAGGCATAGATGTGGTACAGCGGCAGCGGCGCGATCATCACCTCCTGGCCTTCGCGCAGCAGCGGATGACCGTCCGGCCCCAGTTGCCCGAGGCAGGCACGGGCCTGCTGCATGTTGGCCACCAGGTTGCCGTGGGTCAGCATCGCGCCCTTGGCCAGCCCCGTGGTGCCGCCGGTGTATTGCAGCACGGCGACGTCGTCCAGGCGCGCGTTCAAAGGCTTGATCGGCTGGCCACGGCCCAGGCGCAGCGCACTCTTGAAGGAAACGGCCTGGGGCAAGCGATAGGCCGGCACCATCTTCTTGACCTTGTCGACCAGGGTATTGACCAGCCAGCCCTTGGCGGACGGCATCAGGTCGCCCATCTTCGCCTCGATCAGGAACTGGATGTCGGTATCGGGCAGCACTTCCTCGACCTTCTGCCCGAACAGGTTCATGTACACCAGGGCCCGCGCCCCGGAATCCTTGAACTGGTGGCGCATTTCCCGGGTGGTGTACAGCGGGTTGGTGTTGACCACGATCAACCCGGCGCGCAAGGCGCCGAACACCGCGATCGGGTAATGCAGGACGTTGGGCATCTGCACCGCGATACGATCGCCCGGCACCAGGTCGGTGCTGCTCTGCAGATAACCGGCAAAGGCCGCGCTGTAGCGCTCCAGCTCGGCGTAGGTCAGGGTCACGCCCATGTTGCTGAAGGCCGGGCGGTCGGCGAATTTCTTGCAGGAACGCTCAAACACCTCGATCACCGACTTATAGGCACCCAGGTCGATATCGACGGGCACTCCGGCCGGGCGTTTGTCATTCCAGAAATCAGGCTGCATTGTTCTTGTCCTCTTTAACCTGAGCTGTCCGGGCCGCTTCTCTGACGCTACGAAAGGCGGGGCTCTGCGGACGTTAGCAGCTATGGCGAATAGGGCAAATACGGGCGACGGCGTCATTGACAACGTGAATCTTGCCGCCATGGCGCGAGCAGATCGGACGGGGCCGCGACGATGAGCTATACAATGCAACGACCCCGTGCAAAGGAATCGCCATGATCCACCACTCTTTCTGGCTGACCGCGAGCGACCACAGCCAGCTCTACGTCAACCAGTGGCTCCCGGCGGCCCCGCTCAAGGCCGTGATCCTGCTGGCCCACGGCATGGCCGAGCACAGCGGGCGCTATGCCAGGCTGGCAGAGGCGCTGTGCAATGAAGGCTACGGCGTCTATGCGCTGGACCTGCGCGGCCACGGCAAGACCGCCGAGCACGGGGTACTCGGGCACTTCGCCGACGACGACGGCTGGTGCAAGGTGGTCGGCGACCTGGCCAGCCTCAACCAGCACATCGGCCAGCAGCACCCGGGAACCCCGATCGTGCTGCTGGGCCACAGCATGGGTAGCTACATTGCCCAGGCCTACCTGCTGCACCACAGCGCCAGCCTGGACGGTGCGATCCTCAGCGGCTCGAACTTCCAGCCGGTGGCGCTGTACCGCGCCGCCCGCCAGATCGCCCGCTTCGAACGCTGGCGCCAGGGCGCCCTGGGCCGCAGCGCACTGATCGAATGGCTGTCCTTCGGCTCGTTCAACAAAGCCTTCAAGCCCAACCGCACGCCCTTCGACTGGCTCAGCCGCGACCCCGACGAAGTCGACAAATACGCCCAGGACCCGCTCTGCGGCTTTCGCTGCAGCAACCAACTGTGGATCGACCTGCTGGGCGGCCTGCAGCAAATCAGCAAGGCCTCCAACCTGGCCCAGATCGATCCGGGCCTGCCATTGCTGATACTGGGCGGAGAATGTGATCCGGTGAGCAATGGCATACGTCTGAAGGATCTGGCCGGTGCTCTGCGCGAGGCCGGCAGCCAGTGCCTGCAGCTCAATATCTACCCGCAGGCGCGGCACGAATTGTTCAATGAAAGCAACCGCGACGAAGTGACGGCCGATGTACTGGCCTGGCTCGACCAGGCCCTGCAACATCGCCGACCGCCGAAGACTGAATGACCCTGTTTCCAATCAATACGCCAATCAACGCTCAGCACAGGACTTGAGAGAGATGACCCAGGTTACCAACACCCCGTACGAAGCCCTCGAAGTCGGCCAGACCGCCAGCTACAGCAAGCACGTGGAAGAGCGTGACATCCAGCTGTTCGCCGCCATGTCCGGCGACCACAACCCGGTGCACCTGGACGCCGAATTCGCCGCCGCCAGCATGTTCAAGGAGCGTATCGCCCACGGCATGTTCAGCGGTGCGCTGATCAGCGCCGCGGTGGCCTGCGAGCTGCCTGGGCCGGGTACCATCTATATCGGCCAGAAGATGAGCTTCCAGAAGCCGGTGAAGATCGGCGACACCCTGACCGTGCGTCTGGAAATCCTCGAAAAACTGCCGAAGTTCCGCGTGCGTATCGCCACCCGCGTGTTCAACCAGCGCGATGAGCTGGTGGTGGACGGCGAAGCCGAAATCCTCGCCCCGCGCAAACAACAGACCGTCACCCTGCCGACCTTGCCGGCTATCAATATCGGCTAAGCCGCCCCCCTAACCTGTAGCCGCTGGCGTAGCCTGCGGATCGTTTGGGCGGTACTCCGACGCAGCGATCGTAAAATCAGCCAATGCGTTTACCCGGGCAGATCCGGGACTCGGGGCTAGCGGTTGCTGCGTCCGAGTGCCGCTCAACCGATCGCTGTCTCGCAGGCTCGGCAGCGGCTACAGGCGGGATTAGCGACTCCCCTCCTCCACCTGCACGCTCGCCGTCATCCCGGCGCTCAGGTTGACGCCTTCGGGCACCTTGTCGAGCCTGATGCGCACTGGAATCCGCTGCGCCAGGCGCACCCAGTTGAACGTCGGCTCCACCTCGGCCAGCAGTTGCCCGTCCGGCGTTGCGTTGCGGTCGGTGATGCCGCGGCTGATGCTTTCCACATGCCCCTGCAAGGCTTCCCCAGCGCTCATCAGCCACACCTTGACCGGGTCGCCGACCTTGATCCGCGGCAATTTGGTTTCCTCGAAATAGGCCTGCACGTAGAAGGTCGAATCGTCGATCAGCGCCATCACCGATTGCCCGGCATTCACATAGTTGCCTTCGGCCAGGCGCAGGTTGGTGATGTGCCCGCTACGCGGCGCGCGGACCTGGCTGCGCGCCAGGTTGAGTTCGGCGACCTTGGCGTCGGCCTGGGCCTGGCGCAGCTCGCCACGGGCCACACCGGCATTGATCTGCGCGTTCTCCCGCAGCTCGGCACTGATGGCCTGCGGGCCGAGGCTGGCTCGGCGGCTGGCTTCGCGCTCCTTCAGGTTGAGTTGCTGCTGGCGGGTCTGCACCACCGCCTGGGCCTTCTCCAGCGCCGCCTCGAAGCGATCGCGGTCGATACTCAGCAACAAGTCGCCGGCCTTCACCGCCTGGTTGTCATGGGCCTTGAGCTCACGCACCCAGCCCGAGACGTCGGGGGCGACTATCACCACGTCGGCGCGAATCCGCGCGTCCCGGGTCCAGGGCGTGAGCATGTAGTACTGCCACAGGTGAAAGCCAGCAAACAGCGCCGCCGCCACCAGGCACAGGGTAAAAGCGATACGTACGGAAGCACGCATGAACAACTCCTTATAAAGGTCCGAGTACGACAGTGACCAACGTCAGGACACAGACGTACAAGGCCACATCGAACAGTGCTTCGTGCCAGATCCAGCGTCCCAGCGGCGTTGCGCGCAACAGCATGCGCAACGCCCCGGTCAACACCAGTGCCAGCACCACATAAATCAGAAACGGGCTGAGCAATACTCCGCCCAGCGACCACTCACGCAGCCCCATGGTTTTCCTCCTGCTGCCGGCACCAGGTGCGCCAGCTCTTCTGCAATTGCACCACCGCGCCCTGGGCCAGCTTCAACGCATCGCTGGGCGGTTGGCTGCCCAGGGATTCGAGCATGGCGGTGCTGGCGTCGGCCAGCGCATCGCCGCGACCGGCCCCCGGCCCGCGCTCCAGTACCTGCTCCAGATACTCGAAATAGCGTCGCTGCGAGGCATCCGCGGGCACCTGGGCCACCGCCAGGCTCAACCGCAGGTGCATCAGTTCGTCGCCGATATCCAGGCCCAGCAGGCCATCGTCCCAGCGGCTGCGCGCCTGCTCCGGCAATTCCGGGTAATGCCGCGCCAGTTGCAGCAGGCGATCGGCCATGCGCCCGCCGAACCAGCTTTCCGCGCCGCGCAGGTTGCGCCGGGTCAAGCGCACCAGATCCTGCAGGGTCGCCGCCAGCAGGCGCCGCCCGTGCCAGGCCGGGTTGCGCAGGATCAGCAGGTGAAACGCCAGCACCGCGGCGCCTACGCCGAGCACCATCGCCTGGGCGCTGTTGAAGAAGTTCGCGACGTCGAACGTCATCTGATTCTGAGGCGAAATCAGCACCACGAAGTGCAGGCAGAACGAGGTGGCCGTGGCGCCGATCTGGGGTTTGGCCATGCCTAGCGCGCCGAAAAACAGCGGTACGCCCATGGCCATCGCCAGCAGGGCAAAACTACTCCACTGCGGCAGCAGGATCTGCCCGACCACGAAGGCCACCGGAATCGCCAGGAAGATGCCGCGCATGAAACTCATGCCGATCTGCGCACCGTTTTCCCGACTGGCGAACAGGCCGCACACCACGCAGGTCAGCAGCATCGCCCCCGAGGCCGCCGGCCAGGCGGTGGCCAGCCAGAAACAGGCCACGGTGAGAAAGGCCAGGGCACTGCGCGCGCCAAACAGCAACGCCAGCGACAGATCGCGATGGGGGCTCAGGGTCGCCGGCTGCTCGACCGACGCCTTGCCCTCCTCCACCGCCTGCAGCGCCGCGCCGGCGGCCAGGGCGGTATCCAGCAGCAGGGTGAAACGGGCCAGGCAATAGCTTTGCGCCGAACTGATGGCCGAGCCATGGGAAGCGTCCAGCAACTGCGGCCGCAACGCCTGCAAGGTCGGCTTGTCCATGGCCGCCAGGGCCTGCTGCACCTGGTCCATCCATGGTGCCAGTTGGTCCGCTTCGGCCTGGTCCAATTGTTTCCATTGCCGGCGCACCGAACGGGAAATCCGCAGCAACATCAGCAGCTTCTGGCTCAGGCCGCTGATCGCCCGTGCCCGCTGCCGACCCGACGGACCTTCGAACCAGGCATGTTCGCGCTGCGAGTCCACGGCGACGATGCGCCCGAGGATTTCCAGCAACCCCTTGCGCGCCAGGGCATCGCCGGCCAGGGTCGCCCGCGCCGCCTGCATGCCGCTTTGCCAGGCGCTACGCGCCTGGGCGGTCAACTGCCGCTCGACCCGCATCGGCCAGAGCAAGGCACTGCTGGCGGTGGCGCAGATAATGCCCAGGGAAATTTCCGTACAACGCGCCACGGCCTGATCGAATATCGACAACGGGTGAGAGATCGCCGGCAAGGCAATGATCGCCACGGTGTAGCCGGCCAGCACGAACGAATAGGACCAGGCGCTGCGCAGCAAGGTCGAACTGGCGGTGCACAGCCCCAGCCACAGCGCCAGGGCCAGCAGGAACAGCCAGGGCGTCTGGGCGAACAGCCCCATGAACAGCACCGACATGCAGGTGCCCACCAACGTCCCCACCAACCGTGCCATGCCTTTTTGCAGGACCATCCCGGACAGCGGCTGGGCGACGATGATCGCCGTCATCAGGGCCCAGGAAGGCTGCTGCAACCCCCAGCGCATGGCCAGCCACAACGCCAGGCCGGCGCCGAGCACGGTCTTGATCGCGAACTGCACGGCCGGGAGATTGGGGGCAAACAGCGCCTGCAAAGTGATACGCACGGAAAGAACCCTGGGAAGGACAAAACAACGATAGATGCACTGAAACGAGAAATGACGCTCGCAAATTATTAGCTAGCTAACTATCAGTCGTCCAGTATTAATTTTCAGGCACAAAAAAAACGCCAGACAGGCTGGCGTTTTTGACAGGTTTGACCCGTTATGAACGGGCGCGGGCCTGGTTGCGCAAGGCTTTGACCTGATCGTGGTTGCGCTGTACGCCATGGTACTGGCGCTCCACCAGGTCACGGATGCCGACCAGATTGTGTTTGCTGATTTTCTCCAGCGCGTTTTTGTAGGCTTTCAGCGCATGGTCTTCACCGCGCTCGGCCTCGTTGAGCACCGCTTCTTCATCCTTGCCGGTCAGCAGCGACTTGAGGTCGACCCAACGGCGGTGCAGGTCACCGCTGACGCTGGTGGAGGTTTCCGGATCGCCGCCCAACGAACGCACGCTGGCCTGCAATTCGGCCGCGGCGGTGGCGCAATCGGCGGAGCGCTTGACGAACAGCGCTTTCAGCTCAGGATGCTTGATGTCTTCTGCGCAGGTCTTGAACCCCTCCTGACCGTCCTTACTGGTTTCGATCAGGTCGTTGAGGATCGAAATCGCTTCTTTGTTGATGTCAGTCATTTTCTATTCCTTCCAGGTTGAGGGAGTTGTGATAGGTGTTGCACCCTGCGTGCCAGTCCTGGAATGAAAATTTTTCCATTATTTTCAAAAAGTTAACTTTTTTACCGCTTTCTGTATCCGCGTTATTTGCATGATCTGTCATTTGGCCTGCATGCAGAATGCCTGTATTTTCCAAGGTGTTCGTCACCTCAACAGACAACCGCCATGAATCCCGAAAAACTTGAACTTCTGGTCACCCGCGAAATGCCCTACGGCAAGTACAAGGGCCGCATCCTCGCCGACCTGCCCGGTCCCTACCTGAACTGGTTCGCCCGCGAAGGTTTCCCCCACGGCGAGCTGGGCGGCCTGTTGGCATTGATGCAGGAAATCGATCACAACGGCCTTTCCGATCTACTGGACCCACTGCGCGCCAAACACGGCAAACCCAAACCCCGTCATTAAGAAGCCCGCCATGCCAAGCAATGCCCAACTCGCCCGCGACGAAGACTATTGGCTGGCCATTGCCCAGCGCTATGACGTCGAACCCGGGCCGATCAACCTGGAAAACGGCTATTTCGGGCGCATGAGCCGCGCCGTGGTCGAGGAATACCAGCGCCAGATCGACTTCGTGAACCGCAGCAACTCGGTGCATGTGCGCCAGCATTTCGAACAGATCGGCAATCTGCAGATTCGACAGCAATTGGCCGAACTGCTCGGCGTCGACCGCCAGGCCATCGCCCTCACCCGCAGCGCTTCGGAGGCGCTGCAATCGCTGATCCGCAACTACAACCGCCTGCAGCCGGGCGACCAGGTGCTGTTCAGCGACCTGGAATACGACAGCGTCAAGGGCGCCATGCGCTGGCTGGCGCGTCATCGGGGGGTCGAGGTCATCGAGATCGAGCACGCCCACCCGGCGAGCTTCGACAGCCTGCTGGCCAGCTATCGCGAAGCCTTCGAGCGCTACCCACGGCTGAAGCTGATGGCCCTGACGCATGTCACGCATCGCAGCGGGCTGGTGCTGCCGGTCCAGGCCATTGCCCTGGATGCCCGCGAACGGGGAATCGACGTCATCCTCGACGGCGCCCACGCCCTGGCCCAGGTCGATTTCGAGCTCAGCGAACTCGACGTGGCGTTCGCCGGCTATAACCTGCAGAAATGGATGGGCGCGCCGCTGAGCCTGGGTTTTGTCTATATCGACCCGCAACGCCTGGCCGATATCGACCCGGACATGGGCGAGCAACGTTATGCCCTGGACGATATCCGCTCACGGGCGCCCTATGGCACGCCGAACATTCCGGCCTGGCTGACCTTGCCCCAGGTGTTCGAGGAGCACCGCAGCATGGGCGGTTCGGCCCTCAAGGGCGCGCGCCTGAATTACCTGCGCGACCTGTGGGTGAGCCAGGTGCGCGACCTGCCCGGCATTGAAGTCATGACCCCGGACGATCCACGGCTGTATTGCGGCATCACCTCGTTTCGCTTCACCCGCCAACCGGACCAGCAGGCGATGGCCGAACGGCTGCTCAAGGAATACAACCTGTTCACCGTGGCGCGCAGCGGTTCGCGTTGCGGGCCCTGTATCCGCGTGACTCCGGGCTTTACCACGCCAAGCGGGGATATCCAGTTGCTGGTCGAGGCATTGACTGAACTGGCGGCCCAGTAACCTGTAGCGGCCATTCAGATCGCGTTGCCCGCCCCGGCGTCATCGCGCGCAAGCTGCGCTCCTACAGAAGAGCGCGCGTCGCCAGGCAGCTTTTCTCCAGGCAAAAAAAAACGGTGCACCGACCAAGCGCACCGTAAAGCCGTAGAACACACCAACGAATCTTTGAAAAAAGCAGGAAACCTGTCAGTCCAGCAGCGCCAGGGCCTCGGCCGTGCACTCCTGGATCCGCGCCCAGTCGCCGTTCTTGATCCACTCGGGATCGAGCATCCAGCTACCGCCGACGCACATCACGTTCTTCAATGCCATGTAGCTCTTGATATTGGCCGGGCCGACACCGCCGGTCGGGCAGAATTTCACCTCGCCGAACGGGCCACCCAGGGCCTTGATCGCGGCCACGCCGCCACTGACTTCCGCCGGGAACAGCTTGAAGCGGCGATAGCCCAGGCTGTAACCCTCCATGATCCCGGAGGCATTGCTGATCCCCGGCAACAGCGGGATCGGGCTGGCGACGCTGGCTTCCAGCAGGTCGCGGGTAATGCCCGGGGTGACGATGAACTGCGAACCGGCGGCTTCGGCGGCGGCCAGCATCTGCCGATCGAGCACGGTACCGGCGCCGGTCACCAGCTCCGGACGCTGCTCGCGCAGGATCTGGATGGCCTTGAGGCCGAACTGCGAACGCAGGGTCACTTCCAGCGCGGTCAGGCCACCGGCGGCCAGGGCGTCGGCCAGCGGCAGCACGTCCTGTTCGCGGGCGATGGTGATCACCGGCAGAATCCGCGCCTTGGCGCAGAGGCTGTCGATCAGGGCAACTTTGTCCGCCATGGAAACGGTCGGTTGTGGGTTTGTCATAGCGGCTGATCCTTGGCTCATGGGCACCAGTAAATCTCTAACGGAGGTTGCAGGAAGGCACGAATCGGCATCGCGGCGACATCGTCACCGGCCAGTGCGGCACTCAGGGTGGTCAACTTGGATTGACCGGAAATCGACAACACGCTGTAGGTGGCCGAAGCCAGCAAGGCGCGGCTCATGCTCAGGCGCTGATGCGGCACGCTCGGCGCCAGCATCGGCCAGCAGCGCCGCTGACCGTCGGCCCGCAGGGCTTCGGTCAGGTTCGGGCTGTTAGGGAACAGCGAGGCGGTATGACCGTCGTCGCCCATGCCCAGGATCAGCACGTCGATGGCCGACAACTCGGCCAGCAGACGATCGGCCTGCACCGCGGCCTGTTCGAGGTTCGCCGCGGCGTTGTACAGGCTGAGGAACTTCGCCTTGGCCGCCGGCCCTTGCAGCAGATAGCGCTTGAGCAGGCCGGCGTTGCTGTCGGCATGCTCCACCGGTACCCAGCGCTCGTCCGCCAGGGTGATCAGGACCTTGGACCAGTCCAGGTGCTGCTTGGCCAGGTGCTGGAAAAACGCCACCGGGCTGCGCCCGCCGGACACCACCAGGGTGGCTTCGCCGCGAACCTGGATCGCCTGGCTCAGTTGCCCGGCCACCTTCAGCGCCAGGCCTTCGGCCAACAGCGCCGGGCTATGGAACTCGTGGGCGTGTACGCCCGCGGGCAGTTTCAATTTAGATATCGCCATACCATGACCTCCCGTCCCGCGTGATCAGTGCGATGGAGCTCATCGGCCCCCACGACCCGGCCGCATACGGCTTGGGCGCATCGCCGGATTTCTTCCACCCGGCGATCAGTTGGTCACACCACTTCCACGCGGCTTCGATTTCATCTTTGCGGACAAACAGGTTCTGATTGCCACGCATCACTTCCAGCAACAACCGCTCGTAGGCATCGGGGATCCGCGCGCTGCGATAGGTGTCGGAAAAATTCAACTGCAACGGGCCGCTGCGCAGTTGCATGCCCTTGTCCAGGCCTTGTTCCTTGGTCATCACCCGCAGGGAGATACCTTCGTCCGGCTGCAGGCGGATGATCAGCTTGTTGCTGATCTGCAGGCGTTGCTCGGGGGCGAAGATGTAGTGCGACGGCTCCTTGAAGTGGATGACGATCTGCGACAGCTTCTGCGGCATGCGCTTGCCGGTACGCAGGTAGAACGGCACCCCGGCCCAACGCCAGTTGCGGATGTCGGCCCGCAGGGCGACGAAGGTTTCGGTGTCGCTCTGGGTGTTGGAATTCTCTTCCTCCAGGTACCCCGGCACGGCCTTGCCTTCGCTGTGCCCGGCGATGTACTGGCCACGCACCACTTGGGTGGTCAGGCCTTCCGGGCTGATCGGCGCCAGGGCCTTGAGCACCTTGACCTTCTCGTCACGGATGCTGTCGGCCGAGAGGTCGGCGGGCGGGTCCATGGCAATCAGGCAGAGCAGTTGCAGCAGGTGGTTCTGGATCATGTCCCGCAGTTGGCCGGCCTTGTCGAAGTAACCCCAGCGGCCTTCGATACCGACCTTCTCGGCCACGGTGATTTCCACGTGGGAGATGTAGTTCTGGTTCCACTGGGTCTCGAACAGGCTGTTGGCGAAACGCAGGGCGATCAGGTTCTGCACCGTCTCCTTGCCCAGGTAGTGGTCGATGCGATAGATGCGGTTCTCCGGGAAGAACTGCGCCACTGCGTCGTTGACCTTGCGCGACGATTCCAGGTCCGAGCCGATGGGCTTTTCCAGCACCACGCGGGTGTTTTCGGCCAGGCCGGCCTTCGACAGGTTCTCGCAGATCGCCCCGTACACCGCCGCCGGCGTGGCGAAATAGGCGATCAGGCGTTGCTCGCGCCCGGCCAGTTCGGCCAGGGCCAGGTAATCCTCGGCCTTGAGGAAGTCCACGTGCAGGTAGGTCAGGCGCGCCAGGAAGCGCTCCAGCACTGCCGCATCGATCTCCTTGGCACCTACATACTTGCGCAATTGCGCTTCAATGAAAGACAGGTGCTGCTGGTCGCTGCCCGGCTCGCGGGCCAGGGCCAGAATGCGCGTGTCGTCATGCAGCAGGCCGGCGCCATCGAGCTGGTACAGGGCAGGAAACAATTTGCGAAGCGCCAGATCGCCCAGCGCGCCGAACAAGGCGAAGGTGCACGGTTCAACCGTTATCGAAGGCATGATGTTTGTTCTTTTATCAAGTTAAGCTACAAATACCTTTTTTCAAGGCATCACTCAAGGGAAAATGTAGTAATAACCACAACATTTTAGCAAAATACAGATTCGAAGTGGTGGTCCGTCGGAGCCATCAGTAGGATAGGCCACCGCCAAAGACCGGTTAAGACCGGCTTCCTTTGCATTGCCGAACCAGGAAAACCCTAATGGACCGCGTGCGAAATCTTCTGGAACAGATCCAGAATCGCCTTGAAGAATTGAACAAGGCGGAACGTAAAGTCGCCGAAGTCATCCTGCTCAACCCGCAGCAGGCGACCCGTTTCAGTATTGCCGCCCTCGCCCAGGCCGCTTCGGTCAGCGAGCCGACGGTCAACCGTTTCTGCCGCTCGTTCGGCGTCAGCGGCTACCCCGAACTCAAGCTGCAACTGGCCCAGAGCCTAGCCAGCGGCGCAGCCTACGTCAGCCGCGCGGTGGAAGCCGACGACAACCCCGAAGCCTACACCCAGAAAATCTTCGGCAGCGCCATCGCCTCCCTGGACAGCGCCTGCCAGGCCCTGGACCCGAACCTGATCAGTCGCGCCGTCGACCTGTTGATCCAGGCCCGGCAGATCCACTTCTTCGGCCTCGGCGCCTCGGCCCCGGTGGCCCTCGATGCCCAGCACAAGTTCTTCCGCTTCAACCTGGCGGTGACCGCCCACGCCGATGTGCTGATGCAGCGGATGATCGCCTCGGTGGCGCACACTGGCGAGCTGTTCGTGATCATCTCCTACACCGGGCGCACCCGCGAGCTGGTGGAAGTGGCGCGCATCGCCCGGGAAAACGGCGCCTCGGTACTCGGCCTGACCGCCGCCGGCTCGCCATTGGCCAAGGCCAGCACCCTGAGCCTGAACATCCCGCTGCCGGAAGACACCGACATCTACATGCCGATGACTTCGCGGATCATCCAGCTCACCGTGCTCGATGTCCTCGCCACCGGCATGACCCTGCGCCGCGGCGTGGACTTCCAGCCGCACCTGCGCAAGATCAAGGAAAGCCTCAACGCCAGCCGTTATCCGGTGGGCGACGAGTACAACTGAGTCTCGCCAGACCGCTCCTACAGGAACGCATTGGACTGTAGGAGCGAGGCTTGCCCGCGATGACGGCATCAGCCATACCGCCAATCCGCAACTAAGCCCCCGCCCGCGCCTGCAAACTCAGATGCGCCCGCTCCCCTGGCACAAGGCACAGGCTGTCGGTGCCCCCCGCCGCCGCCTCGACGCAGACGAACCCGGACACCTCGTTCCAGCTCACCCCCAGCAGCGGCCGGCTGCCCGGATGCCAGACCACGGTGTCGGCGCTGTCGCCGGTGTCGATGCGCAATTCGCGCTGCCAGGCGTGGTCCTTGAGCTGCAATTCGCCCTCGTGGTGGAACACCCGCTGGCAGCCGCCATCGACCCGCAGCTCGCCTGTTTGCCGGCACGCCTGGCGGCTCAACTGGTCGTAACCCTCGGCGCCGTCGAGCCCAGACAGCGCTACCTCACCGACATCGCCAATACGCCAGTAGGCGTGCAAAGCCTGGCTCAGCTGGCACGGCAGGCTGTCCTGGTGCTCGGTGCTCAGGCGCAGGTCCATGTTTTCGCCCAGGTGTGCGTGCAGGTCGACCTGCCAGTCGCACAGCTGCAACTGCCAGTGCAGGTATACGCCCTCGTCATCGCTGCGGCTGTCGAGCAGCTTCCAGTCGATCAGCCGGGCCCAGCCATGGGACGGCCAGGCGTTTTCGCTCGGGTGACGGCCATACCAGGGCCAGCACACCGGTACCCCGCCACGGATTGCCCCGACCTGCGGCCACTTCGCCGCGCACCACAGCCAGGGCTTCTGCCCGGTCGGCTGGAAATGCAGGAGCTGCGCACCCTGGCGACTGAACACCGCCTGGCACAGCGGATGGTCGATCACCAGCACGTCGCGCATCTGATAGCGCTCCCACGCGAAAGTCGGGCGCTCGCGCAAGGATTTGAAAAAGCGTTGTAGCGGATGCTCATGCATGGGCCACGGTCCTGAAGATCATTGCTGTACCGATATTCATCATTGATGCGCAAAGCCCTGTAGCCGCTGCCGCAGGGAGCGGGTTCGTCCCCAAAAAAAAGCGGATAGCCTGGGCCATCCGCAAAAATGCGCACATAGAGGAGGAGCTTATCGCAACAGCGTTAGAACACCGACTGAATTTTCAGGCCGGCCACCAGGGCGTTGTCGACTTCATCCACACCGCCTGGATGGGTGATGTACTGCAGGTTGGGACGCACGGTCAGCCAGTTGGTGACATGGAAGCCGTAGTTGATTTCGTAGTTGTACTCGGTCTCGCGGATCGGCGAGAACAGCGGATCGTCGTAGTTGCTGACGCCGTTGGTGTCATTGAGCAACTGGGCGTTTTTCTTCACGTCGTCGTTGACATGGATACGGGCGAAACCGATGCCGACGTCATCCTTGGGACGTGCGTCGAACGGGCCCTTGTACACGAACATCAGCGACTGGTAGTTGTCGATGAAGTTGGTGTCCTTGTCGTGGAACGTGGCGTTGGCCGCGATGTTCAGACCGCGGGTCGCATCGCCGTTGTGGGTGGTGAGTTGCTGCTGCCCGACGAACCAGTAGCCGTGCTTGCTGCTGTGCACGCGATAGCTGTCACCGGTGACCGCGGCGTCCTGGCCATTGACGTCCTCGCGCACATCGCTGGCATCGGCCGTGCTCTTGTAGTAACCGACGCGGTACTCGCCCGGCAGGTTGTTGACCTTCGGCGACCAGACCAGCTCGACCGGCAGCACGGTGCCCTTGGTACCGCTGCCGCTGAGCTTGAAGCCGTTGCCGTGTTCCAGTTGCGACGGGTTCTGGTTGTACGCGCCGATCTGCGCATACAGCTCAGGCGTGATGTGGTACTTCACCCGCAGTGCCGCCTGGCTGACCGGCCAGTTGTACCAGATGTTGGTCGCCCAGTTGCCCACCTGGGAGCCGCAGAACGCCAGGTTCTGGAAGTCGCAGGGGAAGGTGTTGAAGTCTTCGCCTTCGCCGAAGTAACCGGCCTTGACGTCGAGCTTGCCGTCGAGGAACTGGTGCTGGATCCACAATTGGGTCAGACGCACCATGTGGCCACGACCGTAGACTTCCTGAGAGGAGCTCAAGGTGCCGGCACGCGGGTCGCCGATCCGGTCGTTGGAGATGTTCTGGCCGTTACGGTTGGTCAGCTGGATCTTCGCCTGGGTGTTATCCCAGCCCCAGAGCTTTTCCAGGTCCAGCGCCACGCCCAGGCCGAACTGGTCGCTGTAGCGTCCGGTCTTGTCATCGTTGTAGCCGCCATGCAGGTTGGCGCCCATTTCGCCAACGTAATCAGCCTTGATGTCGATCCCTTTCTCGAGCAGCTTGGTCCGCTCGCCACCCCAGTCACCGGTCATCCATTTCGAATCGGCGCTGAACGCTTCGTCAGCGTGCGCACTACCGGCCAGGGTCATTGCCGCAATCGCTGACAACTGGCAGATCAAGCGTGCATTGGTGCTCTTCTTTTTCATCCCTACATCCTCGTCTTTATTGTTATTAACTGTTTTTCTCTAACGCGGTTTACACCTGATGCGACGGATGACAGGCCATCCGCCGCGCATTCGGTACGTCCTTGCTTCAATAACGCCGGCTTCAACGCCCCTTGAACTGCGCCACGTTGCTGGCATGGGCTTCGGTCTGCGCAGGGGCCGCAACACCCAGGCGCTCGCCACTCTTGGCATCGAACAACAGAACCTTGGCCGGATCGAATTGCAGGGTCAGGGTTTCGCCGACCTGCGGCGCCACATCCGGCGCCAGCCGGCAGCAGACCTTGGTGCCGTTGAGGTTGACGAACACCAGGGTGTCGGGCCCGGTCGGCTCGGTGACCTGGACCTCGGCGCGCAGGGTCGGCAGGCCGTTGCCCTCGCCGTTCGCCAGGCCGATCTGCTCCGGGCGGATGCCGAGGATCACTTCCCGGTCTTCCAGGCCGGCGTCCTGCATGCCCAGGGGCAGCTCGCAACGGGCCTGGCCGCTGTCCAGCAGGGCCAGCAGGCGGCCGTCCTTGCGTTGCAGTCGCAGGGGGATGAAGTTCATCGGCGGCGAGCCGATGAAGCTGGCCACGAACAGGTTGGCCGGGTCGTTGTAGATCTGTTTCGGGGTGCCGAACTGCTGGATGATGCCGTCCTTCATCACCGCCACCTTGTCGCCCAGGGTCATGGCTTCGATCTGGTCGTGGGTGACGTAGACCGTGGTGGTTTTCAGGCGCTGGTGCATCAGTTTCATTTCGGTGCGCATCTCGACCCGCAGTTTGGCGTCGAGGTTGGACAGCGGTTCGTCGAACAGGTAGATCTTCGGCCGCCGCGCCAGGGCCCGGCCCATGGCCACGCGCTGTTGCTGGCCGCCGGACAGCTGGCCGGGCTTGCGGCTGAGCAGGTGTTCGATCTGCAGCAGCTTGGCCACCCGCGCCACTTCTTCGTCGATCTCGGCGGCCGGCATCTTGCGGATCTTCAGACCGAAGGCGATGTTGTCGCGCACGCTCATGGTCGGGTACAGCGCGTAGGACTGGAACACCATGGCGATGTCACGGTCTTTCGGGCTCATGCCGCTGATGTCGGCGTCGTCCACCAGGATCGCCCCGCCGCTGATGTTTTCCAGGCCGGCGATGCAGTTCATCAGGGTGGATTTACCGCAGCCCGACGGCCCCACGAGAATCAGGAACTCACCGTCATCGATCTTCAGTTCGATGTTCTTCAGGGTGTCCGGCAGGCCAGTACCGTAGGTTTTGTTGACATTGCGTAATTCGAGAGTTGCCATCTTTTACCCCTTGACCGCGCCGGACGTCAGCCCACGCAGGAAATACTTGCCAGCGAATATGTAGACCAGCAGTGTCGGCAGCCCGGCGATCATCGCCGCCGCCATATCAACGTTGTATTCCTTGGTCCCGGTGCTGGTGTTGACCAGGTTGTTCAAGGCCACGGTGATCGGTTGCGCATCGCCGCTGGCGAACACCACGCCGAACAGGAAATCGTTCCAGATCTGGGTGAACTGCCAGATCAGGCAGACCATGATGATCGGCACCGACATCGGCAGCAGGATCTTGCCGAAGATGGTGAAGAAGCCCGCACCGTCCAGGCGCGCGGCCTTGACCAGGGCGTCCGGGATGCTCACGTAGTAGTTGCGAAAGAACAGCGTGGTGAACGCCAGCCCGTAGACCACATGCACCAGCACCAGGCCGCTGGTGGTGTTGGCCAGGCCGAACTTGCCGAGGGTGAAGGACGCCGGCAGCAGCACGGTCTGGAACGGCAGGAAGCAACCGAACAGCAGCAGGCCGAAGAACAGCTGAGAACCGCGGAAGCGCCACATCGACAGCACGTAGCCGTTCATGGCGCCGACGAAGGTCGAGATGATCACCGCCGGCACGGTGATCTTCACCGAGTTCCAGAAGTAGCCGCCCACGGTGTCCCAGGCCTTGATCCAGCCGATGCCGTCGATGACGGCCGGCCAGCTCAGCAGGTTGCCGGTGCGGATGTCTTCCGGGGTCTTGAAGCTGGTCAGCAGCATCACCACCAGCGGCACCAGGTACACCGCCGCTGCCAGCAGCAGGGTGGCGTAGATGGCGATGCGGCTGAAGTTCAGCGCAGGTTTTCCGAGCTGGTTAGTCATGGCGTTTGCCTCGCAGTTCGGAGTACAGGTACGGCACCAGGATGGTCAGCACGGCGCCCAGCATCAGCATGGCGCTGGCCGAACCTATGCCCATCTGGCCACGGCTGAAGGTGAAGGAATACATGAACATCGCCGGCAGGTCGGAGGAGTAGCCAGGACCACCGGCAGTCATCGCCGCCACCAGGTCGAAGCTCTTGATCGCGATGTGCGCGAGGATCATGAAGGCGCTGAAGAACACCGGGCGCAGGCTCGGCAGGACGATCTTCAGGTAGATGGTCGGCAGGCTCGCGCCATCGACCTGGGCGGCGCGGATGATCGACTGGTCGACGCCGCGCAAGCCGGCGAGGAACATCGCCATGACAAAGCCGGAGGCCTGCCACACGGCGGCAATCACCAGGCAGTACACCACGCGGTCCTGATCCACCAGCCAGTCCAGGCGGAAGCCTTCCCAGCCCCAGTCACGCAGCATCTTGTCCAGGCCCAGGCCAGGGTTGAGCAGCCATTTCCAGGCGGTGCCGGTGACGATCATCGACAGCGCCATCGGGTACAGGTAGACGGTGCGGATAAAGCCTTCCCTGCGGATGCGCTGGTCCAGCAGCACCGCCAGGAACACGCCCAGTACCAGGCTGATGCCGATGAACATGCCGCCGAACAGCGCCAGGTTTTTGCTCGCCACCCACCAGCGGTCGTTATCCATCAGGCGCATGTATTGCTGCAGGCCGACCCACTTGTAGCTCGGCATGAAGCTGGAATTGGTGAAGGACAGAATGAACGTCCAGATGATGTAACCGTAAAAACCGACCAGGACGATCAGCATGCTTGGCGCCAGGACCAACTTGGGGAGCCAGCGCTGCAGCGCGTCGAACGGTGAGGCTTTGCTGAAAACCGCCACAGAGCTCATCGGGATAATCCAGTTTGAAGGAGTGAGTATCGGTAGGAGCGAGGCTTGCCCGCGAATGCGGACTGACATTCAGAATCCATGTCGACGGATGCACCGCTTTCGCGGACAAGCCTCGTACCTACAGGGGAGAACGCTCTCGGGAACGACCGCAGGCAAGCCTGCGGCCTGGACCTTACTGGGCGGCCTTGACGGCCGATGCCAGCTGCGCACTGGCCTTGGCCGGGTCCGCGTCCTTGTCGTTCATGAAGTTGGTCACCACATCGAAGATCGCGCCCTGCACGGCCAGGGAAGTGGCCATGTTGTGCGCCATGCTCGGTTGCAGG
The DNA here is from genome assembly GCF_013466605.1 of Pseudomonas chlororaphis subsp. aurantiaca. Classification (NCBI taxonomy): domain Bacteria; kingdom Pseudomonadati; phylum Pseudomonadota; class Gammaproteobacteria; order Pseudomonadales; family Pseudomonadaceae; genus Pseudomonas; species Pseudomonas chlororaphis. The sequence continues at coordinate 5,240,326 of NZ_CP059162.1, forward strand.
CCGCCGGTCTTGTCGTCAGCCAGGAAGTCCTTGGCCGACGCCTGGGCGCAGGAGTCGAAGCCTTGCGCGGCCATGTCGTTGAGCATGTCGGTGCGCACCGGGATCGAACCCTTGTTGATGCTGAAGACCTTCTGGAAGTCCTTGCCCAGGGCGACCTTGGCCAGGTCCTGCTGCGCGGCGATATCGCCCTTGCGATCGGCCTTGAGCTTGAACACCGCCAGGGAGTCGATGTTGTAGGTGAAGGCCTTGTCGGTGCCCGGGAAGGCCACGCACTGGTAGTCCTTGCCGGCGACTTTCTTCGCCGCGGTCCACTCGCTCTTGGCCCAGTCGCCCATCATCTGCATGCCAGCCTTGCCGTTGATGACGTCGGCGGCGGCGATGTTCCAGTCACGCCCGGCGCGGTTCTGATCCATGTAGCTGGTGACTTTCTTCAGCTCGGTGAAGGCCTTGACCATCTCCGGGCCGGCGAGGGCCTTCTGGTCCAGGTCGACCAGGGCTTTCTTGTAGCCATCGGCGCCCATGACCGAGAGCACCACGTCTTCGAACACGGTGCTGTCCTGCCATGGCTGGCCGCCGTGGGCCAGGGCGATGAAGCCGGCGGCCTTGAGCTTGTCGCCGGCGGCATAGAATTCTTCGAGGGTGGTCGGGGCCTTGTCGATCCCGGCTTTCTTGAAGACTTCCGGGTTGATCCACAACCAGTTGACGCGGTGGATGTTCACCGGCACGGCGACATAGTCACCTTCGTACTTCACGGTGTCGGAGACTTTCTTGGAGAGCAGGCCATCCCAGTTTTCCGACTTGGCCACGTCTTTCAGGGCGTCGGTGCTGAGCAGGCCGGTGCTGCCCCACTCCTGGATGTCCGGGCCCTTGATCTGGGCAACGCCCGGCGGGTTGCCGGAAACGGCGCGGCTCTTCAGCACGGTCATGGCCGTGGCACCGCCACCGCCGGCGACTGCGCCGTCTTTCCAGGTGAAACCGTCTTTTTCGACCTGGGCCTTGAGCACATCGACCGCCGCCTTTTCACCGCCGGACGTCCACCAGTGGACGACTTCCACGGAACCTTTGGCGTCGGCGGCAACGGAAACGAGAGGGAATGCACTGAGGGGAAACAACGAGGCAACGGAAATGACAGCAGCTAGACGAGAAATCGCATTCATCTGAGGTGTACCTTTCTTGTTGTTATGCATGCAAGTCTGGTGCTTGCGCTGCATAGGATTCTAAACAGGGGGTTAGCCCGCGCAGGTAACGAAGGGATGCGCGAATGTCACCACATGGTTACACAACGCCTAGTCTAGACACTTCGGCCAGCGCCGATGCCATGCTCGGCGCCAGGGGCAGGCGCGGAATCAGCACCGCCTGCCAGGCGTGATACAGGTCCGGCTTACCGGCCCAGATCTCGGCGCTGGGCCTGTTGTTGCTGTCCAGTTCGTGGTGCCAGCTGCCGTGCAGCGGGTCGATGAAGTGCTCGGCAGTGAACTCCCAGAAGCGCCGATACCAGGTTTCGTACTGCGCCTCGCCGGTGCGTTGCAGCAAGGCACCGGCCGCCGCCGCGGCTTCGGCGTGGGTCCAGTGCAGGCGCTGGCGCACCACGGGGCGCTGGTGCCAGTCCAGGGTGTAGACGATGCCCAGTGCGCCATCGACGTCCCAGGCATCACGGCAGGCGTTTTCGAACAGCTTCTGGGCATCCAGCAGCAGCCAGCCGGGGCTGAGCATGCCGGCCTGGCAGCGCGCGGCTTCGAGGTGCAGCAGCAGACGGGCCCACTCGAAAGCATGCCCGGGGGTGGTGCCATAGGGGCGGAAACCGTCGGCCGGGTGTTCCTGGTTGTAATCCGGCAGCGGCTGCCAGTGGCGGTCGAAATGCTCGATGACCCGGTAATCGCCAGCGGCGGCATGCTGATGGATGACCCGCTCGACAATGTGCAGGGCGCGATTGAGCCAGCGCGGGTCCTGGGTGACATCGGCCAGGGCGAGGAACGCCTCGGTGGCGTGCATGTTGCTGTTGGCGCCGCGATAGGCCTCCTCGCGGCTCCAGTCGCGGTTGAAGGACTCGCGCATCGCGCCCTCCTCCTCGCTCCAGAAATGCGTTTCGATGACCCGGATCGCCTCTGCCAGCAAGGCCTCGGCGCCGGGGCGCGCGGCCACCACCGCGGAGCTCGCCGCCAGGGCGACGAAGGCATGCAGGTACGCGGCCTTGCCGCTGTTGCCGTCGCTATGTCCGGGAGCGGCGAACCAGCCGCCGTATTCGTCATCGCGCAACGCGCCGTTGAGCGCGGCAATGCCGTGGTCCACCAGCGCGGCGTAGCCGGGAATGCCCTGGATATGGGCCATGGCGAAACTGTGGGTCATGCGTGCGGTGTTCATGGTACCGGTCCGGGCGTCGCTCGGCAGGCGCCCGCGTTCGTCCAGGTCGCCGAAGCCGTCGGGCAGCTGTGCCGCGCGGGCGAACCCCAGCAGGCGCTGGCCTTCGGCGGCCAGCCATTGATGATGGGCAGGAGCGTTCAGCCAGCTGCTGAACGTCAGGGGGATACTGTTCATGGCGGACCTGTTGTTGTTTTTATCAGGGCCTTGAGTCTAAACAACGGGTTCGCGCGGGCAGGTAACGAAGGTCACAGGAAATGTCACCAAACAGTGACAAAACTCCCCGTAGCCGCTGCCGCAGGCTGCGCTCGAGACCGCAGGGCTCGCAAAACTGGCGCCTCGGTCATACAGCCAAGCGCGGCATGAAACTTTACGACCGCTACGCGGCCGATCGCAGGCTTCGCCAGCGGCTACAGGGGCATCAATCCATGGAACGCGGCAGGTACAGGGTCACGCGCAAACCGCCTTCGCGCAGGTTCTGCAGGCTCACCTCGCCGCCATGGCTGTGGGCGATGTTGCGCGCGATGCCCAGGCCCAGGCCGTAGCCCTGCTGCTGGCCGGACAGGCGGAAGTGCGGCTCGAACACCTGCTCCAGGCGCTGCTCCGGCACGCCCGGGCCTTCGTCGTCGACATGCAGGATGAACGCGTTGGCGTCGTCGTCGATGTGCAGATGGGCGTTCTGCCCGTACTTCAGCGCGTTGTCGATCAGGTTGCCCATGCAGCGCTTGAGCGCCAGGGGTTTGCCCGGATAAGGCGCCAGCGCCCGCCCCTGCTGGGTCACGCGGCCGTTGCCGTTGGGTGCCAGGTAAGGCTCCACCAGGCAGTCGAGCACCTGGTTGAGGTCCACCGGCTCGATGTTCTCGTGGATGTCGGTGTCCTTGACGCATTGCAGCGCGCCCTTGACCAGCAGCTCCAGCTCATCCAGGTCGCGGCCGAACTTGCTTTGCAGCTGCTCGTCCTCCAGCAGTTCGACCCGCAGCCGCAACCGGGTGATGGGCGTGCGCAGGTCGTGGGAAATCGCACTGAACAGCTGGCTGCGCTCGGTCAGGTAACGGCTGATGCGCTCGCGCATGGCATTGAAGGCCCGGCCGACCTCCACCACTTCGCTGCCGCCGCCCTCGGCCACCGGCTGCACATCGGCGCCCAGGGACATGTCCCGCGCGGCCCGCGCCAGGCGCTTGAGTGGCCGGCTCTGCCAATGCACCAGCAGGCCGATGAACAGCAACAGGAAACTGCTGGTGAGCACGATGAACCACACCTGCTGCGCCGGCAGCCCCTGTTCTTCGAGACTGGTGTAGGGCTCGGGCAACAACGAGGCGATGTACAGCCACTCGCCCGGCGCCATCTGGATCTGGGTGACCAGCACCGGCGGGTTCACCGGCTCCAGGGTCAGGGCGTAGTGGGCCCAGGAACGCGGCAATTCATCGAGTTTCAAGCCGCCGTTGAAAATCCGCAGGTCCTCGGGGCTGACGAAGGTCACCGAGATATAGGCGTCGTTGCCCAGGGACTGGCGCAGCACTTCGTCCACCGCCTTGAGCACCGCCTGCTTGCGTGGCGTGATGGGCAGCACTTCCATGCCCAGCGGCTTGTCGTTGAGGGTCACGACAAAACGGGTGCCGCCCATGCTGCGCAACTGGTCGAGCACCAGCGGCCGGTACGCCACCGGCAGCGAACGGAAGTAGCTGACGCTGGCGGTCATCGAATGGGCCAGGCTGCGGGCGCTGGTGACCAGGCCTTCGAGCTGGGTGGCGCGCAGCTGTGACACCCAGATCACGCTGGACAAGGTTTGCGCGAACAACACCGCCAGCAGTGTCAGCAGCAACATCCGGCCCAACAGCGAACGCGGCACCGGCACCCGCGCCAGCAGCTTGCGCGGCCACTCAGTGAGCATTGCCGGCAACCACATTGGCTGCCAATTGATAACCGCTGCCGCGCACGGTGCGGATCAGCCGCGGCGGCTTCTCGGTGTCGCGCAGGCGTTGGCGCAGGCGGCTGACCGCCATGTCGACGATACGATCCAGGGGCATCAGTTCGCGCCCGCGGGTGGCATTGCCGATGGTGTCGCGGTCGAGGATTTCCTGGGGGTGATCGAGGAACAGCTTGAGCAGGGCGAAGTCGGCGCCAGAGAGGATCACTTCCTCGCCGTCATTGTGGAACAGGCGGTGGCTGACCATGTCCAGGCGCCACTCGTCGAAGCACAGCACCTCGCCGCCGGCGCGTTCCTGGCCGAACTGCGCGCGGCGCAACAGGGCCTTGATCCGCGCCTGCAATTCGCGGGGGCTGAAGGGTTTGCCCAGGTAGTCGTCGGCACCGAGTTCCAGGCCGATGACCCGATCGGCTTCGTCGGAGCTGGCGGTAAGCATGATGATCGGCACCTGGCCGACCCGCGGGTGCTGGCGGATCCAACGGCACAGGCTGAAGCCGTCTTCGTCCGGCAGCATCACATCCAGAATCACCAGGTCGCTCGGCGCCTCGTTCAGCGCCTGGCGAAAACCGGCGCCGTTGGGCGTGCTGCGGACCTGGAAGCCGGCGCGACTGAGGTAGGTCTCCAGCAGCTCGCGGATTTCCTGATCGTCATCAACCAACAAGATCGACTTACTGACTGAACTCACGCGGGCCGTCCTTTGTTGTTATGAATGGGGCCGAATTATGCCTTACCGATCAACAAAACGTAGATACCAAGGCTCTGTAGCCACTGCCGAGCCCGCAAGGCCTTCAGCGATCGCTGATCCCCGCGCCCGCTTCGCGGTCGATCGCAGCCTCGCAGGCTCGGCAGCGGCTACAGAGGTAGAACTGGATCAGGCAAACGCCTGTTCCAGCGCCACCCCGGCGCCGGTCAGGCCCGAGTACGGCGCCGTCACCAGCCATACCGGAATGCCCTTGAAGTAATCGCTCATGCAGCCCTTGTCGGCAAAACAACGGGCGAAACCGCTTTCGACGAAAAAGTCGGCGAACCGCGGGATCACCCCGCCGACGATGTACACGCCACCGCGCGCACCGGTGGTCAGCACGTTGTTGCCCGCCACCCGGCCCAGCCAGCAGCAGAACTGCTCGAGCACTTCCAGGGCGATGGGGTCGCCGGCCAGGCCCGCCGCGGTGATGGCTTCCGGGGTGTCGAGCACCGGCTCATGCCCGTCCATCGCGCAGATCGCCCGATAGACCCGGGGCAAGCCGCCGCCGCTGAGCGCGGTCTCGGCGCTGACATGACCGATCTCACTGTAGAGGTGCTGCCACAACTGGGTTTCCCGCAGGCTGCTCAACGGCAGGTCGACATGCCCGCCCTCGCCCGGCAAGGCGGCCCAGCGGCCTTCGCCCAGGTCCAGCAGCGTGCCGACGCCCAGGCCGGTGCCCGGTCCGATCACCACCGCCGGGCGCAGCGGCTCGGCGGTGCCTTCGCAGACCACGCGGAACTCGCCCGGTTGCAGGCGGGTCATGCCCAGGGCCATGGCCGAGAAGTCATTGACCAGCAGCAGCTCATCGACCTGCAAGGTCTGGCAGAAAGCCTTGCGGCTCAGGCGCCAGTGGTTGTTGGTAAAACGAAATTCGTCGCCGCCGACCGGGCCGGCCACCGACAGGCACACCGCGCCGATCGAACCCGGCGCCAGGCCGAGGTCGCCCAGGTATACACCGATGGCTTCTTCCGGGCTGGCGTGGTCCGCCGTCGCCAGCACCTGGATCGACTCCAGGCGCTGGTCTTTCCACAACGCAAAACGCGCATTGGTTCCACCAATGTCACCGACCAGCGCTAGCTTCACTTAAGGTTCTCCAGGGCAGAGGTAAAGGCGCTGGCGCCCTGCTCCGCCGAGCTGAAGGCCATGCGCATGAAACCGAACAATTCGCGGCCGCTGCCGACGTTGTTACCCAGCAGGCCCTTGGCCGGCTCACGGGCGGCGAACTCGTCGGCGTCTACCTTAAGCTCCAGCGTGCCCTTTACGCCATCCACGCGAATGATGTCGCCGTCGCGCACCCGCGCCAGCGCACCGCCGACCTGGGCTTCCGGGCTGACGTGGATCGCCGCCGGGATCTTGCCCGAGGCCCCGGACATGCGCCCGTCGGTGACCAGCGCGACCTTGAAGCCACGGTCCTGCAACACGCCGAGGAACGGCGTCATCTTGTGCAGTTCCGGCATGCCGTTGGAGCGCGGGCCCTGGAAGCGCATCACCGCCACGAAGTCTTTTTCCAGCTCACCGGCCTTGAACGCATCGGCCAGGTCCTGCTGGTCCTGGAACACCACCGCCGGCGCTTCGACGATCTGGTGCTGCAGCGCCACGGCGGAGACTTTCATCACCCCGCGACCGAGGTTGCCTTCCATCACCCGCAAGCCGCCTTCCGGCGAGAACGCGCGGGCCACCGGGCGCAGGATGTTTTCGTCGAGGCTTTCGATCGGGCCGTCGCGCCATACCAGCTTGCCGTTGTCCAGGAACGGCTCCTGGGTGTAGCGGCTCAGGCCACGGCCGGCCACGGTGTTGACGTCTTCGTGGAGCAGGCCGGCCTCCAGCAGCTCGCGAATCAGGAACGCCATGCCGCCCGCCGCCTGGAAGTGGTTGATGTCGGCCTTGCCGTTCGGATAGACGTGGGACAGGGTCGGCACCACCTCGGACAGGTCGGCCATGTCCTGCCAGGTCAGCTGGATGCCCGCGGCCTGGGCAATCGCCGGCATGTGCAGGGTGTGGTTGGTCGAACCGCCGGTGGCGTGCAGGGCAACGATGGAGTTGACCAGCGAACGCTCGTCGACGATCTCGCCGATCGGCGTGAAGTTGCCGCTCTGCTTGGTCAAGCGGGTGACCTGCTGCGCCGCCTCATGGGTCAGGGCGTCGCGCAATGGCGTGTAGGGGTTGACGAAGGACGCGCCCGGCAAGTGCAGGCCCATGACTTCCATCAGCAACTGGTTGGTGTTGGCGGTGCCGTAGAAGGTGCAGGTACCAGGGCTGTGGTAGGACTTCATCTCCGATTCCAGCAACTCTTCGCGGGTCGCCTTGCCTTCGGCGTAACGCTGGCGCACGTCGGCCTTTTCCTTGTTGGAAATGCCCGACGGCATCGGCCCGCCCGGGACGAAGATGGTCGGCAGGTGGCCGAAGCGCAACGCGCCCATCATCAAGCCCGGGACGATCTTGTCGCAGATGCCGAGCATCAGCGCGGCGTCGAACATGTTGTGGGACAAGGCCACCGCGGTGGACAGCGCGATCACTTCGCGGCTCGGCAGGCTCAGCTCCATGCCGGCCTCGCCCTGGGTCACGCCATCGCACATGGCGGGGGTGCCGCCGGCGAACTGGCCGACCGAGCCCATCTCGCGCAGGGCCTTCTTGATCTGTTCGGGAAAGTGCTCGTACGGCTGGTGCGCCGAGAGCATGTCGTTATATGACGAAACAATCGCCACGTTGGCGGCATTCATCATGCGCAGGCTGTGCTTGTCTTCCGAGCCGCAGCCGGCAACGCCGTGGGCGAAGTTCGCACACTGCAGCTTGCCCCGTTGCGGGCCATCGCTGGCGGCGCCGCGGATCAGGGCGAGGTAAGCCTCGCGAGTGGCGCGACTGCGGGCGACAAGCCGTTCGGTGACCTCAAGAACGCGGGGATGCATGTGTAGAACTCCAGGCTAACGGATGTGGCGACCTGTTTGTCTATGCTGGTCAAAACGCCCGCGGCAAAGGGGATGGCAGAGGGTTTCTTGACCATTTGGACCAGTTGATTCAGGTCACTCGTTGTAGATAAAACAAAATATTGCCACCAAAAAGGCTTGTTTTCTATTTTTTTGCGAATAATCTTGTAATTCCAACAACAAAACTACGGCAGGCGCTTTTCTAATGACTCTACGAATCGCAATCAATGGTTTTGGCCGCATCGGCCGCAACGTCCTGCGCGCACTTTATACCCAAGGCTATCGCCAGGATCTGCAGATCGTCGCCATCAACGATCTGGGTGATAGTTCGATCAATGCCCACCTGCTCAAATACGATACCGTCCACGGCACCTTCGATGCCGACGTGCAGCACGATCAGGAAAGCCTGACCGTCAACGGCGACCGGATCGCCGTCAGCGCCATCCGCAATCCGGCCGAACTGCCCTGGGCCGCCGAGAAGATCGACGTGGTATTCGAATGCACCGGTCTGTTCACCGACCGTGCCAAGGCCGCCGCCCATATCAGCGCCGGCGCCCGCAAAGTGATCATTTCCGCCCCGGCCAAAGGCGCCGACGCCACCGTGGTGTATGGCGTGAACCACGACATTCTGCGCCAGTCGCACCAGATCATTTCCAACGCTTCGTGCACCACCAACTGCCTGGCGCCGGTGGCCCAGGTGCTGAACCGCGAGCTGGGCATCGAAAGCGGGCTGATGACCACCATCCACGCCTACACCAACGACCAGAACCTGACCGACGTCTACCACAGCGATCCGTACCGCGCCCGTTCGGCCACCCAGAACATGATCCCGAGCAAGACCGGCGCGGCCGAAGCCGTGGGCCTGGTGCTGCCGGAACTGGCGGGCAAGCTGACCGGCATGGCGGTGCGGGTGCCGGTGATCAACGTATCGCTGGTTGACCTGACCGTGCAGCTCAAGCGCAACACCACCGCCGAGGAGGTCAACGCCCTGCTCAAGAGCGCCAGCCAGCACTCGAAGATCCTGGGCTACAACAGCCTGCCGTTGGTCTCCAGCGACTTCAACCACAACCCGCTGTCGTCGATCTTCGACGCCAATCACACCAAGGTCAGCGGCGGCAAGCTGCTCAAGGTACTGGCCTGGTACGACAACGAGTGGGGCTTCTCCAACCGCATGCTGGATAACTGCCTGGCCCTGTGCAGCGCCGAGTAAGCCCACGGCCTGCGACGCGGGAGCTGCCGCAGGCTGCGATCTTTTGATCTTCACATTCGAGGTTCAAGCGCGCAAAGATCGCAGCCTCGGCAGCTCCTGCAGATTTCCTCCCTCCAGGAGCCGCCACCGATGATCGGTATCAGCTTCACCCAGGCCAGCATGGCGGCGCGCAAGCGCATCGCCCTGGTGGCCCACGACCATTGCAAGAGTTTCCTCCTGGACTGGGCCGAGCGGCAGAAAGACAAGCTCGCCGAGCATGATCTGCTGGCCACCGGCACCACCGGCCAGTTGCTGCACCAGCGCCTGGGCCTGCCGGTGGAAAGCATGATCAGCGGCCCCCTGGGCGGCGACCAGCAGCTCGGCGCGCGAATCGCCGAGCAGCGGGTGGACATGCTGGTGTTCTTCTGGGACCCCTTCGAACCTCAGCCCCACGATCCGGACATCAAGGCCCTGCTACGGGTCGCGGCGGTCTGGAACATTCCCGTGGCCTGCAACGAATGCAGCGCCGACTACCTGCTCAGCAGCCCGCTGATGGAGCAGGCGCACCGCTACCGGATTCCGGACTACCCGGCGTACCTCTCAGGGCGTCGATGATTCACTCAGGACTTGACCGTCGACGCAGATGATAAGCATTATCATCTGCTGAAAAATCAGCCAGGTCCTGTTGTGAGCCAATCCCGCTTCAATCACGTCTTTCTCACCCAGCGCGTTTCGCTGCTGCGCACGCTGGATCGGATGGTCAACAACCCCAGCACCGCCGAGGACCTGTTGCAGGAAACCTACCTGCGCGTGACCCGGGCCCTGAGTGAACGGGCCATCGACCACCTCGAACCCTTCGTCTTCCAGACCGCCCGCAACCTGGCGCTCGACCACCTGCGCGCGCGCCGCATCCAGGCCCGTACCCTGCTCGAAGACGTGCCGCTGGACGTGGTCGAAAGCGTGGCCGCGCCCCTGAGCAGCGCCGAGGATGCCGCCCATGCCGAACAATTGCTGGAACGCCTGAACATGAGCCTTGCCCAACTCAGCCGGCGCCAACAGCAGATCTTCATCCTCAGCCGCCTGCACGGCCACAGCTACCTGGAGATCGCCCAGAAGCTCGAGGTCTCCCAGAGCACCGTGCAAAAGGAACTGAAGCTGATCATGGCCATCTGCATCGGCGTCGCCGAGCGCTTGAACGGTCATTGAGGCCCAGCCGGACGGGCGCCAGCCGCAGCCCTTTGCTACCCTTGACCGCCCTGCGCTCTCCATCTAAAAAACAGCCGTGCACAGACACAGCCGAGGAACACCCGTGACGGACATCCACCGCACCCAGCCAACCGCCCAGGACGAGGAAACATCCACCCCCTGCGCCGCGGATCAGGCCATGGACCAGGCCCTGGACTGGCTGATCCTGCTGGAGAACCCGAGCCCTGAGCAGACCCGGCAATTCCACCACTGGCTGAACGCCTCGCCCCTGCACAGCGCAGCCTTCGACAAGGCCCAGGCGATCTGGAACGGTCCGCAAGTGGTGCGCTGCGCGCAAAACCTGGACAGGCAAAAACCCAAGGTCAGCACGCTGTCGCGCTTGCGTCCGCACTGGCGGCCCTTGGCGGTCGCGGCGGTGCTGATCCTCGGCCTGTTCAGCTTCAGCAACCTGCCACTGCGGCTGCAGGCCGACCACCTGACCGTGGTCGGCGAGCGCCAGCGCCTGCAACTGGAGGACGGCTCGAAAGTCCTGCTCAACACCAATTCGGCCTTCTCCAGCACCATCGACGAGCGCCAGCGCGTGGCTCGCCTGTACCAGGGCGAAGCCTTCTTCGAGATCCCCGCCAGCCGCGGCCAGCCGCTGGAACTCGACGCCGGCCCGGTACGCGCCAGCGTGCGCGACACCGCCTTCGCCGTGCGTTACCTGGACGGCGTGGCCCAGGTGCGGGTACAGCGTGGCGATGTCGACCTGCGCGCTACCCACGACGATGCCCGGGTGCGCCTGTCGGCCGGCGAAAGCATCCGCATCGGCCCCAACGGTTTCGACCGCCCGGCCAAGCTCGACCTCGACAAGGACCTGGCCTGGGTCCAGGGCCGGCTGGTGTTCGAGAACTGCCCGCTGAACCAGGTGCTGGCCGAGTTGCGCCGGTATTACCCGGGCTGGATCGTCAACAACAACGAGCGCCTGGCCGATGTCGCGGTCACCGGTAACTACCGCCTCGACCAGCCGCTGGACGTGGTGCGCTCCCTGGCTCACATCACCTCGGCGCGCCTGCAGGAGTTTCCTGCGCTAGTAATTCTCAACTAGAACGCATTTATTTTTACGCGATCGCTGTCGGTCGTTCGTCTCGTTATAGCCAATGCAATTGATTCGCATTAAATATGCCGAATCAGCACCTATAAAGATTCGTGCGACACGGAGCGCTATCGATGTCCTCTCGCCTCAACAGCCGGTCCTCTTCATCTTCCCGCCAGGCCCGCCTGCAGAACTGCACGCTGTCCCTGCTGACCGCCGCCATCCTGCTGGCCGGGGCCACGCCGGTCATGGCCGCCACTGCCACCCAGCCGACACGCAACATGGGCGACTACAGCTTCGCCATCGACCAGCAGCCGCTGGTGTCGGCGCTGAACGCCTTTAGCGCCGTCACCGGCTGGCAGGTCGGCCTGCCGGCGGAACTGGGCGAAGGCATCGCTTCCCCGGGCGTACGCGGCTCGCTGCCGCCGGAAAAAGCCCTGGACCGCCTGCTGATGGGCACCAACCTGAGCTACCGCAAGCTGGGCGCCAACAACATCGTCCTGGAGAAGCGCGCCAGCGGCGGCGCCCTGAACCTGCAACAGGTGACCATCAGCGCCACGCGCCAGGAGCAGGACGTCAACAGCGTGCCCAGCACCGTGACCGTGCATGACCGCCAGGACCTGGACCGCAACAACGTCAACACCATCAAGCAACTGGTGCGCTACGAGCCGGGCGTTTCGGTCGGCGGTGCCGGCCAGCGTGGTGGCATCAGCGGCTACAACATCCGCGGCATCGACGGCGACCGCATCCTGACCCAGGTCGACGGTGTGGAGATTCCCAACGGTTTCTTCAACGGCCCCTATGCCAAGACCCAGCGCAACTACGTCGATCCGGAGATCGTCAAGCGCGTGGAGATCCTCCGCGGCCCGGCCTCGGTGTTGTACGGCAGCAACGCCATCGGCGGCGCGGTCAGCTACTTCACCCTCGACCCGGACGACATCATCAGGCCAGGCAAAGACGTCGGCGCCCGCCTGAAGACCGGCTACAGCTCGGCCGACGACAGCTGGCTGAAGTCCGCCACGATGGCCGGGCGCAGCGGTCAGTTCGACGGCCTGCTGCACTTCAGCCAGCGCGACGGCCACGAAACCGACTCCTATGGCAGCAACAACGGCACCGGCCTGGCGCGTACCGCCGCCAACCCGGAAGACGTGCGCACCACCAACGTGCTGGCCAAGGCCGGCTGGAACTATGCCGACGACGCACGCCTGGGCCTGACCTACGAGAAGTACAAGGACGACCGCGACACCAACCAGAAAAGCGCCGTGGGCGGCCCGTTCAACGCCGGCCAGCCGCTGGGCATGTACCGCTCGCGCACCGGTAACGACACCATCACCCGCGAACGCTTCGGCCTGGACAACCGCTTCGCCCTCGATAGCCTGCTGGCCGACCACGTGAAGTGGAACCTGAACTACCAGATCGCCAAGACCGACCAGAGCACCCTGGAAAACTACTTCCCATTCACCCGCAACGTCATGCGCAGCCGTGAAACCCTCTATGAAGAGAAGCAGTGGGTCTTCGACGCCCAGGCCGACAAGGCCTTCGCCATCGGCGAAACCGAGCACCTGCTGACCTACGGCACCACCCTCAAGCAGGAGAAGGTCACCGGCTCGCGCAGCGGCAGCGGTACCTGCCTGGCGGTCGGTCGTGGTTGCACGGCGGTCGGCGCCATCAGCCCATCCGACGTGCTGAAGAAGTCCAGCGACTTCCCGGACCCGACCATCAACACCTACAGCCTGTTCGCCCAGGACCAGATCAGCTGGAACAAATGGACCTTCCTGCCGGGCCTGCGCTACGACTACACCCAGCTCAAGCCGCACATCACCCAGGAGTTCCTCAACACCGTGGCCGCCGATGGCCAGGGTGAAGTGAGCGACCAGAACAAGACCTGGCACCGGGTATCGCCCAAGTTCGGCCTGACCTACGCCCTGACCGACCAGTACACCTGGTACGGCCAGTACGCCGAGGGTTTCCGCACCCCGACCGCCAAGGCGCTGTATGGCCGCTTCGAAAACACCACCACGGGCTACCGCGTGGCGCCGAACTCGAACCTCAAGCCGGAGAAAAGCCAGAGCTATGAAACCGGCCTGCGCGGCAACTTCGAGTCCGGCAACTTCGACGTGGCGGTGTTCTATAACAAATACCGCGACTTCATCAACGAAGACGCCGTAACCCCGGGCTACGACGAGTTGACGTTCCAGAGCAACAACATCAAGCACGCCACCATCAAGGGCGTGGAAGTCAAAGGCCGGCTCAACCTCGACGCCCTGGGCGCGCCGCAGGGCCTGTACACCCAGGGTTCGGTGGCCTACGCCTACGGTCGCAACAATGACACCGGCGAACCCTTGAACGCGATCAACCCGTTGACCGGCGTGTTCGGCCTGGGCTACGACCAGGACCACTACGGCGCCCTGCTCAGCTGGACCCTGGTCAAGAAGAAAGACCGCGTCGACAGCAGCAGCTTCAAGACCCCGGATGGCACCAGCAGCCAGTTCAAGACCCCGGGCTACGGCGTGCTCGACCTGACCGGCTTCTACAAGGTCAGCGACGACGTCACCGTCAGCGCCGGCATCTACAACCTGGCCGACAAGAAGTACTGGCTGTGGGACGACGTGCGCGGCTACGACAGCGTCGGCGAAGCCGCAGTGCTGAGCCCGGCCAACCTCGACCGCCTGACCCAGCCGGGTCGTAACTTCGCGGTCAACCTGATCTGGGACATCTGATCCGGTCTACCTCACTGGGCTTTTCGATGGGGCGCAGTGAGGATTTTTTACTGTGCCGCGTCTTCTTGTTCGTCTAGTTAGCAAGTGCTTCTCATTTCAAGCAGCTCTCGTTTTCAGTAGTTCATTTACCAAGGACATTGTCATGACCACCCAGGATTCCCCACAGCGCCCGAGCCTGCGCTCCCAGCGCCTGAACCAGATCACCCACGAACCCCATGCCAGGCTCGACGCCCTGGTCAAGGCCCACGCGCCGTTCGAAAGCGCCAGCAGCTTTGCCCGCTTCGTCGTCGCCCAGTACCTGTTCCAGTCCGAACTGGTCGCCCTCTACAACGACCCGGCGCTGATCGCCATCGTCCCGGACCTGGCGGAGCGTTGCCGCGCCGAAGCGGCCAAGGCCGACCTGGCGGACCTGGAGACCGAAGTCCCGGCCCCGGTGGCGGGCGCGGTGCAGAACCCGAGCAAAGCCGAAGCCCTGGGCTGGCTGTTCGTCTCCGAAGGCTCCAAGCTGGGCGCGGCATTCCTGATCAAGCGCGCGGTGGGCCTGGGCCTCGGCGAAACCTTCGGCGCCCGGCACTTGGGCGAGCCGGCCGGCGGTCGCGCCGAAGGCTGGAAATCCTTCACCCGCACCCTCGACGGCCTGGCATTCAGCGCCGAAGAAGAAGCCGCGGCGGAAAAAGGCGCGCTGGATGCCTTCAATCGCTTTACCGTGCTGCTGGAAAAGGCCTACGACACGGCGCCTGAACTGGCCTGATTTTTTCGCCGGCGCGCTCGTTCCTGCATTGAAGGCGTAGACTCACGCCCGCTACAGGAACGCACGTGCTGGCGCCAGCCGTTTTTCCCACCCTTTGTGGATTGAGCCCCATGCTCGTCACCTCATCATCGAACCCATGACCGGCCCAACCCGATCCCCGTCCAAGGCCTCCCGCCTGTTCTTCGGTTGCCTGGCTTACGTCAGCCTGGCCATCGGCCTGATCGCCATCGTCGTCCCCGGCCTGCCGACCACCGAGTTCGTGCTCCTCGCCGCCTGGGCCGCGACCAAAAGCTCGCCACGCCTGAGCGCCTGGATGGAAAACCACCGACTGTTCGGCCCCATCCTGAGCAACTGGCGCAACGGCCGGATCGTCAGCCGCCGGGCCAAGATCAGCGCCACCGTCAGCATGTTGCTGTGCGCCGGCCTGATGCTGAGCCTGCTCACTCATCACTGGACTATGTACCTGGCGCTGGCCGGCATGGGCCTGGGCAACCTGTGGATCTGGTCGCGCCCGGAGGCTCTGGCCCAGGTCTCCTGATTCCTCGGCAAGAGCAGCCGGTCGACGCTCGGTTGCTCGCGACATGCCCTCCGGCGAAACCTCCCCCCTCCCTGTTTATGTCAAACACATGACCGCTCGTCGGTTTTTTCTCAGGCAAATGCCGCCCAAGCCGATGTTCCGGGCATGGCGCTGAATGGACTTGGCGACCGGAGTCATCCGACTCACCGCTCACCACCCGTCCATTCGCGAGATCGCCCCATGTTCGACTCTCTGTCCATTCGCCTGAAAATCGTGCTGTTGTCCGGACTCTGCCTGCTCGGCGTGGTGGGCCTGATCGTCGGGATGAACATCTACCAGACCAACCAGAACGATCAGTTGGTCAGCAGTTCCAGTTCGCGAATGCTTACCGACAGCGTGCAGAACCTGCTGCAGGCCCGGGCCGCCGAGCAGGCGGTGCGGGTGCAGAAAACCTTTGGCGAGAGCCTGCTGGTGATCACCGCCCTGGCCGACCAGATCAACGACCTGCGGACCATGGCCGGCAAGCGTTCACTGGACGCCGCGACGTTGCGCGAAGAACTCAACCGCAGCCTGAAAACCGCCTTCGAACGCAACACCAAGGTGCTGGGCATCTGGCTCGCCTACGAGCCCAACGCCCTCGACGGCAAGGACAGCGAGTTCGCCAACGACGCCGGCCATGCCTCCAACGAAGCCGGGCGCTTCGCCAGCTACTGGAGCCGTGCCGCCGGCACCGGGCTGAACACGGTGATGGTCGAAGAGGACATGAACAAGACCACCCTGAGCGTCAGCGGCACCCCCTACAACAGCTGGTACACCTGCCCGCGCGACAGCAAGCGCACCTGCCTGCTCGACCCGTACGCCGACACCGTGGGCGGCAAGCTGATGCTGATGACCACCATTTCCCTGCCGCTGATCGTCGACGGCAAAGTCATAGGCGTGGTCGGCGTGGACATCGCCCTGGATGCCCTGCAGGCCGCGGCCGCCGAGTCCCAGCGCGGACTGTTCGACGGTGCCGGGCACATGCTGATCGTCGCCGGCAGCGGCATCCTCGCCGCCTACAGCAACGATGCGGCCAAGGTCGGCAAAGGCATCGCCGACACCCTCGGCGCCGAAGGCAAGGATGTGCTGCAACTGCTGACCGGCAATACCCCGAAAATCCTCAAGCAGGGCGACCTGATCCGCGCCGTGTATCCGGTCAGCCCGATCGCCGACGCCCGTCCCTGGGGCGTGGTGATCGATCTGCCGGAGCAGGTGCTGCTGGCCGACACTGTGAAACTCCAGAGCGTGCTCGACGACGCCCAGGCCCAGGGCACCCTGGTATCCCTGCTGGTGGCGGCGGTCGCCGGCGTGATCGGTCTGCTGCTGATCTGGCTGACCGCCTCCGGCGTGACCCGGCCGATCAACAGCGTCGCGCAGATGCTCAAGGAAATCGCCAGTGGCGACGGCGACCTGACCCAACGCCTGAAGTACAGCAAGCAAGACGAACTGGGCGAGCTGGTCGGCTGGTTCAACCGCTTCCTCGACAAGCTGCAACCGACCATCGCGCAGATCAAGCAGAGCATCACCGACGCCCGCGGCACCGCCGACCAATCCTCGGAGATCGCCCGCCAGACCAGCGAAGGCATGCAGGTGCAGTTCCGCGAAATCGACCAGGTGGCCACCGCTTCCAACGAAATGAGCGCCACCGCCCACGACGTCGCCAACAGTGCCTCGAACGCCGCCAATGCCGCCCGTGGCGCCGACCAGTCGGCCAAGGACGGCATGACCATCATCGAACGCAGCACCCGCGACATCAGTACCCTGGCCGAGGAAGTCAGCAAGGCGGTGGCCGAGGTCGAGGCCCTGGCGGTCAACAGCGAACAGATCGGCTCGGTGCTGGAAGTGATCCGCAGCATTGCCGAACAGACCAACCTGCTGGCCCTCAACGCCGCCATCGAGGCAGCGCGCGCCGGGGAAAGCGGCCGCGGCTTCGCGGTGGTCGCCGACGAGGTGCGCAACCTGGCCAAGCGCACCCAGGATTCGGTGGAAGAGATCCGCGTGGTGATCGAGCGCATCCAGAGCGGCACCCGGGGCGTGGTGGCGACCATGCATTCGAGCCAGGCCCAGGCCCAGAGCAACGCCGGGCAGATCCAGCAAGCGGTGCAGGCCCTGGGCAAGATCAGCGACGCGGTCACGGTGATCAGTGACATGAACCTGCAGATCGCCAGCGCCGCCGAACAGCAGAGCGCGGTGGCCGAAGAGGTCAACCGCAACGTCTCGGCGATCCGCAGCGTGACCGAATCCCTCACCGAGCAGGCCACCGAATCGGCCCAGGTCAGCAGCCAGCTCAACGCCCTGACCACCCAGCAGATGAAGCTGATGGACCAGTTCCGCGTTTGAGCCCATGCCTCTGCAGGAGCGAAGCTTGCCCGCGACGGTCGTCAAGGATGACGCGCACTCACTGGCTGAATGCGGCGCTCTGCGCTTGATCGCGAGCAAGCTTCGCTTCTACAGGTAGTCAGGGCTGCGGCACTTCACTTTTTTGATTTATGCTGCCCCCTCTCTTGCGGAGGGCCTGCAATGACCGATGTGCTGTCGTCTGTTCAAGCCGCGCTTGGCTTGCCTCTTACCCCGATTGCCTTGACCTCGAGCGGCGCCCTGCCCTCGGCCTTCGCCGTGACCGAACTGGCCAGCGCCAGCATCGCCGCGGCCGGGCAGGCTGTGGCCGGGCTGCTGTTCAGCCAGACCGGGCGCATGCCCGCCCTGAGCGTCGACCGACGCCTGGCCTCCTTCTGGTTCGCCACCTCCCTGCGGCCGCTCGGCTGGAGCGTGCCGCCACTGTGGGACCCGGTCGCCGGCGACTACGCCACCCAGGACGGCTGGATTCGCCTGCACACCAACGCGCCCCATCATCGCCAGGCGGCCGAACAGGTGCTCGGCCGGGTCGCGGACCGTCCGGCCATGGCCGCCAAGGTTGCGCAGTGGAACAAGAGCGACCTGGAGCAGGCGGTGGTCGAGGCAGGCGGCTGCGCCGCCGAAATGCGCAGCTGGGCCGAGTGGCAAGCCCATCCCCAGGGGCAGGCCGTGAATGCCGAGCCCCTGGTGCATTACTTGAAGCAAGGTGCAGACGCCGTGCAGCCCTGGCGCGGATCGCTGTCACGCCCCCTGGCCGGAATCAAGGTGCTGGACCTGACCCGGGTGCTGGCCGGCCCCATCGCCAGCCGCTTTCTGGCCGGGCTGGGCGCCGACGTGCTGCGCATCGACCCGCCGGAGTGGAACGAGCCCGGCGTGGTCCCGGAAGTCACCCTGGGCAAACGCTGCGCCCGCCTGAACCTGCACGATGCCGCCGATCGCCAGGTCTTCGAAGGCCTGCTGGGGGAAGCCGACCTGCTGCTGCACGGCTACCGCGCCGATGCCCTGGAACGCCTCGGCTACGGTGCGGCCGAGCGCCAGCGCCTCGCCCCGGGGCTGATCGACGTGTGCCTGAACGCCTATGGCTGGAGCGGCCCCTGGCAGAACCGTCGCGGCTTCGACAGCCTGGTGCAGATGAGCAGCGGCATTGCCGAGGCCGGCCAGCGCTGGCAGCAGGCCGATAAACCGGTACCGCTGCCGGTGCAGGCCCTGGACCACGCCACCGGCTACCTGATGGCCGCCGCCGCGATTCGCACCCTGAACGAACGACTGAAAACCGGGGCCGTCGGCAGCGCACGGCTGTCGCTGGCGCGGACCGCCAAGCTGTTGATCGAGCACGCCCATGGCAACGCCGAGCCCGCCTTGCGCGCCGAAGACCAGGACGATCAGGGATTGCTGGTGGAGCAGACCTCCTGGGGCCCGGCCCATCGCCTGCAAGTACCCTTGCAGATCAGCGGCACGCCCCTGCAATGGGCCTACCCCGCCAGCGACCTGGGCGCCCATCGCCCGAAATGGTAATGCTCGTAGCCCTGTAGCCGCTGCCGAGCCTGCGAGGCTGCGATCGAGGTGGGCGGCATTCCGACGCAGTCCTCGCCAACCCTGCGCACGCGGTATGAATGACGTAACGCGCGGCCTGATTTACGGCCGCTTCGCGGCCGATCGCAGCCTCGCAGGCTCGGCAGCGGCTACAGGTGCGGGGGGATTACAAAGCAGTCCACAAATGCTGCGCCGCGTAACCGCGCCATGGCCGCCAGGCCTCGGCGCGGGCCAGCAACTGGCTGGCGCTGACCGGTCCGCCTTCGAGCGCCGCCAGGGCATTGAGCAGGCCCACGTCGGCCGCGGGGAAGGCATCCGCCTCGCGGAACTGGCGCAGGGCCACGTAATGCGCGGTCCAGTCGCCAACGCCCCATAGCGCCCGCAAAGCGGACAGGCTCTGTTCGAGGCTGGCCTTGGGGGCAAACAGCTGCGGATCGTCGAGCAGCGCCTGAGCCACGCCGGACAGGGTTCGCCCCCGGCTGCGCGGCATGCCCAGGCTTGCCAGGTCGGCGCCCGCCATTCGCCCCGGCTCGGGAAACACATGGCTCAACCCCGCTGGCGCGCCCAGGCAGCTCAATGGCTGGCCATATTGCGCCACCAGCTTGCCCGCCAGGCGGATAGCCGCCACCACCGTGATCTGCTGCCCCAGCACCGCACGCACCGCCAGCTCGAAACCGTCCCAGGCGCCGGGCACGCGCAGCCCCGGTCGCAAGGCGCTCAAACGGGCCATCAGCGGGTCGACGGACAGTTGCCGGTGAATCGGCGCCAGGTCGGTGTCCAGGTCCAGCAGCCGGCGGATGCGCGCAACGATCCGCGCGTGGGCTTGCGGGTCGGGAAAGTCCAGGGTCAGGGCCAGCGCATCGCTGTCGCCCGGGCCCACGCTGAACCAGCCGTGCACGCCATCGAGGCTGATGCTGCGCGAATAGCGGTCACCGCTGACGGTTTCCAGCCCGACGATGGCCCGCGCCCGGAGAAACCCCAGCATCGCCGGCCAGTCATAGGGCGGCTGGTAAGCGAGCCTCACAGTGACAGCACACCGCTGTACAGGCCATAGGCGGCCAGGCCGGCACCCGCGACCACACAGGCGAAAATGCCCTTCTCGATGCTGGTGAACAACGGCTCGCCCTGCTCGTGCTTGGCCTTGGCGAACAGGATCACCCCGGGGGCATACAGCAGGGCCGACAACAGCAGGTATTTGACCCCGCCGGCGTACAACAGCCACACCGCATAACACAGGGCCACGCCACCGATGCACAGGTCTTTCATGCGCTCGGCCGAGGCATGTTCGTAGGTTTCGCCACGGCCACTGAGCAGCACCGCGTAGGCCGCCGACCACAGGTAAGGCACCAGGATCATCGACGACGCGAGGTAGATCAGGCTGGTGTAGGTCCCGGCGGAGAACAGGGTGATCAGCAGGAACACCTGGATCATGCTGTTGGTCAGCCACAGGGCATTGACCGGCACATGGTTGGCGTTTTCCTTCTTCAGGAAGGCCGGCATGGTCCGGTCGCGGGCGGTGGCGAACAGGATTTCGGCACACAGCAGCGCCCACGACAGCAAGGCACCGAGCAGGGAAACCGCCAGGCCGATGCTGATCAGCAACGCGCCCCAGGAACCGACGATGTGCTCCAGCACCGCTGCCAGCGACGGGTTCTGCAAGGTCGCCAGCTCCGGCTGGCTCATGATGCCCAGGGACAGCACGTTGACCAGCACCAGCAGGGCCAGCACCCCGATAAAACCGATCACCGTGGCCCGGCCGACGTCCGCGCGCTTCTCGGCCCGGGCCGAATAGACGCTGGCGCCTTCGATGCCGATGAACACGAAGACCGTGACCAGCATCATGTTGCGCACTTGGTCCATCACCCCGCCGAAGTTCGGGTTGCCGCGGCCCCAGATGTCGCGGGTGAAAATGTCCGCCTTGAACGCCACCGCGGCAATCACGATGAACATCACCAGCGGCACGATCTTGGCCACGGTGGTCAGCTGGTTGATGAAGGCCGCTTCCTTGATCCCGCGCAGCACCAGGAAATGCACGGCCCACAGCAACAGCGAGGCACAGGCGATGGCCACCGGGGTGTTGCCCTGGCCAAACACCGGAAAGAAATAACCCAGGGTGCTGAACAGCAGCACGAAGTAGCCGACGTTGCCCAGCCAAGCGCTGATCCAGTAGCCCCAGGCCGAAGAAAAGCCCATGTAGTCGCCGAAGCCGGCCTTGGCGTAGGCATACACCCCGGAGTCGAGTTCGGGCTTGCGGTTGGCCAGGGTCTGGAAGACGAAGGCCAGGGTCAGCATGCCCACGGCGGTGATCGCCCAACCGATGAGGATCGCCCCGGCGTCGGCCCGGGCCGCCATGTTCTGCGGCAAGGAAAAGATCCCGCCGCCAATCATCGAACCCACCACCAGGGCGATCAGGGCGCCGAGCCGCAGTTTTTGCGTGGTTTGTGGCATGCCTACCTCTGCATCCAGTCCAATTGTCCGACAACAAACTATATGAAATTAAATAACTTCCACAGACTGGCAACGGACTAAAAGAGTCAATTATTAATCTTTTGTGGTGCAGTCGACATGACGAGGATCAGAACATATTGAATACCTGCGGTTTTTATTATGCATAGCGCCTAAACGCCATCAACGCGCCGGGCAGCCTTATAACTTTCTAACTAGTTGCGCATTCTGGAAAGCGGACTAGCTTCAATCTGGCGCCAATGAGAAGAGCTTTCATCAAGTGCCCGCAGGCCTTATGGAATGGTGCTTCCAGGCTTCCCACCGGTTTCCGCAAAGACAGCTTAAGTCATTCATTCACAATGGAATGTAGCGATGACCTGATCTAAATCAGCTGTTCGGATTGCTCGCAGATTTACTCTGACGTCTCTCTTCTCCTGCAACGGAGTCACGCAATGTCTGACACTCCCGGAAAACTACGACTTGGTGCGTTAGTCGCCTTGGTAGTCGGCTCGATGATTGGCGGCGGGATCTTTTCCTTGCCACAAAACATGGCGGCAAGTGCCGATGTAGGTGCTGTTCTTATTGGCTGGGCTATTACCGCTGTCGGTATGTTGACGTTGGCTTTCGTGTTTCAAACCCTGGCCAATCGCAAGCCTGATCTGGACGGCGGTGTCTACGCCTATGCCAAGGCCGGCTTCGGCGACTACATGGGCTTTTCTTCGGCCTGGGGCTACTGGATCAGCGCCTGGTTGGGCAACGTCGGCTACTTCGTGCTGCTGTTCAGCACCCTGGGCTACTTCTTCCCGATCTTCGGCGAGGGCAACACACCGGCCGCGGTAATCGGCGCCTCGGTCTTGCTGTGGGCCGTGCACTTTCTGGTGCTGCGCGGGATCAAGGAGGCGGCCTTCATCAACCTGGTGACCACGGTCGCCAAGGTGGTGCCGCTGCTGCTGTTCGTGCTGATCGCCCTGTTCGCCTTCAAGCTGGACATCTTCACCGCGGACATCTGGGGCATGAAGAACCCCGACCTGGGCAGCGTGATGAACCAGGTGCGCAACATGATGCTGGTCACCGTCTGGGTGTTCATCGGTATCGAAGGCGCGAGCATCTTCTCCTCCCGCGCGGAAAAACGCTCGGATGTGGGCAAGGCCACCGTGATCGGCTTCATCACCGTGCTGCTGTTCCTGGTGCTGGTGAACGTGCTGTCGCTGGGCATCATGACCCAGCCGGAACTGGCGAAGCTGCAGAATCCGTCGATGGCGGCGGTGCTGGAGCATGTGGTCGGCCACTGGGGCGCGGTGCTGATCAGCGTCGGCCTGATCATCTCGCTGCTGGGGGCGCTGCTGTCGTGGGTGCTGCTGTGCGCGGAGATCATGTTCGCCGCGGCCAAGGACCACACCATGCCGGAGTTCCTGCGCAAGGAGAACGCCAACCATGTGCCGGTCAACGCCCTGTGGCTGACCAACGCCATGGTCCAGATCTTCCTGGTCATCACCCTGTTCTCGGCCAGCACCTACCTGTCGCTGATCTACCTCGCCACCTCGATGATCCTGGTGCCCTACCTGTGGTCGGCGGCCTACGCCGTGCTGCTGGCGGTGCGCAGCGAAACCTACGAAGCGGCCCTGGCCGAGCGCAAGAAAGACCTGTTGATCGGGGGCATCGCCCTGCTCTACGCGATCTGGCTGCTGTACGCCGGCGGGGTCAAGTACCTGCTGCTCTCCGCCCTGCTCTACGCCCCCGGCGCGATCCTGTTCGCCAAGGCCAAGCTGGAGCTGGGCAAACCGATTTTCACCAACGTCGAGAAGCTGATTTTCGCCGCAGTGGTCATAGGCGCCCTGGTAGCCGCCTACGGGCTCTACGACGGCTTCCTGACCCTGTAACCGCACGATTGTTTCTACCTCTGGAGGATCACTGTAATGACCACGGAAAAAGTTAAGTACGGCGTCCATTCCGAAGCCGGCAAACTGCGCAAAGTCATGGTTTGCTCCCCAGGCCTGGCCCATCAGCGGCTGACCCCGAACAACTGCGATGAACTGCTGTTCGATGATGTGATCTGGGTCAACCAGGCCAAGCGCGACCATTTCGACTTCGTCACCAAAATGCGCGAGCGTGGGATCGAGGTCCTGGAAATGCACAACCTGCTGACCGATACGGTGCAGAACCCCGAAGCCCTGAAATGGATTCTGGATCGCAAGATCACCCCCGACACCGTCGGCGTCGGCCTGACCAACGAAGTGCGCAGCTGGCTCGAAAGCCTGGAGCCGCGCAAGCTGGCCGAGTTCCTGATCGGCGGCGTGGCCGGCGAGGACCTGCCGGAAAGCGAAGGCGCCAGCGTGATCAAGATGTACCGCGACTACCTGGGCCACTCCAGCTTCCTGCTGCCGCCGCTGCCCAACACCCAGTTCACCCGCGACACCACCTGCTGGATCTACGGCGGCGTGACGCTCAACCCGATGTACTGGCCGGCCCGGCGCCAGGAAACCCTGCTGGCCAGCGCCATCTATAAATTCCACCCCGAGTTCACCCACGCCGACTTCGAGATCTGGTACGGCGACCCGGACAAGGATCACGGCCAGGCCACCCTCGAGGGCGGTGACGTCATGCCGATCGGCAATGGCGTGGTGTTGATCGGCATGGGCGAGCGGACCTCGCGCCAGGCCATCGGCCAGCTTGCGCAATCCCTGTTCGCCAAGGGCGCGGTAGAAAAAGTCGTGGTCGCCGGTCTGCCGAAATCCCGCGCGGCGATGCACCTGGACACTGTGTTCAGCTTTTGCGACCGCGACCTGGTCACGGTCTTCCCGGAAGTGGTCAAGGAAATCGTGCCGTTCGTCATCCGTCCCGACGCCAGCAAGCCCTATGGCATGGACGTGCGACGGGAGAACAAATCGTTCATCGAAGTGGTAGCCGAATCCCTCAATCTCAAGCAACTGCGCGTGGTGGAGACCGGCGGCAACAGCTTCGCCGCAGAACGCGAGCAGTGGGACGACGGCAACAACGTGGTGGCCCTGGAACCGGGCGTGGTCATCGGCTATGACCGCAACACCTACACCAACACCCTGCTGCGCAAGGCCGGCGTGGAAGTGATCACCATCAGCGCCAGTGAACTCGGTCGCGGCCGTGGCGGCGGCCACTGCATGACCTGCCCGATCATCCGCGACCCGATCGATTACTAAGCGCCTCTTATTCCGACATAGCAGCTTGCCGTTGCCCCCACGAAGGGCCTCGGCAAGTGGACGACCGAAATCAAAGGAGATCCATCATGGCTTTCAATATCCACAACCGTAATCTGCTGAGCCTCGAGCACCACACCGCACGTGAGCTGCGCTACCTGCTCGACCTGTCCCGCGACCTCAAGCGCGCCAAGTACACCGGCACCGAGCAGCAGCACCTCAAGGGCAACAACATCGCCCTGATCTTCGAGAAAACCTCGACCCGTACCCGCTGCGCCTTCGAGGTAGCCGCCTATGACCAGGGCGCCAACGTCACCTACATCGACCCGAACTCGTCGCAGATCGGCCACAAGGAAAGCATGAAGGACACCGCCCGCGTGCTCGGGCGCATGTACGACGCCATCGAGTACCGCGGCTTCAAGCAGGAAATCGTCGAAGAACTGGCAAAATTCGCCGGGGTGCCGGTGTTCAACGGCCTGACCGACGAATACCACCCGACCCAGATGATCGCCGACGTGCTGACCATGCGTGAGCACGCCGACAAGCCGATCCACGACATCAGCTACGCCTACCTGGGCGACGCCCGCAACAACATGGGCAACTCGCTGCTGCTGGTGGGCGCCAAGCTCGGCATGGACGTGCGCATCTGCGCGCCAAAGGCCCTGTGGCCCCATGACGACCTGGTCAGCCGCTGCAAGAAGTACGCGGAAGAAAGCGGCGCCCGCATCACCCTGACCGAAGACCCGAAAGCCGCGGTCAAGGGCGTCGACTTCATCCACACCGACGTCTGGGTATCGATGGGCGAGCCGGTGGAAGCCTGGGCCGAACGCATCCAGCAACTGCTGCCGTACCAGGTCAACGCCGAGCTGATGAAGGCCACCGGCAACCCACGGACCAAGTTCATGCACTGCCTGCCGGCGTTCCACAACAGCGATACCAAGGTCGGCAAGCAGATCGCCGAGCAGTATCCGCACCTGGCCAACGGCATCGAAGTGACCGACGACGTGTTCGAGTCGCCGGCCTGCATCGCCTTCGAGCAAGCGGAAAACCGCATGCACACCATCAAGGCGATCCTGGTCTCGACCCTGGCCGACCTGTAACCACGATGACCGGGCCGATCGCCTGGCGGCCGGCCCCTCGACCTGTAGGCGCGAGCTTGCCCGCGATGGCGTCGAACCTGACACCGCACCATCGCAAGCAAGCCACGCGCCCACGGGATCACCGAATTCTGGAAGGAATGCATTATGCGTATCGTCGTCGCATTGGGCGGCAACGCCCTGCTCCGCCGTGGTGAACCCATGACCGCGGACAATCAACGCGCCAATATCCGGATCGCCACCGAACAGATCGCCAAGATCCATCCCGGCAACCAGCTGGTGATCGCCCACGGCAACGGTCCGCAGGTCGGCCTGCTGTCGCTGCAGGCGGCGGCCTACACCTCGGTGTCGCCTTACCCGCTGGACGTGCTCGGCGCCGAAACCGAAGGCATGATCGGCTACATCATCGAACAGGAACTGGGCAACCTGCTGGACTTCGAAGTGCCCTTCGCCACCCTGCTGACCCAGGTCGAGGTCGACGCCAAGGACCCGGCGTTCCAGAACCCGAGCAAGCCCATCGGTCCGGTCTACAGCAAGGAAGAGGCGGAAAAACTGGCCAAGGAAAAAGGCTGGGCCATCGCCCCCGATGGCGACAAGTACCGCCGCGTGGTGGCCAGCCCGAAACCCAAGCGCATCTTTGAAATCCGCCCGATCAAATGGCTGCTGGAAAAGAGCAGTATCGTGATCTGCGCCGGCGGTGGCGGCATCCCGACCATGTACGGTGAGGACGGCAAGCTCAAGGGCATCGAGGCGGTGATCGACAAGGACCTGTGCTCGGCGCTGCTGGCCGAACAGTTGGAGGCCGATCTGCTGGTGATCGCCACCGACGTCAACGCGGCCTTTATCGACTGGGGCAAGCCGTCGCAGAAAGCCATTGCCCAGGCGCACCCGGACGAAATGGAAAAGCTCGGCTTCGCCGCCGGCTCCATGGGACCGAAGGTCCAGGCAGCCTGCGAGTTCGCCCGCCATACTGGAAAAGTCGCGGTGATCGGTTCACTCTCGGACATCGAAGCGATCGTCCAGGGCAAGGCCGGTACGCGCATCAGCACCGCCCAGCCAGGCATCACCTACCGATAAGAGAAATTCAGGGTGCAGGCTCCCGGCCTGCACCTCTCCCATGTCTTGAAAGGAGAGAACCATGGCCCAGTTCGAACCCGGTCATTTGCACATCGAACGACACGCTCTGAACAAGGACGATGTCAGCTACAACATCTGTATCGACTACGAGGTCGCGCAGGATCCCAAGGAAGGCAAGGGGATGCAGTTCAAGATGCACGGAACGATTGAGGGCAAGGCGGTCGACGAACCGTTCTTCCTGCCCAAGGACCAGGCATACAACTTCGCCAGCAACGTGACGAAAATCGCCGAGAAATACGGGATTCCCAAGGCGCTGAGCAGCATCGGTTCGCTGCACAAATACTACGACGCGATGTTCGAGGACGTGCGGGTGCAGTTGAACGTGAAATCCGGGGATCCTATCAAACCCGAACACCTCGAATAACCTCCCGGGCATCATCTGCCCCGCTTGCTTGCAGGAGCGAGGCTTGCCCGCGGTGGTCGTCAAGGATGACGCGGGAAGCCTGACATGCCGCGTCGTCCTTGAGTTCATCGCGAGCAAGCTTCGCGCCTTCAGAAGCCTGTGGCCACGGCGAATTTCACCAAACAGCGTCCGCCAAGGCATACTTGCCACCCTCCGTTTTCCAGAACCCTTGTCCGCCCCATGCGCATCCACGTCAGCTTTATCGACCGCGTCGGTATCACCCAGGAAGTCCTGGCCCTGCTCGGTGGGCGCAACCTCAACCTGGATGCGGTGGAGATGGTGCCGCCCAACGTCTACATCGACGCCCCGACTCTCAGCCCACAAGTGCTGGAAGAGCTGCGCGACGCGCTGTTCAGCGTGCGCGGCGTGCAGGCGGTGACGGTGGTCGACATCCTGCCCGGCCAGCGCCGCCACTTGCAGCTCGATGCCCTGCTGGCGGCGATGACCGACCCGGTGCTGGCCCTGGACAGCGCCGGCAAGGTGCTGCTGGCCAACCCGGCGCTGATCGCCCTGTATGGCCGCGAACCGGCCGGGGAAAGCGTGGCCGAACTGTTCGACGACCCGGCGCTGCTGGAAACCCTGCTGGAACAGGGCTTTCGCCTGCCCCTGCGGGAAATCACCCTCAACGGCCAGACCCTGCTGCTGGACGCCACGCCGATCACCGATGCCGGTGCGCTGCTGACCCTGTATCAGCCCAATCGCATCGGCGAGCGCCTGTCGGCCCTGCACCACGACCATGCCGAAGGCTTCGATGCCCTGCTCGGCGATTCCCCGGCCATCCGCACCCTCAAGGCCCGCGCCCAGCGCGTCGCCGCGCTGGATGCGCCGCTGCTGATCCAGGGCGAAACCGGGACCGGCAAGGAGCTGGTGGCGCGAGCCTGCCACGCCATCAGTGCGCGGCACGGCGCGCCTTTTCTCGCGCTGAACTGCGCCGCCTTGCCGGAGAACCTCGCCGAAAGCGAGCTGTTCGGCTATGCGCCCGGCGCCTTCACCGGCGCCCAGCGCGGCGGCAAGCCGGGGCTGATGGAACTGGCCAACCAGGGCACGGTGTTTCTCGACGAGATCGGCGAAATGTCGCCCTATTTACAGGCCAAGCTGCTGCGTTTTCTCAACGACGGCAGCTTTCGCCGGGTCGGCGGCGACCGTGAGGTCAAGGTCAATGTGCGGATCCTCAGCGCCACCCACCGCGATCTGGAAAAGATGGTCACCGAAGGCAGCTTTCGCGAAGACCTGTTCTATCGCCTCAACGTGCTGAATGTGGAAGTGCCGCCCCTGCGCGAGCGCGGCCAGGACATCCTGCTGCTGGCGCGCTATTTCATGCAGCAGGCCTGCGCGCAGATCCAGCGCCCGGTCTGCCGCCTGGCGCCCGGCACCTATCCGGCGCTGCTGGGCAACCGCTGGCCCGGCAACGTGCGCCAGTTGCAGAACGTGATCTTCCGCGCGGCGGCGATCTGCGAAAGCAGCCTGGTGGACATCGGCGACCTGGATATCGCCGGCACCTCGGTGGCGCGCCAGAACGACACCGAAGTCGAGAGCCTGGAACAGGCCGTCGAAGAGTTCGAGAAGGCGCTGCTGGAAAGCCTGTACGTCAACTACCCCTCGACCCGCCAGCTGGCCAGCCGCCTGCAGACCTCCCACACCGCCATCGCCCATCGCCTGCGCAAGTACGGCATCCCCAACAAGCCCTGAGCCACCGCGGCTTTTGATGTTGTAGCCGCATCTGAAAGCGACCTCCACCTGTACTGAAAGCGCTACAGTGGAACGATATCGCTACAGACGATTGTAATCGGCGCTACGCAAGGCTTTGATCCCCATAGGCTTTTCCCTACCCCTCCAACTGTAGCGATTTCGCTACAGCCGTCAGCTTTCGCCTAACATCGAAAACACATAACTCATTGATTAATAACAACTAAAAAACATTGGCCGCATTTTTGCTAAGGACTTGTCCATCCAGCTCGGCCCTGCACGAGCATTCAATCGCGTCCACCAGACGAATCTGGCCCCTTGAGGAGTTTCCATGAGCGAGTTGCGTTTTACTGAAGATCACGAATGGCTGCGTACCGAAGCCGATGGCAGCGTTACCGTCGGCATCACGGCTTTCGCGCAAAACGCCCTGGGCGATGTGGTGTTCGTGCAATTGCCGGAACTGCAGGCCTACGACAAGGGCGCTGAAGCCGCCACCGTGGAATCGGTAAAAGCCGCCAGCGGCGTGTACATGCCCCTGGACGGGGAAGTGGTGGAAACCAACCCGGCCCTGGACACCAGCCCGGAGCTGGTCAACGAAGACCCGCTGGGCGACGGCTGGTTCTTCCGCTTCATTCCCGCGGATGCCGCCGCTATCGGCCAACTGCTGGATCAGGACGCCTACGACCGCCTGATCAAAGCCAACGCCGAAGCCTGAGGAGCCGCCATGACTCAAGTCAACCTGAGCACCGCCAACGAATTCATCGCGCGCCACATCGGCCCGCGCCAGGACGACGAGCAAGCCATGCTCAACAGCCTGGGCTTCGACTCCCTGGAAGCCTTGAGCGCCAGCGTGATCCCCGACAGCATCAAGGGCACCAGCGTCCTCGACCTGCCCGCCGGGCAGAGCGAAGCCGACGCACTGGCCTCGATCAAGGCCATCGCCGCCAAGAACCAGCTGTTCAAGACCTACATCGGCCAGGGCTACTACAACTGCCATACGCCGTCGCCGATCCTGCGCAACCTCCTGGAAAACCCGGCCTGGTACACCGCCTACACCCCGTACCAGCCAGAAATCTCCCAGGGCCGCCTGGAAGCGCTGCTGAACTTCCAGACCCTGATCAGCGACCTCACCGGCCTGCCGATCGCCAACGCCTCCCTGCTCGACGAAGCCACCGCCGCCGCCGAAGCCATGACCTTCTGCAAACGCCTGAGCAAGAACAAGGGCAGCCACGCCTTCTTCGCCTCCAGCCATTGCCACCCGCAGACCCTCGACGTGCTGCGCACCCGTGCCGAGCCGCTGGGCATCGACGTGGTGGTCGGCGACGAGCGCAAACTGACCGACGTCAGCCCGTTCTTCGGCGCCCTGCTGCAATACCCGGCGAGCAACGGTGACCTGTTCGACTACCGCGAGCTGACCGAGCGCTTCCACGCCGCCAACGCCCTGGTGGCGGTCGCCGCCGACCTGCTGGCATTGACCGTGCTGACCCCGCCGGGTGAATTCGGCGCCGACGTGGCCATCGGCAGTGCCCAGCGCTTCGGCGTGCCGCTGGGCTTCGGTGGCCCGCATGCGGCCTACTTCTCCACCAAGGACGCGTTCAAGCGCGATATGCCGGGCCGCCTGGTCGGGGTGTCCGTGGACCGCTTCGGCAAGCCGGCGCTGCGCCTGGCCATGCAGACCCGCGAGCAACATATCCGTCGCGAGAAAGCTACCAGCAACATCTGCACCGCCCAGGTGCTGCTGGCCAACATCGCCAGCATGTACGCCGTGTACCACGGCCCCAAAGGCCTGACCCGGATTGCCCGACGCATCCACCAGTTGACCGCGATCCTGGCCCAGGGCCTGAGCAAGCTGGGGATCAAGGTCGAGCAGGAAAGCTTCTTCGACACCCTGACCCTGCACACCGGCGCGCGCACCTCGGCGCTGCACGACAAGGCCCGCGCCCAGCGCATCAACCTGCGGGTGATAGACACCGAGCGCCTGGGTCTGTCCCTCGACGAAACCACCGGCCAAGCCGATGTAGAGGCCCTGTGGAGCCTGCTGGCCGACGGTCAGGCGCTGCCGGACTTCGCCGCGCTGGCCAGCACGGTACAGAGCCATATCCCGGCGCCGCTGGTGCGCCAGTCGGCGATCCTCAGCCACCCGGTGTTCAACCGCTATCACTCGGAAACCGAGCTGATGCGCTACCTGCGCAAACTGGCGGACAAGGACCTGGCCCTGGACCGCACCATGATCCCGCTGGGCTCGTGCACCATGAAGCTCAACGCCGCCAGCGAAATGATCCCGATCACCTGGGCCGAGTTCGGTGCCCTGCACCCGTTCGCCCCGGCCGAGCAAAGCGCCGGCTAC
Source organism: Pseudomonas chlororaphis subsp. aurantiaca (assembly GCF_013466605.1). NCBI lineage: Bacteria > Pseudomonadati > Pseudomonadota > Gammaproteobacteria > Pseudomonadales > Pseudomonadaceae > Pseudomonas > Pseudomonas chlororaphis. Next base: position 5,271,950 of record NZ_CP059162.1, read on the forward strand.
CAGCAGCTGACGTCCGAACTGGAAGCCATGCTCTGCGCCGCCACCGGCTACGACGCGGTGTCCCTGCAACCGAACGCCGGCTCCCAGGGCGAATACGCCGGCCTGCTGGCCATTCGTGCCTATCACCAGAGCCGTGGCGACGACCGTCGCGACATCTGCCTGATCCCTTCGTCCGCCCACGGCACCAACCCGGCCACCGCCAACATGGCCGGCATGCGCGTGGTGGTCACCGCCTGCGACGCCCGTGGCAACGTCGATATCGAAGACCTGCGGGCCAAGGCCATCGAGCACCGCGAGCACCTCGCCGCGCTGATGATCACCTACCCGTCGACCCACGGCGTGTTCGAGGAAGGCATCCGCGAGATCTGCGGCATCATTCACGACAACGGCGGCCAGGTGTACATCGACGGCGCCAACATGAACGCCATGGTCGGCCTCTGCGCCCCGGGCAAGTTCGGTGGCGACGTGTCGCACCTGAACCTGCACAAGACCTTCTGCATTCCCCACGGCGGTGGCGGCCCGGGCGTCGGCCCGATCGGCGTCAAGTCGCACCTGGCGCCGTTCCTGCCGGGCCACGCGGCCATGGAGCGCAAGGAAGGCGCGGTCTGCGCCGCGCCGTTCGGCAGCGCGAGCATCCTGCCGATCACCTGGATGTATATCCGCATGATGGGCGGCGAAGGCCTCAAGCGTGCCTCGCAGCTGGCAATCCTCAACGCCAACTACATCTCCCGTCGCCTGGAAGAGCACTATCCGGTGCTCTATACCGGCAGCAACGGCCTGGTGGCCCACGAGTGCATCCTCGACCTGCGCCCGCTCAAGGACAGCAGCGGCATCAGCGTCGACGACGTCGCCAAGCGCCTGATCGACTTCGGCTTCCACGCCCCGACCATGTCGTTCCCGGTGGCCGGCACCCTGATGATCGAGCCGACCGAAAGCGAATCCAGGGAAGAGCTGGACCGCTTCTGCGACGCCATGATCCGCATCCGCGAAGAAATCCGTGCGGTGGAAAACGGCAGCCTGGACAAGGACGACAACCCGCTGAAAAACGCCCCGCACACAGCAAAGGAAATCGTTGGCGAGTGGTCGCACCCCTACAGCCGTGAACAGGCGGTGTACCCGGTCGCCTCGCTGATCGAAGGCAAGTACTGGCCTCCGGTCGGCCGCGTCGACAACGTGTTCGGCGACCGCAACCTTGTGTGCGCCTGCCCGTCGATCGAAAGCTATCAGGACGCCTAAGACGGCATCGCCGTCCATCGCGGGCAAGCCTCGCTCCTACGGTTTCTGCGTATACCTGTAGGGGCGAGGCGGCTGGCGACGAATACCGGCTAGAGCGAACCGCAACACCCGCTTCCCCCCGTGCGTGCCGATCAACACAATAAGAAACCGGAGAACCAACATGTCCTTGAGCGTGTTCGACCTGTTCAAGATTGGCATCGGCCCCTCCAGCTCCCACACCGTTGGCCCGATGCGCGCGGCCGCGCGCTTCGTCGAAGGCCTGCGGCGTGACGGACTGCTGGGCGCCACCACCTGCGTCAAGGTCGAGCTGTACGGCTCGCTCGGCGCCACCGGCAAGGGCCACGGCAGCGACAAGGCCGTGCTCCTGGGCCTGGAAGGTGAACACCCGGATAGCGTGAATACCGAAAACATCGCCGCGCGCCTGCAGGAAATACGCAGCAGCGGACGCTTGACCCTGCTCGGCGAACACGTCATCGCGTTCAACGAGAAAGAACACCTGGCCATGATCCGCAAACCCCTGGCCTACCACCCCAACGGCATGATCTTCCGTGCCTTCGATGCCGCCGGGTTGCAGATCCGCAGCCGCGAGTACTACTCGGTGGGCGGCGGCTTCGTGGTCGACGAGGACGCCGCGGGGGCCGACCGTATCGTCGAAGACACCACCAAGCTGACCTTCCCCTTCAAGAGCGCCAAGGACTTGCTCGGCCATTGCACCACCTATGGCTTGTCCATCAGCCAGGTGATGCTGACCAACGAAAGTGCCTGGCGACCGGAAGCGGAAACCCGCGCCGGCCTGCTGAAGATCTGGCAAGTGATGCAGGACTGCGTGGATGCCGGCTGCCGCAACGAAGGGATCCTGCCGGGAGGCCTGAAGGTCAGACGCCGTGCGGCCGCCCTTCACCGCCAGCTGTGCAAGCACCCCGAGGCGGCCTTGCGCGATTCCTTGTCGGTGCTGGACTGGGTCAACTTGTATGCCCTGGCGGTCAACGAAGAAAACGCCAACGGCGGGCGCGTCGTCACCGCGCCCACCAATGGCGCCGCCGGCATCATCCCGGCGGTGCTGCACTACTACATGCGCTTCATCCCCGGCGCCAACGAAGACGGGGTCGTGCGTTTCCTGCTGACCGCCGCCGCCATCGGCATTCTCTACAAGGAAAACGCCTCCATCTCCGGCGCCGAAGTCGGCTGCCAGGGCGAGGTCGGCGTGGCCTGCTCGATGGCGGCCGGCGCCCTGTGCGAAGTGCTCGGCGGCACGGTGCAACAAGTGGAAAACGCCGCCGAGATCGGCATGGAACACAACCTCGGCCTGACCTGCGACCCGATCGGCGGCCTGGTGCAGGTGCCCTGCATCGAGCGCAACGCCATGGGTTCGGTCAAGGCGATCAACGCCGTGCGCATGGCCCTGCGGGGCGACGGGCAACATTTCGTCTCGCTCGACAAGGTGATCCGCACCATGCGCCAGACCGGCGCCGATATGAAAAGCAAATACAAGGAAACCGCCCGCGGCGGTTTGGCAGTCAACATCATCGAGTGCTGATGCAGGCACACACGCATCTCACGTTTACCCAGGAGCTGAACATGTCCACCGAAACACTGTTGAAGACCCCGCTGCATTCGCTGCACCTCGAACTCGGCGCGCGGATGGTGCCATTCGCCGGTTACGACATGCCTGTGCAATACCCGCTGGGCGTGATGAAAGAACACCAGCACACCCGCGAGCAGGCCGGCCTGTTCGACGTCTCGCACATGGGCCAGATCCGCCTGAGCGGCGCCAATGCCGCCCAGGCCCTGGAAACCCTGGTGCCGGTGGACATCATCGACCTGCCCGTGGGCATGCAGCGCTATGCCATGTTCACCAATGAAAACGGCGGCATCCTCGACGACCTGATGGTCGCCAACCTGGGCAACGACGAACTGTTCCTGGTGGTCAACGCCGCCTGCAAGGAGCAGGACCTGGCCCATCTGCGCCAGCACATTGGCCAGGCGTGCAGTATCGAGCCGCTGTTCGAGGAGCGCGCCCTGCTCGCCCTGCAAGGCCCGGCGGCCGTCACCGTGCTGGCGCGCCTGGCGCCGGAAGTGGCGAAGATGACGTTCATGCAATTCACCCGCGTGAAGCTGCTGGGCGTGGACTGTTTTGTCAGCCGTTCGGGCTACACCGGCGAAGACGGTTTCGAAATCTCGGTGCCGGCGGCCAACGCCGAAACCCTGGCCCGCGCCCTGCTGGCCGAATCGGAAGTGGCGGCGATCGGCCTCGGCGCCCGTGACTCGCTGCGCCTGGAAGCCGGCCTGTGCCTGTATGGCCATGACATGAATAGCCAGACCACCCCGATCGAGGCCAGCCTGCTGTGGGCCATCTCCAAGCCGCGTCGTGCCGATGGCGCGCGGGCCGGCGGTTTCCCGGGCGCGGAGCAGGTGTTCGCCCAACAACTCAATGGCGTGCAATGCAAACGAGTGGGCCTGCTGCCCCAGGAACGCACACCCGTGCGCGAAGGCGCGGAAATCGTCAACGAAGCGGGCGAGGTAATCGGTAGTGTTTGCAGCGGCGGTTTTGGTCCGACCCTGGGCGGTCCGTTGGCCATGGGTTACATCGATAGCGCTTATGTCGCACTCGATACGCCAGTTTGGGCAATTGTTCGTGGGAAAAAGGTGCCAATGCTTGTAAGCAAAATGCCATTCGTTGCACAACGCTACTATCGCGGTTGATCAACTGTTTCTATAAGTAACGCGGTTGCGTTAAAAGTGCACTAATCTGTAACGCAACCGCCATAAAATAGTGCATATTTTCGATATTGAACTTGCCTTATAACAGTTGAAAACAATTGAACAACTCTATCGAATAAGCCCAGACGCCTAGTTCCGGCAAACAGCCGCAAGCTGAGGAAAACCGGGGTTTCGCAGGGCTTGTTTTTTCTCCCATAGTTGGCGTAGAGTTTCCCCACTGTGTTTGCATGGGTCGCTTGGAATCGTGACCTGGGCAGTAGCCAACAAGTTTGCTACACCCGTTCGACGTCTCTTACTTTCCTGCAACCCAGCCCAGTACTCCTTCATGAGAAAGAGACTGTCATTAATTTTTTAGCGTCAAAGGAAATAAGAAATGTCCCAACGTCAGAGCGGTACCGTCAAGTGGTTTAACGACGAGAAAGGTTTTGGTTTTATCACTCCAGAAAGCGGTCCGGATCTGTTCGTGCATTTCCGCGCTATTCAGGGCAACGGCTTCAAGAGCCTGAAAGAAGGCCAGAAAGTGACCTTCATCGCTGTGCAGGGCCAAAAAGGCATGCAGGCTGACGAAGTTCAAGCCGAAGGCTGATCGTCTGTAACGAAAAAGCCCCTGATGCTGACATCAGGGGCTTTTTTGTGCGCGCAATTCCGTAAAATGGCTTCTTTTTTCGATCGAGAGGCCTGTGATGCCAAAGCACCTGCTAACCCCCCAGGGCGATTTTCCCGCCGCTGGCCTGGGCCGTCGTCTGGCAGCGATGTTCTATGATTTCCTGCTGTGCACCGCACTGCTGATCGTCACGGGCGGCATCTACAAGTTCATCCAGTTGCAGATCCTCGGTGAAACCCGGATGCGCACCCTGACCGAGTCCGGCGCCCTGGACGGCGACCCCCTCTACTCGACCGTCCTGCTGTTCGTGCTGTTCGCTTTCTTCGCCAAGTTCTGGACCCACTCCGGCCAGACTCTGGGCATGCAGGTCTGGGGCATTCGCGTGCAGAACGCCGACGGCAGCAGCATCAGCCTGTGGCAGGCCCTCCTGCGCTTCATGGTCTCGATCGCGTCCTGGCTATGCGCCGGGCTGGGTTTCATCTGGGTCCTGGTGGACAAGCAGAAACGCAGCTGGCACGACATCTACTCGTCCAGCCAGATCGTGCGCATTCCCAAACAGAAAAAATAATTCGCCGCAGACAAAAACGCCCCGACATTCGGGGCGTTTTTCTGTGCGCTTGTAGAAGGCGATCAGGCATTGCCCGCCAGCTTCATCCGCGCGGCCTGGGTGAAATCGAGCATGCGCTTGAGCGGGCGAATGGCCTGGGGAATCAGCGCCGGGTCGACGAATATCTCGTTGCTACCCTCACGCAGGCATTGCAAGGTGCGCTCCAGGGTGTTCATGGCCATCCACGGGCAATGGGCGCAGCTGCGGCAAGCCGCGCCGTTACCGGCCGTAGGCGCCTCGATAAACACCTTGTCAGGGCACAGCTGCTGCATCTTGTAGAAGATGCCGCGGTCGGTCGCCACGATCAGCGTCTTGTTCGGCAAACGTTGCGCGGCGGCAATCAGCTGGCTGGTGGAACCCACCGCGTCGGCCAGTTCGATCACCGAGGTCGGCGATTCCGGGTGGACCAGAATGGCCGCATCGGGATAGAGCGCCTTCATGTCCTCCAGTTGCTTGGACTTGAACTCTTCATGGACGATGCAGGCACCGTCCCACAGCAGCATATCGGCACCGGTCTGGCGCTGGATGTAGGTGCCCAGATGCTTATCCGGCCCCCAGATGATGGTTTCGCCGTTATCCATCAGGCTTTCGACGATTTCCAGGGCGCAGCTGGAGGTCACCACCCAGTCGGCACGGGCTTTGACCGCTGCCGAAGTGTTGGCATAGACCACCACGGTGCGCTCCGGATGCTGGTCGCAGAACGCCGAGAACTCTTCCACCGGGCACCCCAGGTCGAGGGAACAGGTGGCCTCCAGGGTGGGCATCAGCACGCGTTTCTCGGGGTTGAGGATCTTCGCCGTCTCGCCCATGAACCTGACACCGGCGACCACCACGGTCTTGGCCGGGTGAGCGTTGCCGAAACGGGCCATTTCCAGGGAATCGGACACGCAGCCGCCAGTCTCTTCGGCCAGGGCCTGAATCACCGGGTCACAGTAGAAGTGAGCCACCAGCACGGCGTCCTGAGCCTTGAGCTCGGCAGCAATCGCGGCACGGTAATGGGCTTCCTCTGCGGCCGTCAGCGGCTTGGGCTGTTTGGCGTCAAGGTGGGCCTGAACCAGAAGGCGTTCGGAAATGTGCGTCATGATCGCAAGACCTGCGGGCGCTTATGCGCGAAAGTCGAGTATACACCCGGCTCCGGACCCGTTGAGGGTACCGCCGGGAGAGTGAGTATTCATCAGGTAGGTGCAGCGTTGAAACTGCGCAAGGCTACAGAATATCCCCTTGATATAAAAGATGATTCTGACCTGTGTCACGCCAGTGTCACGCGGCTCGCCCCGGCATGGAGCAGGCACCGGCCAAGGGGCACGAAAACCTGAGAATTACAGCCTCGGCAAGAGCGCCACGGCGCAAACGGTTCAGTGACGCGCAATGCGCACTTGCACCATTTATGAGCATTACACGCGGGCGAGTCCCGGCCCGGCGCTGAATCCCCTCTATCGACCGGACGTTTTTTTACACTTCATAGCAATTTTATCTTTCTGCGCTAACGTCAGTTACAGAAACAGCTAACTGCTGGTTGGTTGCAGCAACACTTGGCGGGCTCTGGTTCAGATGACGGAGAAATGATCCCTGCTGACCGGCCCTTGCGGTTTTCCCAGCCCAAACAAGGAAGCAGTGCATGAACAGTGATTATGTACAGGTGCTCAGGAGAGTGGCGTGGACATTGATTGTCGCTGGCCTCCCCACCGGGATGGCCATGGCGGCATCAAATAACTGCGCTGGATTGCAGCCACTGCCGTCGACGGTGGAAGTGGGAGAGGGTCAGCAGACGATAATGCACTCCCCCGTTGCCATTACCCGACTGGCCGTCGGCGACCCGAAAATTGCCGATGTGTACCTCAATGGGCGAGATTCATACCTGCTGACCGGCATTGCACCCGGCGCCACCAGCCTGATGGTCTGGACGGCATGCGACAAGGAACCCCGCCAGAGCATGGTGTTCGTTCAGGGCAAAGGCCCTCATTCGATGGTGAGTTCGCTATTGCCCCCCTCCGAAGATCCGGCTCTGGCCAGCCAGGTGCAGACCGATATCCGTTTTGTCGAAGTCAGCCGCACCAAGCTGAAAGAGGCCGGCACCTCGATCTTCGGCAAGAGCGGCAACTTCCTGTTCAGCTCCCCGGGCACCGTCCCGTTGGTGACGGTGACACCCGGCAATATCGGTGGCGTCAGGCCGAACATACCGCTCAACAACGGCCAGTTCAATATCGGCTTTGGCGGCGGTAACGTCCTGGGGCTGATCAACGCCCTGGAAGGCAGTGGTTTTGCCTATACCCTCGCGCGTCCGAGCCTGGTGGCGCTGAGCGGACAGAGCGCAAGCTTCCTGGCCGGTGGTGAAGTGCCGATCCCGGTCCCCAGCAGCGGCAGCGACAGTATTACCATCCAGTACAAGGAATTCGGTATTCGCCTGACCCTGACCCCCACGATAGTCGGAAATGACCGCATCGCCTTGAAGGTCGCCCCGGAAGTCAGCGAACTGGACTTCAACAATGGGATTACCGTCAACGGCATCTCGGTGCCAGCCCTGGTTGTGCGTCGCACCGACACCAGCATCTCCCTGGCCGACGGTGAGAGTTTCGTGATCAGCGGCCTGATCAGCACCACCAATACCACGGCCGTGAGCAAGTTCCCCGGCCTGGGAGAGATTCCGATCCTGGGTGCATTCTTCCGTGATTCTTCGATCAGGCGCGAAGAGAAGGAACTGCTGATGATCGTCACCCCGCATCTGGTGCAACCGCTGGCGGTCAACGCCAAGTTGCCGGTACTGCCTGGCGAGCCACTGCGCAACTACGACCCGAACTGGTTCCGTCTGTACTTCCTGGAAAACGGCAATTATGACCAGGCCGCCAGCGGGCTTTCGCAATGAACCAGGGTTCTGGCTCATTGCTGGCCACGCTCAGGCTCGATGACACCGGACTCGGCAAGTCCGGTGTTGGCCATTCCTCGACAAACGGATTGTTCCAGGAGCGAAAAATGAAAGTAGTCATTGCTGCGTTGGGGCTGCTCATGCTCAGCGGCTGCGCCACGAACGGCGGCAGTGCCTGGTCGAAGCAGGCATGCAGCAAACTGGATTCGGATCAGGAACTGTCGCTGAGCCTGGCCGACGACATGATCGGCGAAGGCAAGCTGCACGCCGGCCTGGCCAATCTGCAACGCCTGCCCGAAGACCTGCCGCAGGTCCGCATGCGCAAGGCCAAGATCTATCGCCAGCTCGGCCAAAGCGAGGCCGAACCGCTGTACCGCAGCCTGCTCAGCACCTGCCTGGCCGCCGAAGGCGAGCATGGCCTGGGTCAACTGGCAGCGTCACGCAACGATAACGCTCTGGCCCTGGAACATCTGAAACGCGCAGCGCGCCTGTCCCCCACCGACGAGAAAATCCGCAACGATCTGGGGGTGGTCTACCTCAACCAGGGGGATACCAGGCAAGCCCGCTTCGAGTTCCTCACGGCCATGGAGCTGAAACAGGACGATCAGCTGGCAACCCTCAACCTGGTGACCCTGCTGATTTATCAAGGTAACTGGAAACAGGCCTCGGACCTGGTCAATCGTGCCGGCCTGAAGCCCGAACAAGTCACCAACGCCAAGGAGCGGGCCGAAAAACTCAGGAACGCGACGAAGAAGGCAGCTAACAGTCAGGCAGTCACTGCCACGGAATCGTCGCCATCAAGTGTCAATCAACCAATAACGCAGAGGTAGTGATGAAATACCAAACGCTTAGCTGCCTGGGGCTCCTGCTTCTTCCGCTGGTGACCCAGGCCATCGAACCCGGCCCGGCATCCCTGTCACAACAGTCGACCGAAACCTGGCTGCTGCTGCAGAGTCGTAACCAGGTCAAGTCGCCCATCCCGCAGAACGCCTCGCCCAGCGAACGGGAACTGACCCTGCAACGCTGGCTGGACAACTACAAACACCCGATCCCCGAGTACTACAAGGAGTACACAGGCTCGGGTGGTTCAGGTGGTTCGAAGTGACAACAGGTCCCGATGGCGTTCAGTTCAGAGGGGGCAATGCCATCCATGCCGATGGCCCTTGCCCCTCCCCTCTTTCATAACTTCCCGAATACTTTGAAGACGCCGATGATCGCCGGTCCTATGGCTACCAGAAAGAAGCTTGGCCACAGGCAGAAGATCAGTGGAAACACCAGTTTGGTGCCGATTTTCGCGGCTTTCTCTTCAGCCTGCTGAGTACGCCGGTCACGAAACTCCTCGGCATAGATACGCAGGGTCGTCCCCACGCTGGTCCCGAAGCGAATACTCTGCGCCAACAGGCTCACCAACCCGCGAATGTCCTCCAGCCCGGTACGCTCGGCCAGATGCTTGAGCGCTTCGGTACTGGGAATCCCGGCCCGGATCTCGGAGTTGACCAGTGCCAGCTCCATGGCCAGGTCGGGCTGGCTGACCGCTATCTCTTCCGACACCCGCTCGATCGCCTGGGGCAAGGCAAGGCCTGATTCCACGCAGACCACCATCAAGTCCAGCGCATCCGGAAAGGCGACGAGCAAACGGGTCATCCGCGCGTTCCTGCGGCTGTCGACATAGATGGCCGGTACCAGCCAGCCTACCCCCAGCGCCAGGATCACCAGCCCCATCCCCAGAAGCAGCGATACCTTCGGTATCAGCGGCAGCGCCATGACCGCCAGCGCCACCAATGCCAACGGCGTCAGCAGGCGCACCGCCCAGTACATCTGGACAGCGGCCGGGGAGCGAAAGCCCGCATGGGTCAGCAAGGTCCGGGTCGCCGAGGCTTGCTCCTGCTCACCGGAGACAAAACGCTGGCCAACCTGCTCCAGCATCAATTGCAGGTTGCTCGGCGCGCCCTGCTGCCGGTGACCGTCGCCATGGCCGCGCTTGATCAGCAGAAGACGGCGATGCACGGGGTCCTGCAGGCCCTGCACCAGCAACACCAGGGTCGCCACGGCCAGCACCACGCTCAGGCCTATGGCCCCGGCGAAGACCATGCGCGCCAGTTGTTCGTTACCGACCAGACGATTGATCAGGCTCAGTAGATACTCCATGACCTCACCCCCTACGAGTGATTGTGTTCACACCTGAATCCGGATGATCTTGCGTATCCAGAAGATTCCCAGCAGCATCGCCACAAACGCGCCAAGCACCATCTTCTGTCCCAGCGGCTCATTGATGAGCAGAGGCAGATAGGTCGGGCTCGAAATCACAATCCCCGCCGCCAGTACAAAAGGCATCGCCACCAGGATCCAGCCCGACATGCGCCCTTCGGCCGAGAGCGTCTTGACCTTGCGCTGAAAGCGGAAGCGCCCGCGAATCAAGCTGCTCAAACGATCCAGCACCTCCGTCAGGTTGCCACCCGTCTCGCGATGGATCAGCACAGTGGTCACCAGCATCATCACCGTCATGCTCGGCATGCGCTCCAACAGGCCAAGCATGGCCCGACGCACATCGTTACCGTAGTTGATGTCGGAAAAGGTCAGGCCGAACTCGTGGGCAACCGGCCCCTTGTGCTCGTCGGCCACCAATTGCAGGGTTTCGTTGAACGGATGCCCGGCACGCAGCGCCCGGCACATGGCGTCCAGTGCATCCGGCAACTGCTCCTCGAACAGGGCAAAGCGTTTGTTGCGGTCCCGGGAGATCTTCAGCACCGGCAGCCAGAAGGCCACAGCCGCCGCCGGGAGCGCCACCCACCACAGTTGCGTGAACAGCCACAGCAGCATACCCGCCGCCAGCATCAGGACCAGGCTGAGCATCAGCACCCGATAGGCGCGGTATTCGTGTCCGGCCTGCTCGATCATCTGCGCCAGGGCCTCCATCGCCGGCAACTGCTCCAGGCGCGCCTCCAGTGGGGACAGGCGACGCAGGTATTTCTGGCGCAGTACCGACTGCATGTTCTCCAGGTTACTGGCCCGCTCCAGCAGGTCGAGGCGGCTGCGAATACGCTTGCGCACCTTGCCGGCCTCGCCGAACACCGGCACCGCCACGCTCTGGCTGAGCAGGAATATGGCGGTGAACACCATGCCGAGAAACGCCAGGATAAATTCACTGGGGACTTGATTCATGACTAGCCCTCCATCCAGTCTGGCCGGAACAGGCTGAGCGGCAGCTCGATGCCTCGTTTAGCCAGTACATCGCGAAACGCCGGAACCATGCCGGTGGGGCGGAATTCGCCCAGTACCTCGCCTTTCTCGCCCAGGCCATTGCGCACGAAAGCGAAGATCTCGGTCATGGTGATGATTTCCCCTTCCATGCCGTTGATTTCCTGCACGCTGACCAGCCGCCGCGTACCGTCTTCCTGCCGCTCCAGCTGGATGACCACACCGATGGCCGAAGCGATCTGCTGACGCAAGGCCTTGATCGGAAAGGTCGCCCCCGTCATCGACACCATGTTCTCGATCCGTCCCAGGGCATCGCGGGCGGTGTTGGCGTGGATGGTGGTCAGCGAGCCGTCGTGGCCGGTATTCATCGCCGTCAACATGTCCAGCGCCTCGGCGCCACGCACCTCACCGATCACGATGCGGTCCGGCCGCATACGCAGGCTGTTGCGCACCAGTTCCCGCTGGCCCACCTCGCCACGGCCCTCGATGTTCGACGGCCGGGTTTCCAGGCGCACCACATGGGGTTGCTGCAGTTGCAGCTCGGCCGAGTCCTCGATGGTCACGATCCGCTCGTTGTGCGGAATGAAACTGGACAACACGTTGAGCATGGTGGTCTTGCCACTGCCGGTCCCTCCGGAGATCAGGACATTCAGCCGGCCGCGGACGATGGCCTTGAGCATCAGGGCGATGCCCGGGGTCAGGGTGCCCATCTGCACCAGGCTCTCGGTGTTGAGCAAATCCACGGCGAAGCGGCGGATCGACATGCTCGGTCCGTCGATGGCCAGCGGTGGAATGATGGCGTTGACCCGCGAGCCGTCCTTCAGGCGAGCGTCCACCAGCGGCGAGGACTCATCGATGCGCCGCCCCAGGCTGGAAACGATGCGATCAATGATATTCAGCAGGTGCTGGTCGTCGCGAAAACGCACATCCGTTCGTTGCAGCTTGCCGAAGCGCTCGACGTACACCGAGGCATGACCGTTGACCAGGATGTCGGACACACTGGCGTCATTCAGCAGCGGTTCCAGAGGCCCGAGGCCGAGCACTTCGTCGGCGATCTGCTTGAGGATCAACTGGCGGCTGCTGGCATTGACCGGCGCCGAATGCTCATCGAGCAGGCGCTGGCAGATGTCGCGGATCTGCCGCCCGGCCTCGGCCGGCTCCAGGGAATCGAGGAGCGACAGGTCCATGACCTTGAGCAACTGCTGGTAGATCTTTTCCCGCCACTCGGCCTCCATCGAGCCGAGCTTGGTCCTGGTTTCATAGAGCAGGTCCGGCACACTGGCCTCCCAGGCCATGAGCACGCTGGCGCACTCTTTACTGTCGAGGGACGCATCCTGCGCCTCTGCCGGTGCCTGTTTGCCGGGTTGCTGACGCAGGCGATTACGAAAGTCGCTGAGCATGGCCTAGCCTCCGAACAGACGATTGAAGGTACGTTTGAACAAACTCTTCTCGGCGACCTCGATTCCGATCAGGTTCTGGGTCAGCTCGCGCAGCGCCAGGGTCACAACCGAACGTGGAGCATGCAGTTCAAGCGGCACACCGGTGTTCTGACTCTCGCTGACCACCGCATAGTCATTGGGCAGGGTTTGCGGGTTCGGGCAGCGCAGGGCATCGGTAACATCCTTGAGGCTCACCGGCGAGGTCTTGTTGTAGCGGTTGACCACCACCTGTATCCGGTTGCTTTGCACATTCAGGTCGTCGCGCAGGATGCGAGTCAGGCGGGTGCCGTCCTTCAGGTGGCTCAGGCTCTGCTGCAACACGACGTAGATGCGATCGGCCTGTTCGAGCGTGACGCCGGTGAGGTGATCGATCTGCCGCGGCAGATCCACCACCACCCAGTCGTAGGTCCCACGGGCCAGGCGCAACAGTTTTTCCAGCTGGTCCAGGTGCACATCCTGCGTCAGGCACAGCTCCCCGGTACGCCCGCCCAGTACATGCAGGGTCGGGCTGAAGTGGTTGCAATAGCCACGCAAGGCGATGCTGTCCAGGGACTCCACCTGCTTCAGCACATCCACATGGCTGTGGGCAGGCACCACATCCAGGCAATGCGCCACGCTGCCGAACTGCAGGTCCAGGTCCAGCAGCAGGGTCCTGCCACCGCGGGTGGCGAGCTGATGCGCCAGGTTGCAAGCCAGCATCGAGGCTCCCGAACCGCCCTTGGCATTCATCACCGCAATCACCTTGCCACCGATTCCCAGCTCCGCATTGGCCTCCATGAGCATACGGCCGATGGCCGCCTGCAACTCTTCGGCCGCTACCGGCTCGGGGAGAAAGTCCCGGGCGCCGGCCTGCATTGCCAGGCGCATGCCCTCGCGCTCATCCAGCGGGCCGCAGACCAATAGCGGTGGGCGCTCCTTGAGCGGATGCTGCAACAAGGCCGCCAGCTCTTCACGCCACAGATGGCTGACGCGCAACAGCAGGAAGTCGGGCATCTGCTCCAGCCCATACAGCGGATCGGTATGCCCGTTGCTCACCAGGCGAGTGCTGACCTGCAGATTCGGCAGACCCTGGCTCAACGCTTTCAGATGATTCAAGGTAGTCGCGTCGCGCCCACTGATCAGCAGGCGTTTGCCTTGCTTTTCAGTAGCAGCAGCGACGACTGGCGCTTCTCGGGTACTCAACATGGTGTGATCTCCGGTGTGACTGCTGCCTGGGGCTGCCGACCGAGGCTTTCACGTGGCACGGTCGACCTGAATACCGGTAGAACAAACACCCCGTTGAACCCAGGAATCAGCAGATTGAAACTGAAATTGGATACCTGTAGCTGGACATACCGAATGGCGACGAAGCCGTTGCTGCCGCTCAGATCGTTGGGGCTGGTAACTTCCGCGCCGTTGGCGTCCAGATAAACCAGGTCCAGGTTGGCGGACGTCAGGTTATTGAGCAGGCTGCTCGGACCGCTGTCGGTAGAAGCGTTGAACATCGCCCGACGCAGAATCACTGGATCGTCGATATCGCACACCGCCGCCAGGCGGGCGCCGCGGCGCACGGTTTCATTCAGGGCATTGACCGTGAAGTACAGCCGGCCCATTTCCAGCACACCGAACAGCACGGTGAACAGCACCAGGCTGGTGATCGCGAACTCGACGGTGTACAGCCCACGCATGCCTTTGGCGTTCATCACAAGGCCCTCATGACGACAGTGGAAGTCAAGGCCAGGCCCAGCGGCACGTTGCTGCCATACAAGGCGGGCAAGGCACTGCCGATCACCGGCACATAGGTGTAGGTAATGCTGACCTGGACATGCTCGGCCCCCACCGCGGTGACCGCGACATTCGCCGGCGTCAGCCCCGTCACCACCGCCGGGTAGCCGTTGGGGTTGGCGGGCACGCCATAGACGGCGACGTTCTTGGCCTGGGTCTGCAGCGTGCCGCTCAGGTCGAGCTTGCCGAGGGTGGAGTTCCACGCCTTGTCAGCGACATAACGCCCGGCGTCGCGACTGGCCTGCATCAGGCTGTTGTACTGGAACAACATGCGGCCGAACTCGGCGAAGGTCAGCATCAGCAACAGCAGCAGCGGCAGCGTCAACACCAGCTCCACCATCGCCAACCCGCCCTGGTTGCGCGGCGATCTGAATCCTGTGCGTCCCATAAAGCCTCCTAAGAGTCGGTACTTGGCGTCTGGCTGTTGTCGATATAGGTCTTGTACAGCTGGATGATCTGCGGCCCGGTGGTATTGGCCGGGTTGGGGCCTGGCACGTTGTCGCCTTCGCACACACTCTGGAACTGACCGAATATCTGCGACTCATTGCCCTTTTGCGAAGCGGGCTGCAGGACGAAGTAGCAGCCGAACCCCAGCACCGGTATCGACGACGCCCCGTCGTTCTTGCCCGTGCAGTCACCGATCACGATCTTGATGATCCGCCGTTCGAACGCCCCGCCGTTCTGGCAGCCTCCACCGCTACCGGTAACGCAGCTGGCGGAGTCCTGTACCCAGTCGTGGTAGTCGTACAAGGCGCTGCCGCCCGCGGACAGATTGCCGTTGCTCGAGGTAACCGCCTGATTGTTGTACTGAATCTGCGCGAGCGCATCGTCGTAAGTGAACGACTTTTGGTTGACCGTGATCACCAGGTCCGGTGGGTAGTCCGCCGCCTTGAGGCCGCCGGAATACTCGTTGAAACGCGTATTGAGGCCCTGCGAGGCAGGCCCGACGGTGTTCCCCGGCTTGGTCTGGACATTCGAACCGACGCTGTTGCACTGGTTGATGCCGCCTGCCAGCCCCTGCCTGACCGTGCTGCCGCCCGAGCCGAAATCGAGCAGCTGGAAGTTGCCGGGGCCAATCGGCGAGCTGTTGCCTGCGGCGGTTTTCAACACCTGCGGATCGCCGAACTGGAACCCCCAGAACATCCCGGTGGACGGGTTGTTTTTCGTTGGATCGCCGCACACCATCAGTGGCGTGAGGTCGCAAGGGCTGGCGGGGCTTGGCCCGGCGGTAGCGACCGCGCTCACAAACTTGTTACCGACGCCATTGCCCAAGGTCTGAAAGACGCCCCAGAAGAATCCGGCCAGGGAATAGTTGGTGACCGTCACCCGCACATAGCTCGCATTGGCCGGCCCCGGGAAAGAGAAAGGCCCATAGACAGTGGATGCCAGCTCTACCGTGGCAAAACCGCCGACATTGTTGCCGATGGCGGCGGCCAGTTCCTGATTGCCGCTGGCATTGGCATTCAGGGTCAGGGTATTGAGCGCAGCGGTCTGCGTCAGGCTCGCGGCCCCTGTCGTGCCCATGACTGTGCTGAGCGTCTTGGCACCGCTCAGCGCCGCCGCATCCACCGCATTTTGCAGGCGGGACTTGTTCACCAGCATATGACCGCCATCCAGCGCCAGGGCCCCCATTAGCAGCATCGCGGCCAGGGCAATCACTACCAGTACAAGCATTGCGCCGCGCTGCTGCCGTGGAAATGCACTCAGTGGCTGTTGGATATGCGCACTCATCATCAAGCCCTCATTGTTCGTCTATGTCGTACCCGATCATTTACAGCTGGGACTTCACAACGTTGACCTCGATCCCACGGATCACCGTGATCCCGCTATCGCCGCTGGCGCGACGACGGACAATCGGCCGCACCACGGGAGGGGCAGGCACTTCCTGGATCATCGCGACCGGCTCGACCATCGCCGGTTGCTTCTGGTTGTCCAGCGGGTTGCGCAGGGCCAGTTGCAGCTTGCCGGCCGCCATCCCCTTGACCAATTCCTCGGCCTGCAGGGGGGTCATTTCCAGGGTCACGGCGCGCACGACCACCGGTTGGGTCTTGTCGGTACTGGCCGTCTGGTCCACCGCCAGCACCCGCAGGTCTTCCAGGATGGTCTTGGATTCGGCGTCGCCGGTATTGCCGGTCTGCCGGGTAGCCAGCACATCGACCCGGTTACCCGGCAACAGGAACCCACCCACGCCGACCACGTCGTCCACCCTGACCGAGATCGCACGCTTGGTGGGCTCGATCAGCGACGCCAGGGTGCTGCCGCCCAGGTGTTCGGCCAGGCGCGCACCGCGCAGGATGTCGCCGCGCAGCATGGAGAAGGTGGCGATCTTGCCCACGACCTTATCGGTCGCGTCGAAAGCATCCTCGGGCACCGTCTCCTTGGGCATGCGGACCAGCGCGACCTGCTGTGGCTCGACCATTTGCCCGAAAGCGATTTCCACGGTCGCCACCACCACGTTCTGCTGGTTATCGTCGGGGGTGGCATTGAGCCTTGCATTGAGCCAGGTGTTGGCCATCCATGCCGCGCCCAGGCCCAGAACCACGGACAAGGCCACCAGAGTGAAAGTACGAGAACTCATGTCGAAATCTCCTTACTCAAAGAAAATCGAGCTGGACGAAGTAGCTGTGCCAGGCCCACTCCAGTTCCAGGGTTGACAGCGGTCCGCTGGCGCCCACATAACGCTGGCGATCGAGCGCCATGCTCAAGAGATCCCGCGGGTGGCAAGGCACCAGCGGCATGTTTTCAGCGCCATAGAGTTCATCCAGGACGTAGCGCAACAGCAGCGGGTCGTATTGGATGTTCAGGCGCTCCGTCTCTTGAATCCAGATACGTTCGTACTCCTCGGGCTTGAGGTAGCCGAACTGCAGCTTGTAGCCAATCCGCCGCAGGAACGCCTCGTCGGCCAGTTCCAACGGGTTCAGGTTGGTGGAAAACACCAGGATCAGGTCGAACGGCAACTCGCAGTGCCGACCGCCGCCGAGGTTGAGGAAGTCGCGTTTCTCCTCCATCGGCACGATCCAGCGATTGAGCAACTCCGCGGGGGCCATGCGCTGGCGCCCCATGTCGTCGATGACGAACAGGCCATTGCTGGCCTTGAGCTGCAACGGCGCCTGGTACTGGCGAGTGAAGGGGTCGTAGCGGATATCCAGCTGTTCCATGGTCAGCTCGCCGCCGGTGATGACGATCGGCCGTTCACAGCACAGGAGCCGGCGGTCGATCCCCTCATTGAGCATCAGGCTGTTCTGCGGATCGCCGACATCCAGACGCCGGTGTACCTGAGGGTCGTAGATCTCGATCACCGCATCGTTGATCGCAATGGCATGGGGCACCCAGATGGACTCGGAAAACAGCCGGATCAACCGGCTGCTGACATAGGTCTTGCCCGTCCCCGCCGGCCCGTAAATCATGATGGCGCGCCCGGAGTTCAGGGCTACGCCCAGCTGATCGAGCATGTTCTGCGCCAGCACCATGGAGCCGAAGGACGCCTGCATGTCTCGGGCGCTGATACGGCCATGGTGAATGGTCTGTACCTTGAGCAGCGAGCGGTAGGCGCTCACCGGAAAGGGCGCCGCGCCGATATAGCCACTGCGCGACAAGGCATCGCGGGCAGCATTGCGGCCGCGCTCGGTCAGCCCGTAGCGCAAGCCCTGGCCACCGGCCTGGCCAAGGATCTCGACCCGATGATCCTGACGCAGGAAGGTCAGGACTTCTTCAACCACCGCCCCCGTCAGCGCCAGGCGCTCTACCAGTCGGGGCATGTCCAGTACGCCCGCATCGTGCAGATGCTTGCAGACCAGGTCTCCGAGGAAATTGTCCGCCAGCCCGGTCTCGAGGATCGTGCGTGGCTGTGGAGCCAGTCGCTGCACTGCTTCCCGGTCATTGCCGGTCGGACGGCTGTTACTGATGGCGTACATAATGTTCTCCTGAGCTACTGGCCAAGGGGCAACCAGTAAAAGCTGGCCAATGTGCCGAGCAGGATCGCAACCGAATAGGGAAAGGGTTTGCCGGCCACTTCATCATCCGCCGGCGGGAAATAGGCCCTGGCTCTCACCATCTGCCAGTAGCGCCCCATGGTCCGTTGAACTTGACCACGTACCAACACGATCAGTACCCCGCACGCGCCACCGACGATCAGGCTGAAAAACGCAGCCCAGAGGGCGTGCTGCGGAGTGAGAAAAGTGCCAACCATGGCCATGAGCTTGACGTCGCCGGCTGCCATCCCGCCAAAGGCGTACAGGGGAAGAAAAACGGCAAAACCGATCGACATGCCCAGCAGTCCATAACCAAACCCGATGACGCCTGAGGAATAGACCTGGCCGGCAATCCCCAGTCCCAGCCCCAACAGCACCAAGAGGTTGGGAATACGGTGGCGGCGAAGATCGCTCACCACCGCAATCCCCAGCAGTCCCAGCATCAATGCAACAACGAATAATTGCTCTTTGCCCATGACTGCAGCCCTCGGTGGAAGTTGGTGTTAGCAGACTTGACCCTGGACGGCGCATCCCAGGCTGGTGATGGCAGTGGCCACGTTGCCGCCCAGAGTCACAAACGCAGCAACAGCGCCCAAAGTGATCAGGCCACCGGCCACTGCATATTCCACAATGGTCAGGCCGTCTTCGTCTTTGGCGAACTTGATGACCGAAGTCTTGATCGATTGCAGATTCATTTTTCCACCTCACTCAAGTGTTTTTATGTAAGAGCAGCACTTGCGTACTGCCTGGTTGAACATTAGTCAGGGGAGCATTGGGAGGGTTAGGAGTTTTTTGCTGATCGTTAGGACTTTATTGCTGTTGTTGAAAGATGCAAAAAAGCACCAGGAACAACATCCCCCAAGGAACAGATGGCTTATCTAAGGAAGGAATAATTGAAGAGCCACCTTGAAACAGACTTGCCCTCGATGCGAGACCGGCCTGAGCCACTAGCCGACAAAGACAAAAGCCCCGGCCATGTTCGCTGCCCCCAAACCATAGTGCGAAACGAAGTAAACCGAGGCTTCCATATCAGGATTTGATCTTCACGCAAGCGATACAGCGACGATACTCCAGAAGCTGCAAAGAGAATTTGCAGGCCGCTGCAGAGCGATGGGAGCCGTGCTCGGCCCAAGGTCATTTGACGATTTGTCTCGTTCGAGACCAAGACTGGAGCCATCTGTCATGTACTGTGCGCTGACTGCACATACCGATTGAGAAGGCTCCATCTGTCCAGGCGAGAGTAGACAGAAAAAGGTGGAAAACACACATGGACCACAGGTACGGCCTCAGCCCGAGGGAAACCGCTCATCGCAGCCAGACCCGAGAAGTCTGGCTGCGTACGAGCGACAAGCAGCTCCAGCCCAGGACCGAGGATTCGGCACAACGGCTGTCGTTAGCACACCTGGCCCTGAACAGCACAACCCAGGCTGGTGATGGCAGTGGCCACGTTGCCGCCCAGGGTCACGAACGCGGCAACGGCGCCCAGCGTAATCAGACCACCGGCCACGGCATATTCCACGATGGTCAAACCATCTTCATCCTTGATGAAGGCCAGCACCGAAGTTTTGATTGTTTGCAGTTTCATCTTGTTCACCTCTTATAAGAAAGTTGCTTTAAGGCGATCAGTATTTGTGCCGCCTGACTGAATCCTAGTCAGGGGCTAACACAAAGAGTTAGGAGTTTATTGCCGGTTTCTAGGACTTTTTTGCGCTGCCTGGCAAGACAGCAAAGAAACTCCAATGAAACTAAACCTGGCAGATGGATTTTTTCAGAAAAGGAACTGTTCTCATATAATACTAAATTGATTCAGCCGTGGCCGGTGGTGCAAGAAAAGGCGATCGCAACAGCAAGGAGCTGCCTGTGACTCTTATCTCGCTGTCAGACATAGAAGGTAATCAAGAAAATTTATGAAGCGCTATCAGAACTTGATCCTTTGCCCGCAAAGCACAATGGCGATACTGACAGCCCAGGAAGTGACAGTGAGACACCAGGAAGGAATAAGGAAATGAAACCTGAGTCGGTCCAAAAACCCTCTCTGTTATGGTTCGACCTCACGCGCGAGCGGTCCTCTGAAGAACTGATCGCGCTGTTTCGCCCAGCCTGCGATTGCCGGGTGTCGAAAGACGCGTCTCTGCCCGAAAAGGACACTCATCCCCTGCCGGACATGATCTGCATGCACTATGACCGCCCGGACATGCCGGGGCTCAATCTGTTGCTGGAGATCAAACACAAGATTCCCTCCATTCCCATCGCCATGTTCACGGTGCAGCACTCCGAAGAACTTGCGGTCTGGGCCATGCGTTCGCGCGTCTGGGAATACATGGTGCTCCCGCTCTCGAGTGCCGAGATCCGGCGCTTCCTGCATGCGCTGAAGCAGCTCTACGAACTGCGCCACAGCAGCGGCCCCCGCAACAAGACGCTGCAGATCGAACACGGCCCGTCCCTGCCGGACAGCATCCGACTGACCGTAGAGCACCAGAAACATCAGGCACTCAGCGATGTGCTGCTGTACATCGAGCAGAATTTTCGTGAAAGCATCGACCAGAAGGAGCTGGCCAAACGTTGTGGCATGACCACGTTTCGCTTCAGCCGGCTGTTCAAGGAGGTCCATGGCCTGGGGTTCATGGACTACATCCTGAGCAAGCGCATGGATTGCGCCAAGAATCTGCTCGACAACAGCCAGATGCCCATTACCAGCATCGGCTATGAGGTCGGCTTCAAGGACCCGTCCTACTTTGCCCGCGCCTTCAAGCAGTTCGCGGGCGCCAGCCCCAGCGAATACCGACAACGCCGAAGAAGCCCGGAACTGGTAAAGAAAGAAGAGGCGGAACTGGAGCAAACGCTGTCTCAGGTGATCGACAGCCTGCCGCTGCGTATCGAAGGCCGATGAACTTGAGCACCCACTCGCCGACGCCGCGCCGCCATTCTGGCGGGGTCACGGCGTCGTTCGCCGGGTGCTATACCCAGCCGCCATCGACGATGAAGTTTTGCGCCGAGCACATGGCGGACGCATCGGACGCCAGAAACAGCGCCATCTGCGCGATATGCCCGGGCTCCACGCTGCCCGGCAGGCATTGGCTGCGGCTGATCAGCTCGCGGGCGGCATCGTCCACCCACAACGCCAGCTGTTTTTCGGTCATCACCCAGCCGGGCACCAGGGTGTTGACCCGGATCCGCCAGGGCCCCAATTCCCGCGCCAGGGCCCGGGTCATGCCGTGGGTGGCCGCCTTGCTGGCCGCATAGACCGGATACCCGCTGGAGGCCATCATCCAGCCGATGGAACCCAGGTTGATCACGCTGCCGGCACCGGCGGCCTTCATCATCGGCACCACCGCCTGGCTGGCGAAAAAGGCGTGCTTGAGATTGACCGAAATGAGCTTGTCGAATTTCGCAGAGTCGACTTCCTCCAGGCTGTGCCGCACGTCATTGGCGGCATTGTTCACCAGCACCGTGACAGGCCCCAGTGTTTGCGCAAAACGCTCGATCGCGGCCTGGTAAGCAGCCTCGTCGGTGACGTCGCAGGGCGCGAACGCCACGCAATGGCCCTGCGCCGATAACCGGGCCGCCAACTCCTCGCCCTGGCTTTGCGCCATGTCCACGAACGCGACCTTGGCGCCTTGCTGGGCAAAGGCGCAAACCAGGGCTTCGCCAATTCCCGAGGCACCACCGGAAATCAATACGGTCTTGCCGTTGAGATCCGCGTACACGGCCTGCATGCCAGCCCCTTTCTCATTGTTCATATGACGGTTCCTGCGCAGTGATCATTTCGGTTCGGGCCAGCGGAGCATTTCGGTATCCATGCGACCGCCGACCTAATTAGTCTTATTTTATATTGTAAACAAGCCATTAAAGGCGATAGATTTATCGATGAAACCAGTAAAAAATGCAAATTAGTAGAACTATTACATTCAGAACAACAAAAGGAAGTTCAACCATGCCGCACTTCCCCTACCGGCTTTCCGGCCTCGGCCTGTCGCTGCTGCTTGCCAGCCTCGGCGCCCAGGCCGCGGGCCTGTCCAGCGAACACAAGGCCTTTGGCACGACCCTCGACGGTACCGCTGTCGAGCAATATGTGTTGCGTAACAGCCATGGCCTGCAAGCCACGGTCATCACCTACGGCGCTGCCCTGCAATCGTTGAAGGTGCCGGATAAGAACGGCACCTTCGACGACGTGGTCCTGGGCTTCGACGACGTCCAGGGCTATCAGCGCGGCACCGCGTTCTTCGGCGCCACCATCGGCCGCTACGGCAATCGCCTGGCCGGCGGAGCGTTCGAGCTGGACGGCCAGCGTTACCAGGTGCCCCTCAACGACGGCCCGAACTCGCTGCATGGCGGCGCCCAGGGCTTCGACAAGCGCGTCTGGAAGGCCCGACCGATCAAGCGCAAGGACGCTGTCGGGGTGACCTTGAGCTACCTGTCCAAAGACGGCGAAATGGGCTTTCCCGGCAACCTGCAGGTCGAGGTCACCTACAGCCTCAACGACAACAACGAGCTGCGCATCGAGTACAGCGCCTCCACCGACAAACCCACGGTGCTGAACCTCACCAACCACAGTTACTTCAACCTCGCCGGCGCCGGTAACGGCGATGTGCTCGCCCAGCTCGCCACCTTGCACGCCAGCCACTACACGCCGGTCAACGCCAAGCTGATTCCGACCGGCGAACTGGCCCCGGTCGCCGGCACGCCGATGGACTTCCGGCAACCGACCGCCATCGGCCAGCACATCAAGGACGACCATCCGCAGCTCAAGTTCGCCGAGCCGAAGCAGGGCGGCTTCGACTTCAACTGGGTGCTCGATGCCAAGGGCGACGTCGGCCAGCTCGCCGCCGAGGTGCGCGACCCTCGATCCGGTCGTCGCTTGCGGCTCTACACCAGCGAACCCGGAGTACAGTTCTATACCAGCAACTTCCTCGACGGCACGCTCAAGGGCAAGGCGGGCAAGACCTACAGTCACTGGGGCGCGTTCACCCTGGAAACCCAGCACTTCCCCGACTCGCCCAACCAGCCGGACTTCCCCAGCACCCGGCTGAACCCCGGCCAGGTCTACAGCCAGGACACCGTCCTGAAGTTCTCCGCCGACTGAAGCGCGGTAGCCACCACTGCCCTGCCGCCCCGGCAAGGCAGTGGCCGGCGACGCCGGCATGCCCCTGATAAAGCCCCCCTGGATCAGCGTTGTTTCATACGGTCGATGACCACCGCCAACAGCAGGATCGAACCGCGGATCACGTACTGGTAGAAGGTGTCGATGTTTTTCAGGTTCATCGCGTTTTCGATGATCGCCAGAATCAACACCCCGGCGATCACATGGCGGATCATGCCGATCCCGCCACTCAACGACACCCCGCCCAGCACACAGGCGGAAATCACCGTCAGCTCGAAACCCTGGCCGATCATCGGCTGGCCGGAGGTCATGCGCGATGCCAGGATCACCCCGGCCAGCGCGCCGATCACCCCGTGCACGGCAAAGATGACGATCTTGGTCCGGTCGACGTTGACCCCGGCCAGCAGCGCCGCTTCCTGGTTGCCGCCGATGGCCATGGTGTTGCGCCCGTAGGTGGTGTAGTTGAGCAGCCAACCGAAAAACAGGAAGCAGCCGATGGTGATCAGGATCGGCACCGGCACACCGAACAACTGGCCATTGCCGAAGACGAAGAACGACTCCTGGGATACGCCGACCGCCTTGCCGTTGGCGAAGATATAGGCCAGGCCACGGACGATCTGCATGGTCGCCAGGGTGGTGATCAGCGCATTGACCCGCAGCTTGGCAATCACGATGCCGTTGATCAGCCCGACCAGCAGCCCCATCAGCAGAGCGGCGCCCACCCCGAGCAACACGCTGTCGGTGTCGCGCATCACCACGGCCGCGACGACTCCGGCACAGGCGATCACCGAACCGACCGACAGGTCGAAATGCCCGGACGCCAGGCAATAGAGCATGGTGCAGGCGGCGATGCCGGTGGTGGAAATGGCCAGGCCCAGGCCGCGCATGTTCAGCGGCGAGAGGAAGTTGTCGATGAGCAGGGTGCAGAGCACGAAGATCCCCACCGCCGCCAACAGCATCGCCCAGTTATCGAGCAGGCCACGCAGGTCCAGGGGTTTGCGCGCCGTCGGCAACGCGTTGTCTTGAATTGTCATGTTCACCTCTTCAGTTCTCCAGGCCGTCGGCGCGTTGGCGCGGCAAAGCCAGTTGCAGCAGGTTGGATTCATTGGCCTGTTCGCGGCTCTTTTCGCCGCGCAGCGCGCCTTCGCACAGCACCAGGATGCGGTCGGAGATGCCCATCACTTCCATCAGGTCGCTGGACACCACGATCACCGCGATGCCGCTGGCCGCCAGGTCATGGATGATCTGGTAGATCTCGGCCTTGGCGCCGATATCGATGCCGCGCGTGGGTTCGTCGAGCAGCAGGACTTTCATCGGCATCGACAGCCAGCGGCCGAGGATGGCCTTCTGCTGATTGCCGCCGGACAGGTAGACGATTTTCTGCGCCGCGTTGGGCGTCTTTACCTTCAACGCCTTGATCTGCTTGTCGGCGTTGCCCTTCTCCCAGCCGCCGCGCAACAGCCAGCCAAAGCTCGAATGGGCGCCGCGCGCGCTGATGTTGATGTTCTCGGCGACGCTGGAAAGCGGAATGATGCCCTCCTTCTTGCGGTCCTCGGGACACAGCAGCACCCCGGCGGCGATGGCATCGCGCGGCGAACGCAGGTGCAGCGCCTCGCCACACAGCGCCAGGCTTCCGGCGCTTGCCCGCTCGAGGCCGCCGAGCAGGCGCAGCAGTTCGGTACGCCCCGCTCCGACCAGGCCGAACAGGCCGAGCACCTCGCCCTGGTGCACCTGGAAACTCAGCGGAACACGCAGGCCCGGCCCCAGCAGGCCATCGACCTTGAGCGCCGCCGCGCCGCGGGGCCGGGGGCGGTAATCGTAGATGTCCTGGATATCGCGACCGACCATGCAGGTGACCAACTGGTCGTGGGTCAGTGCGCTCATGTCCTCGAAGGTACGCACGTAGCGACCGTCCTTGAACACCGTCACCGCATCGCAGATACGGAACACCTCCTCCATGCGATGGGACACGTACAGCACCACTTTGCCCTCATCCCGCAGGCGCCCGATGATCGCCATCAAGCGCTCGATTTCCCGGGCCGAGAGGCTGCTGGTGGGTTCGTCGAAGGCAATCACATGGGCGCCACGGGACAACGCCTTGGCGATTTCCACCAGCTGGCGCTGGCCCAGGGACAGGCGGCCGAGCTTCTCGTCGGGATCGATTTCGTCGGCCAGCCCCTTGAGGCATTCCAATGCCTGCTGGCGCAGCGCACGGCGGTCGATCACCCCGAAACGGGCCGGCAGATGGCCGAGGAACAGGTTCTCGGCCACGCTCATGCCAGGCACCAGGTGCAACTCCTGGTGGATCACCGCTACCCCGCAGGCAATGCTGTCGGCCGCGCACTTGAACGCCATGCTCTGCTCGCCGATCTGCACGCTGCCACTACTGGGCGTGTAGGCGCCGCCGAGAATCTTCAGCAAGGTCGACTTGCCTGCGCCGTTCTCGCCCATCAAGGCGTGCACCTGCCCCGGGTGGGCGGTGAAGCTGATGCCGTCCAGCGCCTTGACCCCGGGGAAGGTCTTGCCGATGCCGTTGAAACACAAACTGGCGCCGGCGCTGTGTTGTCGTTTATTCAGTTGCGCGTGCATAACCACCTCATCAGGTCAGACGGCCCGGTCGAAAGGGCCGCCGGGGAAAACCACCGGCCTCAGTTCCACAGGCCGATCTTTTCCAGTTCTTGCTTGAAGTTGTCCCGGGTGATCAGCGTCACGTCGTCCATCGCCGTGTACTTGGGCGGCTCCTTG
Source organism: Pseudomonas chlororaphis subsp. aurantiaca (assembly GCF_013466605.1). Classification (NCBI taxonomy): domain Bacteria; kingdom Pseudomonadati; phylum Pseudomonadota; class Gammaproteobacteria; order Pseudomonadales; family Pseudomonadaceae; genus Pseudomonas; species Pseudomonas chlororaphis. The sequence continues at coordinate 5,298,199 of NZ_CP059162.1, forward strand.
CCGGTGGTGACCCACTCGAACATCATGCTCGCGGTGTTGTAGCCCTCCATGTGCGGGCTGGGCAGCATCGAGCCGAAGAAGCCGCTGTCGGGTTTCTTCAGTTCGCCGATGGCGTCCGTGCCATTGATGCCGATGCCGATCACATTGGCCGCGGCGAACCCGGCGCTTTCGGTGGCGCGCACGCCGCCCAGCACGCTGTTGTCGTTCATCCCGCCGATGATCAGGTTCTTCGCCCCGCTGGGCAGCTTGACCAGCGCCGAGTTGGTGGCGTCCATGCTGCCCGGCACGTCGAGGGTCTTGAGCGGCGCGAAGAGGATGTGGTCTTTGGGCAGGCCGGCCTCCTCAAGGGACTTGACCGAGCCGTCGGTGCGTTTTTTACCGGTGTCGAGTTCGTTGTAGGTGGTGATCACCGCATAGGTGTCCTTCCAGTCCCAGCCGCGCTTCTTCGCTTCGCCGGCCATGGCGGCGCCCTGCTTCTGCCCCACCTCGAACGCGGCCATGCCCAGGTAGGGCACGTCTTCCATGAACTGGCCCTTGGCATCGACAAAACGGTCGTCGACGGCAATCACTTTCAAGTCGTTGAGCTTGGCCTTGGCCATGATCGCCGGGCCCAGGGACACGTCCGGCGGGCAGATCACGAAGCCCTTGGCGCCGTTGGCGGCGAGGCTGTCGATCGCCGACAGGGTTTTCTCGCCGTCCGGCACGGCGATCTTGATCACGGTGAAGCCCTTGTCCTTGCCGGCCTTTTCGGCAAAGGCCCATTCGGTCTGGAACCAGGGTTCCTCCGCCTGCTTGACCAGGAAACCGATCTTCACCGGCTCGGCGGCGAGCAACAGGCAGCTCAGGCTGGCGGCCGACATGGCCAGGGCGGCACAACACAGGTAACGGATCCCACGACGACGATTCATAAGGTGACTCCTTGTTGTTGTTTTCAGAGTTCGTTGCACACAGCTTCGTTACACATCGCTTCGTTGCACACAGGTTCGGCCTGAAACCTCAACCGGCAAATCGATGACAGAGCTTCCCTGGGGTATCGACCCGGACAGCCAGCACCGCACCATCCAGAGGATGATCGAGCGGGCTGGCCGCGCTGGTGATGTACAGGGTCTTGAGGTCCGCGCCACCGAACACGCAACTGGTGGGGCGGCTGACCGGCAGTTCGAGCACCCGGTCGACCTCGCCGTCGGGCGCCAGCCTGAGCAGGCAGCCGCCGTCCCAACGGGCATTCCAGATATAGCCCTGGGCATCCATCGCCGAACCGTCCGGGACGCCGCGCGGATGTGGCCCGAACCAGCTGCGCGCGGGTTCGAGCCGGCCATCGTTGGCGATCGGGTACTGGTACAGCGTGCCGTCCAGGCTGTCGGCAAAATACAGGCGGCTGGCGTCCTCGCTCCACAGCAAGGTATTGGGAATCCCCAGGCCCTGGAGCAGCGCCGTGACACGCGCCTGGGCATCGATGCGGAACAGGCCACCGGAGCGCCGCCGCACCGGAAGGTCTTCGCCCTGCTCGCCGATGTTGTTCTGCATGGTGCCCAGCCAGAGCCGGCCCTGGGCGTCGCAACGGGTCTCGTTGGCCCGGTTGCCCGGTTGCGGATCGGCCACGCACAGCAGGCTCAGGCGCGGCGCCGCGGACGCGGAGCCCAGGTCGAGGCGGTACACGCCACTGCTCAAGGTCACCAGCGCATCGCCGCGCTCACAGGGAATGAAGGCCGACACCGGTTCCGGCAATTGCCAGGCCTGCAGCCGTTCGCCACACAAGCGCAATGCCTGCCGGCCGGCGATGTCGACCCAATACAGGGCCTGGCCCGGTGCATCCCAGAACGGGCCTTCGCCAAGCTGCGCACGGTGTGCGGTCAGCGCGGTCCACGACATGAAACCTCCTGCATTGTTGTTGTTTTCAGGCAGACATTGGTCGAGGCGCGTTACAGCCCATCGCGCGATGGCCGTCCATCCACCAGGCGCTGGATACGCAGGGGGTTGGCGTTCTTCAAGGCGTCCGGCAGCAGGTTGTCGGGGTAGTTCTGGAAGCACACCGGGCGCAGGAAACGCTCGATGGCCAGGGTCCCCACCGACGTGCCACGGGCATCGGAGGTAGCCGGGAAAGGCCCGCCGTGCACCATCGCGTCACAGACCTCGACACCGGTCGGGTAACCGTTGATCAGGATGCGGCCGACCTTCTGCTCCAGCAACCCGGTCAACTCGCCGAACTGCGCGAAGTCCGCAGGCTCGCCAATAAGGGTCGCCGTCAGTTGCCCGCGCAGGCCGTTCAAGGCGTCGGCGAGCTGCGCCTGGTCGGCCACTTCGACGAACACGGTGGTCGGGCCGAACACTTCTTCCTGCAACACTTCATCGCCATCGACCAGCAGGCTGGCCTGCGCCTTGAACAGCTGTGGCTGCGCCTGGTTGCCGGCTTGCGGATCGCCGGCCAGGTGCTCGATGCCCGGATGCGCCAGGAGTTTTTGCAGCCCCTTGCCGTAGCTGCTCAAGGTGCCGGCGTTGAGCATGGTCTGCGCCGGTTGATCGCCGATCAGCCGGGCAACCTGCTCGGTAAAGGCCGCGAACTGCGGAGAGCGAATGCCGATCACCAGGCCCGGGTTGGTACAGAACTGGCCGCAGCCCTGCACCACCGAGGCGGTCAGGTCGCGGGCGACCGTTTCCGCCCGCGCTTGCAGCGCCTGGGGTAACACGATCACCGGGTTGATGCTCGACATCTCGGCAAACACCGGGATCGGTTGCGGGCGCGCCGCCGCCATGTCGCACAGCGCTCGCCCGCCCTTGAGCGAGCCGGTGAAACCGACCGCCTGGACCGCCGGATGCTTGACCAGCGCTTCGCCGACGCCGGCGCCAAAGATCATGTTGAACACGCCGGCGGGCATCCCGCAGGCCTGGGCCGCCCGGATGATCGCATCGGCGACTCGCTCGGCGGTCGCCATGTGCCCGCTGTGGGCCTTGAACACTACGGGGCAACCGGCTGCCAGCGCCGCCGCGGTGTCGCCGCCGGCCGTGGAAAACGCCAGGGGAAAGTTGCTCGCGCCAAACACCGCCACCGGCCCCAGGCCAATGCGGTACTGGCGCAGGTCCGGACGCGGCAGCGGCTGGCGATCGGGCTGCGCCCGATCGATACGCGCGCCGTAGAAATCGCCGCGCCGCAGCACCTCGGCGAACAGCCGCATCTGGCCACTGGTGCGCTTGCGCTCGCCCTGGATCCGCGCGGTAGGCAACGCGGTTTCCCGGCAGACCAGGGTGATGAACTCATCGTCCAGCGCGTCCAGTTCGTCCGCCACCGCCTCCAGGAATTGCGCGCGCCGCTGCGCACTCAGGGCACGGTAGGCCGGGTAGGCCGCCGCCGCAGCCTTGGCGGCGGCCTCGACTTCCTGCGCCGTGGCCTGGTAGAACGCCTGGGGCAAGGCTTCGCCGGTGCTGGCATCGATGCTGTGAAGAATGACGGTGCCGGCGGCGCTGCGCTGGCCGCCGATGTAGTTGTGGCCAAAAACCTGGGTCATGCCTGTCTCCTCGAACCTGCTTGTCTTCTGGAAGAGCGCCTGCTTAAAGGGCACCTACGCAACCGGACGCCAGCACCGCGTCGGCGCCGGCAATACCGTTGATCAATGGCGCGCCGAACGCCGCCTGGCTGATTTCGAATACGTCCCCCGGCTGCGTGCGGATGCCGTCCGCGAACGACAGGGTCGCGGTGCCGAAGAAGTGGATGTGCACATCCCCCGGCCGCAGGAACTGGCGGTATTTGAAATGGTGGTACTCGAGGTTCTCCAGGCTGTGGCACATATTGGCCTCGCCACTGAGGAACTCGTTCTGCCACAGCACCTGGCCATTGCGCAGAATGCGGCTGGTGCCCGCCAGGTGCCGGGGCAGCTCGCCGACCCTGAGTTCAGGACCATAGCTGCAACTGCGCAATTTGGAATGGGCCAGGTAGAGATAGTTCTTACGCTCCATCACGTGATCGGAGAACTCGTTGCCCACCGCAAACCCCAGGCGATAAGGCTTGCCGTCATGGCCGATGACATACAGGCCACCGATTTCCGGCTCTTCGCCGGCGTCTTCGGCAAAGGCCGGCAGGCTGAAGGCCTGGCCCGGGCGCACGACGATGCTGCCGTCGCCCTTGTAGAACCATTCCGGTTGCACGCCAGCCTGACCGGCAGCGGGCTTACCGCCCTCCACGCCCCACTTGAAGATACGCATGGTGTCGGTCAGCGCCGTGTCGTCAGCGCCCTGCTGGTGCATCTTGTCCCGCGCCGCGGCACTGCCCAGGTGGGTCAGCCCGGTGCCGCTGACCAGCATGTGCGCCGGGTCCGGGTGATCCAGCGGCGGCAGGACCCTCAGGCTCGCCAGTAGCTCGGCGTAGTCGTGGCTGATGCCCAGGCCGAGGCTTTGCACCTGCTGGCGCAGGCCGACACCCGCCTCGATGGCCGCCAGCGCCAGCTCGCGCACCGTGCCCACCGACTGCACTTCACGGACCAGGGCGTCCTCGACCACACCGACCCGACGTTCGCCGTTATTCAATTCGAACTGCACTAAACGCATGAACTTTCTCCTCTAGGCCATTAAGTACGCGTGGCGCCGCGGGCACTGGCGGCGAACTGCTCGACCGGCAGCACGTGCCTGCGCTCGAGCAACCGATAGACCACACCCGTCAGCAGCAAGCCAAACAGCATCACGCAGGACAGGAAGTACAGCCCCGACGCCAGGCTGCCGGTGTACTGCTTGAGCGCACCGATCACGAACGGACCGATGTAGCCGCCCAGGTTGCCCACCGAGTTGATCAGGGCGATCCCCGCCGCCGCGCTGGCGCCGGCAAAAAAACGCCCGGGCAAGGTCCAGAACACCGCGGTGCAGGAAAACAGCGCGAAGGCCACCAGGCACAGAGCCGCCAGTTGCAGCAGCGGCGCCGACAGCCAGGCGCTGAGGAACAGGCCGATGGCTCCCAGCACATAGAGCACCGCCAGGTGGCCGTAGCGATCATTCAGGCGGTCGGAACTGCGCGGCACCACCAGCAAGCCGACGATCCCGAAGAAGTACGGCACCGACGACACGAAGCCGGTGGCCAGGTCGCTGCCGCCGAACTGCTTGATCAGGGTCGGCAGCCACAGGCCCAGGCCATAAATGCTCAAGGTCACCGGCAGATAGAACAGCGCCAGCAGCAACACCCGCTTGTCCCTGAGGGCATGCAGCGGATTGCCGTGGCGGGTCTGGCCGTACGCCTGCAGGTCCTTGTTCAGCTCGCCGGCGAGCCAGGCCTTCTCGGCCGGGTCCATCCAGGTGACCTGCTGCGGACCATCGGGCAGGTAACGCAGCACCGGCCAGGTCAGCAGGATCGCCGGTGTGCCGATGACGATGAACAGCCACTGCCAGCCGTGCAGGCCAAGGATGCCGTCCATGCCCAGCAGGCCGCCGGACACCGGGCCGGTGATCATCATCGCGATGGGTTGGGACAGGATGAACAGCCCGAGGATCTTGCCGCGATGGCGCACCGGGAACCATTGGGTGATGTAGTAGAGAACGCCGGGGAAGAACCCGGCTTCCGCCGCGCCAAGCAGAAAGCGCATCAGATAGAAGCTGTAGGGGCCCTGGACAAACGCCATGCCGATGGTGATGGCGCCCCAGGTGATCATGATCCGCGCGAACCAGCGCCGGGCGCCGAAGCAGTCGAGCATCAGGTTGCTGGGGATTTCCAGGAGGAAGTAGCCGATGAAGAACAGGCCGGCGCCCAACCCATAGGCCGCATCGCCGATGCCGATATCGGCGCCCATGTGCAACTTGGCGAAGCCGACGGCGGAACGATCCACGTAGGCGATCAGGTACAGCAGGATCAGGAAGGGAATCAGTTTCAGCGTGATGCGCCGGACAAGCCGCAGCTCCTGGCTCATGAGATCGGTCTCCGATTGTTGTTTTTATAGAAGCTCGGGGGACGCCTCTCGCGGAAAACCGCCAGGGCCATACCTCAGTTGAAAACGACTATATAGTATTACTATTTAACCAACAATACTTCCAAACCCAAGATTTTGCGCTTATGTTATGACCAGACCAGAACCATATAGTCTTACAATAAGAGAGCTGACCATGTCTGATAAGAAACCCAACCTGCGCTCCGCCCACTGGTTCGGCACCGCCGACAAGAACGGCTTCATGTACCGCAGCTGGATGAAGAATCAGGGCATCGCCGACCACCAGTTCCATGGCAAGCCCATCATCGGGATCTGCAATACCTGGTCGGAGCTGACCCCGTGCAATGCGCACTTCCGCCAGATTGCCGAGCATGTCAAACGCGGGGTGATCGAGGCCGGCGGCTTTCCCGTGGAGTTCCCGGTGTTCTCCAACGGCGAGTCGAACCTGCGCCCGACCGCCATGCTCACCCGCAACCTGGCCAGCATGGATGTCGAGGAAGCCATCCGCGGCAACCCGATCGATGGCGTGGTACTGCTGACCGGCTGCGACAAGACCACCCCGGCACTGCTGATGGGCGCGGCCAGTTGCGACGTGCCGGCCATCGTCGTCACCGGCGGGCCGATGCTCAATGGCAAGCACAAGGGCCAGGACATAGGTTCAGGCACCGTGGTGTGGCAGCTCAGCGAACAGGTCAAGGCCGGCACCATCACCCTCGATGACTTCCTTGCGGCCGAAGGCGGCATGTCGCGCTCGGCAGGCACCTGCAACACCATGGGCACCGCCTCGACCATGGCCTGCATGGCCGAGGCCCTGGGCACTTCCCTGCCCCACAATGCAGCGATCCCGGCGGTCGATGCCCGCCGCTATGTGCTGGCGCACATGTCTGGCATGCGCGCGGTGGAGATGGTTCGCGAAGACTTGAGGTTGTCGAAGATCCTCACCAAAGAGGCGTTCGAAAATGCCATCCGCGTCAACGCCGCCATCGGCGGCTCGACCAACGCGGTGATTCACTTGAAAGCCATCGCCGGGCGCATCGGCGTCGAACTCGATCTGGACGACTGGACCCGCATCGGTCGCGGCATGCCGACCATCGTCGACCTGCAACCGTCCGGGCGCTTCTTGATGGAAGAGTTCTACTATGCCGGCGGCCTGCCAGCGGTGTTGCGCCGCCTCGGCGAAGCCAAGCTGATTCCCCATCCGGATGCGCTGACGGTCAACGGCAGATCCATCGGCGAAAACACCCGGGAGGCACCGATCTACGGCCAGGACGAAGTGATCCGCACCCTGGACAATCCGATCCGCGCGGACGGCGGCATCTGTGTGCTGCGCGGTAACCTGGCGCCCCTCGGCGCCGTGCTCAAGCCTTCCGCCGCCAGCGCCGAACTGATGCAGCATCGCGGCCGCGCGGTGGTGTTCGAGAACTTCGACATGTACAAGGCACGGATCAACGACCCGGAACTGGAGGTCGACGCCGACTCGATCCTGGTGATGAAGAACTGCGGCCCCAAGGGTTACCCCGGCATGGCGGAGGTCGGCAACATGGGCTTGCCGGCCAAGTTGCTGGCCCAGGGCGTGACCGACATGGTGCGGATTTCCGACGCGCGCATGAGCGGCACCGCGTATGGCACCGTGGTCCTGCACGTGGCACCGGAAGCGGCGGCCGGCGGCCCGTTGGCGGCGGTGAAGGAAGGTGACTGGATCGAACTGGACTGTGCCAGCGGGCGCCTGCACCTGGATATCCCCGAGGACGAACTGGCGGCGCGCATGGCCGACCTGCAGGCACCGCAGTCGCTGATCGTCGGCGGCTATCGCCAGCTGTACATCGACCACGTACTGCAGGCGGACCAGGGCTGCGACTTCGATTTCCTGGTGGGTTGCCGGGGCGCCGAGGTCCCGCGGCATTCCCACTGAGGGGGCTGATGCGGGCCTGTCGCCCACCGGCTCAGGCATGCAGGAGCGCCTGATAGATACGGGAGCGATGTTATGATGCAGCCAATTTCTTCAGAGCAGCCTCCCTGTTATGGATCACCAGCCTTCCAAACCCCGTAAGAGCATGCATGCCCGGATCGTTCAGGATCTGGGCATGCACATCGTCTCCGGACGCTTCAAGCCGGAAGATAGATTGCCCTTGGAGGCAACGCTGTGTGAGGAATATCAGGTCAGCCGCTCGGTGCTGCGCGAAGCCACCCGGGTGCTCAGCGCCAAGGGGCTGGTGTACTCCAAGCCACGGGTCGGCGCGGTGGTGCGGCCACGGGCGAAATGGCACTTGCTGGACCCGGACGTGCTGTCCTGGCTGATGCAGTCGACGCCTCACAGCGAGTTCTTCAACACCCTGGCCGGCGTGCGCCGCATCCTCGAGCCGGAAATCGCCGCCATGGCCGCCACCACCGCGACCGACCCGGACATCGCGGTGATCGAGAAAGCCTACCAGTCCATGGAGACAGCCAAGACCCACGAGGAGCTCTTGCAGGCCGACCTGGATTTTCACCGGGCGATCGCCGACGCCACCCGCAACGACTTGCTCGCCTACATGTGCAACATGCTGTCGCTGCCGCTGCGCGAATCCATCAGCATCACCAACCGCCGCCCCGACATCCAGCGCCTCAGCCTGCCCCGGCACAAGGCGATCCTGACCGCCATCAAGAATCGCGACGCCCTCGGCGCCCGGCATGCCTCGCTGGTACAACTGGACGACACCCGCGTGGCCCTGGACACCGTGATGAATGTCCTGACTCCGCTGTAAGGCACACCGACCAGCCGATGGATGGTCTTTACGGACGAGATTCAGGATTTGCTCCAGCACAGCATCGATTCGAGCTGGCTCGAACCCAGGACTCGCCCCAGACAGCTGCAGGCTGGTAATGGCTCTGCACACTCCCCAGACCCGATCCGGACTTTTCTGCAGGCAAAAAAAAACCCGAAAATCCTCACTTTCGTGGGCCTTTCGGATTTTAAATACTGCTAGAAAATGGTGGGTCGTGTGGGATTCGAACCTACGACCAATTGGTTAAAAGCCAACTGCTCTACCAACTGAGCTAACGACCCGCTGTGTGGTGGCGCGTATAATACTGATTTATAAAAAGAATTCAACACCCAATATGAAAAAAATCAAAAATAAGGTGTTGGGTCGCTGACACCGGCCGCGGCAAAACCTTCTGCACGCAGACGGCAGCTGTCGCACTTGCCGCAGGCACGCCCTTGATCATCGGCCTGGTAGCAGGACACGGTCAGGCCGTAATCAACCCCGAGCTTGACGCCTGCCTTGACAATATCGGCCTTGCTCAGGTTCTGCAGCGGCGCCTGGATACGGAATCCCTGCCCCTCTACCCCGGCCTTGGTCGCCAGGTTGGCCATGCGCTCGAAGGCTTCGACGAACTCCGGACGGCAATCCGGATAGCCCGAATAGTCCACGGCGTTGACGCCAATGAAGATGTCCCGCGCGCCCAGCACTTCCGCCCAGCCCAGTGCCAGGGACAGGAACACAGTGTTACGTGCCGGCACGTAGGTGATGGGGATCCCTTCGCTCGGAGCCTCGGGCACATCAATGGAGCTGTCGGTCAGCGCGGAGCCGCCGATACCATTGAGGTTGAGACCGATCACCTTGTGCTCGACCACGCCCAGGTCGCGAGCGACCCGCTCGGCCGCCTGCAACTCGGCGCGATGACGCTGGCCGTAATCGAAGCTCATGGTGTAGCAGCGGTAACCTTCGGCGCGGGCCATGGCCACTACGGTGGCCGAATCCAGACCGCCGGACAGCAGGATTACCGCACGTTTTTCAGTGGCCACTTGGTCCTGTGCTTGATCAGTCATATCAGCGCCCCGGCTCGTCATTCCAAAGATATTTATGCAGCTGCAATTGCAGGCGCACCGGCAGGTTGTCCGCGACGATCCAGTCGGCCAGATCGCGCGCATTCAGGTCGTGATGGCTCGGCGAGAACAGCACCTCGCCCGCCCGCCGCTCCAGACCATACTGGATCAGCTTGGAAACCGCCCAGTCGTAGTCCTCACGGGAACAGATGACAAACTTGACCTGGTCGTTCGGCGTCAGCAGCTCGATGTTTTCATAACGATTGCGCTGGACCTCGTCCGATCCCGGCGTCTTCAGGTCGAGCACTCGACTGACCCGCGGGTCGACCGCGGAAATATCCAGGGCTCCGCTGGTTTCCAGCGAGACTTCGTAACCGGCATCACACAGCTGCTTGAGCAGGGGAATGGCGTTAGGTTGCGCCAGAGGTTCGCCCCCGGTCACACAGACGTAACGCGGGCGGAAACCGGCGACCTGCTCGAGAATGCTCTCGAGGGTGCGGATGGTGCCGCCGCTGAAGGCATAGGCACTGTCGCAGTACTGGCAACGCAGCGGACAACCGGTCAGGCGCACAAATACCGTGGGCAGGCCGGCAGTCCGAGTTTCACCCTGCAACGAGTAGAAAACTTCGGTAATTCTCAATGTGTCTTGCATAGTCGCCACGGGCGTAACAGCTAAACAGGCTGTCCGCCTCCGTCAGGCACCTCGAGGAATCCCGCAAACACGGTAATCCCAGGAAGCGTGTTTCATAAAAAGGGCATGGATTCTAACGAAAAAACCCGCGGCAAGCGCGGGTTTCTTCCAAACAGCTCAAACTCGATTACATGCGTTGCAGATCGCGCTGAGCCAGCTGGGCGGCGGAAGTACCCGGATATTGGGCCACTACCTGCTGCAGAATGCCCTTGACCTTGTCAGTGTGACCCAGGCGGCGCTCTACGTCAGCCAGCTTGTACAGCGAGTCCGGCACCTTGGCATGCTTCGGATACAGCTGGGATACCTTGGCGAATGCCTGGCCGGCCCCTTGCAGGTCGCCTTTGGCCAGGTTCACTTCGCCCAACCAGTACTGGGCATTACCCGCGTACTGGCTGTTCGGGTATTTACGCAGGAACGCGGCGAAAGCCTGGCTGGCCTTGTCGAAGTCCTTGGCCTTGATCAGGTCGAAGGCAGCCTCGTAATACAGCTTTTCCTTCGCCGGATCGCCCGGTTCACTGCTCGCCGCAGGAGCTTGCGAGGCAGCCCCGGCAGCGGCACCGGCGGCACTTGCATCACCACCGGCAGAAGAATTATCAGGAGTCGCGGCAGGTGCACCGCCCGCTCCAATGCGCCGATCAAGATCCTGGTAACGCTCCAGGCTTTCCTGCTTCATGCGCGCAATATCGTTTTGCAGTACTTCAATCACACCTTGTTGCCGTGCGATTTGATCCTGCATTTGCTGCAGTTGCTGGAACAGCTCGCCCTGTGCCGAGACAGGGGTCGAAACCCCTCCCCCGGCATAGGCGCCGTTCGTGCCATAACCCGCTGGCGGATAACTGCCTCCGCTATTGTTATAGCCCGAGTTGTTATCGACCACAGGAACCGCAGCCCACACCGAAAGCGGCGCGAGGCTGAGAGCCAAGACAGTTAGAGCACGACGGCACGTTCGCATGGCGAATTACTTACGCAGTTCGACGCGACGGTTTTGAGCCCAGGACTGCTCGTCGTTGCCGGTAGCAACTGGACGCTCTTCGCCGTAGGAAACCAGTTCCAGCTGAGCTGGGGAAACGCCTTGCAGCACCAGGTAGCGCTGAACGGCTTTCGCACGACGCTCGCCCAGAGCCATGTTGTACTCACGAGTACCACGTTCGTCGGTGTTGCCTTCCAGAACAACGCGAGCGCCGTTTGCTTTCAGGTCCTTGGCGTGAACGTCCAGAGCGCGCATGGCTTCTGGTTTCAGGTCCGAGCTGTCGTATTCGAAGTAGAAGGTGGTGATTGCGCGCAGAGCAGCTTCTTCGCTCAGGGAGCCGTCAACTGCACCGGTGTTAGCGCCGTAACCAGCGTTTGGATCAACAGCGCCTTCACCAGCGTTGTCGCCGCCTTTGGAGGAGCAACCTACAGCTACAGCCATGGCCAGAGCCAGCGCAGCAAACTTACCAAACTTCAGCATTTCCATCGTGAAACTCCTAATGAACCCCAGTGTGTTAAGTAAAACGTAAAGCGCCGCGTCAGTTCAGGTAAGGGGACCAGGACGGTTCTCTGACTTCGCCTTGAGCGGTAGGAAGCGGGAGCCTCACGCGTCCATTAATGGACACGAGCATCAAGACTCCCCGGCCCTGCTGGCGGGTGGCGTAGATTACCATGGTGCCGTTGGGCGCAACAGTAGGCGACTCATCAAGTGTGCTGTCGGTAAGGATTTTTACGTTGCCACGCTGCAAATCCTGGGCAGCTACCTTGAAGTTTGTGAAGCCGTCCTGCCGGTGAATCATGACCAGCGTTTTTTCATCCGCGGACAGTTTCGGGTTGGCGTTGTAGTTGCCCACGAAAGTCACCCGTTCCGCACCGCCACCACCGGCACTGGTCTTGTAGATCTGTGGTTTGCCGCCACGGTCCGAGGTGAAGTAGATGGTCGAGCCATCTTTACCCCAAAACGGTTCGGTGTTGATGCCAGGACCTGCGGTCACGCGCGAGATCTGACGCGAACCCAGGTTCATCACATAGATGTCCGGGTTGCCGTCCTTGGACAGTACGAACGCCAGGCGCTGGCCGTCCGGCGACCAGGCAGGCGCGCCGTTCAGGCCTTCGAAGTTGGTGATCTGCTCGCGACGGCCAGTGTCGATGTGCTGAACGAAGATGCGCGGACGCTTCTGTTCGAACGACACATAGGCAATGCGCTTGCCGTCCGGCGCGAAGCGCGGCGACAGGATCGGCTCACGGGATTGCAGCAGGGTCACCGCACGCGCGCCGTCGTAGTCGGAACGTTGCAGGGTGTAGCGCGTGTTCTTCTCGGAGAAACGCTCTGCCGTGACATACAGCATGCGAGTCGAGAAGGCGCCCTTGATACCGGTGAGTTTCTCGAACGACTGGTCGGAGATGTAGTGAGCCATGTCGCGCAACTGGTCGACGCTGCCCGAGACGCTGCCGGTCAGCACTTGCTGTTCGGTAGCGACGTTGAACAGGGCGTATTGCACCTGCAGGCGACCGCCCGCCGGGACAATGCTGCCGACCATGATGTACTGGGCGCCCAGGGCCTTCCAGTCACGGTAGATGACTTCGCTGGCCTGGGTCGGCAGGCTGATCATGTTCTGCTTTGGAATCGGCGAGTAGTAACCCGAGTTGCGCAGGTCGTTGCCGATGATTTCCGCCATGTCGTCGGGCAGCACGCTGCCCCCTTGCCAACCGAACGGCACTACGGCGATGGGCGTGGCCCGGTCGCTGCCACTGGTGACCAGAATGTTCTTTTCATCCGCTGTCGCTATCCCTGCCATACAGCAAATAACGACAAGCAATCCTCGAAGAAGGTTTCTCACAAGGCTAGATCCTCAGGTGTGAATGTCATCTTGAATGAACGATACGGAGCGAAATCGCTCGGCTTCATTCCCTGCATTTCTGTCAAACGTCCAATGTTCTTGACCGCAGCTACCGCCGAGGCATCGAACGGACCATCGCCGCTGGACTTGGCCACCGACACGGAAGTCACCGTACCATCCGGCAACATGCCGATTTGCAGCACGACAGTCATGTTGTTGCGCGCCGAAGGAGGACGAGCCCAGCCTTCCGCCGCACGAGCACGAATCAGATCGTCGAAACTGCCCGCGACTTCGTCGCCCTGCTCGTCCGCCAAGGCCTGCTGACGCTGCGGCGTGTCGGAAAGCAAATCAGCCAGGGCCTGGGCCTTTTTATCTTCGGCGGATTTACGCGCTGCTTCCTGAGCCTTTTTCTTGGCTGCGTCGGCGGCGGCTTTCTTCTTCGCGTCCTCGGCGACCTTCTTCTTCGCCTCGTCTGCTTCAGCTTTCTTCTTGGCGTCTTCCGCGGCTTTCTTCTTCGCGTCTTCGACTATCTTTTTCTTCGCCTCTTCAGCGGCCTTTTTCTTGGCCTCTTCTTCGGCGGCTTTCTTGGCTTCTTCTTCGGCTTTCTTTTTGGCTATATCAGCCAATTGTTTCTCTTCGGCCTTTTTCGCTTCCGCAGCTTTCTTCGCGTCGTCGGCTTTCTTGGCTTCATCAGCCTTCTTCGCCTCATCCGCTTTCTTGGCTTCGTCGGCCTTTTTCGCTTCCTCGGCTTTTTGAGCAGCCTCTTCTTTCTTTTGTTCCGCAGCCTTCACCGCTTCCTGCTCGACCTTTTTCTGCTCCATCTGTTCGACTTCGGTCTGGCGCGCGGCGGATTTCTTCGCCTCACCCGCAATCTTCTGATTGGTCTGGGTGGTCGCCTGACTTTTCGATTTCAACTGATACAGGGTCGCCTGGACGATCGGCTTGGACGGCGGCAATTCCGGCGTCATGGCAAAACTGACGAACAGCATGCCGAACACCAGAACGTGCAGGGCAATTGCCCACACGCTAGGCCAGAAGTAGCTTTCCGAGGCGGACGGCTCTCGCTGTTGCTGCATCAGGGCGCCTCGGTAATCAGGCCAACGTTACCGACGCCGGCCTTCTGCAGCCCGCCCATGGCGCCCATGACGGCACCATAGTCAACGGACTTGTCGCCGCGAATGAACACCTGGGTATGCTTGCCGCCTTCATTGCCGGCGCGAATGATCTTGGTCACGGCGTCGGTCATCTGCGGCAAGGTCATGGCCTTGTCCATCTGCTTGTCGGTGTCGACTTCACTGCCAAGGTTCCAGTAGTAGGTCTTGTCAGCCTTGATCGAAATGGTCAGGACCTGGGTGTTGTTGTCCTGCGGCAAGGCTTCGCTGGAAACCTTGGGCAGATCGACTTTCACGCCCTGATTGAGCATCGGCGCGGTCACCATGAAGATAACCAGCAGTACCAACATCACGTCGATGTAGGGCACCACGTTCATCTCGGCAACCGGCTTGCGTTTGTGGCGAACTCGGGCCATGGGGATTTACCTGCTCACTCTTCGCTGGTGTGCACTTTACGGTGCAGGATCGCCTGGAACTCGTCGGCGAAGGTGTAGTAACGGCTGATCAGGGTCTCGCCACGGGCCGCAAAGCGGTTGTAGGCGATAACGGCCGGGATCGCGGCAAACAGGCCGATCGCGGTGGCGATCAGGGCTTCGGCGATACCCGGTGCCACGGTCGCCAGGGTCGCCTGCTGGGCGCTGGCCAGGCCGCGGAAGGAGTTCATGATCCCCCAGACGGTGCCGAACAGACCGATGTACGGACTGACCGAGCCGACAGTGGCGAGGAACGGCAGGCTCTGCTCGAGCTTCTCTTCTTCGCGGGAGATGGCGACACGCATGGCACGCGCGACACCTTCCATGACCGCCTCGGGATCAACGCCCGATTGCTGGCGCAGGCGCGAGAACTCTTTGAAACCGGCACGGAAGATCTGCTCCACGCCGGAATCAGGGTCCGGGTTGCTGCCCGCCTGACGGTACAGTTTGGACAGATCGATACCCGACCAGAAGCGCTCTTCGAAGCTCTCCAGGGCGCGTCGACCGGCGCGCAGCAGGTTGCTGCGCTGAAAGATCATGATCCATGAGGTCACCGATGCGGCTACCAGGGTCAGCATTACCAACTGCACAACGATGCTGGCATTGCTGACCAAGCTCCACATGGAGGAATGGTCGACGACGTTAGCTTCCACGCTTTATCTCCTGCTCTGAGTGTGTACCCGCGCCGCTCACGTCGGCAAAGGCCGCACGTAGAGCTTCGGGAATGGCCCGGGGTTTCAAATTGTCGGTGCGCACACAGGCCACCAGAAACTGCCCTTCGCAGAGCAGTGCATTATCCGTGGCTCGCCTGACCTGCTGTTTGAAGCGCAGGCTGGCCCGGTTCAATTCGATGACTTCTGCACTTACCAGAAGCTCGTCGTCCAGTCGCGCCGGCGCGTGGTAGCGCGCTTCGCTGGAATGCACGACGAACAACAGGTTCTCCCCTGCCAGCTGCGATTGAGCAAAGCCCAGATCTCGTAGCCGCTCGGTTCGAGCCCGTTCCATAAACTTAAGGTAGTTAACGTAATACACGATGCCGCCGGCATCGGTGTCTTCGTAATAAACGCGACAACGATGTGCGAACGACCCAAGCCCGTTTTGCGCGCGCATACTCTAGTGCTTACTCCTCAGGTTGCCAATCCGGCCAGGCAACTGTTTTTCATTCTCGAACGCCTTTCTGGCGAAATAACGACAATGCCAGCCCCCTAGGACCACACACGCTGCGAATAAATCGCTGCCCAAGCGGTTATTAATCGTCCACGGCATCGAGGAATTCGTCTACCACAGGCATCTCGCCCAATCGTGACGGGATGTTAAGACCGAAATGCAGATAGGCATGCCGGGTCACCACACGGCCCCGCGGCGTACGCATGATATAGCCTTGCTGGATCAGATAGGGCTCGAGTACGTCCTCGATGGTGTGCCGCTCTTCGCTGATCGCGGCCGCCAGGCTGTCGACCCCCACCGGCCCGCCGTCGAACTTCTCGATCATGGTCAACAACAGGCGCCGGTCCTGGTGGTCGAAGCCACGCTCGTCGACATCCAGCAGGTTCAGCGCCAGGTCGGCGATGGGCTTGGTGATATGGCCCTTGGCGCGAACCTCGGCAAAATCCCGCACCCGACGCAATAAACGGTTGGCGATACGCGGCGTGCCGCGGGCGCGCCGGGCAATTTCGAAGGCGCCGTCCGGGTCCAGCGGCAAGCCGAGAATGCCGGCGGAGCGCCCGACAATGGTCGCCAGGTCCGCCGTGCTGTAGAACTCCAGGCGCTGGACGATGCCGAAGCGATCGCGCAGCGGGTTGGTCAGCATGCCCGCGCGAGTCGTCGCCCCCACCAGGGTGAACGGCGGCAGGTCGAGCTTGATCGAACGCGCCGCCGGCCCTTCGCCGATCATGATGTCCAGCTGGAAATCTTCCATGGCCGGGTACAGCACTTCCTCGACGATCGGCGACAGGCGATGGATCTCATCGATAAACAGTACGTCGTTCGGTTCGAGATTGGTCAGCAGCGCCGCCAGGTCCCCTGGGCGCTCCAGCACCGGGCCCGAGGTGCTCTTGATCGACACCCCCATCTCCTGGGCGATGATGTTGGCCAGCGTGGTCTTGCCCAGGCCTGGCGGGCCGAAGATCAGGGTGTGGTCCAGCGACTCGTTGCGTCCGCGGGCAGCCTGGATGAACAGCTCCATTTGCTCGCGCACCGTCGGCTGGCCGATGTATTCGGCCAGGCTGACGGGGCGAATCGCACGGTCCTGGACTTCCTCGCGCTCACGGGGGCCCGTGGCGGCGATCAGACGATCTGCTTCTATCACTTAAATCATTCCCTTAAGGGCGCGGCGAATCATGTCTTCACTGCTCAGGCCTTTTTCCTTGATCGCGGAAACCGCCTTGCTGGCCTCCTGCGGCTTGTAGCCCAGGGAGATCAGGGCACTGACCGCGTCGGTCTCGGCACTGGCCACCGGCATCGGCGCGTCCGGCTGGTTCGGCACCAGGGCAAACATGCTCGGCACGGTCTCCCAGGCCTTGAAGCGGTCCTTGAGCTCGACCAGCAGACGCTCCGCGGTCTTTTTACCGACCCCCGGCACCTTGGTCAGCGCCGAGGTGTCCTGCGCCTGCACGCAACGCACCAGTTCGTCGACCTCCAGGCTGGACATCAGCGCCAACGCCAGTTTCGGCCCCACGCCATTGAGGCGAATCAGTTCGCGAAAGAAGTCCCGCTCGCGCTTGCTGGCAAAGCCATAGAGTAACTGGGCATCTTCACGCACGACCAAATGGGTGTGCAGGGTGATCGGTTCGCCGACCGACGGCAGGCGATACAAGGTGGTCATGGGGACTTCCACCTCGTAACCCAGACCGTTTACATCGAGAATCAGGTGCGGCGGCTGTTTTTCAGCCAAGGTGCCGCGCAAGCGTCCAATCACGTTTCAGATCCTTAGCTCAGGCCAGAACAGGGGCCGGCGGGTCACAGAGCGAAGATCCGGGCCGGGCAGACAGGCGCGGGATGCTCCACTCATCAAATGTTTGCGCAGATGCTATCAGAGACGCAGGCGGCCGCCACGACTGCGTGCGGTACCCAGGCCGTGGGGCAGCAGGCTGGAACGGGTATGGGCATGACAGATGGCAATCGCCAGGGCGTCCGAGGCGTCGATCTGCGGCTTGCTGGTCAATTTGAGCAAGTGCATGACCATCATCTGCACCTGTTCCTTGTTGGCCCCGCCGGTGCCTGCCACGGCCTGCTTGACTTGAGTGGCGGTGTATTCGGCGATTTCCAGGCTTTCCTCGGCCCCCGCCACGATCGCCGCACCACGCGCCTGGCCCAGTTTCAGGGCCGAGTCGGCGTTACGCGCCATGAACACCTTTTCAATGCCCATGGTCACCGGACCGTAGGTCTGAATGACCTCACGAACTCCGCGATAGACGATTTGCAGCCGCTCATGCAGCTCGCCGGCGCCCGTGCGAATACAGCCCGAAGCCACGTACACGCAGCCACGCCCGGTATCACGTACCACGCCGTAACCGGTGATACGCGAACCCGGGTCGATACCAAGAATAAGAGTCATAACGCCTGCAAAGAGAAAATTCGGTTGCCTAAGGTAACGCCGGAAGAAGCCGGAAAAACAAAAAATCGCAGCCTTCGACAGCTCCCCTACAGGTACAGCGTAACCCTGTGTGTAAAGGGGGGGAAACCGCCGAAGGCTGCGATCCTTTATCGCGCTATCCGCATCAGCCGAGTT
The DNA here is from genome assembly GCF_013466605.1 of Pseudomonas chlororaphis subsp. aurantiaca. NCBI lineage: Bacteria > Pseudomonadati > Pseudomonadota > Gammaproteobacteria > Pseudomonadales > Pseudomonadaceae > Pseudomonas > Pseudomonas chlororaphis. The sequence continues at coordinate 5,316,723 of NZ_CP059162.1, forward strand.
GCTCGGCCACCGACTGGGGAATATCCGCGTTGGAGTAGACGTTCTGCACATCGTCCAGGTCTTCGAGCATGTCGATCAGCTTGAGGACCTTCTCGGCGCCTTCCAGATCCAGCTCGGCGCTGGTGGTCGGCTGCATGACGATCTCCGCATCGTCGCCCTTGAAACCGGCCTCTTCGAGTGCGTTACGTACCGCATAGAAGCCAGTGAACGAGGTAAACACATCGATCGAGCCGTCTTCGTGAACAACCACGTCATCGGCGTCGGCTTCCAACGCCGCATCGGTCAGTGCATCCTCATCGACGCCCGGTGCAAAGCTGATCTGCCCCTTGCGTTCGAACAGATACGCTACCGAACCGTCGGTGCCAAGGTTGCCGCCACATTTGCTGAACGCATGGCGCACGGCAGCCGCGGTACGGTTGCGGTTGTCGGTCATGCACTCGACCATCACCGCGACGCCGCCCGGGCCATAACCCTCATAGGTCAGCTCTTCGACGTTGTCGGCCTCGGTCGCACCAGCGCCACGGGCGATGGCGCGATCGATGATGTCGCGGCTCATGTTCGCGCCCAGGGCCTTGTCCAGGGCCAGACGCAGACGCGGGTTGGAACCCGGATCGCCACCGCCCTGACGAGCGGCGACCGTCAGCTCACGGATCCACTTGGTGAAAATCTTGCCTCTCTTGGCATCCTGACGCTCTTTGCGGTGCTTGATGTTCGCCCACTTGGAATGACCTGCCATAACGCGCTCCAAATTCTCTTTGAAACATTGCCCGCAACGCCTGTAACGGCGGGCGGGCAACAAATATCTCGACCCAATAGAAAAAGGCGCATCCGCAGATGCGCCTTCAGGTCGGCCTTACTCAGCCTTTGGCTGTTCGCGCAGGCGGATGTGCAGCTCGCGCAGCGCCTTGGCGTCGACCAGGCCAGGAGCCTGGGTCATCACGCAAGCGGCGCTCTGGGTTTTCGGGAAAGCAATCACTTCACGAATCGACTGAGCGCCGGTCATCAGCATCACCAGACGGTCCAGACCGAACGCCAGGCCGCCGTGCGGCGGTGCACCGTACTTCAGGGCATCGAGCAGGAAGCCGAACTTCTCTTCCTGCTCCGCTTCATCAATGCCCAGCAGACGGAATACCGCCTGTTGCATTTCCTTGCGATGGATACGGATCGAACCGCCACCCAGCTCGGTACCGTTGAGCACCATGTCGTAGGCACGGGACAGCGCGGTCGCCGGGTTGGCTTCCAGCTCCTGTGGCGAGCACTTCGGCGCGGTGAACGGGTGGTGCAAGGCGGTGAAACTGCCGTCGTCGTTTTCTTCGAACATCGGGAAATCGACAACCCACAGCGGCGCCCATTCGCAGGTCAGCAGGTTCAGGTCGTGACCGAGCTTGATCCGCAGCGCGCCCAGGGCCTCGCTGACGATCTTGGCCTTGTCGGCGCCGAAGAACACGATGTCGCCGTCGACCGCACCCACGCGATCGAGGATCACGTTCAGGTTGGCTTCCGGGATGTTCTTGACGATTGGCGACTGCAGGCCTTCAACGCCCTTGGCGCGCTCGTTGACCTTGATGTAGGCCAGGCCCTTGGCACCGTAGATGCCGACGAACTTGGTGTAGTCGTCGATCTTGCTGCGCGGCATGCTCGCCCCGCCTGGAACGCGCAAGGCGGCCACACGGCTTTTCGGGTCGTTGGCCGGGCCGCTGAACACCTTGAATTCGACTTCCTTGAGCTGGTCGGCAACGTCCACCAGTTCCAGCGGGATGCGCAGGTCCGGCTTGTCGGAACCGTAGCGACGCATGGCCTCTTCAAAGGTCATGTGCGGGAACTCACCGAACTCCAGATCCAGCACTTCCTTGAACAGGTTGCGGATCATGCCTTCGGTCAGGCCCATGATGTCTTTTTCATCGAGGAAGCTGGTTTCGATGTCGATCTGAGTGAACTCGGGCTGACGGTCGGCACGCAGGTCTTCGTCGCGGAAGCATTTGGCGATCTGGTAGTAGCGGTCGAAGCCGGCGACCATCAGCAGTTGCTTGAACAGCTGTGGCGACTGCGGCAGAGCGAAGAAGCTGCCCGCGTGGGTACGGCTCGGCACCAGATAGTCACGTGCGCCTTCAGGGGTGGCACGGGTCAGGATCGGGGTTTCGACATCGAGGAAACCGTTCTCGTCCAGGTAGCGACGGATGCTGGTGGTCATGCGCGAACGCAGGCGCAGCTTCTCGGCCATTTCCGGACGGCGCAGGTCGATGAAGCGATAGCGCAGGCGGGTTTCTTCGCCCACGTCGGAGTATTCGTTGAGCGGGAACGGCGGGGTTTCCGCTTCGTTCAGCACTTCCAGCTGGTAGCCCAGGACTTCGATCATGCCCGAAGCCATGTTGGCGTTGCCGGCACCGGCCGGACGCAGGCGCACCTTGCCGGTGATCTTGACCACGTATTCGCTGCGCACACGGTCGGCGGCGGCGAAGGTTTCAGCGCGGTCCGGGTCGAACACCACCTGGGCCAGGCCTTCACGATCACGGATATCGAGGAAGATCACTCCGCCATGGTCGCGACGACGGTGGACCCATCCGCAAAGGGTAACTTCCTGACCTTCCAGGCTTTCGTTCAGTTGGCCGCAATAATGGCTGCGCATCATGGTAGTGGTTTCACTTCTCGTAATTCGAAATTCGATGGGAGGCCTTGCGCACCTCGGGGTACCGGATAATGCAAGAGCTCGCGCGTGTCGTTCAACTTAATCAGCTTTGTCGCCACCGGCCAGGTTCTTCTTGGCGCCGGTCTTGAAGTCGGTCTCATACCAGCCCGAACCGCTGAGGCGGAAACCTGGCATGGACAGCATTTTTTTCAGCTCGGGCGCCTGGCAGGCAGGGCAATCGACCAACGCAGGTGCGCTGATCTTTTGAATGGCTTCCAGCTGATGACCACAGGAAGCACATTGGTAGTCGTACATGGGCATGAGAGCGTCTCGGCGTACTTAACGTCTGGCTTAACCCGTGCCGAGGCCCGGGTTATATAGCAAAGGGCGGGATTATATCCATTAAATCGGCCCTGTGCAGCCGTATGACGGCACCGATAGACCACCACCCGCCGAAACAAAGCCAGCGCCCGACCGCCATGCCCCAGCCATCGGCCTGAGGACGAACCGCCATGATCGGGCGACAAATCATGCCCCATAAAGGCAAATGGCGCCGATAACGGCGCCATTCGGTCTGCGGGATTATTGCTCGCTCAACAGCGAGCGCAGCATCCACGCGGTTTTCTCATGCACCTGCATCCGCTGGGTCAGCAGGTCCGCGGTGGGTTCGTCGCTGACCTTGTCGATGATCGGGAAAATGCCACGGGCAGTGCGGGTCACCGCTTCCTGTCCCGCCACCAGTTGCTTGATCATCTCATCGGCGCTTGGCACGCCCTCTTCTTCCTTGATCGAAGAAAGACGCGCGTAGATGGAATAGGCACCTGGCGCCGGGAACCCCAGGGCGCGGATACGCTCGGCGATCAGGTCCACCGCCAGCGCCAGTTCGTTGTATTGCTCCTCGAACATCAGGTGCAGCGTACGGAACTGCGGCCCCGTGACGTTCCAGTGGAAATTATGGGTCTTCAGATACAGCACATAAGTATCTGAAAGCAGGCGAGAGAGCCCCTCCACGATGGATTTGCGGTCTTCTGCGCTGATACCGATATCGATTGCCATGTCTATCTCCGTTAGCACATTGAATTCAACAGGTCAGGTACCGGACCACTCTAGCAAGACTGCCCTGCACCCGCAGCCCGGGATTGTCCGAGACCGTGCGACAGATTGCCCCCCCGAGCGGGCGACCAGTACCTGCAAGAAAGCCCACGCCGGTTGTGACTCGCCTGAGAAGCCACCGTTCCCCATTTTTTAGGTGCTAGCTCTCTAGAACAATGCTTTGCCCGATAGTCCGGTATTCCCTCAGGACAATCCGGACTTTCTCCCTTCACCCAGCCACAGCACCTGATTTGAGAAGGCCTGGGCTTTGCTGTTAAATAGAGGACGTGTCGCTGTTGCCTATTTCTCGGCCTCAGCGCATAGGCTGATCCCGCGCACGTGCTCACCGCCTCCCATTGTTCAGAAGCGAACCGTGCACGCTCAGCTCTTCCTTGTGATCCGTCTTAACGTGAGTTCATTAAAATGTTGAAAATCGTCCACCTGCTAACGGGCGCAGCAGCCTTGCTGCTGTCCTTTATCCCTAGCCTGCGATCCGAAGCCGTTCCCTTCCTGCAACAACCCGATGCTCTTTACCTGGCCTTTTTCGGCCTGCTCAACCTGACACTGGCTCCGGTTATCCCCTACTGGAACAAAGGCCCGCGTCACCAACTGCAAAACCTGGTCAGCGCGCTTCTGGTGCTGGCGGTGGTCTTGCAGACCTTGACCCTGCTGGCACCGATGCCGGTTATCGCAGGTCAACCGGCTGTGCTGTTCAGCCTGCTGACCGCAGCGATTGCCGTTCTTCTGCACCTGGCCGTCAGCTTCTACAAATCGTCTCCTTCGGCTAGCACTTCGCAAACCTACGACATGAGCAATCGCGATACCGGCACCGTCAAGTGGTTCAACACTTCGAAGGGTTTCGGCTTCATCTCTCGCGACTCCGGCGATGATATCTTCGTGCATTTCCGCGCCATCCGTGGCGAAGGTCACCGCGTCCTGGTGGAAGGCCAGCGCGTGGAGTTCTCTGTCATGAATCGCGACAAGGGCCTGCAAGCCGAAGACGTGATTGCGGCACTGCCACGCCGCTGATTCACGCCCATGAAAAAACCGCGACGCAGCCATGCTGCTCGCGGTTTTTTATTGCCTGAACGGCAGACCGTCCGCGCTCAGTAATGTGGCGGCGGAGCCTCTTCTTCGAATGACTCGAACTGCCCCACCATTTCCTCCTGACGCTTGAGCAAGGCGGCCATCTGCAACTGCAGGCGCTCGACCACCCGCTGCTGCTCGACCAGTACGTCGTTCAGGGCTTGAATGGTGTCATCCTGAAAAGCCAATCGGCTTTCCAGATCGGTTACCCGTTCTTCCAGGCTCATGATTCAGCCCTCCAGAAACTTGAAATCATCGGTCAGGACCAGTCGTAACCGCTCACGAATCGCGGCCACCTGTTCGGCGTCGTAGGGCTTGGCAGGCAGCTTGCCCCATACCGGAGCAGGCCAGGCCGCGTCGTCGCGCTTGCGAACGATAACGTGCATGTGCAACTGGCTGACGACATTACCCAGAGTCGCCACATTCAACTTGTCCGCATCGAACGAGTCTTTAAGCAGCTCCGCCAGGGCCGTGGTTTCTCGCCATAGTTGCTGCTGGTCGGCGTCATCCAGTTGAAACAACTCGCTGATATCTTCCCGGCGCGGTACCAGGATGAACCACGGGTAATTGGAATCGTTGGACAACAGCAGCCGGCAAAGGGGGAAGTCCCCAATGGGCAATGTGTCTTGTTGAAGTCGTGGATCTAAAGCGAACACCGCGCGCACTCCCGCTCAGCTCATCAAGTTTCAGCTTAGCGAACGCCATGACTGGCTGCCCGCCAAGCGACAGAACGGCAGCATACCTGCGAAAGCTCTTGTGTTCATCGCTCTGCTGCGCAGATCCCGCCTCAACATTCATCCCCGATGCCACGCGTCAGAGCGCCCCGGCCTGGAACATTTTCCAGCGGGCCGCACCATGAGAGAACAAAGCTCATAAAAAACAAGGAGAAAACCGCGAAAGAGCCCCTTCCCTGCGCATTCTTCCAGTGCCCGACGCCACATGATGACTGAGCTGCATCAAGAAACTTTTGCACCAAAATCTCACAGTGCGTCTACGCTCAGTGCGTTGACCATCCGCCATCTACTCACTCACCAGGGTGAACCGGTAACGTTTTGGAATGTCATGCGTTTTTTTCAGGGAGCAACACCAGGAGGACAGGGAACGTCAAGCCCAAACAAAACGACCTTAAAACCACTGTTTTATGCGGTTTTTACAGCCTGAAGGGCTATCGCCGAAAAAAAATCGGTGTCTTCGCGTTTTGTGCACGCTTGTTGCATTCACACCCATATTGTCCCAGGGAGAAGCCATCGGAAAACGGCCTTTCCTGAGACTAATAACAATAGTGGCAAGGCTGCCCCATGGAGATTTGACTGCTTGACCAAAGTTCTTTTTGTTCCAGGTTCAAGCCTTCGAAAACAGCGCTGAAGTTGTCAGTCCGGATACATGCGGACTGCGGATTTGCGACATTGATCGAGCATTTTGCGACAGGGTCGTAAAGAAGCTGAAAGGACTGATACGTAAGTATCGCCAACATTGTCGGCGTGATATAAGTTTGCGCCGACACAAAAAGAAAGAGCCGCCCAGATAATAAAACAGGTGGGACGGCAGTACTCTTCTAAAAACCAAAGGAGCAAATCACGATGCGCGTGATGAAGTGGAGCATGATCGCACTGGCAGTTGCAGCAGCAGCCAGTACTCAAGTGGCTACGGCCGCACCTTTCGTAAGTGACCAGTCTGAAGCCAAGGGCTTTGTTGAAGACGCCAAGTTCGACGTACTGCTGCGTAACTATTACTTCAACCGTGATAACAAAAACGGCGGCAACGATCAGAAAGACTGGACCCAGGGTATCTGGGGTAACTTCAGCTCCGGTTACACCCAGGGTACCGTAGGCGTCGGCGTCGATGCGTTCGGTTATCTGGCGATCAAACTGGACGGCGGCGACGGCACTGGCGGCACCGGCAACATGAGCCGCGACTCCGACGGCGACGTCAACAAGAGCCAGGGCAAAGCCGGCGCGGCCGTCAAATTCCGCGTCTCCAAAACCGAGCTGAAAGCCGGCGACATGCAGCCAAGTACCTCACCGGTGTTCGCGGTTGGCGGGTCCCGTATCCTTCCGCAAACTGCCAGCGGTTTCCAACTGCAGAGCAGCGAGATCAAAAATCTTGATCTGGAAGGCGGCCACTTCTATTCGGGTACCAGTCAGGACTCCAACGCTCGTAATGGCAACCTGTACGCAAACTACGCCAGTGTGGCATCCAACAGCATCGACTACTTCGGTGGCAAGTACGGCATCACCGACAACCTGAGTGCATCGCTCTACGGCGCCAAGCTGGAAGACATCTGGAACCAGTACTACGCCAACCTGAACTACACCATCCCGATGGGTGGCGATCAGTCGCTGAACCTGGACGGTAACATCTACCGTACCACCGATACTGGTAGCGCCAAGGCTGGTGACATCAGCAATACCACGTTCTCCCTGGCAGCAGCCTTCTCGTTCCTGAAAGCGCATACCCTTACCGTTGGGTTCCAGAAGGTCAATGGTGACACGCCATTCGACTACATCGGTATCGGTGGCCACGACACCACCAAGCGCGGCTCCAACCGCGGCGGCGACTCGATCTTCCTCGCCAACTCCATCCAGTACTCTGACTTCAACGGCCCGAACGAGAAGTCCGCACAGATCCGTTACGACCTGAAAATGGCCGAGTACGGCGTTCCTGGCCTGAGTTTCATGACCCGCTACGTGAAAGGTTGGGACATCGACGGCACCAAGATGGACGCCGACAGCCCATACCGTCTTTACGGTTATGGCGCAGATGGCAAACACCACGAAACCAACTTCGAAGCCAAGTACGTTGTTCAAACCGGCCCAGCTAAAGACTTGTCGTTCCGCGTTCGTCAAGCCTGGCACACTGCCAACGCTGACCAAGCCGAAGGCGACATCAAAGAGTTCCGCCTGATCGTCGACTACCCACTGTCGATCTTGTAATAGCGGTTACTTAGCAAGTAATAAAAAAAGGCCCATCATTCGATGGGCCTTTTTATTGGGGCTGGCAACTCGCTGAAGCTCCGGTTATCGACTGTTCATTGTTACAACCAGGTTTCAAACATTCTCCAGCGAGTACCGCGTTAAAAGCCTGACCACTCGATCAGACTTTTAACCCACATCCCCGCTACTGACTCAAACAGCCGCTTCCTGAACCACGCGAATCACTCGCTGCGGAAACGGAATATCGATACCCGCGTCCTTCAAGCGATCACGGGACAACTCGTTGAAGCGGAACATCACGTCCCAGTAGTCAGCAGTCTTCACCCAGACACGCAGCGAAAGGGTGATGGCGCTGTCACCCAGCATGGAAACCACCGCCACTGGCTCCGGATCGGTCAGCACGCGTTCGTCCTTGGCCAGGTCCAGCAGGACCTCACGGGCCTTTTGCAGGTCAGCCTCGTAGTTCACGCCGACATCGAAGATCACTTTACGGGTCAGCTGGCGGTTGTGGTTGGTGATGATGCCATTGGACAGGTTGCCGTTAGGCACGATGACAGTCTTGTTGTCGCCGGTACGCAGCACCGTGTGGAAGATCTGGATGCTGTCGACCGTACCGCTGATGCCCTGGGCTTCGATCACGTCACCGATGCGGAAAGGGCGGAACAGCAGGATCAGCACGCCACCGGCGAAGTTGGCCAGGCTGCCTTGCAAGGCCAGGCCGATGGCCAGGCCCGCCGCACCGATCGCGGCAACGAACGACGTGGTTTCGACACCGATCATCGAGGCCACGCTGACAACCAGCAGCACCTTGAGAATGACGTTCGCCAGGCTGCTGATAAAACCCTGCAGGGCCTGGTCGGCATTACGCAGCGCCAGCAGCTTGCCGACTTTTTGCGTCAGACTGTTGATCAGCCACCAGCCGATGGCCAGGGTGATTACAGCCAGCAGTACCCGACTGCCGTATTCCATGATCATCGGAATCCAGGCTTGGGAAGCCTTGACCAGGTTGTCCACTTCAGCATTCAAATCCATCTATCTCTCCTGATTCCCGGCGGTCGGGCATACAAAAAACAAGGGTGAAACGAGTGGTTCCATGGAGGCTCAATCGTTTCCGCCCATTACTCGGGCCTCGGACGCCAATAAGCTCGCGAGGTTCCCGAAAACCCGATCAGTCGCGGAAGTTGTTGAACTGCAGCGGCATGCCGAACTCTTTCGCCCGCAGGGCCGCGATGGCCTCCTGCAGATCGTCGCGCTTCTTGCCGGTCACCCGTACCTGCTCACCCTGGATCGCAGCCTGGACCTTCAGCTTGGCGTCCTTGATGTGGGCAACGATCTTTTTCGCCAGCTCTTTGTCGATACCTTCCTTGAGCACCGCTTCCTGCTTCATCACCTTGCCCGAAGCGTACGCGTCCTTGACCTCAAGGCACTGCACATCGATCTTGCGCTTGACCAGGGCCAGCTTGAGGATCTCGATCATCGCTTCCAGCTGGAATTCGGCTTCAGCGGTGAGGTTGACGGTGAGTTCCTTTTCCTTGAACTCGAAGCTGCCCTTGCCCTTCAAGTCATAGCGACGGTCCAGCTCCTTGACGGCGTTTTCCACGGCGTTGGTGACTTCGTGTTTGTCCAGTTCGGATACCACGTCGAACGACGGCATGTAATTTCTCCAATAAAAAAAGGGGCGCAGCTCGATAAAGATGGAGCACGCCCGGTTTGCGGTTAAAATCCGGGCTCATTATAACGGGTCTTTCCCCTCCTTCACTGCGAGCCTCGCATGCGCCTGCCAAACCGAGCACCACGCTGATGTCGACTACCTGGCACATTCTGGGCGCGGGCAGCCTCGGCACCCTGTGGGCGACGCGCCTGGCCCGTGCCGGCTTGCCGGTACGCCTGATCCTGCGCGACCAGGCTCGCCTGCAGGCCTACCAGGCCGTGGGCGGCCTGACGCTGGTGGAACAAGGGCAGGCCAGCTTCCATGCCATTCCCGGCGAAACCGTCGACAGCCCGGAACCCATTACCCGCCTGCTGGTGGCCTGCAAGGCCTATGACGCGCAACAGGCCGTCAGCCAGCTGGCCGCACGCCTGACGCCCGACGCCGAACTGATCCTGCTGCAGAACGGCCTGGGCAGCCAGGACGCCGTGGCCGCCCAGGTGCCGCAGGCCCGCTGCATTTATGCCTCGAGCACCGAAGGCGCCTTTCGCGATGGCGACTGGCGCGTGGTATTCGCCGGTCATGGCTACACCTGGCTGGGGGACGCCAGCCACCCCACCGCCCCCTTCTGGCTCGACGACCTGAGCGCCAGCGGCATCCCTCATGAATGGAGCACGGACATCCTGACCCGCCTCTGGCGCAAGCTGGCGCTCAACTGCGCGATCAATCCCCTGACGGTCCTGCATGACTGCCGCAACGGCGGCCTGCTGCAGCATCATTGCGAAGTGGCGATGCTGTGCGTCGAGTTGAGCGAACTGCTGGAACGCTGCGGCCAGCCCGCCGCGGCCGAGAACCTGCAGCAGGAGGTGGAACGGGTGATCCAGGCGACCGCCGCCAACTACTCCTCCATGTACCAGGACGTCGCCAGCCGGCGCAGGACCGAGATCAGCTACTTATTGGGGCATGCCTGCGACGTTGCCGCCAGGCACCAATTGCACCTGCCCAACCTCAGCCGCCTGCGCCGGCTATTGGTGGAACACCTGCAACAGCGCGGATTGCCCAGCGACTGAGCAGCGGCTACGCTGCCCACGTGTTCCTCTCTAGCGACGTCCCCGATGCCATTGCGCCAGCGCCTTGAAAACCTGCCGGTCGGCCAAAAACTGCTGGCCGCCTTGCTCGTCCTGCTGATTACCGTACTGCTGGTCGCCAACCTGACCTTTATCAGCGCCGCCTACTGGATCTCTCAGGAAAGCATGGCGCCGCAAGCCTTGCAGACCATCGGAAGGCTGGTATCCAACCCGACCCTGGCCGCGCAGGCGCTGGACTCGCCACAAAACGCCGAGAAGCTGCTCAACGAACTCAACAGCTACTCTCCCCTGCGCGCCGCAGCGATCTATGACGGCAAGGGCACGCGACTGGCCCAGTTGCAACATGGCGAACGCCTGAGCCTGCCGGAGCGCTATCGGCATATCGAAGCCTGGCAACTGACCGAATTTCGCAGCAACCAGATCATCGCCCTGCCCCGCGCCGGCCAGCCCCCCGGCCATCTGTTACTGGTGGCCAGCAGTGAACTGCCGATGGCTTTCTACACCGGCACCCTGACCGCGAGCCTGGGCATCCTGATCTTCAGTGTGCTGCTGTGGTTGATCATTGCCCGGCAGATCAAACGGCTGATCACCCAACCCATCCACCAGCTGGAAGAATTGTCCCGGCAAGTGACCCGCGAAGAGAACTATTCCCTGCGCGCCGCCCGCGGCAACCGCGATGAGATCGGCAGCCTGGCCGAGGCCTTCAACACCATGCTGTCGCGCATCGAGGCACGAGAGCAGCAACTCAAGCGCGCCCGCGACGACTCCCAGGCGGCCTATGACCAGGCCCAGGGCCTGGCCGAAGAAACCCGCCACACCAACCGCAAGCTGGAACTGGAAGTCCAGGTGCGCAGCAAGATCGAAAAGAAACTCACCGGCTTTCAGAACTACCTCAACAGCATCATCGACTCAATGCCCTCGGCCCTGATCGCCCTGGACGAGCAGCTCTATGTCACCCAATGGAACCAGGAGGCCAGCGCCCTCTCCGGCACGCGCCTGGACGAAGCGCTGAATCAGCCGATCTTCCTCGCCTTCGAGCCGCTCAAGCCGTTCCTGCCGCAACTCAAGGAAACCGTGGAGCAGCATACGGTCACCAAGGTCGAGCGGGTCACCTGGGTCAAGGACGACGAGGCCCGGCATTACGCCCTTACCTTCTACCCGCTGATGGGCGGTGCCGGGCGCGGCGTGGTGATCCGGATCGACGACATCACCCAGCGCCTGTCCCTGGAAGAAATGATGGTGCAGTCGGAAAAAATGCTCTCCGTCGGTGGCCTGGCCGCCGGCATGGCCCACGAAATCAACAACCCGCTGGGGGCCATCCTGCACAACGTGCAGAACATTCGCCGACGCCTGTCACCCGATCTGCCGAAGAACCTGGAACATGCCGAGCAGTTGGGCATCGAACTGGAAACCGTCAACCATTACCTGCAGAGCCGCGAAGTGCCGCAACTGCTCGACGGCATCCAGCAGGCCGGCGCCCGGGCGGCGAAGATCGTGACCCACATGCTCAGTTTCAGCCGGCGCAGCAACCGGCAGATGGCGCCTTGCGACCTGCCGGCGTTGATCGACCAGGCCGTGGAGATTGCCGGCAACGACTTCGACCTGGCCATAGGCTTCGACTTCAAGGGCCAGGCCATCATCCGCCAGTTCGATCCGCAACTGGGCCCGGTGCCCGGTACCGCCAACGAACTGGAACAGGTCCTGCTCAATCTGCTGAAAAACGCCGCCCAGGCCATTCACCAGCGGGTAGACGACAGCGAACCGGGGCGCATTATCCTGCGCACCCGGCTGAACCCGCCCTGGGCGGAAATCCAGGTCGAGGACAACGGCATCGGCATGAGCGAAAACGTGCGCAAACGGACCTTCGAGCCGTTCTTCACCACCAAGGAAATCGGCCAGGGCACCGGCCTTGGGCTGTCGGTTTCGTACTTCATCATCACCAACAATCACAAAGGCCAGATGGAAGTGCAGTCGACGCAGGGCCAGGGCACATGCTTCACCTTGCGTTTGCCACTGGCGGGCAGTCAGCCACCACCACTGGAACACCCCCCACTGGAGAGGTAAGCATGGGCTTTCGCTTGTCGAAGATTTACACCCGCACCGGCGACAAAGGCGAAACCGGGCTGGGTGACGGACGCCGGGTTCCCAAGGACCATCCGCGAGTCGAGGCCATCGGCGAAGTCGATACGCTGAACAGCCAGCTGGGGCTGCTCCTGGCCGGGCTGATTGAACAGCGCACCGAGCATCCGGGCTTGCAGGAATTGATCGATGTCCTGGCGCCTTGCCAGCACCGCCTCTTCGACCTCGGTGGCGAGTTGGCCATGCCGGTGTATCAGGCACTGAATGCCACGGAAGTCGAACGCCTGGAAGCAGCTATCGATATCTGGAACGAAGAGCTGGGGCCACTGGAGAATTTCATTTTGCCGGGCGGTTCGGCCTTGATCGCCCAGGCCCATGTCTGTCGCAGCCTGGCGCGCAGTGCCGAGCGACGCTGCCAGCACCTGAATGCCGTGGAACCGCTGGAGGGGGTCGGCCTGGCCTACATCAATCGCCTGTCCGACTTGCTGTTCGTGGCGGCGCGCCTGATTGCCAAGCGCCAGGGGATTGCCGAGATTCTCTGGCAGGCGGCGGCGAAACCCGAATAGCGGGCGCCTTTACCCTCTCTGATTGCCAGCAAGCCCGCTCCTGCAGCTTATGCAGGAGCGAACTGGCCAGCGACGGACCTCAGGGCCAGAACGCGCGAATCCCCGCCACCCCTTGCGCCCCGGCCTGCCAGGCCTGCTCGCGCTGGTCCGGACCGACGCCGCCCAGCAGGTACACCGGCTTGTTGAAACCACTGATCAATCGAGCGGCCTGCTCCCAGCCCAGAGGCTGCGCGTCAGGGTGGGTCTGGGTCGGCTGGACCGGCGACAGCGTCACGAAGTCCACATCCATCTGCTGCGCCAAGGACAGCTCTTCAGCGTCATGGCAGGACGCCGCCAGCCAGCGCTCCTTGCCAAAGGGACGCCCGACGCTGGCGTATTTGCGCAGCTGCGCCGAGGTGATGTGCCAGCCCGCCGAGGGGAAATCCCCCAACCATTCGAACGGCCCCTTGAGCATCAATTGCGCCTTGCCCGCGCACAGGCCGACCGCATCCACCGCCAGGTCGCGGTATTGCGGGTCGTAGCCATTGGGCGCACGTAGCTGGATCAACCTGCTGCCACCGGCAATGGCCTTCTGCATGCCCCGCAACAGCGCTGGTGTTTCCAACCCTTCCGGGGTGATCAGATATTCGCTCGGCAAACGCGCTGCCGCCACGATCGGCTGGTTGGCCGCCGGGAACTCGTAGTTCTCCAGCTCGCGGGCCGTGACCCAGGCCAAAGGCTGCCCCTCGGCACCATGGGGCTCGCCGGTAAAGGCGGAAACTTCCCAGACATCCAGCAACACCTGCTTGTCCGGGTAGTCATGCTGCACCTTGATCAACGGCCGCGCCCGGGACACCAGAATGCCCAGCTCCTCCTGCAGCTCACGGGTCAGCGCCGCCTCCACTGCCTCGTCCGCTTCGACCTTGCCACCGGGAAACTCCCAGAGGCCGCCCTGATGCTGGGTATCGGCACGCCGGGCAATCAGGATCCTGCCGTCGGCATCACGGATAACGGCCGCCGCCACATGTACTCGTTTCACCGCACTGCTTCCTCTAAACCGGCTTTCTGCCAGGCCTTGAAGGCTGGCCATTGATAGATCGTTTCAACATAGGCTGCATCGACAGCCGGCAGCGCCACCCGATAGGTGCGCAGGCGCACGGCGATCGGCGCAAAAAAGGCGTCCGCCAGGCTGACCCGGCCAAACAGGAAAGGCCCTGGCTCGGTCGCGGCCGCGCGACACTCGGCCCACAAGGCCAGCATCCGCTCGATATCGGCCTGTGCCTCGGGTGGCATGGGCGACAGCGCGGCGTCGCGGCTCAGGTCGAACGGCAGGTTGCCGCGCAGGCTGAAGAAACCGCTGTGCATCTGCGCGCAGGCGGAGCGGGCCTGGGCACGGGCGGCCACATCGCGTGGCCAGAGCTCGGCCTCGGGGAAACGCTCGACCAGGTATTCGGCGATCGCCAGGGAGTCGGCGATGGTGCCGTGTTCGGTCTTCAGCAACGGGACTTTGCCGGTCGGCGAATGCTTGAGAATCAGCTCGCGGGTATCGGGCTGGTTCAGCTTGATCAGTTCTTCGGTGTAAGTTGCGCCGGCCAGCTCAAGCGCCAGGGCGGCGCGCAGCGACCAGGAGGAATAGAGTTTGTCGCCGATGATCAGGTGAAGATTCATGTCGGGCACCTTTCAGAGGAGATGGAGGCCCGAGGCCTCCATCGCGAGCAGGCTCGCTCCTACACGTGATGCGTCGCGTCCATGTAGAAGCGAGTAGCGGTGTATCAGGTACGGTATTCCGCGTTGATTTTCACGTACTCGTGGGACAGGTCGGTGGTCCAGATGGTTTCGCTGCAATCACCGCGTCCCAGCTCGATGCGGATGGTGATTTCTTCCTGCTGCATCACCGCCGCGCCCTGGGCTTCGGTGTAGCTGGCGGCACGCGCGCCACGGCTGGCGATACAGACTTCGCCGAGGAAAACGTCGATCTTGCTCACATCCAGGTCCGGCACGCCGGCACGACCGACAGCGGCCAGGATACGCCCCCAGTTCGGGTCGGACGCAAACAGCGCGGTCTTGATCAGTGGCGAATGGGCCACGGTATAGCCGACATCCAGGCACTCCTGGTGATTGCCGCCACCGTTGACTTCGACCGTGACGAACTTGGTCGCGCCTTCGCCGTCACGCACGATGGCCTGGGCCACTTCCATGCAGACCTCGAATACCGCCTGCTTCAGCGCGGCGAACAACGGGCCGCTGGCTTCGGTGATTTCCGGCAGGGCTGTCTGGCCGGTGGCGATCAGCATGCAGCAGTCGTTGGTGGAAGTATCGCCGTCGATGGTGATGCGGTTGAACGACTTGTTGGCGCCATCCAGCAGCAGGTTCTGCAGCACTTCACGGGACACTTTGGCGTCGGTGGCGATGTAACCGAGCATGGTCGCCATGTTCGGACGAATCATGCCCGCGCCCTTGCTGATACCAGTGACGGTGATGGTCACGCCGTCGTGCTGGAACTGGCGGCTGGCCCCCTTGGGCAGGGTGTCGGTGGTCATGATGCCGGTCGCGGCGGCAGCCCAGTTGTCCACGGACAGATCGTCCAGTGCGGCCTGCAATGCGCCTTCGATCTTCTCGACCGGCAGCGGCTCGCCGATGACCCCGGTGGAATACGGCAGTACGGCGCTGGCATCGACGCCCGCCAGCTCGGCCAGCTTGGCGCAGGTGCGGGTCGCGGCGGCCAGGCCTGGCTCACCGGTACCGGCGTTGGCATTGCCGGTGTTGGTCAGCAGGTAGCGCACAGGGCCTTGCACACGTTGCTTGGCCAGGATCACCGGAGCGGCGCAGAACGCGTTCAAGGTGAACACGCCAGCCACCGTGGAACCTTCGGCACAGCGCATGACCACAACATCCTTGCGCCCCGGGCGCTTGATGCCCGCCGAAGCGATACCGAGTTCAAAACCGGCAACCGGGTGCAACGTTGGCAAAGGACCAAGACCAACAGCCATGAATGCGCTCCTCTTTAACCTGATGTGTGCACTGCCATCACAAAAGGCAGTGCGGCGAATGGAAAAACGCCGCGACGGCTGATGCCGGTCGCGGCGCGGGTATTTCAGTGTCTGGCGGAAATCTTAGTTGATCTGGCCGTGACAGTGTTTGTACTTCTTGCCCGAACCGCAGTAGCACAGTTCGTTGCGGCCCAGTTTCTGCTCGTTGCGTACCGGAGCGGAGGCCAGGGCCACGTCGACATCGACGCCCTCTTCCAGCGCTTCCGGCTGCTCCAGGCCCGGGGCTTGGGCGTGCTCGAACTGCATGCGCTGAGCCAGTGCCTCGGCTTCCTGGCGCAGGCGCGCCTCTTCCTCGATCGGATCCTCGCGACGAACCTGAACGTGCGACAGCACACGGATCGAGTCGCGCTTGATGGAATCCAGCAGCTCGGAGAACAGGGTGAAGGACTCGCGCTTGTATTCCTGTTTCGGGTTCTTCTGCGCATAACCACGCAGGTGAATACCGTGACGCAGGTGATCCATGGTCGACAGGTGATCTTTCCACAGGTCGTCCAGGACGCGCAGGACGATTTGCTTCTCGAAGGTGCGCAGTGCTTCGGCACCGGCCTGGTCTTCTTTCTCGTTGTACGCCGCCACCAGTTCGTTCAGCAGCTTCTCGCGCAGGGTTTCTTCGTACAGGTGATCGTCTTCGTCGAGCCATTGCTGGATCGGCAGGGTCACACCGAAGTCGCTCTGCAACGCAGCTTCCAGACCGGCCACGTCCCACTGTTCAGGCAGCGATTGTGGAGGGATGTGCGCGCTGACGGTGGCGTTGAGCACGTCCTGGCGGAAGTCGGAGATGGTCTCGCCGATGTTGTCCGCGGCCAGCAACGTGTTACGCATGTGATAGATCACTTTACGCTGTTCGTTGTTGACGTCGTCGAACTCGAGCAGTTGCTTGCGGATGTCGAAGTTGCGGCCTTCTACCTTGCGCTGGGCCTTTTCGATCGCGTTGGTCACCATGCGGTGCTCGATCGCTTCGCCGGACTGCATCCCCAGGGCCTTCATGAAGTTCTTCACCCGGTCGGAGGCGAAGATGCGCATCAGGCTGTCTTCCAGGGACAGGTAGAAACGGCTGGAACCGGCGTCGCCCTGACGACCGGCACGACCACGCAGCTGGTTGTCGATACGGCGCGATTCGTGACGCTCGGACGCGATCACCTGCAGGCCACCGGACTCCAGCACCTGCTGGTGACGCTTCTGCCAGTCGGCCTTGATCTGGGCAATCTGCTCAGGGGTCGGGTTTTCCAGGGAGGCGACTTCGACTTCCCAGTTACCGCCCAACAGGATGTCGGTACCGCGACCGGCCATGTTGGTGGCGATGGTCAGGGCGCCCGGACGGCCGGCCTGGGCAATGATTTCCGCTTCTTTTTCGTGGAACTTGGCGTTCAGGACCTTGTGCTCGATGCCTTCCTTCTGGAGCAGGTTGGACATGTGCTCGGAAGTTTCGATGGTCGCGGTGCCCACCAGAACCGGACGGCCCTGGGTCATGCATTCCTTGATGTCGTTGATGATCGCGGCGTATTTCTCGTCCGCGGTCAGGAACACCAGGTCGTTGTAGTCTTTACGAGCCAGCGGCTTGTTCGGCGGAATGACCATCACCTGCAGACCGTAGATCTGATGGAACTCGAAGGCTTCGGTGTCCGCAGTACCGGTCATGCCGGACAGCTTGGTGTACAGACGGAAGTAGTTCTGGAAGGTGGTCGACGCCAGGGTCTGGCTCTCGGCCTGGATATTCAGGTTTTCCTTGGCTTCGATGGCCTGGTGCAGGCCTTCGGACAGACGGCGGCCCGGCATGGTACGACCGGTGTGCTCGTCCACCAGGACTACCTGGCCATCCTGGACGATGTACTCGACGTTGCGGTTGAACAGCTTGTGTGCGCGCAGACCGGCATACACGTGGGTCAGCAAGCCCAGGTTGTGCGCCGAGTACAAGCTCTCGCCCTCCGCCAGCAGGCCGGCCTGGGTCAGCATCTCTTCGATGAACTGGTGACCGGCTTCGTTGAGCTCGACCTGGCGGGTCTTCTCATCGACGGTGAAGTGACCGGCCTTGGTGACCTCGCCTTCCACTTCTTCGATGTGCTGCTCAAGGCGCGGGATCAGCTTGTTGATCTCGGTATAGAGCTTGGAGCTGTCTTCGGCCTGGCCGGAGATGATCAGCGGGGTACGGGCCTCGTCGATCAGGATCGAGTCGACTTCGTCGATCACGGCAAAATTGAGCTCGCGCTGGAACTTGTCTTCCATGCTGAAAGCCATGTTGTCGCGCAGGTAGTCGAAACCGAATTCGTTGTTGGTGCCGTAGGTGATGTCGGCGGCGTAGGCAGCACGCTTCTCTTCCGGCGGCTGGAACGGCGTGACCACGCCGACCGTCAGGCCGAGGAATTCATAGAGCGGGCGCATCCAGTTGGCGTCGCGGCGGGCCAGATAGTCGTTCACCGTGACCACGTGCACGCCCTTGCCGGACAGCGCGTTGAGGTAAACGCCCAGTGTTGCCACCAGGGTCTTGCCTTCACCGGTACGCATTTCGGCGATCTTGCCCTCATGCAAGGTCATGCCGCCGATCAACTGTACGTCGAAGTGGCGCATACCCATGACCCGCTTGCCGGCTTCGCGGGCGACCGCAAAGGCTTCGGGAAGCAGCTTGTCGAGGGATTCACCTTTGGCTATGCGGGCCTTGAACTCTGCAGTCTTGGCGCGCAACTGATCGTCCGAAAGGGCCACCATTTGCTCTTCGAAGGCATTGACGATCTGTACCGTCTTGAGCATGCGTTTGACTTCACGCTCGTTCTTGCTTCCAAAAAGTTTCTTTAACAAAGGCGCAAACATATCGGCAGGATCTTCCACACATAGGGATGGAGGGCGGCCCCGTGAGTCGCCCGTGCAGCCCTCATGGCCGCATGCGAACGAGTATTCTACCCGGAAACGATGGTGAGGAAAGTGGCGTTATTCCACGATGCTGGTACAGCGCTGTGACGGGGCCCACTTACAATAAGGCCTTTTGCGTCAGTTTCAACCCGGACAAGTACGAAGTTAACCATTGATTTAATGGATAAAGCCTCGTCGCAGCGATGAGCGAGGCCAGGCCGGCGCTTTCTGCTACCATGGCGGCTCTGTAACTTCAGGTGTCTGATCATGGCATTTCGCCCTCTTACGGCCAGAGCACCCGCCGTACTCCTTCGCGAAGCCAAGCCTCTCAAAGCCATACTCGGCCACGCCCAGCGCCTGGCGCACTTGCAGCGCCTGCTGGAAAGCCAGCTGCAACCGGCCGCGCGCGAGCACTGCCACGTTGCCTCCTGGCGCGAAGGCAGCCTGCTGCTGATCGTCACCGACGGCCATTGGGCAACGCGCCTGCGTTATCAGCAAAAACGCCTGCAACGTCAGCTTTTGGAATTCAATGAGTTCAACAATCTGACGCGGATTCTGTTCAAAGTGCAGCCTCCCACCGTGCAACGCGGTGCGACCGGACACACCATGGATCTGTCGAGCAACGCCGCCGAGACCATTCAGGCCACTGCCGACGGCATCACCGATCCCAACCTGCGCGCCGCCCTGGAGCGCCTGGCCAGCCACGCCAAACCACGGACGTAACTGGCCAGTCGCCGATCAGCGGCGCTTGCTGCCACCCAGCAGAGACCCCATCAGCCCACGCACCAGCTGCCGCCCCAACTGATTGGCGGCCTGGCGCATGGCGGACTTCAGGGCCTGACCGGCGGCGGTACCGAGGAACTCGCCGGCCCGATCGGTAAAGCTCGGCTCCTCGGCGGCCGGTTTGCCCGGCGCAGCCTCGGCCTCCGGTGCCAGCCCCTTGCGGCCCATCAGCACTTCATAGGCCGACTCGCGGTCGATCGGCTTGTCATAACGACCGACCAATGGCGAACTGTTGATCAGCGCCACTCGCTCGGCCTCGGTCAACGGCCCGATGCGCGACTGCGGCGGTGCCACCAGCACTCGCTGGACCATCTCCGGCGTACCTTTTTCCTGCAGGGTACCGACCAGCGCCTCGCCAATCCCCAGTTCGGTGAGCACCGACAGGGCATCGAACGCCGGGTTCGGCCGGAAGCCGTCCGCCACGGCGCGCAAGGATTTCTGTTCCTTGGCGGTGAATGCCCGCAAGCCGTGCTGGACGCGCAGCCCCAGTTGCGCCAGCACGTCGTCCGGCAAGTCGCCTGGCGACTGGGTGACGAAGTACACGCCCACGCCTTTGGAGCGAATCAGCCGCACCACCTGCTCCAGCCGCTCCTGCAACGCCTTGGGCGTGCCGGCGAACAACAGGTGGGCCTCGTCGAAAAACAGCGCCAGCAGCGGCTTTTCCGCATCGCCGCGCTCCGGCAACTGCTCGAACAGCTCGGCCAGCAGCCACAACAGGAAGGTCGCATAGACCTTGGGCGCCTCATGCACCAGGCGGCTGGCGTCGAGCAGGTGAATCCGCCCGCGCCCGTCACTGGCCGGCTGCAGAATGTCTTCCAGTTGCAGGGCCGGTTCGCCGAACAGGGCTTCGGCGCCCTGCTGTTCCAGGATGGCCAGGCGCCGCAACAAGGCCTGGCTGGAGCCGGTGGTCATCAGCGCCGCGTCATCCCCCAGCAGCTGCGGGTTGTCCTTGAGGTGGTTGAGCAACGCCTTGAGGTCTTTCAGGTCGAGCAGCAACAGGCCTTCGCGGTCAGCCACCTTGAATGCCGCATACAACGCCGATTGCTGGCTGTCGGTCAGCTCCAGCAGGCTGCCCAGCAGCAGCGGGCCCATTTCACTCAGGGTGGTCCGCAGCGGGTGGCCGGACTGCCCGTGAATGTCCCACAACGTGACCGGATAAGCCTGGGGCTTGTGGTCCAGCCACGGCATCCCGGCAATACGTTCGGCAACCTTGCCCTGGGGATTGCCCGCGGCACCCAGGCCACACAGGTCACCCTTGATGTCCGCGGCGAACACCGCGACACCGGCATCGCTGAAGGTTTCTGCCAGCCGTTGCAAGGTGACGGTTTTCCCTGTCCCGGTAGCGCCTGCCACCAGCCCGTGACGATTTGCCAGGCGCATGGCCTGGGCAATCGGTTGCCCCGCGAGATCGGCACCGATAACGAGTTGCGATGAATCCGGCATTTTGTCACCCATGGTTAATCTTTAGCCTTGACCGGCCGATAGATCAGAAAAGACTGAAAAATAGGCCAGATAATTCCCCAAGGAGAGGTGGAAATATCAACTTACTTTCAACCCCGCCCATTTTGCGCGCTTTTATAAGAGCACGCTCGTGACATTAAGACCTAGCGGACACCACAAGCCATGAACAAAAACCTGCGCTTCAGCCATAAAATCCTGCTTGCCGCCGCCCTCATCGTTATTACTGCCTTCGCCTCCTTCACGCTGTACAACGACTATTTACAGCGCAACGCGATCCGCGAAGACCTGGACAATTACCTGCATGAAATGGGCGATGTGACCGCGAGCAACATCCAGACCTGGCTCACCGGGCGCATCCTGCTGATCGAAAACCTGGCACAGAACCTGGCGATCGACCCGCAATCGACCAAGGTCGCCAGCCTGCTCGAACAGAAGGCCCTGACCTCGACCTTCATGGCCTCCTACCTGGGCGATGCCAGCGGCAGCTTCACCATCCGCCCGGATGCGAAGATGCCCGACGGTTTCGATCCCCGCGTTCGCCCCTGGTACAAGGGCGCCGAAAGCAGCAGCGGCTCGACCCTCACCGAACCCTATATAGATGCAGCCACCGGCCAGTTGATCATTTCCGTCGCCACCGCCTCGCGTCATGCCGGGCAGAGCATCGGCGTGGTGGGTGGCGACCTGAGCCTGCAGACTCTGGTCGAAACCCTCAATGCCCTGGATTTCGACGGCATGGGCTATGCCTTCCTGGTCAGCGCCGACGGCAAGATCCTGGTGCACCCGGACAAGGCGCTGGTGATGAAGAGCCTGAGCGAGGCCTATCCGCAGAACACACCACGCATCAGTGGCGACTTCAGCGAAATCGAAGTCGAGGGCAAGACCCGCATCGTCACCTTCACCCCGATCAAGGGCCTGCCGTCGGTGAACTGGTACATCGGCCTGTCCGTGGACAAGGACAAGGCGTTCTCGATGCTCAGCGAGTTCCGCGCCTCCGCCATCATTGCCACTATCATCGCCGTGGCCATCATCATCGCCCTGCTGGGCATGCTGATCCGGGTGCTGATGCAGCCCCTGCACGTCATGACCCGCGCCATGCAGGACATCGCCGACGGCGAAGGCGACCTGACCCGTCGCCTGACCATCCAGAACCAGGATGAATTCGGCATCCTCGGCACCGCGTTCAACCGCTTCGTGGAGCGCATCCACGGTTCGATCCGCGAAGTGTCGTCGGCCACCGAGCACGTCAACGAAGTCGCCCTGCGGGTGGTCAGCGCCTCCAATTCGTCGATGCTCAACTCCGACGAGCAGGCCAGCCGCACCAACAGCGTGGCCGCGGCGATCAATCAGCTCGGCGCCGCCGCCCAGGAAATCGCCCGCAACGCCGCCCAGGCCTCGCAACAGGCCAGCGACGCGCGCAGCCTGGCCGAGGACGGCCAGCAGGTGGTGGACCGCAGCATCCTGGCGATGAACCAGCTGTCGGACATGATCAGCGCCTCCAGCAGCAACATCGAAACCCTCAATAGCAAGACCGTGAACATCGGGCAGATCCTCGAAGTCATCACCAGCATCTCCCAGCAGACCAACCTGCTGGCCCTCAACGCCGCCATCGAAGCGGCGCGGGCGGGCGAGGCCGGGCGCGGTTTTGCCGTGGTGGCCGATGAAGTGCGCAACCTGGCCCATCGCACCCAGGAATCGGCGCAACAGGTGCAGACCATGATCGAGGAGCTGCAAGTCGGGGCCCGCGAGTCGGTCAGCACCATGGGCAACAGCCAGCGCCACAGCCAGGACAGCGTGGAGATCGCCAACCAGGCCGGCGAACGCCTGAACAGCGTGACCCAGCGCATCGGCGAGATCGACGGCATGAACCAGTCGGTCGCCACCGCGACCGAGGAACAGACCTCGGTGGTGGAGTCGATCAACATGGACATCACCGAGATCAACACCCTGAATCAGGAAGGGGTGGAAAACCTGCAATCGACCCTGCGCGCCTGTTCCGACCTGGAGCAGCAAGCCGCCCGCCTGAAACAACTGGTCGGCAGCTTCCGTATCTGACCCTTCCGCCAGCCGGTACCTGGCCAAACCAGGCACCGGCGGGCAACAATCGCCCCTGTATCCGCAGCAAACCGTTCATCCAGACGCGTCGCCAAGCGCCACGGCATCCCGACCGAACATCTATCCTTGATAAGGGTCAACCCTAGGGAGAACAACGGATCGGAGGGATGATCATCGTGCATATCGCTGACATAACCATGTTCTACGCCCCTGCCAGCGGTGGCGTGCGCACTTATCTGGACGCCAAGCATCGTCGCCTGGGACGCCAACCAGGAATCCGCCACAGTTTGCTGATCCCCGGGGCTCACTTCAGCGAACGCGACGGCATCTATAAAGTCCCCGCTCCCGCCCTGCCCTTTGGCAAGGGCTACCGTTTTCCCCTGCGCCTGGGGCCCTGGCGCAATGTGCTCCATGACCTGCAACCGGACCTGATCGAAGTCGGCGACCCCTACCTCACCGCCTGGGCGGCCCTGGATGCCCGCCGCCAGCTGGATGTACCTGTGATCGGCTTTTATCACTCGGACCTGCCGCTGCTGGTCAGCAACCGCATGGGCCCCTGGTTCACCCCGAATGTCGAGGCCTACGTGCGCAAGCTGTACGGCAATTTCGACCGGGTCCTGGCCCCCAGCCAGGTCATGGCCGACAAACTGATCGGCCTCGGCGTGCGCAACGTCTATGTGCAACCGCTGGGCGTGGACCTGCAGACCTTCCTCCCGAGTCACCGCGACCCTGGCCTGCGCGCCGAACTGGGGATTGCCGAAGACAGCCGCCTGCTGATCTTTGCCGGTCGCGGCTCCAAGGAAAAGAACCTGCCGGTGCTGCTCAACTGCATGCAGCGCCTGGGCAAGCGCTACCACCTGTTGCTGGTGGGCTCGGCCATGCCGACCGCGGTGCCGGAGAATGTCACCGTGATCGACGAGTTCTGCCCGGCCCCTCAGGTCGCCCGCCTGATGGCCAGCGCCGACGCCCTGATCCATGCCGGGGACCAGGAAACCTTTGGCCTGGTGATCCTGGAAGCCATGGCCAGCGGCATTCCCGTGGTGGCGGTGGCCGCCGGGGCCTTCCAGGAAATCGTCACCGCGGAAGGTGGCCTGCTGTGCGCGCCAAACAATCCGCTGGCGATGGCCCAGGCCGTGCAGGAGTTGTTCGCCCAAGGCTGCGCCGAGCGGGGCCAACGGGCGCGCCGCCATGTCGAACGCTACTACGCCTGGGATACGGTGGTCGCCAGCCTGCTGGAACACTACCGCGCCGTGCTCGGCATTCAACAGCCGATGCGAGCCCATGGTTGAGTCCGCCGGCGTGCCCAGCGTGCTGCTGGTATTGCACGATGTCGCGCCACAGACCTGGATCGACTACCAAGCCTTCGTCGAAGCCGTCGATGCCATGGGCAACGTACCGATGACCTGGCTGGTGGTACCGGATTTTCACCGGCACAACCCGCTCGACGCTCACCCTGGTTTTCGCCGGCTGCTCAGCGCGCGCCTGGAACGGGGCGACGAACTGGTGCTGCACGGTTACTTCCATTGCGACGAGTGTCCGCCACCGCGCACCCCGTATGACTGGTTCATGCGCCGCGTGTACACCCATGAGGGCGAGTTCTACAGCCTCTCGGAAAACGCCGCCCTGGCACGCCTGCATGCCGGCCTGGAACTGTTCCAGCGCTATAACTGGCCCCTGCAGGGGTTCGTCGCCCCCGCCTGGCTGATGAGCCCGGGCACACGCCAGGCCCTGCGCCAGCTGCCCCTGCGCTACACCAGCGGCCCGCAGCAGCTGTACCGGCTGCCGGACTTCTCGCCGGTCGCCGCCCCCGGCCTGGTGTGGAGTGCCCGCAGCGCCTGGCGCCGGAAAGCCTCCCGGCTCGTCAGCCTGCAACGTGAACGACGCTGGCAACAGGCACCAGTGATTCGCCTCGGCCTGCACCCGGTGGACATGCGTTACCCCGACTCGCGCCAGTACTGGCTGGACACCCTCGAGCGCCTGCTGGAACAAGGACGAAAGCCGCTGACCAAGGCCGACTGGCTCGACACCCAGCCGCCAAGGGCGCGCGGTACCCCATGAGCCGGGCGATCTGGCTGGCCATGGCCTTGCTGGCGGCGATCCTGGTGCCGCTGTTGCTGGGCGGCGGCGAACTGTGGGGGCGGGTCCAGCGTTTTTCCCTGCCGTTGCTGCTGGGCATGCTGAGCATGATCCTGCTGTGCTGGGTCATCAATTCGTTGCGCCTGAGCCTGTTGCTGGGCCGACATCGCGGCCAGCTGGGACGCTGGAAGAGCCTCGCGGTGGTGATGTCCACCGAGTTCGCCATGTGCGCCACGCCTGGCGGCAGTGGTGGCCCCCTGACCTTGATGGCCCTGCTGGCGCGCAATGGCGTGCGCCCGGCGCGCGGCAGCGCGGTGTTTGCCATGGATCAGCTGAGCGACCTGCTGTTTTTCCTCTGCGCGCTGCTCGGGATCCTGTTCTACGCGCTGTTCCAGAACCTCAGCCAGCGCATGGAATGGCTACTGGTCCTCAGCAGCCTTTCGCTGTTCGGCGGGTTATGCATCTGCCTGGCGATAGCCCGCTACCACCGTCGCCTGATCCTGCTCAGCGGCCATCTGCTTGCGCCCTTCAAGGTTCGCCCCGCTACCCGTCGACGCCTGGCGCGCAAGTGGTTGCACTTCCTCAAGGCCTTCGGCGATAGCCTGAAACTGCCCTGGCAAACCCTGACGGGGGTCTTTGCCCTGACCTGCATGCATTGGGCGCTGCGCTACAGCGTGCTGTACCTGGCGTTGCGCGGATTGGGGGTGGACCTGCAATGGGCCTGGACCTTCCTGATCCAGATGCTCGCCCTGAGCGCAGGGCAATTCAGCCTGCTGCCCGGCGGCGCGGGAGCGGCGGAACTGACATCGGCGGCGCTGCTGGCGCCCATGGTGGGGAAATCGACGGCGGCCGCGGCCATCCTGATCTGGCGGGCCGTTACCTACTATTTCTATCTGCTGGCCGGCGGGCCGGTATTCCTGCTGATGGTCGGGCGCCCCTTGCTGCGCACCCTGATGAAGCTCAAGCAGGCTTAGGCGGCTCTGTATCCGGGCCATCCTGCTGCAACTGCTGCCACAACTCGGCGGCGCCGGGAAACTCGGTACCGTCCTCGGCACTCATGTCGTCCGGGTCGTAGCGGCTCAGGCAGCCCTCCCCCAGGGTGGCGGGTGCCTTGGATGTGGCTTTATCCAGTGGATCACTCATCGGCCGATCCTCATGAAAAATCGCCGGGCCTGGAGCTTGGATGCCCGGGCCCGGCGAATTCGATCAGAACACTTTTGACCAGAGCACTCTCGATCAGAACACTACAGTCTTGTTACCGTGCACCAGCACGCGGTCTTCCAGGTGGTAGCGCAGGCCACGGGCCAGGACCATCTTCTCGACGTCACGGCCGAAACGCACCATGTCTTCGATGCTGTCGCTGTGGCTGACACGGACCACGTCCTGCTCGATGATCGGACCGGCGTCCAGCTCTTCGGTCACGTAGTGGCAGGTCGCGCCGATCAGCTTCACACCGCGCAGGGAGGCCTGGTGGTAAGGCTTGGCGCCGACGAACGACGGCAGGAAGCTGTGGTGGATGTTGATCACCTTGTGCGCGTATTCGCTGCACAGTTCCGGCGGCAGGATTTGCATGTAGCGCGCCAGTACCACCACTTCGGCGTCGTGCTGCTTGACCAGGCGCGAGACCTCGGCGAACGCCGGCTCCTTGTCCTGTGGGTTGACCGGTACGTGGTAATAAGGAATGCCATGCCACTCGACCATGCTGCGCAAATCGTCGTGGTTGGAAATCACACAGGAGATTTCGCAGTCGAGTTCGTCGCTGTGCCAGCGATGCAACAGGTCAGCCAGGCAATGGGACTCGCGGCTGGCCATCAACACCACGCGCTTCTTCTGCGCGGTATCGGTGATGCGCCAGTCCATCGAGAATTCTTCGGCAATCGGTGCGAAGGCTTCACGGAAGGCTTCAAGACCGAACGGCAAAGAGTCGGCACGTATTTCGTGACGCATGAAGAACCAGCCGCTCAGGTCATCCGAGTGGTGACTGGCTTCAGTGATCCAGCCGTTGTGGGACGCCAGAAAGTTACTGACTTTGGCAACGATGCCAACGCGGTCCGGGCAAGAAATCACCAACCGAAAAGTGCGCATGAGGGGGAAACTCCAGAACTTCGCAAAGGCCGCCATTCTAGCGATTGCGCGACAAAACTGCAGTATTCGTGATGTCGGAATCCGATTCCTCTGAGCCGCCTGTAGGGCTCATGCCCGATGCGAGCGGGAAATCAGTCACACTTGGAAATAGTCCTATAACTCTTTGGGAAATATTCCTGCGGACTCGCTCACAACATTTAACTCATCACTCAGCTTCTTTGCTAAACACTCTAATCAAATTAAATAAAAGCTGGCTTTATTGTTTACTTGAGCAAACTGCCTGACTATTATTACGCCACTGTCACCTGCCACTCAGCACTCAACATAAGGCAATTCTCATGTCCCTGATCAACGAATACCGCGCCACAGAAGAAGCTATCAAAGAGCTGCAAGCCCGTTTGAAGAACCTGTCGCAAGACGACAAACTGCAAGCCGAGCTGGAATTCGAAGGCAAACTGCGCGCCCTGATGGGTGAATACTCCAAGTCCCTGCGCGACATCATTGCGCTGCTGGATCCGGACTCGAAAGTTAAGGCGCCACGTGTTGCCGCCAAAACTACCGGCACCAAGCGCGCGCGCAAGGTCAAACAATACAAGAACCCGCACAACGGCGAAGTCATCGAAACCAAGGGTGGCAACCACAAAACCCTGAAAGAGTGGAAAGCCAAGTGGGGCGGCGACGTGGTCGAAGGCTGGGCAACCCTGCTGGGTTAAGCCGTAGGCCCGTCACAGAGGGATTTGCGACCTTATGAAAAAACGCCAGCTTGCTGGCGTTTTTTTATTTTCGGCAAATACCCGAAATGTTCTAAGCCGAACAATCAAAGGCCGAAGCGCAGGGCCAGCGACCGGCTGTAATCCTGCCATTCATCCAGCACCTGACGCTGAATCGATGTAGCACTCGCCAGTAGTTCTGCAGCCGCCTGATTGAAACTTTCCAGGGTATTGGGCGCTCCCCACTGCGGGTCGCACAGGCGCTGCTGGCAGAATGTTTTCCAGCGCTCTTGCTCCTCCCCATTCAAGGTTTCAGGAAAGTTACGGGCGCGATAACGAAATAATAATTCCGGCAAACGTTCATCATCGAACGGCCATTGCTCTTGCCCTAAATGAAGCGGCTCGGCATTGCGCACTTGTTCGCATAAGCGTCGGTCGCGATCGCCGATAAAACCGTCGTACAACTGTTGCTCGGGATCGAGGCTGGGGGCAAAATCCTCGCTGCCATAAATAGCCGCAAGTTTATCCCGCCAAACTTCTTGTGCGTCACTTAGCCGCAGTGCCCGGGCCTTATATTCCGCCATGTCCAGTTGCAAACGTTGCTGGTCTTCGCCACGCAATACATTCAGCGGCGCGACGACCGGACAGCGGTTGATATGGATCAGCTTCAACGGCACCGGCAACTCACCTTCGGCCAGGTCTTCGCGGCGGGTATACAGGCGCTGGCGCAGCGTCTCGGCGTCCAGGTCGAGCAATCCCTGCGGGTCCAGGTGCAGGTCGCAGACAATCAGGGCGTTGCGATTGCGCGGGTGCCAGGCCAGCGGCAGGACCACGCCGACATAACTGCGCGCCGCGGAAAAGCGCCCGGAGATATGCACCAGCGGTTGCAGTAGGCGGATCTGGTCCATGACCTTCTGTTTGCTGCGCAACTGGAACAGCCATTCATACAACTTCGGCTGCTTGTCGCGAATCAACTTGGCCAAGGCAATGGTGGCGCGCACATCGGACAGCGCTTCATGGGCATGCCCGTGATCGATGCCATTGGCGGCGGTCAGGCGCTCCAGCTTCAGGGTCACCCGCCCTTCCTCGTCCCGCGGCCAGACGATCCCTTCCGGGCGCAAGGCATAGGCGGTACGCACCACATCGATCAAGTCCCAGCGACTGTTGCCGCCTTGCCACTCGCGGGCGTAAGGGTCGAAGAAATTCCGGTACAGGCTGTAGCGGGTCATCTCGTCGTCGAAGCGCAGGGTGTTATAGCCGGCGCCACAGGTGCCCGGCGCCGCCAGCTGGGCGTGCACCCGGGTCATGAAATCGGCTTCGCTCAACCCCTGCTCGGCCAGCCGGCCCGGGGTAATACCGGTGATCATGCAGGCCGCCGGATGGGGCAGGATGTCGTCGCTGGGCTGACAATAGAGATTGACCGGCTCGCCGATCTCGTTGAGTTCGAAGTCGGTGCGAATCCCTGCCACCTGCAACGGCCGATCGCAGCGCGGGTTGATGCCGGTGGTTTCGTAGTCGTACCAGAAGATGGAAGTCACGGGCTGTTCCTGAGCAAAAGACCGGCAAAGTCTAGGCGCTTGGCACCGGCCGCGGCCAGCCTTCTTGCGATTCAAGGGTAACGGCGCACGTCACGCGGACAGTTAATGATGTCGTTCGCCCCTCCGACACTGCTAGCATCAGGCGGTCATCCATCGCCACCAGGCCAGCCTCAAGTTGCCTATGCTCGAGACGACAGCACTGCCAGGGAAAGCATTGCCCCCGCCACTGGACACCCGCTACCAGGTCGAAACGCCAGAAGGCATCGACCTGCCGCTGCGACCGGCGGGGCTGATGTCGCGCGCCCTGGCCTTTACCATCGACCTGGGCTTTCGCGGCCTGATCCTCGGCCTGCTGTTTATTGTCCTGGGGTTTCTCGGACAGCTCGGCATGGGGCTGGGCTCGATCCTGCTGTTTCTGGTCAGTTGGTGGTACATGGTGCTGTTCGAGGTATTGAACCAGGGCTGCTCGCCCGGCAAGCAACTGATGGGCTTGCGGGTCGTGCAGGACGATGGCACGCCGATCGGCTGGGGCCCTTCCCTGACCCGCAACCTGCTGCGTTTTGTCGACATGCTGCCGTTCGGTTATTTTCTCGGCGCCATCAGTTGCCTGCAGCACCCGACCTTCAAGCGCCTCGGTGACCTGGCCGCCGGCACGCTGGTGGTCTACCGCGAGCAGCCGGTGGTCCGCCCGACCCTGCCGGCAGTGGCCGCCAAAACCGCCGCCTTCGCCCTGAGCCTGGCCGAACAGCGGGCCATCCTCAGCTTCGCCGAACGCCAGGAGCAACTGTCCGCGCAACGGGTCCAGGAACTGGCCGCCCTGCTCGCCGAGCCCCTGCATGTAACGCCCGCGCAGGCCAGCGCCGAACTCAACGGTATCGCCCGCGGGCTGCTGGGGCCGACATGAAACAGAGCCTGTTCGAAAGCCGTCATCAAGCCTTGTGGCAGCGCCTGCGCGAACAGCTCGAGCAACTGGAACGCGGCCAGGCGACGCCCGAGACCTGCGCCCGCTTCCCTGAGGATTACCGCCGTTTGTGCCAACACCTGGCCCTGGCCCAGGAGCGCGGCTACAGCAGTTTCCTGGTCGACCCGCTGCAGCAACTGGCGCTACGTGGCCATCAGCAACTCTATCGCCAACGCAGCCCGTTGGGCGCCCGGGTCCTGGGCTTCATCCTGGCCGGCTTCCCGCAGCTGGTGCGCGAACAGTGGCGCTTCGTCCTGGCCGCCAGCCTGGTGTTCTTTGGCAGCCTGCTGGGTATCGGCCTGCTGGTGTACCTGGTGCCCGAACTGATCTACAGCGTGGTCAGCCCGCAACAGGTGGCCGAAATGCAACGCCTCTACGATCCGGACGCCAGTCGCCTGGGCCGCCTCGCCAACCGGGCCGCCGGCGAAGACTGGATGATGTTCGGCTACTACATCATGAACAACATCGGCATCGCCTTTCAGACCTTTGCCAGCGGCCTGCTGTTCGGCCTGGGGAGCCTGTTCTTCCTGTTCTTCAACGGCCTGACCATCGGCGCGGTGGCCGGCCACCTGACCCAGATCGGCTATGGCGCCACCTTCTGGTCGTTTGTCGTCGGCCACAGCGCCTTCGAGCTCAGCGCCATCACCCTGGCTGGCGCGGCGGGGCTGAAAATGGGCTGGGCGCTGATCGCCCCCGGGCGCCTGCCCCGCGGCGAAGCCTTGCTGCTGGCTGCGCGCACCAGCGTGCGGTTGATCTGCGGGGTCATCCTGTTCCTGCTGATCGCCGCGTTCATCGAAGCCTATTGGTCCTCCCTGACCTGGCCCGCGGCCTGGATCAAATACCTGGTCGGCGGCACCTGCTGGCTGCTGGTCCTGGCCTACCTGATATTCGCTGGACGC
This sequence comes from Pseudomonas chlororaphis subsp. aurantiaca, assembly GCF_013466605.1. Taxonomy (NCBI): domain Bacteria; kingdom Pseudomonadati; phylum Pseudomonadota; class Gammaproteobacteria; order Pseudomonadales; family Pseudomonadaceae; genus Pseudomonas; species Pseudomonas chlororaphis. The sequence goes on from NZ_CP059162.1 coordinate 5,348,279, forward strand.
CGTCATGCGCCTGAGTGAAGCCAGCGTGGTGATTCGCCCGCGCACCACCTGGGAAGCCATGGACCTGGGCGTATTGCTGAGCCAGCGTCACCGGCGCCTGCTGATGACCAGTTGGGCGCTGATCACCCTGCCGGTGTTCGCCCTGCTCAGCCTGCTGCTCTGGGACTCGCCCACCCTTGCCCTGCTGCTGTTCTGGTGGCTCAAGCCGGCCTTCGAACGGCTGCCGCTGTACATCCTCGCCAAGGCCCTGTTCGGCGAAACCCCGACCTTGCGCCAAGCCCTGCGCCAATGGCCCAGGCTGCTCAAGCCGCAACTGCTGGCCAGCCTGACCTGGCGGCGCCTGAGCCTGAGCCGCAGCTTCATCATGCCCGTGGTGCAACTCGAGGGCCTGAGCGGCGAGGCGCGCCAGCAACGGGTGCGGGTGCTGCAACAGCGTTATGCCGGGGCCGCGCACTGGCTGACCCTGATCGGCGTGCACCTGGAAGGCGTTTTGTGGATCGGCCTGCTGGCGCTGTTCTATCTACTGCTGCCACAACAGATCGAGCTGGACTGGGACTGGCAGACGTTGATCGCCGCCGCCGAGCAGGACTGGCTCTGGCTCGAACACCTGACCAACGCCTTTTATGCGCTGATCCTGATTGTCTGGGAGCCGGTGTACGTCGCCTGCGGCTTCAGCCTCTACCTCAATCGCCGCACGCTGCTGGAAGCCTGGGACATCGAGTTGGTGCTGCGCCGCCTGCGCCAACGCTTGAGCGGCGTCGCCGTGCTGCTGGTTCTGGGCAGCCTGAGCCTGCTGCCCCTGGCGCCCGAGGCCTGGGCCGCCGAGCCGCTCGCCGCTCCCGACAGCCCGCGCCTGCTGGAACAACCGCTGACCAGCCAGGCCGCGAAAGACAGCATCCACCAGATCCTCGACCAACCGCCCTTCAAGAACCCGCAGACCGTGACCCGTTACCGGTTCGCCGAAGACAGCCCGAAAAGCGCTGAACACTCTGAGCTGCCGGGCTGGCTCAAGGCCCTGACCGATCGGCTCGACAGCAGCGTCTTCGGCGCCGCGGCCAAGGCCCTGGAGATCCTGCTCTGGGCCCTGCTGCTGGGAGCGCTGGCCTTGCTGGTGTGGCGTCATCGTGAATGGCTGCGGGCTTTTGTCGGCCGTCGAGCGCTGCCGGGCAAGATTCCCGCGCGAGCCGCCCCGCAACAGTTGTTCGGCCTGGACCTCAACCCCGACGCCTTGCCCGAGGATGTCGCCAGCGCGGCCGAAGCACTCTGGCCACAGCAGCCACGCGAAGCCCTCGGGCTGTTGTACCGAGCGCTGCTGAGCCGGCTGCTGCATGACTTTCGCCTGCCGCTGAAACCGGCGGACACCGAGGGCCAGGTCCTCGAACAGGTCAAGGCCTTGCAGTTGCCCCTGCTCCAGGCGTTCAGCAGCAGCCTGACCCTGCACTGGCAGAACCTGGCCTACGGTCATCGCCTGCCTCCCGCGCAGTTGAAGCAGGAACTGTGCGATGGCTGGCGGACCCTGTTCGGCCCGAGAACCCCACGATGAACCGGCGCCTGCTGCCGCTGCTCGCGCTGCTGGTCGCCGGCCTGCTCGGCGGCTTGCTGCTGTACCTCTACCTCAACGCCCGGCCCTATCAGGAAACCATCGATCACGGCCCCTCCCCGCAAGCCCGCGCCAACCCTTACCTGGCGGCGGAAATGTTCCTGCGCCAGCGCGGCTTGCAGGTCCATCACGCCAACGGCCTGGAGGTGCTGCCGACCCTCAAGCCGGAACAGCACAGCCTGTTGCTGCTGGGCGAGCGCTCGAACATGACGCCGCAACAGGTCGAGCACCTGCTGGACTGGGCCCGGGCCGGCGGGCGCCTGCTGTTCGTCGCCGAAGCGCTGTGGAACAAAGAGGCCGGACGCAGTGGCGACCTGCTGCTCGATCGCCTGCACCTGCGCCAGTTTCTCAGCAAGGACCTCAAAGCCCCGCCGCCCGGCGCCGGCACAGAGCCCTACCCGAAACTGACCAAGCTCTACCTGGAAGACGAAGACGCGCCGGCCTATATCGGTTTCGATACCGACTTCCACCTGGAAGACCCGGACAACCTCGCCCAGTCCTGGGCCAACAGCGCCCGGGCGACCCACATGATGCAACTGAGCTACGGCAAGGGTTCGGTTACCGTGCTCACCGATGCCGAGATCTGGAAGACCCCACTCATCGCCAAATACGACAACGCCTGGCTGCTCTGGTACCTGAGCGCCGACAGCGACGTCACCCTGCTGTTCGACACCGATCACGACAGCCTCTGGAGCCTGCTGCTGAAGTATTTCCCCCAGGCGTTGGTCGCCCTCGCCGCGCTGCTCGGCCTGTGGCTGTGGCATGTCGGGGTTCGTCACGGGCCGATGCAGGCCCCGACGCCCCGGGCCCGGCGCCAGTTGCGCGAGCACCTGCAAGCCAGCGCCCGTTTCCTGTTGCGCCATACCGGCCAGCAAGGGCTGCTGCACGCCCTGCGCCAGGACATCCTGCGCCGCGCCCAACATCGACATCCCGGTTTCGAACGACTCACTGCCGCCGAACAAGGGCAGGTACTGGCCCACCTCACCCGGCAACCGGACAGCGTCATCAGCCAGGCCCTGGCTCCCCAGTCGGTACAACGCCTTTCCAGCGCCGACTTCAGCCGCCTGGTCACCCACCTGCAAACTCTCAGGAATGCCCTATGAGCGACCTCCCCGCCGAACCGCTTCCCGCCACCGAGCCCGGTCATGCGCAAGCGCATGCCGCCCAGCAACGCCAGCGCGCCAGCCAGTTGGCCCAGGCCCTGCGCCACGAGCTGCAAAAGGTCGTGATCGGCCAGGACGCGGTGATCGACGACGTGCTCACCGCCCTGATCGCCGGCGGCCACGTGCTGCTCGAAGGCGTGCCGGGGCTGGGCAAGACCTTGCTGGTGCGCGCCCTGGCCCGTTGCTTTGGCGGCGAGTTCGCGCGCATCCAGTTCACCCCGGACCTGATGCCCAGCGATGTCACCGGCCATGCGGTCTACGACCTGCAGACCGAGCAGTTCAAGCTGCGCAAGGGTCCCTTGTTCACCAACCTGCTGCTGGCCGACGAGATCAACCGCGCGCCGGCCAAGACCCAGGCCGCCCTGCTCGAAGCCATGCAGGAACGCCAGGTCACCCTCGAGGGCCGGGCACTGCCCATCGCCCAGCCCTTCATGGTCCTGGCCACGCAGAACCCGATCGAACAGGAAGGCACCTACCCGCTGCCGGAATCCGAACTCGACCGCTTCATGCTCAAGCTGCGCATGGATTACCCGGACAGCGACCAGGAATTGAACATGGTCCGCCAGGTCACCCGCTCGCCCCGGGCCGACATGCTCGACGTGCAGCCGCTGCGTACCCTGCTGCAGGCCAAGGACGTGCTGGCCCTGCAGCGGATCGCCAGCGACCTGCCGCTGGACGAGCAGGTCCTCGACTATGCCGTGCGGCTGGCCCGGGCCACCCGCAGTTGGCCGGGGCTGACCCTCGGCGCCGGGCCGCGGGCGTCGATCGCCCTGGTCCGCGGGGCGCGGGCCAGGGCCTTGCTGCGCGGCGGCGAGTTCGTCATTCCAGACGACATCAAGGGCTGCGCCCTGGCGGTGCTGCGCCATCGCGTGCGGATCGCCCCGGAGCTGGATATCGAAGGCCTGTCGGTGGAGCAGGTGCTCAAGCAACTGCTCGATCAAGTGCCGGCGCCGCGACTGTGAGCTTCATGACTATGAGCCCGCCGAAGCGATGAAACCCACACGCCTGTTTCTGACCTGGCTTGGCGTCCTGCTGGCGCTGGACGTGCTGCTCGGCGCCGCGCGCGCCTACGGCCTGGCGGTCGCGGCCAACCTGCAAGCGATTGCCTGGGGCCTGCTCCTGGCCCTGTTGCTGCTGGCCATGTTGGACGCCTTCCGGCTCAGGCGCCTGCCTTCGCCCCAGCTCCGGCGCCAGTTGCCCGGTAGCCTGCCCCTGGGCCGCTGGAGCGAAGTACGCCTAGAGGTTCGCCACGCCTTTACCCAGCCGCTGACCCTGGATCTGTTCGATCATGTGCCGGATGGCCTGGGCTTCGAATACCTGCCGCAGTCGCTGCTCCTGGAGCCGGGCCAGTCGCAGGAGCTGGGTTATCGGGTGCGTCCGCTCAAGCGCGGTCATTTCAACTTCGAGCGCTGCGAGGTCAGCCTGCCCAGCCCGCTGGGCCTGTGGTCGGCGCGTCGATTGCTGAAACTCAACGACAGCACGCGCGTCTATCCGGATTTCGCCCGCCTCTACGGCGCCCGGTTGCTGGCCGTCGACAACTGGCTGAACCAGATCGGCGTACGGCAACAGCCGCGTCGCGGCCTGGGCCTGGAGTTCAACCAGCTGCGCGAGTTTCGCGAGGGCGACAGCCTGCGCCAGATCGACTGGAAAGCCACCGCCCGGCAACGCACGCCGATTGCCCGCGAGTACCAGGACGAACGTGACCAGCAGATCGTCTTCATGCTCGACTGCGGCCGGCGCATGCGCAGCCAGGACGGTGAACTGGCGCATTTCGACCATGCGCTCAACGCTTGCCTGCTGCTCAGTTATGTCGCCTTGCGCCAGGGCGACGCGGTGGGCCTGAGCACCTTTGCCGGCGAGCGTCGCCGCTACCTGGCGCCGGTCAAGGGCGCGGGCCAGTTGAGCGCCTTGCTCAACACCGTCTACGACCTGGACAGCAGCCAGCGCTGCGCCGACTTCCAGGCCGCCGCCAGCGAGCTGCTGGCGCGGCAGAAACGCCGGGCCCTGGTGGTGCTGGTGACCAACCTGCGGGACGAGGACGACGAGGAGCTGCTGACCGCGGTCAAGCGCCTCGGGCGCCAGCACCGAGTGCTGGTAGCCAGCCTGCGCGAGGAAGTCCTCGATCAGTTGCGCCAGGCGCCCGTGCACAACCTGCCCGACGCCCTGGCTTACTGCGGCACGATCAATTACCTGAATGCCCGTGCCGACCTGCATGAGCGCCTGAGCGCCCAGGGCGTTGCCCTGCTCGATGTGCGGCCGGGTGAACTGGGGGCGGAACTGGTGACCCGTTACCTCAGCTGGAAAAAGGCCGGGACGCTGTAACGGTCAGGCGGAGGTCTGCAACGGGTAGAAACTGAAGTAGCTGCGCAAGGCCGTCACCAGCTCGCGGTACTCGGGAGGCGAGCGCAGCAGCACGAAGCCGGTGTCGTAATGATGGGGCGTGACATCTTCATGGCACCAGCGGCAGGAGGCGGTGATCTCGATCGATTGCAGCTGGCCGTCGCGGCCGGGCACCTGCAGGCGCAACTCGAAATCGGCACCGATCAACATCGGCAACTGGCTGATCAACATGAAGCCGTCTTCGGAGACGTTGCCCAGATAACCGATGGGTCGATCGGTCAGCCGATTGAACACTTTCAAAAAACACGGCAACTGGTGCCGCTCGATCCGCCGGTCCGTGAACATGTCGTGCATCGCTATTCAAGAAGGTCATTCAGCATCGTCGCGCCGAGGACTGTCGGCCCCGGCCGGCCCATTTTAGAAACAATACTCTAAAACAGGCTCACAGATGTTAGCTCAAGGTTCACGCGGGATCAGCAATAGCCTGATGACGATTGTTACAACGCGGTCGGACGCGCCTGAGCGCTGCTGCGCGAAGGGTAATGACCCAGTTGCCGCAGGGTTTCCAGGCGGGCGCGGGCGCGGTAGGCGTATTCGCTGCTGGGGTGTTCGGTGATGATGTACTGATAGGTCTGCGCCGCATCGAGGAACAGTTTCTGCCGCTCCAGGCACTGTCCGCGCAGCATCGATACCTCGGGCTGGATGTAACGGCGCGAACGACTCGTGCGATCGACCTGACTCAGCTCGAGCATCACCCGTTCGCAGTTGCCGGCGTCATAGGCACGGTAGGCGGTATTCAGATGGTGGTCCATCGACCAGCGGGTACAGCCGACAACACTGACGGCCAGGGCAGCAATGAGCACGAATCGCATGGGAGTTCTCCTGTCTTGTGCACGTTATCGACCCGCGTTGGAAAATCTTCAGGAATGTTCGTTTAAAGAAACAAACGAATAAGTAGTGCAAACGAACAATGACTACAGCTGCGGACCATAGTAGCCTCTCGTTGCGCTTGAACTCAGGAGTCTTTGCATGTCCGTCCGTCGTACCAAAATCGTCGCTACCCTTGGCCCGGCCAGTAACTCGCCGGAAGTTCTCGAACAGCTGATTCTGGCTGGCCTGGACGTCGCCCGCCTGAACTTCTCCCACGGCACCCCGGACGAGCACAAGGCTCGCGCCAAGCTGGTGCGTGACCTGGCCGCCAAGCATGGCCGCTTCGTCGCGCTGCTGGGTGACCTGCAAGGCCCGAAGATCCGTATCGCCAAATTCGCCAACAAGCGCATCGAGCTGAAGATCGGTGACAAGTTCACCTTCTCCACCAGCCACCCGCTGACCGAAGGTAACCAGGACATCGTCGGCATCGACTATCCGGACCTGGTCAAGGACTGCGGCGTGGGCGACGAGCTGCTGCTCGACGACGGCCGCGTGGTGATGCGCGTCGAAACCGCCACCAGCACCGAACTGCATTGCGTCGTGACCATCGGCGGCCCGCTGTCGGACCACAAGGGCATCAACCGTCGCGGTGGTGGCCTGACCGCCCCGGCCCTGACCGAAAAAGACAAGGCCGACATCAAGCTGGCCGCGGCCATGGACCTGGACTACCTGGCCGTGTCCTTCCCGCGCGACGCCGCGGACATGGAATACGCCCGCCAACTGCGCGACGAAGCCGGCGGCACCGCCTGGCTGGTGGCGAAGATCGAACGCGCCGAAGCCGTGGCCAACGACGAAACCCTCGACGGCCTGATCAAGGCGTCCGACGCCGTGATGGTGGCCCGTGGTGACCTGGGCGTGGAAATCGGCGACGCCGAGCTGGTGGGCATCCAGAAGAAAATCATCCTGCACGCCCGTCGCCACAACAAAGCGGTGATCGTCGCGACCCAGATGATGGAGTCGATGATCCAGAACCCGATGCCGACCCGCGCCGAAGTGTCCGACGTGGCCAACGCCGTGCTCGACTACACCGACGCCGTGATGCTCTCCGCCGAATCCGCCGCCGGCGCCTACCCGCTCGAAGCGGTCCAGGCCATGGCGCGTATCTGCATCGGCGCGGAAAAGCACCCGACCAGCAAGACCTCCAGCCACCGCATCGGCAAGACCTTCGAGCGCTGCGACGAGAGCATTGCCCTGGCCACCATGTACACCGCCAACCACTTCCCGGGCGTGAAGGCGATCATCGCCTTGACTGAAAGCGGCTACACCCCGCTGATCATGTCGCGTATCCGCTCCTCGGTACCGATCTACGCGTTCACCCCGCACCGCGAAGCCCAGGCCCGCACCGCAATGTTCCGTGGGGTCTACACCATCCCGTTCGACCCGGCGTCCCTGCCGCCAAGCGAAGTCAGCCAGAAGGCAATCGACGAGTTGGTCAAGCGCGGCGTCGTGGAGAAAGGCGACTGGGTGATCCTGACCAAGGGCGACAGCTATCACACCACCGGCGGCACCAACGGCATGAAGATCCTGCACGTTGGCGACCCGATGGTCTAAGCCACCTGACGCCACAATAAAGAGCCCCGCAGTGAAGACTGCGGGGCTCTTTCATGGGGGCACATTCATGGAACTCACGAACCTGTAGCCGCTGCCGCCAAGCTGCGATAAGGCCGCCAGGCCTTCAGCGATCTTGAGACCTTATGCCGCCCAAATCGATCGCAGCCTCCGGCAGCGGCTACACGAGGGGTGCCGATTTCAGCTCTTGGCAAGAAACCCCGACAAGGCAGCCAGTGCTTCCGGCGAATGCAGGCGCTGGGTGAACAGGGTGCCCTCCTCCTCGATCACCTTACGCAGTTGCTCGCGATCGGGCGTGCGCATCAGCTGCTTGCTGATCTGCACTGCCTGCGGCGCCAGCTTCTCGAAACGCAGCGCCATCTCCCGGGCCTTGTCCAGGGTCGCCGCGCCGTCGGCCAAGGCCAGGTTGGCAATGCCCCACTGCGCCGCCTGTTCACCGCTAAAACCTTCGCCCAGCAACAACAGCTCGGCGGCCCTGGCCTGCCCGAGCAGGCGCGGCAGGATCAGGCTGGAACCGAACTCGGGGCACAAGCCAAGGTTGACGAAAGGCATGCGCAACCGCGCATCGCGGCTGACGTACACCAGGTCGCAATGCAGCAGCAGGGTGGTGCCGATCCCCACGGCCGCGCCCGCGACCGCGGCGACCACCGGCTTGCGGCATTCGAACAGGCTGCGCATGAACTGGAAGACCGGGCTGTCGAGCCCGCTGGGCGGCTGCTGGAGGAAGTCGGCAATGTCGTTGCCGGCGGTAAAGCAGTCGCTGCTGCCGCTGAGTAGAACCGCGCGGACCTCAGGGTCGGCGTCGGCTTGCCGCAGTCCTTCGGCCAACTGGCTGTACATGGCCCGGGTCAGGGCATTTTTCTTGTCCGGGCGGTTCAGACGCAGGGTCAGCAGCCCGCCCTCGCGTTCAAGCAGGATGGTATCGGTCATGGGTGGTCTCGCTCAGGACAAATCAGCGCTCAACCACGAGGCAGGAATACGTCGGCCAGCAGTTGATTGCGCGGCAGCCCCGCCAGGTACAAGCGTCGGGCGAAGGCATCGACGCTGTCGGGGTGCCCGCAGAGTAAGGCCTGGGTTTGCCGCGAAACAAGCCGCAGTTGTGCCAAAGCCGCTGGCAGCTCGGTCGCGGTCCATAGCTCGACACTGAGGTTGGCGCGGCCCGCCGCCAGCGCCGCCAGGGGCTTGGCCAGGTAATGTTCGCTGGCGTCATGGGCCAGGTGAATGACGCGGATGGCACCCTGATGATCCTGGCGCAAGGCCTCGCGCAGGATGCCGAACAAAGGCGCCAGCCCGGTGCCCGCCGCCAGCAGCCACAATGGCCGGGTTTGCCAGTCCGGGTCGTAATGCAGCGCGCCACCGCGCAGCTCGCCCAGGCGCAAACCATCGCCGGGCTTGAGCTGGCGCGCCGCGTCGCTGAACTCGCCGGGCTGGCGGCAATCGAGGTGGAATTCGAGAAAACGGTCTTCACCGGGCAGGCTCGCCAGCGAGTACGGCCGCGCCACACCAGAGGCCGTCCACAGCACCAGGTGCTGGCCGGCCTGATAACGCAGGTTGCGCTCCGGCTGCAAACGCAGGCGCAGCACCGTCGCCGACAGCCAGTCGACACCCACTACCTTGGCCGGCGCGCCATCGCGCAACGGGTCGTAGGTTTCGACCCGCAGGTCTTCCACCACCTGACACTGGCAGGCCAGCCGCCAGCCGCGCTGGCGCTGATCGTCGCTCAGGGCATCGGGCCGGCTATCGCTGGGCAGGCCCTCGACGCAGTGCACCAGGCAGGCGTGACAACTGCCGGCGCGGCAGCTGTAAGGCACCGCCACGCCAGCCTGATTCAAGGCATCGAGCAGATTGCTGCCGGCGGACACCGACCACTGCCGCTCACCGACACGCAGTTCAGGCATCGATATTTTCCCAGGCCGCGGCGCAGCGATTGCGCCCGTCGCGCTTGGCCCGGTACAGCGCCTGGTCGGCGCGTTGCAGGGCGTCGTCCAGATCGTCGCCCAGCTCCACCAGGGTCATCCCCACGGACAGGCTCAGGCCATGCACCTCGACCCCGATCAACTGCGCATCCATGAAGGCCACGCGCAGACGCTCGCAGCAGGACGTCAGGCGTTCGGGATCGCAATCGGGCAACAACATGACAAACTCCTCGCCGCCGTAGCGGGCCAATACATCGCCATCGCGCAAGCAGGCGCTGGCCACGGCGGCGAACGCCTGCAGCACCTGGTCGCCCGCGGCATGGCCGTGCACGTCGTTGATCCGCTTGAAGTGATCGAGGTCGATCAGCGCCAGGCCATGCATCTGGTCCAGGCTCATCGCGTGCAGTTCGCGCGACGCCAGCCGCAGGAAATGCCGTCGATTGTACAGGCCGGTCAGTTCGTCGGTGGCGACCAGGTCTTCCAGTTGTCGCATCATGCCGCGCAAGGTGTCCTGGTGCGCCTGCAAGGCGAAGCGCCGTTGCCGCATGCGCTGTCGGGAAGCCTGCACATAGCTGGCATACAGGCACAGCCAGATCAGCACCACCAGCAGCACGCACACCTGCAGCCCGGCGAGCATCGGATCGGCCAACCGGAAATGGTAGCCGTCCCACAGCGTGATCCCGGCAAAGCCGATGAAAATGCACAGGGCGCACCGCACGAAGGCCCGGCGCGGAAGATGGAACAGGCCGAACAGCAGCGTCAGCAGATAGAACACCAGGAAGGTGCCGCGCGCCGTATCGAGGTGGGCCAGCAGCCAGGTCTGCCAGCCGATGGCCAGGAGTATCTGGATCTCGGTCAGGCTCGGGTCGCGAAAGCGCAGGTTGCGCCCGGACACGAACAGCCAGAGCAGCACCGCCTGGCTCAGCACCACCAGGCCGGTATCGATCAGCGCCGAACGCACCGGCGCCGAATAGTGGCCACTGAAAATGGCCAGCCAGAGCAGCAGCAACGCCAGTCCATAGGTACCCGCCGCAAGAACGAAGCGCTTGAGTAAAAGACTCTGGATAGCGTTATGGGTCAATCGTTGACTCACCATGCGAAAGGGGGCTTTAAAGAGTTTCCTACCCTACAGGCCACTTGCCACTTTAGTGGTGTCGCCAAAAAATAACTATCCAATTTTTGTCCCCGCCCAGCGCCATCCCGCCCCGGGCCGCGCCCACCGTCATGCCTGGCGGCATCCCCCGACTGGCGCATCCTGGCATGCGACTTTGGTTTGACTGCCGGCGCGTGTGCCTGGCCCCGAGGCGCGGTATACTGCCGCGCCTTTTTAGCGTCGCGCCAGTGTGTCCGGCGTGCCTTGAAGGTGTTTGCAACCGACCGATGCACCCAAGCTGCAAGCACCTTATTAAATGTTCCCGTCTTTTAGAGGAGCGCGACTCATGACCGTGATCAAGCAAGACGACCTGATTCAGAGCGTTGCCGACGCCCTGCAATTCATTTCCTACTACCACCCCGTGGACTTCATCCAGGCGATGCACGAAGCCTACCTGCGCGAAGAATCGCCAGCGGCCCGTGACTCCATGGCGCAGATCCTGATCAACTCGCGCATGTGTGCCACCGGCCACCGCCCGATCTGCCAGGACACCGGTATCGTCACCGTATTCGTACGCGTGGGCATGGACGTGCGCTGGGACGGCGCGACCATGAGCCTGGACGACATGATCAACGAAGGCGTGCGTCGCGCTTACAACCTGCCGGAAAACGTCCTGCGGGCCTCGATCCTCGCCGACCCGGCGGGCGCTCGTAAAAACACCAAGGACAACACCCCGGCGGTCATCCACTACTCCATCGTTCCCGGCAACACCGTGGAAGTGGACGTGGCGGCCAAGGGCGGCGGCTCCGAGAACAAGTCGAAGATGGCCATGCTCAACCCGTCCGACTCGATCGTCGACTGGGTGCTGAAAACCGTTCCGACCATGGGCGCCGGCTGGTGCCCGCCGGGCATGCTTGGCATCGGCATCGGCGGCACCGCCGAGAAAGCCGCGGTGATGGCCAAGGAAGTGTTGATGGAATCCATCGACATCCACGAGCTGAAGGCCCGCGGTCCACAGAACCGTATCGAAGAGATGCGCCTGGAACTGTTCGAGAAGGTCAACCAGCTGGGCATCGGCGCCCAGGGCCTGGGCGGCCTGACCACCGTGCTCGACGTGAAGATCATGGACTACCCGACCCACGCCGCCTCGCTGCCGGTGTGCATGATCCCGAACTGCGCCGCGACCCGTCACGCGCACTTCGTGCTCGACGGCTCGGGCCCTGCGTCCCTGGAAGCGCCACCTCTGGACGCCTACCCGGAAATCGTCTGGGAAGCCGGTCCGTCGGCCCGTCGCGTCAACCTCGACACCCTGACTCCGGAAGAAGTGCAGAGCTGGAAGCCGGGCGAAACCGTCCTGCTCAACGGCAAGATGCTCACCGGTCGCGACGCCGCGCACAAGCGCATGGTCGAGATGCTGAACAAGGGCGAAACCCTGCCGGTGGACCTCAAGGGTCGCTTCATCTACTACGTCGGCCCGGTCGACCCGGTCGGTGACGAAGTGGTGGGCCCGGCTGGCCCGACCACCGCGACGCGGATGGACAAGTTCACCCGTCAGATCCTCGAGCAGACTGGCCTGCTGGGCATGATCGGCAAGTCCGAGCGCGGCCCGACCGCGATCGAAGCGATCAAGGACAGCAAGGCCGTGTACCTGATGGCCGTCGGCGGCGCTGCCTACCTGGTGGCCCAGGCGATCAAGAAGTCCAAGGTCCTGGCCTTTGCCGAACTGGGCATGGAAGCGATCTACGAGTTCGAAGTCAAAGACATGCCGGTCACTGTCGCGGTCGACAGCAAAGGCGAGTCGGTGCACATCACCGGTCCTGCCATCTGGCAGAAAAAGATCAGTGAAAGCCTGGCGGTAGAAGTGCAGTAAGCGTTTCGCGCCGGTCACCCAAGGCGGCGTTGCTCGATGAGCAGCGCCGCCTTTTTCATGCCGGCCGGGGCCAGGGCTGTCCACGATCAACGAAGCCTCGGACAGGCATGTTATCTTTCCTGCCCCTTTCAGCCTGCCCTTGACTCATGGTCCAGATCTCCCGCCCGCTGCGCTTGACCTTCTATACCCTGGCGATTCTGGCCGGCGCCATGGTCAGCGCGACCTTCGCCATGCGCCATGCCGAACGTCAGGCGCTGGAAGACGATGCCGCCCGCGCCAGCGAGCAACTGGCGTTGTACGCCAACTCCCTGCATACCCTGATCGAGCGTTACCGCGCCCTGCCCGCCGTGCTGGCGCTGGACCCGGAACTGCGCTCGGCGCTCAAGGGTCCGGTCGGCCCGGAGCAGCAGGACGCCCTGAACCGCAAACTGGAACGGATCAACGGCGCCGCCCGCTCCTCCACCCTGGAGCTGCTGGACCACACCGGCCTCGCCGTGGCCGCCAGCAACTGGCGCCTGCCCAGCAGCTACGTCGGGCACAACTACGGCTTTCGCCCCTACTTCAGCCAGACCCGCAGCCAGGGCAGCGGACGCTTCTATGCGGTGGGCGTCACCAGCGGCATTCCCGGCTATTTTCTCTCCAGCGCAGTCAAGGACGAGCAGGAGCAGTTCCTCGGCGCCATGGTGGTGAAATTGGAATTCCCCGAACTGGAGCGCGAATGGAGCCAGGGCAACGACACCCTGCTGGTCAGCGATGCCCGTGGCATCGTGTTCATCGCCAACCAGCCGGGCTGGCGTTATCGCCAGTTGCGCCCGCTATCGGACAGCGACCGCGCCGAACTCAAGGCCACCCGGCAGTACGACAAACAATTGCTGACCCCGCTCGAACATCGGCCGCTGCGGCGCTTTGACGACGACAGCACGCTGACCCGGGTCGAGGGCCCGGACGGCAGCGTCGACTATCTGTGGGAGTCCCTGCCCCTGGCCACCGAAGGTTGGACCCTGCACCTGCTGCGCCGTCCGCAGATCGCCTTCGAGGACCGACGCAACGCCGGCCTGGCCGCCGCCGGCGCCTGGCTGACCCTGGTATTCCTGCTGCTGTTCCTCAACCAGCGCTGGCGCCTGGCCAGGCTGCGCCAGCGCAGCCGCGAAGAGCTCGAACGCCTGGTCGAGGAGCGCACCCGCGACCTGCGCACCGCCCAGGACGGCCTGGTGCAATCGGCCAAGCTGGCGGCCCTGGGGCAGATGTCCGCGGCCCTGGCCCACGAAATCAACCAGCCGCTGACCACCCAGCGCATGCAGCTGGCCACCCTGCGTCTGCTGCTCGATCATGGGCGGGTCGACGAGGCCTACCAGGCCCTGAAACCTCTGGACGACATGCTGACCCGCATGGCCAGCCTCACCGGCCACCTGAAAACCTTCGCCCGCAAGAGCCCCAGCGGCCTGCGCGAACGCCTGGACCTGGCGGCGGTGGTCGATCAGGCCCTGCAACTGCTGGACACCCGGCTGCGCGACGAACAGGTCGACACGCGCCTGCAACTGACGCGCCCGGCCTGGGTCCGCGGCGATGCCATACGCCTGGAGCAGGTGCTGATCAACCTGCTGCGCAATGCCCTGGACGCCATGCACGACAAGCCCCTCAAGCACCTGGAAATCCGCCTCGAAGCCGACCAGCAGCTGTGGAACCTGAGCGTCATCGACAGCGGTGGCGGCATCGCCGAAGAACACTTGCCGAACGTCTTCGATCCGTTCTTCACCACCAAGCCGGTGGGCGACGGCCTGGGCCTGGGCCTGGCGGTGTCCTACGCTATCGTCCACGAACTGGGCGGGCGCCTGAGCGCCGGCAATCAAGGCCAGGGCGCGATCTTCACCCTGAGCCTGCCCATCGACCTGGAGGCGCATATCCCATGTTGAATTCGGTGATGCTGGTCGACGACGAAGCCAGTATTCGCACCGCCGTCGAACAATGGCTGAGCCTGTCGGGCTTCGAGGTGCAGCTGTTCAGTCGCGCCGAGGACTGCCTGGCCCGGCTGCCCAGGGACTTCCCCGGGGTGATCCTCAGCGACGTGCGCATGCCCGGCATCAGCGGCCTGGAGCTGCTCAAAGAGGTGCAGCAGCGTGATCCCGACCTGCCGGTGATCCTGCTGACCGGCCACGGCGACGTGCCGATGGCGGTGGAAGCGATGCGCGACGGCGCCTATGACTTCCTGGAGAAACCCTTCAGCCCGGAAACCTTGCTGAGCAGCCTGCGTCGGGCCCTGGACAAGCGCGGCCTGGTCCTGGAGAACCGGCGCCTGCACGAACAGGCCGATACCCGGGAGAAAATCGACTCCACCCTGCTCGGCGTATCCCGCGCCTTGCAGACCCTGCGGCGCCAGGTAGTCGACCTGGCCGCGCTGCCGGTCAACGTGCTGATCCGCGGCGAGACCGGCAGCGGCAAGGAACTGGTCGCCCGCTGCCTGCATGATTTCGGGCCGCGCGCCGACAAGCCCTTTGTCGCCCTGAACTGCGCGGCGATCCCCGAGCAGCTGTTCGAAGCCGAGCTGTTCGGCCATGAAAGCGGCGCCTTTACCGGTGCCCAGGGCAAGCGCATCGGCAAGCTGGAATACGCCGACGGCGGCACCCTGTTCCTCGACGAGATCGAAAGCATGCCACTGGCCCAGCAGGTCAAGCTGCTGCGGGTGCTGCAGGAACAAAAGCTCGAGCGACTGGGTTCCAACCAGAGCATTGCCGTGGATCTGCGGATCATTGCCGCGACCAAGCCGGACTTGCTGGACGAAGCCCGCGCCGGGCGCTTTCGCGAAGACCTGGCCTACCGCCTGAACGTCGCGCAGCTGCGCCTGCCGCCCTTGCGCGACCGGCGCGAGGACATTCCGCTGCTGTACGAACACTTCGCCCACGCCGCCGCCGAGCGTCTGGGCCGCGGCGTCTCGCCCCTGAGCGGAGCGCAGTTGAGCCGCCTGCTCAGCCACGACTGGCCGGGCAACGTGCGCGAACTGGCCAACGTCGCCGAACGCCAGGTGCTCGGCCTGGGCGAGCCCGAGCCGGAAGCCATCGACCCCGGCCAGTCCCTGGCGGCGCAGCAGGAAGCCTTCGAGGCGCAATGCCTGCGGGCCGCGCTGATCCGGCACAAGGGCGACATCAAGGCAGTGCTCGTTGAGCTGCAACTACCGCGTCGCACCTTCAATGAAAAGATGCAGCGCCATGGGCTGGTGCGGGAGATGTTTCTCGGGGAAGAGTGAAGTTCAAGAATTGTGTTGCACCTTCTGACGCCATCGCGGGCAAGCCTCGCTCCTACGGATCAGTCAGCTTGCCCGCGATGGCGTCCTCACAAACACCGCTCGATCGGCGACTTTCCGCTCATACCCTTCCAGTAATGAGCGGATTTCCGCTCATCGAAATCTCCAGACCCTTCTAAACCGGGCCTCTCGATTCCTGGCACAGCTCCTGCTATAGCCCCTGCAGGCTGCGTTTCGGCGCGCTCCACAAAAACAATTAAATGAAGGATCCGTCATGGATAACTCGCAAACCCTGCCTCTTGGGGCGGCAGCTGCGCCTGCCAAAGAAAAGACCACCGCCAGCCGCCTGAAATCGATCTTCAGCGGTTCGGTCGGCAACATGGTCGAGTGGTACGACTGGTACGTCTACGCCGCCTTCTCCCTGTACTTCGCCAAAGTCTTCTTCCCCAAGGGCGACACCACCGCGCAACTGCTCAACACCGCCGCGATCTTCGCCGTGGGCTTCCTGATGCGCCCGATCGGCGGCTGGCTGATGGGGCTCTACGCTGACCGCAAGGGCCGCAAGGCCGCATTGATGGCCTCGGTACTGCTGATGTGCTTCGGCTCCCTGATCATCGCCCTGACTCCCGGCTACGAAACCATCGGCGTCGGCGCCCCGATCCTGCTGGTCCTGGCGCGCCTGATGCAAGGCCTGTCGGTCGGCGGCGAATACGGTACCTCGGCCACCTACCTCAGCGAGATGGCGACCAAGGAACGTCGTGGCTTCTTCTCCAGCTTCCAGTACGTGACCCTGATCTCCGGCCAGCTCATCGCCCTGGCGGTGCTGATCGTGCTGCAGAACGTGCTGACCACCGAAGAGCTGCAATCCTGGGGCTGGCGCATTCCCTTCGGCATCGGCGCCCTGTGCGCAATCGTCGCGCTGTACCTGCGTCGCGGCATGGAAGAAACCGAGTCCTTCACCAAGAAGAAGGAAAAGCCGAAAGAAAGCCTGATGCGCACCCTGATGCGTCATCCGAAAGAGCTGATGACCGTGGTCGGCCTGACCATGGGCGGCACCCTGGCCTTCTACACCTACACCACCTACATGCAGAAATACCTGGTGAACACCGTCGGCATGAGCATCTCCGACTCCACCACCATTTCCGCGGCGACCCTGTTCCTGTTCATGTGCCTGCAGCCGGTGATCGGCGCGCTGTCGGACAAGATCGGCCGACGGCCGATCCTGATCGCCTTCGGCATCCTCGGCACTCTTTTCACCGTGCCGATCCTCACGACCCTGCACACCATCCAGAGCTGGTGGGGCGCGTTCTTCCTGATCATGGCGGCGCTGATCATCGTCAGCGGCTACACCTCAATCAACGCGGTGGTCAAGGCCGAGCTGTTCCCGACCGAAATCCGCGCCCTGGGCGTGGGTCTGCCCTACGCGCTGACCGTGTCGATCTTTGGCGGCACCGCCGAATACATCGCGCTGTGGTTCAAGAGCGTTGGCATGGAAACTGGTTACTACTGGTATGTCACCGCCTGCATCGCCGTGTCGCTGCTGGTCTACATCACCATGAAAGACACCCGCAAACACTCGCGGATCGAGACTGACTGACCGGCTAAAAAAAGCGCGAGGGTGCAAGGCCCTCGCGCTGTCGTGTCAGGTAAAAATCCATCGCGAGCAAGCGTGCGTCTGCAGGAGCGAGCGGGCGTCGATCCGACTTGCCCGCCCGCGATCACCGCAACACCGCCCGCTCAACGATCAAGACCCGCCCTCCAGCTCACGTAGCAAGCCCTCCTGCACTCATCGCCAACAGCATTCCCGCCCCCACCAATCAAACCGTTGATCACGATATTTCGACGGCCCGGACAGGTTAATGATCGGTTAATGCCCTGCCCGCATCCTGCCTCCATCGAAATCGGTGTCGGCGCGTCAAACGCGGTAGAAGCAGCAAAGCGGTTTTATGCAGTGGTTCCTGACGCCAAAAGCATCGATTTAATCGATATTTTTAAGCATTTATTTGCGCTTTTTAATCAAATTAACTGGCGTAGTATCCATTTCACACCCACTGCACAAAACGTCAACGAACCTGGAGTGACCATCATGAAAAGCAAACTGATCCTCGCCCTGACCCTTTCCGTACTGGCTGCCAACACCTTCGCCGCCGATGGTTACGACCGCACCGGCTCGGCCACTTTCGCCTCGGGCAGCTCGGCCAGCGCCAGCCTGGCTTCCGACGGTTTCGATCGTACCGGTACCGCCGCCGCTATCGCTGCCGATGGCTTCGATCACACTGGCACCGCTGACGCAGTCGCCTCCGATGGTTTCGATCACACCGGTACCGCTGGCGCAGTCGCCTCCGATGGTTTCGATCACACCGGTACCGCTGGCGCAGTCGCCTCCGATGGTTCCGATCGCACCGGTACCGCTGACGCAATCGCTGCCGACGGCTTCGATCGCACCGGGACTGCAGCCGCTATCGGTTAACCCCCAGGGATGCCCCGCAGCCCGGCTTCGGCCGGGCCTGGTTGTTTCTGGCCCGGGGAAAACCGCGCGCCGCAAGGCTGGCATTCACTTTCAATGGCTTGCACTATGGCGACCTTCCCTCTTTGTCCGCGCAAGAGCCTGTCATGTCCGAAGACATTCATTACTACGAACCCGCCCAGGGCCACGGCCTGCCCCATGATCCGTTCAATGCCATCGTCGGCCCGCGGCCGATCGGCTGGATTTCCTCCCAGGACCTGCAAGGCCGGCTGAACCTGGCGCCCTACAGTTTTTTCAACGCCTTCAATTACATTCCACCGATCATCGGTTTCTCCAGCGTCGGTCGCAAAGACAGCCTGAACAACATCGAGCAGACCGGCGAGTTCGCCTGGAACCTCGCCACCCGCCCGCTGGCCGAGCAGATGAACCAGAGCTGCGCCGCCGTATCGGCCGAGGTCAACGAGTTCGAACTGGCGGGGCTGACGCCCGTGGCCTCGAAAGTGATTGCTGTGCCGCGGGTAGCCGAAAGCCCGGTGTCCTTCGAGTGCAAGGTCACCCAGATCATTCAACTGCAGCGCGCGGATCAGGAGTTGGTGCCCAGCTGGCTGATCCTCGGCGAAGTGGTCGCCGTGCATATCGCCACGTGGCTGCTCAAGGATGGGATATACGACACCGCCGCGGCAGAACCGATTCTGCGCGGCGGCGGGCCGGCGGATTATTTCCAACTGGGGCCAGAGGCCTTGTTCAAGATGTTCCGCCCGGGGGCGGTCAGGTAGTTTTTCAGATCAGCCAGCTTCTCAGATCAGCAACCTGGATCAGGCCGTTGCCCAGGCCAGTTCGCCGTCTTCGTTCACGTCGATCAACTGCTCAAGCTTCTGCGCGGCAGCCTGGTCGGCGTCGTGGGCGGTCTTGAATTTCTGGTCGTCCAGAATTTTGTGAAAGCGCGGCGCCCCCGAACCACCCAGGGCCTTGACCGCGATGGCGGCGCTGTAGCCCCCTTCACCTGGAACCACGGCGGAAACCGCTTCGTATGCTGCAAACTCTTTACGTGCCATGTTGCTGGTCCTGGCCAATGGAAAGTCGGCCATTCTAAACCCTCAGCTGGCCAGCTGGTGTACCGGTGCCCGGTTCAGTTGCGCGTACTCGCCTTCGGCCTGGGCCGCCGAGACGTCGCGGAAGGTATGGAAATCCAGGCTGTTGACCACCAGGTCCTGGACCAGCTCGGCGAATATCGCCATGGCCGGAGAACAGAAGTAATCGGTCATCGCCTGCTGGCTGCTCCAGAATCCGGAAACCAGCCACAAGTCAGCGTCGCACTGCGAATGCTGCAAGGCGAACTGCAGGCAACCTTTGGCCTGGCGGGATGGTTCGATCAGGCTGCTCAAGCGAGCACCCAACTCGGTTGAACGCCCGGCGCGGGCGCGAACGAATGCCATGTGGCTGACGGGAATATGCGTGGACATGGGCGACCCTCCCAGGGTGGTGTCGAGGCAGCCATGGGACGGGCTGCGACAGGATCCAAGAGTAAGCGCCCGGCGCAACGGTCGTTAGTCGATTCCTGCCAGCGTATTGCACAATCCTGCGAACCTGGTTTGACAACACCGAGTCCGGACCTGGCTGCGAAAAAAAACCACACCGTTGTTTCAAGCAAGTGACAGCCCGCGCGCAGGACTCGGCTCTGTTCACGCGCGCACGTGTGGCAGGATCAGGCAAGATTTACGCAGGATTCGCCTACCCCTGGCGCTTGCACAAATTTAAGCTGTGGCCATTCGCAATCTTCCCGGAGGGGCCTTCATGTCATCGCTCGAAACCCAGCAGCCGCCACTGGATGCGGAAATGGAAAAACAGCGGGCGGAGCTGGCCGGGATCATTGCGCGCAACACCGGCGAAGACGGCAGCTACGCCACGGCGATCCAGTCGCTGTTCGTCTCGCGCTACAGCCACTCCCACGATTTCGCCTCGGTGCTGGCCCAGCCGGCCCTGTGCATCATGGCCCAGGGTCGCAAGGAAGTACGGCTGGCCGACGAAGAGTTCAACTACGATCCGCTCAACTACCTGGTGGTCTCGGTTTCCATGCCATTGAGCGGGCGCCTGGCCGATGTCTCGCCGCTGGAGCCGGTCCTGGCCCTGCGCCTGGACATCGACCCGGCCGAGATCAGCACGCTGATTGCCGATGCCGGGCCGCTGGGGGTGCCGAACCGTCCGGTCGGCCGCGGCCTGTATGTGGAACGCCTGGATACGCCGATGCTCGACGCCGTGCTGCGCCTGACCCGCCTGCTGGCTACGCCCAAAGACATCGCCATGCTCGCGCCGCTGATTCGTCGGGAAATTCTCTACCGGCTGCTGCGCAGCCCCCAGGGCCACCGGCTGTATGAGATCGCCATCGCCAACAGCCAGGGCCATCGGGTCAGCCAGGCCATCAAATGGCTGAACAGCAACTACGAGCAACCGCTGCGCATCGACGATCTGGCGCGCGGGGTGAACCTCAGTGTGTCGACCCTGCACCACCGCTTCAAGGCCATGACCGCCATGAGCCCCTTGCAGTATCAGAAGCAACTGCGCCTGCAGGAAGCCCGGCGCCTGATGCTGACCGAGGGGCTGGAGGCGTCCGCCGCCGGTTACCGGGTCGGCTACGAAAGCCCCTCGCAGTTCAGCCGCGAATACAGCCGCCAGTTCGGCGCCCCGCCGCTGCGGGACATGGCGCGCCTGCGCAGCAGCGTCTGACTGACGCAATGAGCGAAAATTGAAGACCCCATGCCTCCAGGCCAGACATGGGGTGTTTTTTTGCGTGATTCAGCGCGCGCGAACCACGTGCTTGATCTCCTGGAACGCCTGCAATCCCCAAGGCCCCAGCTCGCGGCCGATGCTGCTCTGCTTGTAGCCGCCCCAGGCGGTCTGCGGGAAGATCACCTGCGGTGCGTTGATCCATACCAGCCCGGCCTGCAGGGCATTGGCGACCCGCTCGGCGCTCTCTACATCGCTGCTGACCACACTGGCCACCAGGCCAAACTCGCTGTCGTTGGCCAGCGCGATGGCCTCGACCTCGCTGGCGAAACTGCGCACGCAGAGCACCGGACCAAAGATCTCCTCACGCCACAGCGCGCTGTCGAGGGGCACTTCGGTGAAAAGGGTCGGCCGTATAAAAAAGCCGCGCGCGCGGTCCGCCGGACGCTCGCCGCCACATACCAGCTTGGCCCCGGCACTCAGCCCGCGATCGATATGGCCCAGCACTCGCTGGTATTGCGCCTGGTTGACCAGCGCGCCCATCTCCACCTCCGGATCGAAAGGGTCCGCCACCCGAATCGCCTCGGCCCGCGCCTTGAGACGCAGCAAGAACTCGTCGGCCAGTTCGTCGGCCACCAGCACCCGGCTGGTGGCGGAGCACATCTGCCCGGCGTTGAAAAAACCGCCGCCACAGGCCAGCTCCACCGCCAGTTCGAGATCGGCATCCGCCAGCACCAGCAGCGAAGATTTGCCACCCAGTTCCAGGCTCACGCCCTTGACCGTCTCCGCCGCGCGCTGCATGACCTGGACCCCGACCGCATTGCTGCCGGTGAAGGAAATTTTCGCCACCCGTGGATCGGCCGCCAGCGGCGCGCCCACCGCCAGTCCGGTGCCGCAGACCAGGTTGAACACACCCTTGGGCAGGCCGCTCCGGTCGATGATCGCCGCCAGTTCCAGCTCCGGCAGCGGCGTGACTTCCGAGGGCTTGAGCACCACGCTGCAACCGGCGGCCAGGGCCGGCGCGAGCTTCCAGGCGGTGGTGACCATCGGGAAATTCCAGGGCACGATCAGGCCGACCACGCCACAGGGTTCACGCCGCACACGGGCGCTGAAATCATCGCTGGGCAACGGCACGTCACGGTCCTGGGCGGCATCCAGGCCCTCGGCCAGCCCCGCGTAGTACTCGAAGGTGGCAATCACATCGTCGACGTCGATGGCCGCTTCGAATTGCGGCTTGCCGTTGTTGCTCGACTGCAGGTGCATCAGGCGCTCACGGCGCTCGGCGACCCCGGCGGCGATCCGCCGCAACACCGCGCCACGCTCGGCACCGCTGGCCGCGGCCCACTGCGCCAGCCCGGCCTGGGCGGCCGTCACCGCCTGCTCGACGCTGTGCCGGTCGCCGCCAGCGACCAGCGCCAATGGTTCTTCGGTGGAGGGATTGATCACTGGCAGCCGTTCGCTGCCGGCACGCCACTGACCGTCGATGTAGAGGCCGTTCAACAGGTTTGCCTGGCTCATGCTTGCACCGCCCGCATCCAGCCGGCCTGGTCGATTTCGATCAGGGTCGGGCCCTGGCGATCGCTGGCCGTGCGCAGCGCATCGCGCAATCCGTCGACGCTGTCGATGGCCTGGGCGGCGCAGCCCAGGGCCTTGGCCACGCCGACGAAGTCCGGCGTGTAGATGTCCACGCCCACCGGCTCGATGTCGCGGTTGACCATGTATTTCTTGATCTCTTCATAGCCCTGGTTATTCCACAGCAGCACGATGACCGGTGTGCGCGCTTCCACCGCGCAGGCCAGTTCCGACAGGGTGAACTGCAGGCCGCCGTCGCCGATCAGGCACGCCACCGGCCCCCGGGCATTGCGCTCGGAAGCACCGCCGAGCCAGGCGCCGATCGCCGCCGGCAAGGCATAACCCAAGGTGCCGTAGCCGGTCGAGGAGTTGAACCAGCGGCGCGGACGCTCGGGGTTGAAGGTCAGGTTGCCGCTGTACACCGGCTGCGTGGAGTCGCCGACGATGACGATCTCGGGCAACTCCTGCACTACGGTTTCGAGGAACAGCGTCTGCGCCCGTGTCGGCGCGTCCCACTGCTGCTCCAGAGCGTTGCGCAAGGCAGCGGCGCGGGCCGTGCCCCAGGCAGTGTCGCGCTCGCTCAGCGATTGTTTGCCCAGTTCGGCCAGCAGGGCCTCTGTTGCGCTGTGCGCGTCGGCCACCAGCGCCACTTTCGGCGGGTAGTTGCGCACGGTCTGGTCAGGGTCGATGTCGATGCGCAGCAGGGCGCCCGGAATCTCGAAGCCACCGGCGAAGGTCACGTCGTAGTCGGTTTCGGCCAGTTCGGTGCCGATGGCCAGGACCACGTCGGCATCGGCCACCAGGGCGCGGGTCGCCACCAGCGACTGGGTCGAACCGATCAGCAGCGGGTGCCGCGACGGCAGCATGCCCTTGGCATTGATGGTCAGGGCCACGGGGGCCTGGAGCAATTCGGCGAGGCGGGTCAGGGACGCGGCGGCATCGATCGCGCCGCCACCGGCGAGGATCAGCGGGCGCCGGGCGCCCGCCAGCAACTGGCTCATCCGGGCTATCGCGGCGGGCTCGGCGCCGGCCCGGGCGATGCTCACCGGCTCGCTGTCGAGCAGCTCATCGGCCTCCTCCACCAGCACGTCGAGGGGGATTTCGATGTGCACCGGGCGCGGGCGGCCAGCCTGGAACAGCGCGAAGGCGCGGGCCAGCACGCCCGGCAGTTCCGCCGCGGACATCAGAGTATGGGAGAACGCCGCCACGCCACCCACCAGGGCGCCCTGGTTCGGCAGTTCGTGCAGCTTGCCGCGACCGCCGCCGAGCTGGCTGCGCGACTGCACGCTGGAGATCACCAGCATCGGAATCGAGTCGGCATAGGCCTGGCCCATGGCGGTGGTGATGTTGGTCATCCCCGGGCCGGTGATAATGAAGCACACCCCCGGCTTGCCGCTGGTGCGGGCATAACCGTCGGCCATGAATCCGGCGCCCTGCTCGTGACGCGGCGTGACATGCCGGATGCTCGAACGGGCCAGGCCGCGATACAGCTCGACGGTGTGCACCCCGGGAATGCCGAAGACCTGCTCGACGCCATAACCTTCGAGTAACTTGACCAACACTTCGCCGCACGTCGCCATGTCTTGCCCTTCTTGTTCGCTTGATACGGTGTGCCTGGCTGGCCGCTGCATGGCCAGGCACGGGGAAGGCGTCATTGGAACGGGTCGCGTGTAGCGGGAACAATGGATAAAAAGTCATACTAGCCATGTCCTCACGTCATGCCTTGGCCCTTTATGAAACGCCTCCCGCCCTTGCCCGCGCTGCACACCTTTCTGATCACCGCGCGCTGCTGCAACTTCACCCATGCGGCCGAACAGTTGCATATCACCCAGGGCGCGGTGAGCCGGCAGATCGCCGGCCTGGAGAGTCACCTGGGTTATGCCTTGTTCCAGCGCCAGGCCCGCGGCCTGAGCCTGACGAGCGAAGGACGGGAATGGCTACCACGGGTGGAACAGGTGTTCGGCCTGATCAGCGAGGGGGTGGAACAGGTCGGGGTGAACCGCGACACCCTGCAACTCAAGGCGTCCACCTGCGTGATGCGCTGGTTGTTGCCGCGCCTGATGCAGTGGCAGAAAGAGCGGCCGGACGTGCCCGTGCGACTGACCACCACGGTGCAGCACGGCGTGGACTTCAGCCGCGAACGGTTCGACGCCGCGGTGATCTATGGCGCCCCGCCCCCCGCCACCCTCGGCGCCTACCACCTGTTCGACGAACAGCTGACGCCGGTGTGTTCACCTGCATTGCTCGAAGGGGCGATACCGCTCAAGACCCCGGCCGACCTGCAGCAACACATGCTGCTGCATCCGACCCTGGATACCCATGACTGGAATACCTGGTTGAAAGCCTCGGGAACGGTGCTGAACAACATCGGCAAGGGCCAGCATTTCGAAACCCTGGACCTGGCGATGTCGGTGGCCTCCCAGGGGACGGGAATGGCCATTGGCGATTGGGCATTGATCGGCGAAGACCTGAGCGCCGGGCGGCTGGTCATGCCATTTGAATTGAAGGTGCGCACCGGCCTGGGCTACTACCTGGTCCACCCCGACCGGTCAGCGCCGTCGCCGCAGTTGCGGGCCTTGCTGGACTGGCTGGTGGAACAGGCCCGGGCACGATAACCCTGTAGCCGCTGGCGCAGCCTGCGATCGAGCACGTAACGGTCGTAATCCGGTCAACACGTTGTACCTGCAAAAACGCGGTGTCTGGTTTTACGACTGCTACGCAGCCGATCGCAGCCTTCGGCAGCGGCTACAGGCGTCTCAGTAACCGACCGTGAAACGCTGGCGGGAGTGCTTCGGTGTTTCCAGCTCATCGATCATGGCGATGGCGTAGTCGGCGAAGGTGATCCAGCTCTTGCCTTCGGCGCTCACCAGCAGATGGTCCTGGCCGAGGCGCAACTGCCCCCGGCGCTCGCCTTCGACGAACTCCGCCGATGGCGACAGGAAGGTCCAGTCCAGCTCTTTCTCCTGGCGCAGGGTATCGAGGAACACGCTGCCGGCACTGGCTTCAGCCTTGTACTCATCCGGAAAACCGGCGGCGTCGATCACCCGGCTACCGTCGGGCAACAGCAACGAACCGGCACCGCCCACCACCAGCAGGCGTTTGACGCCGGCCTTTTTCACCGGATCGATCACGGCCTTGGGCGCGATGGTGGAAAAGTGCGCCGCGCTGATCACCGCATCGTGACCGGCGACCGCGGCCTGCAACGCTGCGCTGTCCAGCACGTCGACCGCCTTGCTCACCACACCGGCGCGATTGCCGATTTTCGCCGGGTTACGGGCAATCGCGGTGACGCTGTGACCACGACGCAGGGCTTCTTCCAGCAGTTGGCTACCGGCACGACCGGTGGCACCAATGATTGCGATCTTGCTCATGACAGTTCTCCAGTTCCGATAAGTGACGTAAAGCCTTACAGGGAATGCCCCCGCGCCAGACGTGGGGACGGTCGATTCACCACTTCATTTCGCCCTTGGCGACCTTGGCGCTCAGCTCCAGGGAGCTGTCCTCGCCCAGGTCCGGGTAACGCTTTTTCATCGCCGCGATCAGTTCGGCGGAGTCCTTGGCCTTGGCGGTTTCTTCATCGAAGGCCTTGATGTAGTCGGCGGTGAAACGCACAGGAGCCAGGGAGCGAGCGCTTTCACCGAGGTAATGGCCCGGTACCACGGTCTGGGGTTTCAGCGCGGCGATGGTGTCCAGGGTGGTCAGCCAGTCCTTGTGGGATTGCGCGGTCTGGGTGTCGGCCATCCACACATGGATGTTTTCCGCCACCACCACACCACCGACGACCGCCTTGATCGACGGGATCCAGACGAAGGTGCGGTCCGGTTGCTTGCCGTCCAGGCCGATGATGTCCAGCTTCTGCCCTTCCAGGGTCAGGCTGTGGCCCTCGAGCACGCTTGGCACTATGGTCTTGGCCGGCACGTCGGCGCCCATTTTCGGGCCCCAGAACGCGAGCTTGCCGTCGACCGTGGCCTTGATGTGCTCGACGGTCGGCTGCGACGCCACGACCTTGGCCTTGGGGAAGGCCCGGGTGATGGTGTCCAGGCCGAAGTAGTAGTCCGGGTCACCGTGGCTGATGTAGATGGTGGTCAGTTGCTTGCCGCTGGCGCGGATCTTTTCCACCAGTTGCTCGGCCTGGGACTTGCCGAACTGCGCATCCACCAGGATCGCTTCCTTCTTGCCGCTGACCAGCACCGAAGTCACCGGGAAGATCGCCGCGGTACCCGGGTTGTACACATCCAGGCTCAGGGCCGGCTCGACGGCGGCGGCATGGGCGGCGAAACCCAGGGTGGCGGTCGCCAGCAGCAGGCGCTTGAGTGAGGTGAATCCGATCATGTGCAGCTCCGATGGTCTGTCGGCCGTAAGTGGCCATGGGTAGGTGGCGATGGAGATGAAGCTTAGTTGCCGCACTCGTTACAAAAAATGCGATGCTTGGACATAGTTTGTTTCTGAAAGCGGGCAAATCATGGATCGTCTTCAAGCAATGCGCGTCTTCGTCACCGTAGTCGACCTTGGCAGCCAGTCGGCCGCCGCCGACCACCTGGACCTCTCGCGGCCGGTGGTTTCGCGCTATCTGGCGGAGCTGGAGGACTGGGTCGGCGCCCGGCTGATGCATCGCACCACCCGCAAGCTGAGCCTGACCGCGGCGGGCACCGAGATCCTGCCCCGCTGCCGGCAGATGCTCGAGTTGTCGACGGACATGCAGGCCGCCGTCAGCGAACCCGACGACGCGCCCCGCGGCTTGCTGCGCATCAGCGTCAGCACCTCGTTCGGCCAGGCCCAGCTGGCCGATGCCATGGCCACCTACGTCAAGCGTTACCCTGGCGTCAGCATCGACCTGCAGATGCTCGACCGCACGGTGAACCTGGTGGACGAGCGCATCGACCTGGCGATCCGTACCAGCAACGACCTGGACCCGAACCTGATCGCCCGGCGGCTGACGGTATGCCGCTCGGTGATCTGCGCCTCCCCGGCCTATCTGCGCGAGCACCCGGCACCACAACGGGTCGAGGAACTCAGCCAGCACAACTGCCTGACCCACTCCTATTTCGGCAAGAGCCTGTGGCATTTCGAGCAGGACGGCGAACAGGTTTCGGTACCGGTACAGGGCAATATCAGCGCCAACGAAGCCAGCACCCTGTTGCGCGCGACCATGGCCGGGGCCGGCGTGGCCATGCTGCCCAGCTACCAGGCCGGCGTGCATATCCACAGCGGCGAACTGGTGCGCCTGCTGCCCCATGCCGAACCCCGGCAAATGAACATGTACGCGGTCTACGCCTCGCGCAAACACATGCCGGCGGCCCTGCGCAGCATGCTGGATTTCCTGGTGCTGCGTTTCCCCGAGGAGCCGGAGTGGGACAAGGGCCTTTAAAACCCGATAAGACCGCTGAATACCCCGTCAACACGCTGCCCGCGACCTGGCCGGCGACCATGGCTGATCCATATGGCTGATCTATGCTGATAACAGTACCCCCACAAGCGCAGGGGTATTCGTTCAGAGGTGTTTGCCATGAACATCAAAACAAGAAGATACCTGGCCATTTTCGTCACCTGCACCGCGACCCTGGCGCTGTACGGAACAGCGGCCTATCGCGTCGAACAGGCCCGGCAACAGCCCCGTGTCTATGCCAGCTGCAACGTCGACCAGTGCATCCCGCACACCGCGACCCTCAACTCCCTGAAATGATGCAGGCGCGCGGCGTCACTGTTCGTGATCGCTCTTCAAGCGGTCGCGGAAAGCCTTGGGCGAGATCCCGACCCGGCGACGGAACAACCGGGTGAAGTTGGTGGGATCGGAAAACCCCAGGGTGTCGGAAATCTCGTAGATGGTCATGCTGGTGTAGGTCAGCAGGCGCTTGGCCTCCAGCAGCTGGCGTTCATGCATGATCTGCAGGGCCGGCTGGCCCGCCAGTTCACGGCAGGTGCCATTGAGGTGGGAAACGGAAATCCCCAGCTTGTGCGCCAGGTCCTCGACCTTCACATGCTCGCGATAGTGGTTTTCCACCAGCTGGATATACCCATTGAAATACTCCCGTGCCCGCTGCGGCCGCTGGCTGGCGCTGCGGCGCCGGATCGCCTGGCGGCTGACCCACACCATGATCACGCTGACCAGCGAATGCATGAGCATTTCCCGCGCCGGCTCACGCCCCTGGTACTCGTTCTGCAACGCGGCAAACAGACTGTTCAGGTAGTCGCCGTCGGTGCCCGCCGGGTAGCTCTCGGCCACGGCCAGGGCATTCACCGAGTGCCCCAGCTGGGCTTGCAGATGGGCCATCAAGGGCGCCGCCAGGGTCACCACATAACCGTCGATGTCTTCGGAAAAACGAAAGCCATGCACCGACAGGGCCGGCAGGATCTGTAGCGCCGACTCCCCCAGCAGCGTGCGCTGGCCTTCGATCTCCAGCTCGGCCTGCCCGCGATGCACGAACAGCAGCTGACACAGATCGGCATGCCGATGCGGCTTGATTTCCCAATGGTGCTCGCGGCTGCGCTTGGAAATGGTTTCGCAGTGCAGCAGGTCCGGCGTCGGCCAGTCGAGGCTTTCCCCGTAGAGTTTGAACACCGGAATTGAAGGCAAGGCAGGCTTATTCATAACTGCAATCCAGGCCTCTGGGTGACGGGCGATAATCGCACCGATTGGTGAAATGAACAGGTATCGGCTCAGTTTTCACCTTCAACTGACAGCTTCACAAGTGAAAAATGCAGGCACTCGAAACATAAAAATCACTCAGCGAACCTGTTCGCGTGAAGCTTGCGAGTCATAAAAACAATGAAAACCCTGAAAACTCAAGTCGCCATCATTGGCGCCGGACCTTCCGGACTGCTGCTCGGCCAACTGCTGCACAAGGCCGGCATCGATACCCTGATCCTCGAGCGACAAACCCCGGATTACGTACTCGGGCGCATCCGCGCCGGGGTGCTGGAACAAGGCATGGTCGACCTGCTGCGCCAGGCCGGGGTCAGCCAGCGCATGGACGCCGAAGGCCTGGTGCACGGCGGTTTCGAACTGGCCCTCGACGGCCGCCGGGTGGCCATCGACCTGCACGCCCTCACCGGCGGCAAGAGCGTAACGATCTACGGCCAGACCGAAGTCACCCGCGACCTGATGCAAGCCCGCCAGGCCGTCGGCGCCCGGACCCTGTACCAGGCCGACAACGTGCGTCCCCACGACATGCAGGGCGACCAGCCCTACCTGACCTTCGATTACCAGGGCGAGCCCCATCGCCTGGACTGCGACTACATCGCCGGCTGCGATGGCTTCCACGGGGTCGCCCGGCAGTCGATCCCGGCCGACAGGCTCAAGGTATTCGAACGTGTCTATCCGTTCGGCTGGCTCGGCATTCTCGCCGACACCCCGCCGGTCCATGACGAATTGGTCTACGCCCGCCACGAACGCGGCTTTGCCCTGTGCAGCATGCGGTCGACCACCCGCACCCGTTACTACCTGCAAGTACCGGCGGAGGAAAATGTCGCCGACTGGTCCGATCAACGCTTCTGGGACGAGCTCAAGAGGCGCCTGCCCGAGGAGCTGGCCGAGCGCCTGGTGACCGGGCCGTCGATCGAGAAAAGCATCGCGCCGCTGCGCAGCTTCGTGGTCGAGCCAATGCAATACGGGCGTATGTTCCTGGTCGGCGACGCCGCGCACATCGTGCCGCCCACCGGGGCCAAGGGCCTGAACCTGGCCGCCAGCGATGTCAGCACGCTGTTCAACATTCTGCTCAAGGTCTACCGCGAGCAGCGCACCGACCTGCTGCAAAAGTATTCGCAAATCTGCCTGCGGCGGATCTGGAAGGCCGAGCGTTTCTCCTGGTGGATGACCGCGATGCTGCACCGTTTCCCCGACTCCGACGACTTCAGCCAGCGCATCGCCGAGTCGGAGCTGGCGTACTTCGTCGACTCCGAGGCCGGACGCAAAACCATCGCGGAAAATTACGTCGGCCTTCCTTATGAGACTATCGAGTAGGAACCTATCGAGTACACTGGCGAGCATTCCCGCTCGCCTTGCACCTTGCGGGTCAATCACTGCCCGCAGGTTCTTTCGTGACCCATCCCAACCAGCCTGGCCAGCCCAAACTGGCTCTTCGCAGCGTACTGATCGCCCTGATGCTGGCGATCTTCCTCGGCGCCCTGGACCAGACCATAGTCGCGGTCTCCATGCCCGCCATCTCCGCGCAGTTCAAGGACGTCAGCCTGCTGGCCTGGGTGATTTCCGGCTACATGGTGGCCATGACCGTGGCGGTGCCGATCTACGGCAAGCTCGGCGACCTCTACGGGCGGCGCAAGCTGATGCTGTTCGGCATGGGCCTGTTCACCCTGGCATCGCTGTTCTGCGGCATGGCGCAGAACATGGAGCAACTGGTGCTGGCGCGGATCTTCCAGGGCATCGGCGCCGGCGGGATGATTTCGGTCAGCCAGGCGATCATCGGCGACATAGTGCCGCCCCGCGAACGCGGGCGTTACCAGGGTTACTTCAGCAGCATGTACGCGGCGGCCAGCGTCGCCGGCCCGGTGCTTGGCGGCTACATGACCGAATACCTGTCCTGGCGCTGGGTGTTCCTGATCAACCTGCCCCTGGGCCTCGGCGCCTGGCTGGTGGCCAGGCGCAACCTGCGAGGACTGCCTATCCCGCAGCGCAAACCGATCATCGACTACCTCGGCACGCTGTTGATGATCATCGGCCTGACCGCCCTGCTGCTGGCGATCACCCATTTCGGCCAGGGTCACGCCTGGCGCAGCAGCGAAGTGCTGGGCCTGCTGGCCTGTGCCGTCATCGCCCTGGCCCTGTTCGCCTGGCATGAACGGCGCACGGAAGAACCGCTGCTGCCCATGCACCTGTTCGCCAACCGCAACGCCATGCTGTGCTGGTGCACGGTGTTCTTCACCAGTTTCCAGGCCATCTCGCTGACGGTGCTGATGCCGTTGCGCTTTCAGAGCGTCACCGGCGCCGGTGCCGACAGTGCTGCGCTGCACCTGCTGCCGCTGGCCATCGGCCTGCCGATAGGCGCCTACTTCGCCGGGCGCATGACCTCGGTGACCGGTCGCTACAAACCGATGATCCTCAGTGGCGCCCTGTTGATGCCGCTGAGCGTTCTCGGCATGGCCTTCAGCCCGCCCCAGGCGGTGCTGCTGAGCAGCGTGTTCATGTTGTTCAGCGGGATTGCCTCCGGCATGCAGTTCCCGACCTCGCTGGTGGGCAGCCAGAACTCGGTGGAACAACGGGACATCGGGGTCGCCACCAGCACCACCAACCTGTTCCGCTCCCTGGGCGGCGCGATGGGCGTGGCCTTGATGTCGGCGCTGCTGCTGGCGCTGTTGCAGGACTCCAGCTTCGCCCAGTTGAGCGGTTCGGCACTGATCGGCGAAGGCCATTCGGGCAATGTGCTGCTCGACGGCCTGAATGCCGCGCCGGGGCCGGAACAGGGAGCCTTGCGGGCTGAGTTGCTGCTGACCTTCAAACACTTGCTGATGGTCAGCGCGGCGGTGTCGTTGCTGGGGCTGGCGGCGGCGCTGGCCATGCCCAATGCGCTGCTGCGCGGGCGTGAAGACAAGGTCAAATAGCGGCATCGCCAGCCGGCTCTATCTACACGCGAGCCGGCTGGCGACCGCCCCTCACGGGCTGTAGTACCCCACCGCCACCAGGACGTGCCCGACCTTGCGCAGGTAGGCGTGCTTGTCTTCCACCTTGGCCGTCACCGGGTTCTTCCAGCGGTACTCATACTCGCCCTGATCCTGGGTGGCCATCAGCGCCAGGATCGGCTCGCCCACCGGTTTGCCATCCGGGTCCTTGACCTTGTTGAAGTCGGTATTGATCAGCCGCAAATTGGTGCCGTGGGCCACGTAGCGCTGGCTGTCCAGGTCGACCACGAACACATACAGGTCGTCCTGCAGGAAACCGCCCTTGAGCGAGTTGATCGCCGTCAGCGTGCCCTTCTCGTCCTTGACCAGCTCGCTCGCCGCCTTGTCCAGCAAGGCCCTGGCCTGCTCGGCGGAAGCCCGTGGCAGGTAATAGCCGACCGCGAGGATTCGATCGCCGACCCGCTGGTAATACACATGCTTGCGCTCGACCTTGCCGTCGGCCCAGTTCTGCCAGCGGTACTCGGCTTGCTGGATGCCATTGCCCTCGGGAATCTTCAGCGCGTCCTTGAAAGCCTTTTGCAGATCCGGCCCAAGCACTTCGGAAACATCGCGGCCGATCAGCGCCGACGACGGCCCGCCACTGGCCAGCATCACCCCCTTGGTGTCGACCACAAACACATAACGGTCCTTGTCGACAAACTCGCCCTGCCGGCTGAACGCGGCGAAGGCCTTGTCACCCTGGTCGTGGTAGTAGGCCAGGGCCTTTTCCAGCAGGGCCTTGGCCGCCGTGGCATCGTCCGCCGCCTGGACCTGGCTGGCACAGAACACCAGCAGCCATCCCAGCACCGTGGCTCTCAGCAATCCCCTCATTGCGCGTCCCTCGTTCTTGTTGGTGTTTCAAGAGCGTAGACGGCTGCGGGATATGGTCGAGTATTCAGCGAAGCAGGGAGGCGCGAGGCAAGACCGCGACCCTCCCACGCCAGGCGCGGGAAGGTCGTCAAGGTCAGGGGCGGGTATTGAGCTGCTGCTGCAGATTCTGGATCTGGCTCTGCAGGGTATTGATGTTGCGGGTGACCTGGCCGCGGAAGGCGTCGAACTCGGCGGTGTTGGTGCCGCCCTGGGCAGCGGCGGGACGATTGTCCTGCTGGCTCTTGAGCACGATGATGTCCTGCTCCAGACGCTCGATGGCGGCGCTCGGGTTGCCCTGTCTTTTCAAGGCGGCGATCTCGGCGTTCAGGCTCTTGAACTGGGCATCGACCTTGCTGGTGTCGGCCGGCGCGCTTTTCAGGGCCGCCAGTTCGCTGCCCAGGGTTTTCACCTGCGCCTGCAACTGGCTGTTGGCCGCCTGCTGCTCGGTGGCTTGCGCGCTCATCTGCGCCAGGCGCTTGTCCAGGTCCGTGGCCTGCCCGGCCACGCCTTGCTGCTGCTTGCCCTGGTCCTGCAGGCGGCTTTCCAGCTGCTTGATCTGCAGCTTCAAGGCTTCGCTGTCGCTGTTGACGCTGGACTGGCTGGCAACCACCTTGCCGGAAATATCCTGCAGGCGCCCCGCCGCTTCTTCGCTGATGCGGGCGAAACTCTCCTGGGTCGCGACCAGTTGCTGCTCCATCAGCGAGATCTGCTGGAAGCTCCACCAGGCCAGGCCGATAAAGGCAAAGAACAAGGCGCCGACCAGCGCCCAGAGCGGCCCGGCACTCGGCGCCTTGACCTTGGTTACCGGCACACTGCGCGAATGCACCGAAGTACGCGCGCGGCCCGCGGCGGCGGTCGGAAAATCATCGTCGAGGGTATCGGCACGCAGGCTTGGAACATCGTCGAAGTCGTCGTTGGCATCGTTACGCATGGGGCAACCTTTCTAAAACCGCGGTGATAGCTGAATGCGGCGAGTATAAACCGCTAACCCGCCGCCCTGATCGACCCCGAACCCCGAACTCGGTTCAGTGTTTATTTTCAGCGTATGTCCTGGGCCTTCCACCAGCCACAGAACTCATCCAGGGCCGTCCACAGGCTGACCTTCGGTTCGTAATCCAGATAATGGCGGGCGCGGCTGATATCCAGGGTGAAGTTCTTGTTCATGACCTGCATGCCCAGGCGCGACAGGGTCGGCTCCGGACGGCCCGGCCAGAGCTTGCAGAAGCCTTCATTGAGGGCCGCCATGCTGTAGGCCAGGCCAAAGGAGCGGTAGCGCGTGACCTGCGGCACGCCCATCTGGCGCATCACATAGTTCACCACGTCCCACAATGGCACGGGCGCGCCGTTACTGATGTTGTAGGCCTTGCCCAGGGCCGAGCCGCTGGCCAGCAGACTGCTGAGCAGCGCTTCGTTGAGGTTCTGCACACTGGTGAAATCGACCTTGTTCAGGCCATTGCCGATGATCGCCAGGCGGCCCTTGCGCTGCATCTTCAACAGCCGCGGGAAAATGCTCATGTCGCCGGCGCCGGTGACAAAACGCGGGCGCAGCGCCAGCACCTCCAGGCCGAACTCCTGGGCGCCGAACACCTTCTGCTCCGCCAGGTATTTGGTGGCGGCATAAGGGTGCTTGAAGCGCTTGGGTACTTGTTCTTCGGTCAGGCCCAGATGGTCGCAACCGTCGAAATAGATCGACGGCGACGACAGGTGCACCAGGCGCCGGACATGGCGCTTGAGGCAAGCCTCGACCACATTTTCGGTGACCAGCACGTTGCCCTGATGGAAATCCTGATAGCGCCCCCAGAGCCCCACCGCCCCCGCACAATGCACCACCGCATCGACATCGCGGCACAGGTCGCGCACCAGGTCGGCATCGCTCAAGTCACCCTGGACGAACTCGGCCCCGCGCCGCACCAGATGCTCCACACCTTCGGCCCGACGCCCGTTGACCCGTACATCCAGGCCCTGCTCAAGGGCAAAACGCGCGAAGCGTCCGCCAATGAAGCCGCTTGCGCCGGTGACCAGAATTTTCATGACTTGCTCCGATTGCTTTCGTGTTTCATGCCTGTCGCACACTTGTGTTGCATGGGGTATTGCCTGATGCCTTGACGCCTGGTGTCACGCCAACGGCACCAGCCATTGCGCCGAAGAACGCGCCAGGTGCTCGGTGAGCAGGCCCAGCAGTTGGCCACCATTGCGCCAATGATGCCAGTACAGCGGCACATCGATCGGCTTATCTGGCAAAAGCTCCACCAACACACCCCGCGCCAACTGGTCGCGCACCTGCAATTCGGGCACCAGCCCCCAGCCCAGGCCGGCTTCGGTCAGGCGGATGAAACCCTCGGACGAGGGACACAGGTGATGCTCGAACCCGCCATCGACCCCCAGCGCCGCCAGGTAGCGGTGCTGCAGGAAATCGTCCGGGCCGAACACCAGGGCCGGCGTCCGGGCCAGGCGCTCGGCTTGCACGCCCTGCGGAAAATGCCGCGCCAGGAAGGCCGGGCTGGCCAGGGCCCGGTAGCGCATGGCCCCCAGCAACACGCTGCGGGCGCCTGCCACCGGCCGCTCGCTGGCGCAGACACAGGCCGCCACTTCCCCGGCCCGCATGCGCTTGAGGCCGACGGTCTGGTCTTCGACGACCAGGTCGAGGAGCAAATGCTGCTCGGCACAGAAGTCGCCCACCGCCTCGGCCCACCAG
This sequence comes from Pseudomonas chlororaphis subsp. aurantiaca, assembly GCF_013466605.1. Taxonomy (NCBI): domain Bacteria; kingdom Pseudomonadati; phylum Pseudomonadota; class Gammaproteobacteria; order Pseudomonadales; family Pseudomonadaceae; genus Pseudomonas; species Pseudomonas chlororaphis. The sequence goes on from NZ_CP059162.1 coordinate 5,383,938, forward strand.
GTGGCCAGGCTATCGGCGTTGAGGGCGATGCGCAGACGCTCCGGCAAACCTTCCTCGTCCAGGGCCGGCACCTGGCTCTGCAGGTCGCGTTCGAGCAGGCGTACCTGCTGCACATGGTTGAGCAGGCGCCGGCCGATTTCCGTCGGCGCCGGCGGCGTGACCCGCACCAGCACCGGCTGGCCGATCCGCGCCTCGAGCAGCTTGATGCGCTGGGAAATGGCCGATTGCGACAACCCCAGCACCTGCGCGGCGCGCTCGAATCCGGCCTGTTCGATCACCGCGGCGAGGGCGGACAGCAATTTATAGTCGAACATCAGTTTCCCTAATGAGCGATCAGCAATATTGGTTTTTCTTATACAGCCTGCAACCGGAGAATAGCCAGCATGCTTTCTCGTTCAAGGACCTTTTTCATGGCTGGCGAAACCTCCCTCGATACCCTGCTGCGCAGCATGAGCCCACAGCTCAACCCCGGTGACTATGTGTTCTGTTCCATCGCCGATCGCGCGCTGCTTGAAGGCACTGATGTACTGGGCAGCTTTCGCGAGCAGGAAGGGCTCACGGTGATCCTCGAACGCCAACAGGCCGAACGGCTGGGGCTGGATTTCGACTACGTCGCGGCCTGGATCACCCTGAACGTGCATTCGGCCCTGGAAGCCGTCGGCCTGACCGCCGCGTTCGCCAGCGCCCTGGGCAAGGCCGGGATCAGTTGCAACGTGATCGCCGGCTACTACCACGATCATCTGTTTGTCGGTAAGGCCGATGCCGAGCGCGCCATGCACGTGCTGCGGCAACTGGCGGCGGGCGAGGAGTAAACGACATGTGGCAGAGCTACGTTAACGGGCTGCTGGTAGCGGCCGGGCTGATCATGGCGATCGGCAGCCAGAATGCTTTTGTCCTGGCCCAGAGCCTGCGGCGTGAACATCACCTGCCGGTGGCCGTGCTGTGCGTGACCTGCGATGCGTTGCTGGTGGCGGCCGGGGTATTCGGTCTGGCCACGGTGCTGGCGCAGAGCCCGACGCTACTGGCGGTTGCCCGCTGGGGCGGCGCCGCGTTCCTGATCTGGTACGGCAGCCAGGCCCTGCGTCGCGCCTGCTCCAAACAGAGCCTGCAACAGGGCGAGAACCAGACCGTCCGCTCGCTGCGCGCGGTGCTGCTCAGTGCGTTGGCGGTGACCCTGCTCAACCCCCATGTGTACCTGGACACGGTGCTGCTGATCGGCTCGCTGGGCGCGCAACAGACCGAACCCGGCGCCTATGTGGTCGGCGCGGCCAGCGCTTCGCTGCTGTGGTTTTTCACTCTCGCCCTCGGCGCCGCATGGCTGGCTCCATGGCTGGCACGGCCGAGCACCTGGCGCATTCTCGACCTGCTGGTGGCGGTGATGATGTTCAGTGTCGCGATTCAATTGATGACCGCTGGGTGATTTATTCCAAAAGGCTCTGGAACCTCTATCCCACACAGTTGTTGCGTGGTTATGCCGCACCCCCGGTGCTATGATCCGAACCCTGCGCCGCAAAGAGTACAAACTCCCCGGCGCTTGTCTGGCCGCCCGTGATCGGCCTTGCGCTCACCGCAACTGACCTGATTAGGAGAATCACCATGGCTTTCGAATTGCCGCCGCTGCCTTACGCACACGATGCCCTGCAGCCGCACATTTCCAAGGAAACTCTGGAATACCACCACGACAAGCACCACAACACCTATGTCGTGAACCTGAACAACCTGGTGCCAGGCACCGAGTTCGAAGGCAAAACCCTGGAAGAGATCGTCAAGTCTTCCTCGGGCGGTATCTTCAACAACGCCGCTCAGGTCTGGAACCACACTTTCTACTGGAACTGCCTGGCGCCAAACGCTGGCGGTCAACCAACCGGCGCACTGGCTGAAGCCATCAACGCGGCTTTCGGTTCGTTCGACAAGTTCAAGGAAGAATTCACCAAGACTTCCGTCGGCACCTTCGGTTCCGGTTGGGGCTGGCTGGTGAAAAAGGCTGACGGTTCCCTGGCCCTGGCCAGCACCATCGGCGCCGGCAACCCGCTGACCAGCGGCGACACCCCGCTGCTGACCTGCGACGTCTGGGAACACGCTTACTACATCGACTACCGCAACCTGCGTCCCAAGTACGTCGAAGCGTTCTGGAACCTGGTCAACTGGAAATTCGTGGCCGAGCAGTTCGAAGGCAAGACCTTCGTCGCCTAAGCCCGTTTGCAGTCAAAAAAACCCGGCATTGCCGGGTTTTTTTCGTTTTACCGGCAAGCGGCCGGCTTGCCGCGCCAGCCCGGCGCGCTAACATCCACTCAGGTAAAAAATCGCCGCCGTCCCTCAAGTTGCAAGGCTTGGCTACCGACATATAACCGATAAGCGTGGATAGGCTGGCTCCCGGCATTCCAGCCAAGCCGGCAGGTGAAATATCCTGGGCCTGATTGTCCCTTTGACTGCCATCACGGGATTGCCAATACTCATGGCAACTTGACGCTACACGCACGGAACAAGGAATAACCCTTTGAAGCTGGAACTCAAAAACAGCTTGTCGGTGAAGTTGCTCCGGGTTGTGCTGCTGTCGGCACTGATAGTGGGCGTAGTTCTGAGCTGCGCACAAATCGTCTTCGATGCTTACAAGACTCGGCAGGCGGTCGCTAATGATGCCCAGCGCATTCTCGACATGTTTCGCGACCCCTCGACCCAGGCCGTTTACAGCCTGGACCGCGAAATGGGCATGCAAGTCATCGAAGGCCTGTTCCAGGACGATGCCGTGCGCATGGCCTCCATCGGCCATCCCAACGAAACCATGCTTGCGGAAAAAACCCGTGAGTTGCAGACATCCCCCAGCCGCTGGCTGACCGACCTGATCCTCGGTAGAGAGCGCACCTTCACCACCCAGCTGGTGGGTCGTGGCCCCTACAGCGAATACTACGGCGACCTGAGCATCACCCTCGACACGGCCACCTACGGCCAGGGGTTCATCGTTAGCTCGGTGATCATTTTCATTTCCGGCGTTTTGCGCGCCCTGGCCATGGGCCTGGTGCTCTATCTGGTTTACCACTGGCTGCTGACCAAGCCGCTGTCACGGATCATCGAGCATCTGACCACCATCAACCCGGACCGCCCCAGCGAACATCAGATTCCCTTGCTCAAGGGCCACGAGCGAAACGAGCTGGGGATCTGGATCAATACCGCCAACCAGTTGCTGGCGTCGATCGAGCGCAACACGCACCTGCGCCATGAAGCGGAAAACAGCCTGCTGCGCATGGCCCAGTACGACTTCCTCACCGGCCTGCCCAACCGCCAGCAGTTGCAGCAGCAACTGGACAAGATCCTGATCGATGCCGGCCGCCTGCAACGCCGGGTCGCGGTGCTCTGTGTCGGCCTCGACGACTTCAAGGGCATCAACGAACAGTTCAGCTACCAGACCGGCGACCAGTTGCTGCTGGCCCTGGCCGATCGCCTGCGGGCCCACAGTGGCCGCCTGGGCGCCCTCGCCCGCCTCGGCGGCGACCAGTTCGCCCTGGTCCAGGCCGATATCGAACAACCCTACGAAGCCGCCGAACTGGCGCAGAGCATTCTCGACGACCTGGAAGCGCCGTTCGCCCTCGACCATCAGGAAATCCGCCTGCGCGCCACCATCGGCATCACCCTGTTCCCGGAAGACGGCGATAGCACCGAAAAGCTGCTGCAGAAAGCCGAGCAGACCATGACCCTGGCCAAGAGCCGGTCGCGCAACCGTTATCAGTTCTACATCGCCAGTGTCGACAGCGAGATGCGCCGGCGCCGCGAACTGGAGAAGGACCTGCGCGAGGCCCTGACCCGCCAGCAGTTCCACCTGGTCTACCAGCCGCAGATCAGCTACCGCGATCATCGGGTGGTCGGGGTCGAGGCGCTGCTGCGCTGGCAGCATCCGGAACACGGCTTCGTCCCGCCGGACCTGTTCATCCCCCTGGCCGAGCAGAACGGCACCATCATCGCCATCGGCGAATGGGTGCTGGACCAAGCCTGCCGCCAACTGCGCGAATGGCATGACCTGGGCTTCAGCGACTTGCGCATGGCGGTCAACCTGTCCACCGTGCAACTGCACCACGCCGAACTGCCGCGGGTGGTCAACAACCTGTTGCAGATCTACCGCCTGCCGCCGCGCAGCCTGGAGCTGGAAGTCACCGAAACCGGCCTGATGGAAGACATCAGCACCGCCGCCCAACACCTGCTGAGCCTGCGCCGCTCGGGTGCGCTGATCGCCATCGATGACTTCGGCACCGGCTACTCGTCCCTGAGCTACCTCAAGAGCCTGCCGCTGGACAAGATCAAGATCGACAAGAGCTTCGTCCAGGACCTGCTGGATGACGACGACGATGCCACCATCGTCCGGGCGATCATCCAGCTGGGCAAAAGCCTGGGCATGCAGGTGATCGCCGAGGGCGTGGAAACCGCCGAGCAGGAGGCCTACATCATCTCCGAAGGCTGCCACGAAGGTCAGGGTTATCACTACAGCAAACCCCTGCCGGCACGGGAGCTGAGCGCCTACCTGAAACAGGCCCAGCGCAGTAACGCGGCCATCCTCTGAAGACCCGATTGCGCGCATAAGCTTGATCCAGCGCAATCGTTTCCTGAATAGGAAATATTTACAACCACAACCCTTTACACATAATGCAAATCTTTCGCATTATGTCGCAGTTTTGCGCGCCCCCGCGCCAGTCCACCCCTCTCTCGAAGCAGGATGTTCGCCATGATTCGTATGCCTCTGGCTACCGCCAGTCTGTTGGCCATCGCTATTTCCCTCGCCGGTTGCGGCGAAGGCAAAGACAAGGCTGCCGCGCCGCAAGCCGCTGCTCCAGCCGCCAGCACCGCAGCCCCGGCCACCGCTCCTGCGGCCGGCAAGGTCGATGAAGCGGCGGCCAAGGCGGTCGTCGCGCATTACGCCGACATGGTCTTCGCCGTGTACAGCGATGCCGAATCCACCGCGAAGACCCTGCAGACCGCAATCGACGCCTTCCTCGCCAAGCCCAACGCCGACACCCTGAAAGCCGCCAAGGCGGCCTGGGTCGCCGCTCGCGTGCCTTACCTGCAGAGTGAAGTGTTCCGCTTCGGCAACACCATCGTCGACGACTGGGAAGGTCAGGTGAACTCCTGGCCGCTGGACGAAGGCCTGATCGACTACGTCGACAAGTCCTACGAGCACGCACTGGGCAACCCGGGCGCCACCGCCAACATCATCGCCAACACCGAAGTCCAGGTCGGCGAAGACAAGGTCGACGTGAAGGACATCACCCCGGAAAAACTCGCCAGCCTCAACGAGCTGGGCGGTTCCGAGGCCAACGTCGCCACCGGCTACCACGCCATCGAATTCCTGCTCTGGGGCCAGGACCTGAACGGCACCGGCCCTGGTGCCGGCAACCGCCCGGCTTCCGACTACCTGGAAGGCGCCGGCGCCACCGGTGGCCACAACGACCGTCGCCGTGCCTACCTGAAGGCCGTGACCCAGCTGCTGGTCAACGACCTGGAAGAAATGGTCGGCAACTGGAAACCGAACGTGGCCGACAACTACCGCGCCACCCTGGAAGCCGAACCGGCTGAAAGCGGCCTGCGCAAAATGCTGTTCGGCATGGGCAGCCTGTCCCTGGGCGAACTGGCGGGCGAGCGCATGAAGGTGTCCCTGGAAGCCAACTCCCCTGAAGACGAGCAGGACTGCTTCAGCGACAACACCCACAACTCGCACTTCTACGATGCCAAGGGCATTCGCAACGTCTACCTGGGCGAATACACCCGCGTCGACGGCACCAAGCTGACCGGCGCCAGCCTGTCGTCGCTGGTGGCGAAAATCGATCCGGCCGCCGACACCGCGCTGAAAGCCGACCTGGCCGCCACCGAAGCCAAGCTCCAGGTCATGGTCGATCACGCCAACAAGGGTGAGCACTACGACCAGCTGATCGCTGCCGGCAACGACGCGGGCAACCAGATCGTGCGTGACGCCATCGCCGCGCTGGTCAAGCAGACCGGTTCGATCGAGCAGGCCGCCGGCAAGCTGGGCATCAGCGACCTGAACCCGGACAACGCCGATCACGAATTCTGATCAACGTTGCGGGAATGCAACGGCGACCTTCGGGTCGCCTTTTTTATGCCTGGAGTCCTGTAGCCGCTGCCGCAGGCTGCGATAAGGCCGCAGGCCTTCAGCGATCTTGAACCCTGCGCCCCCTTCGGTGGCGATCGCAGCCTTCGGCAGCGGCTACGGGCGGGCGCTCCGCTCTTGCCTCAGGTCAAGCGGAACGATAATTCCTCTTATTCAAACTTCCCTGCCCTGTTAGACTTTGCGCCCTTGTTTTGCTCGTCCTGCAGGATATCCGATGTCCCCGTCGCTGCTTCGCTGGTCCGCGCTGTTCATGGCCTTGAGCCTGAGTGCCTGCGATGACGCCCCGCGTTTTACCCAGGCCGAGCCGGGCGAAGCGCGTTCCGGCGGTGAAGCAACCGTGCGCAAGAGCGACCAGAACGCCTTTTCCATGCCGTCAGCCAACCTGTCGCCGACCCGGCGCCTGGACTTCAGCGTCGGCAACAGTTTCTTTCGCAGCCCCTGGGTGATCGCCCCCTCGACCACCACCGCCCGCGATGGTTTGGGCCCGCTGTTCAATACCAACGGCTGCCAGAACTGCCATATCAAGGACGGCCGCGGCCACCCGCCGACGCCCGACTCGGACAACGCGGTGTCGATGCTGGTGCGCCTGTCGATCCCCAATGAGCCGGCCTACGCCAAGGCCATCGAGCAACTGGGCATAGTGCCCGAGCCGGTGTACGGCGGGCAGTTCCAGGACATGGCGGTGCCTGGCGTCGCCCCGGAAGGCAAGGTGCGGGTCGAGTACGAGCCGCTGACCCTGCGCTTCAAGGACGGCAGTGAGGTCGAACTGCGCAAGCCGAAGCTGCAGATCACCCAGCTCGGCTACGGCCCGATGCATCCCGACACCCGCTTCTCGGCGCGCGTGGCCCCGCCGATGATCGGCCTGGGCCTGCTCGAAGCCATCCCCGAGGCGGCGATCCTGGCCAATGCCCAGGCGCAGGCCAAGGCTGGCAACGGTATCGCCGGGCGGCCGAACCGGGTCTGGGACGATGCCCAGCAGAAGACCGTACTCGGGCGTTTTGGCTGGAAAGCCGGACAACCCAACCTCAATCAACAAAATGTCCACGCGTTCTCTGGTGATATGGGCCTGACCACCAGCCTGAGACCCTTCGATGACTGCACCGACGCCCAGACCGCCTGCAAGCAGGCCCCCAACGGCAAGGGGCCGGATGGCGAACCGGAAGTCAGCGACAACATCCTGCGCCTGGTGCTGTTCTACAGTCGCAACCTCGGGGTGCCGGCGCGCCGCGAGGTTGGTTCGCCGCAAGTGCTGGCCGGCAAGAACCTGTTCTACCAGGCCGGCTGCCAGTCCTGTCATACCCCCCAATTCACCACCGCCGCCGATGCCGCGGAACCCGAGCTGGCCAATCAAGTGATCCGCCCCTACAGCGACCTGCTGCTGCACGACATGGGCGAAGGCCTGGCCGACAACCGCAGCGAATTCCAGGCCGGTGGCCGCGACTGGCGCACGCCGCCGTTGTGGGGGATCGGCCTGACGCAAACGGTCAGCGGCCACACCCAGTTCCTGCATGACGGCCGCGCCCGCAACCTGCTCGAAGCCGTGCTCTGGCATGGCGGCGAAGCCCGGGCGGCGCAGCAACAGGTTTTATCCTTCAATGCCGAACAGCGCGCTGCGTTGCTGGCATTCCTGAATTCCCTTTAACGCCTTCCTACAAGAACCGGGAGCCCGAACATGTTCCGTCCCAAGCTGTTGTTCACCAGCCTTGCCGCGCTCGCCCTGGGCGCCTGCTCGCCACAGGACCCACAAGCCGTGACCTCGGCGGCCATCGCCAAACAGGTGATCCTGCCGACCTACAGCCGCTGGGTCGAAGCCGACCGCCAGCTGGCGATCAGCGCCCTGGCCTTCTGTGAGGGCAAGCAAAGCCTGGACACCGCCCGTGCCGACTTCCTGCACGCGCAGAAAGCCTGGGCCGAACTGCAACCCTTGCTGATCGGTCCGCTGGCCGAGGGCAACCGCTCCTGGCAGGTGCAATTCTGGCCGGACAAGAAGAACCTGGTCGGCCGTCAGGTCGAACAGCTGGTCAGCGCCACGCCGCAGATCGACGCCGCCGCCCTGGCCAAATCCAGTGTCGTGGTGCAAGGCCTCTCGGCCTACGAATACATCCTGTTCGACAGCAAGATCGACATGGCCGACAGCGCGCAGAAAGCCCGCTACTGCCCGCTGCTGACTGCCATTGGCGAACGCCAGAAGCAGCTCGCCGAAGAGATCCTGTCACGCTGGAACACCAGCGACGGCATGCTCGCGCAGCTGAGCAAGTTCCCCAACCAGCGCTACGCCGATTCCCATGAGGCCATCGCCGACCTGCTGCGAGTCCAGGTCACCGCGCTGGACACCCTGAAGAAGAAGCTCGGCACGCCGATGGGCCGTCAGAGCAAGGGCATTCCGCAGCCGTTCCAGGCCGACGCCTGGCGCAGCCAGTCGTCCATGCAGAGCCTGGAAGCCAGCCTCGCCGCGGCCCAGACGGTTTGGGCCGGGGTCGACAACAAGGGCCTGCGCGGCCTGTTGCCGGCCGAGCAGAAGCCGCTGGCGGACAAGATCGACGCTGCCTATGCCGCCTCGCTGAAGCTGTTCGCCAGCACCCAGCGCTCGCTGACCGAACTGCTGGCCGACGACGCCGGCCGCCAGCAACTGAACGATATCTACGACAGCCTCAACGTCGTCCACCGCCTGCACGAAGGCGAGCTGGCCAAGGCGCTGGGCATCCAACTGGGCTTCAACGCCAACGACGGTGACTGATCATGCTGCGACGTCAGGCTTTGGCACTCGGCAGCCTGCTGCTGAGCGCCGTCACGCTGGGTGGCTGGACGCTGTTCAAGCACAAGGACCAGGGCCCGCTGTTGCTCTCGGCGCGGGATGACGGCGACGGCAAGCACTACGCCGTCGGCTATCGCCTGGACGGCCAGCCAGTGTTCACCACCCAGGTCGGTCAACGCTGCCATGACATCGTCAACCACCCGACGCTGCCGATCGCCCTGTTCGTCGCCCGCCGCCCGGGCACCGAAAGCTACCTGATCGACCTGCGCGACGGCACCCTGCTGCAAACCCTGGCCTCGCAGCCGAACCGGCACTTTTATGGCCACGCGGTAATCCACAAGAGCGGCGACTGGCTGTACGCCACCGAGAACGACACAAGCGATCCGGGTCGCGGCCTGCTCGGGGTGTACCGGTTCGAGGACGAACGCCTGGTGCACAGCGGCGAGATCCCGACCCACGGCATCGGCCCGCACCAAGTGTCGTGGATGCCGGACGGCGAAACCCTGGTGGTGGCCAACGGCGGGATTCGCACCGAAGCGGAAAGCCGCATCGAGATGAACCTCAACGCCATGGAACCGAGCCTGGTGCTGATGCGGCGCGACGGCAGCCTGCTGAGCAAGGAAACCCTGGCCCAGCAGATGAACAGCGTGCGTCACATGGGCATCGCCGGCGACGGCACCATAGTCACCGGCCAGCAGTTCATGGGCGATGCCCATGAGTCGTCGCAGTTGCTGGCGATCAAGCGCCCGGGGCAGCCGTTCCAGGCCTTCCCGGTGGCCGAGCACCAGTTGCAGGCGATGGGGCATTACACCGCCAGCGTCGCGGTGCACAGCGAACTGCGCCTGGTGGCCCTCACCGCCCCGCGCGGCAATCGCTTTTTCATCTGGGACCTGGACAGCGCCGAAGTGCGCCTGGACGCCCCCTTGCCTGACTGTGCCGGGGTCGGTGCGGTGGCGGATGGTTTTGTCGTGACCTCGGGCCAGGGGCGTTGCCGCTTCTATGACTGTCGCCAGAAACAACTGGTGGCAAAGCCTCTGGATTTGCCGGCAGGGCTCTGGGACAACCATTTGCACCTGGTCTAGTTTTCGCCGCCGCGCAGGATTGGAAAACAGGACTCTGGATGACCGGATTGTCATCTGGAAGCCCCCGGAAAGTCGGAGTAATGTCTGCGGCAATCAGCTTGGTTTTCCCAGCTTCGTTTTCCAAGGAACCGGAATATGCTGCGTCGCCGCATGTTTATCATGTTGGGTGTCGTCCTGCTGATCGTGTTGTTGCTGGCAGGCTACAAGGCCTTCTCCATCTATCAGCAGGTCAAGCTCTTCTCGGTGCCCAAGCCGCCGATCAGCGTGGCCGTGGCCACGGCTCGCGAACAACCGTGGCAAACCCGCCTGCCCACGGTCGGCACCCTCAAGGCCCTGCAAGGGGTCAACCTCAGCCTGGAAGTGGCCGGGACCGTCAAGGAACTGCAGTTCGAGTCCGGGCAGAAGGTCACGGCCGGCCAGCCCTTGCTGCAACTCGACAGCGACGTGGAAAGCGCCCTGCTGGAAACCGCCAAGGCCGACCTGGGCCTGTCCCAGCTGGATTTCGGCCGCGGCAGCCAGCTGGTGGGCAGCCAGGCGATTTCCCGCGGCGAATACGATCGGCTGTCGGCGCAGTTGCAAAAGAACAAGGCCACGGTCAATCAGCTCAAGGCGGCACTGGCGAAAAAACGCCTGCTCGCGCCCTTCAGCGGCACCATCGGCATTCGCCATGTGGACGTCGGCGACTACCTGGCCAGCGGCACGGTGATCGCCACCCTGCAGGACCTCAGCAGCCTGTACGTGGACTTCTTCGTCCCGGAACAGGCAGTGCCGAAAATCGCCCTGGGCCAGTCGGTCAGCGTGATGGTCTCGGCGTACCCGACGGAACAGTTCACCGCCACCATCAGCGCCATCAACCCCAAGGTCGAAGACACCACGCGCAACGTGCAGGTGCGCGCCACCCTGGCCAACCCCGACGGCAAGCTGCTGCCGGGCATGTTCACCAACCTGCAGGTGCTGCTGCCCGATCCACAGCCCCGGGTGGTGGTACCGGAAAGCGCCATCACCTACACCCTGTACGGTAACTCGCTGTACGTGGTGGCCGAGAAAAAGGCCGCCGATGGCAGCCCGGAAAAAGACGACAAGGGCCAGCCGGTGCTGATCGCCGAGCGGCGTTTCATCGAAACCGGCGAACGGCGCAACGGCCTGGTGCTGATCAACAAGGGCGTGAGCAGCGGCGAACAGGTGGTGAGCGCCGGGCAGATCAAGCTGGACCATGGCGCGCACATCGCCATCACCCCGGACAAGATGCTGCCCACCGAACAGAGCGGCCAGCCACGCGCGAACTGATCAAGGAATCCTCATGGCTTTTACAGATCCGTTCATCCGTCGTCCGGTGCTGGCCACCGTGGTCAGCCTGCTGATCGTGCTGCTGGGCTTCCAGGCCTGGAGCAAACTGCCGCTGCGCCAGTACCCACAAATGGAAAACGCCCTGATCACGGTGACCACCGCCTACCCCGGGGCCAACGCCGAGACCATCCAGGGCTATATCACCCAACCGATGCAGCAGAGCCTGGCCAGTGCCGAGGGCATCGACTACATGACCTCGGTGAGTCGCCAGAACTTCTCGGTGATCTCGATCTACGCCCGTATCGGTGCCAACAGCGACCGCCTGTTCACCGAGCTGCTGGCCAAGGCCAACGAGGTGAAAAACAAGCTGCCCCAGGACGCCGAGGACCCGGTGCTGAGCAAGGAAGCCGCCGACGCCTCGGCGCTGATGTACATCAGCTTCTTCAGCCAGGAGCTGAACAACCCGCAGATCACCGACTACCTGTCGCGGGTGATCCAGCCGAAGCTGGCGACCCTGCCGGGCATGGCCGAGGCCGAGATCCTCGGCAACCAGGTGTTCGCCATGCGCCTGTGGCTGGACCCGGTCAAGCTCGCCGGCTACGGCCTGAGCGCCAGCGACGTGACCAACGCGGTGCGCCGCTACAACTTTTTGTCCGCGGCCGGCGAGGTCAAGGGCGAGTACGTGGTCACCAGCATCAACGCCAGCACCGAACTGAAGTCCGCCGAAGCCTTCGCCGCCATTCCGCTGCGGACCGAGGGCGACAGCCGGGTGCTGCTCAGCGACGTGGCACGGGTCGAGATGGGCGCGGAGAACTACAACGCCATCAGCTCCTTTGGCGGCATCCCCTCGGTCTATATCGGCATCAAGGCGACTCCCAACGCCAACCCGCTGGACGTGATCAAGGAAGTGCGCAAGATCATGCCGGAGCTGGAGGCCCAGCTGCCGCCCAACCTCAAGTCGGAGATCGCCTACGACGCCACGCTGTTCATCCAGGCCTCGATCAACGAGGTGGTGAAGACCCTGTTCGAAGCCGTGCTGATCGTGATCGTGGTGGTGTTCCTGTTCCTCGGCGCGCTGCGTTCGGTGGTAATCCCGGTGGTGACCATTCCGCTGTCGATGATCGGCGTGATGTTCTTCATGCAGTTGATGGGCTACTCGATCAACCTGCTGACCCTGCTGGCCATGGTGCTGGCCATCGGCCTGGTGGTGGACGACGCGATCGTGGTGGTGGAGAACATCCACCGCCATATCGAGGAAGGCAAGACGCCGCTGGACGCGGCCCTCGAAGGCGCCCGGGAAATCGCCATGCCAGTGGTGTCGATGACCATCACCCTGGCCGCGGTCTATGCACCCATCGGTTTCCTGCAAGGGCTCACCGGGGCGCTGTTCAAGGAGTTCGCCCTGACCCTGGCCGGCGCTGTGGTGATTTCCGGCATCGTCGCCCTGACCCTGTCGCCGATGATGTGCGCCTTGCTGCTGCGCCACGATAAAAACCCCAGCGGCCTGGCCCACCGTCTCGACCTGGCTTTCGAAAGCCTCAAGCGCCGCTACCAGAGCCTGCTGCATGGCACCCTCAACACCCGGCCGGTGGTGCTGGTGTTCGCGTTGATCGTGCTGTGCCTGATCCCGGCCCTGCTCGCCTTCACCAAGTCGGAACTGGCCCCGGACGAGGACCAGGGCATCATTTTCATGATGGCCACCGCGCCCCAGCCGGCCAACCTGGATTACCTCAACGCCTATACCGACGAGTTCCTGGAGATCTTCAAGACCTTCCCCGAGTACTACTCCTCGTTCCAGATCAACGGTTTCAACGGCGTGCAATCGGGTATCGGCGGTTTCCTGCTCAAGCCGTGGAACGAACGTGAGCGCACGCAGATGCAGATCCTGCCCGAGGTCCAGGCCCGGCTCTCAGGCATCGCCGGGCTGCAGGTCTTCGGTTTCAACCTGCCATCCCTGCCGGGCACCGGCGAGGGGCTGCCGTTCGCCTTCATCATCAACAGCCCCAACGATTACGAGTCGCTGCTGGAATTGTCCGACCGGGTGAAGAAACGCGCCATGGAGTCGGGCAAGTTCGCCTTCGTCGATATCGACCTGGCCTTCGACAAGCCGGAGGTCGTGGTCGACATCGACCGCGCCAAGGCGGCGCAGATGGGCGTGTCGATGCTGGACCTGGGCGGGACCCTGGCCACTTTGCTCGGCGAGGCGGAAATCAACCGCTTCACCATCGAGGGCCGCAGCTACAAGGTCATCGCCCAGGTCGAACGGCCTTATCGCGACAACCCCGAATGGCTGAACAACTACTACGTGAAAAACGCCAAGGGCGAGGCGCTGCCGCTGTCGACCCTGATCACCGTCACCGACCGGGCCCGGCCACGGCAGCTCAACCAGTTCCAGCAACTCAACGCCGCCACCATTTCCGGGTTCCCGGTCGTCAGCATGGGCGAAGCCATCGATACCGTGCGCCAGATCGCCGAGGAAGAAGCCCCGCCGGGCTACGCCTTCGACTATGCCGGGGCCTCGCGACAGTTCGTCCAGGAAGGCAGCGCGCTGTGGGTGACCTTTGGCCTGGCGCTGGCGATCATTTTCCTGGTGCTGGCGGCGCAGTTCGAGAGCTTCCGTGATCCGGTGGTGATCCTGGTAACGGTGCCGCTGTCGATCTGCGGGGCCTTGATCCCACTGTTTCTCGGCTGGTCGAGCATGAACATCTATACTCAGGTCGGGCTGGTGACCCTGATCGGCCTGATCAGCAAGCACGGGATCCTGATCGTCGAGTTCGCCAACCAGCTGCGCAAGGACCAGGGGCTGACGCCTCGCGAGGCCGTGGAAGCCGCCGCGGCCATTCGCCTGCGGCCGGTATTGATGACCACCGCGGCGATGGTCTTCGGCATGGTGCCGCTGATCCTGGCCACCGGTGCCGGCGCGGTCAGCCGGTTCGACATCGGCACGGTGATCGCCACGGGGATGTCGATCGGCACCCTGTTCACCCTGTTCGTGCTGCCCTGCATCTACACCCTGCTGGCCAGACCGGACAAGTGAAGGACACAGGCAATAAAAAAGGCCTCGCGATGCGAGGCCTTTTTATCGGGCTTGATGGTCTTCAACTTTGCGGCCTCATTCCCTGAGTCAGGCCGAACATGAACAACAAAAGATCACGATCGGGTTGGGCTGCCTGGGTCGTCTTGACGACCCGTGGCAACGGGCAATGCGCATCACCCTGCGCCGTGCTGAGAACTTCCATGCGTGGCTGCTCCCAGGCAGCCACAGCCAAGGATGCAACTGCCAAGGCTCCTACTAAAAACAAACCTCGTGCAATTTCGAGCTTCATCACTATAAGCCTTTGATAGCGCTGCCAAACGCCGTCCTATAAAAATAGTAGAGTTTGTCCCAGTCCGTGGTACTCCACGACGAGTGGCGACGCAATTGTTTCATGTCATGGGCGGCAGCCCGTTTAGCGGTCAGGCGCTGGCGGCATTTCTCGAAATCCAGCAGCGCGATATCCACCTTCGCCGCTTCGCCCTCGCCCATGACCCGCACGAACACATGCTTGCTATACAGGCAGCCATGCTGCCAGCGGCTCCGGTGCATGCGCGCCAGCGTGGCCGACAATTCCTTGAGCACACGCTCGTGCAGGGCCTCGCCGTGGCGCTCGCGTTCGCCTGCGGCGTACCAGTGGTCGATTTCCACGAAGCCGTCCAGCGCCTCGGTCACCAGCAAGGCACGCCACTGGCCCTGGGAATCGCGCTGCGCACCGCAGAACACCAGGTGCGGCACCTCCACATTGAGCTGGCTCAGGCCCTTGAGCGCATCCTGCTCGCGCAGCACCGTGGGACGGCCGAAGGGGTGCAACCAACTGCGATAGATATGGCCGACCTGGCGCTTGGCATACAGCACACGCCCGTCAGTGCCCGAAAGACGTTGGACACCACTTTCCCCGCCTCGACGTTGATTGGGCTCTTCGACCCACTCCCCCTGCTGATTCCAGAAGTAGTCGAAACGGTCCGCAGCAGCGACTTCCATTCCCGGTGCACATTCAACGGCCATCCTGTTACCTCTTGCGTAATACGTAGACTCGCCACATGGCGTAGAGCGGAAAAAAGTCCAGATGATCCTGAACGCGAAACCCGGCCTGCTTGAATTCTTCTTCAATCGTGGCAGCCGGTAACACAAAACGGTTTTGGTAACTTTCCTGCCCGGATTCCTCCTTGCGCCGAACCTCCATGCGCTTGCGTTTCCAGGCCTTGAAGTTGCCATCGACCCACAGTGAAACGATCACGCTGTCCCGGGTAACCCGCTGGAATTCCCGGAGCAGAGCCAGGCGATGGGACGACTCGCCGATGTGATGCAGCAGGCGCATACAGAAAATGCTGTCGACGGCGTTGTCCGGCAAGTCGATGTCAAAGGCAGAGGTCTGCAAGGGTTGTACCCGTTTCACCACCTCGGCCGGTTGCGCCACCGTGGCGATCCTCAACATCGCCGCGGAGTTGTCCGCACCGATGATCACGCGATTGGGTTTCTCCGCCAGCAACGGCCAGAAACGCCCGGCACCACAGGGCAGGTCAAGCACCAGGCCCGGCTCTCCGGCCATGGCCAGCGCCGCACGCGCCAACTGCTCGTCACGCTTGTGGGACATCCGGCGCGCTACGCCATCCTGATGTTTGAGCAAATACTCCTGAGCGTGTTGTTCGTCGTACTTCTCGGAAAATTCCAGCTTGATCGGGGTCGCCATCACACAGTCTCCTGAATCTGATGGCCCCACCTTAGGCAGCGGCTTGTCAGCGTCAGGTCATGTCTTTGTGAAAACTTCGTCCGGTCCAGAGTGGAAATATTTCAGGGTTTTACAGGCTCTCACGGGTGGCCTGGGGCCATCAACCAGGAAATTTCCCGACCTGACGGCCCACGCTGAAGCCATGGAGACCCGTCATGCCGTGCGACGGTTCAACTCGACATGAAACCGGCAGCCGTTGGGCTCCATGGTACTGAGGCTGACGCTCCAGCCCTGGTCCTCGCAGATCCGCTGCACCAGCGACAGGCCCAGGCCCAGGCCCTCGCCGCGCTTCTCGTTACCACGCACGAAGGGCTCGAACATCGCCTCGCGCTTCTCCTCGGGAATGCCCACACCGCTGTCCTCGACCACAAAGCCGCAGGGTTCCAGGCTCAAGCGAATGAAGCCCTGCTCGGTGTAGTGCAAGGCATTGCGCAGCAGATTGCCCATCACTGCGTGCAGGAAGGTGGCGTTATAGCGGGTGTCCAGCGGTTGGCCGGCGTCGAAGATCAGCTCCAGGCCCTTTTGCCGGATCGGTCCGCCCCACAGGCCTACCAGGTCCTCGGCTACCTGGCTCAAGGTCGCCTGGGGCGACATGCCGCCGTCTTCGCGCTGGGCACGGGCCAGCATCAGGAAAGTCTGCACCAGCTCGCGCATTTCGCCGCATGCCCGGGCGATGCGCTCGACCTGGGCCCGACCGCGCTGATCGATCGCCGGGTTTTCCAGCAACAGCTCACAGGAACTGGCCAGTACCATCAGCGGCGTACGCAGTTCATGGCTGACATCGCTGGTGAACAGGCGCTCGCGATTCAGGGCCTGGCGCAGACGCCCCAGGGTGGCGTCGAAGGCCACCGCCAACTCCCCCACTTCGTCGGCCGCGTAGTCCGGTGCCAATGGCGGCGCCAACCCCAGCAGCTGGTCGCGATGCCGCACCTGACGCGCCAGCCTCACCACCGGCGCCATGACCCGGCGCGCCAGTACCCAACCGAGGAACACCGCCAAGGCCAGGCTCAGCACGAAGCCCACCAGCACCACCGCGAAGAGCACCCGTTCGCGCTCTTCGAAATCGCTCTGATCCTGCAGCAGCACGTAGCGCCGACCGTCGACCACTTCGACCATGGCGTGGTACGACAGCTGTTCGCGGAACACCTCATGAAAGCCCGGATCCAGATGTCGCAGATCCTTGGGC
This sequence comes from Pseudomonas chlororaphis subsp. aurantiaca, assembly GCF_013466605.1. Lineage (NCBI taxonomy): Bacteria > Pseudomonadati > Pseudomonadota > Gammaproteobacteria > Pseudomonadales > Pseudomonadaceae > Pseudomonas > Pseudomonas chlororaphis. Next base: position 5,401,126 of record NZ_CP059162.1, read on the forward strand.
AGCTCGAAGTCGCCGCGCCCGCCACTGAAGTAAAACAGCTGGTCCGGCTCGGGACGGTGGCTCCAGTCAGAAACGTTGTCCATCAACAGCAGACGCTGAAGGTCGCCCCCCAGGCCCGCGGAAATCAGCTTCTCTTCCACCAGGTGTACCGTCGCCACGATACCCAGGGCGAAGGCTCCAGCGACCAGCGCACTCATCAGCGCAAAGGCGATGATGATCCGCTGGGAAAGGCTTTGCTTAAACTCCATCACGCCCCTCGGCCAGGCGGTAACCGACACCGTGCACGGTATGCAGCAACGGTTTGCCGAACGGCTTGTCGATCACCTGGCGCAATTGGTGGACGTGGCTGCGCAGGCTGTCGCTGTCCGGGCAGTCGTCGCCCCACAGCGCTTCTTCGAGAATTTCCCGGCGCAGCACGTGCGGGCTCTTCTGCATCAGCACCGCCAGCAACTTGAGGCCCACCGGGTTGAGCTTGAGCAGGCGCCCTTCGCGGGTGACTTCCAGGGTGTCGAGGTCATAACTCAGGTCGCCGACCTGCAGGGCCCGGCGCCCGCCGCCCTGGGTCCGGCGCATGACCGCCTCGACGCGCGCGGCCAGCTCGGACAAGGCGAAAGGCTTGACCAGGTAATCGTCGGCCCCGGACTTGAAGCCTTGCAGGCGATCGTCCAGTTGGTCGCGGGCGGTGAGCATGATCACCGGCGTATCGCGCCGGGCATCCTCGCGCAGGCGCTTGCACAGGGTGTAGCCGTCGATCCCCGGCAGCATGATGTCGAGCACGATCAGGTCGTAATGTTCGGTGGCGGCCAGGTGCAGGCCCGACAGACCATCCTGGGCGCAGTCCACCGTGTAGCCTTTAAGCCCCAGGTAGTCGGCCAGGTTGGCCAGAATATCGCGGTTGTCTTCAACCAGTAGAATTCGCATGGGCACTCTCTCCGCACACAGTTACGGCCGTCTTGGCTCGCGCAGCTTAAGGCCAAGCGTGGCTGACGGCTAGGGTTGTTCAATCCCCCGTGGCGAACGCCGCCGCAGGGTTCCAGCGCCTTGACGGTTTTTTCACCCAGGGTTCACACGCTGCCGACAAGGGCGGCTCCAGACTCCGCGGGAACCCGCGACCGCAACGCTTCCCTCAAAGGACTTTCCATGGCTCCGACCCTCGCCCGCCCCGCCTCCAGAGCGCTGAACTGGTGGATCTGCCTGGGCGTTCCCGCCCTGGCTGCCGTCAGCTTGCTGCTGCTTGAACTGACCTCCCTGGACATGGACCTGGCCCAGTACTTTTATGACCCCGCCGCTGGCGGTTTCATCGGCGGCCACAGCTATTTCCTGGAAAATATCCTGCATGACCGGGCCAAGCAGGTGGTCATCGTCTTTTCGGTGCTGGCCATCGTCGGCTTCATCGGCGCCTTTTTCGTCCAGCGTCTCAAGCCGTTCAGGCGCGAACTCGGTTGCCTGGTGCTGTCCCTGGGCCTGGCCACCGCGTTCGTCACCCCGGTCAAGGCAGTCACCGCCGTGCAATGCCCGTGGAGCCTGAAAGAGTTCGGCGGCAAGGAAACCTACAGCGAACTGCTCAGCCCCCGGCCAGCGACCGACAAGCCCGGTCGCTGCTGGCCAGGCGGCCATGCCGCCACCGGTTTCACCCTGTTCGCGCTGTTTTTTGTCCTGCGTGACCGTCGCCCGCGCCTGGCGCGCAAGGCGCTGGTGTTCGCCTTTGCCCTCGGCACGGTGTTCTCGGTCGGGCGCATGCTGCAGGGCGCGCACTTCTTCTCCCACAACGTCTGGACCGCGATCTTCTGCTGGCTGATCTGCCTGGGGGCGTACTACTTCATTCTCTATCGACCGGCAGGCAAGGTTGAGCCGGTGATGGAGGCGGAAGCGGTCAACGCCTGAGGCTTATTCGCTCCTGCAAGGAATGCAGTTCGGTGGGAGCGAACGGGTTCGCGACAGCGGTCACCCCGGCAGCAAAATATCCGCCCATAAAAAAACCCCGCCGGCTTTCGCCGGCGGGGCTTTTCGTACGGGGTAAGGCTGGCTTACATCATGCCGCCCATGCCACCCATGCCGCCCATGTCTGGCATGCCGCCAGCTGCAGGCTTGTCTTCAGCGATTTCAGCAACAGCCGCTTCGGTGGTCAGGATCAGACCGCCGATGGAGGATGCCGCTTGCAGCGCCGAACGGGTCACCTTGGTTGGGTCCAGGATGCCCATTTCGATCATGTCGCCGTATTCGCTGGTAGCAGCGTTGTAACCGTAGTTACCCGAACCCTGCTTGACCTTGTCGACCACTACGCTTGGCTCGTCGCCGGAGTTGGCAACGATCTGGCGCAGAGGTGCTTCGACAGCGCGACGCAGAACAGCGATACCCACGTCCTGGTCGGCGTTGTCGCCTTTCAGGCCGCTGATCGATTGCAGAGCACGGATCAGGGCTACGCCACCGCCAGGCACCACGCCTTCTTCAACGGCTGCACGGGTAGCGTGCAGGGCGTCTTCAACGCGGGCTTTCTTCTCTTTCATTTCAACTTCGGAACCGGCGCCAACCTTGATCACCGCAACGCCGCCGGACAGCTTGGCCAGACGCTCTTGCAGTTTTTCACGGTCGTAGTCGGACGAAGTGTCGGCCACTTGTTGACGGATCTGGGTCACACGAGCCTGGATGTCCGCTTCAACGCCAGCACCGTCGATGATGGTGGTGTTTTCCTTGGACAGGATCACGCGCTTGGCGTTACCCAGGTGCTCCAGGGTGGTGCTTTCCAGGCTCAGGCCGATCTCTTCGGAGATAACGGTACCGCCGGTCAGGACCGCGATGTCCTGCAGCATGGCCTTGCGACGGTCGCCGAAACCTGGTGCCTTGACGGCAGCGACTTTGACGATGCCGCGCATGTTGTTCACAACCAGAGTCGCCAGGGCTTCGCCTTCAACGTCTTCAGCCACGATCAGCAGTGGGCGGCCGGCTTTGGCAACGGCTTCCAGCACTGGCAGCATTTCGCGGATGTTGGAGATCTTCTTGTCCACCAGCAGGATCAGCGGGCCGTCCAGCTCGGCGACCATGGTGTCCGGCTTGTTGATGAAGTAAGGGGACAGGTAGCCACGGTCGAACTGCATGCCTTCAACGACAGACAGTTCGTTTTCCAGGCCCGAGCCTTCTTCAACGGTGATCACGCCTTCTTTACCGACTTTTTCCATGGCTTCGGCAATGATGTCGCCGATGGAGTTGTCGGAGTTGGCGGAGATGGTGCCGACCTGAGCGATCGCCTTGGAATCGGCGCATGGCTTGGACAGACCTTTGAGCTCTTTGACGATGGCGATGGTCGCCTTGTCGATGCCACGCTTCAGGTCCATCGGGTTCATGCCGGCAGCGACGGCTTTCAGGCCTTCGTTGACGATCGACTGAGCCAGTACGGTGGCGGTGGTGGTACCGTCGCCGGCGTCATCGTTGGCACGGGAAGCAACGTCTTTTACCAGCTGCGCGCCCATGTTTTCGAAGCGATCTTTCAGCTCGATTTCTTTGGCGACGGAAACGCCGTCCTTGGTGATGGTCGGAGCGCCGAAGCTCTTCTCGATGATCACGTTACGGCCTTTCGGGCCCAGGGTCGCTTTTACCGCGTCAGCCAGGACGTTAACGCCGGTGAGCATTTTCTGGCGGGCGGAGTCGCCGAATTTAACTTCTTTAGCAGCCATGATCGATATTCCTTAAATACTTTGTAGTAACGGGAAAATGAGCGGGTAATCAGCCTTCGATAACGGCGAGAATTTCGTTCTCAGCCATTACCAGCAGGTCTTCGCCGTCTACCTTCACAGTGTTGCTGCCGGAGTAAGGGCCGAACACAACCTTGTCACCCACTTTCACGGCCAGCGCACGTACTTCACCGTTGTCGAGGATACGACCGGTACCTACAGCGACGATCTCGCCACGGTTAGGTTTTTCAGCGGCCGAACCTGGCAGAACGATACCGCCAGCGGTTTTCGATTCTTCTTCGCTGCGACGGATGACGACGCGGTCATGCAGAGGACGAAGCTTCATTGTCGATCTCTCCTAATTATGGTTTTCAGCGGCCGGTGTTTACCGGCGGGTTAACAAATCCGGCGTGGCCGGTTGCGGCTCGACGAGCGAGACGCGGAAGTCTGTCTGGTGTCGCCACCAGAAACCTTGCGGTGACCGATACATGTGGGCGCATATGCTTATTACAAGGGCTGCCCAATGAAATTTTTTAGATTTTCAGTCGGGCAAAACGAACACGGCACCCGAAGGTGCCGTGTCGATCATTGAGAGACTCAGGAATCGCGGTGCTCGAACTCGCCTTCGATCACATTCGGCTCACGCCCCAGAGGGCGCTGCGGCGCGGGTCCGCCACGGGCGGCCTGCATGTCGTCGGCAAAGGCACGCTGACGAATGGCCTGTTCTTCGGCACGCTGGCGCATCTTGTTGGCCAGCAGGCGACGGGTGACCGGCAACAGCATGAACAGGCCGAATACGTCACTGATGAAGCCAGGCAGGATCAACAGGCCGCCCGCCAGGGCCAGCATCAGGCCTTCGAGCATGGTCTGGGCCGGCAGCTCGCCGCGGTTCAGGCTTTCACGGGCACGCAACGCCGTGGCCAGCCCCGCGACGCGCAGGACCAGCACACCCAGCATCGAGCCCAGGATGATCAGCAGCAACGCCGGGAAAAACCCGATCGCAGCGCTGACTTTGACGAATACGAACAGCTCTAGCACCGGGAACAGCAGAAAGAGCAACAGAAAAGGGCGCATCAAATGGTTTCCTCTACGGAAGAATGCCTTCCAGTAGACCCTAGATGACGTCGGCAATTCGTGAATTCAAGCCTCGGCCCCGGCATTTTTCGGCCATTGCTCGGCGTGAGCCAGAAAAACCAAGGCCTCGCGCACTTGTGTCGGCGTATTACAAGGGCTGGGGAACCGCAGCCAGTACAACCCCTGGCCGATCCGCAGGTGCATGCCTTCGGTATCGATGCCGGCCAGTTGCGCCACAGCGGTTTTCGGCAACCCGGCCAGGTCAACGTAATGGGCGATCGCCTTGGCGTGATCGCTGTTCATGTGTTCGACCATGCTCAGCTCAGCCTTGCCGGCGAACGGGTTGGCCAGCGTTACCTGGTCGATCCAGTGGATCGCGCCAAAGCCGCCGATGTAGCGGTGACGCACCGGCTTGAGCAGCCAGAAATCGAAGTCGTGGGCCTTGTGATAGTTCTGCGACTCCGGGAAATACCGGTAGTAGCGTTCGGCGGCCGCCTCGATCGCCGCGGCGTCCTCGAGCTTTTCGGCTTCGGCCAGATAGGTCAGGCGCCCCACCGCCTGGACGTCCTCGGCGTCGCGCTCGCCCACCAGCAGCGAACACTTGGGATCCTTCGCAGGTTGTGGGTGTGCTGGGCAATGCGGCTGATCAGGATCAGTGGCCGCCCCTGCTCGTCCAGGCAATAAGGAACCACCGAGCCGAAGGGAAAACCCGGCATGGCCTTGGAGTGCGTCGACAGCACGCCACGGTATTCCTTGAGCAATAATTCTCGTGCATGCTTCGCAGCTTCAACGCTCAATTTATGACTCCTTATATAGAATCCGTCTAAAACGGACGGGCGCCTGGAGCAAAGTTCCAGCGACGCCATCGGGGCAATTCTCAATCTGCAGCCAGGCCATGCCCGACGCACAAGAGAGGCGCCTTAAAGGACACCACTCCAGTTCTGCTTTCGGAGCATGCGAATGCAACTCAATGACAAAGTAATCATTATCACCGGCGGTTGCCAGGGGCTGGGCCGCTCCATGGCGGAGTATTTCGCCAGCAAAGGCGCCAGGCTGGCGCTGGTCGACCTGAACCAGGAAAAGCTCGACCAGGCGGTTGCCGCCTGCCAGGCCGCGGGAGTCGAGGCCCGCGCCTACCTGTGCAACGTCGCCAATGAAGAGCAGGTGGAACACATGGTCGCCCAGGTCGCCGCAGACTTCGGCGCCATTCACGGCCTGATCAATAACGCCGGCATCCTGCGCGACGGCCTGCTGCTCAAGGTCAAGGACGGCGAGATGACCAAGATGAGCCTGGCCCAATGGCAGTCGGTGATCGACGTCAACCTCACCGGCGTGTTCCTCTGCACCCGCGAAGTCGCGGCGAAGATGATCGAGCTGAAGACCAGCGGCGCGATCATCAACATTTCCTCGATCTCCCGTGCCGGCAATATCGGCCAGACCAACTACTCCGCCGCCAAGGCCGGGGTCGCCGCGGCAACCGTGACCTGGGCCAAGGAACTGGCGCGCTACGGCATCCGCGTGGCCGGCATCGCACCGGGCTTCATCGAAACCGAAATGACCCTGGGCATGAAACCCGAAGCCCTGGAGAAAATGACCTCCGGCATCCCGCTCAAGCGCATGGGCAAGCCGGAAGAAATCGCTCACTCGGCGGCCTATATCTTCGAGAACGACTACTACACCGGCCGGATCCTCGAGCTGGACGGCGGCCTGCGGATCTGAACCCCGCCCATGAAACACCCATAAAAAAGCCCGGTGCACTGCACCGGGCTTTTTTGTTTGCCCAACCGGTTCAGTCGTCGCTGACGGTAATGTTCGGCATTGCCGGCGCCGCGGCTTCCTGAAGCACGATGCGCGCGCCGACATGGCGGGCCAGTTCCTGATAGACCATGGCGATCTGGCTTTCCGGCTCGGCGATCACGGTCGGCTTGCCGCCATCGGCCTGCTCGCGAATCAGCATCGACAGCGGCAACGAGGCCAGCAGTTCGACGCCGTACTGGGTCGCCAGCTTCTCGCCACCGCCTTCGCCAAACAGGTGCTCGGCATGGCCGCAGTTGGAGCAGATGTGCACCGCCATGTTTTCCACCACGCCCAGCACCGGGATGTTGACCTTGCGGAACATCTCCACGCCCTTGCGCGCGTCCAGCAGCGCCAGGTCCTGCGGGGTGGTGACGATGACCGCGCCGGCCACCGGGACCTTCTGCGCCAAGGTCAGCTGGATATCGCCGGTACCCGGCGGCATGTCGATCACCAGGTAATCCAGGTCGCCCCAGGTGGTCTGGGTCACCAGTTGCAGCAGGGCGCCGGAGACCATCGGCCCGCGCCAGACCATCGGCGTGTTGTCATCGGTCAGGAAGGCCATGGACATGACCTCGACCCCGTGGGACTTGATCGGCACGAACCATCTCTGGTCCTTGACCTGCGGCCGGGTGCCCTCGGCGATACCGAACATGATGCCCTGGCTCGGGCCATAGATGTCGGCATCGAGAATCCCCACCTTGGCGCCTTCGCGGGCCAACGCCAGGGCCAGGTTGGCCGCGGTGGTGGACTTGCCCACGCCACCCTTGCCGGATGCCACTGCCACCACGTTCTTGACGTTGGCCAGGCCCGGAATCTGTGCCTGGGCCTTGTGCGCGGCAATCACGCTGGTGACATTGACGCGAGCGATGACCACGCCGTCCATGTTTTCGATGGCCAGCTTCAGCAACTGGGCCCAGCCGCTCTTGAACAGACCGGCGGCATAACCGATTTCCAGCTCGACACGCACCTCGTCGCCCTGGATGTCGATGGAACGGACACAACCGGCACTGACCGGGTCCTGGTTCAGGTAGGGGTCGGTGTATTGGCGAAGAACGGCTTCCACCGCTGCGCGATTGACGGCGCTCATGGGCAACTCCGATAACAAGACGGGAAAATCAGGCGGCTATCCTACCTGTTCCGTGGCGCGGGCGGGATGCCAAAGCATCATATAGCACGTCCGCCGATGGCCAGGACGGCCGTGGAAAACCGGGCTCACGGGGTGAAATATATTTCTCGGCGCTTTATAGTGGCCGACCTCCGTTTCATCAAGTAGCCGAGCCCCATGTCCGAGCCACGCAAGATCCTCGTCACCAGCGCCCTGCCCTATGCCAATGGTTCGATCCACCTCGGCCATATGCTGGAATATATCCAGACCGATATGTGGGTGCGTTTCCAGAAGCACCGCGGCAATCAATGCATCTATGTCTGCGCCGACGACGCTCACGGTTCGGCCATCATGCTGCGCGCGGAAAAGGAAGGCATCACCCCGGAACAACTGATCGCCAACGTCCAGGCTGAACACAGCGCCGACTTTGCCGACTTCCTGGTGGACTTCGACAACTTCCACTCGACCCACGCCGAAGAAAACCGTGAGCTGTCGAGCCAGATCTACCTGAAGCTGCGCGACGCCGGGCACATCGCCACGCGCTCGATCACTCAGTATTTCGACCCGGAAAAACAAATGTTCCTGGCCGACCGCTTCATCAAGGGCACCTGCCCGAAATGCGGCACCGAGGACCAGTACGGCGACAACTGCGAAAAATGCGGCGCCACCTACGCCCCGACCGACCTGAAGGATCCGAAGTCGGCGATTTCCGGCGCCACCCCGGTGCTCAAGGATTCCCAGCACTTCTTCTTCAAGCTGCCGGACTTCCAGCAGATGCTGCAGGAGTGGACCCGCAGCGGCACCCTGCAGGACGCCGTGGCGAACAAGATCGCCGAATGGCTGGATGTCGGCCTGCAGCAGTGGGACATCTCCCGCGACGCGCCGTATTTCGGCTTCGAGATCCCCGACGAGCCGGGCAAGTACTTCTACGTCTGGCTGGACGCGCCAATCGGCTACATGGCCAGCTTCAAGAACCTGTGCAACCGCACGCCGGAGCTGGACTTCGATGCGTTCTGGGGCAAGGACTCGACCGCCGAGCTGTACCACTTCATCGGCAAGGACATCGTCAACTTCCACGCGCTGTTCTGGCCAGCCATGCTCGAAGGCGCCGGCTACCGCAAGCCGACCGGCATCAACGTGCACGGCTACCTGACCGTCAACGGCCAGAAGATGTCCAAGTCCCGCGGTACCTTCATCAAGGCCCGGACCTACCTCGACCACCTGTCGCCGGAATACCTGCGTTACTACTACGCGGCCAAGCTGGGCCGTGGCGTCGACGACCTGGACCTGAACCTCGAAGACTTCGTGCAGAAGGTCAACTCCGACCTGGTGGGCAAGGTGGTGAACATCGCCAGCCGTTGCGCCGGCTTCATCCACAAAGGCAACGCCGGTGTGCTGGTGGACCAGAACGCCGCGCCGGAGCTGACCGATGCCTTCCTCGCCGCCGCGCCAAGCATTGCCGACGCCTACGAGGCCCGCGACTTCGCCCGCGCCATGCGTGAAACCATGGCCCTGGCCGACCGCGCCAACGCCTGGATCGCCGACAAGGCGCCATGGTCGTTGAACAAGCAGGAAGGCAAGCAGGGTGAGGTCCAGGCCATCTGCGCCACCGGTGTCAACCTGTTCCGCCAGCTGGTGATCTTCCTCAAGCCGGTGTTGCCGCTGCTGGCCGCCGATGCCGAAGCGTTCCTCAACGTCGCCCCGCTGACCTGGAACGACCACCAGAACCTGCTGAGCAACCATCAGCTGAACGAATTCAAGCCGCTGATGACGCGGATCGACCCAGTGAAAGTACAAGCCATGACCGACGCCTCGAAAGAAGACCTGACCGCCAGCCAGACCGACACCGGTGAAGCCAAGCCTGCGGGCAACGGCGAGCTGGCCAAGGATCCGCTGTCGCCGGAAATCGACTTCGACACTTTCGCCGCCGTCGACCTGCGCGTGGCCCTGATCGTCAAGGCCGAGCACGTGGAAGGCGCCGACAAGCTGCTGCGCCTGACCCTGGATATCGGTGACGAGCAACGCAACGTGTTCTCCGGGATCAAGAGCGCCTACCCGGATCCGTCCAAGCTCGACGGGCGCCTGACCATGATGATCGCCAACCTCAAGCCACGGAAAATGAAATTCGGCATTTCCGAAGGCATGGTGATGGCGGCTGGCCCTGGCGGCGAAGAGATCTACCTGCTGAGCCCGGACAGCGGCGCCAAGCCGGGTCAGCGAATCAAGTAAATCCGCCCGCGGGATCGATCCCCCCGTCACGCCGCTGCGTGGCGGGGGGATTTTCATATCTGGATGGGCCCGCGCCCTTGCCGGATAATTTGCCTAGTCTTCAGGTATCCGCCCGCCCTCACCGGCCACGAACATGACCGAGATTGTCCTCACGCTCATCAGCGCTGCCCTGATCAACAACTTCGTGTTGCAGTGGCCGCTGGGCGTCGATCCGCTGTTGCAGGCCAGTGCCGAGCCGCAGGTGACGCAGCGGCGAATCCATGCCCTGGGGATCGCCACCGGTTGCCTGATGCTGCTCTGCAGCCTGCTGGGTTATGGACTGTATCAGGCACTGCTGGTGCCGCTGGGCCTGACCGCGCTGCAACTGTTCGTGTTCCTGCCGCTGGGCGTGCTGCTGATCGCACCACTGCTCAAGCTGCTGACCCGGATGCTGCCCGGGCTGCCGTTCGCAGGCCTCTGGCCGCTGCTGCTGGGCAATGCCGGCGTGCTCGGCGCGTTGCTGCTGGCGGTCCAGGGCAATCGGGGAATCGGTCATAGCCTCGCCCTGGGCCTGGGCGCGGGCCTCGGTTTCTGGCTGGTGCTGAGCCTGTTCAGCGACCTGCGCCAGCGCATTCTCAACAATGATGTGCCCCTGCCCTTTCGCGGCCTGCCGATCGACCTGATCAGCGCCGGCCTGATGGCCGTGGCATTTCTCGGTTTCAACGGACTGCTCAACCCATGAGTCTGATTCAACGCATCGACGCCCTGCTGCCGCAGACCCAATGCGGCAAGTGCGGCCACCCCGGATGCAAGCCCTACGCCGAAGGCATCGCCAACGGCGAGGCGATCAACAAGTGCCCGCCCGGCGGCGACGAAACCATCGCCGGCCTGGCCAGGCTGCTGAACGTCCCGGTCGTGGAGCTGGACATCAGCCGCGGCCCGGCGCCGGCCCAGGTGGCCTTTATCCGCGAAGCCGAATGCATCGGCTGCACCAAGTGCATCCAGGCCTGCCCGGTGGATGCCATAGTCGGCGCGGCCAAGCAGATGCACACGGTGCTGATCGACGAATGCACCGGCTGCGACCTCTGCGTGGCACCGTGCCCGGTGGACTGCATCGAGATGCACCCGCTGCCGCTGAATGATGTATTGCCGATCGTCGGTGGCCTGGCCACCAGTCTCGAAGAACTGCGCGCCCGGACCGCCAAGCGCGATCATGCGCGCCAGCGCTTCGAGCGCCGCAACGCCCGACTGCAACGCGAAGAGCAGCACAAGCAGGCCGAACGAGCCGCCCGCGCGCAACGTGCCGCGCAGCCCAGCGAAACCACCCTCAACCCGGTACAGGCGGCCATCGAGCGGGTACGCGCGCAAAAGGCGGCCGCCGCCGATGCCGCGGTGAAAAAAGCCAAGATCGATCTGGCCATGAGCCGGGCACAGTTGAACAAATCGCTGAAAGCCTTCGGTCATCCGCCGACCTTCGAGCAACAGTCGCAGCTGATCGTCCTGCAGCGCCAGTTCGAAGCCGCCGAGCAAGCTCTCGCCCAGCTCGAAAGCGCTACCGAAAGCACTGTTGAAACCGTAGCGTCGGCGCCCCCCGCCAAAGACGCCGAACTCAAGCGCGCGAAAATCCAGCTGGCGATACGCCGTGCGGAACTGAAAAAAGCCCAGGACAACCAGGCGCCTGCCGAACAGCTGGCCAGCCTGGAGCAGGCACTGAAAGACGCAGAACAGGCCTTGCACTCGGCTGAAGAAGCCAGCGGAAAACCGGCCCCCAATCTGGTACGGGTCGAGAAGCGCCCGATCGACGCCCGCCTGCGACAACTGAAAACCGAACTGGCTTACGCTCGAGCAGAGGTCAGCAAACTGGAACGCCACGGCGACACCCCGCCGCCGCTGTTGGCCAAGGCCCGCGAACGGCTGGCCGAAGCCGAGCGCCAGGTACAAGCCCATGATGCCCCTTGAGCAACCGGACGAACGCCTGCAACAAGCCATGAAGCGTGTGCTTGTGGCGACCCTGCCGGGGCTGCTGGCGCTCTTCTGGCTGTTTGGCTGGGGAATTCTGATCAACCTGCTGCTGGCCTGTGCCACCGCCCTTGCCGTCGAAGCCGCGGTACTCCGATTGCGCCAGTGGCCGTTGCGCCCCTTCCTTGGTGACGGCAGCGCCCTGGTCAGCGCCACCCTGCTGGCCCTGGCCTTGCCGCCGTACTGCCCGTGGTGGCTGACGGTCAGTGCGACAGCCTGCGCCCTGCTGTTCGGCAAGCACCTGTATGGCGGCGTCGGCAAGAATCCGTTCAACCCGGCGATGCTCGGTTATGCCCTGGTACTCGTCTCTTTCCCGCAGCAGATGACTCATTGGCCGACCTCCCATGGCCTGGACCTGCTGGGCGGTGTGCAGCAGATCTTCGGCATAGCCTCCGACAGCATGGCGCCCGATGCCTGGGCCCAGGCCACGGCACTCGACAGCCTGCGTATCAACAAGAGCCTGACCATCGACGAACTGTTCGCCGGCAATGCCGCCTTCGGCCATTTCGGCGGCAAGGGCGTTGAATGGGTCAACCTGGCCTTTCTCGCCGGTGGCGCCTTTTTGCTGCAGCAACGGGTGTTCAGCTGGCACGCACCGGCCGGCATGCTCGGTAGCCTGTTCGTCATCAGCCTGCTGTGCTGGAACGGCTCCGGATCGGACTCCCACGGCTCGCCGTTTTTCCACCTGCTGACCGGCGCGACCATGCTGGGCGCCTTTTTTATCGTCACCGAGCCAGTCTCCGGCCCCAAGAGCGCAAAGGCACGCCTGTTGTTCGGGGTCGGGGTCGGGCTGCTGACCTACCTGATCCGAACCTGGGGCGGTTACCCGGACGGCGTCGCCTTCGCGGTACTGCTGATGAACCTCGCCGTCCCTGCCCTGGAGCGCCTGGCTGCTCCGCCTCCCGAGCCTTCCCTGCCATGAACCGCGCGATGAGTCTGGGGGTGTTGGCATTGCTGGCGGCTGTCGGGGCCGCCGGCACTTTCTTCGTCCATCAGGCCACGGCCCCCCGCATCGAGCGCGAACAACGCGCCATCCAGGCACGCAACCTGCTGGATATCCTGCCTGCCGACAGCTACGACAATCAGCCGCTGGATCAGCCCCTGGCCGTCGACAACATCCCACTCAGCCACAGCATCCTGCTCGGTGGTTATCGCGCCACCCGCAACGGCCAGCCCAGCGCCGTGCTGCTGCGCAGCCAGGTCAGCGGTTATGGCGGCCCGGTCGAGCTGCTGATCGGCATCGCCGCCAACGGCAAACTGCTGGGCAGCAAGGCCCTCAGGCATTCGGAAACGCCCGGGCTGGGCGCGCGCATCGCCGAGCGCCCCAATGCCTGGCTGCAGGGTTTTATCGGCAAGTCGCTGGGCGATCCGGGCGACGCCGGCTGGGCGCTGAAAAAGGACAATGGCCAATTCGACCAGATGGCCGGGGCTACCATCACCTCACGGGCGGTGGTCGAGGGGATTCACGACAGCCTGCGTTACTTCGACGAGCATCGCGAACAACTGCTGGGAAGTCCCGCCCATGAATAAATCCTCGGCTCTGCACAACGCCCTGATGCTGGCGCCGCTGATCGGTGCCAGCGACTCCCTGGTCAAGGCTCTGGGCCTGGCCCTGGTATTTCTCTGCGTGAGCTGCGTGTTCGGCCTGTGCATGAATGCCCTGCGCCCACGCCTGGCTGGCCAGGGCCGCCTGGGCGCCAGTATCCTGCTCAGCGCCACGCTCACCAGTTGTGCCATGCTGGCCGCGCAGGCCTGGGCATTCGAACTGCAACAACAGTTGGCCCTCTACCTGGGCCTGATTGCCGTGCAATGCGTAGTGCTGGAGTACCAGGATTTTTTCCAGCGTCCCGTGCGCTTGCGTTTCGCCGGCCTGTTCTGCCTGCTGCTGGTTATCCTGGGCGCACTACGCGAAGCCTTCGGCAGTGGCACCATCGGCAATCATCTGCAATGGCTGCTGGGGATGAACGACGTCGACTGGCCAGGCTGGGTTCTGTCCGCCCAGGGCGGCCTGCACCTGCTTACACTCGCACCTGGCGGTTTTATCCTGCTGGGGCTGCTGCTGGCCGGCCGGCAGGCCTGGGCTGCTGCGACCTCACACCGACCGCCTTCAAGGAAATGACTCACCCATGAATGCCGCAAAACGCCTGGAAATTTTCCGCAGGCTGCACGAAGACAATCCGGAACCGAAAACCGAACTGGCCTATTCGTCGCCCTTCGAGCTGCTGATCGCCGTGATCCTCTCGGCCCAGTCCACCGATGTCGGGGTCAACAAGGCGACGGCCAAGCTCTTCCCGGTGGCCAATACGCCGGCCGCCATCTATGCGCTTGGCGTCGAAGGCCTGTCCGAGTACATCAAGACCATCGGCCTGTACAACAGCAAGGCCAAAAACGTGATCGAAACCTGCCGCCTGCTGGTGGAACGGCACAACAGCGAAGTCCCGCAAACCCGGGAAGAGCTCGAAGCCCTGCCAGGCGTCGGCAGGAAGACCGCCAACGTGGTACTCAATACCGCCTTCCGCCAACTGACCATGGCCGTCGATACGCACATCTTCCGGGTCAGCAACCGCACAGGGCTGGCCCCCGGGAAGAATGTCATGGAAGTCGAAAAAAAGCTGATGAAGTTCGTGCCCAAGGAGTATCTCCTCGACTCCCATCACTGGCTGATCCTCCATGGCCGCTACGTATGTCTGGCTCGCAAGCCACGCTGTGGCAGCTGCCGGATCGAGGACCTGTGCGAATACAAGCACAAGACCTCTGACGATTGAGCAATCGTTGATTTTGATGATAGGTCGATTGAAAAAATCTTTTTTACCAGTCCTGAGAATATCGATATAAGGAGCGCCAATGGCAGTCTTAGCCTGGAGTTAACCTTATGAGTACTGGTAAAGAACAACTGGACGTAGAAGACGACTTCACCCCTGTTGAAACAGAAGATGCGGAGCCTGTGGTAGAGGTGGCCAAGACCAACTTGAGCAAGCGTCGGACCATCGACAACCTTCTGGAAGAGCGGCGCTTGCAAAAGCAACTGGCCGATTACGACTTTGATCTTTAGTAACAAAAAAGCCTCCTTTTACGGAGGCTTTTTTGTTACACCAGCTAACACTCCAAATCGGTTTTTCAAACCAGGCCATGCGCGGCTGATGGATCCAACATCGCCGACAGACCGGCAAGCCCACAGCGCAATGAGGCCTCGCGTGCCTTGTTGTAGCCCCTCAACCTTCAGACCAGTTGATGGCGCTTGGCAAACTCGATCAGGTCCACCAGCGAGCGGGCGTTGAGTTTCCCCAACAGCCGCCTTTTGTAGGTGCTCACCGTTTTACTGCTCAGGCACAGGCCCTCGGCAATTTCCTTGTTGGTCTGCCCTCCGGCGAGTTGCTTCAGGACCATCAGCTCCCGCCCGGACAGGCTGGACAACATCCCCTCCTCGCTGGCGATGCCCAGGCTCGAGCGCAGGGTATGCAAGGCTTCGTTGGGAAAATAACTGTAGCCAGCCAGGACTGCCCTGACGGCGCTGATCAATTCAGTGATGTCCTGCTGCTTGCACACATAACCTGCCGCGCCGGCCTGCATGCAACGCATGGAGAAAGGGCCAGGTACTTGCAGGCTCAATACCAGCACTTTGGTCGACATGGCTTTTGACGAAAGTCTGGCGATAACTTCCAGGCCATCGAGTTTGGGAATACCAATATCAAGAATAAGGATGTCTGGAACATGTTCATAAGACAGTTTCAGGGCATCCATGCCATTGTCCGCCTCGGCAACTACTTCAAAACCGTGCCGCTCCATCAGCATGCGCACAGCCAGCCGAGTAACGGGATGATCATCTACGATCAAAACTTTCTTCATGGGTAAGTCCAGAGTCCGCTATTGGTTTTTCAAGCAAACACCATAACCCAGTCATTTGGCCCGTGGCATGGCCACGCCCTGAGCCAGCATCGCCCCGAGAAGTTCCTTACAAACAATACGGATTTGCCCTACAAGGAAAAATTGAACGTCGCCCGCTATATATAACTACTCCTGACTTTCCTACACTTCGTATTGAAAAGAACAGACTGAAAGATAGTCGAGTCCATTGAAATAATGGCCAGTGGAAACTTTAGTTATGGTCTTCGGACACCCGCCTGATCGATTAAATCATCAGGCATAAAAAAGCCCCGCTCATGGCGGGGCTCTTTTAAAACGACTCAAAAAGTATCAGAACAGAGTCCGACCCTTGTTGGCCGCAATACGCATGCGCAGGGCATTGAGCTTGATGAAGCCAGCCGCATCCGCCTGGTTGTAGGCGCCGCCGTCTTCTTCGAAGGTCGCGATGTTGGCATCGAACAGCGACTCATCGGACTTGCGACCGGTGACGATCACATTGCCCTTGTACAGCTTCAGGCGAACCACGCCGTTCACATGAACCTGGGAAGCGTCGATCATCTGTTGCAGCATCAGACGCTCAGGACTCCACCAGTAGCCGGTGTAGATCAGGCTGGCGTACTTGGGCATCAGCTCGTCTTTCAGGTGAGCCACTTCGCGATCCAGGGTGATCGATTCGATCGCGCGGTGAGCGCGCAGCATGATGGTGCCGCCAGGGGTTTCGTAGCAGCCGCGGGACTTCATGCCGACATAGCGGTTTTCCACGATGTCCAGACGACCGATACCGTTTTCGCCGCCGATGCGGTTCAGGGTCGCCAGCACGGTGGCCGGGGTCATTTCGACGCCGTCGATCGCCACGATGTCGCCGTTGCGGTAGGTCAGCTCGATGTAGGTCGGGGTGTTGGGAGCCTTCTCCGGGGAGACGGTCCAGCGCCACATGTCTTCTTCGTGCTCGGTCCAGGTGTCTTCCAGCACGCCGCCTTCATAGGAGATGTGCAGCAGGTTGGCATCCATCGAGTACGGGGACTTCTTCTTGCCGTGACGCTCGATCGGGATCGCGTGCTTCTCGGCGTAGTCCATCAGCTTCTCACGGGACAGCAGGTCCCACTCGCGCCAAGGAGCGATCACTTTCACCCCTGGTTTCAAGGCATAGGCGCCCAGTTCGAAACGAACCTGGTCGTTGCCCTTGCCGGTAGCGCCGTGGGAAATGGCGTCGGCGCCGGTTTCGTTGGCGATCTCGATCAGGCGCTTGGCGATCAACGGACGAGCGATGGAGGTACCCAGCAGGTACTCACCTTCGTAGACGGTGTTGGCGCGGAACATCGGGAAAACGAAATCGCGGACGAACTCTTCGCGCAGATCGTCGATGTAGATCTCTTTCACGCCCATGGCTTGCGCCTTGGCACGTGCAGGTTCGACCTCTTCGCCCTGACCCAGGTCAGCGGTGAACGTCACCACTTCACAGTTATAAGTATCCTGCAGCCACTTGAGGATCACCGAAGTGTCCAGGCCGCCGGAATACGCCAGAACGACCTTGTTTACGTCCGCCATGCCATCACTCCACGGGGTTCTACGGAAAGCCATCAAGTCTACCGATCAACGCGGATAATTTACAGAGGCGCGACAGCTTATGACGACGAAGCGACAGATTATGTCGAGTGCGCGACGACAGCCGTTTCAGGAAGTCGCCGCGGCGTTGGCGGGAGCAGCAGCCTGGGGTGCCGGTTTTTCCGCGACCGGGACGCGTTGCAGCTGTACGTTGACCCGACGATTCTTCGCCCGGTTCACCGCGTTGGTGTTGGGCGCCAATGGATAGCGTTCGCCGTGGAAACGCATCTCGATCTGCGATTCGGGAATGCCGTTGGCCTTGAAGAACTCCATCACCGCCAGCGCCCGGCGCCGCGACAGGTCACGGTTGGTCAAGCGGTTGCCGCTGTTGTCCGAGTGGCCGTCGAGCTGGATGTGATTGACCGTCGGATCAGCCTTGAGGAACTCCAGCATCACCTGCAGCTTGGCCTTGGCCTTGGCGTCCAGATCGATGCCGCCCCCGGGGAAGCCGACCTCGGATTGCCTGACCTGATCGAAGTTCTGCGGTAGCAACTTGGCGACACAACGTTGATAGTCGCCATACGCCTTGCTGAACTTGACCGGCAACAAGCGCACCTCGGACACCCCGCCCTCGCGGGAGTAGTGGCGAACCACCGGGCTGCGCCCATCCATCAATCCACCGATCAGTCGCCCGGCCTGCAGTTGCGAGCTGTTGAACAGCACATCGCCGCTGCCGAGCCGCACCGAACCCAGGTTGATGTCGCCGCGTCCCGGCTGCCACGGCGCGGCCGCCGCGAGCAGCGTGGCCGAACCGCCAGCGAGCATCGGGTTGTAGGCCTTGAGGCGGAAGGTCGCCTGCTCGCCGGCGCGACGCACAAACTCCCCGGAACCGAAATCGGTAATCGGCTGGCTCAGACGGCACTCGAATTTATCGCCTTCGACCGTCCACTCAATGCTCTCCAGACGGGTCTGGAAAGTCAGCGCCATCGCGGGAAGACTGGCGAACACACTGAGCAAGGCTAGATAACGCTGGCGCACGGGAGGCTCCACTGACTTGTACATCACGAAAATCGAAATGCCTGTTTACGGCATACCTTCGGGATATCGGAAGCTTCACGCAAAACTTGATAGCGAGTGCCTGGAAGAGTCTTTTCCGGTAGCATTCACTGGAGTTTGACCCGCCTGGAATCCCCAATGTCCGACCGCCTGACCCTGCTGCGTCCCGACGACTGGCATATTCATCTTCGCGATGGTGCCGTGTTGACCAATACTGTCGCGGATGTCGCGCGCACCTTTGGCCGCGCCATCATCATGCCTAACCTGGTACCTCCGGTGCGCAACGCCGCTGAAGCCGACGCCTATCGCCAGCGCATTCTCGCTGCGCGGCCGGCTGGCAGCCGCTTCGAGCCGCTGATGGTGCTCTACCTTACCGATCGTACCCAGCCCGAAGAAATTCGCGCGGCCAAGGCCTGTGGTTTCGTCCATGCCGCCAAGCTCTACCCGGCCGGTGCGACCACCAACTCGGACTCGGGCGTCACCAGCATCGACAAGATCTTCCCGGCGCTGGAGGCCATGGCCGAAGTCGGCCTGCCGCTGCTGATCCACGGTGAAGTCACCCGCAGTGAGGTCGACGTGTTCGACCGCGAGAAGCTGTTCATCGACGAGCACATGCGCCGCGTCGTCGAGCGCTTCCCGACGCTCAAGGTGGTGTTCGAGCACATCACCACCCGTGACGCCGTGCAGTTCGTCAACGAGGCCTCGGCCAACGTCGGCGCGACCATCACCGCCCATCACCTGCTGTACAACCGCAACCACATGCTGGTCGGCGGGATTCGCCCGCACTTCTATTGCCTGCCGATTCTCAAGCGCAACGTGCACCAGGAAGCGCTGCTCGACGCCGCCGTCAGTGGCAGCCAGAAGTTCTTCCTTGGCACCGACTCCGCGCCCCACGCCCAGCACGCCAAAGAAGCGGCCTGCGGCTGTGCCGGCTGCTACACCGCCTATGCCGCGATCGAGCTGTACGCCGAGGCCTTCGAACAGCGCAACGCGCTGGACAAGCTGGAAGCCTTCGCCAGTCTCAATGGCCCGCGCTTCTACGGCCTGCCGGCCAACACCGATCGCATCACCCTGGTTCGTGAAGAATGGACCGCCCCTGTCAGCCTGCCTTTCGGCGAGCTGACCGTCATCCCGCTGCGCGCCGGTGAAAAACTGCGCTGGCGCCTGCTGGAGGAACACGCGTGAGTGAAGACCATTTCGACGACGAGCAGGACGGTCACAACGGTGGTGGCTCGCGTCATCCAATGGCGGCACGCTTTCGCGGTTACCTGCCGGTAGTCGTCGACGTTGAAACCGGTGGTTTCAACTCGGCCACCGACGCCTTGCTGGAAATTGCCGCGACCATCATCGGCATGGACGAAAAGGGCTTCGTGTTCCCCGAGCACACCCTGTTTTTCCGCGTAGAGCCTTTCGAAGGCGCCAACATCGAAGCTGCGGCGCTGGAGTTCACCGGCATCAAGCTCGACCATCCGCTGCGCATGGCCGTCAGTGAAGAAACCGCGCTGAACGATATCTTCCGCAGCGTGCGCAAGGCGCTGAAGGCCAACGGTTGCAAACGCGCGATCCTGGTCGGGCACAACAGCAGCTTCGACCTGGGCTTCCTCAACGCGGCTGTCGCGCGCCTGGACATGAAGCGCAATCCGTTTCATCCATTCTCCAGCTTCGATACCGCGACGCTTGCCGGCCTGGCTTATGGCCAAACCGTGCTGGCCAAGGCGTGCCAGGCTGCCGACATCGACTTCGATGGCCGTGAGGCGCACTCCGCCCGCTACGACACCGAGAAGACTGCCGACCTGTTCTGCGGCATCGTCAATCGCTGGAAGGAAATGGGTGGCTGGGAAGACTTCAACGACTGATACCGTCGCTGATCGACCGCGCATAAAAAAACCGGCCCTGAGGCCGGTTTTTTTTTATGCGTGAAGCGCGGCTTACAGCTTGCCGGCGTTCTCGCTCAGGTAAGCGGCAACGCCTTCTGGCGAAGCAGTCATACCCTTGTCGCCCTTCTTCCAGTTGGCAGGGCAGACTTCGCCATGCTCTTCGTGGAACTGCAGAGCGTCGACCAGACGGATCAGCTCTTCCATGTTACGACCCAACGGCAGGTCATTGACGATCTGCGAACGAACGACGCCTTTGTCGTCGATCAAGAATGCGCCACGGAAAGCCACGCCGCCTTCGGACTCAACGTCGTAGGCCTTGGCGATGTCGTGCTTCATGTCGGCAGCCATGATGTACTGAACCTGACCGATGCCGCCGGCATTGATCGGGGTGTTGCGCCAGGCGTTGTGGGTGAAGTGCGAGTCGATCGAAACAGCGATCACTTCAACGTTGCGTGCCTTGAAGTCAGCCATGCGGTGGTCCAGGGCGATCAGCTCGGACGGGCAGACGAAGGTGAAGTCCAGCGGGTAGAAGAACACCAGGCCGTATTTGCCTTTGATGGCCGAGGACAGGGTGAAGCTGTCGACGATTTCGCCATTGCCGAGAACGGCGGGAACGGTGAAGTCAGGGGCTTGTTTGCCTACGAGTACGCTCATTGGATATCTCCTGGTGTGATCGAATGAAGAATGAGATCCAGCCTAGTGTGCCGCCGCCAAGCGACAACCCTGTGACTCGATCCCGCTTCGTAAGGACCGCACATCATACACCGCGTTTTTGAGCTGTCCTTAGTGGTTTTTCCATCCCTTGTGCTCAGTCCGCAAAAACAGCCCGGCTGGACAACGCGTCGGCCGTGGTAGAAAAAACCGTTCGTCTGCCAGTCACGCATCTGGCAAAAAGCCCCAGCAAACCACTTTGACAATCATTCTCGTTAACATTAAGATCCGTCGCATTGAGCCATAACCAGCGACGGTTCTCACCTTATGTATGTCTGCCTTTGCACTGGCGTCACCGACGGACAAATCCGCGATGCAATCTACGACGGTTGCTGCAGCTATCGTGAAGTACGCCAAGCAACAGGCGTTGCCGGTCAATGTGGCAAATGCGCCTGCCTCGCCAAGCAGGTGGTACGTGAAACCCTGACCGAACTGCAAAGCAGCCAGCCAGCGATTCCTTACCCAGTAGAATTTAATGTTGCGTAATTAACGCCATAAAAAAGAGCCGGACTTCATGTCCGGCTTTTTTATGCCTGTAATTCAATCGCTTAGCGTCAAAACGCGGAACACAAACATTCTTATTCCGATTAATTTTCATATATTATTCAATAACTTAGGTTTGACACTAATCATCGTGCGGCTCAGACTCTGCCTTATATACCGCTAATTACAGGGCAGGACCCCATCATGAAAGGCGACGTCACAGTCATCCAGCATCTCAACAAGATCCTTGCCAATGAACTGGTCGCGATCAATCAGTACTTCCTGCATGCGCGCATGTATGAAGACTGGGGCCTGAACAAACTGGGCAAGCACGAATACCACGAGTCCATCGATGAGATGAAGCATGCGGACAAGCTGATCAAGCGCATCCTCTTCCTCGAAGGCCTGCCGAACGTCCAGGACCTGGGCAAACTGCACATCGGCGAACACACCAAGGAAATGCTCGAGTGCGACCTGCGCATCGAGCGCACCGGCCACGCCGACCTGAAAGCCGCCATCGCCCATTGCGAATCGGTCGGCGACTTCGGTAGCCGCGAGCTGCTGGAAGACATCCTGGAATCGGAAGAAGAACATATCGACTGGCTGGAAACCCAACTGGGCCTGATCGATAAAGTCGGCCTGGAAAACTACCTGCAATCGCAGATGGGCGACGAGTAACTCTTCTCAAGGTTCAGCCCATAAAAAAGCCCCGCCTCTCTCACGAGGGCGGGGCTTTTTATTGCGTGGACAAATCCACACAACCTGCAGGAGCGAACTTGTCGCTCCTGCAAGGGGCAAATCAGGCTTCGGTCTTGGCAGCAGCTTTTTCAGCGGCGGCCTTGATCAGGGTCTGCAACTCGCCATTGGCGAACATCTCAGCCATGATGTCGCTACCGCCGACCAGTTCACCAGCTACCCACAGTTGCGGGAAAGTCGGCCAGTTGGCGTATTTAGGCAGGTTGGCGCGGATTTCCGGGTTCTGCAGGATGTCCACGTAAGCGAACTTCTCACCACACCCCATCACGGCCTGAGCGGCTTTCGCGGAGAAGCCGCACTGCGGGGCATTCGGCGAGCCTTTCATGTAAAGCAGAATGGTGTTGTTGGCAATCTGCTCTTTAATAGTTTCGATGATATCCATGGAGCACCTCGGCTGAACTTTCCGACTCTGTTGTCGACACGGTGGCGCATTGTAACGGAAAGCCGAGCGCCATGCTCGGCCTCTCCGACAGACTCCTCAGGCCGCCTCCACCGTCACCGGCACGCCATTGAGCGCGGCATTGCCCGATAGCTCGTCCAGCTGACGCTCGTCGGTCAGGTCATTGGCACTCGACCCCGGTTGCGCCATGGCGATGCTCATCTGCACGCCCGGCCGACCATGCCCCCAGCCATGGGGCAGGCTGACCACCCCGGGCATCATCTCGCTGCTGGCCAGGACTTCCACCTCGATCGCCCCGACCCGCGAACTGACCCGCACACGCTGCCCGTCAGCCAGCCCCCGACGGGCCAGATCATCGGGATTCATCAGCAACTGGTGCCGAGGCTTACCCTTCACCAACCGATGGTAGTTGTGCATCCACGAATTATTGCTGCGTACATGGCGCCGGCCGATCATCACCAACTCATCGGCCGCCGGAGCCTGCAACGCGGCAAAACGCTTGAGGTCCGCCATGATCGCCACGGGAGCGGCCTGCACCCGGCGGTTCTCGGTTTTCAGGCGCGCCGCCAGATTAGGCTTGAGCGGCCCGAGGTCGATCCCGTGGGGATGATCGGCCAGCGTCGCCAGCGACAGATTGAACCCGGATGCCTCGCCATACCGCCCCGCTCGCAGCCCCCTATCGATCATCTGTGCCGGCGGCACGGTCGGCTTGAGCTCCTTGCCGGTCCGCGCGGCGAAGGCCCTGGCCAGGCCGACGAAGATTTCCCAGTCATGCAATGCCCCTTCCGGCTTGGGCAGGATCGCCTGGTTGAAGCGGCTGACATTGCGCACCGCGAACATATTGAACGTAGTGTCGTAGTGATCGTTCTCCAAGGCCGAAGTCGATGGCAGGATCAGGTCCGCATAACGGGTGGTTTCGTTGATGTACAGATCGATACTGACCATGAACTCCAGGCCATCCAGCGCCTGCTCCAGCTGCCGTCCGTTGGGGGTGGAGAGCACCGGATTGCCCGCCACCGTGATCAGCGCCCGCACCTGCCCCTCCCCTTTGGTCAGCATCTCTTCGGCCAGGGCCGAGACCGGCAACTCGCCGCCATATTCGGGACGCCCGGAAACCCGGCTTTGCCAGGCATTGAAGTGCCCACCCGAAGTCGCCGCCACCAGATCCACCGCCGGCTCGGTGCACAGGGCGCCGCCGACCCGGTCCAGGTTGCCGGTCACCAGGTTGAGCAGTTGCACCAGCCAATGACAGAGGGTGCCGAACGACTGGGTGGACACGCCCATCCGGCCATAACACACCGCCCTGTCCGCTGCGGCGAAGTCGCGCGCCAACTGGCGGATCTGCTGCGCCGGCACCGAGCACAAAGGGCTCATGGCTTCAGCACTGAAACGGGAAATGGCCTCACGCACCTCCGCCAGGCCATCCACCAGCAGATGACTATCGCGCGTCAGCCCTTCCGCGAAGATCGTCTGCAGCATGCCGAACAGCAGCGCCACATCACCGCCGGGACGGACAAACACATGCTGGTCGGCCATGACCGCCGTCTCACTGCGCCGCGGGTCGACCACCACCACTTTGCCGCCGCGCGCCTGGATCGCCTTCAAGCGCTTCTCCACATCCGGCACGGTCATGATGCTGCCGTTGGACGCCAGCGGATTGCCACCCAGGATCAGCATGAAATCGGTGTTATCGATATCCGGGATCGGCAGCAACAGCCCGTGGCCGTACATCAGGTAGCTGCTCAAGTGATGCGGTAATTGGTCCACCGAGGTGGCGGAAAAACGGTTCTGGGTTTTCAGCAGGCCGAGGAAATAGTTGCTGTGGGTCATCAACCCATAGTTATGCACGCTGGGATTGCCCTGATAGACCGCCACCGCATTATTGCCATGCCGCCCCTGGATCGCCGCCAGGCGCTCAGCCACCAGGTTGAAGGCCTCGTCCCACTCGATCGCCTGCCAATCGCTGCCGACCCTGCGCATGGGATGACGCAGCCGATCCGGGTCGTTCTGGATGTCCTGCAGCGCCACCGCCTTGGGGCAGATATGGCCGCGGCTGAAGCTGTCCTGGGCATCGCCCTTGATCGAGGTGATCTGCGGACCGGTGCCGTCGACTTCGGTGGTTTCGATGGTCAAGCCACAGATGGCTTCACACAAATGGCAGGCACGGTGATGGAGAGTCTTGGTCATGGCCAGTCTCTATTTTATTCGGGGCGGCCAGCCTCAGGCCGCGGGAACAAGACTATGGTGCCAGACCGGCATCAGCGCCAGGGACGTTCATCTTGTGAATCGACAAGCATCAAGCCAGCCGATGACTCAGTTGGAAGGCAGCCTCGGAAGGTTTTCCTGCCGGGCGATCGGCGTCATGCCATCCAACGGCGCTTCGCTGCCCTGCACCCCGCT
Organism: Pseudomonas chlororaphis subsp. aurantiaca; assembly: GCF_013466605.1. Classification (NCBI taxonomy): domain Bacteria; kingdom Pseudomonadati; phylum Pseudomonadota; class Gammaproteobacteria; order Pseudomonadales; family Pseudomonadaceae; genus Pseudomonas; species Pseudomonas chlororaphis. The sequence goes on from NZ_CP059162.1 coordinate 5,426,089, forward strand.
GAATTCGGCGAGCAATCGCCAGTGCTCATCGAGATTGCTGCTGATGGTCATCATGCGATCGATCATCTGTCGCGCGGCGTTGCGCGTCGTGCTGTCGTCACTGCGCAGCAACTCGAAGGACATCGAGGTGATCGATGCCGTCAGGTCGGTCAGGGTTCGCGTCGTCAACCCCAACAGTGTCTTCAGTTGCTGTTCTTTCGAGTCCATTCCAAGCACTTCCCTGTTGCCGGTGCGCATTTATAACCCCAGCCCTTTGCCTTAGGAAATACTTCTGGCCGATATCCCTGCCGCGAGCCAAGTACCCAAGAGCCGAGCAGAGAACCCCCCAGCCCGCGCCAACCATATGCCTGATAGCGGCATGCGCCACGAGTCGCGTTGCAAAGCGGTCGAGGCGCAGTGTACAAATGCTGCTGCGGACCGACGCAAAGCGGATCGACTCCACATCCGACCGGCACGTCTGAACACGCTGTAAAACGTCACGAATGGCCCACTTTTTTTCGGCCCAGGCCACTCGCCGCACGTGGTGAAAGCCTTAGAAACCAAGCCTGCTATTGGTAAGACGCGACATTTAATTATAAGATCGCGCCTTCCCCTATTTCGTCGCCCCGTGCGGCTTTCGCCGCAGGTCTCGCCCGTTTCTCGATAAAACAAGGCTTTGAGTATCTGCGGTCTGTTGCAAAAAGGTAGTTAATGATGAGCGCAAGGCACTTTCTCTCCCTGATGGATTGCACGCCCGAAGAGCTGGTCAGCGTGATTCGTCGAGGCATCGAGCTGAAGGACCTGCGTAATCGCGGCGTACTCTTCGAGCCTCTGAAAAACCGCGTTCTCGGGATGATTTTCGAGAAATCGTCTACCCGCACCCGCCTGTCCTTCGAGGCCGGCATGATCCAGCTCGGCGGCCAGGCGATCTTCCTGTCCCCGCGCGACACCCAGCTGGGTCGCGGCGAGCCGATCAGCGACTGCGCCATCGTCATGTCGCGCATGCTCGACGCGGTGATGATCCGTACCTTTGCCCACCGCACCCTGACCGAGTTTGCGGCCAACTCCCGCGTACCGGTGATCAACGGCCTGTCCGACGACCTGCACCCGTGCCAGCTGCTGGCCGACATGCAAACCTTCCTCGAACACCGAGGCTCCATCCAGGGCAAGACCGTGGCCTGGATCGGCGACGGCAACAACATGTGCAACAGCTATATAGAAGCGGCGATCCAGTTCGACTTCCAACTGCGCATCGCCTGCCCCGAAGGCTACGACCCCAACCCTGAATTCATCGCCCGGGCCGGCGACCGGGTGAGCATCGTGCGCGATCCGAAAGACGCGGTGATCGGCGCCCACCTGGTGAGCACCGACGTCTGGACCTCCATGGGCCAGGAAGAAGAAACCGCCGAGCGCCTCAAGCTGTTCGCGCCGTTCCAGGTCAATCGCGCGTTGCTCGACCTGGCCGCCGCAGACGTGCTGTTCATGCACTGCCTGCCTGCCCACCGTGGCGAAGAAATCAGCCTCGACCTGCTGGACGATCCGCGCTCCGTGGCATGGGACCAGGCAGAAAACCGTCTCCACGCACAAAAGGCCCTGCTCGAGTTTCTGGTCGAGCCGGCGTACCACCACGCATGAGCCAGCCATTACTGCTTAACCTGCGCAATCTCGCCTGCGGCTACCAGGATCAGCGGGTCGTGCAGAACCTCAACCTGCACCTCAATGCCGGCGATATCGGTTGCCTGCTCGGCTCCTCCGGCTGCGGCAAGACCACCACCCTGCGCGCGATTGCCGGTTTCGAGCCGGTGCACGAAGGTGAAATCCAGCTGGCCGGCGAAACCATCTCCAGCGCCGGCTTCACCCTGGCGCCGGAGCGCCGCCGGATCGGCATGGTGTTCCAGGACTACGCCCTGTTCCCGCACCTGAGCGTGGCGGACAACATTGCCTTCGGCATCCGCAAGCACCCGCAGAAGAACCGGGTGGTAGAGGAACTGCTGGAACTGGTCAACCTGAAGAACCTCGGCAAGCGCTTCCCCCACGAGCTGTCCGGCGGCCAGCAGCAGCGCGTCGCACTGGCCCGGGCACTGGCGCCGGAACCGCAGCTGCTGCTGCTCGACGAACCCTTCTCCAACCTCGATGGCGAACTGCGGCGCAAGCTCAGCCACGAAGTGCGTGACATCCTCAAGGCACGGGGCACCAGTGCGATCCTGGTGACCCACGACCAGGAAGAAGCCTTCGCCGTCAGCGATCACGTCGGGGTGTTCAAGGAAGGCCGCCTGGAGCAATGGGACACGCCGTACAACCTCTATCACGAACCGCTGACGCCGTTCGTGGCGAGTTTTATCGGCCAGGGCTATTTCATCCGTGGCCAGCTGGACAGCCCGGAATCGGTGCAGACCGAACTCGGCGTACTGCGCGGCAACCGTGCCTACACCTGGCCACCCGGCGGCGCGGTGGATGTGCTGCTACGCCCGGACGATATCGTTTATGCACCGGACAGCGCCCTCAAGGCGCGGATCGTCGGCAAGAGCTTCCAGGGCGCCTCGACCCTGTACCGCCTGCAACTGCCGACCGGCAGCCAGTTGGAATCGATCTTCCCAAGCCACGCCGATCACCAGGTCGGCGCTGACGTGGGAATCCGCGTGGCCGCCGAACACCTGGTGCTGTTCCAGGCCTCCGGCAGCACCGCGGCGCAGCTGCCACAGTCTGAATCGGGCGTTCGTCGCTACAGCGGCGCCCACTGATCAAGCGGGCAGCGCAGGCGCCGGCCAACCGGCGCCTGCGGCTTCAGTCCAGAACAAGCTTGCCACTGGCCACCAGCGTCGCCTGGCCGCCAATCTTCACCCGCCTCCCCTCCAGCCGACAGAACAACGCCCCTCCGCGCTTCGAGCATTGATAAGCCGTCAGGCTCACCTTATCCAGGCGTTCGGCCCAGTACGGAATCAGGGCGCAATGGGTCGACCCGGTGACCGGGTCTTCATTGATGCCAATGGCCGGCGCGAAATAGCGCGAGACAAAATCATGCCGACTGCCCCGCGCGGTAACGATCGCTCCAGGCCATGGCAGCTTGGCCAGCGCCGCCATGTCCGGCTGACAATCGAGCACTGCCTGCTCGGATTCCAGCACCACGAACAACTCATTGGCCCCCAGCAAGGCCACGACCCTGGAGCCCAAAGCACGCGCCACCTGTTCATGGCCATCGATTTCGCGTGGCACACGAACCGGGAAATCCAGCCAAAGCTGCGCACCTTCGCGACTGACGCTCAAGGAGCCCGATCGGCAGATGAAATCGATACGCGCCCCCGGCTCGCCATACACCTCAAACAGCACATGGGCGCTGGCGAGGGTGGCATGGCCGCACAAGGCCACTTCGGTGGTCGGAGTAAACCAGCGGATACGCCAGCCTTGAGGCTCGCGCACGACAAAAGCGGTCTCCGCCAGGTTGTGCTCGGCGGCGATGCTCTGCATCAACTCATCAGCCGGCCAGGCCTCCAGTCGATAGACCATCGCCGGATTGCCGCTGAACGGTCGATCGCTAAACGCGTCGACCTGATGAAACTCAAGCTGCATAACATTCTCCTTGAACATGCCGCGCAAGCATGGGGCCGACCATCCAGGCACCAACAGCCACAGAGAAGGTTATTTTTCGCCATACAGCGCCGATGCTTTATCGGCGCACTGACGGTCAGTCGCGACCGATATCGGCGAATGTCGCCTGGGTGTACTCGGCCAACACGGCAGCCGAGAGTTCAACCTCAAGCCCACGCCGGCCGGCGCTGACGAAGATGCTGGCAAAGGGTTGTGCACTGTTGTCGATAAAGGTGCGCAGGCGTTTCTTCTGGCCCAGCGGGCTGATCCCGCCCAGCAGGTAACCGGTGGCGCGCTGCGCGGCAGCCGGGTCGGCCATCTCGGCTTTTTTCACCCCAGCGGCGTGTGCCAGGGCCTTGAGGTCGAGACTTCCGACGACCGGCACCACGGCCACCAGCAATTCGCCCTTTTCACTGCTGGCCAACAGCGTCTTGAACACCTGAGCCGGATCGAGGCCGAGCTTTTCCGCCGCCTCCAGACCATAGGAGGCCGCCTTAGGGTCATGTTCATAACTGTGCACCCGATGTTCGGCGCGAACTTTTTTCAGCAGATCCAGTGCAGGGGTCATGGCAACTCCATAGGCAGGGAAAAGAACAGAAACAGTGCCGGCGATTCTAGGATATCCGCCAGCAAAAGGCTCTATTCCAAGGCCCATACCCGAGCCCAGGCAGCCGCCGGCACCAGGCTGGCCGCGCCTTTTGCGCAAAACCCGTGCGCTTCCCGCAAGATCATTCACACAACTGATAGTTATAAAATGACCAATGGTTCACTTTCGACCTTTGACAGCAATGTTTCTTGTCTATATTTTTTCGTTTGCGAATATCATGTTGTAGATCCAACAGCCGTAGCCCGCAGTAAGCCGCGCCCAGGATGGGGATCCTGCCGACGGTGAAAATCGCGCTCAGCGCCTTCACGCCAGCGCCAGACAACAACAAGAACCGAGGTTTTCCATGACAACTGCGTTACAACAACCGTCGCTCTCCGGCCAGTGCATGGCCGAATTCCTGGGGACAGCCTTGTTGATCTTCTTCGGCACCGGTTGCGTCGCCGCGCTCAAGGTCGCGGGCGCCAGCTTCGGCCTATGGGAAATCAGCATCATCTGGGGGATCGGCGTGAGCATGGCGATCTACCTCACCGCCGGCGTCTCCGGCGCGCACCTCAACCCCGCGGTCAGCATCGCGCTGTGCATCTTTGCCGACTTCGAAAAGCGCAAATTGCCGTTCTACATCTTTTCCCAGATCGCCGGCGCCTTCTGCGCGGCGCTGCTGGTCTACACGCTGTACAGCAATCTGTTCTTCGATTACGAACAAGCCCACCAGATGGTCCGCGGCTCCCAGGCCAGTCTCGAGCTGGCATCGGTATTCTCCACCTACCCCCACCCGGCGCTGTCCACCGCCCAGGCGTTCCTGGTCGAAGTGGTGATTACCGCGATCCTGATGGGCGTGATCATGTCCCTGACCGACGACAACAACGGCTTGCCACGCGGCCCGATGGCGCCGCTGCTGATCGGCCTGCTGATTGCCGTGATCGGCAGCGCCATGGGGCCGCTGACCGGTTTCGCGATGAACCCGGCGCGGGATTTTGGCCCTAAACTGATGACATTCTTCATGGGTTGGGGCGAGGTTTCCTTCACCGGCGGCCGCGATATTCCGTACTTCCTGGTTCCGATCTTCGCGCCGATTGTCGGTGCCTGCCTCGGTGCCGTGGCCTACCGCGGGCTGATTGCCCGCCATCTGCCCAGCGTTGCCCCTGCTCCAACGGATGCCGAAAAAGCCATTGACGGCAAAGTAAGAACTTCTTGAAACCGGTGGCGCAAGGTCCTGCCCAACCCCGACCTGCGCCTCTTGCCCACTTCCTTATTTTTGTCCAAGGCAATCGACATGACCGACATTCAGAATAAGAACTACATCATTGCCCTCGATCAGGGTACGACCAGCTCGCGCGCGATCATTTTCGATCGCGACGCCAACGTCGTGTGCACCGCCCAACGCGAATTCGCCCAACATTACCCGCAAGCCGGCTGGGTCGAACACGACCCGATGGAAATCTTCGCCACCCAGAGCGCAGTGATGGTCGAGGCCCTGGCGCAAGCCGGCCTGCACCATGACCAGGTAGCCGCCATCGGTATCACCAACCAGCGTGAAACCACCGTGGTCTGGGACAAGACCACCGGCCGGCCGATCTACAACGCCATCGTCTGGCAGTGCCGCCGCAGCACCGAGATCTGCCAGCAGCTCAAGCGCGACGGCCTGGAAGAGTACATCCGCGATACCACCGGCCTGGTCACCGACCCGTATTTCTCCGGCACCAAGCTGAAGTGGATCCTCGACAACGTCGAAGGCAGCCGCGAACGCGCACGCAACGGCGAACTGCTGTTCGGCACCGTCGACAGCTGGCTGATCTGGAAATTCACCGGCGGCAAGACCCACGTCACCGACTACACCAACGCCTCGCGCACCATGCTCTTCAACATCCACACCCTGGAGTGGGATGCGAAGATGCTGGAAGTGCTGGATATCCCGCGGGAAATGCTGCCGCAAGTGAAGTCGTCCTCGGAAATCTACGGCCGTACCAAAAGCGGTATCGCCATCGGCGGGATCGCCGGCGACCAGCAGGCCGCGCTGTTCGGCCAGATGTGCGTCGAGCCGGGCCAGGCGAAGAACACCTATGGCACCGGCTGCTTCCTGCTGATGAACACCGGCGACAAGGCGGTCAAGTCCAAGCACGGCATGCTCACCACCATCGCCTGCGGCCCCCGCGGCGAAGTGGCTTACGCCCTGGAAGGCGCGGTGTTCAACGGCGGCTCCACCGTGCAGTGGCTGCGCGACGAGCTGAAGATCATCAACGACGCCCATGATACCGAGTACTTCGCCAGCAAGGTCAAGGACAGCAACGGCGTGTACCTGGTCCCGGCCTTCACCGGCCTGGGCGCTCCATACTGGGACCCCTACGCCCGTGGCGCGCTGTTCGGCCTGACCCGTGGCGTGCGCGTGGACCACATCATCCGCGCCGCGCTGGAATCGATCGCCTACCAGACCCGCGACGTCCTCGACGCCATGCAGCAGGACTCCGGCGAACGCCTCAAGGCCCTGCGCGTGGATGGTGGCGCGGTGGCCAACAACTTTCTCATGCAGTTCCAGGCCGACATCCTCGGCACCCAGGTCGAGCGCCCGCAAATGCGCGAAACCACGGCCCTGGGCGCGGCCTATCTGGCTGGCCTGGCCTGCGGTTTCTGGGGCAGCCTGGAAGAGCTGCGCGGCAAGGCGGTGATCGAGCGCGAGTTCGAGCCGCAACTGGCCGAAACCGAGAAGGAAAAGCTCTACGCCGGCTGGAAAAAAGCCGTCAGCCGCACCCGCGACTGGGAACCGCACGAAGGCGCTGAATAAGCCAAGTCGCGGATTCGTATCGGGTTGTAACTGGTCGGGAGCAGATTCCTGCGGCATCATGGGCAAATTTTGCACGGCAGCCCAAAGGAAGCCCCATGAATCTGCCTCCCCGTCAGCAGCAAATCCTCGAGCTGGTCCGCGAACGCGGCTATGTCAGCATCGAGGAAATGGCCCAGCTGTTCGTCGTTACACCGCAAACCATCCGCCGCGATATCAACCAGTTGGCGGAAGTGAACCTGTTGCGCCGCTACCATGGCGGCGCAGCCTACGATTCCAGTGTCGAAAACACCGCCTACGCCATGCGCGCCGACCAGATGCGCGATGAAAAACAACGCATCGGCGAAGCCATCGCCGCGCAGATCCCCGATCACGCCTCGCTGTTCATCAACATCGGTACCACCACCGAATCCATTGCCCGGGCGCTGCTCAATCACAGCCATCTGAAGATCATCACCAACAACCTGCACGTGGCTTCCATGCTCAGCGCCAAGGACGATTTCGACGTGCTGCTGACCGGTGGCAATGTGCGTCGCGATGGCGGCGTGGTCGGCCAGGCCAGCGTCGATTTCATCAACCAGTTCAAGGTCGATTTCGCCCTGGTCGGCATCAGCGGTATCGACGAAGACGGCAGCCTGCTGGACTTCGACTACCAGGAAGTACGGGTATCCCAGGCGATCATCGCCAATGCCCGCCAAGTGATCCTGGCCGCCGACTCCAGCAAGTTCGGGCGCAATGCCATGATCCGCCTCGGCCCCATCAGCCTGATCGATTGCCTGGTCACCGACCAGCAGCCGGTTCCGGCGCTGACCCAGTTGCTGCAGCAGCACAAGATTCGCCTGGAAGTCGTCTGACCCCTCCCCATGTAGCCGCTGCCGCAGGCTGTGATAAGGCCGAGGCCTTCAGCGATCTTCAGATCCTGCGCGCCCTTCGGTCGCGATCGCAGCCTTCGGCAGCGGCTACAGCTCCCCCCTCCGCAAGCCGCGGACGCCTTTCGTCCGACAATGTTCGTAAATTTTCCTTTGCCCGCCTTTCGATGAGTTTTTTCAATCGAAGTCCACTGGCTGTCGACGTGTTTCTGCGCTAGTATTTTCGTAAATGAATATTTATGTTCGATTTCAAATATCAGAAGAACACGAGGCCAGCCGATGCCCACTTCCACCTTGCTCGCGCCCCCTCTCGCCGAGATTTATGACATTGCCGTGATCGGCGGTGGGATCAATGGCGTCGGCATCGCCGCCGATGCCGCCGGGCGTGGCCTGTCCGTGTTCCTTTGCGAAAAAGACGACCTGGCCAGCCATACCTCCTCGGCCAGCAGCAAGCTGATCCACGGTGGCCTGCGCTACCTCGAACATTACGAATTCCGCCTGGTGCGCGAAGCCCTGGCCGAACGCGAAGTGCTGCTGGCCAAGGCCCCGCATATCGTCAAGCCGATGCGTTTCGTCCTGCCGCACCGCCCGCACCTGCGTCCAGCCTGGATGATCCGTGCCGGCCTGTTCCTTTATGACCACCTGGGTAAGCGGGAAAAACTCGCCGGTTCCAAGAGCCTGAAGTTCGGTCCAGACAGCCCGTTGAAAGCCGAGATCACCAAAGGCTTCGAATACTCCGACTGCTGGGTCGACGACGCTCGCCTAGTGGTATTGAACGCCATGGCCGCCCGCGAAAAAGGCGCCCATGTGCACACCCAGACCCGTTGCATCAGCGCCCGCCGTAGCAAGGGTATGTGGCACCTGCACTTGGAGCGCGCCGACGGCAGCCTGTTCTCGATTCAAGCCAAGGCCCTGGTGAACGCTGCCGGCCCATGGGTCGCCAAGTTCATCAAGGACGACCTGAAGCTGGATTCGCCTTACGGCATCCGCCTGATCCAGGGCAGCCACCTGATCGTGCCGAAGCTGTACGAAGGCGAACATGCGCACATCCTGCAGAACGAAGACCAGCGCATCGTCTTCACCATTCCGTACCTGAACCACTTCACCCTGATCGGCACCACCGACCGCGAGTACACCGGCGATCCGGCGAAGGTGGCGATTACCGAGGGCGAAACCGACTACATCTTGAAAGTGGTCAATGCCCACTTCAAGAAGCAGCTGAGCCGCCAGGACATCGTGCACACCTACTCCGGCGTGCGCCCGCTGTGCAACGACGAGTCCGACAACCCGTCGGCCGTGACCCGCGACTACACCCTGGCGCTGTCCGGCAATGCCGACGAAGCGCCACTGCTGTCGGTGTTCGGCGGCAAGCTGACCACCTACCGCAAGCTGGCCGAATCGGCCATGGCCCAGCTGACGCCGTTCTTCAAGCACATCAAGCCGAGCTGGACCGCCCACTCGACCCTGCCCGGCGGCGAAGACATGACCACGCCGCAGGCGCTGGCCGAGGCGATTCGCCAGAAGTTCGACTGGGTGCCCAGCGAAATCGCCCGCCGCTGGGCCACCAGCTACGGCAGCCGCACCTGGCGCCTGCTGGAAGGCGTGCACAGCCTGAACGACCTGGGCGAGCACCTGGGTGGCGGCTTGTACACCCGTGAAGTCGATTACCTGTGCAGCGAAGAATGGGCGGTCAATGCCCAGGACATCCTCTGGCGCCGCAGCAAGCTGGGCCTGTTCACGACCCCGGCAGAGCAGGAAAAACTGCAGCACTACCTGCAGAAGGTCGAACAGAACCGGGCAAAGATCGAAGCCGCCTGATCGCCCCTCCTATAAAGAAGCCCCCGCGCCATACGGCCCGGGGGCTTTTTCATGGCCGCAGATTCTGTAGCGGCGAGGCTTGCCCGCGATGAACGATGACGCGGTCCAACAGGTACACCGCAGCGCCCGGATCGCGGGTAAGCCCCGCATCTACAGGGGAATGAGCCCGGCCCTGCTGGGCATTCGGTTTTCCGAACGCAACTTTCGGGTCGATTCGGATAACCGGATAAAGACCACCGACAATATCCGCCATAAATATTTAATAGCCTTTCAAATCAAGGCCTTGATACGGATCAGCTGGCCTGGCACGACTCATGCTCTACACTCTCCGACGAATGCCTGATGCGCCAACACACATCAGGAGCCGTCAAGGCATTCGCTGTATAAGAGAGCCGTCGAACTGGCTTCATAAAAAAAACAAATGTCGAGGAAATATTGATGCGCATCGTTCCCCATCTGTTGGGCGCAGCCATTGCTGCTGCTCTGATTAGCACTCCAGTGGTCGCCGCCGAACTCACCGGCACGCTGAAGAAAATCAAAGACTCCGGCACCATCACCCTCGGACATCGCGACGCTTCCATTCCGTTCTCCTACATCGCGGATGCATCCGGCGTTCCAGTCGGCTACTCCCACGACATCCAGCTGAAAATCGTCGAAGCCCTGAAGAAAGACCTCGACATGCCGGATCTCAAGGTCAAATACAACCTGGTTACCTCGCAGACCCGTATCCCTCTGGTGCAGAACGGCACCGTGGACATCGAGTGCGGTTCCACCACCAACAACGTCGAGCGTCAGCAGCAGGTCGACTTCTCCGTTGGCATCTTCGAAATCGGCACCCGCCTGCTGTCCAAGAAGGATTCGCCTTACAAGGACTTCCCGGACCTCAAAGGCAAGAACGTCGTGACCACCGCCGGCACCACGTCCGAGCGCATCCTCAAGGCAATGAACGCCGACAAGCAGATGGGCATGAACGTGATCTCGGCCAAGGACCACGGCGAGTCCTTCAACATGCTCGAAGGCGGCCGTGCCGTGGCCTTCATGATGGACGACGCACTGCTGGCCGGTGAAATGGCCAAGGCCCGCAAACCGGCCGAGTGGGCCGTGACCGGCACCGCGCAATCCTACGAAATCTACGGCTGCATGGTCCGCAAGGGCGACGCACCGTTCAAGAAAGCCGTGGACGACGCCATCATCGCCACCTTCAAGTCGGGCGAGATCAACAAGATCTACGACAGATGGTTCCAGTCGCCGATTCCACCAAAAGGCCTGAACCTGATGTTCCCGATGAGCGACGAGCTCAAGGCCCTGATCGCCAACCCGACCGACAAAGCGGCTGACGATAAAAAGTCCTGATTCCTGACTAACCTTGTCTCCTGAAAGGGCGTGGCCCTTTCAGGAGCCTGTCACTACCTGCTGGCTTTTTTGGAAACACTCGAACCGGTGGTTGTCGAGCCGATCGCGTGTGCCTGGGCGTCATCCAGGCGGGAACGGATTTCCCCAAGCGGGTGCTTGTACATCGATCGATCAGAGGGGAGACCCTAATGAATTACAACTGGGACTGGGGCGTGTTCTTCAAGTCCACCGGCGTGGGCAGCGAGACCTATCTCGACTGGTACATCGCTGGCCTGGGCTGGACCATCGCCATCGCCGTGGTGGCCTGGATCGTCGCGCTGCTGCTGGGCTCGATCCTGGGCGTCATGCGGACCGTGCCGAATCGCCTGGTGTCGGGCATCGCCACCGTCTACGTGGAGATCTTCCGTAACGTACCGCTGCTGGTTCAGCTGTTCATCTGGTACTTCCTGGTGCCGGACCTGTTGCCGCCAAACCTGCAGGAGTGGTACAAGCAGGACCTCAACCCGACCACCTCGGCCTACCTGAGCGTCGTCGTGTGCCTGGGCCTGTTCACCGCCGCCCGTGTCTGCGAACAGGTGCGCACCGGCATCCAGGCACTGCCACGCGGCCAGGAATCCGCGGCCCGCGCCATGGGCTTCAAGCTGCCGCAGATCTACTGGAACGTGTTGCTGCCCCAGGCCTACCGGATCATCATTCCGCCGCTTACCTCGGAATTCCTCAACGTCTTCAAGAACTCCTCCGTGGCCTCGCTGATCGGCCTGATGGAGTTGCTGGCGCAGACCAAGCAGACCGCCGAGTTCTCGGCCAACCTGTTTGAAGCCTTCACCCTGGCCACGCTGATCTACTTCACCCTGAACATGAGCCTGATGCTGCTGATGCGCATGGTCGAGAAGAAAGTTGCAGTGCCCGGCCTGATCTCCGTGGGGGGCAAATAATGGAATTCGACTTCACTGGCGTCGTCCCGGCCATTCCCGGCCTGTGGAACGGCATGCTGATGACCCTCAAGCTGATGGCCCTGGGCGTCGTCGGCGGAATCATCCTCGGCACCATCCTGGCGTTGATGCGTCTGTCCCACAGCAAACTGCTGTCGAACATCGCCGGCGTCTACGTCAACTATTTCCGCTCCATCCCGCTGCTGCTGGTGATCACCTGGTTCTACCTGGCGGTGCCCTTCGTGCTGCGCTGGATCACCGGCGAAGACACCCCGATCGGCGCGTTCGGCTCGTGCATCGTGGCCTTCATGATGTTCGAAGCGGCGTACTTCTGTGAAATCGTCCGCGCCGGCGTGCAGTCGATTCCCAAGGGCCAGATGGGCGCTGCCCAGGCACTGGGCATGAGCTATGGCCAGATGATGCGCCTGATCATCCTGCCCCAGGCGTTCCGCAAGATGACCCCGCTGCTGCTGCAGCAGAGCATCATCCTGTTCCAGGACACCTCGCTGGTGTACACCGTGGGCCTGGTGGACTTCCTCAATGCTTCGCGCTCCAGCGGCGACATCATCGGCCGCTCCAATGAGTTCCTGATCGTTGCCGGTCTGGTGTATTTCACAATCAGCTTTGCCGCCTCGCTGCTGGTCAAGCGTCTGCAAAAAAGGTTTGCCGTATGATCTCTATCAAGAACATCAACAAGTGGTATGGGGACTTCCAGGTGCTGACCGATTGCAGCACCGAGGTCAAGAAAGGCGAAGTGATCGTGGTGTGCGGACCGTCCGGTTCCGGCAAGTCCACCCTGATCAAATGCGTCAACGCCCTGGAGCCGTTCCAGAAAGGTGACATCGTGGTCGACGGCACTTCCATCGCCGACCCGAAGACCAACCTGCCGAAGCTGCGTTCCCGCGTGGGCATGGTGTTCCAGCACTTCGAGCTGTTCCCGCACCTGACCATCACCGAAAACCTGACCATCGCGCAGATCAAGGTGCTGGGCCGCAGCAAGGAAGAAGCCACCAAGAAAGGCCTGCAACTGCTCGATCGGGTCGGCCTGGCCGCCCACGCCCACAAGCACCCGGGCCAGTTGTCCGGTGGCCAGCAGCAGCGTGTGGCGATTGCCCGCGCGCTGGCGATGGACCCGATCGTCATGCTGTTCGACGAACCGACCTCCGCCCTCGACCCGGAAATGGTCAACGAAGTGCTGGACGTGATGGTGCAACTGGCTCACGAAGGCATGACCATGATGTGCGTGACCCACGAAATGGGCTTCGCCCGCAAGGTCGCGGACCGGGTGATCTTCATGGACGCAGGCAAAATCATCGAAGACTGCCCGAAAGAGGAATTCTTCGGCGACATCAACGCCCGCTCCGAGCGTGCGCAGCATTTCCTCGAGAAAATCCTGCAGCACTAAAGCACAGCCTGTAGCCGCTACCGCAGGCTGCGACAAGGTCCGCAGGACCTTCTTCGGATCCGAAGAGCACGTCTCCTTCGGAGCCGATTGCAGCCTGCGGCAGCGGCTACAGGAATCGTGTAGTGGTTGACCCAAGGCATCTGTGATGAAATGCGACCCCACTCTCTATCGCGCCGCACCGCCATCACTCGCCGTGAAACCCCGTCTGATCCGCCACCTGTTCCTGCCGCCCCTGGTCATCCTGCTGATGATCGGCCTGGGCTACGCCGGCTTCTGGGTCAGCGAGCACTACGGCATCCGCAGCCTCAGCGAGAACGGCGAACGCCAGCTGGAACTGCACGCCCGCGCGGTCGAAAGCGAGATCAGCAAATACACCTACCTGCCCAGCCTGCTGGAACTCGAATCCAGCGTTTCGCTGTTGCTCAACGAGCCGACGCCGGAGCACCGGCAAACCGTCAACAATTACCTCGAAGGCCTGAACCGGCGCAGCCGCAGTCGGGCCATTTACGTGATGGACACCACCGGCCGCGTGCTGGCCACCAGCAACTGGCGCGACGTCGACAGCTACCTGGGCGAAGACCTGTCGTTCCGGGCCTATTTCCAGAATGCCGTGCGCGGCCAGCCCGGGCGCTTCTACGGCATCGGCAGCACCAACGGCGAACCCGGCTACTACCTGGCCCACGGCCTGGAAGAACAGGGCAAGATCATCGGGGTGGCGGTGGTCAAGGTGCGCCTGGAAGCCCTCGAAGAACGCTGGCAACGCGCCCGCCTGGAAGGCTTCGTCAGCGACGAGAACGGCATCATCATCCTCTCCAGCGATCCGGCCCGGCGCCTCCGGTCGGTACGTCCGCTGAGCGACGACACCAAGGAGCGCCTGGCGCGCAGCCTGCAGTATTACTGGTTCACCCTCAACGAACTGGAGCCGCTGGCCCGCGAACGCCTGGCCGAAGGCGTGGAGAAGCTGACCTTCCCGGCCAACACCGAGCTGGTGTCCGACGACAAGGAAATCAGCTACCTGTCCCAGACCCGGCCCCTGAGCGATACGCCCTGGAACTTCACCCTGCTGACCCCGCTCAAGGACCTGCGCCGCGAAGCCATCAACCAGGGCATCCTGGTGGCCGTGGCCTTCGCCCTGGTGGCCTTCCTGCTGATTGCCTGGAACGAGCGGCGCAAGGTCATCGCCACCCGCCTCGCCGCCCGTGAAGCCCTGCAGGAAGCCAACAACCAGCTGGAGCGGCGGATCGCCGAACGCACCAGCGACCTGCGCGCCAGCAACGAACGACTCAAGGGCCAGATCCGCGAACGCCGCCAGGCCGAGGAAACCCTGCGCCGCGCCCAGGACGAACTGGTCCAGGCCGGCAAGCTCGCCGCCATCGGCCAGATGTCCACCAGCATCGCCCATGAGCTGAACCAGCCGCTGGCCGCCCTGCGTACCCTGTCCGGCAACACCGTGCGTTTCCTCGAGCGCGGCGCCCTGGACACCGCTAGCACCAACCTCAAGACCATCAACGAACTGATCGACCGCATGGGCCGCATCACCGCCAGCCTGCGTTCCTTCGCCCGCCGCGGCGAGGACCAGGGCGAAGCCAGCCTCGGCAAGGCCGTGGACGCCGCCCTGCAGTTGCTCAACGCACGCCTGGAAAACCTGCCACTGCAATTGCACCGCGACTTCAGCGAGGTCCAGGTAAAGATCGACCAGACCCGCCTGGAGCAGATCCTGGTCAACCTGATCGGCAACGCCCTGGACGCCATGCAGGCCCAGCCGCGGCCGGAGCTGTGGCTGGAAGGCGAAAGCGTCGAAGGCAAATACCGCCTGCGGGTCCGCGATAACGGCCACGGCATCGACGCCGAAGCGCGCAAGCATCTGTTCGAACCGTTTTTCACCACCAAACCCGGCGAACAGGGCCTGGGCCTCGGCCTGACCCTGTCCGCCAGCCTGGCCGCCGCCACGGGTGGCAACCTGGGCGTCGAGCACCCGGCCGACGGCGGCACCGCCTTCGTCCTCAGCCTGCCCCTGGTCAGCCCTACACAAGCCGAGCCGCTATGAACAATGACCTTACCGTCCTGATCGTCGAAGACGATCCCCATGTCCTGCTCGGCTGCCAGCAGGCCCTGGCCCTGGAAGACATTCCCTGCGTCGGCGTCGGCAGCGCCGAAGAAGCCCTGGAGCGGGTCGGCGACAACTTCGCCGGGATCGTCATCAGCGATATCCGCCTGCCGGGCATCGACGGCCTGGAGCTGCTGACCCGCCTCAAGGCCCGCGACCGCAGCCTGCCGGTGGTGCTGATCACCGGTCACGGCGATATCTCCATGGCCGTCGGCGCGATGCAGAAAGGCGCCTATGACTTCATGGAAAAGCCCTTCTCCCCCGAGCGCCTGGTGGAGGTCGCCCGGCGCGCCCTGGAGCAGCGCGGGCTGGCCCGGGAAGTGTCGTCGCTGCGCCGCCAGCTGGCCGAGCGCGACTCCCTCGAAGGACGGATCATCGGCCGCTCGCCGGCCATGCAGCACCTGCGGGAACTGATCGCCAACGTCGCCGACACCTCGGCCAACGTGTTGATCGAAGGCGAGACCGGCACCGGCAAGGAACTGGTCGCCCGTTGCCTGCACGACTTCAGCCGCCGCCACACCCACCAGTTCGTCGCCCTCAACTGCGGTGGCCTGCCGGAAAACCTGTTCGAAAGCGAGATCTTCGGTCACGAAGCCAACGCCTTCACCGGCGCCGGCAAGCGGCGCATCGGCAAGATCGAGCACGCCCACGAAGGCACGCTGTTCCTCGATGAAGTGGAAAGCATGCCGATGAACCTGCAGATCAAACTGCTGCGGGTGTTGCAGGAGCGCACCCTGGAGCGCCTGGGTTCGAACCAGAGCGTGGCGGTGGATTGCCGGGTGATCGCGGCGACCAAGTCCGACCTCGACGAGCTGGGGCGCGCCAACCAGTTCCGCAGCGACCTGTATTACCGCCTGAACGTGGTGACCCTGGAGCTGCCGCCGCTGCGCGAACGGCGCGAGGACATCCTGCAGCTGTTCGAGCACTTCCTGCAGCAGTCGTCCCTGCGTTTCGACCGCGCCGCGCCGGAGCTGGACAACCAGACCCTGTCGAACCTGATGAGCCATGATTGGCCGGGCAACGTGCGCGAGCTGCGCAACGTCGCCGAGCGTTTTGCCCTGGGCCTGCCGGCATTCAAGAAGTCCAGCGGCAACGCCGCCCAGGGCCTGGGCTTTGCCGAGGCGGTCGAGGCCTTCGAGCGCAACCTGCTCAACGACGCCCTGCAACGCAGCGGCGGCAACCTGACCCAGGCCAGCCAGGAACTGGGCATGGCCAAGACCACGCTGTTCGACAAGGTCAAGAAATACGGCCTGAGCCACTAACCGACATCTGCGAGAAGTACCGTGGATTTATTGCTGAAAGCCTGCCTGGGCGCCGCCGTGGTGGTGATCCTCGCCGCCCTGGCCAAGACCAGGAACTACTACATCGCCGGCCTGGTGCCGCTGTTCCCGACCTTCGCCCTGATCGCCCACTACATCGTCGGCAAGGGCCGTTCCATCGACGACCTGAAGACCACCATCGTCTTCGGCATGTGGTCGATCATTCCCTACTTCGTGTACCTGGCGACCCTCTACGTGATGGTCGACCGCCTGCGCCTGGAAGCCTCCCTGGCGGTGGCCGCGGTGGCCTGGCTGATGGCCGCCACCGTGCTGGTCAGCGTCTGGGTGCGCGTGCACGCCTGACCCCCCTCGCCTCTGTAGCCGCTGCCGCAGGCTGCGATAAGGCCGAAGGCCTTCAGCGATCTCAAGGCCTCTGCTCCCCCTGCGAGGGCGATCGCAGCCTCGCGGGCTCGGCAGCGGCTACAGGTGCCGTCCAGCGCCCTGGCCCGTCCCTTGCATTTACTCTGTAAAGCCCGCTCTGCCTGCGTTTGCGACCTGTGACGCCGGCTTTTTCGAGGGGCGCTGCCATGGGTAAATCCTGCTTTGAACATTCTCGATCTCGACCACAGCCTGACCGCCCAGGAGCCTGTCATGCGCCGGCTGCGCAGCGGCCAGGCGCGACGCCTGGACTTGCTGGACCTGGGCCCGAAACTGCGGCTCTGGTCCACCGAACGCACCTACCGCCACTTCACCGAACGCCTGCGGCAAAGGCCCGCCCACAGCGGCCCGCAGCCGGAAATCTTCTTTGTCGGCTCCGGTGACTACCACCACCTGACCCCGGCCTTCCTGGCCGACCTGCAACAGCCGGTCAGCCTGATCCACTTCGACAACCACCCCGACTGGGTGCGCTTCGCGCCGCGCCGGCACTGCGGTTCCTGGGTCAACCGGGCGCTGCAACTGCCGCATATCCAGCGCATCGTCACCCTCGGGCCGTGCAGCGACGACCTGCACAACCCGCAGCTGCGCGGCGGCAACCTCAAGGCGCTGCGACGCGGCAGTTTGCAGCTGTTTCCCTGGCAGCATGCGCCCTCCAAGGTCTGGGGTCGGGTCGGCGACGGCGCCGGGCACCAGCAGCAGGAAAGCCACCTGCACTGGCGCAACCTGGCCGGGCTCGACTGGCCAGCCTTCCTCGAGCAGATGATCGACAGCCTGCCGACCCAGGCGATCTGGATCACTATCGACAAGGACGTGCTGGCCAGCGCCGACGCCGCGACCAACTGGGACCAGGGCGGCATGCGCCTGAGCCACCTGCTGCAAGCCCTGCGCAGCCTGGCGGCGCGCAAGCGCATCCTCGGTATCGACGTCTGTGGCGAGTTCGCCGCGCCGGCCTTCAGCAACGCCTTCAAGCGCTGGGAAGCGCGCTCCGACCAACCGCCGGCCGAACGCTGGAGCGAGGCCGACCTGCTGCGCAATGCGACCACCAACGAAGCCCTGATGGCGCTGTTCGAGGAGCTGTTCCCGTGACCCTGACCGTAGTCTTGCTGGTGGCTTTCTCCATCGTCCTCGACGTGATCGGCCAGCTCTGTTTCAAGCTCGGCCTGGACCGCCTGCCGGAACTGGAAGGCGGTTTTCGCCTGAACGCCTTCTGGGGCCAGGTGTTCAACGCGCCGCTCTTGTGGTGCGGCATCGGCGCCTATGTGATCGAGTTTTTCGTCTGGCTCGAAGCCCTGTCCCGCGCGCCGCTGAGCCTGCTGTTCCCGGCGGCGGCCCTGGCCTATTGCGGCGTGGTCCTGGCCGGCAAGCTGATCCTCGGCGAGAACGTCAGCCGCCGGCGCTGGCTGGGCACCCTGGTCATCACCCTCGGCGTGATGCTGGTGTGCGTCGCCAGCACCTGAACCCCCTCAACGCTTCACAAGGAAAGATGGTATGACTGCACAGACTCACGGCTGGCTCCATGGCCGCCTCGGCACCCTGGTGCTCTGGGCCCTGCTGATCGGCTTCGAAAGCGCCGGCCAGATCGCCACCAAGGTCGGTGGCGACCAGCTAGGCCAGATGGATTTCAACCTGCAATGGCTGGCCGCGGTGGCGGTCAACCCGGGGGTGCTGCTGGCGATCGCCTGCTACATCGGCGCCTTCTTCGTGTGGATGCTGATCCTGCGGCGCAGCAGCCTGTCCCTGGCCTTCCCCTTGAGCTCGCTGGTGTTCGTGGTGGTGTTGCTCGGCTCCTGGCTGGGCCTGGGCGAGCAGATCAGCCTGCTGCACTGGGTCGGGGTGCTGGTGATAGTCGGCGGGATCGCCCTGCTGGCCGAGGGCGAGGAAGCCTGAAAGGCTTTTGTAGCCGCTGCCGAAGGCTGCGAACGCCCCCGAGAAGGGGGGGGCTGCTCTTGAGGGCCTGAAGGCCCTCCGGGCCTTACCGCAGCCTGCGGCAGCGGCTACAGGTACGCGGGCGTCAGTGCTTCGGATGTTTCAGCAGAAAACCCAGGCCATGGGCCAGCGGGATCACCTTCACCCCTGCCGCCCGCTGCTGCTCGCGGATCTCGCGGTGGAAGGCCTTGACCCGGGTCCAGTGCATCTTCGGCCGGTAGTGATGCTCGGCGTGATAGCCGTTGTTCATCCAGATCAGGTTGTAGAGCCGACTGTAGGAACTCACGCCCCAGGCGATCGGCAGGTCCGGGTTGCCACCCAGGTGCTCGTAGTAGCCGTTGAGCGAGGACAGCGACTGCCCCAGGTACCAGAACGGCAGCAGCACCAGCAGCGCATGCCAGTCGTACACCGCCAGCGCCATATAGCCCAGCACCGTCATGACTATTTCCACCTTGACCCAGCGCGCGTCCGCCGGGCGCTTGCGCTGCATTTCCTGGTAGATGGCCTTGGGGTCGTCGCGGAAAAAACTCAGGAAGGTGTAGGCCCAGACATTGTCCGGCTGGCCGTTGCGGCCATGCAGGTAGATCGACAGCGGGTCGACCGTGGTGCCGTCCGGGCCGGGCCGATCCGAGTTGCCGCGGTGATGGCGGTTATGGATATCGCGGTACAGGGTCTGGGAAAAACCGATGGTCACCGACAGCAGCAGGTCGAAGGCGCGGTTCAGCCAGGGCAGGCTGAAATAAGCGTTGTGGATCTGGTTGTGGGAGATGCTGTTGATACTCCACGACAGGCTGACCGCATACAGCAGCGCCGCCGGCAGGATCACCCACCAGGACAGGCTGTGAAAGGCCAGCACCAGCCACAGTACGAAGGAAAAATGCGCCAGGGCCATCAGGATCGGGACGATGTCCCACAACGAATGGGCCAGCAGGCGATAAGCGGGACGAGCCATGAAGAACTTCCTGAAAAGTGGGTTCATGGCTGCCAGTGCAAAGGGTGGACCAATTCCTCCCATGTAGGAACGAGGCTTGCCCGCGATGAACGATAAGGCAGTGTTTCAGGCACTGCGCGGTGCCTGGATCGCGGGCAAGCCTCGCTCCTACAGAAATCGCCCGCGCTGGCATCAGAACTGGTAGCTGAGGGCCGTCTGGACCTGGCCCTGATTCACTTCGCCGCGCTCGCGCACCAGGGTGCTGTCGGCCGCCGAGCCCGTCAGGTGAATCCAGCTGGCGCTGGTCATCCACGACCAGTTGCCGCCCAGGGGCACCTGCAGGTTCTGGGTCAGGGTCAGGTTCTGCAAGCCGCCGCCGGCGCTGTAGCGGCCGATGCCCGTGGCCTGGGCCTCGGCGTCGCTGATGCCAAAGAAGGTCTGGGTCTGGCGGGCGTCGGCGAAATGCGCGGTGAGGTTGTTGCTGCCGATGATCCCCAGGCCCAGGGGATAACCGATTTCGCCGCCGACCTTGCCCAGCAGGCCGCCCTGGCCCTCGCCCGCGGCCACCGCGCTGCCGATGGAGGCGAACAGGCGCCAGAAATCGTCCGGCGCGTACTGGATGTAGCCGCCGACATCGGCCATGTTCGGCACGTCCCGCAGGCCGCGCAGCGAGCCGTTGGCGTTGCGTCCCGGCAAATAGTTGATATAGGGCCCGGCGCTGAAACCATTGCCCTTGAAGGCATCCCAGGTCAGGCCGTCGTCGGTGTCGAGGCTGACATCGCCCCACTCCAGATCGACATAGGGCAAGGGCACGGTGTCATGCCGGCTGCCGCTGGGGTCATGGGGCTGGTAGCCGATGCCCAGGCCCAGCGAACCGCCCAATCCATCCTGGCCCCCCTCCTCGGCGAAAGCCCCGCAGGCAGCCCCCAGCGACAGCAGGACGGCAAGCAGGGCGGAGCGTGTGAAGCTGAACATGGCGCGGGTTTCCTGGAGTGAAGATGCGCGCATCAATCACCACCCCGCCCCCTCCCTGCAAGCACTGATGTTGTTTGTAGCGAGCTACAAAATTTGTAGCTCCAGCCACCCCACCAAACGCCTTTTTCCTGCGCAAAGCCCGGCCCGCCTGGGCCGAAGGCAGTTGGCACAGTCCCTGCTCCAGTGCCTGGCATGCGCAAAGTGCGCTCCTCTCCAACAGGTAACTGCAGATGATGCACTGGCATATCGTGTGTGACTTCGACGGGACCATCACCCGCACCGACGTGATCGACAACGTCCTCCAACGCTTCGCCGACCCGAGCTGGGAAGACATCGAGCAACAATGGCTGGACGGCCATATCGGCTCCCGGGAATGCCTCAGCCGCCAACTGGCGCTGGTCAAGGCCTCGCCCGCCGAACTGCTCGCCTGTTTCGACAGCGTCGAGATCGATCCGGACTTCCCCGACTTCGTCGATCACGTGATCGGCCTGGGCGCGTCCCTGGAAGTGGTCAGCGACGGCATCGAGCAAGGCATCGCGCGGATCCTCGCGCGCCACTACGTGAGCCTGCTGCCGATCCTCGCCAACCGCCTGCGCCAGGTCGACCAGCGCAGCTGGCGCATCGACTTCCCGCACGCCAGCGACGCCTGCCGCGCCGCGTCCGGC
Organism: Pseudomonas chlororaphis subsp. aurantiaca; assembly: GCF_013466605.1. NCBI lineage: Bacteria > Pseudomonadati > Pseudomonadota > Gammaproteobacteria > Pseudomonadales > Pseudomonadaceae > Pseudomonas > Pseudomonas chlororaphis. Next base: position 5,447,714 of record NZ_CP059162.1, read on the forward strand.
AACTGCAAATGCAAATCCACGCCCAAGGGCAAGCGGGTGCTGGTGATCGGCGACGGCCAGTCCGACATGTGCGTGGCCGCCAGCGCCGACTTCGTCTTCGCCAAGGGCCGCCTGGCCGAGTACTGCCAACGCAACGCCATCCCCCACGCGACTTTCGATTCCTTCGCCGAACTGCCGGCCCTGCTGGCCCTGCTGCCCAACGAAGCGGCCAACGCCGGCGCCTTCGCCCTCGACAACACCACCGAACATTGCGTACCCACTCAGGAACTCTTCCATCATGTCTGACATTCGTATCGCAACCGCAGAAGACCAGGTGCTTCTGGAAAAAGAAGCCAAGTACTGCTCCTACGGCGACACCGTCCACTACATCGAACCGCCACGGATCTTCAGCCGCTGCGAGGGCTCCTACGTCTGGGACACCAGCGACCAGGCCTACCTCGACCTGCAGATGTGGTACTCGGCGGTGAACTTCGGTTATGCCAACCCGCGCCTGAACAATGCCCTCAAGCAACAGATCGACACCCTGCCGCAGATCGCCAGCCAGTACCTGCACAAGGGCAAGATCGAGCTCTCGGAAATGATCGCGGTGGATGCCAAGAAGAAGTTCGGCCTCGACGGCCGCGTGCACTTCAACGTCGGCGGCTCGCAGTCCATCGAGGACTCGCTGAAAGTCGTGCGCAACGCCAGCAATGGCAAGAGCCTGATGTTCGCCTTCGAGGGCGGCTACCACGGCCGTACCCTCGGCGCTTCGTCGATCACCTCCAGCTACCGCTACCGTCGCCGCTACGGCCACTTCGGCGAGCGCGCCAACTTCATTCCCTTCCCCTACCACTTCCGCGGCCCCAAGGGCATGACCAAGGAAGAGTACGGCAGCCACTGCGTGCAGCAGTTCGCCCGGCTGTTCGAGACTGAATACAACGGCGTGTGGGACCCGAAAGTCGGCCAGAGCGAATACGCCGCCTTCTACGTCGAGCCGATCCAGGGCACCGGCGGCTACGTGATCCCGCCGATGAACTTCTACAGCGAGCTCAAGCATGTGCTCGACCAGCACGGCATCCTGATGGTGGTCGACGAGATCCAGATGGGCTTCTACCGCACCGGCAAGCTGTGGTCGATCGAGCACTTCGACGTCAAGCCGGACGTGATCGTCTTCGGCAAGGCCCTGACCAACGGCCTCAACCCCCTGGGCGGCATCTGGGCCCGCGAAGAACTGATCAACCCCAAGGTGTTCCCGCCGGGTTCGACCCACTCCACTTTCGCCTCCAACCCGCTGGGCACCGCGGTGGGCCTGGAGATGTTCAAGATGACCAGCGAGATCGACTACGGCGCGATGGTCATGGACAAGGGCAAGTACTTCCTGGAAGGCCTGCAGGACCTGCAAAAGCGCTACCCGATCATCGGCGACGTCGACGGCCTGGGCCTGGCGCTGCGCTGCGAGATCTGCACCAGCGACGGCTTCACCCCGGACAAGGCGACCCTGGACTACATGGTCGAGGAAGGCATGAAGGGCGACATCGAGATCAATGGCCAGCGCCTGGGGCTGATCCTCGATGTCGGCGGCTACTACAAGAACGTCATCACCCTGGCCCCCTCGCTGGAAATCAGCTACGCGGAGATCGACCTCGGCATCGCCCTGCTCGACCGTCTGCTGGACCGGGCCATGAAACGATGACAGCGCAGATCGATCTGGGCGCCGGCATCGACCTGGGCCAGGGCGACGCCGGCTTCATCCTCGGCAATGGCGAGGTCGCGGTGTTGTTGATCCACGGCCTCACCGGCACCCCGACGGAACTGCGTCGGGTGGCCGCCGGCCTGGCCAAGGCCGGTTGCACGGTGTACGTGCCGACCCTGGCCGGGCACTGCGGCAACAACGCCGACCTGCAGGCCACCGGCTGGCAGGACTGGTACGAGGGCGTGCGCCGGACCTTCGTCGGCATCCGCCAACGCCACCGGCAGGTGTTCGTCGGCGGCCTGTCGATGGGCGCCGTCATGTCCATGTACCTGGCCTCGGAACACCCGGGGCAGGTCAGCGGCCTGCTGATGTACTCGACCACCCTCAAGTACGACGGCTGGAGCATCAACAAGCTGGCGTTCCTCACCCCGCTGCTGATGAAGATTCCGTTCGGCGTGCATATCTGCAGCTTCGAGGAGAAGCCGCCGTACGGCATCAAGAACAAGCGCCTGCGGGCGGTGGTCGAGCGGCAGATGAAGGCCGGCGAAAGCAGCAGTGCCGGCCTGCTGACCATGGAAGGGGTGACCGTGCGCGAGCTGCACCGGATGAACGCGGTGGTGAAAAAACGCATGCCGTCGATCACCACCCCGGCGCTGGTGCTGCACTCCATCGAGGACGACATCACCAGCCGCTGGAACGCCGACTATGTCGAGCGCAAGCTCGGCGGCCCGGTGGTCAAGGTACTGCTCGACAACTGCTACCACATGATCACCGTCGACCTGCAGTACCGCCGGGTGGTGGAGTTGAGCGCGGACTTCATCGAACGTCAGGCGGGCCCGCGGCCCGCGGTGTACGAAGACCTGCGCCAGTTCGCCTGATTCAAGGACCGCATGTGATCACCAGCCAAGTCTTTTCGAGCATCCAGGCCATCGACCGCAACGCCTGGAACGACTGTTTTCCCGGTGCCCTGGAGGATTGGGACTATTACCTGGCAGTACAGGACGCCGGCATCGAGGACTTCACCTGGCGCTACCTGGCGGTGTTCGAAGACGAGAAGCTGGTGGCCGCCGGCCCGGCCTTCATCACTCGCTATCGCCTGGACACCACCGTCTCGGGCCCGGCCAAGCGCCTGGGCGAACGCCTGCAACGCTGGTGGCCGGGGCTGCTGCAACTGCCGCTGTACGCCATCGGTTCGCCGGTAGCCGAACAATGCCACGCCGGCACCGCCAGCCATATCCCCGCGGTGCGCCGCCAGGCCCTGCTCGGGCAGCTGTTGCACCTGGCCCGGCGCGACGCCGACGCCCAGGGCATCGGCCTGCTGGCGGTCAAGGATGCCGCCAGCCAGGACCGGCAATGGGCCGCCAGCTGCCAGGCATTCGGCCTGCAGGCCATGCCCAGCCTGCCCAGCGCCCTGCTGCCGGTGCCCTTCGGCTCGCTGGATGCCTACCTCGGCACCCTGGGCAAATCCACGCGCAAGGACCTGCGCCGCAAGTTGCGTGCGCCCGGGCCGCGGATCGAATGGCGGCGTAACATCGACGACGTCCTGCCGGAGGTCATGCGCCTGTATGAAGCCACCCTGCGGCGCAGCGACCTGCAATTCGAACGCTTACCCGCGCCCTACTTCACCGGTATCCTCCAGCACTTGGGGGAACGGGCCGCCTGTGTGCTGTACTGGGTCGACCAACAACTGGTGGCCTTCAACCTGGTGCTGCTGGACGAGGACCGGTTGATCGACAAATTCTTCGCCCACGACCTGGAGATCAGCCGTGAGCACAACCTGTATTTGCGCAGTTGGATGGCCAATGTCGACTACTGTATCCAGCACCGGATCGCGCTCTACGAATGCGGCCAGGCCGGTTATGCCAGCAAGCTGCGCCTGGGTTGTAGCTTCACCGGCAACAGCCTGTTCTTCCAGCATCGCAACCCGCTGCTCGACACCCTGCTCAAAGGGCTGAAATATGTTCTCCGGCCGGATCGCACCGACCCCGCCATGGCCGTTGCACTAAGCGAAAGTTCATGACCAGAAAAGACCGCCGCCCCCCTCGCCCTTTCGCCATCTCCCGCTGGAGCCTGCAGCGCAAGCTGGTGCTGGCGTTCTGGATGGTCAGCGTGATCCCCACGATGATCGCCGCCGAGCTGGCGGCCACCACCCTGTCGCAGATCTTCGACAGCAACGTGCGCATCTGGCTGCAGGAATCGACCAAGATCGTCGAGGACGAAATCACCGAGACCCTGCACGACAACGCGCGCATCGCCCAGCTGTTCCTGCGCTATGCCAAGCCGCCCACCGACCGCAACGCGGCCAAGCACGACAAGCTCACCGCCGACATCGCCGACTCCATGGGTATCGATGTGGTGGCGCTGATCCGCAAGCGCGACCACCAGGTGGTGTTCAGCACCGCCGCCGACGATGTCGTCGGGCAGATCAGCCTGGCCCACAACGCCGTGCTGCAGACCCTGCAGGTCGGCGGCGTGGCCACCGGCGCGGTGGTCTCGACCTTCCAGACCACCCTCGACGGCATCGACTACCAACTGCTGATCGCCACCTACCTGGACGCCAGCTTCCTCACCAGCGTGGCCGACGTGCATTCCCTCGACCTGCGCCTGTACCTGGCCAAGGCCAGCGACTTCGCCGAGATCTTCGCCACCCAGCGTTTCGAGGACCACCCGACCCAGGTGCCGGAAAAGATCGAGAACATCCTGCGCGACACCCGCCAGCCCACGGAGCAGTTCACCAGCCGCTACAGCGGGCTGTACCGGCCGATCTTCAACGACAGCGGCGAACTGGTGGGAGTGATTTTCAGCGGCCTGCTGCGCCACAGCAGCCTGGTGGGGCTGGTCAACCAGAGCAACCTGTTCATCCTGATCTTCCTGCTCAGCTCGGCGGCATCGCTGGCCGTCGGCTGGCTGGTGTCGAAACGCCTGACCATGCCCCTGCGCGGCTTGTCCAAGGGGGTCCAGGCGGTGATCGCCGGTGACTACCGGCAACGGGTGCCGGTGATTGGCGGCGACGAGCTGGCGGAGCTGAGCAGCACCTTCAACCATATGAGCGAACGCCTGGGCGAACTGCAGCACCTGGAAGCCCAGTTGCGCCGTCGCGACCGTCTGCACGCCCTGGGCGAAGTGGCCATGGGCCTGGCCCATGAGATCCGCAACCCCCTGGGCATCATCAAGACCGCCACCCAACTGCTGCACCGCCGCGCGGACCTGCCCGAAGGCGACAAGCGCCACCTGGAATACGTGATCAGCGAAGTCAGCCGGATCAACGACCTGATCACCGACTTCCTCGACTTCGCCAAGCCCAGCGCGCCGATCCGCTCGACCCTGCTGGCGCGACCGCTGGTGGAGGAACTGATCGGCTTCTGCGAGCCGGAACTGGCCAGCCACAAGATCGACGCGCAGATCGACGACCAGGCGCCGGGCGCGACCCTGTACGCCGACGCCCGCCAGCTCAAGCAGGCCTGCCTGAACCTGATCCTCAACGCCATCGACGCCATGCCCGTGGGCGGCCGCCTGACCCTGGGCATCGCCCAGGACGCCGAACACACCATCCTGCGGGTCACCGACACCGGCCAGGGCATCGAGCCGGACATGCTCGAACGCATCTTCACCCCCTTCGTCACCACTAAGGCCTCGGGCACCGGGCTGGGCCTGGCCAAGGTGTTCTCGATCATGGAAAACCATGACGGGCACATCGAATGCAGCAGCGAAATAGATGCCGGGGCCACCTTCAGCCTGTACATTCCGGCCAAGGGTGAGGATGACGAAGAGGATGATGAAAATGAGCAAAAGGCCCAGCCATGACGCATAACCTGCTGGTGGTCGACGACGAGCCCAAACTCTGCGACCTGCTGTCCTCGGCGCTGAGCCAGGACGGTATCCAGGTGTTCACCGCCGGCAACGGCCTGCATGCGCTCAAGGTGCTGGAGCAGGAAGAGATCGACCTGGTGATCAGCGACTGGCGCATGCCCGGCATGGACGGCCCGCAGCTGCTGGCCGAGGTCAAGCAGCGCTACCCGCAAATCCCGGTGATCGTCATGACCGCCTACAGCACGGTGAAAAACGCCGTGCAGTCGATGCGCAACGGCGCCTACGACTACATCGCCAAGCCCTTCGACATCGACGAGCTGGACATCACCGTCAGCAAGGCCCTGCAGTTTCGCGACATCCTCAAAGACAACCAGCGCATGCGCGCCGAGCTCGACGAGCACCGGCAGTTCGACAGCCTGGTGGGCGACAGCCCGACTTTCCGCCAGGTCCTGCAAGCGGTGGACTCGGTGCGCGAAAGCAACGCCACCATCCTGCTGACCGGCGAAAGCGGCACCGGCAAGGAGATGGTCGCCCGGGCCATCCACCAGCACGGCAACCGCGCCAACAAACCCTTTGTCGCGGTCAATTGCGCGGCGATCCCCGAAGGCCTGCTGGAAAGCGAAATGTTCGGCCATCGCAAGGGCGCCTTCACCGGCGCCGTGGCGGACCGGGTCGGGCGCTTTCAGCAGGCGGACAAGGGCACGCTGTTTCTCGATGAGGTCGGCGACATGCCGCTGGCCCTGCAGGCGAAGATCCTGCGCGCCTTGCAGGAGCGGGTGATCGAACCGGTGGGCGACCCGCGCGAACGCAAGGTCGATGTGCGGGTGATCGCCGCCACCAACAAGAACCTGCTGGAGGCGGTGGCCAACAAGGAGTTTCGCGAAGACCTGTATTACCGCCTCAATGTCTTCCCGATCCCCCTGCCCGCCCTGCGCGAGCGGGTCGAGGATATCGCGCCCCTGGCCCGGCATTTCGCCCATACCCTGGGCGCCACCGCCGGCAAACGCATCACCGGTTTCAGCCCGCAGGCCCTGCAGGCGATGGCCAATTATTCCTGGCCGGGCAATATCCGCGAACTGCAGAACTGCGTCGAACGCGCGACCATAGTCGCCGCGGGCGCGGTGATCGAGGAAAGCGACCTGCCGGGTTATCTGTTCAGCTCACCGCCGGTGAACGCCGGGGCCAGCGCCCTGCCCGGCGACAGCCTCAGCGTGCCCAGCGACCTGGACGCAGCCCTGGCCGAAGTGGAGAAAGCCTACATCCTCGCCGCCCTGCAACAGAGCAACGGCGTGCAAGCCGCCGCCGCGCAACTGATCGGCATTTCCGAACGCAGCTTCTGGTACCGCCTGAAGAAACTCGGGATCCAGGTCGACAAGATCATTCGCTGATGCACGCACGTCTTCTGTAGGAGCAGCCGGTCGACGCTCGATTGTCCGCGATAGCGGTACTCCAGACACAGCGCATTGCCTGCATCGCCGGCAAGCCTGGCTCCTGCGGAAGCCCAGGTCAGAGCAGGTTCGGCGCGGGCAGCGGATCGATCTGCGCCCAGTGCGATATGTCTTCGCGATGGCTTTGCAGGTAAGGCAGCACCGCCGCCAGCAAAGGCGCCTTGAAAGCTTCCTGGAAACGATGGGCCAGGCCCGGGATCAGCTTCAATTGGCTGCCCTGGATATGCGCGGCCAGGTGTACGCCGTGCATCACCGGCAACAGCGGATCGGCGGTGCCATGCACCACCAGGGTCGGCACACGCAGCTGGTTGAGCAGGGCCACCCGGCTCGGTTCGGCGAGGATCGCCATGATCTGGCGCTTCACCCCTTCCGGGTTGAAGGCACGGTCATAGGCCTCCGCCGCCTGGTGCAGCAGCGCCTGCCGATCGTCGATGACCTGCGGGCTGCCGAGGGCGGCCAGCAGGTCGGCCTGTTGCTCCAGCGCCGCCTCACGGTTCGGCGCGCCGCGCCGCGACAACAGCTGCACCAGCGCCGCGTTGGGCGCCGGCAGGCCTTCGGCGCCGGAGCTGGTCATGATCAGGGTCAGGCTCTCGACCCGCTGCGGCGCCATGGCCGCCAGGTGCTGGGCGATCATCCCGCCCATGCTCGCGCCCAGGACATGGAACTGCTCGACCTGCAGGGCATTCATCAGGCCCAGGGCGTCGTCGGCCATGTCGGTCAGGCTGTAGGGCGCGGCCACTGGCAGGCCGAGCTTGTAGCGCAGCACCTCGAACGTCAGGTTGGCGTTGGCCGGTGCCTGGCGCCAGGTAGACAGGCCGACATCGCGGTTGTCATAACGGATCACCCGGAACCCCTGCTGGCACAGGGCAACGACCACCTCGTCCGGCCAGTGGATCAACTGCCCGCCCAGGCCCATCACCAGCAGCAGGGCCGGATCGGAGGCACGGCCGATGCTCTGGTAGGCCAGGCTCACCTCCTCCAGTTCGACCCTTTGGGTCGGTACGTTGACATCACAGCGAGACGCCGCCTGAGACGGCAGGCCGAACAGCAGTGCGGCCAGGAAAACGGTCGTTGAAAGCACTCTTGCCCACATGGAAAAACACCGAAACGCAGAAACCCAGTAGAGCGCGAGTCTGATGAACTTTGATCGAGCGCGCTGCCACAGTTACGTGACAGTTTGATGAAGATTGCCGAGTGGTCATAAAACCCTGTAGCCGCTGCCGCAGGCTGCGATAAGGACCGGAGGGCCTTCAGCGAACTCAAGATCGCTACGTCCCTTCGGGCCGATCGCAGCCTGCGGCAGCGGCTACAACGGCTATGGATACATTCGGATGGTCAGGCCTGCAGGTTACGCAACTGACGGGCGGCGGCGACCATGTTGACCAGGGCGGCTTCGGTTTCCGGCCAGGCGCGGGTCTTCAGGCCGCAGTCCGGGTTGACCCACAAGCGTTCGGCGGGGATGCGCCGGACCGCCTTGCTCATCAGCTTGACCATCTCGGCGGTGTCCGGCACCCGCGGCGAGTGGATGTCATACACCCCCGGGCCGATGTCGTTCGGGTAGTCGAAGGCCTCGAAAGCCTCCAGCAGCTCCATGTCCGAACGCGACGTCTCGATGGTGATCACGTCGGCATCCATCGCGGCGATGGCCTGGATCACGTCGTTGAACTCGCTGTAGCACATGTGGGTGTGGATCTGGGTGTCGTCGCGCACCCCAGAGGCGGTCAGGCGGAACGCTTCCACCGCCCAGTCCAGGTACGGCTGCCAGTCCGCCCGGCGCAGCGGCAGGCCCTCGCGGAACGCCGCTTCGTCGATCTGCACGATCTTGATCCCGGCCCGCTCCAGGTCCACCACCTCATCGCGCAGGGCCAGCGCCAGTTGCCGGGCCTGCACCTCGCGGGATACGTCCTCGCGGGGGAAGGACCACATCAGCATGGTCACGGGCCCGGTGAGCATGCCCTTCATCACCTTGTCGGTCAGGCTCTGGGCATAGGTGATCCAGTCCACGGTCATGGCGTTCGGGCGGCTCAGGTCGCCGTAGATCACCGCCGGTTTCACGCAGCGCGAACCGTAGCTCTGGACCCAGCCGAAGCGGGTGAACAGGTAGCCGTCCAGTTGCTCGGCGAAGTACTCGACCATGTCGTTGCGCTCGGCCTCGCCGTGGACCAGCACGTCCAGCCCCAGGCGTTCCTGGACCTGCACCGCGTGACGGATTTCGCAGCGCATGGCGTCGGTGTAATCGTTGTTCGACAGCTTGCCCTGCTTGAACGCCTGGCGCGCCAGGCGGATCGACGCGGTCTGCGGGAACGAACCGATGGTGGTGGTCGGGAACACCGGCAGCTTCAAGCGAGCGTGCTGCTGGGCAATGCGTTGGGCAAAGGGCGAGTGACGCTGGCTGTCGGCGGCGCTGACCGCCTTGAGCCGCGCCTGGACCTCGGCCTTGTGGATCCGCGGCGACTGCGCGCGGCTGGCCTGCACCTGGCGGCTTGCGGCCAGGGCCGCTTGCACCGCCGGGGCCTGCGGATCGTTCAGGGCGTCACGCAGCACCGAGATTTCGCCGCATTTCTGTACGGCGAAGGCCAGCCAGCTTTTCAGCTCGGCATCCAGCTGGTCTTCCCGGGACAGGTCCACCGGACTGTGCAGCAGCGAGCAGGAACTGCTGACCCACAGGTTGTCGCCAAAACGCTCCTGCGCCGCTTGCAACTGCTGCAGCGCCTGCTCCAGCTCGCAACGCCAGACATTGCGGCCGTTGACCAGGCCCACGGAAAGAATCTTGTAGGTCGGCAGGCGGTCGAGCACCTGGGTCAGTTGCTCCGGCGCCCGCACGGCGTCGATGTGCAGGCCGTCCACCGGCAGGCCGACGGCCAGCCCGAGGTTGTCCTGCAGGCCGCTGAAGTAGGTGGCCACCAGCTTTTTCAGCGGCGAGTACTGGAGGATGTGGTAGGCCCGCTCGAAGGCGCTCTTCCATTCCTGCGGCAGGTCGAGGGTCAGGACAGGTTCGTCGATCTGCACCCACTCCACGCCCTGGGCCTTGAGGCGGTTGAGGATTTCGCCGTAGACCGGCAGCAGGCGCTCCAGCAGCTCGAGCTTGTCGAAATCGTTGCCCTTGGCCTTGCCCAGCCACAGGTAGGTCAACGGACCGATGATCACCGGCTTGACCCGGTGGCCCAGGGCGTGGGCTTCGTCGACCTCGTCGAACAGTTGCTCCCAGCTCAGCTTGAACGACTGGTCGGCGCTGAATTCCGGGACCAGGTAGTGGTAGTTGGTGTCGAACCACTTGGTCAATTCCTGGGCGTACTGGGTCTTGGCCTGATCGCCGCCACAGCAGCCACTCGAGGCACCGCGGGCCATGGCGAACAGGGTATCGAGGGTCGGCTGGCCCTGGGCGTCCTTGCTGCTGTCGAAGCGCTCGGGAACCACGCCGAAGGTCAGCGAGTGAGTCAATACCTGGTCGTACCAGGCGAAGTCGCCCACCGGCAGCAGGTCGATGCCGGCGTCCTTTTGCAACTGCCAGTGCCTGGCCCGCAGCTGGCGTCCGACGTCTTGCAGCGCCTGCCGGTCGAGGTCGCCCTTCCAGTAGGCTTCGAGGGCTTTTTTCAGTTCGCGGTCGGCGCCGATGCGCGGAAAACCAAGGGTGTGGGCCAAGGCCATGAGCGGGTTCCTCCCGGTAAAAGATGGCGCTATTGTCGACAGCCAAGCCAACATGAGACAAACTCAACCTTTTCGTGTTGATCACAAAATTTACTCATGGAGACCCTGGTGCTCGAAATCCGTCACCTGAAGACCCTGCACGCCCTGCGCGAAGCCGACAGCCTGGTCGAAGCCGCCGAACGCCTGCACCTGACCCAGTCCGCCCTGTCCCACCAGTTCAAGGAACTGGAAGAGCGCATGGGCATGCCGCTGTTCGTGCGCAAGACCAAGCCGGTGCGCTTCACCAGCGCTGGCCTGCGCCTGCTGCAACTGGCGGACGCCACCCTGCCATTGCTGCGCGCCGCCGAACGGGACATCTCCCGCCTGGCCGGCGGCACCGCCGGGCGCCTGCACATGGCCATCGAATGCCACAGCTGCTTCCAGTGGCTGATGCCGACCATCGACCAGTTCCGCGATGCCTGGCCGGAAGTCGAGCTGGACCTAGCCTCGGGTTTCTCCTTCGCCCCGCTGCCGGCCCTGGCCCGCGGCGACCTGGACCTGGTGGTAACCTCCGACCCGGTGGAACTGGCGGGCATCACCTACGTGCCGCTGTTCACCTACGAAGCCATGCTGGCGGTGGCCAACCAGCATCGCCTGGCCAGCAAGCCCTACATCGTTCCGGAAGACCTGCTCAGCGAAACCCTGATCACCTACCCGGTGGAGCGCGACCGCCTGGATATCTTCACCCGCTTCCTGGAACCGGCCGACATCGAGCCGGCCCAGGTCCGTACCTCGGAACTGACGGTGATGATGATGCAGCTGGTGGCCAGCGGCCGTGGCGTGTGCGGCATGCCCCACTGGGCGCTGCATGAATACAGCTCACGGGGTTATGTGAAGGCCAAGCGCCTGGGGGAAAAAGGCCTGTTCGCCACGCTGTACGCGGCGATCCGCGCCGACATGCTGGACGCGCCCTATATGCGCGACTTCCTGCTGACCGCCAAGGACACCTCGTTCTCGACCCTGGACGGGGTCAGCGCGGTGCGTTGAAAAGCCGCGTCAGCCTGGAGGAACGGGGATCTTCAGAGGGGGGAGACGACTTCACGCCACAGGTGAAGCTTGTCGAAGTACTCGACGCCCACCCGCACCGCCAGCGGCTCCAGGCCGAACTGGACGAAACCGCAACGCTGGTACAGCGCCAGGGCTGCGTCATTGCCAGCAGTGACGGTCAGTTGCACCAGCCGCACCCCGGGGCGTTGGCGTGCCTCCTGCAGCAGCGCCTGGACCAGCCGGTAGCCCAGGCCGCCATGGCGATAAGGCTGCGCCACATACAGGCCGAACAGCGTGGCCTTGTGTCGGGCTTTGTCCCGGACCTCGAACGCCAGCCCGACGATGCCCACCAGTTCGCCGTCCTCGAAAGCCCCCAGCAACAGGTCCAGCGGACTGCTCAGCCGCGACTCCCACCAACTCAGGGGCATCGCCGCCCGTTCGGCGACGCTGGAGGTAAAAGCCTGCGGATGACGTTCATAGGCTTCGAGCATCAGCGCGCGGTAGGCCGCGGCATGACTGGCATCGAGGTGCTGGATGGACATGGTTGGCCGGGGCCCCCGGGCTCGCGGGTGAATGAAAGGATCAAGCCGTCTGGCGTTGTTCCAGCAGCAGACGCACCGCCAGCCCGGCCAGCACGAAGCCCATGAAATAACGTTGGGTCGCCAGCCACAGCGGGTTGTGCACGAACCAGGCGGCGATTCCCGAAGCGAACAACGCGATCAACAGGTTGACGCTGAAGCTCACGCTGATCTGGGTCAGGCCGAGGATGATGCTCTGGGTGAACACCGAACCGTGTTCCGGGCTGATGAACTGGGGAAAGACCGAGAGGTAGAACACCGCGATCTTCGGGTTCAAGGCGCTGGTGAGAAAGCCCATCAGGATCAGCTTGCGCGACGAGTCCGGCGGCAGCTGCTGCGCCTCGAACGGCGAACGCGCGCCCGGCTTCAGGGCCTGCCAGGCCAGCCACATCAGGTACAGGGCGCCGACCCACTTGAGCACTTCATAGGCCACCGGCACCGCCATGAAGACGGCGGTCAGGCCGATCGCCGCGGCGAACAGGTGGACAAAGAAACCGGCCACCACGCCGACCAGCGAGGTCACGCCTGCCCGGCGGCCCTGGCAGATCGAACGGGAGATCAGGTAGATCATGTTGGGGCCGGGTGTCAGCACCATCAGCAAGGCCGCGGCGATGAAGATCAACATGTCGTGAAGGGGAATCATGATGGGCAATCCTTTGTCCTTGAAAAATCAGGCCGAGGCCAGTTGCGAGGCGCGATAAAACGGCAAGATCAGGTCGCGTGTCAATGGGGCCAGGGTGAGCTCGTCGCCAGCCTCCGGATCGATCCAGCAGACCTCCTCGATTTCCGCCGCGAGGCGGACCTCGTCGGTGTCCAGATCGAGGCGAAACAATTCGGCCTCGACCACAAAACCCGGCTCGTTGGCCGCCGGTGCGCAAAAACGTCCCAGGTAACGAGCGTCGGCCGGGTCGATATGCAGCCCGAGTTCCTCTTCCAGTTCACGGGCCAGGGCCTGGGCCGGCAACTCGCTCGGCTCGATCTTGCCGCCCGGCTGCATGAAAGCCTGGGTGCCGCGCTTGCGCACCAGCAGGGTACGGCCGTCGGGGCCGATCAGCAGGGCCGCGGCGATACGGATAAGGGGGGATGTGGCACTTGAAAGAGTCATGAAAAACCTGGATCGGTTACGCGAGGCGGCAAGGATCCCATGACTGGCGAGGCGTCGTCACGACACAGTCGGCCGCTGTTTTTTCAATACACCCGGCGCCTCGGGCGGCGGGACGAAGCGACGCCGTTCAGGCCTTCCATGGGTGGGCCGCAATAGAAAGGGGAATGGACGAGAGGATGCCGCCCGCTCCTACAGGGAGGCAGGAACGAGCGGCTGTGCGCCAAGGACCATGGCCATCAAGCATTGCCGGTCTTGCCGGACGAACCGAACGACGCGAAACGCTTGTTGAAGCCGGCGATCCGGCCTTCGGACTGGGTCTTGCGCTGCTGGCCGGTGTAGACCGGGTGCGAGGCGCTGGAGACGTCGAGGGTGACATAGGGGTAAGTGTTGCCATCGCTGTGACGCTGGGTGCGGTCGGTGTCCACGGTGGAACCGATCAGGAAGTACACATCGGCGGCGGTGTCATGGAACAGCACGGTGCGGTAGGCGGGATGGATATTGGCTTTCATGGGATTCTCCAGGGGATAGCTAAGGCCGAATTTCGTTATACAGTAACATTGTTTAATCCCATAAACGAGAACCAGTTGCAATAAGGAAAGCTGTCAATCGTCTATCAACCTCGGCAACGCCTGGCTCCAGGCGTTCACGCTTGCCCACGGCGGGCCCCGGCGCCACTATGCGCAACAGCAACGAACAGCCACCGCGGGTGTTCGCCGAATGCCCGGGGGCAACTGGCGCAATCGCCTGGAAGATTCGCTGCAACGGCTCAAGGGCACTCAATTGACTGCCCACGAACTGGAGGTCAGGCACCTGATGCTCAGCGGTTGCTCCAGCAAGGAGATCGCTCGTAAGCTGCAAATCTCTGCCGAAACCGTGAAAGTCCATAAGAAACACATCTACGGCACGCTGGGCATCAAGTCCCAGCCCGAACTGTTTTCGATTTTTCTCCAGGCGCAGAATGCCTGACGCCTGAAGCTGCCATGTGCGCACAGCTGCTGTGCCACGGCTGTTCTCTACAACAACAAGATCGTTGGCCACACAAGAAGAATGAGTACCCAAAAACGAAATCTATAGAGTCCGAACCAAGGAAACCGTATGAGCCTGTCCCTCCTGAGCCGCTACGCCTTCTTTGCTGCCTGCGTGATTTTCACCCTCGCCAGCTTGCCCTTTCTCGAACATGACTGGCTCTGGCCATTCACCCTGGTCACTTTCCTGCTCAGCCTGCTGGGCATTTTCGACCTGCTGCAAAGCCCCCACGCGGTGCGCCGCAACTACCCGATCCTGGGCAATATCCGCTACCTGGTGGAAGGCATCCGCCCGGAAATCCGCCAGTACCTGCTGGAGTCCGACAGCGACGCCCTGCCCTTCTCCCGGGCCCAGCGCTCGCTGGTCTATTCGCGGGCCAAGAACGAAAGCGCCGACAAGCCGTTCGGCACTTTGATCGACGTCTACCAGTCGGGTTTCGAATTCATCGGCCACTCCATGCGCCCAGCGCCCCTGAGCGACCCCAGCACCTTCCGCGTCACGGTCGGCGGCCCGCAGTGCAAGCAGCCCTACTCGGCCTCGGTGTTCAACATCTCGGCCATGAGCTTCGGCTCCCTCAGCGCCAACGCCATCCGCGCCCTCAACCAGGGCGCCAAGCTCGGCAACTTCGCCCATGACACCGGCGAAGGCAGCATCAGCCCCTATCACCGGGAAAACGGTGGCGACCTGACCTGGGAACTGGGCAGCGGCTATTTCGGTTGCCGCACCAGCGACGGCCGTTTCGACCCAGAGCGCTTCGCCGTGCAGGCGCAGGACCCACAGGTACGAATGATCGAAATCAAGATGAGCCAGGGCGCCAAGCCCGGCCACGGTGGCATCCTGCCCAAGCACAAGGTGACCCAGGAAATCGCCGACACCCGCGGCATCCGCATGGGCGAGGACTGCATCTCGCCATCGAGCCACAGCGCCTTTTCCACGCCGATCGAAATGATGCATTTCATCCAGCAGCTGCGTGAGCTGTCCGGCGGCAAACCCGTTGGCTTCAAGTTCTGCCTCGGCCACCCGTGGGAGTTCATGGGCATC
This sequence comes from Pseudomonas chlororaphis subsp. aurantiaca, assembly GCF_013466605.1. Classification (NCBI taxonomy): domain Bacteria; kingdom Pseudomonadati; phylum Pseudomonadota; class Gammaproteobacteria; order Pseudomonadales; family Pseudomonadaceae; genus Pseudomonas; species Pseudomonas chlororaphis. The sequence continues at coordinate 5,463,068 of NZ_CP059162.1, forward strand.
GCCAAGGCCATGCTGGAAACCGGCATCCTCCCCGACTTCATCGTGGTCGACGGCAAGGAAGGCGGCACCGGCGCGGCACCGGTGGAGTTCACCGACCACATCGGCGCGCCGATGCGCGAAGGCCTGCTGTTCGTGCACAACACCCTGGTGGGCCTGAACCTGCGCGACAAGATCAAGCTCGGCGCCAGCGGCAAGATCGTCAGCGCCTTCGACATCGCCAGCGTGCTGGCCATCGGCGCCGACTGGGCCAACTCGGCGCGCGGCTTCATGTTCGCCATCGGCTGCATCCAGTCGCAAAGCTGCCACACCAACAAATGCCCGACCGGCGTCGCCACCCAGGACAACCTGCGCCAGCGGGCGCTGGTGGTGCCGGACAAGGCGCAACGGGTGTTCAGTTTCCACCGCAACACCCTCAAGGCCCTGGCCGAAATGCTTGCCGCCGCGGGTTTGAATCACCCGTCGCAACTGGAAGCCAAGCATCTGGTGCGACGCATGTCGGCCACCGAGATCAAGCTGTTCTCGCAACTGCATGTGTTCCTCAAGCCCGGCGAACTGCTCACCGGCGCGGTCACGGGCGAGTTCTATTCGCGCATGTGGCAGCTGGCGCGCGCCGACAGCTTCGAGCCCAACAGCGAAGCCGCGGCCTGACCAGCCACCCTCGACGCCCTGCCCTTGCGGCGGGGCGCTATTTATCGATAGGCAAAGGACGCAAACCCGTGCTCAAAGTCATCGCCGAAGACTTCATCAAACCCGAACACCTCGACACCGTGCGCCCCTGGTACGCCGAACTGGTGGAGAAAACCCGCCAGGAACCGGACTGCATCGCCTACGACCTGTTCGTCGACCAGCAAGACCCGGGGCATTTCATCTTTATCGAGCAATGGCCAGACCGCGCGGCACTCAAGGCCCATTGCCAGACCGAGCACTTCACCCGCCTGGTGCCACAGATCAACGCCTTCCAGGCCAGGGAATGCCGTGTGCTGCTGATGGATCACTTCTGATCCAGCGGATAAGGCCAGTGCCTCACCAATGCAGCGTCTTGATCGGCGCCGGTTCCTTCATGACGATAAAACCGTAGTCCCCCAGCAGGTAGATCCGGTAGTAACGGCTGTCCACCAGCGGTAGATAGCCCTGGTAACCGACCAGAGTCGCATTGCGCCGCTCCCTTTCCGCGACCACGTTGGTAATGCCCACCTTGGGCAGGTTCTCGGCCAGCATGAAGAAGTCGATGTTCATCAGGTAGTGCAGCACCGGCATCTGCTTGAACGAGCCCGCGGCCGCCAGCAGCCAGTGATCGGAATAGGTCACCGACATATAAATGCGCTTGGCCTCGCGCAACTGTCGGTGGCTGGTAATGTCGCGCTCAAGGCTCGACAGCGCGCTGGCCGCCAGGGTTTTCTGCACCGTCAGCACCCGGCCATAGGCGAACGACAGCGACAGCATCGCCAGCAGCGGCACCATCAGTAGCAGCGGCAAGCGCTCATGGAGCGCCGCCAACGCCAGGTGGCTCAGATAGAACAGCAACACCAACAGCAGCGCGAAACCCATCAAGGTCCGGGCGCCTTCATTGAAGTCGCGGAAAAACAGCGCGATCCCTGACACCAGCAAGATCACCAGCGGCAATGCCAGCAGGCAGACCAGCGCCATCAAGACCTTTTTCAGGCCGCTGTCCGGCCGCTTGAACAGATTCAGCCCCAGCCGCACGCAACCGGCAAGGGCGCACAGCGCCAGCGCGGCGAACACCCAGGCGAACCCGCCGTGAAACAGCAGCACGACTTTTTCCAGCACCCTGCCGATGTTGACCTGCAGTTGCAGCAAGGGCTGCGCCGACCAGTTCAGCAGCAAGGTGCGGGTCTGATCCATGAAGGGGTAGGCGGTGACGCAATAGATCATCCAGCCCAGGGCCGCCTGGGCGATCTTCCAGCCGATCATTTCCCACCAGCGTGGCCAGGCAGTCTTGTCATTGGCGCCGCGGATCACCTCCAGGCAGCACAGGCCCAGGAACACGTTGATGCTGATCTGATACAGCCCGATGGCCAGCGCGACCAGCAAGGCCGGAACCAGCCATTGCAACACGCGGTACGGGTTGCGATAGGTGATGGCGAAGATCACCGCCACCAGGCTCAAGGCCATGGCCGGGCCGTCGTACTGATACGACAGGTTCTGCAGAAAGAACGGGTTGTACCAGAGCGGCAACAGCACCATGCAGCAGGCAGCCGTCGGCTGCGGGTAATAATGGAAAGTCAGGCGGGTCAAGGCCGAGGCCATGGCAAGCGTGGCGATCAGCAGCGGCAAGGGAAAGATGTTCGGCGCAGCATGGCTGAAGGTCAGGGCGTTGTAGAACAGTTCGGTAAACAACCGCCCCTGCTCCGTCCAGGCGGTGCCGGCCGACAGCGAACGCCAGTTGTCATCGATATAGGGAAAGTCCGCGAGGATCAGCGGCAGCACATACAACAAGGTGGCGAACAGAAAAAACAGCCAGACCTGGCGGCGCCCGAGCTCCCCGCTGAGCAAGCTGCCCATTCTGTCCATGCTAGAGCCCCAGGCGGTCTTTGCCGCCGATGACGTCCTTGATCACATAGCGCGGCCGATGCTTGGCCTCGATATAGATACGGCCGACGTACTCGCCGAGGATGCCGATGCCGATCAACTGCACGCCGCCGAGAAACAGAATGGCGGTCATCAACGAAGGGTAGCCGGGCACGCTGTTGCCGAAGAAGATCTTGTCCAGGACCATGTACACCGCGTAGAGCACCGCGAAAATCGAGATGCTGCCACCGACATAAGTCCACAATCGCAACGGCACGGTGCTGAACGAGGTGATGCCCTCCAGCGCCAGGTTCCACAGTTTCCAGCCATTGAACTTGCTGTTGCCCGCCACCCGCCCGGCGCGCTCGTATTCCACCACCACCGTGGTGAAGCCGGCCCACGACAGCACACCCTTCATGAACAACTGATGCTCGGGCAGGGTACGGATCACATCGACTACCTTGCGATCCATCAGCCGGAAGTCGCCGACGTTTTCCTCGATCCGGGTGTAGGCGATACGGTTCAACAGGTGGTAGAACAGCGCCGCGCTACAACGCCTCAAGTAACTGTCGGCAGTACGCCTGCGGCGTTTGGCGAGGACCACATCGGCGCCCATCTGCCATTCCTCGATCAGCCGCGGGATGACACTGATCGGGTCCTGCAGGTCGACGTCCATGGGAATCACCGCATCGCCACTGGCGTGTTCCAGCCCGGCGAACAACGCCGGCTCCTTGCCGAAATTGCGCGAAAAGTTGATCAACAGCACCTGCTCGTCCACCTGCGCCAGGGCCTTGACCTCATCGGCCGTGCGGTCGGAACTGCCATCGTTGATAAACACGATCTCGACTTCGCCCTGCTCGAAGCGCAACTCGCGACGCACCGCCTGGTAGAACAGGCCGATGGCCTGCTCTTCATTGAGGACCGGAACGATCAACGAGATCTTCATGGCTCACACTCGCGGAACACCAGGTACTTGGCGAACAGGAAACCCGCCACCAGGCTCAGGGCGGAAAACACCAGCACCGTCAGCAAGCCGGGCAGCCGCCACACATCCCCGGCATGCCCGACACCCAGGCTCAGCGCGCCCATGCCGCCCAGGAACAGCAGATAACCGCCGACCGACCTCCTGGCGGTGAAGGTGAAACGCGCGTTCATATAGAAAGAAAACGACGCTGCGACGCAAAAGGCCGCCAGGTTGCTGAGCGCCTGGCTGAGGCCCGCCACCAGGCTCAGCAAAAAGAACACCAGCCAGTGGATAAAGGTGTTGGCGATGCCGATCACCGTGTATCTGGAGATTCCCTTCCATAAGAGTCTCATTGGTGACTCTCCCGCGTTGAATATCGCTCAACTTGTATGGCAGGTTTTTCTGCCCATCGATTGGCGAAATCGCTGATCCAGCGCTCTTTCAGACGTGCGGCATCCAAGCCGGCCCGCATGGGCCGTTGTCGTGCAACCCCCTCCCTGGCCTCTCCTCGCTTGACTGCTTGCCCACAGAAAATTGCATAAATGCATAATTTTATTTGCACAAATGCATATCGCAACTAAGGTTACCCCTGAGCCCGACCGGAGCAGGCCATCGAGGATGGCGAACCCCCCAGGCCGGTCACGGGCCTCAGAAAACCGCTTCATCGCAATACGCAACAACGACACAAGCTGGACGCTTGTTTTCACTCATGGAGGATGAAAATGTTAACCCTTGAAGACACACCCTTTACCCGCACAGGCCCTGCGCAAGCACTGCCACAGTGCCTGGTCGGCACCCTGCTCAATGCCGGACTGAGCGAAGTCGACGACAGCGCGGAACACGCCGCCCTGGCCGCCAGCCTCAACTTCAGCATTCAGCAGCAAACCCAGACCAACTGGTGCTGGGCCGCACTGTCGGCCTCGGTCGGCAACTATTACCGCACCGGTTCCTGGACTCAATGCGGGGTCGCCAACGCGGAACTGGGGCGCAATACCTGTTGCAACCAACCGGGGCCATGCAACGTGTATGGCTACCTGGACTCGGCCCTGCAAACCACCCGCAGCTTTGGCGGCATGAGCCAGGGTTCGATCCAACTGTCGGCCATCGAAAACCAGATCAACATGGGGCGCCCCGTCGGCCTGCGCTGCGCCTGGTTTGGCGGCGGCGCGCACTTTCTGGCGATCTATGGCACCAACGGCAGCTACCTGCTGATTGCGGACTCCATCTACGGTTATTCGACCCGCGCCCTGAACACCTTCCCGCGCTCGTACAACGGCGGCGGCAACTGGACCACCACCTACTTCACCCGGAAAAACTAAGGAGGGCAGCATGCAACTGACTTATCCCAAGGCACCCGCCAACGGCGCTCAGGTACTGCGCCCGGCTCTCCAGGCGGCCCTGCAGAGCAAAGGTTTCGGCGTCAACCGCCAGTTCGCCCAGGCCACGGCCAGTAAAGTGAGCCTGTCCGAGCCCTACCGCGGCTACTCGCTGAGCCTGGACGACCTGGCCCAAGGCAAAGGCCTGCAACAGGCCACGCTGGGGAACTGGCATTACCTGGTGTTCAGCGACGGGGTGTCGATTGCCGACGCCCAACTGGCGGAGGTCGCTGGCCAGGTCGAGTTCTCGTCCCTGAACCACGGCGCCCTGGCGTCGGCCACGGTCAATGCGCTGAACCTGGCGGAAAAAGCGCCGCACCTCAAAGGCCGGACCTTCGAGCTGCGTGTGTTGTTTGTCTCGGCGCTGCATGTCGCGGCGATCTGGCTGCACGCCAGCGATGAAGACGTGCTGATCCCGATCCAGCCGACACCCAAGCACCTGGCGAGCACCAAGCTGTACAGCGAGGCCGCGCTGCTGGCCCTGCTGGCGCCCGCCGCGCAGCGAGCGAAAGCGGCGTTCGACGCGGACACCACGGGGCTGTTGGGGAGCTGACCGCGCACCGGCGATCGGGCTGCGGTGAACAGGGGTTGCAACACTAAAACCCGGAACCGCAGAAAGATCGCCGCATAAAAAAGCCCCGGTCACTGACTGGGGCTTTTTGTTTTATTGCCTGATGGGGTTACGACGCCGAACGCACCGCGCCCTGCTGGGCATTGTTCGGTTGCAGCTTGAACAGGTAGAACAGCACCGTCAGCAGCACCAGGAACGCCGGGCCCACATACAGCGCCACGCGGGTGTCCGGGAAGTAGGCCATCAGCCCCACCACCAGCACCAGGAATGCCAGGGCCAGATAGGAACTGACCGGGTACAGCCACATGCGGTACTTCAGGCCGGCCTGCTGCGAGGCGCTCAGGCCTTTGCGGAACTTGAGCTGGGCCAGGAGGATCATCACCCAGGTCCAGATCGCGCCGAAGGTGGCGATGGAGGTCACCCAGACGAACACTTTCTCCGGCACCAGGTAGTTGAGCAGCACGCCCAGCAGCAAGGCGAAGATCGACAGCAGCAGCGCGCGACGCGGTACGCCGTTGTTCGAGGTCTTGGCGAAACCGGCCGGGGCCTGGCCATTCTGTGCCAGGCTGTAGAGCATGCGCCCGGTGCTGAAGATGCCGCCGTTGCAGGACGACAGCGCAGCGGTGATCACCACGAAGTTGATGATGCCGGCGGCGGTCTTGATGCCCAGGCGCTCGAAGGTCATCACGAACGGGCTGCCCTGGGTGCCGATTTCGTTCCAGGGGTAGATCGACAGGATCACGAACAGCGCGCCCACATAGAACAGCAGGATGCGCCAGAACACCGAGCCGATGGCGTTGGGAATGGTCTTCTGCGGGTTCTTCGCTTCACCGGCGGTGAGGCCGATCATCTCCACGCCCAGGTAGGCGAACATCACCATCTGCAGCGACATCAGCACGCCGGTCACGCCGTTGGGCATGAAACCGCCGTGGGTCCACAGGTTGGAAATACCCAGTGCCACACCGTCATTGCCGAAACCGAAGGCGATGATGCCGACGCCACCGATGACCATGGCGATGATGGTGACGATCTTGATCAGGGCGAACCAGAACTCGAACTCACCGAAGGCCTTGACCGCGATCAGGTTGATCGAGCCCATGCTCACCAGGGCCGCCAGGGCCCAGATCCAGCGCGGCACGTCGGGGAACCAGATGCCCATGTACACCGCCACCGCGGTGATTTCCGCGACGCAGGTCACCAGCCACAGGAACCAGTAGTTCCAGCCGGTGAGGAAGCCCGCCAGCGGGCCGAGGTAGTCTTGCGCGTAACGACTGAAGGAACCCGCGACCGGGTTATGCACGGCCATCTCGCCGAGGGCGCGCATGATCACCAGAATCGCCAGGCCGCCGAGGATGTAGGACAGCATGATGGCCGGACCGGCCATTTCAATGGCCTTGGCCGAACCGAGGAACAGGCCGACACCGATACAGGCGCCAAGCGCCATCAAGCGAATATGCCGTTCGCCTAGTTCGCGTTTCAGCGGGCCGCCTTGAGCGGTCCCGCCTTGGGGCAGGTGGTTGCCAACTGGCATAGGGTACAACCTCATCTTGTTATTGGATGTGAGCCACCGAGTCTGTAAGGCACGGACGGATAACCCGTACCCGCCAGATCGGATCGACCTTATGGGCCGACACGTCTTGTAGGACAAATCCTGCAAGATCAGTGGGGCGAGCAGTATAAAAAGCTGACGGCAGGCTTTTTCACTCTATAAACAGCTAAATTCAGAGAGAAATCTCGGTATCTTCGGGTTTTGCGGAGTGGCATTACCTGAAATTTTCGCCGTTTGTCATTTTTGAACGGCGCCGAGTATTGCACAGCCATGGTGCAGCGTCATGCCCCTACCTAGGACCTATTTACCGGCTGCGATGGCTCTATCTCACCCCTTTCCCGCCCCCGTCGAATACTCCCGGACCCGCGCCTGCCCGCGCGGGTCGTCAAGGATGATGCGGTGTTTCCGTTATACCGCGGCGCTCGCGGGTCTATCGCCAACACCTGCGTTCCTACAAAAGAGGTGATTGCTTTCAGGTCGATCACAAATTTTTCACCATTGCCCACCACCGTCTAAGCTTCAGACAAGTCCGATCAATTTGCGTGAATGGATCAGTCGACTATGGGTGCTTTGCGACAGACCGATTCGAGTAAAAATGTAGTGCCAACTGATCGCGTGGAAGAAGCGCCTATCCCTGAAAAGTCCCATTCAAGCCGGCTTTGGTGGCGGCTGTTCTGGCTATTGCTGCTGATGGCGCTGGTCGCCCTCGGCTTTGCCGCGTCCAAGGAAATGCGCACCTCGAAACTGCAGGCGCGCGAGCTCAGCAAGTTCGCCGCGGACCTGAACTACTCCATGGCGCCCGGGCCCAGCGATGCCATCGTCTACCCCGGCGCCGGCCCCTTCGACAAACGCCTGGGCTACAGCGTCCTCGATGATTTCATCGCGCGCCTGCTCAAGCGCGGTTACGTGGTGGAGGCCCAGACCCGCTTCTCCCCCGCGTTGATGAACTACAGCGAAAACGGCTTCTTCGTACCCTATACCGAGAAGATTCAGGCCGGGCTGTCGATCACCGATTGCCGCGCGGCGCCGCTCTATCAATTCAAGTACCCGCAACAGCTCTATTCGAACTTTGCCGCCATCCCGCCGGTGATAGTGCGCAGCCTGTTGTTCATCGAGAACCGCGAGTTGCTCGATCCCGAGCAGCCCCTGGCCAACCCGGCGGTGGACTGGCCGCGCTTCGCCAAGGCCGCCTGGTCGCAAGTGGCCAAGCTCCTGCACCTGCCCGGGCAGACGGCGGGCGGCAGCACCCTGGCGACCCAACTGGAAAAGTACCGGCACTCGCCGGACGGCCTGACCGTGTCCGGCGCGGAAAAGCTCCGCCAGATGATTTCCGCCAGCGTGCGCGCCTACCAGGGCGGCCAGCAGACCCTCGAGGCCCGGCGACGCATCATCCGCGACTACCTCAACAGCGTGCCGCTGTCGGCGGTGCCCGGCCACGGTGAAGTGCACGGCATGGCCGAAGGACTGCGGGTCTGGTACGGCGCCGACTTCGCCCAGGTCAATGAGCAGTTGGCGAGCACCGCCAGCGATCCGCAGAGCCTGGCGCAACGCGGCCTGGCCCTGCGCCAGGTGCTGTCGCTGATGATCGCCCAGCGCCGCCCTTCGCATTACCTGTCCAAGGGCCGCCGAGAGCTGGCCGAACTCACCGACAGCCATATCCGCCTGCTGACCCAGAATGGCGTGATCGATACGCCGCTGTCCGAAGCCGCCCTGGCCAGCAAGGCCACCTTCCGCGACTGGGTGCAGCAACCGACGATCCAGCCGATCGAAACCAACAAGGGCATCAGCGTCGCCCGCAGCCGCCTGGCCGGCCTGCTCAACCGGCCGCTGTACGACCTCGACCGCCTCGACCTGTCGGCCACCAGCACCCTGCAAAGCGACCTGCAACGCCAGGCCACCGAGTACCTCAAGCACCTGGCCGACCCGGTGTTCGCCGGCGAGATCGGCCTGCTCGGCGAACGCCTGCTGACGCCGACCAGCACCACCCAGGTGCGCTACAGCTTCACCCTGCTCGAGTTGACGCCGGACGGTTCGCGGGTGCGGGTCCAGACCGACAGCACCGACCAGCCCTTCGACATCAACGAAGGCAGCAAGCTGGAGCTGGGCTCCACCGCCAAGCTGCGAGTCCTGACCACCTACCTGCAGATCATTGCCGAACTGTACGAGCAGTACGGCGCCGAAACCCCGGCGGTGCTGAAGAAAGTCGAAATCGCCGAACAGGACCGCCTGAGCCGCTGGGCCGTGGACTACCTGATCCAGAACAGCGACCGCAGCCTGCCGAAAATGCTCGAGGCGGCCCTGGACCGCAAATACTCGGCCAGCCCCGGCGAGAGCTTTTTCACCGGCGGCGGGCTGCACACCTTTCATAACTTCCGCAAGGAAGACAACGGCCGCATGCCGACCCTGCGCGACGCCCTGCGCGAGTCCATCAACCTGCCCTTCATCCGCCTGATGCGCGACCTGGTGCGCTACAGCACCTATGCCGGCCCGAGCAACAGCGCCAACCTGCTCAAGGATGACGGCGACCCGCGGCGCCAGGAATACCTGGCCAAGTTCGCCGACCGCGAGGGAACCTCCTTCCTCCTGCGGTTCTGGAAGAAATACCGCAACAAGGACACCCAGGCGCGCCTGGACACCTTCCTCGACAGCATGCACCCGACGCCGATCCGCCTGGCGGCCGTGCACCGCTACCTGCTGCCGGAAGCCAGCCAGGAGAGTTTCAACAGTTTCATTCGCTCGCACCTCAAGGGCGCCAAACTCACCGAAAAGCTCACCGACGAACGCCTGGACAAGCTCTATTACAGCTACGGCCCCGGCTCCTACGACCTGCCCGACCAGGGCTATATCGCCAAGGTGCACCCGCTGGACCTGTGGCTGCTCGGCTACCTGCTGAACAACCCCGACGCCAAGTTCAGCGAGATCGTCAAAGCCAGTGAATTCGAGCGCCAGGAGGTCTACAGCTGGTTGTTCAAGAGCCGGCACAAGAGCGCGCGCGACAGCCGCATCCGCACCATGCTGGAGATCGAGGCGTTCCTCGACATTCACCAGCGCTGGCAGAAAGTCGGCTACCCCTTCGACCACCTGGTGCCCTCGCTGGCGACCGCCATCGGCAGCTCCGGCGACCGCCCCGCGGCGCTGGCCGAACTGGTCGGCACCATCCTCAACGACGGCGTGCGCATGCCAACCCTGCGCATCGACAGCCTGCATTTCGCCGCCGATACGCCTTATGAAACCAAGCTGGTCAACGACCCGGCCGAGGGCAAGCGGGTGATGCCTTCGGAAGTGGCCACCGCGCTACGTGGCGCCTTGTCGCAAGTGGTGGATGCCGGTACCGCCAGGCGCCTCTCCGGCAGCTTCAAGCTCGCTGACGGCACCCCGCTGGCCATGGGCGGCAAGACCGGCACCGGCGACAACCGCATCGAGGCCGTCGGCTCCGGCGGACGGATTCTCAGTTCGAAATCCATCAACCGCACCGCCACCTTCGTGTTCTATATCGGCGAACACCACTTCGGCACCCTGACCGCCTATGTACCGGGCGCCTCGGCCCAAGGCTTCAAGTTCACCTCGGCCTTGCCGGTCCAGGTGCTCAAGGGTATGGCGCCGATCCTCACGCCGTACCTGCAACCGGGCAGCAATACCCAATGCCTGGGCAGCCTGGCCCAACGCTGACGCCTCCCGTAGTCCAATAACCGCTGCCTGTAGCCGCTGCCACAGGCTGCGATCGACTCCGCAGGAGGCGTGCTCTTGAGGCCCTCAAAAGGTCCTCCGGACCTTATCGCAGCCTTCGGCAGCGGCTACAGCCATGCCCCCCTCGAATTCATTCTCCGACCAACGGCTGGCCTGGCAGGCGCAGAAATGCTTGCGCAATTTTTAAGATATATCTTAAGTTATGTCTTAACCGAACAGGAGAAAGAGAAAATGAGAGAACACCAGCATCCCCACCGCGAGTACGGCAACGGCCACGACGGTTTCGAAAAACGCCCCGGGCGCGAACGCGGCGGCCGCGGCCCGCGGGTCTTCGCCCCCGGCGACCTGAAGCTGCTGCTGCTGGCGCTGATCGCCGAGCAGCCATGCCACGGCTATGACCTGATCCGCCAGATCGAAGGCATGTTCGATGGCGCCTACAGCCCGAGCCCGGGCGTGATCTACCCGACCCTGACCTTCCTCGAAGAGAGCGAATTGATCAGCGGCGACGCCGAAGGCGGGAAAAAACGCTACAGCGTGACCGAGGCCGGTCGTCAGTCATTACAGGACCAGGCGATTGCCCTGGACGGCGTGCGCATGCGTATAGACGTCAGCAAGCGCTCGCTGCGCGGCCACGATCGCCCGGCGGAAATCCACGAGGCGGTGCACAACCTGCGCCACGCCCTGCAGATGCACCACGGCCGCTGGAACCCGCAAGAGATCGTGCGGGTCCGCGACCTGCTGAACAATACCGCCCGCGCCATCGTCGACGGCCCGGCCACCCCTTCTACCCAGGAGTCAGCTGAATGAGCGCAGACAATTCACCAACGATTCATCGGGTCAGCCACGAGATCAAACGCCGCCGCCTGGAAGTGCTGCGGGTGCTCGACCTGACCCCACGCATGCGCCGCATCACCCTGGGCGGGCCGGAACTCGCCGGCTTCATCAGCCTGGGCAGCGACGATCATGTGAAGTTGCTGTTCCCGCAGAACGCTGAGCAGCAGGCCGCCCTGGAAACCCTGGTGCTGGGCCCGGGCAAGGACAACGGTGTAATGCCGGCCATGCGCGACTACACGCCACGGCGCTACGACCTGGACATCGGTGAGCTGGATATCGATTTTGTCCTGCACGGCGACGGCCCCGCCTCGACCTGGGCCGAACAGGCCAAGCCCGGCCAGTTCCTGCATATCGGCGGGCCCCGCGGCTCGATGATCGTGCCGGACATGTTCGACAGCTACCTGCTGATCGGTGATGAAACCGCGCTGCCGGCCATTGCCCGGCGCCTGGAAGAACTGCCGGCCGGGCGCCAGGTGCTGGCGGTGATCGAGATCCAGGACGCCGCCGAGCGGCAGGTGCTGCAGAGCGCAGCGCAGGTCGAGATGATCTGGGTCGAACGCGACGGCGGCCAGCAGGACCTGATCAGCACCGTGCGCGGGCTACAGATACCCAGCGGCAAGCTGTACGCCTGGGTGGCCACGGAAAGCAAAGTCTCGCGGCAGATTCGCCGGGTGCTGCTGGACGAGCACCGACTCGACGACGCGTTCGTGAAGGCCGCCGGTTATTGGCGCCTGGACAGTAGCGAGGAAGAGTGACGAACTGCCAAGCCTCGTTCCTACAGACCTGCCTCTGTAGGAGCGAGGCTTGGCCGCGATGACACCTTCCAGTTCACCGCACAATCAAGCCTGGCGACGCCCCAGCCAACGATCCAGCCCGACAATCCCCAGCGCCACCAGCACAAACCCCGCCAGGATCCCCAGCGCATTCACGAACGCCTGTGCGTAGCCCAGCTTGTCCACGTCGACAAAAGGATAGGGATACAACCCCAGCACATGCCCGCGCAGCAGCACATAAGCGAAGTACAGCAGCGGGTAGAGCATCCACCCGGCGACATGCCGCAACCCCAGGCTGCCCTTGGGCACGCAGCACCACCAGTAGACGAGAAACAGCAACGGCATCACGTCGTGCAGCAACTCGTCCGCCACCAACTGCCAACCCTGGGGATGCCACAAATGACGCAGCAACAGGCTGTACGCCAGCCCCGCCACCAGAATGCTGACCGCGATACCGCTGCTGACCCAGGGTTGCAGAAAAAACCGCTGCCCCCGTGAGCTGCGCAGGTTCAGGGCACAGGTCAGCACTACCGCCACCAGGGTGTTGGTGAGCACGGTGAAGAAACTGAAAAAATTGATCAGCCCGCCCAGCAGGCTGGCGTCCACCGTCCAGCGCAGATGGAGGATCAGGTACAGCTGGATCGTCAGACCCGCCCAGCCGAGCAATGCGGCCAGCACGGTGAACAGCCGTTTGCCGCCTGAAGGAAAAACCGGCTCGACAGCCATCGAAGGTCCTTAGAGCGGGCGTTTGGTGCGCTGCAATTTCACGTACAGCTGCTCGACTTTCTCCCGCGCCCAAGGCGTCTTGCGCAGAAAGGTCAGGCTCGACTTGATGCTCGGGTCGCTCTTGAAGCAACGGATATCGATGCGCTCGGCCAACCCCTGCCATTCGTAATGTTCCACCAGCGCCTTGAGGATCTGTTCCAGGGTGACGCCGTGCAGCGGGTCGTTGTTCGTTGCAGTCATGCCGGACCTTTGAGCAAGAGAAAAAGGAAGTCGCGCACCTTAGCCGAGGGTTCGATCCGGTGGAAGGGCGAACACTCATCAACTGTAGCCGCTGCCGCAGGCTGCGATAGCGCCGAAGGCGCTCATGCACCTGAGATCGCCGCGAGCGTTCCGCTCGATCGCAGCCTGCGGCAGCGGCTACATCGAAACGAATGTCCCCTCTCCTGAAAAAGTTCCTTCCTTTTCGCGCCAAAAGAGATGTTATATTGTATCAATACAAGGCAACCCCCTGATCCAGACACCTCGCCGTGTCACGCCTGTTCTCTTTTGACTCAAAGCGCACAGCCCTGCGCTTGCCAAGGAATGACCGATGTCCCTCTCTGCCCACCGCCCTTCTCGCTCTCTACTCTGGCGCCTGACGCCACTGTCCGCTGCCTTGCTGATCGCCTCCCAGGCCCACGCTCTGGAACTGCAACCGCAGGTCATCACCGCCAACCCGCTGGGCAACCAGCAAACGGCAGCGCCGAGCACGGTGCTGGAAGGCGACGAGCTGACCCTGCAACAGCAAGGCAGCCTCGGCGAAACCCTGAATAAACAGCCGGGCGTGTCTTCGTCCTACTTTGGTCCGGGCGCCAGCCGGCCGATCATTCGCGGCCTGGACGGCGATCGCATCCGCCTGCTGCGCAACGGCGTCGGCGCCCTGGATGCGTCGTCGCTGTCCTACGACCACGCGGTGCCGCTGGACCCGGTCAACGTCGAGCGCATCGAGATCGTCCGTGGCCCGGCCGCCCTGCTGTATGGCGGCAGCGCCATCGGCGGCGTGGTCAACACCTTCGACAACCGCATCCCCACCGAGGCCATCGAAGGCATCCACGGTGCCGGTGAATTGCGCTATGGCGGTGCCGACACTACCCGCAGCAGCGCGGGCAAGCTGGAAGCCGGCAACGGCACCTTCGCCCTGCACCTGGACGCCAACTCGCGGCAGTTCAACGATCTGAAAATCCCCGGCTACGCCCGCAGCCGCCACGCCCCGCCGAGTGAAGACGGCGACGGCAAGAAAGGCCGCCTGGGCAACAGCGACGGCCGTCAGGACGGCGGCGCCATCGGCGGTTCCTACACCTGGGACGACGGTTACGCCGGGCTGTCCTACAGCAACTACGACTCCAACTACGGCTCGCCCGCCGAAGAGGACGTGCGCATCCGCATGAAGCAGGACCACTACGCCTTCGCCTCGGAACTGCGCAATCTCGACGGTCCATTCAGCTCGCTGAAATTCGATGCTGGCTACACCGATTACGAACACCGCGAAATCGAAGGCGGCGAGACCGGCACTATCTTCAAGAACAAGGGTTACGAAGCCCGTGTCGAAGCCCGTCACCGGCCCCTCGGCCCGCTCAATGGGGTGATCGGCACCCAGGTCAGCCGCAGCGAGTTTTCCGCGCTCGGCGAAGAAGCCTTCGTGCCCCAGACCGATACCGACAGCGCCGCACTGTTCATCCTCGAAGAACTGCAGGCCACCGAGCGCCTGAAACTCAGCCTCGGCGGGCGCCTGGAACACACCCGCGTCGACCCGGACAGCAAAGGCAACGAGCGCTTCAGCCAGGCCGACAGCTCCAACAGCTTCACCGCCGGCAGCCTGTCGTCCGGCGCGGTCTATACCCTGACGCCGATCTGGTCCGTGGCCGCCACCCTGGGCTACACCGAACGCGCCCCGACCTTCTACGAGCTGTATGCCAACGGCGCCCACGTGGCCACCGGCACCTATGAAGTCGGCGACGCCAACCTGTCGAAGGAAAAAGCCGTGTCCAGCGACCTGGCCCTGCGCTTCGACAATGGCACCCACAAAGGCAGCGTCGGGGTGTTCTACAGCCACTTCTCCAACTACATCGGGCAGCTCGGCAGCGGTCGAACCCTCAACGATGAAGGCGAGGAAGACGCCGGCGGCATGCCGGAATACACCTACTCCGGGGTCCGCGCGCGGTTTGCCGGTATCGAAGCGCAGGATCATTGGAAACTCGGCGAAAGCGCCTACGGCAAGTTCGCCCTGGAACTGTCCGGCGACTACACCCGCGCCAAGAACCTGGACAACGGCGAAGCCCTGCCGCGCATCGCCCCGCTACGCCTGAACAGCGGCCTGCTGTGGGAACTGGATCGCTGGCAGGCGCGCATCGATGTCGAACACGCCGCCAGCCAACGTCGCGTGCCGGACAACGAAAGCGGCACCGCCGGCTACACCACCCTGGGCGCCAGCGCCGGTTACCACTTCGACATCGGCAGCAGCCAGTGGCTGGCCTTCGTCAAGGGCGAGAACCTGACCAACCAGACCGTGCGTTACGCCAGTTCGATCCTGCGCGACATCGCCCCAGCCCAGGGGCGCAGCATCGAGGTCGGCTTGCGCACCACCTTCTGAGGCCCCCACAATCGCAGCCTTCGGGCTGCGATTTTCCTCTCCCCCCTCCCCTCAGAACCTGACTCCCACGGCATTCCGGAATCCCCAGCCTGTACCGCCAGGCCGTGACCGGGCAAAATGCGCCGCTTTATCTTTCCAAGGTTGCGTACCTGTCATGACGGCCTGAAGCAGTGCCATCAACCCGTGACCTCCCGCAGAAACCGGATTTCCATCCAACAAAGGACTGACCCCTTGTTCAACCTCACACGCCCGTTCGCCGTGCTTTTGGCTCTCACCCTCTCGCTTGACGCCGTCGCACTGTCACTTCAATCGGAAAAACGTGCAGATGGCACAACCGTGCTACTGCTCACCGATGCCCCCGCCCCGGCACGACCGCCACAGCTCAATGAAGATCCAGCAGTTCGCGCGGCCCTGATTGACTTCATCGGCTACGCCACTGGCAGCTTCACCAGCGACGGCTCCATGATCGTGACGCAAGTATTGGACTCCCTCGATTCAGAGTTCTCGACGTTCGAGGAAGGTGTGCCTGCCGGGCGCAAAATGTTCACTGCCATGGATCACGATCATGGCGATGAACGCGCCGCATTGCTGTTGAACGACAAGGGGCAGTTGATCGCCGTAGGCTTGGTGAATGGACACTGCACCGTCAAATCAAGGACAGAGTCGTTGTCCTGCAATCCAGGCCCCGAAACCGTGCTGACCATCTTCCAGGCCAAAGATGCGCAGAAGAGTGACGCCGAGCCAATCATTGCCTGGAGCAAACAGTTGCCGCCAATGGTCGCGTTCTGGGCCGAAAGTGAAGATCCCGAAACTCGTGCTCGCGCGCAAAAGATTGCCACGGTTGAATACATCACCACCGACCCGAAAAAGGACTCTTGGAGCGCCGCGCAACTGCCCGCCGATTTCCCCAAGGCAATGCTTGCGTTGTTGCCCAAAAACTCCCACTTAGTGGGCGCGGGCGTTGATGGTTTTTTCACCACCCCGGGCCTGAAAGGCGCGCCGATTTATGGAGACTACGACGAACTGGCCGGCCGGCCGCGGCATGATTTCGAGGTGCTGTTGCAAACCTATGCGCCGTTCTCCGAGGTCGTGAAGTTCTACCAGGAGCAAGCCAAAGGCGCCGAGCTACGCGCAAACGATGAAAAAGCCCTGATTGACGGTGTAGCTGGCGGCGGTACTTACAAGATCGAGATCAAGGACAAAGAGGAAGAAGGAACGTCCATCACGTTCTCCGGCTGGAGAAAAGAAGTCTGAAGCGCTCTCTTAGTTGAATCAGCCCGACACAAGAGCAAGTTGTTCAAAATAGAACGACTTGCCCCCTGTTTGACTGGAAGAAGATTGACGGTAGTTTCGTGCCGAATACAAACGGCAGAAAAAAGCACACTGTTACCAAATCCGAAATGATTCATGTCACTAAAAGCGCTTTCTCTCCAAGAGGAGGCGCTTTATCCTTACGCCCCCAACGCTGAATCGTTTTTTTTCCTTAAAACAGTGGCTACCGCTTGCGATCCCAAGGTTCGCAAGGCGCGATATCCCCTGTTTCTGACCACTTATAAAAAGCCCTTACCTGACAACTTATGCCTAATTTCAAGCCTCTCAAAGACAGCGCTGTCTTTCACCCTACCGCCAGCCAGAAAGCCATGACCCTGCTCAGCGCCTTCGGCCTGGCCACTTGCGCCCAGGCCGCGCCGGCCTTCGACAGCGAGTCCCCCTGGATGCTCGGCGACTGGAATGGCAACCGTACCGAGCTGGCGAAAAAAGGCTACGACTTCAAGATCGACTTCGTCGGCGAAATGGGCGCCAACCTGCATGGCGGTTACGACCATGACCGCACCGCACGCTTCAGCGACCAGTTCGCCTTCGGCAGCCACCTGGACCTGGGCAAGATCCTCGGCTGGAACGATGCCGAGTTCCAACTGACCATCACCAAGCGCGACGGTGACAACATCAGCAACGACCGCATCAACGATCCGCGGGTCGGCGGCTTCACCTCGGCCCAGGAAGTCTGGGGCCGCGGCCAGACCTGGCGCCTGACGCAGATGTGGTACCAGCAGAAATTCTTCGACCAGAAGCTCGATATCAAGGTCGGCCGGTTCGGCCAGGGCGAAGACTTCAATAGCTTCCCCTGCGACTTCCAGAACCTGGCGTTCTGTGGCTCCCAGGTCGGCAACTGGGCTGGCAGCGTCTGGTACAACTGGCCGGTCAGCCAATGGGCGCTGCGAGTCAAATATCACCTGACCCCTGAGCTCTACGCGCAGATCGGCGCCTATGAGCAGAACCCGTCCAACCTCGAGCGCGGCAACGGCTTCAAGCTCAGCGGCAGCGGCACCCAGGGCACCCTGCTGCCGGTGGAGCTGGTGTGGACGCCAAAGCTCAACGGCCTGCCGGGTGAATACCGCGCCGGTTACTACTACAGCAGCGCCAAGGCCAGCGACGTGTACAAGGACAGCAACGGCCAGCCGACGGCCTTGAGCGGCGAGGCCTATCGCAGCAGTTCGAGCAAGCACGGCCTGTGGCTGGGCGCGCAACAGCAAATCACCAGCCTGGCCAGCGACCACTCTCGCGGTTTGAGCCTGTTCGCCAACGCGACCCTGCACGACAAGAAGACCAACGCTATCGATAACTACGTCCAGGCCGGTCTGGTCTACAAGGGCCTGTTCGATGCGCGCGCCAAGGACGACATCGGCTTCGCCATGGCCCGGGTCCACGTCAACCCGGCCTACCGCAAGAACGCCGAAGCGACCAACCAGGCCAACCTCATCCAGGACTACGACAACCCGGCCTACCTGCCGCCCCAGGACACCGAATACAGCGCCGAGCTGTACTACGGCGTGCACCTCACCAACTGGCTGACCGTGCGCCCGAACCTGCAATACATCCGCCACCCGGGTGGCGTGGACAAGGTCGACGACGCGCTGATCGGCGGGATCAAGATCCAGAGTTCGTTCTGATAAGCCCTGGGGCTCACCCAATCTGAATAAAACTGTTTTTCCCAAACACTGCTGAACCATGCCCGCGCCTGATCGTCATCTACAGTGAACAAGCGCGGGACTACCTTAAACGTCACGGAGAACCACACTATGAGCACTGATGGTGCTTCAAGTCCGAGCCGCCTGCTGCCGAGCCTGCTCGGTATCTTGCTGCTGCTAATGGGCCTGGCCATGCTGGCCGGGGGGATCAAGCTGAGCATGCTCGGCGGCTCGCTGTACTACCTGTTGGCCGGTATCGGCCTGATCGTCAGCGGCGTGCTGCTGCTGGCGGGGCGTAGTTCCGCGCTGCTCGTCTACGGGGTGGTGCTGTTCGCCAGTTCCGTCTGGGCACTGTGGGAAGTCGGCCTGGACTGGTGGCAACTGGTACCACGCCTGTCGCTGTTCTTTGCCCTGGGTGTGGTTCTGCTGCTGCCATGGTTCCGTCGTCCGCTGCTGCGCAACGGCCCGGCGCCGCTGGGTACCGCGGTACTGGGCGTGGCCGTGGTCCTGGCCGGCGGTGCCGCGATCAACAGCCAGTTCACCAACCCGGGCGAGATCTCGGGCGAACTGGGCCGTGAAAGCGCCGACACCACCAGCGCCGCGCCGACCATGCCCGAAGGCGACTGGCAGGCGTATGGCCGTACCGAGTTCGGCGACCGCTACTCGCCGCTGACCCAGATCACTCCGGCCAACATCGGCAAGCTGCAGGAAGCCTGGCGCATCCGCACCGGCGACATGCCGACCGCCAAGGACCCGGTGGAAATCACCAACCAGAACACCCCGCTGAAGGTCAACGGCATGCTCTATGCCTGCACCGCCCACAGCCAGGTGCTGGCGCTGGACCCGGACACCGGCAAGGAAATCTGGCGTTTCGACCCGAAAATCCAGGGTCCGAACGGCGATGACTTCCGTGGCTGGGCGCACATGACCTGCCGCGGCGTGTCGTACTACGACGAAGCCAGCTTCAACAAGTCCGACGCCATCAGCACCCCGGCCAGCCTCTCGGCCGCCGGCCAGGCCATCGCCGCCAGCTGCCCGCGTCGCCTGTTCCTGCCGACCGCCGACGCACGCCTGATCGCGATCAACGCCGACACCGGCAAGGTCTGCGAAGACTTCGGCAACAAAGGCGCGGTGGACCTGAAGGCCGGTATCGGCCCGTTCACTCCAGGCGGCTACTACTCGACGTCGCCAGCCGCCATCACCCGTAACCTGGTGATCATCGGCGGCCACGTGACCGACAACGAGTCGACCAACGAGCCGTCCGGCGTGATCCGCGCCTTCGACGTGCACGACGGTCACCTGGTGTGGAACTGGGACGCCGGCAACCCCGACGTAACCACTCCGCTGCCGGAAGGCCAGACCTACACCCGCAACTCGCCAAACATGTGGTCCCTGGCCAGCGTCGACGAGAAACTGGGCCTGGTCTACCTGCCGCTGGGCAACCAGATGCCTGACCAGTGGGGAGGCAACCGCACCGCGGGCGCCGAGAAATTCAGCGCCGGCACCGTGGCCCTGGACATCGACACCGGCAAGCTGCGCTGGAACTACCAGTTCACCCACCATGACCTGTGGGACATGGACGTGGGCAGCCAGCCGACCCTGGTGGACATGAAGACCGCGGAGGGCATCAAGCCGGCGCTGATCCAGCCGACCAAGCAAGGCAGCCTGTACGTGCTGGACCGCCGCGACGGCACCCCGATCGTGCCGATCCAGGAAGTACCGGCGCCGGCCGGTGCGGTCGAAGGCGACCACACCGCGCCAACCCAGGCCCGTTCGGACCTGAACCTGCTGCCACCGCCGCTGGAAGAAAAAGGCATGTGGGGCGCCACGCCGTTCGACCAGATGCTGTGCCGCATCCAGTTCAAGGAACTGCGCTACGAAGGCCAGTACACCCCGCCATCGATCCAGGGCAGCCTGGTCTACCCGGGTAACGTCGGTGTGTTCAACTGGGGCAGCGTGTCGATCGACCCGGTCCGTCACCTGCTGTTCACCAGCCCGAACTACATGGCCTTCGTTTCCAAGCTGGTGCCGCGCGCCGAAGTCGCCGCCGACAGCAAGCGCGAAAGCGAAACCTCCGGTGTGCAACCCAACACCGGCGCGCCTTACGCGGTGATCATGCATCCGTTCATGTCGCCGTTCGGAGTACCTTGCCAGGCCCCGGCCTGGGGCTACGTGGCCGGTATCGACCTGACCACCAACAAAGTGGTGTGGAAGCACAAGAACGGCACCAGCCGCGACAGCTCGCCAGTACCGATCGGCCTGCCCATCGGCGTGCCGAGCATGGGCGGCTCGATGGTCACCGCCGGCGGCGTGGGCTTCCTCAGCGGTACCCTGGACCAGTACATCCGCGGTTATGACGTGAACAACGGCAAGGAACTGTGGAAATCCCGCCTGCCAGCGGGCGGCCAGGCCACGCCGATGAGCTACACCGGCAAGGATGGCAAGCAGTACGTGCTGGTGGTCGTGGGTGGCCACGGCTCGCTGGGCACCAAAATGGGCGACTACATCATCGCCTACAAACTGTCGGAATAAGCGTTACCGGCGGTGAATGAAAAGGCGGCTACCTGCGGGTAGCCGCCTTTTTTTGTGGGTGGCGTTTGGGGAGTCTCTTCGGCCTTTCATTTTTGTGTTGCCTGGCCTGACGTCATCGCGAGCAAGCTTCGCTCCTACAGAAGCAGGATCGCTGCGTTCCCGCTGTGCGCTTCTGTAGGAGCGAGGCTTGCCCGCGATAAGGTCCACCCAACCACCATAAGGCTCCCGGACGATACCGACTCGTGTAGCCGCTGCCGAGCCTGCGAGGCTGCGATCGGCCGCAAAGCGGACGCCAAACCAGACAACGCGGTGTATCAGGCCGACGGGGGATACCGCCCTTGCGTCTGCTACGCAGACGATCGCAGCCTCGCAGGCTCGGCAGCGGCTACAGGGCCAATGTCGATCCGAGATTGGTGTGGCAGTGGCTACAGCGAAAATTCCTACAACACGCGTCGACTCCCATCACCTTGTCCCGCCGGGCCCCGGACTCTATGGTTTGGCCTGTCACTGCAAACTCAGTGACAGGGTGTGGAAGCCCTTATATCGTTAGGCGCGCAAAGCAACGTGAGTCAGGCGTTTTTTCGCCTGCACTTTATGGCGGCTGTGCGTGGGGCACTCTCGAGTGCGCCGGGTGCCTAACGTCCCGGTCTTCCACACCTGCGTACAGCCGCCACCTGATTACGTGGAAGTGATTTCTGGCGACTCCGACTCATACGTTAGGAACAGACCAATGAAAAAACTCACTCCCGATCCACCCGCGATCTTCGACGACACCAAACCCCACCGCTACATGGCCCTCACCAGCAACGACTGCACCATCCCCGCCTTGCTGATCGACACCGAGGCCCCCCTGGATGTGCTGCACGAAGCCGCCGCTCACCGCATCCGCGCCGCGATCCAGTTGCTGGAAAACATCGCCAGCGACGCCAACCTGCACAGCAACCCGGCGCTGCTCCAGGATTTCGCCCAACTCTGCGTCATCCCCCTGCGCGATGGCTGCGACCTGCTGGACGTACTCGGCCGGCGCCTGCAGGAACAACTGCTGACCTGAACCCCGATCCGGGGCCGACGACGCCAGCCGGCCCTGCGCCGACGCCGCCCTCAACCCGGTCATTGCATAGGGACATTAGCCCATCTGTGCTAATCGACCCTCCCCCACCCCGGCGATATAGTGCCGACCACTCACTCGCTCTTCTCAACACCGCCGCTGCGCGGTGTCGGGGTCGGCTGCGCCGTAGAAAACACAACAATGCCAAGGAAGAATCACCATGAACCCCCACCCCACTGCTCGTCCCCTCGCCCTGCTCAGCATCCTGGCTCTCGCCCTGGGCGGTTGCGCCATTGCAAAACCCAGCAACGACGACCTCAAGAACCGCGCCCAGACCACCCTCGGCAAGCCCGTGACCACGGTCTCCAATGTGCGTAGCGACGCGTCCCAGACCTACTTCACCGCCAGCACCAGCAACGGCGAATACAATTGCGTATTGCCCAGTGGCGGCATGGTCGCCTTCGCCTCCATGGGCGGCGTCGTAGCGCTCCCCGCGGAGTGCACCAAGCAGTAAGCCGCGGCCCATCGTCGATGGTTCATGGCGACAGACTTCAGACCGTGAAACAGGTCCTGCGGATACTTGGCCGCAGCGCCCGGAGCGGCCACGCAGCGCTGCTCAGCTGGAAATCCGCGACTTCAACAGCCAGGTCTCGAAGGCCGCGGCGCTGAGCGGCCGGCTGATCAGGTAGCCCTGGGCCGTGTCGCAGTGCCAGCGCTCCAGCAGGCGCAGGCTGCGCTCCTGCTCCACCCCTTCGGCCACCACCTTGAGCCCCAGGTTGTGGCTCATCTCGATGGTGGAACGCACGATCACCGCGTCGCCGCTGGTTTCGTCGAGGTTGCGGATAAACGACTGGTCGATCTTCAACTCCTGCACCGGCAGCCGCTGCAATTGCGCCAGCGACGAATAGCCGGTGCCGAAGTCGTCCACCGACAGGCTGATGCCGCAGTCGCGCAGGCTCTGCAACACCTCCAGCGCCTGCTCCGGGTGGCGCATGATGGCGCTTTCGGTGATCTCGAAAATCAACTGCTCGGCAGACAATCGATAACGCTGCAGCAACACGCTCACCCGCGCCGCCAGGTCGTGGCCATGCAGATCGTCCGCCGAGATGTTCAGCGACAACTGCAGATGCAACCCGCGCATGTTCCATTCGGCCAGTTGCCGCATGCCCTCCTCGATCACCCACAGGGTCAGGCTGTTCATGCTGCCGGTGCGCTCGGCCAGGGGGATGAACTCCGCCGGCGAGACCATGCCGAACTCCGGATGCTGCCAGCGCAGCAAGGCTTCGGCCTGATGCACATGGCCATGGCGCAGGTCGAGCTTGGGCTGGTACAGCAAGAACAGCTCGCCTTCCGCCGCGGCCCGGCGCAGGTCGCGGATCAGCCCGATCTGGCGCTGATGGGCCAGGTCGCGGTCCTGCTGGTAGATCTGCAGGTAACCGGGCTGGGCGGCCGCGTCGTGACGGGCGATGGCGGCGCGGCTGATCAGCTCTTCCGCAGATTGCCCGTCGGAGGGGTAGACCGCCACGCCGATGCACACCTGGCGCTGCACTTCATCGCCATGGATGGTCTGCGGCCGGCTCAATAACGCGTGGAGACGATCAGCCATGGCCACCGCGCCATCGATCTCGGTGTTTTCCAGCAGCAACAGGAACTCATTGGCGGTGATGCGCGCGGCGGTGTCCCCGGTGGACACCGTCTCCGACAGCCGCCGGCTGACTTCGCGCATCATCTGCTCCACCCCTTCCGGGCCCAGGCCTTCGTTGATCGCCTGATAGTCCTCGATGCCCAGGTACAGCAGCACCACCTTGCGCCCGGAGCTGATGGCATTGCTCAAGCGCTCCATGGCCAGCGCCCGGTTGGGCAGGCCGGTCAAGGGATCGTGCAGGGCGTTGTGGGCCAGTTGCAGCTCGCGGCTGGCAATCCCGCTCTGCATGGCGTTGATCGCCTCGGCCAGCAAGCCGAACTCGTCGGTGCGCTTGAGCACCACCGGCACCTGGTAGTTGCCGGCGCCGATGCGTTGGGCGGCGTCGGCCAGCACATTCAACGGCCGCGACACCCGCCGCGCCATGAACAAGGCCCCGGCCAGCGACACCACCAGCGCCGCCAGGGCAATCGCCAGGAACTCCCGGTCCAGCGGCGCGAAAGCCTGCAAGGCGTGATCCAGCGGGCTTTGCAGCAACGCCAGAACCTGGGGGTCGTCGGGATCGTCGGTGTTGGCCAGTTGCAAGGCCTGATTGAGGAAGCGCTTGCCGTGGGCATCGCTCAACTGGGGTCGCGCGCGCCAGGACGAGCTGCGCAGGGTGGTGATGATGGTCGCCCAGAAAATATCCGGCTGAGTGCTGAACAGCTCCCCGGCGCGCCCGTCCTGCAGGGTGAGGAAAGACACTTCCAGGTTGCTCATGGAGCGCAGTTCGCTGGCGAACAGGTCGTCCATGCGAAACGCCATGACCACCCGGTTCATGTGCATCGGCGTCAGCACCTGCCCCTGGACCAGCAGATAAGGCTGGCCCTTGAGCGCGACGATCAACATGCTTTTGTTCTGCCGCAGGGCCGTGCGCAGCGCGCGGTCGTAGGGGAAATGCTCGTGCTCGGCGATCGCCCCCAGGGTGCTGGCGATCACCGCGCCTTCGGCGCCGAGCACGAACAGCTCGCTGCCACGGGTGCCGGTGCCGTGCTGGCGCAGCGCCTTGAGAATCTGCTGCGAGTCGCCGCTGATCACCGCCTGGCGAAACTGCGCATCCACCACCAGCCAGTCCACGCCATAACGCAAGCGCCGGCCGCGCAGTTCGAGCAGGCGTTCGAAGACCCGGGTGCCGGTTTGCAGCTGCACTTGCGCCTGGTTTTCCACCGCATGGTTGGTCGCGGCCTTGACGGCGAAGTACACCACCCCGATCACGATCAACAGCAACAACGCCAATACCCCGGTGATCCTTACCTGGAACGTATGGCGCCACTTCATGAGCCGGTTCTCGTCGCCGCGACCTCACTGTTGTCGACTCTGCACACCCACGGCGACACCCGCCGCTCCCCGCTGAAAAGTCCCTTGATCATTACGCGTCCCTCTGGGCAGCTAAAGATGCGTCAAATAAATGCCATTTCCCTGACAGCATTTAATCGGTCCAGATTAGACCGCCAAGACAAGAAGATCACGCAATAAAATCAGGGGGTTTACAATGTCATTTTTTTGTCGCCGCCAATTTACCAGCGTTCCTGCGCAGAAATGACAGCCTCGCCATCGCCGTTTTGGAGGATCCACCGCGTCCCGGCGACAAGGACTGAAATAATTGATCCGGCCCGCGCACCATTGAAACCGCTCGTCACCTGCCCCATCTAACCTGGCATACCCCATTGCGCAGGTGCCCCATGAGCGACCAGCAAGAACTTCCTGAAACCATGAGTGAATACACCGACCCGGAAAACGCCGAACTCCATACATCCTCCGGCAAGGGGCTGGCCCTGCCCGGGCAGAATCTGCCGGGCAAGGTCTACATCATCCCGATCCACAATCGGCCGTTCTTCCCCGCGCAAGTCTTGCCGGTGATCGTCAACGAAGAACCCTGGGCCGAGACCCTGGAATTGGTGAGCAAGTCCGAACACCATTCGCTGGCGCTGTTCTTCATGGACACCCCACCGGAAGACCCACGGCATTTCGACACCTCGGCCCTGCCGCTGTACGGCACCCTGGTCAAGGTGCACCACGCCAGCCGCGAGAGCGGCAAGTTGCAATTCGTGGCCCAGGGCCTGACCCGCGTGCGCATCCGCACCTGGCTCAAGCACCATCGCCCGCCGTACCTGGTGGAGGTCGAATACCCGCACCAGCCGAGCGAGCCGACCGACGAGGTCAAGGCCTACGGCATGGCGCTGATCAACGCGATCAAGGAGCTGCTGCCGCTCAACCCGCTGTACAGCGAAGAGCTGAAGAACTACCTCAACCGCTTCAGCCCCAACGACCCGTCGCCGCTGACCGACTTCGCCGCCGCGCTGACCTCGGCCACCGGCAACGAACTGCAGGAAGTGCTCGACTGCGTGCCGATGCTCAAGCGCATGGAAAAAGTCCTGCCGATGCTGCGCAAGGAAGTCGAGGTCGCGCGCCTGCAGAAAGAGATTTCCGCCGAGGTCAATCGCAAGATCGGCGAGCATCAGCGCGAGTTCTTCCTCAAGGAACAGCTCAAGGTCATCCAGCAGGAGCTGGGCCTGACCAAGGACGATCGCAGCGCCGACATCGAGCAGTTCGAGCAGCGCCTGGCAGGCAAGGTCCTGCCGCCCCAGGCACAGAAGCGCATCATGGAGGAGATGAACAAACTGTCGATCCTCGAGACCGGCTCGCCGGAGTACGCGGTCACCCGCAACTACCTGGAATGGGCCACCGCGGTGCCCTGGGGCGTGTACGGCGAGGACAAGCTCGACCTCAAGCACGCGCGCAAGGTGCTGGACCAGCACCACGCCGGGCTCGACGACATCAAGAGCCGGATCCTCGAGTTCCTCGCGGTCGGCGCCTACAAGGGCGAGATCAGCGGTTCCATCGTGCTGCTGGTGGGCCCGCCCGGTGTGGGCAAGACCAGCGTCGGCAAGTCCATCGCCGAGTCCCTGGGCCGGCCGTTCTACCGCTTCAGCGTCGGCGGCATGCGTGACGAGGCCGAGATCAAGGGCCATCGCCGCACCTACATCGGCGCCCTGCCGGGCAAGCTGGTGCAGGCGTTGAAAGACGTCGAAGTGATGAACCCGGTGATCATGCTCGACGAGATCGACAAGATGGGCCAGAGCTACCAGGGCGACCCGGCCTCGGCGTTGCTGGAAACCCTCGACCCGGAACAGAACGTGGAATTCCTCGACCACTATCTGGACCTGCGCCTGGACCTGTCGAAAGTGCTGTTCGTGTGCACCGCCAACACCCTGGATTCGATTCCCGGCCCATTGCTGGACCGCATGGAAGTGATTCGCCTGTCGGGCTACATCACCGAGGAAAAACTGGCCATCGCCAAGCGCCACCTGTGGCCCAAGCAGCTGGAAAAGGCCGGTGTGTCCAAGGCCCACCTGAGCATCAGCGACGCCGCCCTGCGCGCGGTGATCGATGGCTACGCCCGCGAGGCCGGCGTGCGCCAGCTGGAAAAACAGCTGGGCAAACTGGTGCGCAAGGCCGTGGTGCGGCTGCTGGAAGATCCGGATGCGGTGATCAAGCTCGGCACCAAGGACCTGGAAGCCTCCCTGGGCATGCCGGTGTTCCGCAACGAGCAGGTACTCAGCGGCACCGGGGTGATCACCGGCCTGGCCTGGACCAGCATGGGCGGCGCCACGCTGCCGATCGAAGCCACGCGGATTCATACCCTCAACCGTGGTTTCAAGCTCACCGGGCAACTGGGCGACGTAATGAAGGAGTCGGCGGAAATCGCCTACAGCTACGTCACCTCGCACCTCAAGCAGTTCGGTGGCGATGCGAAGTTCTTCGACGAGGCGTTCGTCCACCTGCACGTGCCGGAAGGCGCCACACCGAAGGATGGCCCGAGCGCCGGGGTGACCATGGCCAGCGCCCTGCTGTCCCTGGCACGCAACCAGCCGCCGAAAAAGGGCGTGGCCATGACCGGCGAGCTGACCCTGACCGGGCATGTCCTGCCCATCGGCGGGGTGCGCGAGAAAGTCATCGCGGCGCGCCGGCAGAAGCTCTTCGAGCTGATCCTGCCGGAAGCCAACCGCGGCCACTTCGAAGAGCTGCCGGACTACCTCAAGGAAGGCATCACCGTGCACTTCGCCAAGCGTTTCGCCGATGTGGCGAAAGTGCTGTTCTAAACCTGTCCTGTAGGAGCGAGGCTTGCCCACGATGAATGATGACGCGGTGCGTCAGGCGCTACGCGTTGTCTTCATCGCGGGCAAGCTCCGCTCCTACAGAATCGCTACCCCACCACAGATTCCCCCATCTTCGGTTATGCTCGCCCTTTGTCATGACCGGAGCTTTCTGACCCATGTCACCGATTCGTCTGTTGCTACCCCTCAGCCTTGCCCTGCTCGCCGCCTGCGCCAGTCAACCCAAGCAAAACGTCACAGTCGAGAACCAGAGCGAATGCCCAGTGCAACTGAGCAACGGGCAAAACCTGATCCTGACCCTGCCGAGCAACCCGACCACAGGTTATCGCTGGGCAATCCAGGACTCGGCCGGCGGCGTGCTGCGCAAAGTCAGCCCCGAGGTCTACAGCAACCCCGAAGACAGCGGCCTGGTGGGCAGCGCCGGCCAGTCCACCTGGCGCTTCCAGGCCTTCGCCGCCGGCACCGGGCGCCTGCTGCTGACCTACCAGCAACCCTGGGCCCCGGAAGTCGCGCCAGTGAAAGCCTTCGACTGCGCCATTTCGGTCAAGTGACATGGGCTGGCTGATCCTGGCGCTGATGGGCGCGGCGACCTTCCTCTACGGCCTGAGCATCCACGCCACCCTGCTGTGCCTGCTGGTCAAGCCGCTGCCGGTGCTGGCCCTGCTCGGCTGGCTGCACGATGCGCCTCCCAGCGACTATCGCCGCTGGATCAGCCTCGGCCTGTTGTTCTCCCTGCTCGGCGACGTGCTGCTGGCCTGGCCCGCGGACCTGTTCGTGTTCGGCCTCGGCGCCTTCCTGGTCGCGCACCTGGCCTATCTCAAGGCCTATACCAGCGATTGCCGGCGCCTGGCGCCCTTGCCCCTGCTGCTGGCCCTGGTCGCCGGCGCGGCGTTGCTGGGCCTTTTGATCAGCCATGGCCTGGGCCCGTTGCTGGTGCCGGTGATCGTCTACGGCCTGGCCATCAGTGCCATGCTCTGGCGCGCCCTGGCCCGCCTGGGCAGCGACGTGCCCAAGCGCTCGGCGCAACTGGCCGCCGCCGGCGCCGTGGCCTTCGTGTTCTCCGACAGCGTGATCGGCATCAGCCGTTTTGTGGTGGCCTTCGATGCCGCGCCCTACCTGATCATCCTCAGTTACTGGCTGGGGCAATGGGGGATTGCGGCGTCGGCCTTCCGCCAGAAGCCCCGCTGAGCCTGTAGCCCTGTAGCCGCTGCCGAGCCCCCCGAGGCTGCGATCGGTTTGGGCGGCATTCCGACGAAGCGGCCGTAAAACCGGCCACCGCGGTCCTTCAGATAAACTCCATGCCCAGGCCTTGCGAGGACTACGTCCTCGTGCGCAGCCTCGCAAGCTCGGCAGCGGCTACAGTCCACAGGCGGGGCATCCCGCAGGCGGCGCCTTGTGTCGCCCTCGTGGCCCCGAAGGCCCTTCGGGCCTTATCGCAGCCTGCGGCAGCGGCTACAATGCCGGCCCTCTTTCTATCTCCACCGCTGGAACCGCCGTGAGCAAAGAACCCGACCGCCTTTTCGCCCAGCCCCTGGCCCAGGTGCCCGACTTCGCCTTCAACGAGGACGTGGTGCGGGTGTTCCCGGACATGATCAAGCGCTCGGTGCCGGGTTACCCGACCATTGTCGAGAACCTCGGCGTGCTCGCCGCCCAGTTCGCCCAACCCAACAGCGTGCTCTACGACCTGGGTTCGTCCCTCGGCGCCGTGACCCAGGCCCTGCGCCGCCATGTGCGCACCGACGGCTGCCGGGTGATTGCGGTGGACAACTCGGCAGCCATGGTCGAGCGCTGCCGCGAGTACCTCAACGGCCAGGACTCGATGTTCCAGGAGCTGTTGCCGGTCGAAGTGATCGAAGGCGACATCCTTGCCCTGGAGTTCCAGCCGGCCTCGGTGGTGGCGCTGAACTTCACCCTGCAATTCATCGCCCCCGAACAGCGCTTGGCCCTGCTCGGGCGCATTCGCCAGGCGCTGCTGCCCGGCGGCGCGCTGATCCTCTCAGAGAAGCTGCGCTTCAATGATCCCGAGGAGCATGCACTGCTCACCGACCTGCACGTCGCCTTCAAGCGCGCCAACGGCTACAGCGAACTGGAAATCGCCCAGAAACGCAGCGCCATCGAAAACGTCATGAAGCCCGACAGCCTCGAAGAACACCGCGAACGCCTGCTGGCCGCCGGGTTCTCGAAAGTCGTGCCGTGGTTCCAGTGTCTTAACTTTGCCTCGTTGATTGCCTTGCCATGATCGATCTGTCCCCCCTCGCTCGCCGGCTGGCCGGTACGCCGCTGGCCGACTGGGCCAACACCCTGCAAGCGCAACTCGACACCAAGATGGAAAAGGGCCACGGCGACCTGGAGCGCTGGCAGAGCGCGCTGGACGCGCTGCCGAAGATCCAGCCAAGTACGGTCGACCTGCTCAACGGCTTGACCCTGGACACCGACTGCGACGATGCCACCCGCGCCCAGATGCGCACCGCGCTGATGGGCCTGTCGCCCTGGCGCAAGGGCCCGTTCGACCTGTTCGGCGTGCACGTGGACACCGAATGGCGTTCGGACTGGAAATGGTCGCGGGTCGCGCCGCACCTGAACCTGCAAGGCAAACGCATCCTCGATGTCGGCTGCGGCAACGGCTACTACATGTGGCGCATGCTCGGCGCCGGCGCCCACAGCGTGATCGGCGTCGACCCGAACTGGCTGTTCTTCTGCCAGTTCCAGGCGGTGCAGCGCTACCTGTCGGAGCCCGCGGTGTGGCACCTGCCGTTCCCGTTCGAGGACCTGCCGCCCAACCTGGAAGGCTTCGACACGGTGTTTTCCATGGGCGTGTTCTACCACCGTCGCTCGCCGATCGAGCATCTGCTGGCGCTCAAGGACTGCCTGGTCAAGGGCGGCGAACTGGTGCTGGAAACCCTGGTGGTGGAAGGCGACCAGCATCAGGTGCTGGTGCCGGAAGACCGCTACGCGCAGATGCGCAACGTATGGTTCCTGCCGTCGGTGCCGGCCCTGGAACTGTGGCTGCGCCGTGCCGGCTTCAGCAATGTGCGTTGCGTGGATGTGAGCGTGACCAGCGTCGAGGAACAGCGCGGCACCGAGTGGATGAAGTACCAGTCGCTGAGCGACTTCCTCGACCCCAACGACCACAGCAAGACCATCGAAGGCCTGCCGGCGCCGATGCGCGCCGTTATCGTCGCCAGGAAGTGAGTGAGCGGCTTCTGTAGGAGCGAGGCTTGCCCGCGATAGCGATCTCGAACGTCACGTCAGGTTCGAGGCATGCATGGCCCGGGCTGACGTCATCGCGAGCAAACTTCGCTCCTACGGAAGAGGAAGGTCCTCAGTTGCGACTGGCCCGGCGCGCCTTGAAAAACTCGCTCAACACCGCGCCGCACTCTTCGGCCAGCACCCCGCCTTCGACCAGCACCCGATGGTTGAGAAAACCCTGGCTGAAGAACTGCCCCTGGCTCTGCACGATGCCCGCCTTGGGCTCCAGCGCGCCGTACACCACCCGGGCGATACGCGAATGCACGATCAGCCCGGCGCACATGCTGCACGGCTCCAGGGTCACGTAGAGGGTGCTGCCGGGCAGGCGATAGTTGTCGACCGCCTGGGCCGCGGCGCGGATCGCGACCATTTCCGCGTGGGCGCTGGGATCGCTGCCGCTGATCGGGCAGTTGTAGCCGCGACCGATGATTTCCCCGTCCTGCACCAGCACCGCGCCCACCGGCACCTCGCCCAGGGCCGCGCCCTGGGCGGCCAGGGCCAGGGCTTCACGCATGAACTCCTGGTCGCGGCTGCGATCGATGATCCGGGCGGGGCGAATCTGCCGCATCAGGCCACCTCGATGGCGGCCATCAGGCCGGTTTCCATGTGGTCGATCACATGGCAATGGAACATCCACACCCCCGGGTTATCCGCCACCAGCGCCACCCGGGCTCGCTCGTTCTTGCCCAGCAGGTAGGTGTCGGTGAAGTAAGGGGTGATCTTCTTGCGGTTCGAGGCGATGACCTTGAAGCTCATGCCGTGCAAGTGGATCGGGTGCTGGTACTGAGTCATGTTCTTCAATTCGAAAATGTAGCTCTGGCCCTTCTTGAGCGTGGCGATCGGGCGGTCGGCGCAGGTCTTGTCGGTGATGTCCCAGGCCTTGCCGTTGATCTGCCAGAGGCTCGGTGGTTTGCCATTGTCCACGTTCACCGAGACCGAGCCAACCCACTCGAAGTTGAAGTTGAGCTTCTCGGCGTTATCCAGGTCCGGCTCGGCGATCGGGTTGGCCGGCAACGCGGGCGGCCACTCGGTCGGCGCGTCGGTGTTGGCCACCGAGCGCAAGGTGCCCAGGCGCACCGGGCCGTTGCGCAGCGCCAGCTCTTCGCCGGCCGGCGGTGCCTTGATCGCCAGGCAGATGCGCATGCCCGGCCCCAGCCAGTATTCCTTGCCCAGCGGCCGCGGCTCGATGGGGTTGCCGTCCAGGGCGTAGATCTGCGCTTCGACACCGGGGATGTTGATGCGGTAGGTCAGGGTGTTGTCGAGGTTGAGCAGGCGCACGCGGGTGATCTGCCCGGCCGGGATCTCCACCACCGCCTGGGACAAGCCGTTGATGGTCGACAGGCGCCCCGCCGTACCGCCACGCGCCGCCTCGCGGGGAATGCTGAACGGCACGAAGGCGCCGGCTTCATCCACATGCCAGCTTTTCAGGCTCAGGGTGCGTTCGTACCTGAAGCCGGTGGGCTCGCGCTCTTCGATGATCAGCGGGCCGACCAGGCCGCGGCCCAGTTCTTCGCTGCTGTTGACGTGGGGGTGGTACCAGTAGCTGCCGGCATCCGGCACGCGGAACTTGTAGTCGAAGTACTCGCCCGGCATGACTGGCAATTGCGAGACGTAAGGCACGCCGTCCATCTCCAGTGGCAGGCGGATGCCGTGCCAGTGGATGGTGGTAGCCACCGGCAGGTGGTTGATGAAGCGCACCCGCAGCCACTCGCCCTGGCGCACCCGCAGCTCGGTGCCCGGCGCGGAAGGGCCGAAGGCCCAGGCTTCGGTCTTGTGGCCCGGCACCAGCTCGACGTCCAGCGGTGCGGCGATCAGTTGATAATCGTGGCCCGCCTCGGCGTCGGCCATCTTGCCCAGCCAGTAACGCGACGCGCCACCGGCGCCCACGCCGACCACTGCAAGACCGGCCAGACCACCGAGTATCTGTCGACGGGTAAAGGACATGGACTCAACTACCTCACGTATCCGCGGCGGGCCGGAGCCCGCAAAAGGCGAATACGATACACCCGCAGTTGAGAAACAGTAAGGCCGGCGCGGCGACCGGCCGCAGGCGTAATCTTCCCCCTACGTCGGAGATAACCCGACAAGCAGATGCACCACGCCGCCGAGCAGCACCATCGCCCCGGGCACCCCGGCATGAGCCAAAGCCGTGGCATCGAGCAAAGTCGGATCATGCAACTCCACCCGCACCCGGGTCAGGGCCACGCGCTGTCGGGTCTTGAGGTTGTTCGCACCGCCCAGCGCCGCAATGACGGCCTCCCCCAGGGCTGCCTCATTCTTGGTTTGGATTGTGGCTTTCGGCTGGTCAGGCACCAGGTCCGGGGTCAGGGCCTTCCAGAACGCCCGCTGCAATTTCTCGAACATGTTCAGTTCTCCAGGACCAGTGAAGGGGCCAGCGTCGATTGCTGATGCTGGTGCAAGGCGTCGCGTACCTGCTCGGCGCTTTCCAGGCCGAGAATGCGCCCGGCGAGGGCCTGGCACTGGCTCAGCTCGACCTCGCGCACGCGGGCCTTGATCGCCGGAATCAGCGGCACGCTGACCGACAGCTCATCCACCCCCAGCCCCAGCAGCAGCGGCACCGCCAGGGTTTCCGAAGCCAGCGCCCCGCAGACTCCAACCCACTTGCCGTGGGCATGGGCGGCCTTGACCGTGGAGGCGATCAGGCGCAACACCGCCGGGTGGAAACTGTCGGCCTGGCTGGCCAGGCGTGGGTGATCGCGGTCCATGGCCAGGGTGTACTGGGTCAGGTCGTTGGTGCCGATGGAGAAGAAGTCCACCTCCGGCGCGAACAGGTCGGCCAGCAGCGCCGCCGACGGCACTTCGATCATGATCCCCAGCTTCGGCAACTCCTTGAGCCCCAGGGCCAGGGCTTCGTCCTCCAGCATCTGCCGCGCCTGCCGCAACTCCGCCAGTTGGGTGACCATCGGCAGCATGATGTGCAGGCGGGCCAGGCCGGCGCTGGCGAGGATCGCCCGGAACTGTTCGCGCAACAGCTGTGGACGCTCCAGGCACAGGCGGATCCCGCGCATGCCGAGGAAGGGGTTGGCTTCAGGTTCCATCGGCACATAGGCCAGCGGTTTGTCGCCACCGACATCCAGGGTCCGCACCACCAGGTTGCGCTCCGGCCCCAGGACCCGGGCGATGGCGCTGTAGGTCGCGGCCTGTTCCTCATGGCTCGGGGCGACGCCGCGGTCCTGGTACAGGAACTCCGAGCGCAACAGACCGACGCCCTCCCCGCCCAGGTCCATGGCCTGCTCGGCCTCGGCCAGCGAGGCGACGTTGGCCGTCACCTCGACGTGATGGCCGTCGCGGGTCACCGCGGCCTGGGCGGCCTTCTCCAGCTCCTGGCGCTGGCGCTGCTGTTGCTGCTGACGCCGCGCCTGCAACTGCTCGATCACCACCAGCTGCGGGTCCAGGTGCAACTCGCCCTGGTCGGCATCCAGCAGCACCGGCGTGCCGCTGGCCAGCGCCAGTACCTGTACCGGCAGGCCGCAGACCGCCGGCAAGCCCAGGGCCCGGGCCAGAATCGCCACATGGCTGGTAGCGCCGCCGCCGACCGTGGCAAACCCCAGCACCTTACGGGTATCCAGGCCGGCGGTCTGGGACGGAGTGAGCTGCTCGGCAATCAGGATCGCCTGCTCCGGCAGGGCCCAGGCGCTGTCCTGCACGCCCAGCAGCAACTTGAGCACCCGCTGCCCGACATCCATCAGGTCCAGGGCGCGCTCGGCCAGCAACGGATTGCCCAGGCCCTTGAACAGCTCGGCGGTGGCCTCGGTGGCGCTGTTCCAGGCGAATGCCGCGCTTTTGCCGTCGGCGATCAGGGCATGGGCCTGCTCCAACAGGCTCGGGTCTTCCAGCAGTTCCTGATGGGCCTTGAAAATCTCGCCCTGGGCTGTGCTGGCGGCTTTATCCCGCAGGACTTGCAGGGCCTCGGTGGCCTGCGCCAGCGCCCGTTCCAGCCGCTCGCGTTGCGCCGCCTGATCGCTGGCGAGTTCGATAATCTCGAGCTTCTGCTCGGCCACCTGCACCACCTGCCCGAAGGCCGACCCCGTCGAGGCGCAGACGCCGCGCAGCAACTTGCCCGATGGCGTGGCAACCGGCGCCACAGGCTCGGCGGCACTCACCGTCGTCACCGCTTCGCCACAACCACTCGCCAGCAACTCGGCCAGGGCCTTGATCGCCGCCTCGGCATCCGCGCCCGCCGCGCTGACCTGCAAGGCATCGCCCTGCGCGGTCTGCAACGCCATGATCGCCACCAGGGACTTGGCGTTGGCGCTGGCCTGCTGCTTGTGCAGGCAGATGTTCGCCTTGAAGCCCTTGGCCGCCTGGGCGAATACCGCCGCCGGGCGCGCATGCAGGCCATTGGGATTGGGCAGCGTCACGGGTTTGGAGAACAGCGCCTCGCCCTCTTCCTCGGACTCCGCGGTTGGCAGCGTCTCGCCCAGGCTCAACTGCAACAGCGGCTGACCGCTGTCCACCAGCGCGCTGCCCCCTGTCAGCCAAGTGAACGGCTCGCCACTGACCACCAGCATCAGCGTCAACAGGCTGCGGGCATGCACGACGATGTAGTCGGCATCGAACTCGATCAGCGGCTGCCCGGCCTCGACCCGCTGGCCCTCCTGCACCAGGCGGCTAAAGCCCTTGCCCGCCAGATTCACCGTGTCCAGGCCAATGTGCATCAGCACCTGCACGCCGTTGTCGTCAGTGATGCTCACCGCATGGCCACTGTCCTGCACGTTGCTGACCACACCGGCTAGCGGCGCGCGCAAGGTCTGCGAGGTCGGGTCGATGCACAGGCCGTCACCGATGACCCGGCTTGAGAACACCGGGTCCGGCACTTGTTCCAGGGGTATCAGCAGCCCCGACAGCGGCGCGAGCAGTTGCAATTGTTGGGTTGTAGCCATGACTTCACCTGCTGTTTGTTCTTGTAAGTGCCGATGGAGCGCGAGCCCCGACAGCATCGCTTATTTCCACCAGTACTCGACCTGCAATCCGACGTTCGCACCATGCCTGGCCGTGCCGAAGACGCCGGTATCGGACAGCGCCGAGCCCGCCGCCAACTCGTTCGCCGCGCGCTTGGCGGCCTGGTTCCAGCTGGCATAGGTGTAGTACAGACGCACCTCGGGGCGCGCCCAGAATTCCGGGCCCTTGGGTGACCAGGTCGGGGCGAAGGTGAACTTGCTGAGCTTGCGCGTACCACCGGGGGCCTCGACCTGATCGTGGCCCAGCTCGGTGACCAGCTTGAACTGCTCGCTGATCGCATAGGCCGGGCGGATACCCAGGGAGATCCAGTTCTGGTCGTTACCGTCGGGGCGGATGTCTTTCTGATAGATCGCTTCGACCTGCCCGCCAAAGCGCGGGGTCAGTTGCCAGTCGAAGAACTCCACCAGCCGGTAGCTCTTGTTGCTGTCGTCCAGTTGCACATTGCCGGTGTAACCCAGCCCGGTGCCCGGGCCTTCGCCGTACTGCAGCGCCAGCTTGTTCTTGCCACCCAGGAAGTCCTTTTGCACGTGCTGGGCGGTGATCGCCCAACCCCGATGGGCGTCGCGACTGTCGGGCTTGTCGATGTAGCTCAGGCCCAGTTCCAGCTCGCCGCCGGGGTTGGTCTTGAAACCGGCGACGTTGAAATCGTGCCGGTTGATGTAGTCCTTCTGGTACAGGTTGTCCTTGCGCGAGAACGCGTAGCTGTATTTCAGGTCGCCGATCAACACGTCCTCGATGCCGCCTCCGGTGGCGCTCTGGTTCCAGTAGTAGAAGTCGGAGATATGAATGTCGTTGCGCTTGTAGTAACGCCGGCCGGCCCACAACGAGCCGCCATTGAGGCTGGGCATGTTCGACCACTGGGCATACATCTGCGGCATGCGCG
The DNA here is from genome assembly GCF_013466605.1 of Pseudomonas chlororaphis subsp. aurantiaca. Lineage (NCBI taxonomy): Bacteria > Pseudomonadati > Pseudomonadota > Gammaproteobacteria > Pseudomonadales > Pseudomonadaceae > Pseudomonas > Pseudomonas chlororaphis. The sequence goes on from NZ_CP059162.1 coordinate 5,500,169, forward strand.
CCGAGCCGTTGTCGCCCTGGAAGGTCAGGCTGCGGTCGTACTGGTTATAGAGCGACGCCATGGCGTCGACGCTGAATACCGAGCCGTCGGCCAGGGTGTAGAGGTCCTGGCGCAGTTCCAGCTCGGCGTACTGTTCGCATTCGTTGCCCAGGCGGTATTTGGACTGCGCGCCGGGCAGTTGGAAACACGACTGCGAGCTGCTGTTGACCGAGGTCCCGAGACCGCTGCGCAGGTAACCGGCGAACTCCAGGGCCTGGGCCGGGAACGGCAGGGCCAGGCAGACGCAGGAGGCCGCAAGGCCGCGATTTATTGTTGTTTTCATAAGCCACCCCATTATTTTTATTCTGTGTGTGTGCCCCGCAGGCGCCGCCCTACCGGCGAGCGAAAGCTCGCGGTGTGCCGGGCACGCCGCGCTCATGCGGGAAAGGTTGTCAGCGGTCGATCAGATGCAGGACAAAGGACTCGTAGGGTCGCAGGAACAGCTCGCGGCTGCGGGTTCCATGGTCCGCGTAGTTACTGATGACCAGGCGCTGCTCCATGCGCTCGGTCATCACTCCTTCCGGCAACTGCACTTCGCAGGCGTTGCCATAGAAATTGTTCACCACCAGCAGGCGTTCGCCCTGGCCCTCGCGCAGATAGGCCCAGACCTGCGGGTGCTCGGCCAGCAACTGGCGATATTCGCCGTCCTGGATCAGCGGCTCGCAACGGCGCAGGGCAATCAGCTGGCGGTAGTGGTGCAACACCGAATCCGGGTCTTCGAGCTGCTGCTCGACGTTGATCTGCACGGCACTGGCCGGCACGCCGATCCAGGGTTCGACGCTGCTGAAACCGGCATGGGCCCCGGCATTCCATTGCATCGGCGTGCGCCCGTTGTCCCGGGACTTCTGCATGATCGCCGCCATGTTGTCCGCCTCGCTGTTGCCGGTTTCGCGCTTGAGGCGGTAGATGTTCAGGGTCTCGACATCGCGGTATTGGTCGATGTGGGTAAAGCCGGGGTTGGTCATGCCCAGCTCCTCGCCCTGGTACACGAACGGCGTGCCCTGGAGGAAGTGCAGCGCGGTGGCGAGCATCTTCGCCGAGACCACGCGGTGCTCGCCGTCATCGCCAAAACGCGACACCACCCGCGGCTGGTCGTGGTTACACCAGAACAGCGCATTCCAGCCACCGCCGGCCTGCATGCCGCTCTGCCAGTCGGAGAGGATGCGCTTGAGCTGGAGGAAGTCGAAATCGGCGCGGATCCACTTCTGCAGGTTCGGGTAATCGACCTTCAGGTGGTGGAAGTTGAAGGTCATCGACAGCTCTTTCGACTCGGACTGCGAATAACGAATGCAGTGCTCGAGGCTGGTGGAGGACATCTCGCCGACGTTGATCAGGTCAAAGCCCTCGAAGACCTCGCGATGCATCTGCTGCAGGTACGCGTGCACGTTCGGGCCGTCGGTATAGAAGCGCCGGCCATCGCTGGCGTCTTCAGGGAAATCGGCCGGCTTGGAGATCAGGTTGATCACGTCCAGGCGGAAGCCGCCAACGCCCTTGTCGCGCCAGAAGCGCATCATCTTGAACACTTCGGCGCGCACCTGGGGGTTGTCCCAGTTGAGGTCGGCCTGGGTATGGTCGAACAGGTGCAGGTAGTACTGGCCGGTCTGCGCCTCGTACTCCCAGGCGGAACCGCCGAACTTGGATTCCCAGTTGTTCGGCTGGTCACGCCAGATGTAGAAGTCACGGTACGGGTTGTCGAGGCTGCTGCGGGCCTGCTGGAACCACTCATGTTCGATGGAGGTGTGGTTGACCACGATGTCCAGCATCAGCTTGATGCCGCGCTTGCCGGCCTCGGCGATCAGCAGCTCGCAATCGGCCATGGTCCCGTAGCTCGGGTCGATGGCGTAGTAGTCGCTGATGTCGTAGCCGTTGTCGCGCTGCGGCGAGCGCAGGAACGGGGTGAGCCACAGGCAATCGACACCCAGCCAGTGCAGGTAGTCGAGCTTGTCGACCACCCCCAGCAGGTCGCCGGTGGCCTGCCCGCTGTGGCTGTAGAAACTCTTCGGGTAGATCTGGTAGATCACCGAACGCTGCCAGTTTTGCATGACGGGCTCCTTCAATGGGTTGGGTACTGGCCGTGGGGGCCTTATCGCGATCTGTCAGGCGACGCGATACCCCGGCCGGATGATCTTCATGCTCAAGCCGCAGGTCAGTACGAACGGCACCACCAGGGCGACGACCATGCCGACCACGAACATCGGGATGTACTGGGGAATGATCGAGATGAACCCCGGCAGCCCGCCGACACCGATGGCCGAGGCCTGGACCTTGTTCAGCGAGAGGAAAATGCAGCCCAGCGCCGAGCCGATCAGCGCGGCGTAGAACGGGAACTTGTAGCGCAGGTTGACGCCGAACATGGCCGGCTCGGTGATACCGAAATAGGCGGAGATCGCCGAGGTCGAGGCCATGCTGCGGTCCCGTGCGTTGCGGCTCATGCTGAACACCGCCAGCGCCGCGCTGCCCTGGGCCAGGTTGGACATGACGATCATCGGCCAGATGAAGGTGCCGCCCTGGGTCGAGATCAGTTGCAGGTCCACGGCGAGGAACATGTGGTGCATGCCGGTGATCACCAGCGGCGCGTAGAGTAGGCCGAAAATCGCCCCGCCGACCATCGGCGCCAGCTCGAACAGGGTGACCACGCCTTCGGTGATCAGGATCCCCAGGTGCCGGGTCACCGGGCCGATCACCGCCAGCGCCAGCACGCCGGTGACCACTATGGTGGTGATAGGCACGACCAGCAGGGTGATCGCGTTCGGCACCCGCGCCCGCAGCCATTTTTCGATGACGCTCATGACATAGGCCGCCAGCAGGATCGGCAGGATCTGCCCCTGGTAGCCGACCTTCTCGATCTGGAACAGGCCGAAGATGTCGAAGTACGGCAGGCTCTGGCCCTCCAGCCCGGCCACGGCCTTGCCGTAGTTCCAGGCATTGAGCAGGTCGGGATGCACCAGCATCAGGCCCAGCACGATGCCGAGGATCTCGCTGCCGCCAAAACGCTTGGCCGCCGACCAGCCCACCAAGGCTGGCAGGAATACGAAGGAGGTGTTGGCCATCAGGTTGATCAGGCTCCACACGCCATCCAGGGTCGGGTAGGCCTCGAGCAGGGTGCGGCCCTCGATGAACATGCCCTTGGCGCCGATCAGGTTGTTCACCCCCATCAGCAGGCCGGCAATGATCAGCGCCGGCAGGATCGGCATGAAGACATCGGAAAACACCCGCACCAGGCGCTGCATGGCGTTGGTCTTGTCGGCGCCCTTCTGCTTGACGTCGGCGATGGTGGACGCCGCCAGCCCGGTGAGCTGGCGCAACGCGGCATAGACCTTTTCGACTTCACCGGGGCCAATGACCACCTGGAACAGGCCACCGGTGAAAAACGAGCCCTTGACCAGATCGATCTGGTTCAGCGTCGCGCTGTCCACCAGGCTCGGGTCCTTGAGCGCCAGGCGCAGGCGGGTGACGCAATGCGCGGCTTGTTCGAGGTTGTCGGCGCCACCGAGGCTGTGCAGCAACTCGCTGGCGATCGTGGAGTAATCGTGGCTCATGCTTGTTCTTCCGCTTTGGTTTTTTGTTATTGGCAGCACGCCGAAGCGAAAAATACTCGTCTGTACGAGTTAAAGCAACAACTCGTATAGACGAGTTTACCGATGCCGCTCCGAAATCCAGGTCGCAGTGAATCTCTTCTGCGCGAGAACGGCTCTAGACCCGTGTTTTCCGGCAGAGCACGCCATGCGCGACAGAAAATTCTTAAACTGCTGTAAGGTGTTTCATCGCCAGTTCGACACTCGCAGCCAGGCGCTCGACCCCAGCGCCTCAAATAGACAAATCCGCTCACGGCCCTTAAGGTTCCCGCCTTGAGCGCAGACGGCACAGAGCCATCCCATGAGTAAATACAACCAGATCTACAGCGATCTGCTTGCCAGCATCACCACCGAGCGCCTGGAACGCGGTGCTCGCCTGCCTTCCGAAACCGAGTTGATGGACAGCTACCAGGCCAGCCGCGGCACCGTGCGCAAGGCCATCGAGCAGCTGCAAGAGCGTGGCTTCGCCCAGAAGATCCACGGCAAGGGCACTTTTGTGCTGTCGCCGCACCCGATCGAGTTCCAACTGGGCGGTATCGTCAGCTTCCAGGAAACCTATCCGCGCCTGGGCAACGACGTCAGCACCGAGGTGGTGGAGTTCACCCAGTTTCCTCTCGAAGGCGCGTTGCGCGAACACCTGCAGGCCGAGGAAGGTAGCCTGATTACCCGCATCAAGCGGGTGCGGCGTATCGATGGCAAACGGGTGATTCTCGACATCAACCACTTCGTCGCCGAGTTGATCCCGGGGCTGGACCGGCAGATTGCCGAGCACTCGATCTACGCCTACATCGAGCAGACCCTGCAATTGCAGATCAGCTACGCCCAGCGGACCATCGAAGCGATTCCACGCACCCGGGATGACCAGCAGCACCTGGACCTGGAGGGCCAGAGCCACGTGATAGTGGTCAGCAACCAGACCTTCCTGCAGGACGGCCGGCAGTTCGAGTACACCGAGTCACGCCACACCCTGGACAAGTTCTACTTCTCGGACGTCGCCCGACGCTGACCACCGCGGCAGGCCCGCTCAGCCCAGCAGCGCCATCAGTTCGGCGCTCGGGGTGCCGATCCGCCGGGCCTCCTTGGCGATGTTCACGGATTGCGCGACCCGCGCTACCTCTATCACCGGGTGCTGCAACTCGTAACCGCCCCGGGCATCCAGCCAGCTCAGCACTTCCGCCAGATGCCAGAGCGAGGCACTACCCTCGTGGATCGCCAGGGGGAAACTGCCGGCATGGTTGAGCATCAGCTTGCGCATGTTCTGCCGGGAGACCCCGACGATATCGGCAATCTCGCTCAGGCCGACGAAATCCGGGCTGGCTTCTACCAGCCGTGCGTCCGGAATGATCCGCTTGATATCGCCCAGGGCACTGAGCAGCGCCGCCTCACCGCTTTCAGCCTCACGACTGAACTCCAGCGCCAGGCGCCCCGCCAGCCCGGTACCGACCAGCGCGTCGGTGCAGCCCCCCGCGCCGAGGCGCTCCACCAGCACGTCCGGGTCGCAGTCGTGGGCAGGCAGCAGGTAGTTGAGGGTAAACAGGTATTCCATGGTCATGACTCCCGACGAGGTTGCGGGACTTTCCCGCCGCGCAGCTGATTCAGCGTGCAGTTGTCGACTACCCGGCACAGCGCCCGGGCATGCTGGAGGGGATTTTTCGGCGTGCTCCACACACTGGTGATGCAGAACTCGCCGCACCGGCACACCTCGCTGTTGTAAGGGCAGTAGATTTTGCCCCAGGCATGGCTACCGCCGACTTCGACGCGCCAGCCCTGCCACTCGGCGTAACGCAGCGCCATTTCAATGTCTTTCTTGGGATGAGGTGTGCGAGCCATCCATGGCCTCCAGTCTCGTCAACAATGAAAAGGTTGTCAACTGACAACCATGAATTATTTCAACGCCTGCGTCGGCATCGCCAAAGGCCGCCGGGGGGAGTTCGATGAATATCTGCCGAGGGTACACAGGCCAGGCGGGCGATGATGGGCCCATGTCTTTCCTGGTATTGCGGAAAGGCTGGGAACCGGGCTCTTTAAAGACCCTGAAACACAAATGGCGATCGACACCCGAAGGTCTCGATCGCCATTGCTGTTGCCTGAACGATCAGCAGCCGATCACTCGGCCGGGATCATTCCCACTCGATGGTGGCTGGCGGCTTGCTCGACACGTCGTAGGTGACGCGGGAGATGCCTTCGATTTCGTTGATGATCCGGCCGCTGACGGTTTCCAGCAGCTCGTAAGGCAGGTGCGCCCAACGCGCGGTCATGAAGTCGATGGTTTCCACGGCACGCAGGGCCACGACCCAGGCGTAACGACGGCCGTCACCGACCACGCCCACCGATTTCACCGGCTGGAACACCACGAACGCCTGGCTGACCTTGTGATACCAGTCGGCCTTGCGCAGCTCTTCGATGAAGATGTGGTCGGCGCGACGCAGCAGGTCGGCGTATTCCTTCTTCACTTCGCCGAGGATGCGCACGCCCAGGCCCGGGCCCGGGAACGGGTGACGGTAGACCATGTCGTACGGCAGTCCCAGCTCCAGGCCCAGACGACGGACTTCGTCCTTGAACAGCTCGCGCAAGGGCTCGACCAGCTTGAGGTTCATTTCTTCCGGCAGGCCGCCCACGTTGTGGTGCGACTTGATCACGTGGGCCTTGCCACTCTTGGCGCCAGCCGACTCGATCACGTCCGGGTAGATGGTGCCCTGGGCCAGGAACTTGATGTTGTCCAGCTTGCAGGATTCGGCATCGAACACGTCGATGAAGGTACGGCCGATGATCTTGCGCTTCTTCTCCGGGTCGGCTTCGCCGGCCAGGTTGTTGAGGAACTGCTCCTCGGCGTTGGCGCGGATCACCTTGACGCCCATGTTCTCGGCGAACATGGCCATCACTTGCTCACCTTCGTGCAGGCGCAGCAGGCCGTTGTCGACGAAGACGCAGGTCAGCTGATCGCCGATGGCCTTGTGCAGCAGGGCCGCGACCACCGAGGAGTCGACGCCGCCGGACAGGCCGAGCAGGACGTTGTCGGTGCCCACTTGGGCACGCACCTGGGCGATAGCGTCTTCTGCGATCTTCGACGGCGTCCACAGGGCTTCGCAGCCGCAGATGTCGAGGATGAAGCGCGACAGGATGCGACCGCCCTGCTTGGTGTGGGTCACTTCCGGGTGGAACTGCACGCCGTAGTAGCGCAGGTCGTCGTTGAACATGCCGGCGATCGGGCAGCTCGGAGTGCTGGCCAGGATGTGGAAGTCTTCCGGCATCTTGGTGACCTTGTCACCGTGGCTCATCCACACATCGAGGCCGAACAGGCCGTCGGCGTCGACGTGGTCTTCGATGCCGTCCAGCAAGCGGCTCTTGCCAACCACATCGACGCGGGCGTAACCGAATTCACGCAGCTCGGAACCCTCGACCTTGCCGCCCATTTGCTCGGCCATGGTCTGCATGCCGTAGCAGATACCGAAGACCGGCACGCCCAGGTCGAACACCGCTTGCGGGCAGCGCGGGCTGTCGGCTTCGTGCACGGACTCGGGGCCGCCGGCGAGAATGACGCCTTTTGGAGCGAATTCGCGAATCGCTTCATCATCCATGTCGAACGGATGCAGTTCACAGTACACGCCGATTTCACGCACGCGACGGGCGATCAATTGGGTGTACTGAGAACCGAAATCGAGGATCAGGATGCGGTGGGCATGAATGTCGAGGGCCATGATTCAGTCTCGTCTAGGTAATTCGAAAACAGTCGTGATTCAGAAACGACTCGGGGCTGAATAAAACAGCCCCGGTCATTTAACGTTTTGCTTGAAGCATCAACCTACGCGGTAGTTCGGCGCTTCCTTGGTGATCTGCACGTCATGGACGTGGGACTCAGCCATACCGGCGCCAGTGATGCGTACGAACTCTGGCTTGGTGCGCATTTCTTCGATATTGGCGCTACCGGTGTAGCCCATGGAAGAACGCAGGCCACCCATCAACTGATGGATGATGGCGGTCAGGGTACCCTTGTAAGGAACACGGCCTTCGATGCCTTCCGGAACCAGCTTCTCGGCACCCGCGGAGGAGTCCTGGAAGTAACGGTCGGAAGAGCCCTGGGCCTGGGACATGGCGCCCAGCGAACCCATGCCGCGGTAAGCCTTGTAGGAACGGCCCTGGAACAGTTCGATTTCGCCTGGCGCTTCTTCGGTACCGGCGAACATCGAGCCCATCATCACTGCGGAAGCACCGGCGACGATGGCCTTGGACAGGTCACCGGAGAAGCGGATGCCGCCGTCGGCGATCAATGGAACGCCGGTGCCTTCAAGGGCAGCGGCGACATTGGCGATGGCGCTGATTTGCGGTACGCCGACACCGGCGACGATACGGGTGGTGCAGATCGAGCCAGGGCCGATACCGACCTTGACTGCGTCGGCGCCAGCTGCGGCCAGGGCCTTGGCAGCGGCACCGGTGGCGATGTTGCCGCCGATCACCTGCACTTGCGGGTAGTTCTCCTTGACCCAGCGAACGCGGTCGATCACGCCCTTGGAGTGACCGTGGGCGGTGTCGACCACTACCACGTCCACACCGGCGTTGACCAGGGCAGCCACGCGGTCACCGGTGTCTTTACCGGTACCGACTGCAGCACCTACGCGCAGACGACCTTGATCGTCCTTGCTGGCCAGCGGGTAAGCCTTGGCTTTTTCGATGTCGTTGACGGTCATCATACCCTTGAGGGCGAACTTGTCGTCGACGATCAGCACGCGCTCGATGCGGTGCTTGTGCAGCAGCTCGCGCACATCGTTCTTGTCGGCGCCTTCCTTGACCGTGACCAGGCGCTCTTTAGGCGTCATCACTTCACGGACGCTGGCGTCCAGGCGGTTTTCGAAACGCACGTCACGGGAAGTGACGATACCGACCAGGTCGCCATCGTGCAGTACCGGAACGCCGGAAATGTTGTGCATGCGGGTCAGTTCGAACAGGTCGCGCACCGTGGCGTCAGCCTCGATGGTGATCGGGTCTTTGACGACGCCGGCTTCGAACTTCTTGACCTTGCGGACTTCGGCAGCTTGCTGCTCGATGGTCATGTTCTTGTGGATGATGCCGATGCCACCTTCCTGAGCCATGGCGATTGCCAGACGGGCTTCAGTGACGGTGTCCATTGCGGCGGAAACCAGTGGAATATTCAGCTCGATGCCACGGGTAAGACGGGTCTTGAGACTGACTTCGTTAGGAAGCACCTCGGAATAACCAGGCACTAGGAGAATGTCGTCGAAGGTCAGAGCTTCTTGGCTGATACGCAGCATCGCGGGGGCTCCCGAGCGGGAAAATGGAAGCGCGCCATTATACTCAGACACCTACCCGGGCTCAATGTAAAACTCTGTCTATTATCAACGGGGTGATGGATGGGGAATTTGCCGAAACGCAGCGTCTGTTTCGCGGACCAGCATTGCACCTGCCGGCGATGATTTCACCACCCGGGCCCGGCTGCCGAAATCCCCTTACAACTCCACCTTCACCCAGCTCACCGGCTGATCCAGCCATTCGGCGAACTCGTCGAGAAAGCTCTGCTTGAACCCGGCCTCGGCCCAGTTGTTGAAGATGAAACCGAGGTTGGAAAACCCGCACTCCTGCAAGAACAGAAAACCGTTGATGTCATCTTCATGCCCGCACTCGGGGCAGGTGAAGTTATCGGTGCGCCCGGGCATCCAGTCTTCCAGGCTCTCGAACAGCGCCTCCCCCACTTCCTGGCGGCACTCGGCGCAACCCGCTTCCTCGAGAAACCCCTTGGCCGGGGTATAGATGCAGCGCTTGGTAATGATCTCCAGGCCGTTGACCGGCTCGCCGAAGGGCAAGGCTTCCGGGTGCAGCACGACTTCGCGCGCGCCAGGGGCAATGGCGTGCGCCATTCGATTGCCGGTACGGCCACAGGTGCTCAAGGCTTCCTCGACGATGTTCTTGCGCACCAGCCAGCGCACGATCGCCCGGGCGCGGGGTTCGTGAACCGGCAAGGTGGAGATTTTCGGAACGATGATGCTTTGCGAGTTCATGGGTGAGGCCTGAAGCGTCTGAAGGGAAGTCTGCGTCGCCTGCTCGGACGGTACGCCTGCGAGCCGATACCTACCAATAAGTGTAGAAGTCGACATGCCGGGTAGATCCGAGGGCCCGCAGCTTAATCCCTGAACCCCACAGGTCAAGTGCTCAGGTAACGACCGATCAGGGCAATGCCGCTGGCCAGCACCAGCCAGGTCACCAGCCGGACGAACGCCTCGCGGGACAACTTCAGGGTCAGCCGCCGCCCCATCCACAAGCCCAGCGCCATCACCGGCAACAAGCACAGCGCCAGCAGCAATAAAGGCAGCTGCGCATAAACTCCGGCAATGGCGAACAGGCTCAGGCGCACCACCGTGCTGCAACTGATCAACGCACTCTGGGTGGCCCGCGCCGCATCCTTGGGCAGGCGACCGTTCAGATAGATCGCATATAAAAAGCCGCCACTGCCAAACAGCGCCCCGAATGCCCCGCCCACGGTCCCCATGGGAATCGCCCAGCCCGCCGCCAGCGCCTTGGGCCTTGCCTTGACCCACAGGCTGTATACCGCATAAGCGCTGATAAACAGCCCCATCAACAGCAGCAACAGGTCGGACTTGAGGTTGAGCAGGAAGATCACCCCCAGGGTGCAGCCCAGCGCCATGCACGGTAGCAGGCGTACCAGCTCGGAGCGATCGACCTCCCGCCGCGACGGCAAGAGATTGCCGAAGGCCGCGACAAAATCCAGCAGCACCAGCAGCGGGATTATTTTCGACAGCGGCATGAACAGGATCAGCACCGGTCCGGCCACCAGCGCCGTACCGAACCCGGCAATGCCAAACACGATATAAGCCAGGGCGATCCCCAGGCCGATCGCCAACCAGCCACTCGCTCCCCACGACCACTGCCCCAACAACTCGACCATGCTCATCGATTCGCCATCCTCCTTTAATCAAGGAATGACTTTAGCCAGCCACAAGCCTTGCGACTAATATCATCAAAGCCAGCAACCCATCTCAAAAAGGCATGACGAGTGATTTCAACCCGCCAACTGCGCTACTTCGTGGAAATCGCCGACAGCGGCAGTTTCAGCGCCGCCGCCGAACGCCTGTTCATTGCCCAGTCCGCCCTCAGCCGACAGATCAAGGAACTGGAGACCCTGTTAAAGACACCACTGTTCGAGCGCACCGCGCGCCTGCCCAGGCTGACGGCGGCGGGCGAAGCCTTCTACCCGCGCGCCCGCAACCTGCTCGATGAGCTGAACAAGGCCAGCGAACTGGCGACCCGGGTCGGCCATGGGCAACTGGGGACATTGCGCCTGAGCCATTCCAGCACGGTGTCCATGAGCGGCCGTTTGCTGCGGGCCATCAGCGGTTATCTGGAGCAGTGCCCGGGCGCCTCGATGGACATCGCCACCCTGTCTTCCGAAGCGCAGCTGGAGGAAGTCGCCGAAGGCCGGCTGGATATCGGCCTGCTACGGCTGCCGGTACTGCGCCAGCGCGAGGGTGTGCAGATCACGCCGCTGTTCAACGAGCGCCTGCTGCTGGCCGTGCCGCCGAGCCATCCTCTTGCATTAAGTCCTCCTGAACGGGGCGTGGATCTGGCGCAACTGCGCGACGAAGCCTTTATCTCCATTCCCCATCCACAACGCGGCGGCCTGAGTTACCTGTCGGCCGAGTTGTGCATGCGCCAGGGCTTTTTCCCCAAGGCGGCGCGGGTGCTGTCGCGCAAGACCACGCAGCTGCAACTGATCCAGGCCGGATTCGGCATCGCCCTGCTGCCCGAATCGATGCAAGACATCGCACCCACCAGCCTGCACTTCCTGCCCTTGGCGGACCCGGAGTGCCAGAGCACAGTCGCCCTCGCCTGTCGGCAGGACCCGACACCGCTGGTCAAGCAGTTCATCGAACACTTCCATGGTGCCCTCACACCCTAACCGCCGAAGGAGTATTCGAGGCCGGCAAGGCATCGTCTCCTTTTGTTTCGAGCCATGGAGATTGTTCGCCGAATGCCTTTAAACTGCGCCCCATGATTAAAGATCCCTTTGCAAGACTCGGCCTGGACCGCGAAGTCCTGACCGTCAGCCAGCTCAACGGCCGTGCGCGGGTGTTGCTGGAAGACGTGTTCAGCAACATCTGGGTCGAAGGCGAAATCTCCAACCTCGCCCGCCCGGCGTCCGGCCATGTGTATTTCACCCTCAAGGACAGCAATGCCCAGGTGCGTTGCGCGCTGTTTCGGCAAAATGCCGCACGGGTGCGCCAGGCGCTGAAGGACGGCCTGGCGGTCAAGGTGCGCGGCAAGGTCTCGCTGTTCGAGGGCCGCGGCGACTACCAGCTGATCCTCGATACGGTCGAACCGGCCGGCGACGGCGCCCTGCGCCTGGCCTTCGATGCCTTGAAGGAAAAGCTCAGCGCCGAAGGCCTGTTCAGCACCGAACGCAAGGTGCCGCTGCCCGCCCATCCCCAGCGTATCGGCATTATCAGTTCGCCGACCGGGGCGGTGATTCGCGACATCATCAGCGTGTTCCGGCGCCGCGCACCGCACGTGGCCCTGACCCTGATCCCGACCGCCGTGCAAGGCCGCGAGGCGACCGCGCAGATCGTCCGCGCCCTGAAAATGGCCGATGCCCAGGGCTTCGACACGCTGATCCTGGCCCGTGGCGGCGGCTCCCTGGAAGACCTCTGGTGCTTCAACGAAGAAGCCGTGGCCCGGGCGGTAGATGCCTGCGTCACGCCGATCGTCAGCGCCGTGGGTCATGAAACCGACGTATCGATCAGCGACTTCGTCGCCGACGTGCGCGCACCGACGCCCTCGGCGGCGGCCGAATTGCTCGCGCCGGACTCCAGCGACCTGCAACACCGGGTCGAAAGCCTGCATCGACGCCTGGTGATGCGCATGCGCGATCGGCTGCTGCGCGACCGCCTGCGCCTGGAGGGCATGGCCCGGCGCCTGCGTCACCCCGGCGAACGCCTGCGCCAGCAAGCACAACGCCTGGACGACCTGGACATGCGTATGCGCCGGGCGTTCGAGCGCAGCCTCAATACTCGTCGCGAGCGCCTGATCCGCCTGGAAACCCGGCTCGCCGGCCAGCACCCCGGGCGGCAACTGGCGCTGCTGCGGCAACGCCTCGACAGCCTGGCCGAACGCCTGCCACGCGCCATGCGCGAAGGCCTGAAGTCCCGTCGCCTGCAGTTGCAAAGCCAGATGCAGACCCTGCATGTGGTCAGCCCGCTGGCTACCCTGGGTCGTGGCTACAGCATCCTGTTGGACGAACGCGGCCAGGCCATTCGCAGTGCCGCACAGACCCAGCCGGGCCAGCGCCTCAAGGCCCGCCTTGGTGAAGGCGAACTGCAGGTCCGGGTCGAGGACAATCACCTGACGCCTGTCACCCTTTCTTTACTGGATTGATCCATGCCGCGTTTTCTGAGCTCCCTGCTGTTGCTGTGCCTGACCTTCAACGCCCACGCCGATAGCTACATCACGCGCCTGCTGAACAAACCGGTGCCCGGCGGCGTGGCGGTGATCGACCTGGGCAGCGCCGCCCAGGCGCCCAAGGCAAGCTACCAGGGAAAACCGCTGCTGGTGGTCAAGGAACAGAACAACTGGCTGGCGATTGTCGGCATCCCGCTGACCGTCAAGCCCGGCACCCAGCAGATCAGCGCTGGCGGTCGCAATCTGGACTTCAGTGTGGGCAGCAAGAAATACCCGGAACAGCACATCACGCTAAAGAACAAGCGCCAGGTCAATCCCGACCCGGCCGACCTCAAGCGCATTGACGCCGAGTTGGCCGAGCAGGTCCGCGCCTACCGCAGTTTCAGCCCCAACACCCCGAGCAACCTGCTGCTGGACAAACCGGTGAACGGGCCGCTGTCGAGCAAGTTCGGCGTACGCCGCTTCTTCAATGGTGAGGAACGCAACCCACACGCCGGGCTGGACTTCGCGGTGCCCGCCGGCACGCCGATCAAGACGCCCGCGGCCGGCAAGGTGATCCTGATCGGCAATTACTTTTTCAACGGCAACACCGTATTCGTCGACCACGGCCAGGGCTTTATCAGCATGTTCTGCCATATGTCGAAGATCGACGTGAAGGTTGGCCAGCAACTGGCCCGCGGCGGCGTGGTCGGGAAAGTCGGCTCCACCGGGCGCGCCACCGGGCCGCACATGCACTGGAACGTCAGCCTGAACGATGCCCGGGTCGATCCGGCGATCTTTATCGGGGCCTTCCAGCCCTGAGTCAGGCTCCCGCAGGGATTGCGCAGGTTCAAAAGTCTGCGCAATAAGATCGAACCAGCCGCCAACCTCGCAGAATAAAATCTCGAAAATCTTCAACTTTAAGAGATTTATCTCAATTTTTTTCGACTGCTTGCCATCTTTCACCCCAGTGGTTAGGGTTGAGGGCATGAAAACCTCTCACACCCTCATTCAGCGCCGCCAACACCGAAGCCTCTGCCTCGTCAGCGCACGACTGCCAGGTTGAGTCGCGGTACCTCGTCCCCTGCTTCAAACAACACCCATTGATTCACCGGCAGGCCGCCTCTTTTCGGCCCGGACAATAAGGATTTCCCCATGAGCATGCTCAAAGACCCTTCCTCTAAGTACCGCGCGTTCCCGACCATCAACTTGCCGGACCGCACCTGGCCATCGAAGACCATCACCCGCGCGCCGATCTGGTGCAGCTCCGACCTGCGTGATGGCAACCAGTCGTTGATCGAGCCGATGGATGCGGTGAAGAAGCTGCGCTTCTGGAAAACCCTGGTCGCCGTCGGTGTGAAAGAAATCGAGGCCTCCTTCCCGGCCGCTTCGCAGACCGACTTCGACTTCGTCCGCACCCTGATCGAAGGCGGCCACATCCCGGACGACACCACCATCCAGGTGCTGACCCAGGCCCGTGAAGACCTGATCGCCCGTACCTTCGAATCGTTGCGCGGGGCGAAGAAAGCCATTGTCCACCTGTACAACGCCACCAGCCCATCGTTCCGCCGCATTGTCTTCAACCAGGACAAGGAAGGCGTGAAAGAGATCGCAGTGAACGCTGCCAAGCTGTTCGTAAAATACGCCGCCCAGCAGCCGGAAACCCAATGGCAGTTCGAATACTCGCCAGAGACCTTCAGCGCCACTGAGCTGGAGTTCGCCAAGGAAGTCTGCGACGCGGTGATCGAGGTCTGGAACCCGACGCCAGCCAACAAGGTGATCCTCAACCTGCCGGCCACCGTCGAAGTCGCCACGCCGAACATCTATGCCGACCAGATCGAATGGTTCGGCCGCCACATCAACCGTCGTGACAGCGTGATCATCAGCCTGCACACCCACAACGACCGGGGTACTGGCGTAGCCGCTACCGAGCTGGGCCTGATGGCCGGCGCCGACCGCGTCGAAGGTTGCCTGTTCGGCAACGGCGAACGTACCGGCAACGTCGACCTGGTCACCGTGGCCCTGAACCTCTATACCCAGGGCATCGATCCGGAGCTGGACTTCTCCGATATCGACGGCGTGCGCAAAGTGGTCGAAGAGTGCAACCAGATCCCGGTGCACCCTCGTCATCCGTATGTCGGCGACCTGGTTCACACCGCCTTCTCCGGCTCGCACCAGGATGCGATCCGCAAGGGCTTCGCCCAGCAGAAATCCGATGCGCTGTGGGAAGTACCGTACTTGCCGATCGACCCAGCCGACATCGGTCGCAGCTACGAGGCGGTGATTCGCGTCAACAGCCAGTCGGGCAAAGGCGGTATCGCCTACCTGCTGGAGCAGGAATACGGCATCAGCTTGCCGCGTCGCATGCAGATCGAGTTCAGCCAGGTGGTACAGCGTGAAACCGATCGCCTGGGCCTGGAGATGACCGCCCAGCAGATCCACGCGCTGCTCCACAGCGAATACTTGCAGGCCAACACCCCGTACGCGCTGGTCAGCCATCGCCTGCAGGAAGAAAACGGCCACAGCGCCGTGGAAGTGGAAGTGTCCAGCAAGGGCCAGGGCGAGACCAACCTGCACTGGCGCGGCAAGGGCAATGGCGCCCTGGAAGCCCTGGTGGCCGGCTTGCCGGTTCCGGTGGAAATCATGGACTACAACGAGCACGCCATCGGCGCGGGCACCAACGCCAAGGCCGCGGCCTATATCGAACTGCGTGTGAACGGCGAACGTGCGGTGCACGGTGTGGGTATCGATGAAAACATCACTACCGCCAGCTTCAAGGCCCTGTTCAGCGCGCTGAACCGCTCCCTGAGCCAGCTGGACGCCAAAGCCGCCTGACGGTTTTACGGCCACAAAAAAGCCCCGGATGATCCGGGGCTTTTTTATTGTGTATTTATTGCCTCACTCAGGCAGTGGTATTGATCCGCGCCGTCAGCGCCTGGAGCAAGGCCGCCTGCAACACCTGCAGGTTGTTGGCGGTGATCGTGATCTGCGCCTGCACCTCCAGGGCCTGTTGCGCTTTCTGCTCCTCACTCGCCTGGCCCTTCTGCACCCCGGACAATTGCGACTGCTGCTCGGACAGGGTCTTTTCGGTCTGGTCGATCTGCTTCTGCAACTGCGCGACGATATCGGCGGTGGACGCGTTGAGATCGGCCTTGGCGCCGTATTCCTGCATGTCGACACTCACCGAGTCGCTGTCTTCGGCAACGCGCTTGTCCTGCACCTCGAGCGGGCTGGCCTGCTGCTCGGCGATGTTGAGCTTTTGCGGCGCGGCCCCCAGCGGGAATGGATTGATACTCGCTGCACCGATAGTGGTCATGATGAATCTCCCTGAAAATCCTCTTACCCCTTAACGGCCCACCCCGACAGATCTTTAAGCCTGGGTGAACTCGAAGGTGTCGGCATCGAGGTAGGCTGGAAAGCGCGCGCGATAGGCCGCCAGGTCCGCGGCATTCAGGCAGACCTGGAATACCCCGTCGGCCTCACCGGCGCTGAGCAGGGTCTCGCCCTGGAAATCCAGCACCTGGCTATCCCCGGTGTAGGCAAACCCCTTGCCGTCGGTGCCGACCCGATTGACCGCCGCCACATAACACAGGTTTTCGATGGCCCTGGCCGGCAACAAGCGATTCCAGTGCTGACGCCGCGCCCCCGGCCAGTTGGCCGTGTACAGCAGCAAGTCGGTATCCCGTGCATCGCGGCTCCATACCGGAAAACGCAGGTCGTAGCAGATCAGCGGCCTGACCCGCCAACCCTTGAGTTCGAACTGCACCTGGCGCTCGCCCGGTGTGTAGTGATCGTGCTCGCCCGCCATGCGGAACAAATGGCGCTTGTCGTAATGCCAGACCTCACCGTCGGGACGCGCCCACAGCAGGCGGTTGCGGTGACTGCCGTCGGTGGCCTGGATAATCACGCTGCCGGTGACCACCGCATCGAGCCTGGCAGCCTGGCTGCGCAGCCACTTGCTGGTCGGACCGTTTTCCGCCTCGGCAAGGGCTTCGGACTCCATGGAAAATCCGGTGGTGAACATTTCCGGCAGGATAATCAGGTCGGCGCCCCGGGCCTGTTCGAGTAACAGCTCGAAGTGCTCGAGATTGGCCTGGCGGTCGTGCCAGACCAGGGAGGTCTGGATCAGCGCCACATTCAGATTGGGTAAAGCACTCAGATCACGCATAGCTTCTCCGCTGCCTGACGCAGCGTCTCCTCACGTTTGGCAAAGCATAGCCTTACCAGACGCTGTCCTTGCGGTGGCTCGCGGTAGAACACCGACACCGGAATGGTCGCGACGCCGTGCTCGCGGGTCATCCAGATCGCCATCTCGACATCATTCAGGTCCGGGCGGATCCGCGAGTAGTCCACCAGCTGGAAGTAAGTACCGGCCACCCGGGTAAAGCTGAACCGCGAAGGCCCCAGCAGGTCGCAGAACAGATCGCGCTTGGCCTGATAGAAACCGGGAAGCTCTTCGACATGTTCCGGGTGTTCGGCCATGTAGTCCGCCAGAGCGTACTGCAAAGGGGTCACCCCGCAGAAGCTGACATATTGATGCACCTTGCGCAGCTCGGTACTCAGGGCCGGTGGAGCGACCACGTAGCCGGTTTTCCAGCCGGTCACGTGATAGGTCTTGCCGAAGGAACTGACCACGAATGCCCGCTGGTACAGCTCTTCATGGGCCAGCACGCTGACGTGGGGGATGCCGTCGAATACCAGGTGCTCGTACACCTCGTCGCTGACCAGATAGATGTCCCGATCACGAATCAGCGCCGCCAACTGATCCAGTTCCGCACGGCTGATCAGGGCCCCGCTGGGGTTGTGCGGCGCGTTGAGAATGATCATCCGCGTACGCGGGCTCAGCGCCTCGCCGAGCTTCTGCCAGTCGATGGCGAAATCGTTCAGGCCCAACTGCACATGCACACAACGCCCGCCGGCCAGTTCCACCGAAGGCTCATAGCTGTCATAGCAAGGATCGAAGACGATTACTTCATCACCGGGCTGGATCACTGCATGGATGGCACAGAAGATCGCCTGGGTGGCGCCCGGAGTGATGGTTACCTCGGTGTCGGCATTCACCTGCACGCCATAACTGCGGGCGATCTTGGCCGCCACTTGCTGGCGCAAGGCTGGCAGGCCGGTCATCGGTGCGTATTGGTTGTGGCCGCTGGCGATATGCCGGGCGACCGCATCGCGCAGGGCCTGCGGACCATCGAAATCGGGAAAACCCTGGGACAGGTTCAGCGCGCCGGTTTCCACGGCGAGCTGCGACATTTGCGTGAAGATGGTGGTGCCGACATTCGGCAGCTTACTGGTGATCATGGGTGATTCCCTGCTGAACACCCGGCTCTACGGCGGCACGGGGAGGTCCCGAGAATAGCCCAAACCACAGGCATGAAAAAGGGCGCCAAAGGCGCCCTTTTTCCAAGGCAAGTCCTATAGGAAGTAGCTTATCGGCGAAGCGTTGAACCAGGTCCAGGGCTTCGCCGGCAAACCGGCTCCCGCAGCGAGTCTCAGCGCTTGTCCTTGCGCTTCTTCTCGGCCTTCTTGTGGTGTGTCATCAAGCGACGCTTCTTGTTGACCTGACGGTCGGTGAGCGTGTTCTTGTTGCCTTCGTACGGGTTTTCACCACCTTTGAATTCGATGCGGATCGGCGTGCCGACCAGCTTCAGAACACGCCGGTAGGTGTTTTCCAGGTAGCGCACATAAGACTTCGGCACCTTCTCCACCTGGTTGCCGTGGATCACGATCAGCGGCGGGTTGGCACCACCCAGGTGGGCATAACGCAGCTTGATGCGACGGTTGTTGACCATCGGTGGCGCGTGCTCGCTCACGGCGTCTTCGAGAATCTGCGTCAGGCGGCTGGTCGGCCAGCGGGTTACCGCGGACTTGAAGGAGTTCTGCACCGACTGGTAGAGGTTGCCCACGCCAGTACCGTGCAACGCCGAGATGAAGTGGATGTCGGCAAAGTCGACGAAGAACAGCCGGCGCTCCAGCTCGGTCTTCACATAGTCACGCTCGCGCGGGTCCATGCCATCCCATTTGTTCAGGGCGATGACCAGGGCCCGACCTGCTTCCAGGGCGAAGCCCAGCAGGTTCAGGTCGTGGTCCACCACACCTTCGCGGGCGTCCATGACGAAGATCACCACGTTGGCGTCCTTGATCGCCTGCAGGGTTTTGACCACCGAGAACTTTTCGACTTCCTCATGGATCTTGCCGCGCTTGCGCACACCGGCGGTGTCGATCAGCGTGTACTTCTCTTCGTTACGCTCGAAGGGAATGTAGATACTGTCGCGGGTGGTACCGGGCTGGTCGTAGACGATGACCCGGTCCTCGCCGAGCATGCGGTTGACCAGGGTGGACTTGCCCACGTTCGGCCGGCCGATGATGGCGATCTTGATCCCGTCTTTTTCGCTCGGGCCCGGAATGCGCTTGGCTTCCTCGCCTTCGGCAACGACTTCTTCCTCACCCTCTTCCGGCTCATCCGCGTCGTCTTTCGGGAACTCGCGCAAGGCGATTTCCAGCATCTGCGTGATACCGCGGCCGTGAGCACCGGCGATCGGGATCGCGTCGCCCATGCCCAGCGGGGCGAACTCGGCACGCGCCATGTCAGGGTCGATATTGTCGACCTTGTTGGCAATCACGTAAGAGGTCTTGTTCCGTTTGCGCAGGTGCTCGCCGATCATCTGGTCGGCCGCGGTGAAACCGGCCTTGGCGTCTACCAGGAACAGGACGACATCAGCTTCTTCGATGGCCAGCAGCGACTGCTCGGCCATCTTTTCGTCCATGCCATGCTCGTCACCGGAGATACCGCCGGTGTCGATCAGAATGTAGGTACGCCCTTGCCACTTGGCCTCACCGTATTGGCGATCACGGGTCAGACCGGACAGGTCGCCGACAATGGCGTCGCGAGTCCGAGTCAGGCGGTTGAACAAGGTGGACTTGCCGACGTTCGGTCGGCCCACCAGGGCGATTACGGGAACCATGCGGCTCTCCACTGCGTTAATTCAGAAAATACAAAAGCCGCTGCGAGGCAGCGGCTGGTGCTCGGGGCAGCACAGGACGTGCTGCGAACCTTGCCGGGGCAAGGCCGCTTGGGGATCAACCCCAAGCATAGTCAAACCATTACTTGATGGTCAGGGCTTCCAGTTTGCCGCTGTTGCCATACACATAAATCATGTTGCCCACCACCAGCGGACGCGCACGCAGGCCATCGCTGTCGATACGCTCACGGCCAACGAAGCGACCGTCCACCTGGCTCAGCAGGTGCAGGTAACCTTCCAGGTCACCGACCGCCACGTAGCTGGAGAAGACTTCCGGGGCCGACAGTTGACGGCGGGCCAGCGAGTCGTTGCTCCACAGTGCAGTGGTGGAACGCTCGTCGACGCTTTCGACTGTGCCGGAAGACAGGCTCACATAGACGCTGCCGAAACCTTGAGCGACACCCGCATAGCTGGAAGCATCGCGCTGCCAGAGCGGACGACCGCTTTCCAGGTCCAGCGCCGCTACGCGACCCTGGTAACTGGCGACATACAGGGTGCCGCCGGACAACAGCAGGCCACCGTCGATGTCGACCACACGATCCAGCTCGGAACGACCTTGCGGAATGGCCACGCGCTGTTCCCACACCGGCACGCCGTTGCGGATATCCAGGGCCACCACTTTACCGGTCGACAGACCGGCGACCGCCAGGCGGTTGGTGGTGATTGGCGCACTGGTACCACGCAGGGTCAGTACCGCCGGGGTGCTGTCATAGACCCACATCTGGTTGCCGGTGGCGGCGTCGAGGCCAATCACACGGTCATCCTGGGTCTGGACCACAACCACATCGCCATTGGTGGACGGCGGAGCCAGTACTTCACTGGTCACCCGCGCACGCCACTTCTCTTCGCCGCTCGAAGCATCCAGGGCGACTACTTCGCCCTTGAGGGTACCGATCATGACCAAGCCGTAACCCACGCCAACGGCACCGGACACAGGCAACTCCAGGTCCTGTTTCCATTTGACGTCGCCGTTCATGCGATCCAGCGCCTCTACCACGCCAGTGACGTCGGCGGCGTAGATGGTGCTGCCGTCGATCGCCGGAACCAGCATGTTGTAGGTTTCGCCCTGGCCGTCACCGACCGAACGGCTCCACTGTTTCTGCAGGACCACTTCTTCTTTGAAGTCGACCAGTTCGGCAGGTGGCAATTCTTTCTTGCTGTTGCTGCTGCAACCCGCGGCCAGAACGGCCAGAGCCAGCAATGCTGCATGTTTCCAACGGATCACGTCACGCATCCCCTTTGGCCAGGTCGTCCAGCTTGATTTGTAGGCCACCGACTGCCGCTTCATCGGACAGCGCGGCCTTGGCTTTTTCGTACGCAGCATGGGCTTCGTCGGTACGGCCCAATTGGACCAGCAGGTCGCCCTTGAGCTCTTCGCGAGTGGCCAGGAATGCCTTATCGGCATCGCCTTCGAGCAGCTTCAGCGCTTCGTCAGCCTTGTTCTGCGCCGCCAGGACCTGGGCCAGGCGCTGACGGGCGATCTCGCCCAGCGTCGGGTTGGCCGGCTTGTCGGCGATGGCTTTGAGTTCGGTAGCCGCGTCGTCCAGCTTGCCGGTGTCGACCGCCACCTTGGCGACGAACAGGCTGCCGTATTGCGCGTACGCAGTACCGCCGAACTCGCTGTTGAGCTTGCCGGCCAGGTCTGCGACACGGGCTGCATCCGGCTTGCCGTCAGGCGTCAGCGTGGTCTCCAGCAATTGCTGATAGAGCATCGAGGCGCCTTGCGACTGATTGTTCTGATACTTGTGCCAGGCCTGCCAGCCGAACACGATGACCAGCGCCAACAGGCCACCGGTGACCAGGGGTTTGCCGTTGCGCTGCCACCAGTCCTTCAAATCCGCCAGCTGTTCATCTTCGGTACTCGACACCCCAATACTCCTTATTCGCTAAATCGGCTGTTTGACAGCTTCAACCCTGCACGACGCAGGTGGCCAGGTGTGCAGCGAGCGCATCCCAGGCAATGCTTTGTTGTTCGCCCTGGCCACGCAGGGGTTTGAAACCTACCACTTGCTGGGCCAGTTCGTCGTCACCGAGGATCAATGCGTACAACGCACCGCTCTTGTCGGCTTTCTTGAACTGGCTCTTGAAGCTACCGGCGCCGGCGTTGATCTGCAGGCGCAGGTTCGGCAATTGATCACGAACACGCTCACTCAGCGCCAGTGCGGCCAGTTCGGCAGCTTCCCCGAAGGCGCAGAGGTAAACGTCGACCTGACGCGAGATCTCTTCCGGGATCTGCTCCAGGGTTTCCAGCAGCAGCACCAGACGCTCGATGCCCATGGCGAAACCGACGCCCGGGGTCGGCTTGCCGCCCATCTGCTCGACCAGGCCGTCGTAACGGCCGCCGGCACAGACGGTGCCCTGGGCGCCGAGCTTGTCGGTGACCCATTCGAAAACGGTCTTGCTGTAGTAATCCAGCCCGCGCACCAGCTTCGGGTTGATCACATAAGGGATACCGGCGGCATCCAGACGGGCCTTGAGGCCCTCGAAGTGCACGCGGGACTCCTCATCCAGGTAGTCGGCCAGCTTCGGCGCGTCCACCAGCACCGCTTGAGTGTCCGGGTTCTTGGTGTCGAGCACGCGCAGCGGGTTGGTTTTCAGGCGGCGCTGGCTGTCTTCGTCCAGGCTGTCCATGCGCGCCGAGAGGAACGTCACCAGCGCATCGCGGTAACGCGCACGGGCTTCGGCGGTCCCCAGGCTGTTCAGTTCGAGCTTGACCGCATCACGGATACCCAGTTCGCCCCACAGGCGCCAGGTCAGCACAATCAGTTCGGCGTCGATGTCCGGACCGTCGAGGTTGAAGACCTCGCAACCGATCTGGTGGAACTGGCGATAACGGCCTTTCTGCGGACGCTCGTGGCGGAACATCGGGCCGATGTACCAGAGTTTCTGCACCTGGCCACCGCCGGTGATGCCATGCTCGAGCACAGCGCGCACGCACGCCGCGGTGCCTTCCGGACGCAGGGTCAGGGAGTCGCCGTTGCGGTCGTCGAAGGTGTACATCTCTTTTTCGACGATGTCGGTCACTTCACCGATGGAGCGCTTGAACAGTTCGGTGAACTCGACGATCGGCATACGGATCTGCTTGTAACCGTAGTTATCCAGCAAACGTGCAACGGTGCCCTCGAAATAGCGCCACAGGGGCGTCTGCTCGGGCAGGATGTCGTTCATGCCACGAATGGCTTGCAGAGACTTGCTCACAAAAAATCCTTAATTCGTTCGATTAGCCGCGCGCGATCAGCGCTGCGTCGGCTTCGACCTTTTCGGCCGCCTTCTCGCGGATCAGCTTTTCCAGTTGATCCACAAGATTGTCATTCGTCAGTTTCTGCGACGGCTTGCCGTCGATATAAATCAGGTTCGGCGTCCCGCCGGTCAGGCCGATATGCGCCTCTTTGGCTTCGCCCGGACCGTTGACCACACAACCGATGACCGCCACGTCCAGCGGCACCAGCAGATCCTCGAGACGCCCTTCCAGTTCGTTCATGGTCTTGACCACATCGAAGTTCTGCCGCGAGCAGCTCGGGCAGGCGATGAAGTTGATGCCACGGGAACGCAGATGCAGGGACTTGAGAATGTCGTAGCCGACTTTCACTTCTTCGACCGGGTCGGCCGCCAACGAGATGCGAATAGTATCGCCAATCCCTTCGGCCAGCAGCATACCGAGGCCCACGGCGGACTTCACCGTGCCTGAACGCAAACCGCCGGCTTCGGTGATACCCAGGTGCAGCGGCTGGATGATTTCCTTGGCCAGCAGGCGATAGGCCTCGACGGCCATGAACACGTCGGAGGCTTTCACACTGACCTTGAAGTCCTTGAAGTTCAGGCGCTCGAGGTGCTCGACGTGACGCAGGGCAGACTCCACCAGCGCTGCAGGCGTCGGCTCGCCGTATTTCTTCTGCAGGTCTTTTTCCAGGGAACCGGCGTTGACGCCGATACGGATCGGGATCCCGCGATCACGGGCCGCGTCCACCACCGCACGCACGCGATCTTCACGCCCGATGTTGCCGGGGTTGATCCGCAGGCAATCGACACCCAGTTCGGCCACGCGCAAGGCGATCTTGTAGTCGAAGTGGATGTCGGCAACCAGCGGTACCTTGACCTGCTGCTTGATGCGGCCGAAGGCTTCGGCCGCGTCCATGTCCGGTACGGAAACCCGCACGATATCCACGCCGGCGGCTTCCAGACGGTTGATCTGGGCCACAGTGGCCGCCACATCGTTGGTGTCGCTGTTGGTCATGCTCTGCACGGCAATGGGGGCATCGCCACCCACGGGTACCGAGCCGACCCAGATCTTGCGGGACTCGCGACGTTTGATTGGAGATTCGCCGTGCATGACTTATTGACCTAACTTCAGGCGAGCAGTCTCGCCACTGGTGAACGGAGCCACATCGACCGCTTGTCCGTTGTAGCTGACCTGCGCGCCACGGGCATAACCCAGGCGCACGGCAAATGGCGGCTTACCGGAAACATCGGCGGTCTCGCCCTTGCGCTTCAGGCCACTCAACAGCACTTTACCGCTGCCATCGGTGATCTGGGTCCAGCAATCGGCTGTGAACTGGATCTGTACCTGACCCGCACCAGCTACAGGCGCGGCGACAGGTGCAGTTGGATCTGCCGGGGCAGCCGGCGCGGCGACCACTGGCACTGCAGGGGCTGGCGCGGCCGGAGCGCTCGGCGCGGGTGTTGCCGGCGCCACGACCACTGGAGCAGGAACAACCGGAGCAGCAGGTGCGGCAGCCGGAGCGCTTGGCGCAGGGGCCGCGGCATTTGCGGGGACCTGGTCTGGAGCCGGGGTTTCAGGCAGGACCAGGGCGGTTTCGCCTTCGGTCTGGCCTTCCACGACCGCCTGATCTTCCGGCTCGTCGATCGGATGAATCTGCGTGGTGCCGTCGGCCCCTTCGACTTCGACGTGTTCCTGATTGAGACTGATCAGTTCCTTGGTGCGCACCGAGGTCTGATCCTGCCACCAGATAAAGCCGCCACCGATCACTGCGATCAGCAGCAACAGGCTGACGATGCGCAAAATGGTGTGGGAGACCCGTACCGGCTCTTCGATACGGCCCAGGCTGTGCACGTTGCTGCCCTGGGAATCGGTGCCCGTGTATTGGTCGAAGGCCTGGACCAGAACGGCCTGGTCCATCCCCAGCAACTTGGCATAGGCACGGATATAACCGCGGGCGAAGGTATGCCCCGGCAGCTTGTCGAAAGCACCGGCTTCCAGGTTGCTCAACGAGCTGGCGGTCAGATTGAGCTTGAGGGCCACTTCAGCCAGCGACCAACCATTGCTTTCGCGGACCTGACGCAGGGTCTCACCGGGGTTGACGCGAGTCGCTGCTAGAACTTCGGGATGCGCCGCTTTCATCATTGCTCCGACAGGTATTGCTGATATTCCGGCGTACCGGGATAGAGTCGTTTTAATTGCAGGCCGTAACTGGCGGCCTTGTCGCGATCTTCAAACACCGTTGCCAGCCGAACGCCGAGCAATAGACTACGTGCATTTTGCTCGCTCAGCAGGCTAAAACGATCGTAATAGTCGCGTGCGGGCACATAATGCCTGTCTTCGAAGGACAACTCAGCCATTTCCAGCAATGCGCGAGGCTGCTGGCGGTTCAGGCGCAGGGCTTTTTCCAGGTGTTGCCGGGCCAGGTCACGCTCACCCAGCATCGCGGCGGTCATGCCAAGGTTCTCGAACACTCGGGATCGCTCGGGGTACAGGGTATCAGCAGCCGCCTGTTCAAAGCGCTGATAAGCATCTTTGTAACGTTTTTCTTCAAAGAGAAAACTGCCGTAGTTGTTCAGGATACGGGCATCGGAGGGACGCGCAGCCAGGGCCTTGCGGTAATGCTGATCAGCCAGCTCGGGTTCCATTTCGGCCTGGAACACCAGCGCCAGGGCGGCATTGGCATCAGCGTCGGACTCGTCCAGCTCCAGGGCCTTTTTCAGCGGTACTTTCGCCCGCTCGGTCATGCCTTGCTGCAGATAACCCAGGCCCAGCTGGACATAGGCCTCGCGCGCCTCGTCCCGCCCCTTGCTTGTCTTCAGCGGGTTGAAATCCCCCGAAAGAACACAGCCAGCCGACAGGCTGACAAAAAGCAGAAGCAGCGCGACGCGCAAGGTCATGGAGATCCTCTCTCAGGTACGATTCGCAGCGCTTTGCGGCATATCGGCGTCGGCGCTCAACTCGCGCACGGCGATATAACGTTCGCTACGACGGGTGCGATCCAGCACCTGCCCGACCAGTTGTCCACAGGCCGCATCGATGTCTTCGCCGCGCGTGGTACGCACGGTGACGTTGAAGCCTGCGTGATGCAGTTGATCCTGGAACCGGCGAATGGCGTTGTTGCTCGGCCGCTCGTAACCGGAATGCGGGAACGGGTTGAACGGGATCAGGTTGATCTTGCAAGGAATGTCCTTGAGCAACGCGATCATCTCGACAGCGTGTTCAACCTTATCATTGACGTCCTTGAGCAGCGTGTACTCAATCGTCAGCACACGTTTCTCGCCCAGCGACGACATGTAGCGCTGGCAGGATTCGAGCAGCATCTTCAGCGGGTACTTCTTGTTGATCGGTACCAGCTGGTTGCGCAGCGCATCGTTCGGTGCGTGCAGGGACAACGCCAGGGAGACGTCGATGTGCTTGGCCAGCTCATCGATCATCGGTACCACGCCGGAGGTCGACAGGGTCACGCGGCGCTTGGAGATGCCGTAGCCCAGGTCGTCCATCATCAGGTGCATGGCCGAGACGACGTTGTCGAAGTTCAGCAGCGGCTCACCCATGCCCATCATCACCACGTTGGTGATGGCACGGTCGACGGTCGCCGGGACGCTGCCAAAGGATTTGTTGGCAATCCACACCTGGCCGATGACTTCGGCGGCGGTGAGGTTGCTATTGAAGCCTTGCTTGCCGGTGGAGCAGAAACTGCAGTCCAGGGCACAGCCTGCCTGGGACGAAACGCACAAGGTGCCGCGTTTGCCCTGGGGAATGTAAACGGTCTCGACGCAGCTGCCGGACGCCACGCGCACCACCCACTTGCGGGTGCCGTCGCTGGAGATGTCCTCGCTGACCACTTCCGGACCACGAATTTCGGCAACGGCCTTGAGCTTTTCGCGCAAGGCCTTGCCGACGTTCGTCATGGCGTCGAAATCATCGACGCCAAAGTGGTGAATCCATTTCATTACCTGACCGGCACGGAAACGCTTCTCCCCGATTGAGTCGAAGAATTTTTCCATTTCCGGTTGAGTCAGACCCAACAGGTTAGTTTTGCCAGTCGATGTAGTCATGGTTTCACCTTCACTCACGGGCCTTTGGCTTAGCGAGTGGTCACTTCGGTGGAAGCGAAGAAGTAAGCGATTTCGCGTGCAGCAGCGGCTTCGGAGTCCGAACCGTGAACGGCGTTGGCGTCGATGGATTCAGCGAAGTCAGCACGGATGGTGCCGGCAGCAGCTTCTTTAGGGTTGGTAGCGCCCATCAGCTCACGGTTCAGAGCGATAGCGTTTTCGCCTTCCAGAACCTGAACGACAACCGGACCGGAAGTCATGAAAGCAACCAGCTCGCCGAAGAAGCCACGAGCGCTGTGCTCAGCGTAGAAGCCTTCAGCTTCGGCTTTCGACAGTTGCTTCATTTTCGAAGCTACAACGCGCAGGCCAGCTTTTTCGAAACGGGTAACGATCTCGCCGATGACGTTTTTTGCAACAGCGTCAGGCTTGATGATGGAGAAAGTACGTTGAACAGCCATGGTGTAACTCCAGAAACGGTGATTAAAGCGAAAAATTAAACCCGCGAATTATACGCGGGTTTATAGGGATTGCCTAACTGCGTACGGGACAGACTCAGTCTGCTTCTTCGATCCAGGCGGCCTGAATTGCTTCAAGAACCTTCTCGCCACCGCGAGCCGGATCGTCGCTGAATTCCGGCAGCGCCAGAACCCATTGGTGCAGATCGACAAAGTTTACGTACCGCGGATCCACATCCGGCTTGGACTCAGCCAGCTGGATCGCGATTTCCAGCACATCAACCCATTTCAGACTCATGATGATTCCTTGAATCAGTGCGGCGCTTCGGCCGCATGGTTGAGCGAGTATTTCGGAATTTCGACGGTCAGGTCTTCCTCGCCGACTATCGCCTGACAAGATAGACGCGATTGCGCCTCCAGCCCCCAGGCCTTGTCCAGCAGGTCCTCTTCCAGCTCGTCGGCCTCGTTCAGCGAGTCGAAACCCTCGCGAATGATGCAGTGGCAGGTAGTGCAGGCGCAGACGCCGCCGCAGGCGCTCTCGATCTCGATGTGGTTGTCATGCGCCACTTCGAGAATCGAGGTACCCGGTGCAGCCTCTACAACCAGGCCATCCGGGCAAAACACGGCGTGTGGCAGAAAAATGATCTGCGGCATCAGTTATTCCTCGATTTCATTCAGATTGCGCCCCGCCAGAGCGGCTTTCACCGTCGAGTCCAGGCGGCGGGCAGCAAAAGCATCGGTCACTTGCGACAGACGCTTGGTCTGCTGCTCGATGGCGTAACCATCGGTGCCACGCATCAATTCACTCAATTCCTGCATTTGCAGCTCGATGACCATGCGCTCTTCGGCATCCAGCAGGCGCTCGCCGTCTGCTTCCAGAGCGCCCTGCACCGCCTCGATCAGGCGCTGGGCATCGACCTGCTGCTCACGCAGCACGCGGGCGACCTTGTCGTCGCTGGCGTACTGGAAGGAATCCTTGAGCATCCTGGCGATTTCGCCGTCGGTCAGGCCGTAGGATGGCTTGACCTGGATGCTGGCTTCGACGCCCGAGCCCAGCTCGCGAGCGGACACGCTCAGCAGACCGTCGGCATCGACCTGGAAGGTCACGCGGATCTTCGCCGCGCCGGCGACCATGGCCGGAATGCCGCGCAGCTCGAAACGCGCCAGGGAGCGGCAGTCGCTGATCAGCTCGCGCTCGCCCTGCAACACATGAATCATCATGGCCGACTGGCCATCTTTATAAGTGGTGAAGTCCTGGGCACGAGCGACCGGAATGGTGGTGTTGCGTGGAATCACCTTCTCCATCAGCCCGCCCATGGTTTCCAGCCCCAGGGACAGCGGAATCACATCAAGCAGCAGCAGTTCGCCACCATCACGCTTGTTGCCGGCCAGGGTATCGGCCTGGATCGCAGCACCAATGGCCACTACCTGGTCCGGGTCGATCTCGGTCAGCGGCTGGCGACCGAACATTTCGGCGACGGCTTCGCGAACCCGCGGAACGCGGGTCGAACCGCCGACCATGACCACCGCCTGGACATCTTCCAGCTCGACATTGGAATCACGCACGGCGCGACGGCAAGCCTTGAGGCTGCGCGCCACCATCGGCTCGATCAGGGCATCGAAGGCTTCGCGGGTCAGCGGCGCCGACCAGGCGCCATAGGTCACCTCGACCGATGCAGCATTGGTGAGCGCTTCCTTGGCGGCACAGGCGATTTGCAACAGGTTGCGCTGCTTGCCCGGATCGAGATCGGCGGACAGGCCGGCGCTCTCGATGATCCAGCCAGCGATCGCATGATCGAAATCGTCGCCGCCCAGGGCGCTGTCGCCACCAGTGGCCAACACTTCGAAGACGCCGCCGGTCAGGCGCAGAATGGAAATATCGAAGGTCCCGCCACCCAGGTCATAAATGGCCACCACACCTTCGGCATGCTGGTCCAGACCATAGGCCACGGCCGCCGCGGTCGGCTCGTTGAGCAGACGCAACACGTTGAGGCCGGCCAGTTTGGCCGCATCCTTGGTCGCTTGACGCTGCGCATCGTCGAAATAGGCCGGAACGGTGATCACCGCTCCCACCAGCTCACCGCCCAGGGTCGACTCGGCGCGCTGGCGCAAGACCTTGAGGATGTCGGCGGAGACTTCCACCGGGCTTTTCGGGCCCTGGATGGTGTCGATGAACGGCATGTGCGACTCGCCATCGACGAAGCGGTACGGCAGTTGCTCGCCCAATTGCTTGACGTCGGACAGACCACGACCCATCAAGCGCTTGACCGACAGCACAGTGTTCAGGGGATCGGCAGACGCCGCCAGCCTGGCGGACTCGCCCACCTCGACGTGGTCGGCGTGATAACGCACGGCAGACGGCAGGATGACCTGCCCGCTGGCGTCGGCCAGCGGTTCGGAAAGACCACTGCGCAAGGCAGCGACCAGCGAATTGGTAGTACCCAAGTCGATCCCCACAGCCAGGCGACGCTGGTGCGGTTGAGGACTTTGGCCGGGTTCGGCGATCTGCAGTAGGGCCATGTTTATCTGGACTTATCTGAATATCAGGCGTGCGACCGGAGCGGCACTGGGTTAATCGTCGAGGCGCTCTTCTAACTGGCGCACTTCGTAGGTGAGCTTGTCGAGGAACTGCATGCGCCGCATCAGGCGTTCAGCCTGTTCGCGTTGCGCGGCATCATCCCAACAGGCTGCGAAGCTTTCGTTCAATTCATCCTGGGCCGCTTTCAGGCGGCGCTTGAAGGCTGCAATACCAGCCAGGTCGGCCTCGTCCTGCAGATCCTCGAGCTCTTCGCGCCACTGCATCTGCTGCAGAAGGAACTCCGGATCGTGCACCGTGACCTCCAACGGCAACTCATGGCCGCCCATGGCGAGCAGGTATCGCGCGCGCTTGGGAGGACTCTTGAGGGTCTGGTAGGCCTCGTTGAGGCTGGCGGATTGCTCCAGCGCCAGCCGCTGCTCACGCTCGGAAGCGTCAGCGAAGCGGTCCGGATGAACGGCACGCGCCAACTCACGGTAGCGCGCGGCCAGCTGCTCGAGATCCAGGCGGAAGCTCGGTTGCAGCTCAAATAAAGCGAAATGACAAGGAGTACCCACGAGCCGCCTCAGATGTTGAAGCTTTCGCCGCAGCCACACTCACCGCGCACGTTGGGGTTGTTGAACTTGAAGCCTTCGTTCAACCCTTCCTTGACGAAGTCCAGTTCGGTGCCATCCAGGTAGGTCAGGCTTTTCGGATCAATGATCACTTTCTCGCCATGACTCTCGAACACCTGATCGTCTTCACCGATCTCGTCGACGAACTCCAGGACATAGGCAAGGCCGGAACAGCCCGTGGTGCGAACACCCAGACGAATCCCATCACCTTTGCCGCGCCCGTTGAGGGAGCGTCGCACGTGTTGAGCAGCCGCTTCTGTCATGCTGATAGCCATCGTGACTCCTTACTTTTCGCTCAATCTGTGAAAGCTGATCCGCTAAATCAGATCAGGCCTTTCTTCTGCTTGTAGTCGCGAACGGCGGCCTTGATGGCGTCTTCGGCGAGTACCGAGCAGTGGATTTTCACTGGCGGCAGGGCCAGCTCTTCAGCCAGCTGAGTGTTCTTGATGGTCTCTGCTTCATCCAGAGTCTTGCCCTTCATCCACTCGGTAGCCAGGGAGCTGGAGGCGATAGCCGAACCGCAACCATAGGTCTTGAACTTGGCGTCTTCGATGATGCCCTGCTCGTTGACCTTGATCTGCAGGCGCATCACGTCGCCGCACGCCGGAGCGCCGACCATTCCGGTGCCGACATCAGGATCTTC
The DNA here is from genome assembly GCF_013466605.1 of Pseudomonas chlororaphis subsp. aurantiaca. Lineage (NCBI taxonomy): Bacteria > Pseudomonadati > Pseudomonadota > Gammaproteobacteria > Pseudomonadales > Pseudomonadaceae > Pseudomonas > Pseudomonas chlororaphis. The sequence goes on from NZ_CP059162.1 coordinate 5,531,733, forward strand.
CGCGTTCATCTTGCCGACGTTGCGCGGGTTCTCGTAGTGGTCGATGACCTTTTCGCTGTAAGCCATGATTCTTAATCCTCACTCATCAGGGCCGCTCTTGAGCCCCTGTAGTTACGCCTGCGTCAGTCGCCGCGTCGCTACAGGAGCTGTACCTGGCGGCTTCTATATTTAGTGTGCCGCCCACTCGATCTTCGAGATATCGACGCCGTCTTTATACATGTCCCACAGCGGCGACAGAGCGCGCAGCTTGGTCACGGCCTCGCAGACTTTCTGCGCGGCATAATCGATTTCTTCTTCGGTGGTGAAGCGGCCGAAGGTGAAGCGGATCGAGCTGTGTGCCAGTTCGTCGTTGCGGCCCAGGGCTCGCAGCACATACGAAGGCTCCAGCGAAGCCGAGGTGCAGGCCGAGCCGGAGGAAACCGCCAGATCCTTGAGCGCCATGATCAGCGACTCGCCTTCGACGTAGTTGAAGCTCAGGTTCAGGTTGTGCGGTACACGAGCAGTCATGCTGCCGTTGATGTACAGCTCTTCCAGGTGCTCGACCTGCTTGTAGAAGCGGTCGCTCAACGCCTTGATACGCAGGTTTTCGGCAGCCATGTCTTCCTTGGCTACGCGGAAGGCTTCGCCCATGCCAACGATCTGGTGGGTGGCCAGGGTGCCGGAACGCATGCCGCGCTCGTGACCGCCGCCGTGCATGGTCGCTTCGAGGCGAACCCGCGGCTTGCGGCTGACGTACAGCGCGCCGATGCCTTTAGGACCGTAGGTCTTGTGGGCAGAGAAGGACATCAGGTCGACTTTCAGCGCCTGCAGGTCGATGTCGACCTTGCCGGTGGACTGAGCCGCGTCGACGTGGAACAGAATGCCTTTGGAACGAGTCAGTTCGCCAATGGCGGCGATGTCGTTGATGGTGCCGATTTCGTTGTTCACATGCATGATCGACACCAGGATGGTGTCGTCGCGCAGGGCGGCTTCGACCATGGCCGGCGTGATCAGGCCGTCTTCGCCTGGCTCGATGTAGGTGACTTCGAAGCCTTCACGCTCGAGCTGGCGCATGGTGTCCAGGACAGCCTTGTGCTCGATCTTCGAGGTGACCAGGTGCTTGCCCTTGGTGTGGTAGAAATGCGCGACACCCTTGATTGCCAGGTTGTCGGACTCGGTGGCACCGGAGGTCCAGACGATTTCACGCGGGTCGGCGTTGACCAGGTCAGCCACTTGGCGACGGGCATTTTCCACCGACTCTTCGGCTTTCCAGCCGAACACGTGGGAGCGGGACGCCGGGTTACCGAAGTTTCCGTCGACCAGCAGGCATTCACTCATCTTTTGCGCGACACGCGGATCAACCGGGGTGGTCGCTGAGTAATCAAGGTAAATCGGCAATTTCATGGACTCTCTCCTAAATCAGGCTGGCTGGCGTGCCGCTAGCTCTTTGGCTGTCATTCGACGGCGGACGCTTCAATCTTGTCCAGGTGCTGCGCCTTGCCATTACAGCGGCGCTGATCCTGACGCTGGGCTACTTCTTGCACCTCACGGCGAGTCACAAGGTCAGCCAAGCTGATACCGCTCAGAAATTCGTGAATCTGCAGGCTCAGATCGCACCACAGGTGGTGGGTCAGACAGGTGTCGCCGGAATGGCAATCGCCCTGGCCCTGGCATTTGGTTGCATCGACCGACTCGTTCACCGCATCGATCACCTGGGCCACTTGAATGCCTTGCATGTCACGCGACAGCTGGTAGCCACCGCCCGGACCACGCACGCTGGACACCAGATTGCTACGGCGCAACTTGGCGAAGAGCTGTTCGAGATAGGACAGGGAGATGCCTTGGCGCTCAGAGATATCGGCCAGGGACACCGGCCCATGTTGCGCGTGCAACGCCAGGTCAAGCATGGCTGTTACCGCGTATCGGCCTTTTGTAGTCAGTCGCATGGACAAGTACCACGGAGTGTTTCGGGATGGGAGCGAGTATGCAATTCCCGAGTAATTAAGTCAACTATAAGACCTACTACTTTAGTCAGGTTTACCCGCAAAAGAGCGCGCGAATCATAGCAAAGTCTGCAGGGTAATGGCACGCCCTGGATTTGACGGGTGACTAATGGGTCGCCAGCGCCCTTTCGGACTCCGGACGAGCAAGCCCACCCTAGAAAAACGATAACGCTCTTCTACGGCAGCAAGCCTGCTCGCGATCAACGCCAAGGCGCCTCGGCGGCTCAGCCGACCTGACTGTCGCCCTTATCCTTGACGCCTGCGAAGTCCTCATCGCGCAGCGCCGGCAGATCCTTGGCGCAGTAGTTGCTACCCAGATCCTTCAAGGCCCCGCACATATCCTCCAGGCGCCCATCGACAGCCTGCAGGTGATCGAGCAACTGGCCAATGGCTCGCGCCACCGGGTCCGGCATGTCCTCGCTGACCCCGTAGGCGTCGAAACCGAGCTTCTCGGCCATGGCCTTGCGCTTGGCCTCCTGCTCGTCATCGGACTTCACGATGATGCGCCCGGGAATGCCCACCACAGTAGCGCCCGCCGGCACCGCCTTGGTCACCACCGCATTGGAACCGACCTTGGCGCCCGCCCCCACGGTGAACGGACCCAGCACCTTGGCGCCCGCCCCCACCACCACACCATCTTCCAGGGTCGGGTGACGCTTGCCCTTGTTCCAGCTGGTACCGCCCAGGGTCACGCCCTGATAGAGGGTGACGTCGTCACCGATCTCGGCGGTTTCGCCAATGACGATGCCCATGCCGTGGTCGATAAAGAAACGGCGACCGACCTTGGCCCCCGGGTGAATCTCGATCCCGGTCAACCAACGCCCGAAGTTCGACACCAGGCGCGCCAGCCACTTCCAGCCCATGCCCCACAAGGCGCCGGACAGGCGATGAATCCAGATGGCGTGCATGCCCGGGTAGCAGGTCAGAACCTCGAACGCATTACGCGCCGCCGGGTCACGATGGAAAACACTCTGGATATCTTCACGCAAACGCTCAAACATCATCATTCTTCCGCTTAAGGAGCTCGCCACGGGCCGCTTTCTGGGTTTCCGTGAGGATGCCACGCAAAATATTCATTTCCGCCCGGCTCACCGAGCTGCGTCCGTACAACCGGCGCAGGCGCGCCATCAAGTGCCGTGGTTTTTCCGGATCGAGGAAGTCGATGGCCACCAGTGTCTGCTCCAGATGCTCGTAGAACCGCTCCAGCTCGTCCATGGTCGCCAGCTCATCGCTGCGCGGCGACGCCACTTCATCCTTCTCGACCTTGCTCGGCTGTCCCTCGGCCACCAACCAGGACATACGCACTTCATAGGCCAGCACCTGCACCGCCGTCGCCAGGTTCAGCGAGCTGAACTCCGGGTCCGAAGGGATATGCACGTGAAAATGACATCGCTGCAGCTCGTCATTGGTCAGGCCGGAATCTTCACGACCGAATACCAAGGCAATTTCGGCGCCCCGCCCCGCCTCTTGCACCACCTTGACCCCGGACTCACGGGGATCGAGCAATGGCCAGGGAATACGCCGATCACGAGCACTGGTGCCAAACACCAGGGTGCAGCCAGCCAGGGCATCCTCCAGGGTGGCGACGACCTGAGCGTTTTCAAGAATGTCGGTAGCGCCGGATGCGCGCGCATCGGCCTCATGGGACGGGAAAATCCGCGGCTCGACCAGTACCAGCCGCGACAGCCCCATGTTCTTCATGGCACGCGCAGCCCCACCGATGTTCCCGGGATGACTGGTATTGACCAGGACGACACGAATGTTCTGCAGCAAAGGAGGCGCTCTCGGACACGGGAAAGGGGAGCAAATCTTACAGAACCGCCAGCGCTCCCGCCTCAAAAATAACTGCTTCTGGCTGGCACCTTATAGAAGCCGGCCAACTCCAGACGGACTGCCGCTCGTCAAAATGTCCGCGTTTTTATGGGCCCGAGCGACAGCCCGAGGCAAGCGGAGCGAATGTCGACCTTCATCTGCAAAAGTTTTCTGCTAGAATGCTCGGCTTTCTTTAACAACCTTAGGTGACCTATCCATGCAGCCAATGCTGAATATCGCGCTGCGCGCCGCCCGCAGCGCCAGTGAACTGATTTTCCGCTCCATCGAGCGCCTGGATACCATCAAGGTCGACGAAAAAGACGCCAAAGACTACGTATCCGAAGTTGATCGCGCTGCCGAGCAGAAGATCATCGACGCATTGCGCAAGGCCTACCCGACTCACGGCATTCTCGGTGAAGAAACCGGTCTGCACGCTGGCAGCGGCGAAGGCGAAGACTACCTGTGGATCATCGATCCACTGGACGGCACCACCAACTTCCTGCGCGGCATTCCTCATTTCGCTGTCAGCATCGCTTGTAAATACCGTGGTCGCCTGGAACACGCCGTGGTTCTGGACCCGGTACGCCAGGAAGAATTCACCGCCAGCCGTGGTCGCGGCGCACAACTGAACGGTCGTCGCCTGCGCGTCAGCGGCCGTACCAGCCTGGACGGCGCCCTGCTGGGCACCGGCTTCCCATTCCGTGACGACCAGATGGACAACCTCGACAACTACCTGGGCATGTTCCGCGCCCTGGTCGGCCAGACCGCCGGCATCCGCCGCGCTGGCGCCGCCAGCCTGGACCTGGCCTACGTAGCTGCCGGTCGTTTCGACGCCTTCTGGGAGTCGGGCCTGTCCGAGTGGGACATGGCTGCAGGCGCCCTGCTGATCCAAGAAGCCGGCGGCCTGGTGAGCGACTTCACCGGCGGTCACGACTTCCTGGAAAAAGGCCACGTGGTTGCCGGCAACACCAAATGCTTCAAGGCGGTCCTCACCGCCATCCAGCCGCACCTGCCGGCTTCGCTGAAACGCTAAGCACCAGCGACAAAAAGCACCCCGCGGGGTGCTTTTTTTATGCCTGGGATTTATCGAAAAACCACTCCCCTTGCAGGAGCGAGGCTTGCCTGCGATCTGGGCGCTGCGCTGTATCAGCCTCATTCGGGGCTGAAGCTATCGCGGGCAAGCCTCGCTCCTACAGAAGAAGACCCAAGCCCCAGGCAATAAAAAAGCACCCCGCAGGGTGCTTTTTCATGATTGACGCCGAAAGGCTTATTGCGCCGGCTGGTTCTGGCCCAGGATCAGCTGGCCTTCCTTGTTGACCGGAATCTGGCTGCCTGGATCACGATCCATACGCACCTGGCCTTGCTTGCCGTTCAGCTCGTACTTCACGTCATAACCCACGACCTTTTCACTGATGTCGTTGACCGTGTTGCAGCGAGTCTGAGTGGTGGTGTAGGTGTCACGCTCCTGCATGCCTTCCTGCACCTTGTTACCGGCGTAACCACCGCCGACCGCACCGGCGACCGTGGCGATCTTCTTGCCTGTACCGCCGCCGATCTGGTTACCCAGAAGGCCGCCGGCCAGTGCACCGACCACCGTACCGGCGATCTGATGTTGATCCTTCACCGGAGCCTGACGGGTCACGGTGACGTCCTTGCATACTTCACGCGGTGTTTTGATCTGTTGTTTGACCGGCTGAACTGCCAGCACCTGCGCATACTCAGGGCCACTATTGACCAGCTTGTAGGTGGCAACAGCCCCCCCAGCAGTCACAGCAACGGCACCTAATACCGCACCAACCAGCATCGACTTGTTCACGTGAACCTCCTGACCATCACAAGCGGGACAAGCCCGCGCTTCTCCCAGCCTTGGAGCATAAAAAAAGGCGCGAGTTCAATGCTCGCGCCTTTTCGACTGCCTGCCAGGAAGCGGAAACCGTTATGGACGGTCGTCGACTTCCTTATCGGTATTGGCCGGAGGAATCAGGTCCTCGCTGCTCAGGTTCAGCCAGATGAGCACCACGTTGGCGATGTAGATCGACGAGTAGGTACCCGCCAGAACACCAACGAACAATGCGATGGAGAAGCCCCACAGGTTATCGCCACCGAAGAACAGCAGCGCCGCGATAGCCAGCAGGGTGGAGATCGAGGTCGCCATGGTGCGCAGCAGGGTCTGGGTGGTCGAGATATTGATGTTCTCGATCAGGCTGGCCTTGCGCAGCACGCGGAAGTTCTCACGCACCCGGTCGAAGACCACGATGGTGTCGTTGAGCGAGTAACCGATGATCGCCAGTACCGCCGCCAGCACTGTCAGGTCGAAGGTGATCTGGAAGAACGACAGGATACCCACGGTCACCACCACGTCATGGATCAGCGAGACGATGGCGCCGACCGCGAACTTCCACTGAAAGCGGAAGGCCAGGTAGATCAGGATGCCGCCCAGCGCCATCAGCATGCCGAGGCCGCCCTGGTCGCGCAGCTCTTCACCCACCTGCGGGCCGACGAACTCGACGCGCTTGACCTGCGCCGGGTTGTCGCCGCCAGTCTTCTGCAGCGCTTCCGCTACCTGATGGCCCAGTTGCGGGTCTTCACCCGGCATCCGCACCAGCAGGTCGATGGTGGCACCAAAGCTTTGCACGACCGCCTCGTGATAACCGGATTCGCTCAGTTGAGCGCGAACCTTCATCACATCCGCCGGACGCTCGTAGGTCAGCTCGATGAGCGTACCGCCGGTAAAGTCCAGACCGTAGTTCAACCCCTTGTGGAACCAGCTGAACAGCGCCAGAACGGTCAGGAGCAAAGTGACGCCGAACGCAACGTTCCGGACGCCCATGAAGTTGATAGTACGTAACATGGCAGCCCCTTAAATCCACAACTTCTTGAAGTCACGACCGCCGAAGACTAGGTTGACCATCGCACGGGTCAGCCAGATGGCCGTGAACATCGAGGTAAAGATCCCGAGGGACATGGTCACCGCAAAGCCTTTGACCGGGCCTGTGCCCATGGCAAAGAGAATCCCGCCGACCAGCAACGTGGTCAGGTTGGAGTCGAGAATCGCAGTGAATGCCCGGCCGAAGCCTTCGTTGATTGCCCGCTGCACGGTCATGCCGGCGGCGATCTCTTCACGTATGCGCGAGAAGATCAGTACGTTGGCGTCCACCGCCATACCCATGGTCAGCACGATACCGGCGATACCCGGCAGGGTCAGCGTAGCCCCCAGCAAGGACATCAGGGCCAGCAGCAGCACCATGTTCAGCGCCAGCGCCACGGTGGCGATGATGCCGAAGAAACGGTAGATGGCGATGATGAACAGCGACACGAACAACATGCCCCACAGCGACGCATCGATACCCTTGGCGATGTTGTCGGCACCCAGGCTCGGGCCGATGGTGCGCTCTTCGGCGAAGTACATCGGTGCGGCCAGACCACCGGCACGCAGCAGCAGCGCCAGCTCGGAGGACTCGCCCTGGCCGTTCAGGCCGGTGATGCGGAACTGGCTACCCAGCGGCGACTGGATAGTCGCCAGGCTGATGATCTTCTTCTCTTCCTTGAAGCTCTGCACCGCGACGTCTTTCTCGACACCGTCGACCACTTGCTTGGTGTAAGTGGTGGTCGGCTTCTGCTCGATGAAGATCACCGCCATGCTGCGACCGACGTTGCTGCGGGTCGAACGGCTCATCAGCTCGCCGCCGTGGCCATCGAGCTTGATGTTCACCTGTGGACGACCGTGTTCGTCGAAGCCCGCCTGGGCGTCGGTCACCTGGTCACCGGTGATGATCAGGCCGCGCTCGATCAGCGCAGGAGGACGATTGCCTTCACGGAACTCGAAAGACTCGGAAGTGGCTTTCGAAGCGCCCGGCTCGGCGGCCAGGCGGAATTCAAGGTTGGCCGTCTTGCCCAGGATACGCTTGGCTTCAGCGGTGTCCTGCACGCCCGGCAGCTCAACCACGATACGGTTGGCGCCCTGGCGCTGAACCAGAGGTTCGGCGACACCCAGCTCGTTGACGCGGTTACGTACCGTGGTCAAGTTCTGCTTGATGGAGTATTCACGGATTTCCGCCAGCTTGGCCGGGGTCATCGCCAGACGCAGCACCGCCTGACCATTGAGGTCGGCCGGAACAATGTCGAAATCGTTGAAGTTCTTGCGGATCAGCGCACGAGCCTGTTCACGGGTCGCTTCGTCGCTGAAGCCCAGTTGAATGGCACCGTTGAGTTGCGGCAGGCTGCGATAGCGCAGACGCTCTTTACGCAGCAGGCTCTTCACATCGCCTTCGTAGACCTTCAGGCGTGCGTCGAGGGCTTTTTCCATATCCACTTCCAGCAGGAAGTGCACACCACCGGACAAGTCCAGACCCAGCTTCATCGGATGCGCACCGAGGTTGCGCAGCCATTGCGGGGTGGTTTGCGCCAGGTTCAATGCAACGACATAGTCGTCACCCAGGGCCTTGCGCACAACGTCCTTGGCGGGAAGCTGGTCTTCCTGCTTGGTCAGACGCAACAGGCCGCCCTTGCCCTTGGCCGCGACGGTCGCTGCCTTGACGTTGATCCCGGCGTCGGTGAGCGCTTTGCTCGCACGATCCAGATCCGCCTGAGTGACCTGCAACGCAGTGCTCGCGCCGCTGACCTGAATGGCCGGATCATCAGGGTATAGATTGGGAGCGGAATAAATAAAACCGATCGCCAGCACCGCCAGGATCAGTACGTATTTCCACAGAGGGTATTTGTTCAGCATCACGCCGCCCGTTTATGAAGCGGGGCGCCTTGCGCGCCCCGTCGATTGGTAAAAGATGAAACTTAGATCGCCTTCAGCGTGCCTTTTGGCAGCGTGGCAGCGATAGCGCCTTTCTGGAACTTCATCTCGATAGTGTCGGAAACTTCCAGCACTACGAAGTCGTCGGTCACTTTGGTGATCTTGCCGGCGATACCGCCAGTAGTCACAACTTCGTCACCTTTTTGCAGGCTGCCCAGCAGGTTCTTTTGCTCTTTGGCGCGCTTGGCCTGTGGACGCCAGATCATCAGGTAGAAGATGACCAGGAAACCAACCAGGAAAATCCACTCAAAGCCAGTGCCAGCGGGGCCAGCAGCAGGTGCAGCAGCGTCAGCCATTGCAGTCGAGATAAAAAAGCTCATGTAACACTCCGGATAATTACAAAAGTGGGTCTAAACGTCTTTAGAACTTATTCTAAAGGCGGCACGGGCAACCCGCGTTTGGCATAGAAGGAATCGACAAAGGCGGCCAATGTACCCTGTTGAATAGCCTCGCGCAAACCAGCCATAAGACGTTGGTAATGACGCAAATTATGGATGGTATTGAGCATGCTCCCCAGCATTTCGCCGCACTTGTCCAGATGATGCAGATAAGCACGGGAGAAGTTCTGGCAGGTATAGCAATCGCAGGTCGGATCCAGCGGCGAATCATCATGGCGATGGAACGCGTTGCGGATCTTCAGCACGCCAGTGTCAATGAACAGATGCCCATTGCGGGCATTACGGGTTGGCATCACGCAATCGAACATGTCCACACCGCGGCGCACACCCTCAACCAGATCTTCCGGCTTGCCAACACCCATAAGGTAACGAGGTTTGTCTGCTGGCATCTGGCCTGGCAGGTAGTCCAGCACCTTGATCATCTCGTGCTTGGGCTCGCCCACCGACAGGCCGCCAATGGCCAGGCCGTCGAAGCCGATCTTGTCCAGGCCTTCCAGGGAACGCATGCGCAGGTCCTGGTGCATGCCGCCCTGGACGATGCCGAACAGCGCCGCCGTGTTGTCGCCATGGGCGTTCTTCGAGCGCTGGGCCCAGCGCAGCGACAGCTCCATGGACACCCGCGCGACGTCTTCGTCGGCCGGGTACGGGGTGCATTCGTCGAAGATCATCACGATGTCCGAGCCCAGGTCGCGCTGGACCTGCATCGACTCTTCCGGGCCCATGAAAACCTTGGCGCCATCGACCGGAGAGGCGAAGGTCACGCCCTCTTCCTTGATCTTGCGCATGGCGCCCAGGCTGAACACCTGGAAACCGCCGGAGTCGGTGAGGATCGGGCCTTTCCACTGCATGAAGTCATGCAGGTCGCCGTGTTTCTTGATCACTTCGGTGCCTGGGCGCAGCCACAGGTGGAAGGTGTTGCCCAGGATGATCTCGGCGCCGGTGGCGACGATGTCCCGAGGCAGCATGCCCTTGACCGTACCGTAGGTGCCCACGGGCATGAAGGCAGGGGTTTCCACGGTGCCACGGGGGAAGGTCAGACGACCGCGACGAGCCTTGCCATCGGTGGCGAGCAACTCGAAAGACATACGACAGGTGCGACTCATGCTTGATCCTCTGGGCCGCGTGGCGCGGGATTGCGGGTGATGAACATCGCATCACCGTAGCTGAAAAAGCGGTATCCATGCTCGACGGCGGCCTTGTAGGCGGCCATGGCTTCGGGATAACCGGCGAACGCCGAAACCAGCATCAACAGCGTGGATTCGGGCAAATGGAAGTTGGTGACCAGGGCATCGACCACATGGAACGGCCGGCCCGGGTAGATAAAGATGTCAGTGTCGCCGCTGAACGGCTTGAGCACGCCATCGCGCGCCGCGCTTTCCAGGGAACGCACGCTGGTGGTCCCCACCGCCACCACCCGACCGCCGCGTGCACGGCAGGCGGCCACCGCGTCCACCACGTCCTGGCTGACTTCCAGCCATTCGTTGTGCATATGGTGGTCTTCGATGCGCTCGACCCGTACCGGCTGGAAGGTGCCGGCGCCGACATGCAAGGTCACGAACGCGGTCTCGACGCCCTTGGCGGCAATCGCCTCCAGCAGCGGCTGGTCGAAGTGCAGCCCCGCGGTCGGCGCGGCCACGGCGCCCAGGCGCTCGGAATACACGGTCTGATAACGTTCGCGGTCCGAGTCTTCGTCCGGGCGGTCTATATAAGGAGGCAACGGCATATGGCCGACGCGCTCCAGCAGCGGCAGCACTTCCTCGGTGAACCCCAGCTCGAACAGGGTGTCGTGACGGGCCAGCATCTCGGCCTCGCCACCGCCCTCGATCAGGATCTTCGAACCCGGTTTCGGCGACTTGCTGGAGCGCACATGGGCCAGCACACGGTGGCTGTCGAGCACCCGTTCCACCAGGATTTCCAGCTTGCCGCCGGAGGCTTTCTGGCCAAACAGGCGTGCCGGAATCACCCGGGTATTGTTGAATACCATCAAGTCGCCCGGGCGCAAATGCTCAAGCAAATCAGTGAATTGACGGTGGGCCAGGGCGCCGGTGACCCCATCCAGGGTCAACAGGCGACTCGCGCGACGCTCGGCCAGGGGATGGCGGGCGATCAGCGAATCAGGGAGCTCGAAGGTAAAGTCAGCAACACGCATGATGGGGTTCGTCTAGCAGGGCCGGAAAGTTTAGCGGAAATAGCCAAAATTGACCATGAAACCTGATTGACCAACGGTAGGCACCTCTCTATACTTCGCCGCCATTGAGCCCTGATGGCGGAATTGGTAGACGCGGCGGATTCAAAATCCGTTTTCGAGAGAAGTGGGAGTTCGAGTCTCCCTCGGGGCACCACATAGCAGTATCTGAGAGTCTCTACCAGCCTCTCAGACCCAGAGAAACCGGCCACTTGGCCGGTTTTTTTGTGCCTGTCTATCTACCCCTGTCTCCCCCTATACGTTGTATCCCTGTATCCCCGCTTGTATCCTGAGAGAAATACCGAACTTTGGGATACAAGGATGAAGCGCGCAGATATCAAGCGCCGCCCTCTCGCTGACACGACACTTGCGGGACTGGAGCCGGAATCAAAGGAATACCGAGAGCTGGATGGAAATGGCCTCTACTTCAGGGTCAAACCTGATGGAGGTAAGTCCTGGCAGCTCCGCTATAAACGCCAGGCGGGTAATTGGGCGTGGATGGGGCTGGGGGGTTACCCAGAGGTAAGCGGCGCGCTAGCAAGAGACAATGAATCGCCCCGGGTTTCGTAGACACCTCTTTGCCTTAAACTGAGGCCAATCAGGAGGTGCCATGAGCAACCCGCGTTACCCCGAAGAATTCAAAATCCAAGCGGTCAATCAAGTGACCGAAAAGAAGCTGCCTGTCGCTGATGTAGCGGCCCGTCTTGGCGTGTCGACGCATAGCTTATATGCCTGGATAAAGCGCTACAGCAAACCTCAAGAAGAACGACAGCAAGACGATGATCAGCACGCCGAACTGCGTCGTCTGCGAGCAGAACTCAAGCGCGTCACTGAAGAGCGAGACATCTTAAAAAAGGCCGCCGCGTACTTTGCCAAGGAGTGCGGCTGAAGTACGCCTTTATCAAGCAGCGCGCGGGCGACTATTCGATTCGGCGGCTTTGTCTGACGCTTAAAGTCCATCCCAGCGGTTATTACGCCTGGCTGTCCGAGCCGCAATCTGTACGCGCCAAAGACGACCAGCGACTGCTGGGTTTGATCAAGCATTCATGGCTGGAGAGTGGCGGCGTTTATGGCTATCGCAAAGTCCATGACGATCTGCGCGAGGTCGGTGAAGATTGTGGTCGCCATCGTGTAGCGAGGCTGATGCGTCTTGAAGGTCTGCGCTCTCAGACAGGGTATCGACGCCGCCCTGGAAAGTACGGCGGTAAGCCAGCGGTCGCCTCACCCAATTTGCTGAAGCGCCAGTTTGATGTCGTAGAACCCAACAAAGTTTGGGTCACCGACATCACCTACATTCGCACTTATGAAGGCTGGCTGTATTTGGCTGTGGTGTTGGATCTGTTTTCTCGCCAGGTCGTTGGCTGGTCAATGAAGTCGCAGATGACCAGTGATTTGGCTATTGACGCGTTGTTGATGGCGGTTTGGAGGCGTAAACCGAAGCAAGAAGTGATGGTTCATTCCGACCAAGGCAGCCAGTACAGCAGCTCCGATTGGCGCAGCTTTTTGAAGGCAAACAATTTGGTTGCCAGCATGAGTCGCCGAGGCAACTGTCATGACAACGCTGTGGCCGAGAGCTTTTTCCAGCTTCTGAAACGGGAACGGATCAAGCGAAAAATCTACACCTCGCGGCAAGATGCTCGTAGTGATGTGTTCGATTACATCGAGATGTTCTACAACGCAAAACGCCGTCATGGTTTCAACAATCAGCTGTCACCGGCAGAGTTTGAAAAGCGTTACGCAATGAGCTTGCAAGGTGTCTAGAGAATCCGGGGCGATTCAGAACAATTCTTGCCCTCCGAGACATCTGGGCGATCTGACACTCGGTGCATGCTATGTGTAATTCTCTTTCACACAATACTGATGTAAGGTTGCGTCGAGATTTATTTACTTCGCTGCGCACTAACTTTTGAGTCGCCGCCCCCTCAAAGCCAGCAATGATTGGCAACGAAATACTGATTATGCCGCCCTTATAGACTCTAATGTAAGGAATGACTAGCTCATGAGTTTCGTCATCTTCGCATCTGATGGCAATTGGACGCATGAATATTCTGGCGCTTTCTGTAGGAAAACCATACGCGGAATTGAACAAGCGTATGTCAGACAGGAGTAAATCAAAAGCCAAAGATAAAGCATAGCTATTGGAGTCTCCGGGGTTCGCTTTGAGAAAATCATTATGTCCAGATACGATCATGCCTTGTTCGGTTATTGTTGGCTCGATGCGTAATTGCTGTGATCGAAGCCTGTTGTCTTCTGTGAAGTAGATTTTTCCACGACTGGTTAACGCAAAACTAAAAGCATTAGACTCGGCAAGGATTTCGCAAACTCCTTCGAGATTCACGTTTCCAGTAATCTTCGAAGTATACAGAAAGGTCGCCGTGCCAGAGTATGTATCATCTTCGGCGGTGCTATCGAGACTTGGTTCCGTATCGGGCAATTCCATCACTAGTCTTCCTTACGCCTAATGCCTTGATTGGTTTGTTGTCTCAAGCGTGGGGAGGGCTGTCACAACATCACAACACCTGAATGAGAGATAAATATTGAGTGTCGCCATATAAAATTTTCGCTATTGCCTTCGATCCTTTGAGAAAGAGACGTCATTAGAAAATCGCGATCCTCATGGAAATCAATAAGCGGTTAGCGAACTATTATGGCCACTTAGGCTCACTCCTTACTCTGCCATGATACGGTCGTAACGATTCTGACAGTAACTGCAAGTGCCTTCAGAATACTGGCGCTCCTCTACCGAAAGAGCCTCATCGCACCACTCACAATTCGTGTATTCGAATTCGTAAAAGCAAGCGGCACATTCATTTTCGTGCACCAGCAAGGTGTCATGGTTACATTCTGGACATGAACATGTTGCCGGTTCATCACCGTGCCTGGCACGCCAATGATTTTCAGCGGCCATACTAGTTTCAACGGCAGGGCCTGCAACATCAATATATAGCGATTCAGACTGACAACTTTGGCACATGAACGTAATTGCATCGCGACGAGCAGTTGGCTCTACCACCTTGATGAGTCGTGACTTGCACTCAGGACAGACCATGTTGTTCATGGCATCCAGAACCTCTTGGAAAGGCCATTCCACCGATCTCAGGTTTGCTTGGCAACTCGCTAGTTCAGCTTCGAAGACGGTAGCTACGCTCAGCATCATGTCCCAGCACTCTTGGCCCAATACCTCTACTGGACGCTCGTTAAGATGCGGTTCACAAAACTGAGTTATTAGGTGTAGAGAGTTTGCAATCGCTTCCTTCATCCGCTCGACAGGAAGAGGGCTGAAGTAATGCTCAATATCGTTACGTATGCCCTGAAGCGCATTAAGAAGTTTCCAGTCGACCCCTCTCACTCCAAGCGTATTGAGTCGGTCGATAATATCTTGCACCTCTACTGTTTTTTTCCCTTTACCCACCCATACTACCTCACCGCTAGCGGGGTCGATGGCTGGCAATACTTTCGTTTTCAGTAATGCTTCGTCTGAACCTTCAGGACTTAGCTGTTGAAGCTTATATTTGAAAAGCAGCAAAATACCGGCATATAAATTTCTAATTGCAGAAAGTACTCGTCGCTCATCTTCCTCATGGAAGTCTTCCATCCCTATCTGAATAGATTGAATCGCGTTATCGAGCATCGACATAATTTCCCCCCACAGCCGGCCTTCTGCGTCTCGACAGAATGAAGCGCCTAGTCTAGTAGATAATTTGAATCTCTGCTTTTGGCCGTTATCTGCCTCTCGCGGCGAACAGAAAACGGCCAAGCAGTTTCCCCGCGACCACAAAACCTACTTACAAATCTTCAATCGATCACTGTCAGTGCCACTACCTTCACTAGTGTCGACCTCACCGTTACGGTCAATGTGAATTTCCGTTGTCGGCCACTGGGGCACAATCATGACGCAACGGTTTAAGCCCTTCGCATCCCACCAGTCGAGACGCATGAAGAACTTATCATCAGGGAAGATATGTCCTACGTCACCCGTTGTCTTTCCGGGCAGCAGTTCTCCGCGAACGATGGTGTGCTGGGTGTTCAGAACGTAACTAATTTTCTTGGTACCGTCCTCTGAATAGAAAACGACAACTCGCGGTATTGCTACGTACCAACACGCCACAGCACCAATCAGAAAAAGCCCTATCCACCGCCCAATATGCCGTGGTCGCTTTTCACTTGCAGACATGTTTTTGAACCCCTGTACCCCAGTCAGCAATTGGCACTGCCAACACCTTGTCCATGATGATTTGTGCGGTGACACCACCGTTCGGATACTCCTTGTAGAGCTCCATTCCGAGCATGATCGACACCCTGTCAGGAGCATCGTCCCATGCTCTCATCCCTTCAACACCTTCGGTCCTGCGTGGGCCATCAAACCTCTTAGGGTCTTTGAGGAAGCGCCAACTGTCTGAGCCTATCTGCTCAACTCCGGCGCCATCCAATTGCACGCTGTCAGAGAGTCCGCCGGCTAAGCCGACATATCCATAGTGGATGTTCGACCAGATGTCGTAGTAGAAGTCATACGCCCCTTGTTTGTGCCAAGGTGCACCAAACAGCTCGGCCAATTTGGGTTTGTGATCCCAATCTTGACCCTGCCCCACCTGTTTAGTCCAGATGGCGAAAGCCTTCGCCTTTTTTCCCAGTGCCATATTGTAGAACTGGGGGTCTTGCCCTAGACGCAGGTAGAGCGGGAGCTCCATAAATTTCTTGGTTTCCACCCCAGGATCGAAGCTGTTAAGTTCTTTCATCTCCAAGACTGCCGGGTCCTTGATATTCCGGTTCATCTCATCGGCGATGTATCCGGCCAGTTGTTCCATCATGTCGGGGTCTTTGCACGCAGTGAGTGCTTCTGGCTCTGTCTTAGCTTCGGGTTGTTCGGTGCTGGCCTGCGGATCTACCAAAGCATTCGCTGCCAGAGCCTTCTCTTTCAAATTTGGATCAGCGAGCAAGGTCGCCATCCTTTCATCGTCCAAAGTGCCATCTGGACGGAACGCTCCCAGTGACATGAAGTTGATGATGGTTGCACCACCAGCATCGCCCATCACAAACCCGCCACCCACATCACCTGACCCGGTGATGACGGTTCCGCCATGGCTGGTAGGACTGCCTAGGTGGGCCATAGGACGGCCATTGACCTGAATCGATGGAAACCCTGTGGTGATTACGGCACCACAACCACATGTATCGCCGACACGTGCGGAGCCCATAAAGTTGATATTTACGTCGCCACTGGCGGCGGCAATCGGGGTGGTGCCATGGCCGGGCAATGGGCAGACATGCTTGTCACCCAATCGAGCGGAGGGAGTCATTCGTCGTCCTTGTCGTGCATTCAAAACCTCGATTAGGAAGTCAATGCGTTCAATAGTTCTCGAAAGACTAGCGCACCGGGCGGCGTCAAGTCTGTAGGAAAAGTCTGGTCCTGGACCCTGCGCCTGCAGGTTTTGTACAACAGGGGATCTTAAAATCCCGTAACACCGTTCCGCAGTGTTACACCAGGCACAAGGTAAGCCGCCCGCAGGTGTTACGTCGGTTTTATCCTTTAGAAACAGCCACTTAAGCTATTGCGTAACACCTGTAACACTTGTAACACCACATTTGAAAGGTATACGTCCCCGCTCCCCATTAGCAGCGTGTTCCGCCAGCGATGGGAACCAGCAGGTGCCGGGGCCCCTGAGACTTTGAGACAGATACGGGGTCGGAAACCCGCCGGACTTTGTTAGCGGACAGGTGCGCAGCTTAGTGAACTGGTGAACCGGGTGAACCGGGTGAACACACAGTTCACCAGTGCAATTGCACAAGGTGTTGGGAGGTCGCCGGGGACCCTGAGCATTTCTGAATGGCACGGGGCACAAAACCCGCACGATCTTGGTAGCGGCTGATTTTTCTACATTGGTTGACAGGTTGACTCGGTTGACGGCCCGAGGTGTCCATAATCATCAACACCAAAGGCCATCGTTACCGCTGCGGTAACGATGGCCTTTTTTCAGCAGAATTCTTTCGATTTCAATGCCTGAAATTTCAGTAACTTTGAAATCCTGCCACTAACGCAGTGCCGCGGGTTTCCGACCCCGTGTCCTTTAGATAGTCCCAGGGTCCCCGGCGGCTTTCTGGCGACTGATTGCTTTCCGCCATGCTGCAGCTAACCTCCATCACTGCTAGCCATCGCGATTTCCGCCAGTACGGCACACATGGTTAGAACTCTTGAGTCATTACCGATCCGACACACGGAAGCGAGGACTAGCAAATGCCATCATTTATCGTGAATAGAAACGTTCAAGCAAATGGCGACTACGAAGTGCACAACACGACGACTGGCTGTCAGTTCATGCCGTTGCCTGCCAATCAGGCATCGCTGGGAAGTCATACATCGTGCGCTGGTGCTGTAAGCGCCGCTCGAGCGGCTAACCCCACCCTAAGGATTAATGGTTGTTACTATTGCTGCAATCCTTGCCACACCAGCTAGATTCTCGACTACCGATAGGGGATTTTTAGCCTGTATCTGAGATTGTGCGATCATAGGGCCAAGCAAGCTGTATCCCTACGTGTATCCCGAACCGTGAAATCTGGCTGTAGGCCACGGATTACATGGAAGACTACAGTCTCCCTCGGGCACCAAACGCAACAAGTAGCCGTCCCATGATGACTATGCAACAACCCGAAAGCCCGCTAATGCGGGCTTTCTGCTTTCTGGAGCAATGCCGCCAACCCCTGTCCGGGAGGTTGGCGACAGCTCTTCAATCAGCCGGGCTACACATACTCGGGCGCAGCATGCGGCGTGTAAGGCGCAGCCAGACGCGCAAGCTCCTCAGCCTCCAGCTCAAGATCCAGCGAACCGAGCAGATCGTCCAACTGTTCCAGGCAGGTCACGCCAATGATCGGTGACGCCACGGCCGGCTGCCTGAGCAGCCAGGCCAACGCCACCTGAGCCTTGGTCACACCCCGCTCGCGGGCAATCGCCTCGACCACGGCAATGATCTGCCGATCGCTGTCCTGTGCCGACTGGTACAGCCAGGACTGCACCTTGTCGCTATCGGCACGCGGCGAACCACCCTCGCCGACCCGCGCCAGCTTGCCCCTGGCCAGCGGACTCCACGGTGTCAGGCCAACCCCCTCGTCGACACAGTAGGGCTGCATCTCCCGCTCTTCCTCGCGGTTGAGCAGGTTGTAGTGACTTTGCATGCTGACAAAACGCGTCCAGCCATTGAGCGTGGCCAGGTACTGTGCCTTGACGAACTGCCAGGCATGCATCGACGAGGCGCCTATGTAGCGGACCTTCCCCATCTTCACCAAATCATGCAGCGCCTCCATCGTCTCCAGGATGGGGGTCTGATAGTCCCACCTGTGAACGATGTACAGATCGATATAGTCCGTGCGCAAGCGCTTCAGGCTGGCGTCGACTTCGCGAAAGATCGCCTGCCGCGAAAGCCCTCCCGACAAAGGACCGTCAGTCATGGCCTCATAGACCTTGGTCGCCAGCACCACCTCATGGCGAGCCTTGAGCTTGAACAAGGCGTTGCCGAGGATTTCTTCGCTCGATCCCTGGGAGTAGATATTCGCCGTATCGAGGAAGTTGATCCCGAGGTCCAGGGCCCTGCCCAGAATCCGTTCGCTTTCCTCCGCCCCCAGGGTCCAGGCATGGGTACCCCGCGCAGACTCGCCAAAGCTCATGCACCCCAAGGCCAGCCTGGAGACCCTCAATCCGCTGCGTCCCAGCTTGGTATACAACATCGACGCCTCCTCCCTCAGGTGGGATCGCGAGCCA
This sequence comes from Pseudomonas chlororaphis subsp. aurantiaca, assembly GCF_013466605.1. Classification (NCBI taxonomy): domain Bacteria; kingdom Pseudomonadati; phylum Pseudomonadota; class Gammaproteobacteria; order Pseudomonadales; family Pseudomonadaceae; genus Pseudomonas; species Pseudomonas chlororaphis. The sequence goes on from NZ_CP059162.1 coordinate 5,550,667, forward strand.
CCAGCTTGTCCCAAGAAGTTTCCGACTCATCCAGAGGAACATCGAGACTGGCCAGGTACATGGCAGTCATGGCGCAGTGGCCGGCCAGATGAGTGATCTCGGCCACTTCATTCTGCGAATAGAACTCGCGCAGCGCCCAGAACGCCTCGGCGCTTGCCTTGTGCTCCAGGGTGCATTCGGACACGTACACCAGCAGCGCAACGCGCTTGGGCTCCATGCGCTCATAACGACCGTGCTCGATATCGTCGATTTCGCTCTCGGTCAAACCGGCCTTGATCGCCAGCGGATAGTGAATCAGTCGCTCAAAGGCACTCTCCAGCAACTTGGCCACGCGCATCACCAGAACCTCACGCTCCAGGAACGAGATCAGCCCGACCGTGAATGACCCGCCCAGGGTCAGATGTGGCCCCGCAGAGCCTTTGGTAAGCAGCAGCGAGCGGGTCAGGTTGGAAGGAAACCGGGCATAGACCTCCAGTTGCTCGGGAGTCATATCGGCAGGGGAAGTTAACTCGACTCGATTTTTACTCATGTCAGACACCTTGGTTATTGAAGGTTGAGAGAGTGAGGCAGTGCATTGCTGATAGCGTCGATGCCCTTTGTGTAAGCCGCCGCATCCAGTGCGACTATCGATTGAATATGCCCGTCCGGCCGCACGATGATGCTCTGCGGCCGCGTCCCCAATCGATCTAGCAGTTTGCCCAGAGGCATCGCCCCCAGATTGATCACCTTGTGCCCCGGCATGGCGGCATCGAGTTCCTGGCTGAAGGCCGACCAGGTTTCATAGACGTAAGTCTTTCCGGGCCACAGCAGGATGGAATAGGCGTCTTTGGCGAGTACCGGCGCCTGCCAGTTTTCCGTCCAGCTGAGGGGAATCCTGTCGCCTGCACAAAAGGGTCGTTTCTTGCCGGGGAACAGCCGGTTATCCGGCTTGGCGACGCTGGAATCCAGCTGCGCGAACCTTGGCGAGACATAGTTCTCCAAGACCCTGGTCAGCGAAGCGAGCTTGAACGCGGCATCGCGCAGGACTATCTGCGGCGTGCGCCGATACAGGCTCATCTTGGCCAGGCTGGTGGACAAGGCCGATACCCGGTTGACCGAGTCGAGCCGTTCCCGGGTATAGGACTCCAGAATGTCCGGCGACAGGCTGCCCCTGATCACTCCGCCCAGCTTCCAGCCCAGATTGACCGCATCCTGGAACCCGGTGTTGAGCCCCTGAGCACCGGAGGGGCTCATCGCATGGGCCGCATCGCCGACGATAAACACCCGGTTCTTCTTGAAACGGTTGGCGGTACGCACATGGGCGGTGAAGATCCCGCTGAACTTCATTTCCCCCAGTTTCTTCACCCCGGGCACCCGGTGCTCCAGCAAGGTATTGAAGAACTCCCGGTCGGGCTGGTCGCCGGTATATTCCGGCGGCACGCTGGCACCGACCCGGAACACGCCATCGCCCAGCGGGGCCAGTACCATGTTGCCGGACCTGTGCATGTAGTAGGCGGCTTCGCTGCTGGTGGTTTGCCCTGTCAGCTCGGCATCGGTAATGGCCAGGCGGATCGGCATCGAGTAGCCGCTGAAATCGAACTCGAAGGCAGAACGCACGCTGCTTTGAAAACCGTCGGCGCCGACCACCCAATCGAAGCTGCAACGCTGCTCGGCCCCGGACCTGTCCCTGAGGGTCACGCTGACACTGTCCAGATCCTGCTCGCCACCAACGAACTCGCAGCCATATTCGATCGCAATGCCCTGGGCGGTGAGCGCCGACTCCAGTATGCGTTCGGTCTTGGCCTGGGGAATGGTGATGCCAAATGGATAGGGGGTATCGCTCAGGGTGTTGAAACGTATGAGTCCAACTCTTTTCTTGTTGGAGTAATAGTTCATCTGATCGAAGTAGTGCCCTTCACGGACAATCGCTTCGGACACGCCAGTACGGTCCATCAGCTCCAGAATCCGCGGCCAGACGATGGTCGCCTTCGAATGCGGGGAAACCCGCACGTCCCTGGAAATCACTCGGGCCTGAACCCCGTACAGGGCCAACTCCAGGGCCAGCAACATGCCAACCGGCCCCGCGCCAACTATCAGGACTTTCGACTCCTGCTCTTTAGTGCGCATATTCAACACCTTTGGTGAGAGTCTGATTCGACAGTTTCAAGATGATCATCAAACCAACCAGCGAGACGGCCGAAATGACGATCAAGGCCTCCTGCATGGCAACCGCCAGATGCTCGATCAACACTTCCCGGGGTAGCGACAGCAATCGGGCCGCTCTTTCCAGATCGCCTTGCACCAGGACCGAGAGCCCCGCGTCGCGGTCATCGGCCTGGCGGCCGAGCAGCGCCATGATCACCATGCCCAGCAAGGGAATGGTCAGGGCCTCACCTCCCAGGCGAAAGGTATTGAACATGCCGGCCGCCATTCCCGAGCGCTGGGGCGGAACCACACTGACCGCCGCACCATCGAGATAGGACAGGGACACGCCGAAGGAGGCGCCGGTTATAAAGAGCGGCACAGCCAGGTTGAGCAGCGTGGGGCTGGCAATCACCCAGGCCAGGGACAGCGGGCCGAGCACCATGAAGGCGAAAGTCACGACCATCAGTGTCCTGAGCGGCAACTGCTGGCGCATCAGACTGGAGAACAATGGAAGCAGCAGCGAAGGCAATGTTGAGCACATCAAGGCGATGCCTATTTCCATGGCACTCATGCCAGCAACCACCGTCAGGTACTGGGGCAGGTAGAACAGCAGGCTGATGTAACCGAAGCCAAGAAACACCGGCGTGACGCAGACCGCCAGGAACTGCCGGTTGCGCAACAGCTGAAGGTTGACAATTGGATGGGCCGCGCGGCTCTCGACCTTGACGAAAACCGGAACCAGCAGCGCGGCGCCGATAAAGAGGCACAGCACCGTCGGGTCCGACCAACCTGCGCCGGGCACCATGGAAAAGGCCGAAACCAGCAGAATCAGGCAACTGGTGAACAGCACCCCACCGCTCCAGTCGACCGCCTGCCGCTCCAGGGAACGGCTTTCCGGCAACCCCAGCCCCAACAGAGCGACCATCCCCAGCACCGCGGCGATCACGGCAAAGAACGGGCGCCAGCTGTACAGCAACGACACCAGGCTACCGGCCACCAGAGGGCCGACCGCAAGGCCCAGCCCCAGCGCCGTACCGAATACAGTGAACGCCCGGACCCGCGCCGGACCCGTGTAGGCCAGGGCCAGAATCGCCGTTCCGGCCGTGGTCACGGCCGCCGCCCCGACGCCGGTCAGCGCCCTGGCGGCAATCAGTTGCGTCAGACTGCCAGCGCCCGCCGCCGCCGCGCTGGCGATGGCAAACAACGCCAGGCCGGCGATAAAGGACAACTTGCGCCCCAGGGCATCGGCCATCACCCCGGTCATCGCCATAAAGGCCGCGTAACTCACCATGAATGAGCAGATCACCCACTGCGTCTGCAGGTAGCTCGAAGCGAAACCCTGGGCAATCGGCAGTACCAGGACACCCGATCCGGTGATGGTCAGGGGGATCACGAACAACGCGATACAGACGACGACCAGGGCATATGCTGGTCTGGATGCAACGGCTGACGAGTCCATGTCATGAGTCCTCAGTCAGTCACGGGTCAAGGAAGTCAAGCGATGGACTTCGCTACGTTCGATCAGGTGCTTGGCATTGGCAATGAAATGCTCGGTATAGGGCATGCCCATATGATCGGAAATAGCCGAATCATCTTGCCAACGCTCGACCAGAGCGAACCCGCCAACCTCTGGCGACTGTTCGTAAAGTTCAAACCGCTGACAACCCGGCTCATTCAATGTTTGCGCCGCAAGTTCATTGAAGTGTCGACCAAGTTCAACTCGATTGGTCGCGCTCACACTGAAGAACACCACGATATCAATACTCATCACAGATCTCCGAAGTTAAGAAAAGTCAGCAACTATTGACTCTGGCTGAAAGTTGACGCCAAGCAGGCTCAAGTCTTTTCCTGACACCCTGATCATCAACCCATGACCATGTTCCAAAAAACTGGAAGCAGCCGGCACGCCCAGCACGTGATGTGCGAACAGGGCAATAACTCCGCCATGGGAAACCACCAGTGTGCGTGTCAGGTTGTTTGCCGCTATTGCTTCAATTGCGCGAATGAAACGTTGTAGAGCCGCCTGTCCCGACTCGCCTCCCGGCGGGGCGTAGTCAAGTTTCATCAACTTTTCCGGCAACTGCGGATCGAGCTGCAATTGCTCGGATTTGGCTTGGCCATCCAATTCACCCAGGTTTCTCTCCGCCAGATCAGCGCAGACGAACCTGAGGGCTTGGGTGGCGTCCGCCAATAAGTCAGCGGAACTCATGGCGCGTCGGTAATGGGAGCTGTAAACCCCATCCCAGGCCTGCTCCCGAAGCACCCGGGCAGCACTCAGGAATCGCGCGACTCCCACTTCATGCAGGTCCGGGTCGGATTGCCCCTGGAAAACGCCACTCAGGTTCTGTGGCGTTTCACCGTGCCGCAAGATGACGATAAACATCAGGCGGCATTGCTCAACAGTATGCTGTCAACCGACTTGGCGATGCTGTGTTCGGGAGCGATAGTTCCATCCGGCACCTTGATATCGAAACCTCGTTCCAGCGCCATTGAAACTTCCAGCAATGTCAGCGAGTCCAGATTCAACTCCTCATACACCGCATCGGCATGCAGTTGCTGGGCGGGAACCTGATACTTCTCTTTCAACATCAAGGTAATTGCTTCAATCAGTTTGTCTTTCATTTGGCTACCCCTGTCGCGCTCATATGCTTGATGAATGGAACACTTTGCAAGTCAGGCCAGTTCAACAACGCAGAACCCCAGGTAACACCACCGCCAAAAGCGGTCAGCACTACTCGATCACGCGCTTTGAGCGTGGTGTTCATACAGGCTTGCGTCAGCGCCAGCGGTATAGAAGCGGCCGAGGTATTACCAAACCGATCCAGGGAAACCACTGCACGCTCGTAAGGCACGCCGAGTTGCTCGGCCAAGGCTCTTATAATTCTCAGGTTCGCCTGATGCGGAACCAGGCAATCCACATCCTGAATATCCAGTTGATTGCGCTGTAGCAAACCGAGCACCGAATCGTTCATGCATTGAATTGCCCGCATGAAGACTTCCTTGCCACTCATTGAGAAATAGATGTCGTCGGGGTGTTGCGGCACCGAATTGACTTTCGATTCCACGCCGCCGGCACGAACAGTGATCAGATCCTCAAGGGAGCCATCGCTGCCGGTTTCGATATCCAGCACGTCATCGACATCGGATTCCTGCAGCACCATGGCCCCGGCACCGTCACCGAAAATGGGCACGGTACTGCGATCCTGCCCGTTGATGATCGAGGAAAATACGTCGGCACCGATCACCAATACATGCTTGGCGAATCCCGCCTTGATCGCCGCCGCCCCCACTTGCAATGCATAGATGAAACCCGAACACACGGCATTCACGTCGAAGGCCGAGATCCCGCGCAGCCCGAGTTTCTCCGCAACCTTGGGCGCGGTGGCCGGGCAACGGCGGTCCGGCGTGGTGGTTGCCAGGATCAGCAAGTCGATGTTCAGGCCCACCGATGCGTTTTCGATGGCGGCCCTGGCCGCTTCACTGGCCAGGTCGCTGGTGCAGATACCCTCGGTAACGGCGTAACGCTTCAATATGCCGGTACGGCTGACAATCCATTCGCTGCTGGTATCGAGCCGTTGCTCAAGGTCTTCATTGGTCACTTCCAGGGGAGGCAAGGCGCCTCCCAACCCCGCGATACGAACGCCCATGGTGCTCTCCTAGCGAGGTAACAGATGCGCGACGGAACACGACAGGGTCATGCCACTCAGGTGGCCGACAATCTCCGCCACTCGCCAGTCCTCACCCTTGACCGTCACTATGTTGGCGTCCTTGAGTTCGGTCATCAGCACCCTGGCGCTAGCGCTGCGCCTGGCCGGGTCCTGCGCGGTAATGGTGGTGGTTCTCATCCACAGGGTGTTGGATTGACCCCGCTGCAGATTGTCGAGTTTGTAGAGCAGCGCCTGGGCGATTTGCAGGTGACTGACAAAGGCATCGATAGGGGTCACGACTTGCGGGTAGCTGGCTTCGATACCACCACTGGCAGTGCCTGGTTCTTCATCGACGACAACCAGTTTCGAAATCGCCTTGAGCGGTGAATCGAAAACTATGTCGTCAATCAGTTGGGTGCGTTTCCTGAAGCCTTCCACATAGTAGTTATTACCACTGCCATCCTGGTTCAGCCTGTCGCCAGCCGCCACCGGCCGGATGATCTCCAGTTGCAGGGCCATCGCGCCGACATGTCCGGAAAATACCAGGCAGGTATCACCCTGGGCATCGACTTGCGGGAGCTCCTCGTGCATATGCGCCTGGATCTCGCGCAGGTCTTCCTCAGGCTTCTTGCCGGCCTTTATCGATATCCGCCGGACCCAGCAACAATCGATGTTTGCAAACTTTTCCAGGAGCACGTCCTGACAAAGATTGATGGCAATGGCCAATGCATCGATAGTGCTCAGATGAGGCACCAGTTCACCACTGCCGATTTTTTTCGACCAACCAGCCGGATAGCTCAAGCTGACACTCGAATCTACCGAAGTATCAGTAAGACTTAGATGTCTGGTGCCATATTCAACACGCTTGAAACCTGCACCGAAGAATCGGTCCGCCGCGGGCCCAAGATGGTTCTCTATATGACTGAAGTTAACATCTCTCACAACTACCTCCTTTAGCAATCAAACGATTGCCAGCACGCTGCTAGACACTTCAAAAAACCTTCGACAACAGAGACAGGAAACAATTAAGTTCCAATATCAACGAGCGAGCCATTCAACAAAACACCCATGAAACAAAAAGTAACAAACGTTATTATCCATTACAACCTACTAATTCTGGTAGGTAACTAAGTACTTCCTAATGACACAACACCCAACTTCGACGACAAGTAACCAAAAAACACAAATGTTCAACACAAGAACTGACTAAGTGATCACCAAAATGAACCCGCAATAAAAATGCGCCACATTAATGGCGCCTGAAAATATTCATAAAAGTTAATTGAATGCGCAGCGACAATAGCCCCATGTTGGTGCACGGGACTTCCAGGTATTAGCCATTAGCCGCTCAAGCAAGAACCCGCCACGCCGGCTGCGGCCATCACAGCAAGCCTTGCGCCGCCGCGTAGGCAGCGGCGAAGGTCTTGTTGGGGGCATGGAATTTCTTCTGGATGCTCTTTAGATGAAAATTCACCGTGTTTTCGGAGATTCTCAGAATCATGGATATTTCCCCGGAACTTTTGCCGTCGGCCGTCCACTGCAGTATTTCCTTTTCCCTCTTGGTCAGGCTGGCGGATTCAGCCACCAGAGCCTCGTCTTTAGTTCGGGCAAGGGTTTCCACAAGAATATCCAGCATCAACTTGAAGCCCAGCCCGATATTCGCCACTTCAGCCTCGGAAACCACTCCCTGGCTACGCGAGAAAGATAAAAATCTGACGGTATTATCAGAGCCTTTGTTGGACAGTGTCACACCCTCGCATAGGCCATATTCTTTCGCCTCACTGAATAACAAGGGGTTCTCCTCGCGCAACTTGTCACTCCACACCACTACATTGGTGGTACGCAGTGCATGCTCCACGGCCGGGTCGGTGGCCGCATAGTTCCTGACCCGATAGATATCCATCCAGGCTTCCGGATAGGTTCCACGCAATCGGGTATCGGGTCGGGTAAAAGGCGTGGACTTCTTTACACCGAATGCAAATACATCGAAGCCGTGACGCTGAGTTTCAATCTCGATGATATTCAATGCCTGTACCGAGGAACTTACCGCCATCATCCGCAGACGGAAGTCCATCAACCACTGGAGAGACATACTATTACTGCCCATAAGTTATCCCTTACACATACTTCTTACGCCAGTTAGCAATCGCTCATCCGCAAATGGATTGCGATACTGCTACAGCTGACTGCCTGAAAACTGTGTATATGACGCAACATCCAACCAAGGCTTGTTGGCGATGACTTGCTCATCGCGCTCCTTCTAGCCGAAGGACATCAATAGTGTCTCTGGTGTATCCGCTCCTCTTGGGTACGTAGCCGTCACCCCGGGAACTCTTTCTTGTGGGCAGTAACGGACCGTCCGCTCTCAGCGCATCGTCAGGCCGCCATCGACCGCGTATTGGCTCCCGGTCACATAGGAGGAGTCGTCCGAGAGGAGAAACAACGCGACCGCCGCGGCTTCGGCAGCGGTACCGACCCGCCGCAGCGGCAACTGGGTGGCGAGTCCATCCTCGAACTGGCGGCGAATGTCCTGTGCCATGAAGTTACGGAAATTGGTCTCGATCGGCCCCGGCACCAGCACATTGACCCTGATCCCCTGCGGACCAAGGGCAGCGGCACAACAACGGGCCATGGAGATCATCGCGCCCTTGGTGGCCGCATAGACACTGGTCATGGGCGAGGACTCATAGGCGGAGGTCGAGGACGTCAGCACCACCGACGCATTGGGTCGCAGCAATCCGCTCAGCCCGGCCAATTGCAGCAAAGGCCCCCTGGCGTTGGCATTCATCATGCGATCGAAGAAGCCGGCATCCACCTCTTCGAGCGGCCCCACCTGTGCATAACCGGCATTGAGCCAAAGCCCGTCGAGCCCGCCCAGTTGCCGAACCCGCTCCACCAGTTGCTGCGTCGCTTCGGGATCGGCCGCATCGTTCCTGAAAACCAAGGCATCTGCCGGAAGAAGCTGCGCGGCTTCCTCGAGATGCTCGGCGCTGTAGCCCGTCACGGCCACCTGGCCACCCTCATCGGCAATGCGCTTGGCTCCTGCCAGCCCCATGCCGCTGGTGCCCCCGGTAATCAGGACGCGTTTTCCGGAAAATCTGCCCACAGGTCAACCTCCATTGTTAACGTGAAATGCTCAATGCGCAGGAAGTATTGCGTATGCGGGGTCAATTGATAATGCATAATTATCCGCATGACCCATTAAGGAAGTGGACATAATGCGAGGCAATGAATACGCCCAGCTCCAGGCGTTCGCCGCCGTCATTCAACAAGGAAGTTTTGTCCGCGCCGCCGCCCATCTCGGCATGTCCGCTTCTGCCCTCAGCCAGACCATCCGCAACATGGAGGAGCGCCTGGGCGTTCGCCTGGTCAATCGCACCACACGCAGCGTCTCACCCACCGAAATGGGCGCCCGGCTCCTGGCAGACCTGCTGCCCGCGCTGGCATCCCTGGATACCGCGCTGGCCAGGCTCAAGACCTCCAGCAAGGGCCCCCACGGGCTGCTGCGCATCAATACCACCCGAGTGGCGGCCGTTCACTACCTGGCACCGCTGATCGGCCCTTTTCTCCAGGCCTACCCCGACATTCAGTTCGATGTGGTCACCGACGAACGCCTGGTGGACATAGTCGCCGGCGGTTTCGATGCCGGGGTCCGACTTGGCAAGAAACTCGACAAGGACATGGTCGCCCAGGGGCTCGGCGGTGATCAGGAAATGCTGGTGGTCGCCTCCGCCGCCTACCTGGAGCGTTGTGGGATACCGCGCACCCCTCAGGAACTGATACACCACCAGTGCCTGACTTACCGCTGGCCCACGGACGGCAGCCTGTATCGCTGGGAATTCGAGCGCAACGGCGAACTGCTGGAGATCGAGGTCAAGGGACCATTGGTGGTTACCGAGCCGGAAATGCTTACCCGCGTGGTCCTCGACGGGGTCGGCATCGCCTACCTGTTCCGCCATCAGGTGGCGGCCCTGGTGGAAAGCGGCCAACTGATCCACCTGCTCAAGGAGTGGACACCGGCCTTCCCCGGGTTCTACCTGTATTACCCCAGCCAACGGCAAATGGCGCCGTCGCTGCGGGCCTTTATCGATTTCGTCATGCAACACTCGCAAGCGCGGCCTGGCGCAGCCGGTACTCTCGTGGAGAGCAGGCCATCACCCGCTTGAAGGCATTGCTGAAAGCGCTGTCGGAGTCATAGCCCAGCGCCTGTGCGATCGAGGAGATGCTGCCCTGATGCCGGCGCAGTTCCCGGGAGGCCAGCTGCATGCGCCAGCGCAGCACATAGGCCAGCGGCCCCATGCCGAGTTTCTGCTTGAAACGCAGCGCCAGCGTCGAACGCGACATGCCCACCTGCCTGGCCAGCAGATTGACCGTCCAGCGCTGTTCGGGCTCGGCGTGTATGGCTTGAATGGCAGCGTTGATCCGCGGGTCCGAGAGTGCCGCCAGCCACCCGGGCGGATGCTCCCGGGTCGCCGCCAGATAGAGTCGCAGCACCTGCACCAGCATCAGGTGCCCCAGTTGCCGCACGATCAGAGATGACCCCGGCAGAGTGCTGGGCAGCTCGCTTTTCAATTGCTGCAATGCCCACTGCAACACACAGGCCTGATCCGACTGGCCATTGACCGTAACGACCGCGGGCAGACCATCCAGCAACAGCCTGGCCTCGTCGCAATAGGCAAATCGCCCGCCAATCAGGAAAAAGCCCTGGCCTTGCCGGTAGCGGACAATCCCGTTCCTGGCATCGCGGTAGACCTGTTGCGAATCGACAGGCTCCAGGCTCAGGTCGCTGGCCAGGATGAAGGGCCGCGCCTTGGACAAGAGAAAGCAGTCGCCCTGGTGCAACTCGATCGGGCGCTCGCCCTCCACCAGCAACCAGCATGAGCCTTCGATAATCGCGTTGAACTTGATGCCTTCCGGGGCCGGAAAGCTGATGGACCACTCCCCCCCGGCCTGCAGTCCGGCAAAAACCGAACTGTGGCTATCCAGTTGAGAAAGCACATCGGACAAGGGATCCATAGGCAACTCCGGATGATCTCGACAGAAAATAGGACGTGGCTGCATTCACAGTCTGACCGAGGTTTTCCAGAATTCCACCTGCCTGACGCACAGGCCGCCCTCGGAGCTCAGGCTTCGTCGGCAACAGCGGCGGCACTACGTCAGCCCTCATATCCAGACAGGAAGGATGCAAGCGATGCGCTATAGACCTTTGGGCAAGACCGGCCAGTTCGTTTCCGAACTGTGCCTGGGCACCATGACCTTCAGCGGCGGCCAGGGCTTCTGGCGCACCGTGGGTACGGTTGACCAGCGAGGCGCTACCGCGCTGGTAGCCCGCGCCCTCGAAGCCGGAGTCAACTTCTTCGACAGCGCCGACGTCTATTCCGAAGGACAGTCCGAGGTGCTGCTGGGGCAGGCCTTGCGCGAAGTCGATGTGCGACGCGAAGACGTGATCATCGCCACCAAGGTGTTCGGACGGACCAGCCCCGGCCCCAACTCGGCGGGACTGTCACGCGGGCACATCATGGATCAGGTGGGCCTGAGCCTGAAGCGCCTGGGCACGGAGCACATAGACCTGTACCAGATCCACGGTTTCGACTCCCAGACGCCCATCGAAGTGACGCTACGCGCCCTCGATGATTGCGTGTCACGGGGCATGATCCGCACCCTTGGCTGCTCGAACCTGGCCGCATGGCAGATCATGAAAGCCTTGGGGATCAGCGAGCGGCGGGGCTTCGCCCGCTTCGAAACGGTGCAGGCCTACTACAACCTGTCCAACCGCGACCTGGAGCGCGAGATAGTCCCGCTCTGCGAGGACCAGGGTCTGGGGATCATGATCTGGAGCCCTCTGGCTGGCGGCCTGCTGTCCGGCAAGTTCACCCGCAACGGCCATCTCCCCGAAGGAGCACGCCGCTCGACATTCGATTTTCCGCCCGCGGACGGGGAACGGGTCTATGACCTGGTCGAAGCCATGGCGCCCATCGCCAAGGCCCACGACACCTCCGTCGCCAGTATCGCCCTGGCCTGGCTGCTACAGCGCAACGCCGTGATGAGCGTCATTATCGGCGCCAAGACCCTGGAGCAGCTGGACGACAACCTGCATGCCACGCAAGTGCGCCTGAGTGCCGGGGATATAGCCCGGCTGGACGCCATCAGCGCCCCCGAGATCGAATACCCGGGCTGGATGATCGAGTATCAGGCCAAGGAGCGTTCGCCGGTACAGGATTGACACAGGGAGCGGAGCCGCAAGCCCATGCTTGTCGCCCGGGCCTGGAAGGAACGCGAGGCCAGGCTCAAGTGCCGAGGCCTGCCGTTGAGCAAGTGGTTCCCGCTGCCACCCTCGGAACACTGCTGCTACAGCTTGAACCTGCCCGGCAACTGGATGGGCACCCTGGCGCGGCCGGCCAGGACTTACCATTGAGCAGGCCGGCGCCCCGGCGAAATCCGAGGCGCGGCCCCACTGCCCAGGACATCAGTCGTACAAGTCTTCCTCGTAAACTCGTAGTTGTCGGCATTCTCCACGGCCTGGCTCGGATTGTTGGTCGCCAGATTGCGTGCGCCTGCCGGTCCGTAACCACCGGGAACGTCGACTGTGTGGCCGATCGAATGAGTCAGCTCATGCACCACGCTACCGGCCTGGGTATCGAAGCCCACCCGCGGCGGCAGGGCGAAGAACGCCGTGCAGAACCAGGCTTCGATATCTCCCCGGGCATTGATGTAGGTAGCGGCGATATCAGTGGCGTCGTCGCAGGGCGGGTTCGGGTTGGTGCGGCAATAGGCGGTCAGCGAATTACCGCTATTGAGCTTGTAGCGCACGCCGTCGAGTACCGCGCGCACCCGCTGGTAGCGGTCCTGGCTGAAGACACCGAACCAGGTCCGGTAGGTCGGGTCCTGGTTGTTGCGAAACAGCGCTTCGTTGTTGTTGACCAGGTTGTAGGCGTTGTTGGACCAAGTGGTAGCCACCGTCACCGCATTGCTCACCGCGGTACGGTCGGCCTGGGTGGCGCAAGAAGCATCGAACACCACATTGATCGCCAGCGCGCTGAGCCCCAGCAGCAACAGCAGACCTTGCAGGCGACGGGCCAACCGCCAGCGGGTTGAAGAGACAACGGTTTCCATGATCAGCATCCTTCCGTGCAGGTTCCAGGAAATGCCGCTCCCCCTGCCAGGGGCGACACCCGCATTGGATTCCCACCTTGCGCCGCGCATCAGCAGGAACTGCTTCCTTAACCCGCCCTGTGCGCTACAGGCTTCTCCCGCGCACAACCTTGATGGAAATCAACGAGCGGGGAAAAGGCCTCCATACACTGACGAATGAACATTCGTACACGACCCACAGGCCCCCTTATGAGTGAAGAATCCACCGCGCGTCCCCTTCCCAACCCCCTTCCCGAAAAAGCCACGCCTGCCGCCAAACCGACGGTCACGGCCAGCAGCAAAAGCGCTCCACGCAAGCCGGCCACCCCACGCCCGCGCCGGCCACGTGCGACCAGTAAACCTGCCACTGCCAAGACCGCCGAGGCAGAAATCAGCGCCATCAGCCAGCAGCCGGTCGCCCTGCAGGTGGCCAGCGCGCCCCATGGCAGCAATGAAGACAGCGCCACCGCCAAGTTGCCGGCCAGTTACCCGTACCGCAGCCGCATGCGTCGCGCCGAGTATGAAAAGGCCAAGCAGGATCTGCAGATCGAACTGCTCAAGGTGCAAAGCTGGGTCAAGGAAACCGGGCAGCGCGTCGTGGTGCTGTTCGAGGGGCGCGATGCCGCGGGCAAGGGCGGCACCATCAAGCGCTTCATGGAGCACCTGAACCCGCGGGGCGCGCGAATCGTCGCCCTGGAAAAACCCAGCGAGCAGGAACAGGGCCAGTGGTATTTCCAGCGCTATATCCAGCACCTGCCCACCGCCGGGGAAATGGTGTTCTTCGACCGCTCCTGGTACAACCGCGCCGGCGTGGAGCGGGTCATGGATTTCTGCTCGCCCCTGCAATACCTGGAGTTCATGCGCCAGACGCCCGAGCTGGAGCGCATGCTGTGCAACAGCGGCACCCTGCTGTTCAAGTACTGGTTCTCGGTCAATCGCGACGAGCAACTGCGCCGCTTCATCTCGCGCCGCGACGACCCGCTCAAGCACTGGAAACTCTCGCCCATCGACATCAAGTCGCTGGACAAGTGGGACGAATACACTGCCGCCAAACAGGCGATGTTCTTCCACACCGACACCGCCGATGCGCCCTGGACGGTGATCAAGTCGGACGACAAGAAACGCGCGCGGATCAACTGTATCCGCCACTTCCTGCACTCCCTCGACTATCCGGGCAAGAACCTGCGCGTGGCCCATCAACCCGACCCAGTGTTGGTCGGCCGGGCGTCGCGGGTCATGGAGGAAGACGAGCGGGTGTACAACGAAGCGGCCGCGGAGCCGGTGTGCAATCCACAGGTGACACTCGCGTAAACCGTCAGCCCTGAAGAAGGCCCCGCTCCAGAATCGATAAAAAACTCCTGAAGCGGCTCCAGCCCGCTAGATACCCTGCACCGGCAACAGCACACACGCCTGCAGCCCGCCACCGTCACGGTTGCGCAAGCGCAGTTCGCCGCCGTGCTCCAGCACGATCGCCCGAGCCGCGGAAAGCCCCAGGCCGACGCCGCCGGTGTTGCGGTTGCGCGAGCTTTCCATGCGGAAGAACGGCTCGAACACCTGTTCCTGCCACTCGACGGGAATCCCCGGCCCGCGATCCAGCACACAGACCTTCACCTGCTCGGCATCCGCCACCACTTCAATCGCCGGCTCGCTGGCGTATTTGATGGCGTTTTCCAGCAGGTTGCTCATGACCCGCTTGAGCCCCAGCGGACGGCCGAAATACACCAGGCGCGGCGGGCCGCTGAAAGCGATGTCGATGGACTGGTCGCGGTAATCGTCGACCAGGGTTTGCAACAGCTCCGCCAGATCGAAGGAAGTCGCCTCCTCCAGCCGCGCATCGTCGCGGAAGAACTCCAGGGCCGAATTGATCATCGCCTGCATCTCATCGACGTCGTGGAATAACCGGCGCTGCTGCTCGGGATCCTCGATGAACTCGCCGCGCAGGCGCATGCGGGTCAGCGGGGTACGCAGGTCGTGGGAGATGGCCGCGAGCATCTGCGTGCGGTCCTTGATGAAGTGCTGCAACTGCGCCTGCATGGCGTTGAACGCAAGGATCGCCTGGCGAATCTCGTGGGGGCCGACCGGCTCGATGGGCGGCGCGCGAAAGTCCACGCCAAACCGCCGCGCGCCAAGGGCGAACTGCTGCAGGGGCCTGGCCAGGCGGCGGGTGGCGATCAAGGCGACCAGGACGGTGGACAACAGAACCAGCCCGATCACGATCAGGTTGCGCGGTCCCTCATCCAGCCCCCAGTTGCGCGAGAGCGAGGAGAACATCAGCCAGGAGCCATCGCTCATCTGGATCAGCAACGCATACGGTCCGCCCGGCTCCGGCCAGTCGCTGGGCTGGTAGGCTTCAATGTGCCCCGCCCCCGGCCTGAGCAACTGCTTCAGCTTCGTCGAGCCCTCGCGGTACTCCGGTTCATCGACTACCGGTACCTCGATGTCCCGTCGCGTCGGGTGCCAGGTCACGCTCAGGCCGTGGTCGCTGACCGACTCGGCCAGGCGCGCGCGCTGCCCCGGCTCCGAGGCGTCGATCATATTGCTGATGGAGGCGATCTTTTCCACCAGGCCGGATTCGCTCAACGGCGGCTTGGCCCAGACCCCGGCCAACTGCACGAACAGCGCATTGAAGGCCAGCGCGGTGAGCATCGCCATCAGAGTGGTCAGGGCGATCCAGCGGGCGATGGTGTCGCGCGGGCCGCCCGGCTTGTGTCTCACTTTCATTGGCGGGTCACGCTGGGGGTGAACAGGTAGCCGCCATTGCGCACCGTGCGAATCATCGCCGGGCGCTTGGTGTCGAACTCCAGCTTGCGTCGCAGGCGGCTGACCTGCACATCGATGCTGCGATCGAAGGCGTCATGGGCCTGCCCGCGCGCCAGGTCGAGCAACTGTTCACGGCTGAGGATGCGTTGCGGATGTTCGACGAACACCAGCAGCAGGTCGAACTCCCCCGCCGACAGCGGAATCATCACCTGATCCGGCGAGCGCAGCTCGCGGCGGGTCAGGTCCAGCTGCCAATCGGCGAACCTGATCAGCGGGCGCGGCACCTCCCCGACCACCGGCCGGCTCTCCCCGGCGCGGCGCAGCACTGCGCGCACTCGGGCCAGCAGTTCGCGGGCATCGAAGGGTTTGCTCAGGTAATCGTCGGCGCCCATTTCCAGCCCCACCACCCGGTCGCTCAACTCGCCCATGGCGGTCAGCATGATCACCGGCACGGCGTGCTGCTGACGCAGGCGCTGACACAGAGTCAGGCCGTTTTCCCCCGGCAGCATCAGGTCGAGAATGATCAGGTCCGGCACCTGCCGCTCCAGCGCCGCCCACAGCGAAGCGCCCTCGGTGGCGACTTCCACCGAGTAGCCGTGTTGCACAAAAAATTTCTTCAGCAGCGCGAGGACCTCAAGGTCGTCGTCCACGATCAACAGACTGCTCACCAGTGCGTGTCACTCAAGCTCGGAAAGTACTGTCATTCAAAACCATTGGGCGCGGCCCGTCATATATTTCAACGCGGTAACAAACCGACAACCCCGCAATAAAGCAGACATCTTCAGGCAAAACGCCCATGCCAGCATCGGCCTCCCTGTTCCCAAGGTCGTCCGCCCATGCGCTCATTCCTGTGCTCCACCCGCCTGTATCGTCATACCGCCCTGCTGCTGTCCCTGTCCTACCTGGCGGGCTGTACCAGCCCGGGGCCTGCCACTCAACCCGACTGCGCGAAGGTCGACTATCCGATCTACGACCCCGCCGAGCCGGTCAACCGCGGCGTGTTCGCCTTCAACAAAGCCGTCGACGACTACGCGCTGGCACCGGTCGCCCGCAGTTATCGGCACCTGCCGGACTTCATGCAACAGGGTGTGCACAACTTCGCGAGCAACTTCGGCGAACCCAAGGTCTTCATCAACGACCTGTTGCAAGGCAACCCGCAGCGCTCGACCAACACCCTGGGACGTTTCGCGGTCAACACCACGGTTGGCGTACTCGGTCTATTCAACGTCTCGGACCCGATCGGCATTCCGCGCCACACCGCCGACTTCGGCCAGACCTTCGGCGTATGGGGCATCGGCAACGGCCCCATCGTCGAACTGCCGCTGCTGGGCAACGACAACAGCCGCGACTCGGTGGGCAAGATCCTCAACTTCGTGGTCTCCCCCTTCGGCGACAACAGCGACACCGTGCAAACCCTGGGTACCGTCGCCATGGTCGGCGGCGTAGTGGACGGCCGCGCCGCCCTGCTGCCGCTGACCGACAGCCTGAAAACCATGCCCGACTACTACAGCGCCCTGCGCGACGTGAACGCCGAACACCGCGCCGCCTTCGTGCAAGAAGGCAAACAAGGCGCCACTGACCCCACCAAACATCGTTGTGAAGGAGCGGCCCATGATGACTTCTGAAACCGACGCCCTGGTCCTGCTGCAACGCGTGGCCAAACACGGCGATGCCTCCCTGCAATGCCGCGAAGTCAGCCTGCGCCTCTCGGCCGACCAGCAATACCTGACCCTCAGCCGCTACAGCGAACACTACAGCCCCGAAGGCCTGGAATGGGTCGAACATCAACACCGTGTAAGCGTGAGCGAGTTGATACGGTGGGTGATCAAGCAGGGGGAACCGCAGGTGTTGGTGCGAGGGACGGACAGTGGTCTTGGTGCGGCTGACACCATCCAAGATGCCCTCCAGGGAGAAGCTTGAAGATTCCCAATCCTGATTTTCCAGCTCTGACTTACATAGAGGCTCAAGAACTCAGGCGCTTCAGGATCGGTCGTGGCCAGCCAGCTCAGCGCGCCTGCTGGTCGGGGGCTCTATTCTTGTTGCGCACGTACAACACCGCCCCACCGGTGGGCGAGCCGCCACGGGAGTCCAGGTCAAACCATTTGCTCTGGCTTCGGATCAGGCCGCTGAGTTTGGTGTGCCCGTACAGCCGGGAGTCGAATGCGGGACGCACCTTGCTGATGGTGGTGCCCAACATGGCCAAGGGCGCCCAGCCGTCCTCTTCGGCGATGTCATCGAGAATCTTGGCGATGAACTCCACTGGTACTTTTGCCGGTCGGCTGGAGACTGAGGAAGCTGGTTGTTTACCCGGCTCCTCAACGGCATCGGGGGTAGCCTGGGCCTTGTCGCCCTGGGCGGCGGACTCAGTGACGTCCTGGGCCCGGAGAATTTCGGTGTAGATAAACTTGTCGCAGGCCACGACAAAGGGCTTGGGCGTTTTCTCTTCGCCGAAGCCGTATACCGTCATGCCTTCCTCGCGCAGGCGCCCGGCCAGGCGCGTGAAATCGCTGTCGCTGGATACCAGGCAGAAACCATCGAAACGCCGGGTATAAAGCAGGTCCATGGCGTCAATGATCAACGAACTGTCAGTGGAGTTCTTGCCCTTGGTGTAGGAGAACTGCTGGATGGGCTGGATCGAATGCTCCAGCATCAGCTTCTTCCAGCCACCCAACTGCGGCCCGGTCCAGTCGCCGTACATGCGTTTCACACTGGCGATGCCGTACTTGGCGATTTCCTCGAACAGCGCCTCGACAATCGACGCCTGGGCGTTGTCGGCGTCGATAAGCACGGCGAGGTGTTTTTGCTGGTTGGAATGCGTGGATTTGATGGCCATGGTTCATCCTTGTGAGCTGGCGACTGGAGTAGAGCGTCTGCCTTAACGAGCATGAAAGCCTGGGAAGCAACGGCCTGGAAGGACCGTTAGCAATGGGCCGGGGATAAAAGCTACTATTTTGCCATCGTATCGTCCACCGCCAGCTAGCCGGGCATTCCCTTACACTCGCCCACTGCCCATTTAAAGAGCCCTGAAGATGACCAAAGGCGTTTGCATCATCGAGTGCGTCTGTGAGGACGATCCCGGATCAGAGGGAAAGGTCCTCAAAGAAATATTCAACCTGATGCAGGTCAAATCCAAATTGATCCGTGTGAAGTCGATTAAGCAGCTTCTCAAGGCCCTGACTCAGACTGAAATGACCCACGTGCATATAGCGACCCATGGCGCAGTGACGAAAAAAAAGCGCTTCGCAGGATGGTGGACACATGATGGAGAGGGCTCGCATGCAAAGCTGAGAGAGAGCTCCATAGCCCTGAAAGGCACCACTATCGTCAGTACTGCCTGTCAATCAGGTTCACGATCTTTTGCCAGGCTTCTCACCAAGGAGCTTGGCTGCAAAAACTATATAGCCCCAACAGGCTCACCCAGCTTCTATAACGCAGCCTTGTTTGCACACATCTACTATCACAAGCTTTTCAAGACCAAGAAGTCCGTACGAAAGGCATTTGATTCTTATGCTGGCCGCTACAGAAACCCACATGGATTCACCTTGTTCAAAAGCTCCAGCACGTCGCCCAAAAAGAAGAAGCACTGAAGCCCCGAGCGAGGATGAGTACTCCTCTTTCGTCTCGTACTGACAAAACTTCTACATCCTCTGCTATATGATCCCGGCTCAATTTTTTCCGAAACCTTAACGCATGCAATCAGCGCCTCCAGCGACACTCCCCCCTCCCCCTGTGCTGGCCGGCCCTCTGCTGCGCCGCCTGGAACCCACGCGACTGGTGTTGTGGCTGGTGGGCTCTCGGGCGCTGGAGCTGACGTTGCGCTTGCAGGCTGGCAGCGACGCGGAAAGCCGCGACTACCCGCTCACCGCCGAGCAGTGCCAGGTGATCCCGGTAGGCCAACACGCCTTTATCCACCTGATCGACCTGCCGCTGGACAGCGCCCTGCCCTGCGATGTGCCCATCGACTACGACGTACTGATCGCCCAGGCGAATGGCTCAAGTTCGGGTATCGCCGAGTGGGCGCCGCATTTGCTCTATGGGCAAAAGCAGCAGCCGGATTTCGTCCTGCACAGCCGCATCCAGCAGTTGGTCCACGGCTCCTGCCGCAAGCCCCATCATTCGGCGGACGAGGGTTTGCTCTGCGTCGATCGCCTGTTGGCGGAAACACCTGATCCACAGCAACGCCCTGCCCTATTGCTGATGACCGGCGACCAGGTCTATGCCGACGACGTGGCCGGGCCGATGTTGCGGGCGATTCATGCATTGATCGAGCGCCTGGGCTTGTTCGGCGAGCATCTGGAAGGCGCGGTGGTCAGCGACAGTGCCGCGCTTTACCGACATCGCGCCAGCTATTACCAACGCGCCGAATTGCTGCCGGCGCTGAAAAGCAACGAAACCCTGCGCGAACGTTTTTTCGGCGGGGTGAAAAAACCGATCTTCACCAGCAGCAGCGCCGACAACCACCTGGTGACCTTCGCCGAGGTCATGGCCATGTACCTGCTGGTCTGGTCGCCGGTGCCCTGGAGTTTGATCGACCCACGCCCGCCGCAGCTCGCAACCAAGGAGCAACAGCGCTACCAGCGCGAGCAACGGCGGATCGAGGCTTTCGCCAAGGGCCTGGGTGGCGTGGCGCGGGTATTCGCCCACCTGCCGAGCCTGATGATCTTCGACGACCACGACATCACCGACGACTGGAACCTCAGCGCCCAGTGGGAAGAAACCGCCTACGGCCACCCGTTTTCCAAACGCATCATTGGCAATGCGCTGATCGCCTACATGCTGTGCCAGGGCTGGGGCAACAACCCGGATGCCTTCGCCACGCCGCTGCAACACACTCGCGCCCTGAGCGCCGAGGCCCAGGGCGATGCGCTCTACCTCGACAGCACCATCCAGGACACCTTGATCGACGAACTGCTGCGCTTCCAGCAATGGCAATACACGCTGCCCACCACCCCGGCGCTGGTGGTGCTGGACACCCGCACCCGGCGCTGGCGCAGCGAGTTCAACCTGTCGCAGCCCTCGGGCCTGCTCGACTGGGAAGCCCTGAGCGAGTTGCAACATGAACTGCTGGATCACCCGTCGGCGATCATCGTGTCACCGGCACCGGTGTTCGGCGTCAAGCTGATCGAGACGGTGCAGAAGGTCTTCAGCTGGTGCGGTCACCCGCTGCTGGTGGACGCGGAAAACTGGATGGCCCACCGCGGCGCGGCCCAGGTGATCCTGAATATCTTCCGCCACTCGCGCACCCCGGGTAACTACGTGATCCTCTCCGGCGACGTGCATTATTCCTTCGTCTACGAAGTGCTGATCCGCCACCGCAAGGGCGGCCCGAAGATCTGGCAGATCACCAGCAGCGGCATCAAGAACGAGTTCCCGCCCACCCTGCTGGAATGGTTCGACCGCCTCAACCGCTGGCTGTATTCGCCGCGCTCACCCTTGAACTGGTTCACCCGCCGCCGGCTGATGCGAGTGGTGCCCTACAGCCCCGAACATCGCGAGGCCGGCGAGCGACTGTGGAACTCGGCGGGCATTGGCCAGGTGTTCTTCAACGACCAGGGCCAGCCCCGGGAGATCTACCAGCACAACGCCAATGGCGCGCCGAAAACCCGGATGCTGGCGCCGGATGAGGACTGAACCCCGCCGTGCGCTTCGTGACAACGGATTCGTTCGGACGCGCTATGGTTCAACAGGTTGATCGCACCATCCAATCAGCTCTTCAAAGGCCCCTTCATCCCCATGTTCGAACACCTCGACCTGCACGCCCTGCTTGCGACCTATGGCTATTGGGTGATTGTCCTCGGCTGCCTGCTGGAAGGCGAAACCGTGCTGATCCTGGGTGGCATGGCGGCGCATCAGCAGGTGCTGGACCTGTGGGCGGTGATTGCCGTGGCGACGGTCAGCGGGATGTTCGGCGACCAGTTGCTGTTCTGGAGCGGTCGGCATTTCGGCGGGCGTTTGTTGCCGCGCCTGAAGGGCCAGCAGGCCGCCATCGAGCGGGTGACCGGGTTGATCCGGCGTTATCCCTCGACCTCGGTGCTGGCGGTGCGTTTCATGTATGGCATGCGCTGGGTCGGCCCGGTGGTGATCGGCGCCAGCGGCCTGTCGCCGCTGCGCTTCACTTTGCTGAACATGCTCGGCGCTGTGCTCTGGGCCACGCTGTTCGTCTGCGGCGGCTACTGGGCCGGCGATGCGCTGGAACATCTGTTCGGCGATTTGAAGCCCTATCGCCTGCCGATTGTCCTCGGTGTCGTGGTGCTGGTAGTGGCGGTCGCACTGCTGCGCCAGCGCCGGGCCAGAGCCAGGAACATTGCGCCGCTGAACGACTGATCCAGCCCTCCTCCCGACATCCAGAATTTTCATACTGACCCCCGCACTTTATTTCGTTTGCGACGCGGCCTCGCTCTTGGCTTAGATAGCCGCCATGTTCCAGGTAGCCAGAGCCCTTAGCCCATGAGCAGCGAAAGCATCAGCCAGTCGATTTCCATTGTTCACCCCATCCGCCTGAGCCATGGCAAGAATGCCGAGGTGTGGGACGAGAACGGCAAGCGCTACATCGATTTCGTCGGCGGGATCGGCGTGCTCAACCTGGGGCATTGCCATCCGCGGGTGGTGGCGGCGATTCAGCAGCAGGCCACCCGGCTGACCCACTACGCGTTCAACGCGGCGCCCCACGGGCCCTATGTCGAGTTCATGGAGCGGCTGGCGCGTTTCATGCCCTTGAGTTACCCGGTCAGCGGCATGCTCACCAACAGCGGCGCGGAGGCGGCGGAGAACGCCTTGAAGATCGTCCGTGGCGCCACCGGGCGCACCGCGGTGATCGCCTTCGACGGCGGCTTCCATGGCCGCACCCTGGCCACCCTCAACCTCAATGGCAAGGTCGCGCCCTACAAGCAAAAGATCGGCGTGCTGCCTGGTCCGGTGTATCACCTGCCCTACCCGAGCGCGGACAACGGCATGACCTGCGAGGAGGCGCTGAAGGCCATGGACCGGCTGTTCAGCGTGGAAGTCGACGTTGCCGAAGTGGCCTGCTTCATCGTCGAGCCGGTGCAGGGCGAGGCCGGTTTCCTGGCCCTGGACGTCGAGTTCGCCCGCGCCCTGCGGCGCTTCTGCGATGAGCAAGGCATCCTGCTGATTGCCGATGAAATCCAGTCCGGCTTCGGTCGCACCGGCCAGCGCTTCGCCTTCACCCGGCTGGGGATCGAGCCGGACCTGGTGCTGCTGGGCAAAAGCATCGGTGGCGGTGTGCCGTTGGGCGCGGTGGTCGGGCGCAAGGCGCTGCTGGACAACCTGCCCAAGGGCGGCCTGGGCGGCACCTATTCCGGCAACCCCATTGCCTGCGCGGCGGCCCTGGCGACCCTGGACGAGATGAGCGACCTCAACCTGCAAACCTGGGGCGAGCGCCAGGAGCAAGCCATCGTCAGCCGCTTCCAGCGCTGGCGGGCCGAGCGCCTGACACCCTATCTCGGGCGCCTGACCGGGGTCGGCGCCATGCGTGGCATCGAACTGGTCAAGGCCGACGGCTCGCCGGCCCCGGAGCAACTGAGCGCACTGCTCAGCGCCGCGCGGGACGCCGGCCTGCTGTTGATGCCCAGCGGCAAATCGCGGCACATCGTCCGCCTGCTGGCGCCGCTGACCATTGAACTCGAGGTGCTGGAAGAAGGGCTGGATATTCTGGAGGACTGCCTGGCGCGGTTGGCATAACACCAGATGTTTGCGCAAAAGCCGCTCTCCATGGACACTGGCGCGCCTCATGCCATCGACAAGGAAGCGCAACATGATGTGTCCCAGCTACAGAGAGCGGCCCACGGCCGCCAGCCCAGCGAACTTCGACCGCGGCGAGCAAGACTCATGAAGCAGTACATCCCCTTTCTACTGCTATACCTGCTGCTGATGCCGCTGTACTACTGGATGAAGCCTTACCCGCTGAGGAAATGGACAGGCTTGGCCATGGGCCTCGCCGGGCTGCTGTGGATACTGTTCTTGCCCCCCATGTTGGGCGATATCGATACCGGGCTGGCCGCCGTGGCGCTGGTGACCATGGGCAGCTCACTGTTTTTCAGCCGACGCCGCTACCAGGACCACGCCTGAGGCGCTGCGTTACAAGCCGAATACCCGCCGCGCATTGCCGTGCAGGAACTTGTCCCGTACCGGCTCCGGCAGCTCCAGGGCCTGGACCTGCTGCATGCATTTGTCGAACGGCAACTGCGGGAAATTGCTGCCGAACAGCACTTTGTCCTGCCCGTAGGTGCGCATGAAATGCAGCAACTGCGGCGGGTAATAGGCCGGCAGGTAGGCCGAGGTGTCGATGTAGATATTGTCGTGCTTCCAGGCCAGGCCAATCATCTCGTCGGTCCAGGGGTGGCCGATGTGCCCGGCGACGATTTGCAGTTCCGGGAAGTCCAGAGCCACCTCATCCAGATAGGGCACCGGCCTCCCGGTTTCCGAAGGCATCAGCGGGCCGGTGTGGCCGACCTGGGTGCAGAAGGCAATGCCCAGCTCCACGCACTTGGCGTACAGCGGGTAGTACAGGCGGTGGTTGGGCGGCAGTTTCCACAGCCAGGGCACGATGCGCAGGGCCTTGCAGCCCAGCTCGCCCACCGCCCGTTCCAGCTCGGCCAACGCCGCCATCGGCCGGCTCAGGTCCACCGTGGCCACGCCGACAAAACGCTTGGGATAAGCCCGGGTGTAGGCGGCGATTTCATCGTTGCTGAACACCCAGCGCTCCGGCCGGCACCAGGCCGCCAGCATCAGCTTCTCCACCCCGGCCTGGTCCATCAGCTCGACGGTCCGCTCGATGCTCAGCGGCTGGTCCAGCAAATGCGCGGAACCTGACTTTTCGAACAGCCGCGCCACTTCCGGCAGCAACTGCCGCGCCCGGCCGTTGGCCGGTTGTGCCCATGCGTCGATGGCTCCCTTCATTGACCTATCCCCTCTGCTGACCGTGATTCAGGCGACGAGGGCTCAGGCTACGTCCGCGCCCAGACAGCCACAATGTTCGCAACGCTCGGCGGCATTGACCGATCCGCCCAGGCTCGACTCCCGCCCTTCACCTTGTTGCGCCTCCTTTCTTTCCTCTTCCCGGCCCCCAGACCGACCAGCGGTTCCAAGCGTGCATTTTGCTGGCATCGTCGCTGATCAGGCCGAAAAACAAACTTCTGGAAACACAACCAGCTGAAACGTATCAGCCTCAGTAAAAACAGCAATTATGCATAAATGCAAATTTACCCTTGACCCGAAAAATCGCCTCGCTTAAGGTGAAGTCACTGTATTCACATACAGTATTCTTGATAAGCAAATCCATTCACGGACGAGGTATTACCTATGAAAAGCAACACTGAAAAATTCGGCAAGGCACCCCATCAACCCAGCCTCTGGACCCGGGCCGATGCGCTGAAAGTCCATGCGGACGATCCCACCACAACCCAGCCACTGGTCAGCGCGGATTTCCCGGTATTGAGCAACGAGGTGTTCATCTGGGACACCATGCCGCTGCGCGACCTGGACGGAAACATAACCTCCGTCGATGGCTGGTCGGTGATCTTCACCCTGACCGCGGATCGTCATCCGAACGACCCGGAGTACATCGACGAAAACGGCAACTACGACATCACCCGCGACTGGAACGACCGCCACGGCCGGGCAAAGATGTACTACTGGTTCTCCCGTACCGGCAAGGACTGGAAACTCGGTGGCCGGGTAATGGCCGAAGGCGTTTCGCCGACGGCTCGCGAATGGGCCGGCACGCCGATCCTGTTGAACGAACAAGGTGACGTGGACCTGTATTACACCGCCGTCACTCCGGGCGCGACCATCGTCAAGGTGCGTGGCCGGGTGGTGACGACCGAGCATGGCGTCAGCATGGTCGGCTTCGAGAAGGTCAAGCCGCTGTTCGAGGCCGACGGCAAGATGTACCAGACCGAAGCGCAGAACCCCTTCTGGGGCTTCCGCGATCCATGGCCGTTCCGCGACCCCAACGACGGCAAGCTGTACATGCTGTTCGAAGGCAACGTGGCCGGCGAACGCGGCTCGCACAAGGTCGGGAAAGCGGAAATCGGCGATGTGCCGCCAGGTTATGAAGACGTCGGCAACTCCCGTTTCCAGACCGCCTGTGTCGGTATCGCCGTGGCCCGCGACGAAGACGGCGACGACTGGGAAATGCTGCCGCCGCTGCTGACCGCGGTCGGCGTCAACGACCAGACCGAACGCCCGCACTTCGTGTTCCAGGACGGCAAGTACTACCTGTTCACCATCAGCCACACCTTCACCTATGCCGACGGTGTGACCGGGCCGGACGGGGTGTACGGTTTTGTCGCCGATTCGCTGTTCGGTCCCTACGTGCCGTTGAACGGTTCCGGCCTGGTGCTGGGCAACCCGTCCTCCCAGCCGTTCCAGACCTACTCGCACTGTGTGATGCCCAACGGCCTGGTGACCTCCTTTATCGACAGCGTACCGACCGACGAAAGCGGCACGCAGATTCGTATCGGCGGTACCGAAGCACCGACGGTGGAGATCAGGATCAAAGGGCAGCAGACGTTCGTGGTGGCCGAGTACGACTACGGTTACATCCCGCCGATGCTCGATGTAACGCTCAAGTAATAGCGACACAGGGCGCTCAGGCAGCGGGCTCGAGTTCGATGAAGACCCCGTTGTGGATATGATCGAGATATCCCGCCTGGCTCACTGCGACTTTGCTCAGGAGCTTCATTGAACAATGCGTAGTACCGACCCTTCGCAACTGGCTACACGGATGTAGCCAGTTCTGCTCCTGCTTGCGGAAATCGCAGCAGCCCCCCTCCTTTCCCCTCCTTTCCTCCTCGACCAGCATTGTTGACGGCCTTCCCAGGGTCAGCTCCCGGTCTTGACCTTGTTCCACCCCCGGGTACGCACCCGTTCCATTTTCAGTGGCACGCCGCATGGGCGCCCCCGCCAGGGTTAGTTGGCGGGGTAAGTCAGCGCAAGACGGAAGGGTTCAGGCATGACCCAATGGCTGGCGTGAAGCCGTCTGGGCTTTCAGCGCACGCCAGGTCCAGAGCGCGCTGCACAGGTCCGGCAAGGCCAGCAGCAACAGCACCGGCGATATCAGCCCGGCGGCGACGAACGCGGCAAAAAACACCGGCACCGACAAACGAATCGCCACGGTCAGGACCATGAATTCGCGCCGCTCGGTGTAGCCGGCCCAGACGTAATAGACCCCCAGGTACAGCGCCAGCTGGCCCATCACCCGTATCCACACCTCGTCGGTCAGGGCGAAACCGAACAACGGCAGCAGCAGGTTGGGCGCCAGCACCAGCGCGGCGCCCAGCAACAACATGTACAGGCCGAACAGAAACACGCTCTTGCCCGGATGGCTCATGGTTTTACTCCTTGAGGTGCGATGTGAGGCGATAGGCCTCGGCATCGAAATAACGGGTCTGCTGGCGGAACTGCCAGCTGAACCCCGGCCACAGGGCGACGTTGCGCCCGCTGTGAGGGTCCACATACCAGCTCTGGCAACTGCCGACGCTCCACACCGCGCCGCGCAGCCTGTGGCGCAGGCCCTGGTTGAAGCGCGCCTGGGCCTGCGGATCGACATCGACGCTGGTCACGCCCAGGCGTTGCAGGGTGTCCAGGGCACCGAGGATGTAGGCGATCTGCGACTCGATCATGTAGACGATGGAGTTGTGCCCCAGGCCGGTGTTGGGGCCCATCAGCAGAAACAGATTGGGGAAGCCGCTGACCGTGGTGCCCTTGTAGGCTTCGCTGCCCTGCTGCCAGGTATCGACGATATCCACCCCGCCGCGCCCGAGGATCATCCCCGCGGGGAACGGTGTGCGCGCCCTGAAGCCAGTGCCGAAGATCAGCGCATCCAGGGCATGGCGCTGGCCGTCGACGGTGATCAGCGCGTCCTCGGTGACTTCGCGGATGCCGCTGGTGACCAGCCGGGTGTTGGCCTGGGCCAGGGCCGGGAAGTAATCGTTGGACAGCAGGATGCGCTTGCAGCCGATGGCGTAGTCCGGGGTCAGGCGCCGGCGCAGTTCCGGGTCCTTGACCTGGCGCCGCAGCAGGTTGAGCGCCAACCATTTGTGCAAGGCCATCAGCCGCGGGTTGAACACAAAGCCGAACACCCGGGTTTCATGGGCGGTGTAGATCAACCCGCGCAATAGCCGCTGCATCGCGGGGAAACGCCGCAGCAGGCGCTGGCCGGTCGTGGAAAAGGCTCGGTCCGGCTTGGGGATGATCCACGGCGGCGTGCGCTGGAACACCGCCAGGCTGGCCACCTGCGGCTGGATCTGCGGCACGAACTGGATCGCCGAGGCACCGGTGCCGATCACCCCGACCCGCTTGCCGGCCAGGGCGTACTCATGGTCCCACTGCTGGGAATGAAAGACCCGGCCCTTGAAGCGCTCCAGCCCCGGCAGTTGCGGATAATCCGGGGTCGACAAGGCCCCGGTGCCGGCCACCACCACCTGGGCAAAACGCACGCCGCCATGAGCATCCGTCACTTGCCACAGGGCGCGCTCTTCCAGCCAGCGCAGGCCGGTGACCGCGGTGTTGAAGCAGCAGTGTTGCAGCACCTGATACTTGTCGGCGCAGTGCCTGAGGTAATCGCGGATCTCCGGCTGCGGCGAAAAGCGTCGCGACCAGTCGGGGTTGGGCTCGAAGGAAAACGAATAGAGGTGGGAAGGAATGTCGCAGGCACAGCCGGGGTACTGGTTGACCCACCAGGTGCCACCGACACCGGCTTCCTGTTCGAGGATCAGGAAGTCCTGCTCGCCGCGCTGGCGCAAATTGATCGCCATGCCGATGCCGGAGAACCCGGCGCCGATGATCAATACCCGATAGACCCGCGCCGGATCGGCCTGCTCCTGAAGTAACGCACTCATGTTCCTGACTCCTGGCGGCACAAACGCCGGGCGTGACCGTCCGCAGCGCATGCACGGCTGTTTATTCTGAACCTCTGTGGATCGAGAGTGGGCCGCTCGCCGGCCCTGACGGTCAGATTGACTCGGCGTGCAGCCTGCTGGTCCGGTGCGCCAGGTTCTCCAGCGCCTGCGGGTCGAGTTCGGCGGCGATCACCAGGGCCTGGCGGCGCAGGGTCTGCAGCGGCGTGCGGCGGCCGAACACCCCGGTGAAGTGCATGAACATGCGCATCCCGAAGCCCAGCCCATCGCCCCTTTGCCGCGGCACCAGGTGCAAGTGGGCATGGGGGATATGCTGGTTGGTGGCCTTGCCGTCGTTGACGATCAGGTGCGTGCCTTCCACCCCGAAGCCGGCGCGGCGCTGGGCGGCCAGCAAGGTATCGAACACCTGGTACAGGTGCTGGCGGATGACCGTGGGCAGTTGCTCGAGTTTTTCCACATGGGCCAGCGGGATCAGCAGCACGTGGCCCTGCCCCAGCGGGTGTACGTCCATGAAGGCCATGCAGTGGGTGTCGCGATAGACCAGGGCGCTGGGCAACTCGCCGGCTGCGATCTGGCAGAAAATACAGGTCATCCGTGATTCCTCGGTGGGTGGCGCTCCTTCGGGCGCTGTAAATGTAGCTCACGCCGCTCGCCGAGGTTCGGCGCAAGTTGTTACCGGACGTCGCGCGAACATCCGCGCCAGCAGCCAGCGGTCGCGCAGGTAGGGCTTGTTGTCCAGCAGCGCCGCCAGCCGCGGCAGGTTGACGAAGGGCACGCCGGGGTAGATGTGATGCTCGACGTGGTAGTTGATGTTGGCCCACAGCAGGCCGATCAGCCGGTCGCTGACGGTCACGGTGTTCTTCGCCAGGTCCAGGCGCTGCGGGTCGCCAACCTCCAGGGTAGCCATCGGGAAGTGCTCGTAGCCCCGGGAAATCGGGTTGATCACCAGCGCCAGCAACAGCAGCGGCACGATGAAGATCAGCACGAATTGCAACATCAGCCCCTGGCTGTAGCACCAGGCGCCGATCGCCGCCATCGACAGCAGATTGAACGCCAGCTCGCGCAGCACCCGGTTGCGCACCGCCTTGCCGTAGCGCACCAGGGAGAAGTAGATGAAGCGCGGCACGAACACGGCGATGCGCAGGAACATCCACTTCACCCCGCCGGTGTAGTTCCAGTCGTCGGGGTCCTTGTCCGGATCGCCCAGGTAGCGGTGATGGTACTTGTGGCATTCGGTGAAGGAGGAAAACGGAAACACGATGAACCAGGCCATGAAGCGCCCGCCCCACAGGTTCAGCGCCGCCGAACGAAAGCCGCTGGCATGCCCGCAATCGTGTTGCAGCACGGTGAAGGCATGCAGCTGGTTGCCCAGCACCAGCACCGCCAGCGCCAGCGCCCAGGGGTTGTCGCCGAGCAGGATATACAGCGCCGCCGCGCACCAGACCAGCACGTGCAGCAACGACCAGAGCACGAACTTCAGTGGTTGCGGCTGCATCAGTGCCTGCAACTGGGCCTGGCGCTCGCGGTCGACCCGCAGTTCGGCGCGCTTGGCCAACCGCAACTCGTCTTCGGCGGCATGGTGGGTTGAATGACTCATGAATTGACCTTCCTCTGTCTGTATCGCTAATCGACTTGCAGGCGCAGGTCGTCCGTCAGTGGATAGCCCACGCACAACAGTGCCTGGCCTCGGTTCAGTTCGTCCGCCGACAGCCCATGGTCCTCGCGCATGCGTACCTGCCCCGTCAACCGGGTGCAGACGCAGGCGGTGCAGAAACCGCTGCGGCAGGAAAACGGCGGCTGCACGCCGCTGGCCAGGGCCGCATCGAGCAGGGTCTGGCCTGGGGCAACGGTGAAGTTGAACGTCTGGCCCTGCATCAGCAGCTCCACGCGTTTTTCCGTCTCGCCGCTGGCCACTGGCGCCTTGGCCGGGGTGAAACGTTCCTGGTGCACGTTTTCCGGGGCAATGCCCAGGGCCTCCAGGGCAGCGGTCACCTCGTCCATCATGCCGCTGGGGCCGCAGCTGTAGTATTCGCGGGCCTGCGGGCCGGGCAGCGCGCCGAGAATGTCCATCACCCGCTCCCGGGTCAGGCGCCCTTCGTGGGCCCCCGGGGTGTCTGGCCGCGACAGCACATGCACCAGTTGCAAACGCTCGCCGAAGGTCTGCCGCAACTGGTCGAGCTTGTCGCGGAAGATCACCGACTCCCGATTGCGGTTGCCGTAGATCAGCGACACCTGCGAGTCCGGCTCGAAGTGCAGCGCCGACTTGAGGATCGAGAAGATCGGCGTGATCCCGCTGCCCGCCGCCAGCAGCACCAGGTGCCGGCCCCTGCCCGGCTGCGGGGCGAAGGTGAAGCGGCCGTGGGTGCCGAGGGTCTGCACCGCGTCGCCGGCGCTCAACTCCTGCACCAGGCGGTTGGAGACCTTGCCGCCGGCCACTCGCTTGACGGTGATCGACAGGGTCTTGTCCAGCCCCGGCGTGCTGCTGATGGAATAGGCGCGGCAGCCCTTGGCGCCGTCGACGTCGACCTCCAGGGTCAGGTACTGCCCGGCGCTGTAGCGAACTTTGCGCAGCAGCGGCTGCTTGAGGTGAATGGTCACCGCGTCGTCGGTTTCCCGTTCGATGGCGGCGACTTTCAAGGTCAGGGGACGGTTCATGGCTGGCCCAGGGCGCTGTGCGCAGGTGTGGGTTCGTGGGCGTCGTGCGGTGTGCCGAGGCGCCGTCGATGGGCGTGCTCATGGGCCGCGATGGGCGCCGGCAGCACCCGGTATTGCAGCAGGCGGACTTTCTCTGCGTGGTCCAGCGGTTGCCACCAGTCCAGCTTGTCTGCCAGCGCATCGAAGCGGCGCAGCATCAGCAGCACGAACAGGCCGAACACGCTGAGGTCGCGAAACACCATGGAACCTGCGGCCGCCAGTTCCGGCTTGAGCCGCTCGAACAGCGCCGGGCTCTCCGACCAGTGGCCGACGGCCCAGTGATGGTGGCAGGCGTGGTAACCCTCGTTGAGGATATTCACCGGCGTTTCCAGCAGGGTCACGGTGTTGTACATCCAGTCCCTGGGGTCTTCCTGGCCGCCGTAGAAGGCGTGCTGGCTCCAGTGGATGACGCCCATCAGGAAGTTGCTCGCGCACCAGGGCACCAGCATGTAGAACACGGCGATCGGCAGGCTGTAGAACGCCAGCGCGACGAACAGCCCGCCATGCACCAGGTTGCCCATGACCATGGCCCGGGCCTGGCTGCGCTTGTGCTTGCTCTTGAAGTACAGCCAGGGTGAAACCATGAACTGCTGGTACATCACCTCGCGCACCATGTACACGGCGAAATCCCAGGCGCTGGCATGGTCGTAGCGCGCCGTGGCGTAGACGTCCAGCGGCCCGGCGTTCTCCCGGTGATGCTGTTGCAAATGCGCCGCCGCATGGGGAATCAGGCCCATGGGAATGGCGAAGAACATGTACAGGAAGGAGTTGCCGACCCAGCGATCCAGCAGGCTCGAGCGCTTGAAGATGCCACCGGGCACGTGGCCTTCCTGATGCATGGCGCTGAAGGAGCGGACAAAGCCGCGAATGTTCGGGCCATAGACGAAGGCGTAGAACAGCAGCACCAGCAGCCAGGAGATTTCCTTGAGCCACAGCTGGGCGATAAACACCGGCCCGGCGGTCAGGCCCAGGCTGATGGCGGCGGCCAGGATCGGCTCGTCCCGCGGGTCCTTGAGCAAGCGGTCGGCCAGTGGCTGCAACAAGCGGTGATAGCTCGTCACCAGCCAGCCGCCCAGGGCCTTCATTCCCGGCAGCCACGACAACATCCGGCGCCCGGCCTGCAAGGTGCACGACAGGGCCAGAATCACAACGATGGCCGCGGTGTTGAACACCAGCAGCAGACTGAACAGCGGAACAGCCAGGCAGTGAAACCCGCGACCGACATTGGCCGGGCGCGGCGGATAGAGAAAATCGCTACTCATGCTTCTACTCCATTAGGCATGTTGCCGAGGCCGGAGCGACGCCAGGGGCGCCACAGCTCCGGCTGCGGTAGCAGGCGAATCAGGCGCTGTAGGACTCGCGCAGGAACTGCGCCAGCAACGGCGTGGCGGCGCCGCGGGAGATCGGGTGGAAGCAGATCGCCCGGGAGGCCGCCAGCAGATAGGCCACTTCGTCGGAGGCGATGAAAGCCATGCCGCCCAGCAGCTCGACGCTGAGGTTGGTCGAACGCTCGATCGCCGCCTGCACCAGGAAGCGCGTGCACAGCGCCTTGTGGTAGGTGTTCATCGGCGCATCCTGTTGCGCCTGCAATTCGCCGGCGGTGCCGAGCAGCGCCTGATGGGCACCCTCCAGTTCGATGCACAGCAGCGCCAGTTGCGCGGGGTCGGCGAAAGCTTTTCGCAGCAACCGATCGACCAGGGCCGAGGCCACGCCCAGGTAGCTGCCGCCGACCATCAGCTGGAACCAGCTCAGGCCGTTGAGCGAGGTTTCCATGGCGGTGGCGGCCACCTCTTCGCTGTCGGCGCCGTCGGCCAGCAGCATGCGCTCGCTGGGCACGAACACGCCGTTGAACACCAGTTCGTTGCTGTCGGTGGCGCGCAGCACCGTGGCGTTCCAGAAGGGTTCGCGGGTGACCGTGCTGCCATCGGCGAAGACCACGGCAAAGCCCTGGCTGACGCAGCCTCCGTCCTGCTCACAAGCGACACCGACCACGATCACATCCATGTGGTGGCTCATGGTGCAGGGCTTCTTGCTGCCGTCGAGGACGAAACCGCCCTCCACCGGCCGCGCCTTGACGCTGCGGTTGAAGATCTCCGAGCCCGGCTTGCCCTCGGCGAAGGCCGAGGCGATCAGCAGCTGGTTCTGGGTGATGCCCCACAGCAGTTCTTCCGCCGCCGGGATCAACCCGCCCAGTTGCACGATGGTGGCGATGGTGTGGTGGTGCATGGTCATCATCACCGCCAGGGACGGGCACAGCGAACCGATGGCCCGCAGGATCTCCACGGTTTCCTCCGGCGAGGCGCCGAGGCCGCCGTAGGTCTCGGGGATGATCAGGCCGGCGGCGCGATAGTCGCGAAACAGCCCGCAGAGCACGGCCGGGTCGGCCTGTTCCAGGGCCATCAGGCCACGCTCCCGGAGGGCGGCGAGCAGGCCCGGCAGGTACTTCTCGGTGGCGTTGCGGGCGTTGTGCATCGACATGGTGTGGACTCCTTTCTCGTTGTCAGGGTTAACCGGCTTTTTCGATCAACTGCTCCACCGCGGGGGCGAAACCGAAGGCTCGGGCCAGGTCGAAGATCGCCTCGGCATCCTCCAGTGGAGGACGCTTGCCGATGCTGTAGTCGCGCTGCAGGCCGGCCATGGTCAGGACCATGGTTTCGGCCAGGCAACTGAAGGTCACGCCCGTGGGCAGGCCGGTGAGGTTCTGTTGGCCGAAACGCTGGCTGCGGTCGGGCAGATGGATCAGGCCACCCTCGATCACCGTGACGTCCGGGCGCAGTGCCAGGGTGACGTGACCGATGTCCGGCGGCTGCGCGCAGTCGCAGATGATCGCGTTCTGATGCAGGACCAGCGGGTCGATAAAGGCCGAGCCGTTGGAGGTGGCCGAGAGCACGGTTTCCAGGCGCGGCAGCCAGCTCCCCAGGTCCGCGGTAATCACCAGCGGCGGCTGCACCTGCGGCTTGCCCTGGGCCAGGGCATCGATGCGGTCGAACAGTTCGCGCAACTGCTCCTCGTCGCCGAGGTCGCGATCCAGCAGTTGCTCGACGCTGGCCAGGCTCGGCAGGAGCAGCACCAGGGTCTTGGCGATGCCGCTGCTATGGCCGCCCTGGATCTGCAGCAAGGCGTCGCGATACAGCTCGCCGGCCACCAGCCGCAGCTCGTCCATGGCGCCCCGATTGGCCCCATTGCCGAGCAGTACCAGGTGCTCGCAGAAACGCCCCAGGCGCAGGCTGGCCAGGCGGCCCACCGAACCGTAGGCGCCGATCACCCCGGTCAGGCGCTTGGCCAGCGGCGCGCCCCGATTGGCGCAGGTGCTCAGCAGCGCATCGACACCGACCATGGCCGTCAGGCTGTTGCCGGTGGTGGTGTGGAACCGCTCGTTGATGACATCCATCCCGGCACTGGAAATCACCGAGGTGTAGGCCCCCAGCCCGACGAAATCCACCTCCAGCTCGGCGACGCTGTCCAGGTAGTTGCCCAGCAGCTTGCGCCGCTTGCCCAGGCTCAGGCGCATCAGGTCGCGCGGTTGCAGCAGGCTGCCGACCAGCCAGCCTTCGACGTAGTCGCCGGCATCGTTGTAGACCCGCCGGGCGTGATAGGACACACCGGCATCGAGGTCGGGCTTGGCCCATTCGGAGAAGTCGTCGAGCCAGCCCTGCATGAAGGTTTTTTCCGCCGCCGACAGCCCCAGGCCGTCCACCACGCTGTCGCCGTTGACGCTCTCGGCGGTGGTCGGGTGCAGCAGGAAGGCGAAGCGCCCCAGGCAGCGCCCGCTGCTGCGCGGCTTGCCGGGCACCACCCAGGGGCTCGGCACACCCCGTGGCCCGGCATAACCGTGGGCTTCGAGGATCAAGCGATGCTGCTGGTTGTGCACCACCAGTTCCGCCACCGCCTTGAGGCCTTCGAGCAGCAGGTCGATGTCGGCGCGTTCGATGCACAGCGGTGGCTGGATGCGCAGCACGTTGCCTTCGGTGAGGGTCGGCAGGCAGTACACGCCATGGCGGCTTTTCAGGTAGCCGCAGACGATCGGCACCAGGGCGCCGAAGGCGCTGGCCAGGGACAGGGTGTACAGGCGCTCGCCGCTCCAGCGGCGGAATTTCAGGCCGAGCATCAGGCCGCGGCCGTCGAGACTGTGGAACACCTCGGGATAGTCGCGCACCAGACGCGACAGCCCGGCGTGCAGGTAGGCGCCCTGCTGCGCCGCGTGCTTGAGCTGGGCGCCGTCGTTGGCCGTGAGCTGGTCGAGCACGGCCAGGCCGATGGCGGCGCTGAAGCCATTCACGGCGAAGGTGGAGCTGTGGTGCCGGTCGAAATCACGGCTCCAGCACTGCTCGCCGTAGATGCACGCGCCAATGGCCGCGACACCGCCGCCCAGGGCCTTGGCCAGCAGCACCACGTCCGGCTCCAGGCCGTGGGCGGTGGCGGCGAACAGCTCACCGGTGCGGCCCAGGCCGGTCTGGATTTCATCGAGGACAAACAGGGTGCCGTATTGGCGGCAGAGGTTCTGCGCCGCCAGCAGGTAGCCTGGCGGCGGGGTGATCATGCCCGCCTCGCCCTGCACCGCCTCGATGAAAAAGGCCGCGGCGCGGCGGGTTTTCAGTTGCTCCTCGAGGGCCTCCAGGTCGCCATAGGGCACATGGCTGAAACCCTCGGCGCGAATCTGGAACGGCTCGCGGTAAGTGGCCTTGCCGGTGACCCCGACCGCGCCCTGGGTCTTGCCGTGAAAGCCGGTCAGGGTGCCGATCACCAGTTCGCGCTGGGTCGCGGCGCGGCACAGCTTGATCGCCGCCTCGACGGTTTCCGCGCCGCTGGTGGTGAAGGTCACTTTCGAGTGGGTGCCCGGCGCCAGCTCGATCAGGCGCCGCGCCAGTTCTTCGGCGCCGGGGTTGATCAGCGGCTGGACCAGCGAGGCCTGGCCACTGGCGAGGAATTTGTGGATCGCCTCGGTGATAGGCGCCGCGCCATAACCGAAGGGCACCGCCCCGAACTGGCCGACGAAATCGATCAGAGTCCGGCCGCTGGCGGTTTCGATACGGGTGCCCTGGGCACGAACCACGGTCTCGTTGAGGCCGACGAATTCCAGCAGTTCCTGGCGGGTGATATTGAGCAACGAGTCAGCCATGACTTACCTCCCCACCGCGCCGAGCGCGCCCTGGTTGATGACGCCGTACAGGTGCTGGCTGACCTTGCTCACGGTGTCATGCAGGTAGGCCAGTTCCGGGTCCAGGGAGATGTCGAAACGGTCTTCGAACTCGGCGGACAGACCGACGATCAGCACCGAGTCGACGCCCATCTCATGGAACGAGCGCTCGACGTCCAGCGACCCGGAATCGACTTCCAGCAGGCTGGCCAGGGTTTCGGTCACGGCAAAGGTTATTTCGTCTATGTGCACAGTCGCCTCCCAGCGTATTTCGCTTCCTTTGCATGGCCGTTGGCCCGCGCCACCCGTGGTGAAACCACGGGATCGACGCTTGGGCAGGCGTCATGATGCAAACGCGTTTTGAGTGTGGATGACCCACCGCGGCAGGCCATTTGCTACACCCCGATGCTCGGCGTCATTCCGGCTCAGCTCAATACTCCGTAAGGAGTAGCGCCCGGTTTTGTAGGCGCTGCCGCGGGCTGCAATAAGGTCCGCAAGATCTTCGGCGGTCTCCAAACCCTGCGCCCGCTTCGCGGTCGATCGCAGCCTCGCAGGCTCGGCAGCGGCTACAGAGTTCAGCGCCGACCGGCAGGTCGCGCCCGGCTTTGGCTTTGGCTTTTGATCTTGATCCACCCGCCCCATCGCGAGGGAACCTGAGCGCAGCGAAGGCCGTACGCAGGGGCAAGCGTTTTTGGTTCCTTTTTAGGCGTTTGTAAAAAGGGACTCGCCGTAAGGGCGAAACCATAAGTGGCCGTTACCACAGGAATGGATATGTACACCGTCCAAAAAATGCAGCGCCTGCACAGACGCAATCGCGGGCAATCGAACGTCGACCGGCCGCTCCTACAGAAGCCAGCAAACGTGTCCGCCATGACCGCAGGAGTGGATGTGTACACCACCCCAAACATGCAGCGCCCAAACAGCCCCCATCACGGCCAATCGAACACCGACCGGCCGCTCCTACAGAAGCGCAGGCGACGCCGAAGCACTGAACCTCGTCAGCACTGTGGGGTGGTTACTGGATGAAAGGCAGGCAGCACTCACTCGTCGCAGAACAACGCCGCGATCTGCGCCCGACTCGACGCCTGGAGTTTGGAGAAAATGTTCTGCAGGTGGGTTTTTACGGTCTTGTCGCTGATGCCGAGGATCTGGCCAATCTCCCAGTTGGTCTTGCCTCGGGCCACCCAGCGCGAAATCTCCGCTTCGCGACTGGACAGGATGGACAACAGTTGATGGTTCGGCCCCGGGTTGTGGCGCAACAGCTTGCTGCCCAGCGCCCGGTTCAGGGCGATGTGCAGGTACGGGGCGAAGACCATCATGCGCATTTTGCTTTCATGGGCCACGGTGGTCGAGATGTTATGAAAGAAGTAGCCGGTGAAGGTGTTGCGGTGCAATCCGGGCAGCAGGGTCCAGCCCAGATTGCGTATGCCGTGTTCGCGAAAAATCTTCGCCCACACCTGGTCCTGCGAGTTGCCCAGGCGCTCCAGGGTGGTGAACTTGGGGCGCCCGCAATGCTCGATGGGGTCGATGCCCAGCGGCGGAATCATGCCGTCGCGACCGACGATGGCCTTGATCAGGTCATCGGAGACGCTGTCCGGATGAATCAGGTGCGAAAAGAACACCCGGTGCGCGCGGACCCGTCCGCTGGCGAACACGAAGTTCTCGCACGGCAGGATCTGCGGCAGCGCCAGCTGGGTCTGCTGCGTCAGCTCGGCGATGCTGCGCGCCGAGGTGATGGAGTTGAGCACGCTGGTCAGCTGCAACCGTTGCTGGCTGTCGGTGGGCGGCAACGACAGCACCGACCGCGGGCGGCTGGCCAGTTCCAGCCGCGGTTCGCAGAAGGCCGGCTGGGCGAACAGCAACGCCGCGGGTTTGGGCGCATGCACCGGGCCGATCGATAGACTGGTCATGCTTCCACGACCTGGCTGTCGGCGGTGATGTCACGCAATACCCGGCCGTTGCTCTCCACCGCGACCACCGACTTGTCCAGCGGGTGGGCTGCGGCCGGCGCCGGGCCATCGAGTGCCGCCAGCCAGGGAGCGAACTGCTTGCGGCACTCCTGGCGCTTGATCTTGCCGCTGGAGGTACGCGGTAACGACCCGCCGAACACCAGCAACAGCACCGGTCGCGCCAATTGGTGCTGTTGCCACAGCCGCGCCTTCAAGTCGCTGAACAGCTGCGGCAGGTCGAGGCTGCGCAAGGCCCGCCGCTCCATTTCCTGGGCGATCACCACCTGCTCGCTGTCGCCGGTCTCGATGCTGAAGGCCGCAGTGCCGTCCGGACGAAAGCTGTCATGGGTACGCAGCACGGTGTTCTCGATATCGCCGGGGTGATGGTTGACGCCATTGACGATGATCAAGTCCTTGAGGCGCCCGGTGACGAACAGCTCGCCGTCGAGCAGGAACCCCAGGTCACCGGTGCGGAAGTAGCGCGACCAGCCGAGCGCCGGCGGGGCCGGGCGAAAGGCCGCGGCGGTGCTCTCCGGACGCTGCCAGTAACCGCTGGCGACGCTGTCGCCGAGGATGCAGATCTCGCCGACCCGCCCGTCCTCCAGCGGCTGTTCGGTGTGCGGATCGCAGATGAACGGGCCCTGCCCGGGAATGCCGCGACCGCTGCTGACCAGGGTGCGCAGGCGCAACCCGGCGTCGCTGCCCTGGCCGTCGTGCAGGCGCGCCACGTTGTCCTCCAGCAAGCCGGCATGGAACTGGCGGATCACTGGCTCGCGCTTGCTGCCGCCGGCGCTGACCATCAGCGTGCCTTCGGCCAGTCCGTAGCAGGGAAAGGCCGAGGTGCTGGCAAAACCGGCGCGGGCGAAACGCTCATGGAAGGCGGCAATGGTCTGCGCCCGCACATGCTCGGCGCCGTTGAAGGCCACCTCCCAGCTGCTCAGGTCGAGGCCGGCCAGCTCTTCGTCCTTGATCTTGCGCAGGCACAATTCATAGGCGAAGTTCGGCCCGCCGCTGACGGTGCCGCGGTAGGTGCTGATGGCCTGCAACCAGCGCAGCGGCCGTTGCAGGAAGTGGATCGGCGCCAGCAGGGTCGAGCCGAAACCGACGAACAAGGATTGCAGGATGCCGCCGATCAGCCCCATGTCGTGATACGGCGGCAGCCAGCTGACCAGGTGGCTGTCCTTGTGGGTCAGAAAGCCGCGGCTGATGCTGCGCGAATTGTGAATCAGGTTGCCGTGGGTCACCGCCACTCCTTTGGGAATCCCGGTGGAGCCCGAGGTGTATTGCAAAAAGGCGATATCGTCGCGGGTCACCGGGACGCGCCGCCATTCGCCGGCCAGGGCCAGGTCGAGGCTCGCCATGTCCAGCACCCGCGGACTTTCGGCCTGCCCCAGCCGGGCCTGGATGGTCGGGACATCCTCGCCACTGGCCAGCGCCGCCGTCGGCTGGCAGTCGTCGATGATGCCGTCCAGCCGGTCCAGGGTCTTGGTGGCCCCCGGCGGATAGGCCGGCACCGCCACCAGCCCGGCATACAGGCAGCCCATGAAGGCGATCACATAGTCCAGGCCCGGCTTGAGCAGGATCAGCACCCTGTCCCCCGCCCGGCAATGCCCCTGCAACCGGGCCGCCGCCGCTCTCGCCGCGCGGTCCAGTTCAGAGAAGGTGATCAGGGTTTCTTCGTCTCGCCCGTTGTGCAGAAAACGATAGGCCAATCGGTCCGGGATCGTATGGGCGTGAAGCTGCAGACATTCCGAAAAATTCGCATACGGAACGTCGCTATCGTGGTCGTTCGTAGTCATTATTTTGTGTCCAGGCAGCCGTACTTAGCCATCTCCCGCAAGGCCCGAAATCTGCGGCCTTGCGCATCCATTACGCTTGATCATCCTCTGGGAGCGCGCAGTCGAAGTTAATACTCCGAACGGCGTATACCCGCAATTTCCGCCCCCGGCGCATATTCGCCTCACAGCTCGATGCATGCATGGCTTTTTGCCATATACCCTTGCAGTCATCAGCCCTTTTCAAAGATGTGAAGCCGACTATCCGGGCCTGCGCAAGCTGGGCTTGTGTAACTGGCCATGTCATGAAATCCACGCCGGAACGGGAGCGTTCCGGTATCGCCACCAGCGTGCGCAGCACCGGGAGAACAGGATGTCTTTTAGCGAATACGCCACCTTCGATGCGGTCGGCCTGGCCAATCTGGTCAGAACCAGGCAGGTACGCCCCTCCGAACTGCTGGAGGAAGCCATACGCCGCATCGAAGCCTTCAACCCAGCGGTCAATGCCGTGGTCTACAAAGCCTACGACAAGGCCCGGGCACAGGCCGCCGAACAGGACAAGGCGCCAGCGACGGGCGCGCTGCACGGCGTGCCGTTCCTGCTCAAGGACATCCTCGGCGACTGCCAGGACCTGCCTTCGACCCTGGCCTCGCGCATGCTGCAAGCACGGGTCATGCCCCAGGACTGCGAGCTGGTGAAACGTTTTCGCCAGGCCGGACTGGTGTTCGTCGGCAAGACCAACGCCCCGGAGTTCGGCATTCTGCCCACCACCGAAGGCGCCTTCCATGGCCCGGCGCGCAACCCGTGGAACCTGGACTATTCCACCGGCGGCTCCAGTGGTGGCGCGGCCGCCGCGGTGGCCACCGGCATGGTTCCGGCGGCCCATGGCAATGATGGCGGCGGCTCGATCCGTATTCCTGCGTCCTGCTGCGGCCTGGTCGGCCTCAAGCCGACCCGGGCGCGCAATTCCCTGGCCCCGGACTTCGGCGAGCTGCTCAGCGGCCTGCTGGACGAACATGTGCTGACCCGCAGCGTGCGCGACAGCGCCGCCCTGCTCGATGCCACCCATGGCGTGGTGCCGGGCGACCCGTACCGCGCGCCGCCCATGCAGGGGCGTTTTCTCGACCAGCTCGGCCGCGAACCGGGGCGCCTGCGCATCGCCTTTTCCAGCACCGACCCGGCCGGGCGGCCGCTGCACCCCGACTGCATCGCAGCGGTGGAAAGCACCGCGCGCCTGCTCGAATCCCTCGGCCACCATGTGGAAGAAGCCGCGCCGCAGCTGGACCTGCAAAGCTTCGCCGAAGCCTTCAGCGCCCTGTGGTTCTCCGGAATCGCCTTCGCCGTGGAACTGATGAGCCTGCAACTGGGACGCGGCCCGCTGCCCGGCGAGCTGGAAAACCTGACCCAGGCCGTGCATCAACGCGGCCTCGGGGTGAGCGCGGTGGAGTACCAGA
The DNA here is from genome assembly GCF_013466605.1 of Pseudomonas chlororaphis subsp. aurantiaca. Classification (NCBI taxonomy): domain Bacteria; kingdom Pseudomonadati; phylum Pseudomonadota; class Gammaproteobacteria; order Pseudomonadales; family Pseudomonadaceae; genus Pseudomonas; species Pseudomonas chlororaphis. The sequence goes on from NZ_CP059162.1 coordinate 5,592,216, forward strand.
TGTCCGAGCTGGTGTTGCAGCAGGTGGGCCGGGAAATGGCGCGTTTCCATCAGACTTACGATTGCTGGCTGACCCCGACCCTGGCCCGGCCGCCGCTGCGCAACGGGGTGGTGGATATCCATTCCAGCGACCTGGAAAACACCTATGGCCCGCTGATCGACTACAGCCCGTTCACCGCCATTCACAACGCCTCGGGGCAACCGGCGATCTCCCTGCCGCTGCACTGGAACGCCGAGGGCCTGCCGATCGGCCTGATGCTCAGCGCCGCCTTTGGCGAGGAAGGCCTGTTGTTCCGCCTGGCCGGCCAGCTGGAACAGGCACGGCCATGGAAGGATCGGCGGCCGCAGCTGTTCATGCAGCACAGCCCCGACGAAGCGGTTATCGGCTAAGGAGAACAGCACACATGCGCACGCTGGACACCTCGACCGCCCCGCCTTGTTGCCCCGCTGGTTCAGGCCAGGAGCAGCGCCTGCCGGGGGCCATTCCCTGGCCCACCGATGGCATGAACCGCGAGCAACTGGCGCGTTATGGCAAGGAGCTGATTCGCCAGACCCTGCCCTTCACCGTGGAAAACCGCCGCCTGAGCTGGTGGCATTTCTACTCGACGCTGCTGGTGATCGGGCTGTTCGGCGCGGCCGTGGCCATGCCGTTGTGGTGGCCGCTGCGCCTGGCGTGCAGCGTGCTGCTGGGCTTGTCCCTGGTGCGCATGTTCGTGCTGTACCACGACTATATGCACGGCGCGATCCTCAAGGACTCGCGTTTTGCCGAGGTGTTTTTCAAGACCTTCGGCTTGCTGCTGATGGCCCCGCCGATGCTGTGGAAGCAGTCCCACGATTACCACCACGGCCACAGCTGCCAGTACGTGGGCGCGGAAAAGAACCGCCTGCCGCTGCTGTCCACCCACACTGACCTGGGCACCTTTCCCCTGCTGTCCACCGAGGAATATGCGCGCGCCGGGCGCCTCAAGCGCTTGCGTTATCGCGTCGCCCGGCACCCGCTGATGATCCTGCTGGCGTCATTCAGCATCTTCATTTTCAGCATCTGCCTGGTGTCGCTGATCACCCAGCCGCGGCATCGGCTCTGGTCGCTGCTGGCCCTGGCGCTGAACCTGGCGAGCGCCATCGCCCTGGCGCTGCTGGCGCCGGACATCCTGCTGTACGGGGTGCTGGTCCCCAGCCTGTCCGGCTCGGCGCTGGGCGCCTATATGTTCTACTGCCAGCACAACTTCCCCGGCGTGCGTTACCCCGAGCGCGCCGACTGGGACTACGCGGCCACCGCGGTGTTCTCCTCCAGCTACATGCGCACCGGCCCGCTGATGGCCTGGTTCACCGCCAATATCGGCTACCACCATGTGCATCACGCCAACTCGAGCATCCCCTTCTACCGCTTGCCGCAAGCCATGGCGGCGATCCCGGCGTTGCAATCACCCATTACCACCTCGCTGCACCCGCGGGATATCTACCGCTGCCTGCGGCTCAAGCTGTGGGACCCGGCGCACCAGCGCATGATCTCCTTCGCCGAGTTTCACCAGCAGGCGCAACGCTGAAGGAAATGAGCTGCGAGGCCCCGTCGGGCGTTGCCCGGCGAGCGCTCGCCAAGGATGATCGGCGCCGGAATTTTCCCGTCGATCGTGGGTCAGTAGAGCCACGCCTTTTCGCACCGGTCCGTTGGTCCGTGACAATGGGGCCTCGGTCCCATAAATTAGGCGCCCTGAAAAGGCCCGGTGCTTTTCTAGCCTCATTTCCAGTTAAACGAAGTAGTGAAATATCAATGTCCGATTCCAATACAGAAGAATCCGTAAACGCCTTGTCGTCCAAAGCGGAATACGAAAACGCCATCAATCTTTCACAGCACGTATCCCAGGCCAAGACCATCAGCGAGATGGTCCTCGATGCTTTCCAGTCCACCAAGGAAAGCGACCAGATCCGCGAATTGCGCGCCGAGATCCGCCAGGCTCACGACCGCTTCGACGACGACCGCGCCTATGAACTCATGGGCCAGCTCAAGCAGCTCAAGGACGCCGAGGCCGCCGACAGCGCCGCCCTGGAAGACCTGAGCAGCAAGTTCCCGATCAGCCGCATCCTGTCCAGCTACAAGGACGACCCGAGCTTCCAGGAACTGGTCTACGGCCTGGCGCTGAAAGTGCTGAACCAGACCCACCAGGCCATCAGCAACCCCAGCGGCGGCAAGGGCAAGGCCTCGCGGGCCAAGAAGGAAATGGAAGTGTTCGCCATCAGCAAGGACGGCATCAGCGTCACCCTGCCGATCCGCCCGCGCTCCAAGGCCAACGTCGACCGTGAAGCCTTCGAGTTCCTCGGTTTCGCCTTTGTCGGCGAAGGTGACGAAGCGGAACTGGAAAGCGAAGTGTTCCTCGACAAGGACGGCAACGAACAGCCGGCCACCCGCAAGAACATCGTCACCGCGATCCAGCAGCAGACCGCGTTCGAAGGCTACAGCGCTCTACAACAGCAATAACCCGTACCAGCGAGCTGGCTCGTGCAGGTGGCGCGCCCCTCAGCGGCTGGCTCCTGTGAATGAAAGACCGGGGCCCCCTCAGTTGCCCCGGTAATCGGCGATGGGGTACATCGCGCACAACGCCTCGGTCTGGAGACGGAACTGCTCCTGCAACTCAGGCTCCAGGCTGTACTTCTGCTCGCTGAGGGGCGTGACCTTGTCCAGTATCCGGCACACCAGATCGACCACTTCACGGCACCCCTGAGGATCGATGTAGCGTTGGGCGATGGAACCGGTGCCGATACACAAGCCATTGGCGACGAATGAGGATCGGGTTTCCCCCAGTGCGCGGTTTTTACTCACGATGATGCCGCATCGCTCCAGTGCCGAGGCGGCAATCGAACCGCTGATGCCCCCATGCAGCCTGAGCAGAACCGTGTGGTTCTCCGTCCCCCCGCCCACGACCTCGTAGCCCTGCGCCATGAATGCGCTGGCCATTGCATCGGCCGTGCTGCGAATCCGCCCCATGTAGGCATCGAACTCGGGGGACATCGCATAACCCAGCGCAGCGGCCTTGGCCGCGATCATGTTGACCGCCGGCGCGCCTTGCATCCTGGGGAATACCGCTTGCTCAAGGACACGACTGAAGCTCGCCCTCAGGCCGGGAACCTTGGTGTCGGCGTCCCGGCCGGAAAGGATGAGGCCACCACGAGGCCCCGCGAGTTGCTTGTGGGTACAAGCGGTGGTGACATGTGCCACGTCGATCGGGCTCGGATGCCGCCCCGTTGCGACCAGCCCGGCGATATAGGAGATATCCGCCAGCAGGATGGCCCCGGCCTCATCGGCAATAGCGCGAAAGCGTTGGAAGTCCACGACCCGGGAATAGGCAGTCGCACCGCAGATGATGATCCGCGGACGATGGGCGAGCGCCAGTTGGCGTACCTCTGCGTAATCGATCACGCCCTGCGAGGTGGTGCCGTAGCGGATCGCCTTGTAGTGGGCGCCCGTGAATGCGACAGGGCTGCCGTGGGTCAGGTGCCCGCCATGATCGAGGGCCATTCCGAGAATGGTGTCCCCCGGCTCGAGCAGGGCGGCCAGCACTTGGTAGTTGGCGTTCGAGGCGGAGTGTGACTGGACGCTGGCATATTGCGCCCCGAACAGCTCCCGCGCCCGGCGAATCGCCAGGGATTCGACCAGGTCGACGTTCTCGCAGCCAACATGATGACGCTTGCCTGGAGTGCCCTCGGCTGTGACGTTGACCAGTGCCGAGGCAGACGCTGCCAGGATGCGAGGGTTGGCCGCGCAGGAGGATGAAACCAGGGACAGTGTGCGGTGTTGACGCGTGACTTCAGCGTCCAGGATCCCGGCCAGTTCGGCGTCTTCTGCGCGCAGATCCGCCAAACCACGTCGTAACAGGTCGGCCTGGTCCCTCAGTGGTTCTGTATAAGCTGCCATCGTTCGGTGTTCCTTCCTTGTCATTTGCGTGCCACGAACGACAGCACGCTTCCTGGTTTAACGTTCGTGGGCAGCTAATTAATCAAAAAATTAAACACTTTCCAAATTAAATGCTTCTTTTCCGAGGAGCGGGAAGGGACACCAGGTTTGCGTTGCTGCTGAATGTTCGCCAATCAAGGCTATGGCACCGAGCATTTCGGGGCTTTATTGTCATGATGGGGACATGCAACACTTGCCCCCGGTCCGAACCCTCCCAAGGATTCCGGGCGCGCCCTACTACCGACAGCGAAATATTCCAGGATGGATGCAGGCTGGCTAAAGGAGCACTAGCGAGTTGGTACAGACCACGAAAGAAGCCGACAAGCTCTTGCCGCATCAATCCGACTGTTCTCACCCCTGGCGTCGAGCAGTTGAATGTCATGCAAGCCACGCACGCTATGAAAGCCCCTAAGCGTGGCGACTATAAGGAAATGGTGAGCATTTGATGCACAGAAGAGAAAGAACAGAGTATTTGAAGAGCAATATCAAATACCTGATAAAAAGCCGCGGCGAGACGCAACTGTCTTTATGCAATGCCAGTGGCCTGACCAGGACGACCATATACAACATTCTGGAAGGCAAGGTCAGCAACGTACAGCAATCCACCATTCGCAAAATCTCTGATTTCTTCGGTGTCTCCTACGAAGAAATAGAAACCGTCGATTTTGAAGAGAAGGAAATCATCGACAGCAGTATTTCCCCACAAGGAAACATGAACCCGGCGGCGGTTCCGATCCTCAAGGAAAGCCTGTTGATGGTCAACATGGACAAACGGATTGGCGAACTGGCCATACTTCACCCACTGACCTATTACTTCGGCGCATCCTACAACTTGATAGCGGTGCTGCTCGAAAATGAGATCAAGGGCCTGTACGAGGCCGGCGACCTCTTGATCATTCAAAAGGGAGTGTCGACCGACGACAAGGAAAAACTGGTCTACGACAGACAGACAAGAAAGCTGTTCATCATCAATGAGCCATGCTCCGACTCAGACCGAGTACTTGTGGTGGGTGACATCATCGAGGAGCGATTCAATGGCAGCTTATGAAGGCGAACTCGAGAACAGCAAATATAAACTTCTGGGCTTCGAAAACAACAAGAACCTGGCGGTGATCATGATCATCGCTACAGGCAAAGTCATAAAGATCAAATTAAGCGAAGTGCTTAACAGCGAAATAATGGAAAACCTGAACAAAATGGAAGTTAAAAACATCTACAAGAAGTTCTACTCCCAAGGAGGAGCGCTTACCGCATACGATCTGAACGACCGCCACGAAAGCTCATGGATGATTTATATCATCCTTAATCTGCTGCTCTTTACCTTCTATATCTTCACCAGCATTGCCGCCACCAAGCCCATTTATCTTGAATCACTTGGCATCATTATCACTCCAGGTACCTTCCTTTACCCCCTGACATTCCTGATCGTTGACCTGTTGAACGAAAACTTTGGACTCCGGCTGGCAAGAAAAGCGATCTTCTTTGCCTTTGCCAGCAACGCCATGATTATCATCCTGCTCTATGGCTCGACCTTTCTCCCCGGTCTGCCAGGCTGGAAGCTCGACACCCCGTACAACGACGTGATCATTCATGTGTCATCTGTCCTGGTGGCGTCCTCTGTCTCTTTCCTGGTTTCCGAGAACATAAACTCGTACTTGCTGTGCAAGATAAAAGAGCTGACGAACTCCAGATTCCTGTTCCTGCGGATATTCTTGAGTACTCTGTTCGCGGTCATTATCGACAGCTTCCTGTTTTGCTACATCGCCTTTTATGGCTCGATGCAAAACAGCGACATCCTGAACATGATTTATGTGCAGATCGCGATCAAGGTATGCTTTGCCTTCCTCAACATCTTGCCTGCCTATGGAGCAAGGTCACTGTTCAAAAGATACATAACGGACAGTCAAACAAAATAGTTCAACCACTCTTTATCTCAAGCTGATGGATTCAACACTCATCCGGCAGGTGGATGCAGTGTTGAAATCCATTGACGTGCTGTCGATCAAGCCTTCATTGCAGATTCATCTTGCTTCTCAAGCTATTCATGACTGCTGTCTTGTTCCCCAGATAATCATTCAGCCCTCTCGCACGAAGGTTGCAAGCATCGCAATTGGCACAACCGCTGCCAACAATGCCGTTGTAGCACGTCAGGGTATGCTCGCGAACCAGGTTCAACTGGTTGTGATGATCCGCCAGCGCCCAAGTCTCCGACTTGTTCAGCCACATCAGTGGCGTATCAAGACGCAGGCGGTATTCCATGCCCAACTCGACGGCCTTGTTCAAGGCTTTTACAAACTCGTCACGGCAATCGGGATAACCAGAGAAGTCCGTTTCACACACACCCGTAATGACCGTTTCAGCCTTTACCTGGTAGGCATAGATAGAGGCCAGGGTCAGAAACAGAATATTTCTTCCCGGCACGAAAGTGCTAGGCAGGCTTTCACCTGAACTGTTCACCGTCGGCACCGGAATATTGTCTCGAGTGAGACTGCTGATCGCCAATTCATTGAGCAACGAAGCATCCAGCACTTTGTGGACTGTCGCTCCCAACTGCTTCGCGAGCTGCTGCGCCACTTCTATTTCTGCGCGATGGCGCTGACCGTAATCAAAGGTAATACAGTGCACTTCATCATAGAGCGGCAATGCGTGGATCAGACAGGTCGTCGAGTCCTGCCCGCCACTAAATACGACAACAGCTTTTTTCTTCATCATTCTGCTTCCTGCATGAATAGAGTCATTTGAATATTTAAACAGCCCACTGACTGACACTCAATAAAAAAACCCCGCGCTTCTGTCGAAGGCGGGGCTTTTTCATAGCGTTTGCAACTTATGGCGCGTAGGTCAGCAGCAGCTCGCTCGGTACCTTGAAATCCAGGGACATCATCACGCTCAGCGCGGTGATGGTGAAGATCGAGAACACGAACAGCTTGCGGGCCCAGACGGTGTCGTCCACCGCCTTGTAGCCGGTCCAGGCCATGTACAGCCAGTACATGCCCATCGCGGCCGCGACGGCCAGGTAGCTCATGCCGGCATACCCGCTGAAGGTCAGCATCAGGGTCGCCACCAGGAACGCCAGGATGTAGAGCAGGATGTGCTTCTTGGCCACCAGGATGCCGCGCTTCACTGGCAGCACCGGAATCGATGCGGCCAGGTAATCGTTGAAGCGGAAGATCGCGATGGCGTAGGAATGTGGCATCTGCCACAGGCTGAACATCACCAGCAGGGTCAGCGCAGCCATGTCGAAGCTGTTGCTCACGGCCACGTAGCCGATCACCGGCGGCATCGCCCCGGACAGGCTGCCCACCAGCGTGCCGTGCACCGACTTGCGCTTGAGGTACAGGCTGTAGAAGCCGACGTAGATGACAAAGCCGATCACGGCGAACAGCGCCGCCAGCGGATTGGCCACCTTGTACAACAACGCAACGCCGGCGACACCCAGGAGGGTCGCGTAGACCAGTGCCACTTTCAGGGAGATCAGGCCCTGAACCAGCACACGGTTCTTGGTGCGCTCCATCTTCAGGTCGATGTCACGGTCGATGCAGTTGTTGAACACGCAACCGGAAGCCACCACCAGGGACGTGCCGATCATCGCGGCCAGGAAGATGGCCAGATCGACATGTCCCTTGGAGGCCAGGAAGAAGCCGCCCGCCACAGAAAGCACGTTACCGAAAATGATCCCCGGTTTGGTGATTTGGATAAAGTGCTTCAGCGACATCGGGTCTTACCTCACTTCGCCATCATGAACGTGTGGATGCTGAACATGATCCACAACGACAGGCCAACCAGCAGGACGATCACCAGCGCAGCGAAGACGAACGCGATCACGTTGTTACGCTGGGCCTCGGAGCGGTCCAGGTGCAGGAAGTACACCAGGTGAACCAGGACCTGGATCACCGCGAAGGCGAGCACGATCATCAGGGTGATGGATTTCGGCAGGGTCGGGTACATCACCAGGCCGAACGGGATGATCGTCAGGATCACCGACAGGATGAAGCCGATGGCGTACGACTTTACGCTGCCGTGGCCAGCATCATGGCTGTCATGGGAGTGTGCATTAGCCATTACATAGTCCCCATCAGGTAAACAACGGTGAAGACGCAGATCCAGACCACGTCCAGGAAGTGCCAGAACAGGCTCAGGCAGCTCAGGCGGGTCTTGTTGGTTGCGGTCAGGCCGTGCTTGTTGACCTGATACATCATGATCGCCATCCAGATCAGGCCAGCGGTCACGTGCAGACCGTGGGTGCCGACCAGGGTGAAGAACCCGGACAGGAAGCCGCTGCGGCTAGGGCCGTAGCCTTCGGAGATCAGCAGGTGGAACTCGTTGATCTCCATGCCGATGAAGCCCAGGCCGAACAGGAAGGTCAGGGCCAGCCAGCCCAGGACCTGCTTCTTGTTACCCCGGAAGAACGCCAGCATGGCGAAGCCGTAGGTGATCGAACTGAACAGCAGCAAGGCGGTTTCGCCGAGCACGTAAGGCAGTTCGAAGATGTCGTGGCCCGACGGGCCACCCGCTACGTTGTTTACCAGTACCGCGTACACCGCGAAGATCGACGCAAACAGAATGCAGTCGGTCATCAGGTAGAGCCAGAAACCGTATACGGTCATCTCGCCCGAGTCGTGGTGATGGTCATCGTGCCCATGGTCATCGACATGGGTGTGTCCAGCATTGGTCACTAAGTTCGACATGGTTTAAGCCTGTTCCAACGAGGTTTCTACACGGTTGGCCGGAATCTTCTTCTCGGCTACCAGGCGAGCGTGCTGCTCGGCTTCGATGCGTTCGATCACGTCGACCGGCACCATGTAGCCTTGATCATCGCGAGCCGCGTGGATCACGAAGTAGATCACGGTACCGGCCAGGCTAGCGATCGCCAGCCACCAGATGTGCCAGATCATCGCGAAACCGAAGACGGTCAACAGAGCCCCCATCACCAGGCCGGTGGCGGTGTTGTTCGGCATGTGGATCGGTTCGTAGCGAGCAGGCTTCTGGTACGCGGTACCGTCTTCCTTGGCTTCGGTGAACGGGTCGATGCCATTGGCCTTCGGCAGTACGGCGAAGTTGTAGAACGGCGGTGGCGACGAAGTCGACCATTCCAGGGTGTGGGCATTCCATGGGTCGCCGGAAACACACTGGTTCTGCTTGCGATCACGCACGCTGACGTACAGCTGGATCAGCTGGCAGGCGATACCGATGGCGATCATCACCGCACCGAACATGGCGACGTACAGGTACGGCACCCACTCTGGGTTGGTCGTGGCGTTCAGACGACGGGTCATGCCCATGAAGCCCAGTGCATAGAGCGGCATGAACGCGACGAAGAAGCCCGAGATCCAGAACCAGAATGCAGCCTTGCCCCAGCCTTCGTGCAGCTTGAAGCCGAACGCTTTCGGGAAGTAGAAGCTGAAGCCAGCGATGTAGCCGAATACAGCACCACCGATGATCACGTTATGGAAGTGCGCGATCACGAACAGGCTGTTGTGCAGGACGAAGTCGGCACCCGGGATGGCCAGCAGTACGCCGGTCATGCCGCCGATGGCGAAGGTCACCATGAAGCCCAGGGTCCACAGGACCTGGCTGGTGATACGCAGACGGCCGTGGTAGATGGTGAACAGCCAGTTGAACAGCTTCACCCCCGTCGGGATGGAAATCAGCATGGTCGCCAGGCCGAAGAAGGCGTTGACGCTGGCCCCCGAACCCATGGTGAAGAAGTGGTGCAGCCAGACCATGAAGCCCAGTACCGAGATCGCGCCGGAAGCGTAGATCATCGAGTGGTGGCCGAACAGGCGCTTGCCCGAGAAGGTCGAGATGACTTCGGAGAAGATACCGAACGCCGGCAGGATCAGGATGTACACCTCAGGGTGACCCCAAGCCCAGAACAGGTTCACGTACATCATTGGATTGCCACCAAGTTCATTGGTGAAAATGTGGAAATCCATGTAACGGTCGAGTGTCAGCAGTGCCAGGGTAGCGGTCAGGATCGGGAACGAAGCGACGATCAGCACGTTGGCCCAGGTGCAGGTCCAGGTGAAGATCGGCATGTCCATCAGCTTCATGCCCGGGGTGCGCATTTTCAGCACGGTGGCCAGGAAGTTGACCCCCGTCAGCGTCGTCCCTAGCCCTGATAGCTGTAGCGCCCAGATGTAGTAGTCGACACCCACGCCCGGACTGTATTGCAGGCCCGACAGCGGCGGATACGCAACCCAGCCGGTCTTGGCGAATTCGCCGACGCCCAGGGACAGGTTGATCAGCACGACGCCGGAAACCAGCAGCCAGAAGCTCAGGGAGTTGAGGAACGGATAGGCAACGTCACGCGCGCCGATCTGCAGCGGCACTGCAAGGTTCATCAGGCCGGTGAAGAATGGCATCGCCATGAAGATGATCATGATCACACCGTGGGCGGTGAAGATCTGGTCATAGTGTTCAGGAGGCAGGTAGCCCGGCGAACCCTCGGTGGCCATGGCCAGCTGGGTACGCATCATGATCGCGTCGGCAAAACCGCGCAGGAGCATGACCATGGCGACGATGATGTACATCACGCCGATTTTCTTGTGGTCGACCGAAGTCAGCCATTCGGTCCACAGGTAGGACCACTTCTTGAAGTACGTGATACCCGCGACAAGCGCCAGACCACCGAGGATGATCATGGCAACGGTCACCATGACAATCGGCTCGTGGAACGGTATCGCGTCCAGACTTAATTTACCAAACATCGTTTACTCCTCTGCCCCAGCAGCTGAATGCGAGCTCATATCAGTCCCTTCCACAGCGGCCACTTCTTTCTTCTCGTGCTTGACCGGCTTGCCTGGTTTCATGCCTTCATACTTGTCGACGATTTTCTGAAACAGGTCCGGCGTGTACGAGGAGTACAGCGCGACAGGGTTGTTCTGGCTTGGCTTGGCAAGGGCTTCGTATTCAGCTTGATCAAGCTGTTTAGGTGCGGCCTTGACTTCGGCTACCCAGGCGTCGAAATCTTCCTGGCTCGTCGAGATCGCTTTGAATTTCATGCCGGTGAAGCCAGCGCCACTGTAGTTAGCGGAGATGCCTTCCATTTCAGCTTTCTGGTTGGCGATCAGGTGCAGCTTGGTCTGCATGCCTGCCATCGCGTAGATCTGGCCGCCCAGAGCAGGGATGAAGAACGAGTTCATCACGGCGTCGGAGGTGATCTTGAAGTTCAGCGGAGTGTGCTCCGGGAACCGGATTTGGTTAACAGTGGCGATACCCTGGTCCGGGTAGATGAACAGCCACTTCCAGTCCAGCGCGACCACTTCGATGTTGATCGGCTTGACGTCGGATTCCAGCGGACGATACGGGTCCAGCGCGTGGGTGGACTTGTAGGTCACATAACCCAGGGCAATGATGATGAGGATCGGGACCAGCCACACCGCGATTTCGATCTTGGTGGAGTGCGACCACTTGGGCGCGTAGGTCGCGTTGGTGTTGGACGCGCGGTATTTCCAGGCGAACGCGAAGGTCATCACGATCACCGGAATCACGACCAGCAGCATCAGCAGGGTAGCGGTGATGATCAGGTTTCGCTCATCCAGACCGACCTGTCCTTTCGGGTCGAGCAAGGTCCACTTGCAGCCTCCCAGCATTAACATCATGCCAAGCAGCGGCAAAAAGCCTAGTAATCGGGGGTACCTGTTTTTACTCATCTCACGACCTCTAAAGCAGCTTGCGCAATGCAGTTGGGTTTTGATGGCCAACACTTCACCGTGCCAAGGGTTGGCATTTTTTCTTCGATTGAATAAGGGCCTGCCCGGCGCGTTACGCGCTGTTTGACAAATCCTGGGCTAGCAGTGAGTTCTTATTCGAATTCGTGGTCAAAGGCCTTGTTACAGACCAATTCCATTTGGTGCGGATATTTGGAAGGTGCCGACACCTGGGGTCGCATGGAGCGTCCAACGCCCCTCGACCGCCGCCGTAAGCTCAGGGTGAGCAGCGCCGGAAATTCAGTGCGGGCGATTGTAGATATGTCGCGTTTTATAAACCATGTCTTATCCCGAAATAATTTTTATCGGTTCGCGCAACAATGCGTGGTGATTATTGCAACGGGTCGGGATCATATCGATATTCATTCGCAATAAAAAGCCCCGAAAACGCCTTCCAGCCAGGTCGAAAAAGGTGCCTTTCCGCAATGGAAAATCCACCGATGGCATCGCGCTGTCCCTTGTAAAACGAGGGCTGAAACGATTTATTTAGATAGCCGGCTATGTTTGTTTTGCCGCTCGCTACGCCAATACGAACTGACAGACTTTTTCCGTTTCTGACACAAAAAAAACGGCGTACTGTCATCTGCGCAAACACAGGTGCGACACCCTCCATGTGACAACATGTCGCACTTTTATCGCGCAGCCGATTGCCCCATATCACGCCCCTTTCGCACATTGTCCTACACGCAAAAAAGCCCCGGTCCCGAACATCGGGACCGGGGCTTTTGGCGTCGGGTCAGGCGCTTTTGCGACGATTACGAATGATGCCCAGCGGCACCAGCACCAGGGTCAGCACAAAGGCCACCAGCGCCCACTGCGCCAGGGACAGGCCCAGCACCGGCGGGTACGGCGTGGAACAGAAGCCATCGACCTGGAACCCCAGCGGGAAGACGGTCGCCAGCGGCAGGCTGTCGACGATCGGCTGCAGCACATCGATGCCGCAGCTGACCGCAGGATGGGCCTGGGTGTAGACGTGATGCCCCGCCACCGCCGCCCCGAACAGCGCGCTGATCACGACCAACGCTTCCAGCACCGTGAGACTGCGACGGCTGCGCATGGCCGCGCCGATGAAGGCGAAAATCGCGATCAGCAGAAACGCGTAGCGCTGCAGGATGCACAGCGGGCAAGGCGCCTCGCCCAGCACCACCTGCATGTACAGCGCGCCGCCGATCAGCGCCAGGCAGATCCCCCCCAGCAACACCAGAAAACGTCGCTCGCGCCCCAAGCGCAGTGTGTCGTCAGTCATCCTCAATTCCTTTCTGTTTGTGGCTCAACCCGATGGTAGCGCTTGCAACTGCTGCATCAGGCTGAGGTTGTCTTCGATATGCCAATTGGCGGTGATCCGGCCATTGGCGATCTGATAAATGTCGGTTGCCCGGAAGTCTACACGCTGACCATGACCTTTGAGTGCATTGAAGGTCCCGCTGAAGTGCCCGCGAAAATGCAGGTGCAGCACCACCCGATCCCCGGCCACGATCATCTGCTCGATTTCCGCACTCAGGTCCGGCACCGCCGTGCGAAAGAACCGCGACGCCAGCAGCGGCCCGGTCGGGCCCTGGACCCGCCCTGCAGGCGGCGTCATATCGACGAAGTTCTCCGCCAGCGCGGCCTTGGCCAGGCTTTCATCGCCGCTGTTCCAGAAACTGCCGTAGCGCCGCGCGGCCAGTTCCATGGCCTCGCGCTGGGCCTTGGGCAGGTTCTGATCGACGACCAGGGTCTGCGCCTGGAGCAAGGCCGGCTCGGCGAAAACCAGGGGACTGGCGAGCAAGGATGCGGCCAGGGTGATGCGGGGAATGGCTGAGAGTTGCATGGGATGATCCTGATCAGTGCGAACGAGCGCCTATCATCAGCATCGGGGAATTAACGATAAACAGGTTAAGAACGGATTAACCTTTAAAGGATTTTTATGAGTGCGGCTACAAAGAGGCCAGCCTCCGGGCGGGGGCTGGCCGATGGGGGTTACTCCAGTGCCGCGGCCGGGCCAAAGAACTCGTAGCGGCTTTGTTTTTCCGGTACGCCCAGGGCCTTGAGGTGGCGCTTGATCGCCGCCATGAAGGCTTTCGGACCGAGGAAGTAGGCGTCCAGGTCACGCTCCTGCGGCAACCATTCGGCCAGTTGTTCCTGGCTCAGCAGGCCGACCTTGTCCGCCGCCGGGCTGACGCCGTCGTCTTCGGCGTAGCAGTAAAAGCGCTTGAGTTGCGGATGACGCGCGGCCAGGCCGTCGACCCAATCGCGGAACGCATGCACCCCGCCGTTGCGCGCGCAGTGGATAAAGTGCACCGGACGCTCGGTGTCCAGCGCGGCTTCGAGCATCGGCAGGGTCGGCGTGATGCCGACGCCGCCACTGATCAGTACCAGCGGCTTGTCGCTGTCCACCAGGGTAAATTCGCCCGCTGGCGGGAACAGCTGGATGCTGGCGCCGACCTGCATCTGGTCGTGCAGGTAGTTGGAAGCACGGCCACCGGGCTCGCGCTTGACGCTGATGCGGTACTGGCCGGCGTCGGACAGGGCCGACAGCGAATAGTTGCGGCGGATTTCCTCGCCATCGAGGAACAGCTGCATGCCGATGTACTGACCGGGCTCGGCAGCGAGAATCGGGCCGTTATCCACAGGTTCGAAATAGAACGAGGTGATTTCCGCGCTCTCCTGCTCCCGGCGGACCAGCTTGAATTCCCGCGCGCCGCGCCAGCCGCCCGGGGCCTGGGCCTTCTGGTCGTAGATCGCGCCTTCGGCACCGATCAGGATATCCGCCAACTGGTTATAGGCCGCACCCCAGGCGCTCATCACCGCCGGCGTGGCGATTTCTTCGCCCAGCACTTCGGAGATGGCGCGCAGCAGGCAACTGCCGACAATCGGGTAATGCTCCGGCAGGATTTGCAGGGCCACGTGCTTGTTGATGATCTTCGCCACCAGATCGCCGAGCTGGTCGAGCTGGTCGATATGCCGGGCGTACATCAATACACCGTTGGCCAGGGCCCGTGGCTGGTCGCCGCTGGCCTGGTGCGCCTGGTTGAACAGCGGGCGCACTTGCGGATACTCGGAGAGCATCATCCGGTAGAAGTGGGTGATCAGGGCTTCGCCACCGCTTTCCAGCAACGGAACGGTGGATTTGATGATGGCACGATCTTCGACGCTAAGCATAAGAACAACTCCTGAGCTTTCTGACTTCTTGCAGGTTGCCCTTCACCTATCAGTTTTCATGCCAAGAATAAAAATAATATAAATCAATAACTTAAAATACTTGTAGTCATATCGACACACCGGCTTTTATAGTCATTAAGACCACACGGAGTCATTATGACCGCAAAATCCCTGCTCACCGCCTTGTTGCCCCTGGTCTCCGACCTGTCCCGCGAACTGCCCGAAGGCGAGCGCTACCGCCGCCTGCTGGAAGCCATGCGTGCCCTGCTGCCCTGCGACGCCGCCGCGCTGCTGCGCCTGGATGGCGAATGGCTAGTGCCGCTGGCGGTGGACGGCCTGAGCACCGACACCCTGGGCCGGCGTTTCAAGGTCAGCGAACACCCTCGTTTCGCCGCCCTGCTCAGCCACCCCGGCCCTACCCGCTTCGCCAGCGACAGCGACTTGCCGGACCCTTACGACGGCCTGGTGGATGGCCTGCATGAACACCTGGAAGTCCATGACTGCATGGGCTGCCCGCTGTTTATCGACGAGCGCCCCTGGGGCCTGCTGACCCTGGATGCCCTCGACCCACAGCGCTTCGAACCCATCGAACTGGATGCCCTGCAGGCCTTCGCCAGCCTGGCGGCGGCCACCGTCAACGCCGCCGAGCGCATCGAGCGCCTGGCCCTGCGCGCCGAAGACGAACACCAGCGCGCCGAGGTCTATCGCCAGGCCAGCGGCCAGAACCGCGAAATGATCGGCCAGAGCAAGGCGCACAAACGCCTGCTGGAGGAGATCGGCCTGGTCGGCGGCAGCGACCTGACGGTGCTGATCACCGGCGAAACCGGGGTTGGCAAAGAACTGGTGGCCCAGGCCATCCACGCCGCCTCGCCCCGGGCCGACAAGCCGCTGATCAGCCTCAACTGCGCCGCCCTGCCCGACACCCTGGTGGAAAGCGAACTGTTCGGTCATGTACGCGGCGCCTTCACCGGCGCCACCAACGACCGCCGCGGCAAATTCGAGCTGGCCAATGGCGGCACGCTGTTTCTCGACGAAGTGGGCGAGTTGTCGCTGACCGTCCAGGCCAAGCTGCTGCGCGTGCTGCAAAGCGGCCAGCTGCAACGCCTGGGATCGGACCAGGAGCATCAGGTCGACGTGCGGCTAATCGCCGCCACCAACCGCGACCTGGCCGAAGAAGTGCGCAGCGGCCGCTATCGCGCGGACTTCTATCACCGCCTCAGCGTCTACCCGCTGCTGGTGCCGGCCCTGCGCGACCGCGGCCGCGATGTGTTGCTGCTCAGCGGCTACTTCCTCGAACAGAATCGCTCGCGCATGGGCCTGGGCAGCCTGCGCCTGACCAGCGATGCCCAGGCGGCGCTGCTGGTCTACGCCTGGCCGGGCAACGTCCGTGAGCTGGAACACTTGATCGGCCGCAGCGCCCTCAAGGCCCTGGGCAACTGCCGCGAACGGCCGAAAATCCTCAGCCTGAGCGCCGCCGACCTGGACCTGCCGGACGCCTCGGCACCCGTCGCGCCCCAGTCCGCCCCGGCAGCCATGGCCGAGATTCCCGGCGGCGGCGATCTGCGCCAGGCCACCGAAAACTACCAGCGCCAACTGATCAGCGCCTGCCTTGAGCGTCACCAGCACAATTGGGCCAGCGCCGCCCGCGAGCTGGGCCTGGACCGCGCCAACCTGGGGCGCATGGCAAAGAGGCTAGGCTTGAAGTGACTCACCAGCCGAAGGCTGCGATCGGCCTGGGTGGCATTGCGACAAAACGGCCGTGAACCCGCTACATAAGGGGTGACCGAAACGACGCAATGGCTGATCTTGCGAGGACTGCGTCCTCGATCGCAGCCTTCGGCAGCGGCTACAGATTGCGCGGGGCGCGGATATTGGGATTAAGCCTAAAGCCAGCCCTTCGCGCGTCGATAACCCGTTATCGCTAGCTGTTCGCGGCCTATCGCGCGAACCACCTTTTTCCACAGAAGGTTTTTATGTCTTCCAACAAAGCCCGCGCAGACTCCCTTTCGCTTCTGCTGTTCACCTTGCGCAGCGGCAAGCTGATGGCGATCAACCTGCTCAAAGTCAGTGAAATCATTCCTTGCCCGCCGCTGACCAAACTGCCGGAATCGCATCCGCACGTGAAAGGCATCGCCACCCTGCGCGGCAATTCGCTGTCAGTCATCGACCTGAGCCGGGCCATCGGCGAACGGCCGCTGGAAGACCCGGAGGGCGGCTGCCTGATCGTCACCGACGTCAGCCGCTCCAAGCAGGGCCTGCATGTGCAGGCGGTGAGCAAGATCGTGCATTGCCTGACCACCGATATCCGTCCGCCGCCCTATGGCTCCGGCGGGGTCAAGTCCTATATCACCGGGGTCACCCAGGTCGACGGCACCCTGGTGCAGGTGCTGGACATCGAGAAAGTCATCCACGGCATCGCCCCGGCGCAGATCGAAACCGCGCCGACCGAGCTGAGCATGGAAGATGCCGAACTGCTGGGTAACGCGCGGATCCTGGTGGTCGACGATAGCCAGGTGGCCCTGCAGCAGTCGGTGCATACCCTGCGTAACCTCGGCCTGCAATGCCACACCGCGCGCAGCGCCAAGGAGGCCATCGACTGCCTGCTGGACCTGCAAGGCACCGCCCAGGAGATCAACCTGATCGTCTCGGACATCGAGATGTCGGAGATGGACGGTTATGCTCTGACCCGCACCCTGCGCGAGACGCCGGACTTCGCCCACCTCTACGTCTTGCTGCATACCTCGCTGGACAGCGCCATGAACGCGGAAAAGGCCCGCCTGGCCGGCGCCAACGCGGTGCTGACCAAGTTCTCCTCGCCGGACCTGACCCGCTGCCTGATCGAAGCGGCCCGTCACGTCGCCGCCCAGAGCGCCTGAGCCATGGCCGACGATTACTGCCTGCTGATGCGCCGCGACCTGACCGGGCAACCGGCGCCCGCCAGTTGGCCGGCCGCCTTCAGCCTCGACAGCTATCGACCCGAGCTGGCCGAAGCGGTGCATGGCCTGATGCATCTTGGCTACCAGGACGGCGGCGGGCGCGCGCCGGAACTGGACATCTGGCGCCAACGTTTCGAAAGCGACGCCGAATACGACCCGCAACTGTGCCTGGTGGCCCGGGATGCCGAGGGCGTCGCCGGGGTGATCCAGTGCTGGACCAGCGCCTATATCAAAGATCTGGTGGTGCATCCGCGGGCCCGTGGCCAGGGCCTGGGACGGGCCTTGCTGCTGCAGGCCTTCGAGGTCTTCCTTCAGCGCCGCGAAGCCTTTGTCGACCTGCGGGTGCTGGAAGACAACCAGCGAGCCCGCGGGCTGTACGACAGCGTCGGCATGCGGGTGATCCGCCGCGAGCAGGTTCCCCACACGCCGCTGTAACGCCTGTAGCCGCTGCCGCAGGCTGCGATCGCGCCCGGAGAGTGCGCAAAATCTCAAGATCGTCGAAGGCCTGCGGCCTTATCGTCCGAACGCGGCCCGAGCCTTCGGCAGCGGCTACAGGGATATCTTTCAGCGCCCGCGCCTCAGGCATACTCCTGCGCTCCCCCGCGAACGAAGGAACGCCCCGCCATGAAAGCCCTGCCTCTGAGCCTCGCCTGCCTGACCGCCCTCCTCGCCTGCCAGGCCCAGGCCTCCAGCCCCGACGCCTGGGCGACATTCGACAAGCAGGTGCGGGCCAGCTGCATCAAGGCCAGCCAGTTGAAGAATGTCAAAGTGCAGGGCAATGCCGCGCAGTTCGACGACCGGGTCGGCTACAGCGCCCTGCTGCTCCAGGGCCAGTACCCGCAAAAACACATGAAGGGCCAGACCGGCGTGGAACTGTGCCTGTACGACAAGCAGCGCAAGAGCGCCCATGTCACCGAATGGGATTCGGTCCGCCCCGCCCTCGAGGCCAAGGGCCGGTGACTGGCGCATAACTTGCTTCGAGAGCGCTATTTAGAGGGCGATGTGAATCATTCCGTCGCCGCTTCCGTCTTTCGACTATGGTTGCCGGCTCAATGAATACTCGTTTTTCCTGCGTAGGCTGCGGCAAGTGCTGCAACGATCACCACGTTCCCCTGACCCTCGGCGAAGCCCGCCAGTGGGCGCTGGATGGCGGCCAGGTGATCGTGCTGGTGGAAGGCTTCCTGAGCAATGGCCTGGGGCTGCCGGCACAGCAGCGCGAGCACGCCGAACGGCGTTCCTGCGTGGTGCCCAGCGGCAATGCCCAGGCCCATGTGGCGATCACCTTCGCCGCCTACAACGTCGGCCCCTGCCGGAATCTTGACGAAGACCAGCTGTGCCGGATCTATGAGCGCCGGCCTCTGGTGTGCCGCATCTACCCGATGGAAATCAATCCGCACATCCCGCTCAACCCGGCGATCAAGGAATGCCCACCCGAGTCCTGGGAAAAAGGCCCGCAGCTGATTGTCGGCGGTGAACTGGTGGACCGGGAACTGGCCGAACTGATCCAGCGCTCACGCCAGGCCGACCGCGACGATATCCACAGCAAACAAGCCATCTGCCAGCTACTGGGGATTCACACCACCGCCCTCAAGGGCGACGGCTTTACCGCCTACCTGCCGGACATGGCCGCCCTGGCCGAAGCCATCGAGCGGGTCCAGGCGCAACCGCTGGCCGCGCCGGCCAGCGAGTGGCTGTTCCATGTCTCTGGCGCGGACATTGCCGGGCAGGTGCAGGACGCCGGCGCCCAGGTAGTGACCGAGGCGCCGCTCACCTACGCCTTCATTTCCCTGCGCGCGGCCTGACCTGTAGCTGCAGCCGCAGGCTGCGATAAGGCCGAAGGCCTTCGGCGATCTTAAGGCCGTGCGCCCGCTTCGCGGTCGATCGTCCGAACGCGGCCCGAGCCTTCGGCAGCGGCTACAGAAGCCCGGACTCAGCGCTTGCCCATCGAGCGACGGGTGCCGGGTGGCGCCGCGCCCGGGGTCTTGGTGTGGCCGTTGGTGGCGCCGTTCTTGTACCAGGGTTGCTGGGCACTCTTGGCCTGGACGAATTCGGACGGCTTGAACGGAAACTTGAACGGCGCGATCGCCGGCTTGCCTTCGCCAGGCGCGCTGGCGTCGTCGACCTGGTCGGCGCTGGGAGCGTCGGACACAGGCGGTTGTGCTGGGGTAGTCATGGAAGCTCCGGGGTGAAAAGCAAAGGCCGGGCCCGGGGAAACGGGCCGCGAGGGCCGGCAGTATACCCACGTTGCGGGTCTTTGACCTGCCGCGACCGGCATGGGCCAGGGTCATGCGGTCGGCCTTTGCTGACAGCGCTGTCAGGCAGGCGTCACGTTGCTGACCGGGTCGGCCGGCTATAAAGGGGCCCTCGATACTGGCCATCCTCCCGTCCCACCTGCCCCCCCCGGCGCTGGCGTCCATGCGTAATCGAAAAACAACCCTTGTGCTCGCAGGTGTGTGCGCCGTTCTCGCCGCCACGGGCCTATGGCACCTGCTCAAGCCGCCCAGCGCCAAACTGGCAGCGCCGACCGCGGTGCCGGTACGGGTGATCAGCGTCGCCCAGCGGGATGTGCCGCGGTATGTCAGTGGCATCGGTTCGGTGCTGTCGCTGCACAGCGTGGTGATCCGGCCCCAGGTGGACGGCATCCTCACCCGGCTGCTGGTCAAGGAAGGCCAACTGGTCAAGGCCGGCGACCTGCTGGCGACCATCGACGACCGCTCGATCCGCGCCAGCCTCGACCAGGCCCGGGCGCAACTGGCGGAAAATCAGGCGCAACTGCAGGTGGCCCAGGTCAACCTCAAGCGCTACAAGCTGCTGTCGGTGGATGACGGCGTGTCCAAGCAGACCTACGACCAGCAGCAAGCGCTGGTCAACCAGCTCAAGGCCAGCGCCCAGGGCAACCAGGCCGCCATCGATGCGGCGCAGGTGCAGCTGTCCTATACCCAGATCCGCTCGCCGGTGTCCGGTCGCGTCGGCATCCGCACCGTGGACGAAGGCAATTTCCTGCGCACCAGCGATACCCAGGGCCTGTTCTCGGTGACCCAGATCGACCCGATCGCAGTCGAGTTTGCCTTGCCGCAACAGATGCTGCCGACCTTGCAGGGGCTGCTGGTCGCCGAACGCCCGGCCACGGTGGACGCCTACCTGGGCGCCGATACCGACTCCAATACAGGCGAGCGCCTGGGCGAAGGCCACCTGAGCCTGATCGACAACCAGATCGACACCAATACCGGGACCATCCGCGCCAAGGCCGAATTCAACAATCCCGGGCAAAAGCTCTGGCCCGGCCAGCTGGTGACCATCAAGATCCGCACCGCCGTGGAGAAGGCCGCCCTGGTGGTGGTGCCCAACGTGGTGCAGCGCGGCCTGGACAAGCACTTCGTTTATCGGGTCAAGGACGACAAGGTGGAAATCGTCCCGGTGCAGATGATCTATCAGGACAGCGGCCAGAACATCATCAAGGGTGTACAGGCCGGCGACCTGCTGGTCAGTGACGGCCAGTCGCGACTCAAGGCCGGCTCGCGCATCGAGGTGCTCAGCGAACCGCCACAACAGATCCAGGCCGCGAACACGGAGCCGCAGCCATGAAGGGCCACGGCTCGATCTCCGCCTGGTGCGTCGATCATCCGGTCGCCACCCTGCTGCTGACCTTCGCCCTGGTGCTGCTGGGCGCCATCGCCTTTCCCCGGCTGCCCATCGCCCCGCTGCCGGAAGCCGAATTCCCGACCATCCAGGTCTCCGCGCAGTTGCCCGGCGCCAGCCCGGAAACCATGGCCTCTTCGGTGGCCACGCCGCTGGAGGTGCAGTTCAGCGCCATCCCCGGCATGACCCAGATGACCTCCAGCAGCGCCCTGGGCTCGACCATCCTGACCCTGCAGTTCACCCTCGACAAGAGCATCGACACCGCCGCCCAGGAAGTGCAGGCGGCGATCAACACCGCTTCGGGCAAGCTGCCCAACGACATGCCGAGCCTGCCCACCTGGCGCAAGGTCAACCCGGCGGACAGCCCGGTGCTGATCCTCAGCATCAGCTCCACGCAGATGCCCGGCACTGAACTGAGCGACTACGTGGAAACCCTGCTGGCCCGGCAGATCAGCCAGATCGACGGCGTTGGCCTGATCAACATCACCGGCCAGCAACGCCCGGCGATCCGCGTCCAGGCCTCGCCCGACCGGCTGGCAGCCATCGGCCTGACCCTGGCCGATATCCGCGTCGCCCTGCAGCAGGCCAGCCTCAACCTGGCCAAGGGCGCGCTGTATGGCGAATCGAGCATCTCGACCCTGTCGACCAACGACCAGCTGTTCCATCCCGATGACTACGGCCAGTTGATCGTCTCCTACAAGAACGGCGCACCGGTGCAGCTCAAGGATGTCGCCCGGGTCATCAGCGGCCCGGAAAACGCCTATGTGCAGGCCTGGTCCAACGACCAGCCGGGGCTCAACCTGGTGATCTTCCGCCAGCCGGGAGCCAACATCGTCGACACCGTGGACCGTATCCAAAGCGAGTTGCCGCGCCTGGAAGCCATGCTGCCGGCCTCGGTGGACGTGACCGTGCTCTCGGACCGCACCAAGACCATCCGCGCGTCCTTGCACGAAGTGGAAATCACCCTGCTGATCGCGGTGTTGCTGGTGGTGGCGGTAATGGCGCTGTTCCTGCGCCAGCTGTCGGCGACGCTGATCGTCTCCAGCGTGCTCGGGGTGTCGCTGGTGGCCAGCTTCGCGCTGATGTATGTGCTGGGCTTCAGCCTGAACAACCTGACCCTGGTGGCGATCGTGATCTCGGTGGGTTTCGTGGTCGACGACGCGATTGTCGTGGTGGAGAACATCCATCGCCATCTGGAAGCCGGCGACGGCATGCGCGAGGCGGCGATCAAGGGCGCCGGCGAAATCGGCTTCACCGTGGTGTCCATCAGCTTCTCGCTGATCGCCGCGTTCATTCCCCTGCTGTTCATGGGTGGCGTGGTCGGGCGACTGTTCAAGGAATTTGCCCTGACTGCCACCTCGACCATCCTGATTTCGGTGGTGGTGTCGCTGACCCTGGCGCCTACCCTGGCGGCGCTGTTCATGCGCGCCCCGACTCATCATCCTCACGATCGTCCGGGCTTCGGCGAACGCCTGCTGGCGTTCTACGAACGCGGGCTGCGCCGGGCGCTGGACCATCAGCGGCTGATGCTCGGCCTGTTCGGCCTGACCCTGGGCCTGGCCATCGCCGGCTATGTGTTCATTCCCAAGGGCTTCTTCCCGGTGCAGGACACCGGCTTCGTACTGGGCACCAGCGAAGCGGCGGCCGACATCTCCTACCCGGACATGGTGGCAAAACACCTGGCCCTGGCGAAGATCCTCGGTGCCGACCCGGCGGTGGAAACCTTCTCCCACTCGGTCGGCGTCACCGGCAATAACCAGACCATCGCCAACGGCCGCTTCTGGATCGCCCTCAAGGACCGCGGCCAGCGGGACGTTTCCGCCAGCCAGTTCATCGACCGCATTCGCCCGCAGCTGGCCAGGGTCCCGGGCATCGTCCTGTACCTGCGGGCCGGCCAGGACATCAACCTCAGCTCCGGGCCGAGCCGCAGCCAGTACCAGTACGTGCTCAAGAGCAACGACGGGCCGACGCTGAATACCTGGACCCAGCGCCTGACGGAAAAACTGCGGGCCAACCCGGCCTTTCGCGACCTGTCCAACGACCTGCAACTGGGCAGCAGCATCACCCATATCAGCATCGACCGCAGCGCCGCGGCGCGTTTCGGCCTGACCGCCACCGATGTCGACGAAGCGCTCTACGACGCCTTCGGCCAGCGCCAGGTCAACGAGTTCCAGACCGAGACCAACCAATACAACGTGATCCTCGAACTGGACGCCAGGCAACGTGGCAAGGCCGAAAGCCTGAATTACTTCTACCTGCGCTCGCCCCTGAGCGGCGAGATGGTGCCGCTGTCGGCGCTGGCCAAGGTCGATCCGCCCACCGTCGGCCCGCTGTCCATCGCCCACGACGGCATGTTCCCGGCCGCCAACCTATCGTTCAACCTGGCGCCCGGCGTGGCCCTGGGTGATGCGGTGATCATGCTCGAGCAGGCGAAAAACCAGATCGGCATGCCCGCCTCCATTGCCGGCAACTTCCAGGGCGCGGCCCAGGCCTTCCAGAGTTCCCTGGCCAGCCAGCCGTGGCTGATCCTCGCGGCGCTGGTGGCGGTGTACATCATCCTCGGCGTGCTCTACGAGAGCTTCGTCCATCCGCTGACCATCATTTCCACCCTGCCCTCGGCCGGCCTCGGCGCGTTGATCATGCTCTGGCTGCTGGGCCAGGACTTCTCGATCATGGCCCTGATCGGCCTGGTGCTGCTGATCGGCATCGTCAAGAAAAACGGCATCCTGATGATCGACTTCGCCCTCGAAGCCCAGCGCAAGGGCGGGCTGTCGCCACAGGAGGCGATCTACCAGGCCTGTATCACCCGTTTCCGGCCGATCATCATGACCACCCTCGCAGCCCTGCTCGGCGCCCTGCCGCTGATGCTCGGCTATGGCGCCGGCGCGGAGCTGCGCCAGCCACTGGGGATCGCCGTGGTCGGTGGCCTGCTGGTGAGCCAGGCGCTGACGCTGTTCACCACTCCAGTCATATACTTGTGGCTCGAGCGGCTATTCCATCGGCCCACACCAGCGCCAGCGCTGGCAAGCACATCCTGAGGCGGGGTCATGCGCGTTCTGATTATCGAAGACGAAGAAAAAACCGCAGACTATCTGCACCGCGGACTGACCGAACAAGGCTACACCGTGGACCTCGCGCGCGACGGCGTCGAGGGCCTGCACCTGGCGCTGGAAAGCGACTACGCGGTGATCGTGCTCGACGTGATGCTGCCCGGCATCGACGGCTTCGGCGTGTTGCGGGCCCTGCGCGCGCGCAAGCAGACGCCGGTGATCATGCTCACCGCCCGCGAGCGCGTCGAAGACCGCATCAAGGGCCTGCGCGACGGCGCCGACGACTACCTGGGCAAGCCCTTTTCCTTCCTCGAACTGGTGGCGCGCCTGCAGGCCTTGACCCGTCGCAGCGGTGGTCACGAACCGGTGCAGATCAGCATCGCCGACCTGTGGATCGACCTGATCAGCCGCAAGGCCAGCCGCGCCGGCACGCGCCTGGACCTGACCGCCAAGGAGTTCTCGTTGCTCAGCGTGCTCGCCCGGCGCCAGGGCGAGATCCTGTCGAAAACCGCGATCGCCGAGATGGTCTGGGACATCAACTTCGACAGCGACGCCAACGTCGTCGAAGTGGCGATCAAGCGCCTGCGGGCCAAGCTCGACGGGCCATTCGAACAGAAACTGCTGCACACCATCCGCGGCATGGGTTACGTGCTGGAGAACCGCGGTGCCTCGTAACTCGATTGCCCTGCGCCTGAGCGGGCTGTTCACCCTGGTCGCCCTGCTGATCTTCCTGCTGATCGGCGGCGCGCTCTATCAACAGGTGGACAAGGGCCTGGGCCTGCTGCCCGAGGCCGAACTGGACGCGCGCTACAGCGTGCTGGAATCGGCCCTGACGCGCTTCGGCAACCCGGAGCACTGGGCCAAGATCAACAACAAGCTCAAGCTGCTCAGCGAAGAAGACAAGCGCATCCGTTTCTGGGTGGTCAGCGGCGACCCCGCCTACGAATACGGCAACCCCGCCCCGCAGATCCGCCGCTTCGCCCAGGGCCCGCTGGGCATGCGCGACCTGACCCTGCCCGGGCATCCCTATCCGCTGAAAGTGCTGGTCAGCCAGCTACCGGCCAAGGAGCTGCGCCCGCCGCTGCGCTTTCTGATCGCCATCGACACCGAGACCTTCTACGAGACCCAGCACCAGCTGTTGATTGCCCTGATCAGCCTGGCCATCGTCGGCGTGTTGCTGGCCTCGGCGCTGGGTTACTGGGTGGCGCGCATCGGCCTCAAGCCCTTGATCGGGCTGTCCGAAGAGGCCCAGCGCCTGGCCCCGCCGAGGCTTTCCGGGCGCTTGCAGCTGTCGTCGCTGCCGCCGGAGCTGACGCAGTTCGCCAACTCGTTCAACTCGACCCTGGAGAGGGTGGAACAGGCCTATTCGCGCCTGGAATCCTTCAATGCCGACGTCGCCCACGAACTGCGCTCGCCGCTGACCAACCTGATCGGCCAGACCCAGGTGGCGCTGACCCGCGGGCGTTCCGCCGAGCATTATTTCGAGGTGCTGCAATCCAATCTCGAAGAGCTGGAACGACTGCGCTCGATCATCAACGACATGCTGTTCCTGGCCAGCGCCGACCAGGGCAGCAAGGCCACCAAGCTCACCAGCACCTCCCTGGCCAGCGAAGTGGCAACCACCCTGGACTACCTCGACTTCATCCTCGAAGACGCCCAGGTCAAGGTCGAGGTGCGCGGCGATGCCCAGGTGCAGATCGAGATCGCCCACCTGCGCCGGGCGCTGATCAACCTGTTGAGCAATGCCGTGCAGCACACCGAACCCGGGCAGGTGATCCAGGTACAGATCGATGTGCAGGAACACCAGGTAGCCATCGCCGTGAGCAACCCTGGCCAGGCCATCGCCCGCGAACATCTGCCACGGCTGTTCGAGCGCTTCTACCGGGTCGACGCCTCCCGCAGCAACAGCGGCGCCAACCACGGCCTGGGGCTGGCGATCGTCAAGGCCATCGCCCTGATGCACGGCGGCGACGTGTTCGTGCGCAGCGATGACGGCATGAATACCTTCGGCATCTACCTGCCGATCTGAGCCCTCCTCTTCTTCCGCAGGAGCAGCCGATCGACGCTCGATTGCTCGCGATGGCGGCATGTCAGATGCACCGCATTGACTGCATCGCCGGCAAGTCTGGTTCCTGCAGAAGCGGTGTCAACTATTGCTTTTGGTGTAACAGTGCTTATCCTGTTCGGCGCTTTTTCCAGCAGCCCTGAAGTTATATTTTTGTCGCACCTAATTTGAACTTGCTCTGCAAGAAGGTCTTCAGAAATGTCCAACAGTATGGGTATTGCCAGCGCCTTTGTTTTGTCCTCCCTGTTCTTGGCCCCTATGGCCATGGCCGAAGAATCGCAGACTTTCGCCGCGCATAACGCTGCACGTGCCGCTGCATTCCAGGACGCCCAGGAAGCGCTGGCTGCCAAGCAACAGAACAGCGGGAAGCCGCAGAACATCACGGCGGAACAACGCCAGCCGGAAGTTCGGAAAGACAGCTGATACCCGCTACCGACTCGTTTCCCTCGACAACTTCTCTGCTCTACCCCCTGGAGTAAGTTGTCTTAAAGCCGCTGATAACAGCGGCTTTTTTTTGCCATGTAGAACCGACTGTTTCATTCGTTTCACCCAGAACAAGAAACACCCGAATCGACAATAACAACTGTCATCATTCATCCAAGGAGCTTTATACCGGTGAAGGTCACTTCAACTCTCAGCCCGTTGTTCATTGCAATGGCTGCAACTATCGCCCCCTGTGCCCAGGCGGCCGATCAGGCCAGCCCCGAAGGCTTCGTCGAAGGCGCAAGCCTCAAGCTCAACGCCCGCAACTACTACATGAATCGCAACCGCCACCAGCAGAACGATGACAACATCGAGTGGGGCCAGGGTTTTCTGGGGATCTTCGAGTCGGGTTATACCCCGGGTACGGTCGGTTTCGGCCTCGATGCCAACGCCATGCTCGGCTTGAAACTCGATGGCGGTGGCGGTACCGACGGCTCGAGCATCCTGCCGGTCAGCGATGGCAACGGCAAAGCCCCGACGTCGTTCTCCACCGCTGGCGCCACCCTGAAAATCCGCGCCTTCGACACCGAGCTCAAGGCCGGCGACCTGTTCCTCAACAATCCGGTGATCGCCGGCGGCCAGAGCCGCATGCTGCCGCAGACCTTCCGCGGGGTTAGCCTGACCAACCACAGCTTCGATGGCTGGCTGTTCGAAGGCGGCCAGGCCAGTTTCACCAAGCTCTACAACCAGAGCGGCCGCCAGCGTATCGACACGGCCTACGGCAAACTGCTGGACGGCGACGAAAGCCGCCACCTGAACTGGGCCGGCGTGGCCTGGAGCGGCGTGAGCGGGTTGATCAGCAGCCTGTACGCCGCCGAACTCAAGGACATCTGGAACCAGTACTACTACGACCTCGACTACAGCTATGCGCTGAACGAGTTGGTGACCCTGAACCCGGGCCTGCACTTCTATCACACCCAGGACACCGGCGACGCGCTGCTGGGCGACATCGACAACAACACCTACAGCCTGCATTTCACCCTGGGCGTGGGCCATCACAGCCTCACCGCCGCCTACCAGCGGGTGAACGGCAACACACCGTTCGACTACATCAACCAGGGCGACAGCATCTACCTGGATAACTCCCAGCAGTATTCGGATTTCAACGGCCCCAACGAGCGCTCGTGGAAACTCAAGTACGCCTACGACTTCGCCGGCCTCGGCCTGCCGGGCCTGACGTCGGCGCTCTCCTACTCGCGCGGCGAGCTGGACCTGACCAAGGTCGATCCGCACAGCCGTGGCTACGCCCACTGGTACAGCGCCGGCGGCGAGCACGCCAAGCACTGGGAACGCGACCTTGACCTCAAGTACGTGGTGCAGGGTGGCAAGGCCAAGGACCTGGCGGTCCGCCTGCAGTGGGCCACCAACCGTGGCGGCAACGGTTATGGCGCGCTGGACAACGACACCGACGAATACCGGGTGATCGTCGATTACCCATTCAATGTGCTCTAAGCGCCAGTCAGCAAAAGGCCAGCATCATTTTGCTGGCCTTTTTTTTGTCTGCGATTTATACATGCGCCCGCAGGCGCGATCGGTCTCTGCAACTCTGCTCGCTTCACCCGAAACACCCTTATAGAAAACGTACACAACGCAGAAGTCAGAACCATGAGTGTGAGTAGTGCGACACCCCGCAACGCGACCACTTCGACCCGGTCGGAAAGGATGCTGATTCTTGGAAGCTCATTGATGGTCATCTCCATCCTGAGCATCGTGACCTTCTTGCTGATTCGCGAACGCGGCAGCGCCGAAATGGCCGCCACCCGCGCGGCTTCCAACATCGTGCAATTGATCGACGCCGACGTGCTGCGCAACGTCGAGCTGTACGACGTATCCCTGCGAGGCCTGATCAGCGCCTCGCAACGCGACGACCTGAAACAGGTCTCGCCGACCATTCGCCATATGGCGCTGTTCGACCGGGCCACCGCGGCGCCCTACAAGGGCAATATCCTGCTGCTCGACGCGCGCGGCGACGTGCTCGCCGACTCCACTTCGGCCGAACCGCGCAAGGGCAACTTTGCCGATCAAGAGTATTTCCAATCCCATGTGAATAACCCCGATCCGGGCATGCTGATCAGCCGACCGTTCCGCGCCCGCTCGCCCGAGCAGGATTGGCGCATCAGTTTCAGCCGGCGGGTTTCCAGCGAGCGCGGGGAGTTCCTCGGCGTGGCCGAAGCGGCCATGCGCCTGGACTACTTCAGCCAGTTGTTCAAAAGCCTGAATGTCGGCCACGACAGCTCGGTCAACCTGATCAGTCGCGACGGTATCCTGTTGGCCCAGGAACCGCCGCGAGCGGACAACCTGATCGGCCAGAACTTCAGCCAACGGCCCAATTTCATCCGCATCCTGCGCGAGGGAAACGGCAGCTTCAAAGGCATGTCCAGCACCCAGCAGCCGCGCCTGTACACCTTCTCCCAGGTCGGGGACCTGCCGCTGATCGTGATCGTGGCGCTCTCCAGCAATGAAGTATTCGCCTCCTGGCAGCGCACCGCGCTGGTGGTCGGCGGCGCCACCGGTGCGCTGTGCCTGGGCCTGCTGTGGCTGACCTGGCTGCTGTGCCGGGAATTGCGCCGACGCCAGAGCGCCGAGCAGGAACTCGCGCAACTGGCGGCCACCGATGCCCTCACTGGCCTCGACAACCGTCGCAGCCTGGATCAGACCCTGGCTCGCGAATGGGGACGTGCGCAGCGCTCCCATAGTGCGCTGTCGCTGCTGATGTTGGACGTGGATCACTTCAAGGCCTTCAACGACCGCTACGGCCACCCCCTCGGCGATGAAGCCCTGCGCATCGTCGCCCGGGTGATCAGTGACAATATCCGGCGCCCCGGTGACCTGGCCGCACGCTATGGTGGCGAAGAGTTCGCCGTGGTCCTGCCGGAGACTGACAACGAGGGCGCCCGGCGTATCGCCGAGCATATTCGCCTGGCGATCGAGCGCCTGCCGCCGATCCAGGATGGCGCCTCGCCGATCACCATCAGCATCGGCCTCAGCACCTGGGCGGGCACGCCGAAGTCCAGCCTGAAAGCGCTGTGCTCGATGGCCGACAAAGCGCTGTACCAGGCCAAGGCCGAGGGGCGAAACCGGGTGGTAGCGGGCTGACCTCGCTTCTGCATGCCCTGCGCTGCCCGCAGGAACTACCTGCGACAACATCACTAGGCGCACAGAAACCTGCGGACATAAAAAAAGGCCACCCGAAGGCAGCCTTTAAAAACAAAAGGAAAGAGAGTGTTAGTTACACGACCGCAACCGGACGCACATAAGAGATCGGTGCAGTGCTGGCATCTTCGAAGATCACGACTTCCCAAGCGTCTTTCTGCTCAATGAGCTTGCGCAGAAGCTGGTTGTTCAGTGCATGGCCCGACTTGAAGCCTTTGAACTCACCTATCAGGCTGTTGCCCAGCAGGTAGAGGTCACCAATTGCGTCGAGGATCTTGTGCTTCACGAACTCGTCTTCGTAGCGAAGGCCGTCCTCGTTCAGTACACCATCCGCGTCGACCACGATGGCGTTTTCCACGCTGCCGCCGAGTGCGAGGTTGTGCTTGCGCAGGTACTCGATATCACTCATGAAACCAAAGGTACGGGCGCGGCTGACTTCCTTCACGAACGAAGTGCTGGAAAAGTCCACGCTTGCACTCTGGGTGCGGTCACGGAAAACCGGGTGATCGAAATCGATCTCAAAGCTCACTTTAAAACCGTCGAAAGGCACGAAAGTGGCGCGCTTGTCGCCGTCTTCCACCGTCACCTCACGAAGGATGCGGATGAACTTCTTGGCTGCGTCCTGTTCTTCCAGGCCGGCAGATTGAATCAGGAATACGAAGGGTCCAGCGCTGCCATCCATGATCGGGACTTCGGACGCGGAGAGCTCGACGTAGGCGTTATCGATGCCCAGGCCAGCCATGGCCGAGAGCAGGTGCTCCACCGTGTCCACTTTGGCGTCACCGTTGACCAGGGTGGTCGACATAGTGGTTTCACCAACGTTTTCCGCGCGAGCAGGTATCTGCACCACAGGGTCCAGGTCGGCACGACAAAACACAATGCCGGTGTCGACAGGCGCAGGCTTGAGGGTCAGGTAAACCTTCTCCCCAGAGTGCAGGCCTACACCTGTGGCACGGATAATATTCTTCAGGGTGCGTTGTTTAATCATGGCTTGGGCCGCTTCAGCGCAAATTGCGAACTGGTATCAACAAAGGCTGGCGATAATAACAGACCAGGCCTTTGCTGAACACCAATCACCCTAATACCCCTGATACATTCCATCAATCGGCCTGGCGACGCAGGAAAGCCGGGATGTCCAGATAGTCCAGATCATCTTGCGGATTCAGCTTCGCCGCAGTCGCAGCACTGGCCTGGGCCTGGTTGCGCATGACGGTCGGACGGTCCAGATCACGGTAGTTGACCGACGGCAGTTCCTGACGGGCAGGGGCTGGCGCCTGTGCAGCGGCCATGGAGGTTTGCACGGTATTGTCGATGACCTTCACAGGCTTCTCGATTTTCGCGCCCAGCCCCGTGGCAACCACGGTCACGTGCAGCTCGTCGCGCATGTCCGGATCGATAACGGTACCGACCTTGACCATGGCGTGCTCGGAAGCGAAGGCTTCGATGATGCTACCCACGTCGGAGTACTCGCCCAGGGACAGGTCGGGACCTGCGGTGATGTTCACCAGGATGCCACGCGCGCCTTGCAGGTTCACATCTTCCAGCAGTGGGTTGCGGATTGCCGCCTCGGTCGCTTCACGGGCACGGTTAGGACCGCTGGCGCAGCCAGTGCCCATCATCGCCATGCCCATTTCACTCATCACGGTACGTACGTCGGCGAAGTCGACGTTGATCATGCCCGGACGCTTGATGATGTCGGAAATACCGCGAACGGCACCGGCCAGAACGTCGTCGGCCTTGGCGAAAGCCGACAGCAGGCTGGCGTCCTTGCCGAGGATGGTCAGCAGCTTTTCGTTGGGAATGGTGATCAACGAATCGACGCTTTCGCTCAGCGCGCGGATGCCTTCATCGGCGATCTGCATACGCTTGCGGCCTTCGAACGGGAACGGACGAGTCACCACCGCAACGGTGAGGATGCCCATTTCCTTGGCCACTTCGGCGATGATCGGCGCGGCACCGGTACCGGTACCACCGCCCATGCCGGTCGTGATGAACACCATGTTGGTGCCCGCCAGCACTTCGGCGATACGCTCGCGGTCTTCCAGGGCGGCTTGACGGCCGACCTCAGGATTGGCGCCAGCACCCAGGCCCTTGGTCACGCCGGTACCCAGTTGCAGGATGGTCCGCGCGCCGATGTTTTTCAGCGCTTGAGCATCAGTGTTGGCGCAGATGAATTCGACGCCTTCGATGTTGCTCTTGACCATGTGATTGACGGCGTTGCCGCCGCCACCGCCAACACCGATAACCTTGATTACCGGACTTGCGGGGACGTTGTCTACGAGTTCGAACATTTTCCCTCTCCTTTCATTTCTCTAGTTTTTTCGCCTACTGCTTACAACGGTGTTGCGGTAAATCTTCAGAAGTTGCCCTGTACCCAGCTCTTGATGCGATCGAGCAAGGCTGCCTTGGGTTCGTCGCTGCTGTAGCTGTCCCGGCTGCCGATGCCGGAGAACGAGATACCGTCGGACTGCTTCTGCAGCCCGTACAGCAGCAAGCCCACGCCAGTGGAATAGATCGGATTGCGCACCACGTCGGACAGGCCCTTGACGGTGTGAGGCACGCCCAGGCGCACCGGCATGTGGAAAATCTCTTCGGCCAGTTCGACCGCGCCTTCCATTTTCGAAGTACCGCCGGTCAGCACGATGCCGGCCGGGATCAGGTCTTCGTAGCCACTGCGACGCAGTTCGGCCTGGATCAGGGTGAACAGCTCGTCGTAGCGCGGCTCGACCACTTCAGCCAGGGCCTGGCGGGACAGCTCGCGCGGTGGACGGTCGCCGACGCTTGGCACCTTGATGGTTTCACCGGCACCGGCCAGCTTGGCCAGGGCGCAGGCGTAACGGATCTTGATTTCTTCGGCGTACTGGGTCGGCGTACGCAGCGCCATGGCGATGTCGTTGGTCACCTGGTCGCCGGCAATCGGGATCACTGCGGTATGGCGGATCGCGCCTTCGGTGAAGATCGCGATGTCGGTGGTACCGCCGCCGATATCCACCAGGCACACGCCCAGCTCTTTCTCATCGTCGGTCAGCACCGAATACGCCGAGGCCAGCTGTTCGAGAATGATGTCGTCGATTTCCAGGCCGCAGCGACGCACGCACTTTTCGATGTTCTGGGCGGCATTCACCGCGCAGGTCACCACGTGCACCTTGGCTTCCAGGCGTACGCCGGACATGCCCAGGGGCTCGCGCACCCCTTCCTGGTTATCGATCACGTAATCCTGCGGCAGGGTGTGCAGCACCCGCTGGTCGGCCGGAATCGCCACGGCCTGCGCCGCGTCGAGTACCCGCTCCAGATCCGCCGAACTCACTTCGCGATCACGAATCGCCACGATGCCGTGGGAATTCAGGCTGCGAATGTGATTGCCCGCCACGCCGACGAACGCCGAGTGGATACGGCAACCGGCCATCAGTTGCGCTTCTTCTACCGCGCGCTGGATCGATTGAACGGTGGACTCGATATTCACCACCACGCCCTTCTTCAGGCCGCGCGATGGATGGGTGCCGATACCGACGATTTCCAGCGTGCCATCGGCCGCGACCTCGCCTACCAGCGCCACCACCTTGGAGGTGCCGATATCCAGACCGACGATCATTTTGCCGCTTTGCACGTTTGCCATGGTCCTGCCTCTTCTTAATTCTTCGCGACGGCGGGTTGGGCCGTCGTGGGCGCTACAGGTTCCCGCCAGCCGACGGCCAGGCCGTTGGCATAACGCAGATCGATGCGCGCGATGTTCGTAATCTGTTCTTTCAGCGTTTTTTCATAAATGGCAATGAAGCGGCGCATCTTCTCCACCAGATGATCGCGTCCGAGCAACAGCTCGATACCAGGACCGGCGCTGCCGGCCCCCGTGGTCAGGAACCAGCTGCCGCGCTCGCGCAACTCCAGACGGGCGATGGAGAAGCCCATCGGGCGCAGCATCTGGCTCAGCACCTGGTACTGCTGCATCACCTGCTGCTGGGCCCGCTGCGGGCCGAACAACTGTGGCAAGTGCTCGTAGTTCGCCAGCTCACGCGGGGTGAAGGCCTGGCCCTGGTTGTTCAACAGCGCTTCGTCGCCCCAACGGGCCACCGGCAGTTGTTCTTCCAGGCGAATCACCACCTGGTCCGGCCACACACGCCGTACCTCGGCATGAGCGATCCATGGCATCTGTTCCAGCTCGGTACGCATGCTCGCCAGGTCGATGGTGAAGAAGCTCGCCGCGACGTAGGGCGCGATCCGCTGCTGCACCGCCTGCTGGCTGATGTAACTCAGGTCGCCCTGCACTGCGACCTTGGTGATCGGCCGGTCGGCATAGGGCAACAGGCGTTGCGCGCCTTCGTAAGTACCGAAGCCCAGCGCGACCAGCAGCACCGGCCACATCAGGCTTTTCAGCACGCCAAAGTTGGCTTTCGGCAGGCGCGCCGACATCGGCTCCTTGGCCACCATCCGGCTGGCACCACGCGGCACCGGCTTGCGGCCGGGAGCGGGTTGCTGATGACGTAGCTGGGCGCCTTGCATGGCCTTAACCTCGCGGCTCTGCGTTACTGACGACACTCTCCGCCAGGATGGCCAGAACCAGCTGTTGGAAATCCAGACCGGCGGCACGCGCCGCCATCGGAACCAGGCTGTGATCGGTCATGCCGGGAGCGGTATTCACTTCCAGGAACCAGAATTGGCCGTCGGCGTCCTGCATCACGTCGGCACGCGCCCAACCGGCGATACCAAGCGCCCCGCAGGCTTTCGCCGTCAGATCCATGAGCTCCTGCTCTTTGTCGATGTCGAGGCCGCACGGGATCCGGTACTGGGTATCGGAAGCCAGGTACTTGGCGTCGTAGTCGTAAAACGTGTGGGGCGTGCCCAGGGCGATCGGTGGCAATACCTGGCCACGCAGCGTGGCAATGGTGAACTCCGGACCTTGAATCCATTGTTCGACCAAGACTTGCGAGTCGTAGGTGCTGGCCGCTTTCCATGCGTCGATCAGTTCGGACGCAGATGTCACTTTGGCCATACCAATACTGGAACCTTCATGCGCCGGTTTGACGATCAAAGGCATGCCCAGTTCCGTCGCCGCGCAAATACAATCGGCCTCGGAGCCAAGTACGGCGTGGCGTGGCGTCGGAATACCGAGGCTGTGCCAGACCTGCTTGGTACGCAGTTTGTCCATCGCCAGCGCCGAAGCCAGGATGCCGCTGCCGGTGTAGGGAATGCCCATACACTCCAGCAAGCCCTGCATGCTGCCGTCTTCGCCGCCACGGCCGTGGAGGATGATGAAGGCGCGGTCGATCTTCTCGTTCAACAGGCGCTGCAGGAAGTCGTCACCGACGTCGATGCCGAAGGCGTCCACACCGGCGCTCAGCAAGGCTTCGAGCACGGCGTTGCCGGACTTCAGCGAGACTTCGCGCTCGGCGCTCTTGCCGCCGAACAGCACGGCGACGCGGCCGAAATCCTTCGGCGCGATAGTCGAAAACAGAGAGGCGTAGGCGGCGGTCATTTCGACTTCCCCTGACCGGCAGGCACGGCACCCGCGAACAACGGACTGTTCAACAGCTTCGGTGCAAGACCGCCGATATCACCGGCGCCCTGGCACAGCAGGATGTCGCCGGCACGCAGCAGCGGCTTGACCAGCGGCGCGAGGTCGACCCCACGCTCGATGTAGATCGGATCCAGCTGACCGCGCTGACGGATGCTGTGGCACAGCTGACGACTGTCCGCCCCCGGGATCGGCTCTTCACCCGCTGGATAGACTTCCATCAACAGCAGGACGTTGGCGTCCGCCAGCACCTGGACGAAATCGTCGTACAGGTCGCGGGTACGGCTGAAACGGTGCGGCTGGTAGACCATCACCAGGCGGCGCTCAGGCCAGCCACCGCGCACGGCCTTGATCACCGCCGCGACTTCGGTCGGGTGGTGGCCGTAGTCGTCCACCAGCATCACGTTGCCGCCTTCCACCGGCAGCTCGCCGTAGACCTGGAAGCGTCGACCCACGCCCTGGAAGCCCGACAGGCCCTGGACGATGGCTTCATCGCTGATGCCTTCGTCGGTGGCGATGCAGATGGTCGCCAGCGCGTTCAGCACGTTGTGGTTGCCCGGCATGTTCACCGAGACATCCAGCGGCTCGCGATCGGGACGCAGCACGGTGAAGAAGGTCTGCATGCCCTGCTGACGTACATTGATCGCCCGCACGTCGGCGTCCTCGTTGAAACCGTAGGTGACGGTCGGACGTTTGACCTGCGGCAGGATCTCACGCACCACCGGGTCGTCCAGGCACAGTACGGCCAGGCCGTAGAACGGCAGGTTGTGCAGGAACTCGACGAAGGTTTTCTTCAGTTTGTTGAAGTCACCGTCGTAGGTCGCCATGTGGTCGGCGTCGATGTTGGTGACCACGGCCACCAGCGGCTGCAGGTGCAGGAAGCTGGCGTCGCTTTCATCGGCTTCGGCGATCAGGTAGCGGCTGGTGCCCAGCTGTGCATTGGTCCCAGCTGCATTCAGCCGGCCACCGATGACAAAGGTCGGGTCCAGGCCACCGGCGGCGAACACCGAGGCCAGCAGGCTGGTGGTGGTGGTTTTGCCGTGAGTACCGGCCACGGCGACGCCGTGGCGATAGCGCATCAGCTCGGCCAGCATTTCCGCACGCGGCACCACCGGGATGCGGCGTTCCAGGGCGGTGGCCACTTCCGGGTTGGAGGTGTTCACGGCGCTGGACACTACCAGCACATCGGCGTTGGCGGCGTTCTCGGCACGGTGGCCGATGAAGATCTGCGCACCGAAGGACTCCAGGCGCTCGGTAACCGGCGACGCCTTGAGGTCGGAACCGGAGACCTGGTAGCCCAGGTTCAGCAGTACTTCGGCGATCCCGCACATGCCCACGCCGCCGATACCGACGAAGTGGATGCGACGGATACGGCGCATTTCCGGTTGTGGCATGGCTTTCTGATTCTCAACCATGGGCCACCTCCAGGCAGATATCGACCACGCTACGGGTGGCATCGGGTTTGGCCAGGCGACGAGCTGCGTCGGCCATGCTGTTGAGTCGTTCCGGTTGCATCAAAACCTCTGTCAGGCGAGCGGCAAGGTCCGCTGCGCCAGTCGTTCTTTGCGGCATCAGGAAGGCAGCGCCTTCACGAGCCAAATAATCGGCATTGCGGGTCTGGTGATCGTCGATGGCGTGAGGCAAAGGCACGAGCATCGAAGGCAGACCGGCGGCAGCCAGTTCACTGACGGTCAACGCGCCTGCGCGACAGACCACCAGGTCAGCCCAGCCGTAGGCTTGGGCCATGTCTTTGATGAACGGCTGCACCTGCGCCTCGACGCCAGCGGCGCGATAGCGCTCTGCAGTCACTTCATCGTGGTTTTTGCCGGCCTGATGAAACACTTCCGGACGCAGCTCGGGAGAGACCAGCGCCAGGGCTTCAGGCAGCAACTTGTTCAACGGCTCTGCTCCCAGGCTTCCACCCAGGATCAGCAAACGCGCCTTGCGTCCGGCCAAAGCCTCGCGCGGTGTATCGAGGAACAGCTCGGTGCGCACCGGGTTGCCGGTGGTACGCCGGCTGTTGGAGGCACCAAAGGTGTCCGGGAAAGCTTCGCAGACTCGGGCCGACAACGGCACCAGCAGCCGATTGGCGGTACCGGCGACCGCGTTCTGTTCATGAACGATCACCGGCACACCGGACAGTTTTGCCGCGACCCCGCCAGGACCGGTCACATAACCGCCAAAGCCCAGCACACAGACCGGCTTGAGCTGACGAATGATCCGGCGCGCCTGCAGCACCGCCTTGAGCAGCACCAATGGCGCCTTGAGCAGCGACAGCTTGCTCTTGCCCCGCAGGCCGCTGACGTTGATCAGGTGCAGTTGCAGGCCGGCGTTCGGCACCAGTTCGTTTTCGATGCCACGCGGGGTGCCGAGCCAGTGCACGGTATAACCGCGCGCCTGGAACTCACGGGCACAAGCCAGCGCCGGGAACACGTGACCGCCGGTGCCACCGGCCATGATCAGCACATTAGCGCCCATGGCTTGGCTCCTCGGCGAAGTCGCTCTCGCTGAACTCCATCTCTTCACTGCCCAGGTGGGTCCGACTCTCCCACTCGATGCGCAGCAACAGGCCAAGACAGGCGCAGCAGATCACCAACGAACTGCCGCCATAACTGAGGAACGGCAAGGTCAGGCCTTTGGTCGGCAGCAAACCGACGTTCACCCCGATATTGATCAGGAACTGGCCGATCCACAGGAACGACAGGCCATAAGCGACATAGGCGGCAAAGAACTGCTTGGCTTTTTCGGCCCACAGGCCGATGTACATGCCACGGATACAGACGAAGACGAACAGCGCCACCGTGCACAGGGAACCGACGGCGCCCAGCTCTTCGGCCAGGACCGAGAACACGAAGTCGGTGTGGGCTTCCGGCAGGTAGAACTGCTTCTGCACGCTGTTGCCCAGGCCAACGCCCAGCCATTCGCCGCGACCGAAAGCGATCAAGGCCTGGGACAGCTGGTATCCCGCGCCGAACTGGTCGGCCCAAGGGTCGGCAAAGTTGGTCAGGCGCGCCATTCGATAGGGCTGCATCTGAATCAGCAGGACCACCGCCGCGACCGCCAGGACCACCATCAAGGAGAAACGGAACAGCCCGACCCCGCCAAGGAACAGCATCGCCGCCGCGGCCCCCATCATCACCACGGTGGCGCCGAAGTCCGGCTCCATCAGCAGCAGGCCGGCCATTGGCAGCAGCACGATGAACGGCTTGAAGAAGCCCATCCAGCTTTCGCGCACTTCTTTCTGGCGACGCACCAGGTAACCGGCGAGGTAGATCACCACGAATACCTTGGCGATCTCGGAAGGCTGGACGTTGAAGAAACTGAAGCCGATCCAGCGCATCGAACCGTTCACTTCACGGCCGATCCCCGGAATGATCACCATCACCAGCAAACCGAAGGCACCGAGCAGCATCATCCAGCCCAGGCGTTGCCAGGTGGCGATCGGGATCATCATGGTGACGATGCAGGCACCGAGGCCCAGCACCACATAGATAAGGTGGCGAATCATGTAGTACAGGGCGCTGCCCGACTGCGCCGCAGCCACTTCGGTGGAGGCCGAGGCAATCATGATCAGCCCGAGGCCGAGCAGCGTCAGGCAGCCGGCGAGCATCGGGAAGTCGAGGTCGACGCCACGCCCGGTAATGATCGGCGATGGATAAGGCTTGATGATGTCTCTCAGGTTCATGCCAGATCCTCCACGGCGCGGACGAACTGGTGACCACGGTCTTCGTAATTCTTGAACATGTCGAAACTGGCGCAGGCCGGCGACAGCAGCACCACGTCACCGGCCTGGGCGGTGGCACGGCATTGCGCCACGGCTTCGACCAGGGAGCCGACACGAATCAGCGGCACGGCATCGCCGATGGCCTCACCGATCTTGTCGGAATCGCGGCCCATCAGGATCACGGCGCGGCAGTTGGCCGCCACCGGATCGCGCAGGTCCTTGAACTCGGCACCCTTGCCGTCGCCACCGGCGATCAGCACGATCTTGCCTTCGATGTCCGCGCCCAGGCCTTCGATGGCCGCCAGTGCGGCGCCAACGTTGGTGGCCTTGGAGTCGTTGTAATAACCCACGCCATCCAGGTCGCGAACCCACTGGCAACGGTGCTCGAGGCCGGCGAAGGTGCGCAGGGCCGAGAGCATGGCGTCGAACGGCAGGCCGACCGCATGTCCCAGGGCCAGCGCCGCCAGGGCGTTGGACTGGTTATGGGCGCCGCGGATCTTCAGCTCGCGCACCGGCATCAGGTTCTGGAATTCGAAGGCCAGGTATTTCTCGCCATTCTCTTCACGCAGGCCGAACGCCTTGAAGTCGGGTTTGCTCAGGCCGAAAGTCCAGCACGGCAGGCCTTCGCCGATCAATGGCCGGGTCAGGGCATCCTGGCGGTTGAACACTACCTGCCGGGCGCCACGGAAGATCCGGTGCTTGGCCAGGTGGTACGCCGGCAGGCCGCTGTAGCGGTCCATGTGGTCTTCGCTGATGTTCAGCACGGTGGCCACTTCGGCCCCCAACTGATCGGTGGTCTCCAGCTGGAAGCTGGACAGTTCCATGACGTACAGCTCGACGTCGTCGCTGAGCAGGTCCAGGGCCGGGGTACCCAGGTTTCCACCCACGGCGACCCGCTTGCCCGCCGCCACAGCCATTTCCCCCACCAGGGTGGTCACGGTGCTTTTTGCGTTGGAGCCGCTGATGGCGACGATCGGCGCCTTCGCGTTACGGGCGAACAGCTCGATATCGCCGGAGAGTTTCACCCCACGGGCAGCGGCGGCTTGCAGGGCCGGGGTCGCCAGGGCCAGGCCGGGGCTCACGTAGAGCTCGTCGGCACGGCACAGGAAGTCGACGTCCAGCTCGCCACAACGCACTTCCACATGCGGATAGTCACGGCGCAGCGTGGCCAGTTCCGGTGGATTTTCCCGCGTATCGGCGACGGCAAACGACACGCCCCGGTTCGCCAGGAAGCGAACCAGGGACATGCCGCTCTTGCCGAGGCCGACAACGATGCGGAAGTGGTCAGAAGCGATCAGAGACACTCGTTCTACCTCAGCTTCAGGGTGGCAAGGCCGATCAGCACGAGAATTACGGTAATGATCCAGAAACGGACGATCACGCGCGGCTCGGGCCAGCCCTTGAGTTCAAAGTGGTGGTGAATCGGCGCCATGCGGAATACACGACGACCGGTCAACTTGAAGGAGGCAACCTGAATGACCACCGACAGGGTTTCCATCACGAACACACCGCCCATGATGAACAGCACGATTTCCTGGCGAACGATCACCGCGATGGTGCCCAGGGCCGCGCCCAGCGCCAGTGCGCCGACGTCGCCCATGAAGACTTGTGCCGGGTAAGTGTTGAACCACAGGAAGCCCAGGCCGGCGCCAATCAGCGCACCGCAGAACACAATCAGCTCACCTGCGCCCGGGACATAGGGAATCAGCAGGTATTCAGCGAATTTCACGTTACCCGACAGGTAGCAGAAGATGCCCAGGGCGCCGCCCACCATCACGGTCGGCATGATTGCCAGGCCGTCGAGGCCATCGGTCAGGTTGACCGCGTTGCTGGAGCCAACGATCACGAAATAGGTCAGGACCACGAAGCCAATGCCCAGCGGAATGCTGACGTCCTTGAGCATGGGGATCAGCAAGGTGGTTTCGACCGGGGTTTGCGCGGTGACATACAGGAAGATCGCCGCGCCCAGGCCAAATACCGACTGCCAGAAGTACTTCCAGCGGCTAGGCAAGCCACGGGAGTTCTTCTCGATCACCTTGCGATAGTCATCGACCCAGCCGATGGCGCCGAACAGCAGGGTGACCAGCAACACCACCCACACATACCGGTTGCTCAGGTCGGCCCACAACAGGGTGCTGATACCGATTGCCGAAAGAATCAGCGCGCCGCCCATGGTCGGGGTGCCCGACTTGGAGAGGTGCGATTGCGGACCATCGTTACGCACGGCCTGGCCGATCTGACGGGTCTGCAGAGTGCGGATCATCCACGGCCCCAGCCACAAGGACAGCACCAGTGCAGTCAGTACCCCGAGAATCCCGCGCAGGGTCAGGTACTGAAAGACCGCGAAGCCTTTGTAGAACTGTTGCAGGTACTCCGCTAGCAGCAGCAGCATCAATGTTTCTCCGTGCTGGAACCACACAAAGCCGCGACGATGTTTTCCATCACCGCGCTGCGCGATCCCTTGATCAAAATAGTGGTGTTTGTATCTTGCTCGGCGCCCAGTGCTGCGATCAGCTCGGCCTGGCTGGCGAAGTGTCGGGCGTGTTCACCGAAGGCGGCGACCGCGTGGGCCATCATCGGGCCCACGGCGTAGAGCGCCGAGACCTTGCCGGCGGCATAAGCACCCACTTCACGGTGCCCCTGCTCCGCCCAATCGCCCAACTCGCCGATATCTCCGAGCACCAGGACGGTGCGGCCGGAAAAGCCGGTGAGTATATCAACGGCTGCGCACATTGACGTGGGGTTCGCGTTGTAGGTGTCGTCGATGACCCGCATGCCGTTTTTCGCCAGCTGGGCGACGGTGCGGCCCTTGACCGGCTGCACCGCGTTGAGCCCGGTGGCGATGCCGAACAGCGACACGCCCAGGGCATGAGCGGCAGCCGCAGCGGCCAGGGCATTGGCCACGTTATGGGTGCCCAGCAGGTTCAACTGGATCCGCTCGGAGCCGTTGCCAGCGTGCAGAGTGAAGTTCGGGCAGCCACGGGCATCGCGCTGGATATCAGAGGCGTAAAAGTCGGCGGCATTGTTGGTCAGGGCAAAACTCAGCACCTGACGGCCGGCGGCGCGGGCTTTCCAGATCGGGAAGGCCTTGTCGTCGAGGTTGAGCACGGCGATACCGGAAGCATCCAGCCCTTCGAGGATCTCGCCTTTGGCCTCGACGATTTTTTCCGGCCCGCCAAACTCGCCAACATGGGCGGTACCGGCGTTATTGATGATGGCGACATGCGGCTTGGTCATCGCCACGGTGTAGGCAATTTCGCCGATGCGCGAAGCCCCCAGCTCGATCACCGCCGCGGTGTGCTCCGGGGCCAGTTCCAGCAGGGTCAAGGGTGCGCCCAGGTCGTTGTTCAGGTTGCCGCGCGTGGCAAGCACCGGCCCGCGCGTACGCAGGATGCTGGCCAGCATTTCCTTGACCGTGGTCTTGCCACTGGAGCCGGTAATCGCCGCGACAGGCTTGGTAAAAGCCGCGCGATTCAACGCTCCCAACTGGCCGAGCGCCTGTCGGGTATCGCTGACCAGCAACTGCGGCAGCGTGCTGTCTGGCACTTCGCGCTCGACCAGGGCGCCGACGGCGCCTTTGGCGGCGACCTCATTCAGGTAGTCGTGCCCGTCGAAACGCGGGCCGGCCAGGGCAATAAAGAGTTGGCCCGGCTTGATCGCCCGGCTGTCGATGCTCACGCCATCGAAACTGCAATCGCCAGCCAGCAGGCGCCCCGCCAGCGGGCCGCTCAGTTCACTGAGTTTCAGGGCCTTAAGCATGGGCCACCTCCCACGCGGTCAGTGCCCGGTCGGCTTCCACCAAGTCGGAGAAGTCGAGACGCACGCCGTTGATTTCCTGATAGTCCTCATGGCCTTTACCGGCCAGGACAATGACGTCATCGGCCGAAGCGCCGGCGATCAGCTGGGCGATGGCCAGGCCGCGACCGGAGACGAATTCGACCTTGTCCACCGCGCTGAAACCGGCACGAATGTCGTCGAAAATCTGCGCTGGATCTTCCGTGCGCGGGTTGTCATCGGTGACCAGCACACCATCGGCCAGGCGCTCGACCACTTCCGCCATCAGCGGACGCTTGCCGCGATCGCGATCGCCACCGCAGCCGAACAGGCAAAGCAAACGGCCCTTGGCATGGGGACGCAGGGCCAGCAATACTTTTTCCAGGGCATCCGGGGTGTGGGCGTAGTCGACCACTACCAGCGGTTGCGAGCCACCACCCAGGCGTTGCATGCGGCCGGCCGGACCTTCCAGTTTCGGCAGTACATGGAGAATTTCGTCGAGGGCGTAATCCAGGCCGAGCAAGGCGCCGATAGCAGCCAGCACGTTGCTCAGGTTGAAACGACCGAGCAAGGTGCTGCACAGATGATGTTCGCCCTGCGGAGTCACCAGGGTCGCCCGCACGCCTTCATCATCGAATTGCGCTTCGCGGCAGTACAGATAGGCCCGAGGGTCCTCGAGGCTGTAGGTAATCAGCCGCGAATCCTGCTCGTCACTGGCCAACAGCCGACCGAACTCATCGTCGAGGTTGATGACCCG
This sequence comes from Pseudomonas chlororaphis subsp. aurantiaca, assembly GCF_013466605.1. NCBI lineage: Bacteria > Pseudomonadati > Pseudomonadota > Gammaproteobacteria > Pseudomonadales > Pseudomonadaceae > Pseudomonas > Pseudomonas chlororaphis. The sequence goes on from NZ_CP059162.1 coordinate 5,636,107, forward strand.
GCAACCCAGGTCGGCCCAGCCGAACAGCTTGGCCTTGGTGGAGCCGTAGGCTTCCATGGTGCCGTGATAGTCCAGATGGTCACGCGACAGATTGGTCAGCACCGCCACATCGAAAGCCAGAGCAGTGACCCGCCCTTGGTCCAGACCATGGGACGACACTTCCATCGCCACGGCTTTGGCACCGGCCTTTTTCAGGTCGGCCAGGGTGGCCTGCACGGCAATCGGGTTCGGTGTGGTGTGCATCCCGCTTTGCAGCGTGCCATAAAAACCGCTGCCCAGGGTGCCAACGATACCGCAGTGCTGGCCCAGCAGGTCGAGCGCTTGCGCGACCAACTGGGTCACGCTGGTCTTGCCGTTGGTACCGGTCACGCCAATCAGGTTGAGATGACGACTCGGGTCGCCATAAAAACGTCCGGCGATATCCGACAGCTGCGCCGCCAGGCCTTTGACCGGAATCAGCGGTACGTCGGTAATCGGCAGAACGGTCGCACCTTCAACCTCATAAGCCACGGCAGCCGCACCGCGCTGCAAGGCATCGGCAATGTGCGCACGGCCATCGAACTTGCCGCCAGGCACCGCAAGGAACAGATCGCCGGCGCGCACATTGCGGCTGTCCAGGGTCAGTTCGCGAATCAGCAGATCACGACCAGCGTGGGCGAAAATCTTGTTCAGGCTAAGAGACATCAGCCGCGCCCTCCTTTAGCTGGTGCCGCATTGGCTTGTTGGGTAGGTGGCAGGTTGTCCGGCGAGATATTCATCAGACGCAGGGTGCCGGACATCACTTTGCTGAACACCGGTGCCGATACCAGGCCACCGAAGTAGCCGGCCTTGCTCGGCTCATCGATCACCACAACGATGGCGTAACGCGGATCGCTCATCGGGCCGAAACCGGCGAACAGCGAGCGGTAGGAGTTCTCGGCATAACCCTTGGTGCCCACCGACGTCTTGCGCGCGGTACCACTCTTGCCGGCCACGTGATAAGCCGGCACCTGGGCACGGAACACGCCACGCGGAGCCTCGATCACCTGCTGCAACATGCCTTGCATGGTCTTGGCGACTTTTTCCGGAATCACCTGGGTGGTTTCCGGGGTTTTGTCGGTTTTGATCAGCGTCAGCGGTGCGATGCGGCCGTTGTTGGCCAGTGCCGAGAAGGCGTGAACCAACTGGATCGCGGTCACCGAAATACCGTAGCCGTACGACAGCGTGGCCGTCTCGGCCTTACGCCACTCGCGGTAGTTCGGCAGGTTGCCGACACGTTCGCCCGGGAAGCCGAGGCCGGTGTCCTGGCCGAGGCCAATTTTCTGGGCCAGACGGAAGATGGCTTCGCCGCCGATGTCGAAGGCGATCTTGCTCATGCCGACGTTACTGGAATTGATCAGAATCCCGGTCAGGTCGAGCACCGCGCCTTCGGTCTTGGATACGTCACGAATGGTGTATTTGCCGATCTGCAGCGTGCCCGGATACACCTCGACGGTGTCGCTCGGTTTCCAGCGGCCGGTTTCCAGCGCCGCGCTCATGGAGATGGCTTTCATGGTCGAACCCGGCTCGAACACGTCGATCATGGCGCGGTTGCGCATCATCGCCGGCTGCAGGTTGCGACGGTTGTTCGGGTTGTAGGTCGGCTGGTTGACCATGGCCAGGATCTCGCCGGTCTTCACATCCATGATGACCAGGCTGCCGGCCTTGGCGCCGTTCTCGACGATGGCATTGCGCAGTTCGCGGTTGGCCAGGTATTGCAGGCGCAAGTCAATCGACAACGCCAAGGGCTTACCGGCCTTGGCGTTTTTGGTGACCTGGACATCCTTGATCAGTCTGCCGCGCCGATCCTTGATGACCTGGCGCTTGCCCGGGACCCCGGCCAGCCATTCGTCATAGGCCAGTTCGACCCCTTCGCGACCGCGGTCGTCGATGTCGGTAAAGCCGACCATGTGCGCGGTCACTTCACCGGCCGGGTAGAAACGCCGGAACTCTTCGATGCCATAGACCCCCGGCACCTTGAGATCGAGAACCTGCTGACCCTGCTCGGGCGTCAGGCCACGCACCAGGTAGATGAACTCTTTATTGGCTTGTGCTTCAAGACGCTCGGCCAACGCTTTAGGGTCTTGCCCCAAGGCAGCAGCCAGTGCTGGCCACTTGTCCTTGGCCAGCTGCATTTCCTTGGCGTTGGCCCACAGGGTGGTCACCGGCGTACTGACCGCCAGCGGCTCGCCGTTACGGTCGGTGATCAGGCCACGGTGAGCCGGGATCGGGATATGCCGAACGCTGCGCGCGTCGCCCTGCCCCTTGAGGAAGTCGCGATCGACGACCTGCAGATCGATGATGCGCCAGGCAATCGCCGCCACCATGATGCCAAGCAGACCCAGCACCAGGCGGAACCGCCAGGGAAAGAGTGCGCCTTCAAGTTTCATCATGGCGCCACCATCTGGACTTCTGCCGCGCCGGGAATACGCATTTTCAGTTGTTCGGTGGCCAGCACTTCGATCCGGCTATGGGCGGTCCAGGTGCTTTGTTCGAGAATCAGTCGCCCCCACTCCGCTTGCGCCTTGTCGCGCACACTCAACTCGCCGTACAGCGTATTGAGCAGCTGGCGATTCCAGTGCGCGCTGTAGGACACCGCAATCGCGGACACCAGAACGCCGATGAACAGCAGAAGCATGAAAAAGCTTCCGCCTGGAAGTGGCTTGGCGAAGAGCTTGCTCACCGCAGCTTCTCCGCAACACGCATGACAGCACTACGAGCACGCGGATTGGCTTTGAGCTCGGCATCGGAGGCCGTCTGCGCTTTGCCATGGATTTTGATTTTCGGCTCGAAAGCCACGTGGCGTACCGGCAGATTGCGAGGCAGGTTGTCCGCCTCGCCCTTCACCAGCTTGCGCATGAACAATTTGACGATGCGATCTTCCAGGGAATGGAAGCTGATCACCACCAAGCGACCGCCCACTTCGAGAGATTCCAGCGCTGCTTCGAGGCCGGCCTCGAGATCGCCCAGCTCGTTGTTGACGTGAATGCGCAACCCCTGGAATGCACGGGTAGCCGGGTTCTTGCCCTTTTCCCACGCCGGGTTGGCAACTTTCAAGACCTCCGCCAGGTCGGCGGTGCGCTCGAACGGTTTGATGTCGCGGCGCTCAGCCACGGCGCGGGCCATACGACCGGAGAAACGCTCTTCGCCGTATTCCTTGAACACACGGGCGATTTCTTCCACCGGCGCGGTGTTGACGAACTCCGCCGCGCTGATGCCGCGGGACGGGTCCATGCGCATATCCAGAGGACCATCATTGAGAAAACTGAAGCCGCGTTCAGGATCGTCGAGCTGCGGCGAAGACACGCCCAAGTCGAGCAACACGCCGCTAACCTTGCCATCCAGGCCACGCTCGGCCACTTCCGAACCCAGCTCGGCAAAGCTGCGCTGCACAACGACAAAGCGGCCGTCTTCGGCCGCTAGCGCTTGCCCGGTGGCAATCGCTTGAGGATCTTTGTCGAACCCGAGCAGCCGACCATCCGGCCCGAGCTTGCTGAGGATCAGACGACTATGACCGCCGCGACCGAAGGTGCCATCCAGATAGCAGCCATCAGGACGTACGGCGAGAGCCTCGACGGCTTCGTCAAGCAGTACGGTGATGTGGTTAAAGCCGCTATCAATAGTCACAGGATCAAATCACGCAGTTCATCAGGCATGGCGCCCGGTTGTTGAATAGCTGCCAGGTCCGCTGCAGAAACAGCATTCCAGGCATCCTCGTCCCACAGTTGGAACTTGTTCAGTTGGCCTACCAACATTGCGCGCTTATCCAACTTGGCATATTCGCGCAGACGCGGCGGAACCAGAAAACGACCACTGCCATCGAGTTCGAGGTCGACGGCATTACCAATCAGCAAACGCTGCAAGCGACGGTTTTCTTCACGTAGCGAAGGCAGCGCGCGCAGTTTGGTTTCAATAATTTCCCACTCATCGAGGGGGTAGACACACAAACACGGATCAACGGCATCAATAGTGACGATAAGTTGCCCGGAACTACGCGAAACGAGCTCGTCACGGTACCGGCTCGGCATGGCGAGACGGCCCTTTGCGTCGAGACTGATAGCGTTAGCTCCGCGAAACACGTCAGCGTTTCTCCAAATTTTAGCGTTTTACGTCCAAAAAACCCACTTCATGCCACTTTCCGCCACTTGCGCACACTATAGGAATGCGCCCACCACACCGTCAAGGCACGGATCGACGGAAAAGCCTTATAGAACGGAGATTTAGGAGACTAAAAGGAGGGGTAACGGGAATTTGGCGAAGGATTTGGCACAATAACTTCACTCAGCTCAAGAAGCTGTATCGCGAAGTTAAAGTAATTTGTTAAGAGTAAGATCTTTTCGGTATTACAAAAGCGCTTCTGCTATTGATTCAAGCAGGGAGGGAAAAGGTGGAGAGTCGATCTGTAAGCCGGGTTCTGTCGAGGACAGTCATTCCTCTACGATGGCCATCACTGGACATCTTTAGCAACCTACCCGGTTCCAGCGCGGGCCACGCCTTGGAACCCTATTTGGTCTTGCTCCGAGTGGGGTTTACCTAGCCACGAACTGTTGCCAGACGTGCGGTGCGCTCTTACCGCACCTTTTCACCCTTACCGGCACCGAAGTGCTTAGGCGGTTATTTTCTGTGGCACTTTCCGTAGGCTCGCGCCTCCCAGGCATTACCTGGCACTCCGCCCTATGGAGCCCGGACTTTCCTCCCCCCTCTAATTTTCATAGAGGGCAGCGACTGTCCAATCGACTCTCCGCCGCGCAGGTTAACGGCAGAGTGGCGGAAGAACAAGCGATAAAAGCCTTTTGCCATTCCGCCGATCGTGTTTACTCGCCTTTCTGTTTATCCAGCGCCACCTGATAGAGAACATTCTTGCGCACGCCGGTAATTTCCGCCGCCAATGCCGCAGCCCGCTTGAGCGGCATCTCCTTGAGCAGCAGATCGAGAACCCGCATTGCCTCGCCGCTTACGGCCTCGTCGCTCTCCGGCGCCGACCACCCCGCCACCAGCACCACGCATTCGCCGCGCTGCTGATTGCTGTCCGCCTCGACAAAAGCGCGCAACTCCGAAAGCGGCAACCCCTTGAGGGTTTCAAAGGTTTTGGTCAGCTCCCGCGCCAGCAATGCCGGACGCTCGCCACCGAATACCAGCTCCATATCCTGCAAGCACTCGAGAATGCGGTGTGGCGCCTCATAGAAAATCAGTGTGCGCGGCTCTTCCTTTAATAGCTCAAGACGACCACGCCGACCTACCGCCTTGGCCGGCAGAAACCCTTCGAAGATAAAACGATCGGAAGGCAGCCCCGCCGCCGACAAGGCCGCAATCAGAGCACAGGCCCCGGGAACCGGAACGACATTGATACCTGCCGCCCGCGCCTGACGCACCAAGTGGTAACCCGGATCGGAGATCAACGGCGTGCCCGCATCGGAAATCAGCGCAACGCTGTCTCCCGCCAACAGACGGGTCAGAAAGCGGCTGCCTTCATCCCGCTCGTTATGTTCATGGCAGGCGGCCAGCGGCGTGGAAATCCCGAAGTGCTGCATCAAGCGCTGCGAGTGACGCGTATCCTCGGCGGCGATCAATGCCACCTCACGCAAGATCTTCAAGGCCCGGGCACTGATGTCGTCCAGGTTGCCGATGGGCGTCGCCACCACATAAAGCGAGCCAGCAGCGGAATTCAAAGGACCTGGAGCAGTCAAAGCGCACACCTCTTGATCGGTAAAACCGACATTGTAGCGCGTAGATGCCTTCGGAATGCGTGTCGCAGGCACCTCGTACCTGCGACAACACCGGCCATTCCAAAGCGCTGCAACATTTGCACGACCTAAAATAGACGGTTTATTGCCAGTAAGATCGCGCCCCGGCCAGTGCTTGGGTACAATTCCACGCTAATTTGATCGAGTATCAGGAACACTTACATGATCGCTTGCCTGCGGCTGTTCTCTGCCTTATGCCTTGCTGCCCTCCTGGCAGCTTGCGCCAGCTCGCCCTCCTCCAGCCTTGGCGAACTTCCACGGACCCCGGATGCCAGCATCGAGCAACTGCTCGAACAGGCCGCCAACAGCAAAACACCCGACAAGGCAGCCTTGCTGCGCTTGAGCGCTGCCGACCTGGCCTATCGCCAGGGCAGCGCCGGCCAGGCCGCGCAGATCCTGCAACAAGTGCCGATGGAGCAGCTCAAGGCCGGCCAGCAGGTTTTCGCCAGCACCCTGGCGGCCGAACTGGCCATGACTCGCAACCAGCCAAAGGCGGCCCTGACTGCCCTGAGCCACCCGAGCCTGCAACGCCTGAGCGAACTGCCGGAAGAGCAGCAGATCCGCACCGGCACCGTCCACGCTCGCGCACTCGAGGCCGACGGTCAGGCTCTCGCCGCAGCACGGGAGCGCATCTTCATTGCACCACTGCTCAAGGACGACGCCGCGAGCAAGAACCATGAAGCCATCTGGGCACTGATTGCCAGCTTGCCGACTGATCAACTGCAAGCCGTCGGCAACGACGACCTCGGCGGCTGGATGAGCCTGGCATTGGCAGTGAAGACTGCCGGTACCCTGGAACAACAGCAGGCCGCCATCGACAACTGGCGCGCACAGAACCCCAAGCATCCGGCCGCCATTCAACTGCCGCTGCCACTGACCAAACTCAAGGAGCTGGCCAGCCAGCCGCTGTCCAAGATCGCCCTGCTGTTGCCGCAGGACGGCCCGCTGGCTGCGGTCTCCAAGGCCCTGCGCGACGGTTTCATGGCCGCACACTATCAGGCCCAGCAAGCCGGACAGAAACCACCCAGCATCGAGTTCTACGACAGCTCGCGCCTGACTTCGCTGGATGACTTCTATCGCAAGGCCCAGGCAGATGGCGTGCAACTGGTCGTCGGCCCGCTGGAAAAACCGCTGGTCAAACAGCTCGCCGCACGCCCGCAACTGCCTATCACCACCCTGGCGCTGAACTACAGCGAAGGCGAGCAAGGCCCGGCGCAACTGTTCCAGTTCGGCCTGGCCGCCGAGGACGAAGCTCGTGAAGTTTCCCGCCGTGCCCGCGCCGACGGCCTGCACCGCGCAGCCGTCCTGGTACCACGTGGAGAATGGGGTGATCGTGTGCTCAAGGCTTTCCGTCAGGACTGGGAAAGCAACGGCGGCAGCGTGGTTGGTATCGAACGCGTCGATCAGCCCGTAGCCCTGGCCCAGCAGATTGCCGACCTGTTCCAACTGCGCCAGAGCGAAGCTCGCGCCAAGAGCCTGCAGAACGCCGCTGGCACTCAGGTGGCCGCACAACCTTCGCGCCGCCAGGACATCGAGTTCATTTTCCTGGCATCCACTCCGCAACAGGCACAACAGATCAAGCCGACCCTGAACTTTCAGTACGCCGGCGATGTACCCGTCTATGCCACCTCCCATGTCTTCAGCGCCAGTGGCGATCAGAACCAGTACAACGACATGAACGGCGTACGCTTCTGTGAAACGCCTTGGCTGCTGGACGCCAATGACCCGCTGCGCCGGCAGGTCGCCGCGCAGTGGCCACAAGCTGGCGGCAGCCTGGGCCGACTGTATGCGATGGGTGCCGACGCCTACCGCTTGGCGCCACGCCTGGGGCAACTCAAGGCACTGCCGGACAGCCGCATCGAAGGCTTGTCGGGCAGCCTGACCATGAGCCCGAGCCAGCGCGTTCAACGCCAGTTGCCGTGGGCCGAGTTCGTCAGCGGCCAGATCACTCGCCTGCCAGATACCCAGCGTTAATGCCACAACGATCACGCCAGCAAAGCGGTCAGGATGCCGAAGCCCAAGCGCTCCGGCATCTTGAACAACAGGGGCTGCGCCTGCTGGCGCAGAACTGGTTGTGCAAACGCGGCGAGCTTGATCTGGTCATGCTTGACGGCGATACAGTAGTATTCGTCGAAGTCCGCTACAGACAACACACGCAATGGGGTGGCGCACTGGGCAGTATCGACGCGCGCAAGCGTCAGAAACTGATACTCGCCGCACAGTTTTTCCTGCAGCGCGAGTCGCGCTGGTCCAACCACCCTTGCCGCTTCGATGTGGTCGCCATAGACAGCGCCCCAGGCACGACAACTCCTTTGAACTGGCTACGGAATGCCTTTGAAAGCTGATCGACGCTCTCGGGCCGAGCCGGACATTTTCACTCAACATTTTTGCTCTTTGCTTTGCGGGCAGCACATTCATGTGCCAGAAAGCCGCGCTACTTAAGGTCACACAGATGGACATGCAATCCCGAATTCGCCAGCTTTTTCAGGCCAGCATCGACACCAAGCAACAGGCGATGGACGTACTTGCACCGCACATCGAGCAAGCCAGCCAAGTCATGGTCAATGCACTGCTCAACGAAGGGAAAATGCTTTCCTGCGGCAACGGCGGCTCGGCCGGCGATGCCCAGCACTTTTCTTCCGAGCTGCTCAACCGTTTCGAGCGCGAACGCCCGAGCCTGCCAGCCATCGCGCTGACCACCGACAGCTCGACGATCACCTCGATCGCCAACGACTACAGTTACAACGAAGTCTTTTCCAAGCAGATTCGCGCCCTGGGCCAGCCCGGCGACGTCCTGCTGGCGATTTCCACCAGCGGCAACTCGGCGAACATCATTCAAGCGATCCAGGCCGCACATGATCGCGAAATGATTGTCGTAGCATTGACCGGTCGCGATGGCGGCGGCATGGCGTCCCTGCTATTGCCGGAAGATGTCGAGATTCGCGTACCGGCCAACGTCACTGCACGTATCCAGGAAGTCCACCTGCTGGCGATCCACTGCCTCTGCGACCTGATCGACAGCCAACTGTTCGGGAGTGAAGAATGACCCCTAATCGCCTTGGCCTACTGGCCCTGACCCTAGCCTTGAGCATCAGCGGTTGCAGCTCGGTGATTACCGCCACCCGCGAAAGCCCGATCGAAGATGACCGCGGCACCCGCACCTTCGGCAGCAAGATCGATGACTCACTGATCCAGACCAAAGTCGAAGTGAACGTCGCCAAAGCCAGCCCGGACCTGGACCACAACTCGCACATTGTGGTGACCAGCTTCAACGGCATCGTCCTGCTGGCCGGCCAGACTCCGCGCGCCGACCTCAAGACTCTCGCCGAGCAGTCCGCCAGCGCCGTGCAGCGGGTGAAGAAGGTCCACAACGAACTGCAGGTTCTGCCGCCTTCTTCCCTGCTGGCCCGACAGAACGATGCCTGGCTGACCACCAAGATCAAGACCCAGATGCTGACCGATGCCAGCATCCCAGGTTCGCGCATCAAGGTCGTGACGGAAAACGGCATCGTCTACCTGATGGGCCTGCTGACCCAACAGGAAGCCACCCAGGCGACCAATCTGGTACAGGGCGTTTCCGGCGTGCAGAAAATCGTCAAACTGTTCGAGTACATCGACTGATGCAGGCGAAAGGTAGAGGCACAAAAAAGGCGATCCGGATGGATCGCCTTTTTTGTTACTTCACGACCTTCAGACTCGGTCGACCGCTTGGACGCGGCGGCTCGTTATCCGGTGGTGGGATATCATCATCCGGCTCGATTTCATCGTCCTCGTCATCCACGGGCGACTCCAGATCGAACACCATACCCTGACCATTCTCCCGGGCGTAAATACCCAGGATCGCCGGCACAGGAACGTACAAGCTATGTGGGACGCCACCAAAGCGCCCCTCGAAAGTCACCACCTCGTTATCCATGTGCAGATGGCGCACGGCACTCGGCGAAATATTCAGGACGATCTGTCCGTCACTGGCGAAACCCTGAGGCACCTGCACCGCCGGGTATTCGGAATTGACCAGCATATGCGGGGTGCAATCGTTGTCCACAATCCACTCGTAGAGCGCGCGGACCAGATAAGGTCGACTGGAGTTCATAGCGGCTCCTTAAGCCTTAGCGCATGTCGCGTTCGACGCCAGACAGACTTGCCTGGAACGTCTCACGGGCGAACTGGCGCTCCATGTAATCAAGCAACGGCTTGGCTTGCCGTGGCAATTCAATACCCAGAATCGGTAATCTCCAGAGTATTGGTAATAGGCAGCAATCCACCAGACTTTGTTCCTCGCTGAGGAAAAACGGCTTCTCCGCGAACAGCGGCGAAACGCCGGTCAGGCTCTCGCGCAGCTCTTTACGCGCCTGAGCCCGAGCCGCTTCCTTGGTCCGGGAATCCAGGATCAGGTCCACCAGCCCACACCAGTCACGCTGGATCCGGTGGATCAGCAGACGGCTGTTGGCACGCGCCACAGGGTAAACCGGCAGCAGTGGCGGGTGCGGGTAACGCTCATCCAGATATTCCATCACCACGGTCGACTCCCACAACGCCAGGTCACGATCGACCAGGGTGGGCAGACTGCCGTAAGGGTTCACTTCGATCAGCTTCGGCGGCTGACGCCCCGCCTCCACACTGATGATCTCGGCGCTGACACCCTTCTCTGCGAGCACGATACGTACCCGATGGGAATAGTGGTCGGCGGGGTCGGAGTAACAGGCCAACCGATTGGTCACGCCCATGGCGGTCCTCCTCGCTTGTTGAAATTATCGGAAGCAGAAAAACGAGCGCGCCCAGAGGGCGCCTCCCGTAACGCCTGGATGATCCAGACTCGTTACACCTTCAGAGACGCCCTTGGGCGCGCACGATTAACAGCAATGAATTACAGCTTTATCAATGAACGTCTTTCCAGTATTCGCGCTTGAGCAGATAGGCGAACACGAAGAAGAAGGCCAGATACAGTAACACATAGGTGCCGATACGTTGATGCTCCAGCTTGACCGGGTTGGCCGAGTAGGCCAGGAAGGTCACCAGATTCTTGACCTTCTCATTGAACTGCTCTTCGTTGAGCGTGCCGGTTTTTGGCAGCACGGTCAGCTGGTCGCAGGCTTCATGGGTCAAAGCGGTGCCGGTCAGCGGATCGTATTGCTTCTTGCCGTCTTCGACGATCTGAACCTGCTTGCAACCCACAACCTGGCGGCCTTGCAGGCCGACCAGAACGTTAGGCATGCCCACGTTCGGGAAGACCTTGTTGTTTACGCCCCATGGGCGCGCAGGGTCTTCGTAGAAGGAGCGCAGGTAGCCATAGAGCCAGTCGGTACCACGCACACGAGCCACCAGGGTCAGGTCGGGCGGAGCCGCACCGAACCAGGTCTTGGCGTCAGCCGGCTGCATGCCGATGTTCATGTGATCGCCGATTTTTGCACCGGTGAACACCAGCTTGCTCATCATCAGATCGTGAGGAATCCCCAGATCGTCGGCAACGCGCTCATAGCGTTGGAACTTGGCGCTGTGGCAGCCCATGCAGTAGTTGACGAATGTCCGCGCGCCATCCTGCATGGCGGCCTTGTCGGAGACGTCGATGTCGACTTTTTCCAGCTCGGGACCACCGTGCTCGGCCGCGAAGGACAGTACAGGCATAGCAGCAAGAATCAGTACAGCAAATAGCTTTTTCATCAGCCAGTCACCCTTTCCGGAACCGGTTTGGTCTTCTCGAGCCTGGTGTAGAACGGCATCAGAATGAAGTAGGCGAAGTACAGGAAGGTACATACCTGCGACAGCAGCGTACGACCTGGAGTCGGAGCCAGGACGCCCAGGATCCCCAGGATCACGAACGAGATGCAGAACACCACCAGCCAGATCTTGCTCAGCCAACCCTTGTAGCGCATGGATTTGACCGGGCTGCGGTCAAGCCATGGCAGCACGAACAGCACAGCGATCGCCGCGCCCATCGCAATCACACCCAAGAGCTTGTCCGGAACCGCACGCAAAATCGCGTAGAACGGGGTGAAATACCAAACCGGGGCGATATGCTCAGGCGTCTTGAACGGATTGGCCTGTTCGAAGTTCGGCTTCTCGAGGAAATAACCACCCATTTCCGGGAAGAAGAACACGATCGAACAGAAGATGAACAGGAACACCACCACACCGACGATGTCTTTCACGGTGTAGTACGGATGGAAAGCGATGCCATCCAGCGGTACGCCGTTTTCGTCTTTGTGCTTCTTGATGTCCACACCATCCGGGTTGTTCGAACCCACTTCGTGCAGCGCCAGGATGTGCAGTACCACCAGACCGAGAATCACGATCGGCAGGGCCACTACGTGCAAGGCGAAGAAGCGGTTCAGGGTGATGCCGGAAATCAGGTAGTCACCACGAATCCACTGGGTCAGGTCGTTACCGATGACCGGGATCGCACCAAACAGCGAGATGATCACCTGGGCGCCCCAGTAGGACATTTGCCCCCAAGGCAGCAGGTAGCCCATGAAGGCCTCGGCCATCAGCGCCAGGTAGATCAGCATGCCGAACAGCCACACCAGCTCACGCGGCTTCTGGTAGGAACCGTAGAGCAGGCCACGGAACATGTGCAGATAGACCACGATGAAGAACGCCGAAGCACCAGTGGAGTGCAGCAGACGCAGGATCGAGCCGTACTCGACGTCGCGCATGATGTATTCGACGGAAGCGAAAGCTTCTTCTGCCGACGGGGTGTAGCTCATGGTCAGCCAGACACCGGTGACGATCTGGTTAACCAGAACCAGCAGAGCCAGGGAACCAAAGAAATAGAAGAAGTTGAAGTTCTTCGGGGCGTAATACTTGCTGAGATGGTCTTCCCACATTTTGGTTGCGGGGAAGCGCGCATCGACCCAATCCATGAACTTGCTCATCACGCTTTCTCCGTATCGACGCCGATGACAATAAGGTCGTCCGACTCATAGGAATGCGGGGGTACTGGCAGGTTCAAAGGCGCGGGTTGCGACTTGTAGACGCGGCCAGCCAGATCGTAGTGGGAACCGTGGCAAGGGCAGAAATAGCCACCTACCCAATCCTTGCCCAGATCCGCAGGCGCCACTTCAGGGCGGAAAGTCGGCGAGCAACCCAGGTGGGTGCAGATACCGATCAGCAGCAGAATCTCTGGCTTGATCGAACGCACTTGCGGGTCGACGTAGGTTGGTTGGACAGAGTTCTTGGAGTCGGGGTCGGAAAGTTGACCCTCGATCTTTTTGAGATTCCCCAGGATTTCCTGTGTACGGCGGACGATGAATACCGGCTGACCACGCCACTCAGCAATCATCTGCTGACCTGGGTCGATCTTGCTGATATTCACTTTCACCGGTGCCCCTGCAGCTTTCGCCTTGGCACTGGGAAACCATGACCCCACGAACGGGACCGCAGCCCCCACCGCTCCTGCAGCACCCACCACGGATGTGGCTGCTACAAGGAAGCGACGCCGGCCTGCATTCACGCCGTCATTGCTCATTCAGTCCTCTCCCATCAGCTTTGTGGCCTGTTAAACCAGGCATCTACTAAGTAAAAATCTGAACTTATAAAAATTTTGCCGAATGGTAATGAAAAGCCCCTACTCTGACAAGGTAATTACCAACTTGGCCCTGCCCCAAGCCCTGTAGTATAGGGGCTCTGCAGATGTGGCAAGTTGTCACACTGTAAAATAGTCACCCATAAAAAAACGCCCAGCTCCGCGAGGAGACTGGGCGTTCTTTTGAACGCGAAAGCGAATTAACGCTTCGAGTACTGCGGACGCTTACGCGCCTTACGCAGACCAACTTTCTTACGTTCAACTTCACGTGCGTCACGGGTTACGAAACCGGCTTTACGCAGAGCACTGCGCAGAGTTTCGTCGTAATCCATCAGAGCGCGAGTGATGCCGTGGCGGATTGCACCAGCTTGGCCACTCACACCACCGCCGATAACGGTGACGTAGATGTCGAACTTCTCGACGGTCTCGGTCAGTTCCAGCGGCTGACGAACTACCATGCGAGCAGTTTCGCGACCGAAGAAGTTATCCAGGGAGCGGTTGTTGATGGAGATGTTACCAGTGCCCGGACGCAGGAAAACGCGTGCGGTTGCAGTCTTGCGACGGCCAGTGCCGTAATTTTGAGTCGCCGACATAATGAACTATTCCGTTAAATCTTCAGTTCTTGGGGCTGCTGAGCAGTATGAGGGTGTGCAGCGCCCGCATAGACTTTCAGCTTACGGTACATGTCGCGACCCAGCGGGTTCTTAGGCAGCATGCCTTTTACCGCGGTCTCGATCACGCGCTCAGGGGCCTTGGCGATCAGCTTTTCAAAGTTGATCGACTTGATGCCGCCCGGGAAACCGGAGTGGGAGTAGTACATTTTGTCAGTGGTTTTAGCGCCAGTAACACGTACTTGCTCAGCGTTGATCACGACGATGTAGTCACCGGTGTCGACGTGAGGGGTGTACTCAGGCTTGTGCTTGCCACGCAGACGGCTCGCGATTTCGGTGGCCAGACGACCCAGGGTCTGACCAGCAGCGTCGACGACAAACCAGTCGCGCTTAACTGTTTCCGGTTTAGCAGTAAAAGTTTTCATTCTTTATAGCCTCAGGGGCCGCCCTGTAAATTAGACGGCGGATCTTACTGAATAGTGCGTACTTTGACAAGTCAAAGGCAGCCGGATACAGACGCTATCGGGGGCTCGGGTCAGCGCGTCCGTTATACGGCAAGATTCTTCGGCAGGCGGCGCATCACTTCCACTGCAGAAAGAGCTGCGGAATTATGCAGATTGCGAAAAAAAATTCAACCTGCTTTTATGATTGTTTTGCCGAAGGAGCACCCGATGGACTATCGCCAGCTAGGCCGGACCGACCTGAACGTGAGTGCAATCTGCCTGGGAACCATGACCTGGGGCGAGCAAAACAGCGAGTCCGAGGCCTTCGCCCAGATCGAACGGGCCAAGGCTGCGGGGATCAATTTCATCGACACCGCCGAGATGTACCCGGTGCCGCCAAAGGCCGAAACCTACGCTACCACCGAGCGCTACATCGGTAACTGGTTCAAGGCTCGCGGCGATCGCGCCGACTGGATCCTGGCCAGCAAGATCGCCGGCCCTGGCAATACCATCGACTACATCCGCGACAAGCAGCTCAAACACAACCGCAAGCACATAGCCCAAGCCGTGGACGCCAGCCTCAAGCGCCTGCAAGCCGACTGGATCGACCTCTACCAGTTGCACTGGCCGGAGCGCAGCACCAACTTCTTCGGCCAACTGGGCTACAAGCACAAGGAAGAAGACTTCACCCCGCTGGAGGAAACCCTCGAAGCCCTGGACGAGCAGGTCAAGGCCGGCAAGATCCGCCACATCGGCCTGTCCAACGAAACGCCCTGGGGCACCATGAAGTTCCTGGCCCTGGCCGAGAGCCGCGGCTGGCCACGGGCGGTATCGATCCAGAACCCGTACAACCTGCTCAACCGCAGCTTTGAAGTGGGCCTGGCGGAAATCGCCATTCGCGAACAATGTGGATTGCTGGCCTATTCGCCCCTGGCGTTCGGCTTCCTCTCCGGCAAATACGAAGGTGGCGCGCGCCCGGCCAAAGGCCGCCTGAGCCTGTACAGCCGCTTCAGTCGCTACTTCAATCCGCAATCGGAAGCCGCCTGCAGCCGTTATGTCGCCCTGGCCCGCGAGCACGGCCTGGACCCGGCGCAAATGGCCCTGGCATTCGTCACCCAGCAACCGTTCGTCACCAGCAATATCATCGGCGCGACCACCCTTGAGCAGCTGGACAGCAACATCGCCAGTCTTGAGTTGAAGCTGTCGAATGAGGTGCTGGCCGGCATCGAGGCGATCCACAAGGACCACCCGAACCCGGCGCCGTAACCTGCCCTACCGCATAGAAGCGAGCTGGCCCGCCAAGCTCGCCTCTACGCGGGAGACAACGCGCTACAGGGAACGCGCGATGATTTCCTTCATGATCTCGTTGGTCCCGGCATAGATGCGCTGCACGCGCGCATCCGCCCAAGCCCGGGCCACCGGGTACTCCCACATGAAGCCGTAACCGCCGTGCAACTGCACGCACTCGTCGAGCACCTTGCACTGCAAGTCCGTGCCCCAGTACTTGGCCATGGCGGCGGTCGGCACGTCGAGCTTGCCTTGCAGGTGCAATTCCAGGCAGCGATCGACGAACACCCGACCGATCTGGATCTCGGTGGCCATCTCCGCCAGCTTGAAGCGGGTGTTCTGGAAGTCGGCGATCGATTTGCCGAAGGCCTTGCGCTCGCGGGTGTATTCCAGGGTCCACTGCAATGCCGCCTCGGCTGACGCCAGGCCACCCACCGCCACCGTCAGGCGCTCCTGCGGCAGCTCCTGCATCAGATAGGCAAAGCCCATCCCGGCCTGCCCCAGCAGGTTTTCCTTGGGTACGCGGACATCCTGAAAGAACAGCTCGGAAGTGTCCTGGGCCTTCATGCCGACCTTTTCCAGGCGCTTGCCCTTGGAGAAACCGGGCGTATCCGCCTCCACCAGGAACAGACTGGTGCCCTTGGCGCCAGCCTTGGGATCGGTCTTGGCCACGACAATCACCAGATCGGCCAGATAGCCGTTGGTGATAAAGGTCTTCGAGCCATTGATCACATAGTCGTCACCGTCCAGCACCGCGGTGGTCTTGACCCCCTGCAAGTCGGAACCGGCGCCAGGCTCGGTCATGGCAATGGCCGTGACCATCTCGCCGGATACCAGTTTCGGCAGGTACTTGTGCTTCAGCGCCTCGCTGCCGTAATGCAGGATGTAGGGCGCAACGATATCGGAATGCAGGGAGAAGCCGATGCCGGTCAGGCCGAGACGCCCCACTTCCTCGATCACCACCGCGCTATAGAGAAAGTCAGCCCCCAGCCCACCGTACTCCTCGGGGAGATGGGAGCAGAGCATGCCCGCCTCACCGGCCTTGTTCCACAAGGCGCGGTCGATGTAACCCTGTTTTTCCCATTGCCCATGGAACGGCACGGCCTCCTTTTCCAGGAAGGTACGCACGCTGTCACGAAAGAGTTCGTGCTCGGAGCTGAACAAGGTTCTGGGGATCATGGGGCCACCTGTCGTTATTGTTAGCCGGGATTGGCCCACAGAGCCTAAGCCCGCGCGTACGACACAGGACACTGGACACATCCGACAAAAAATAAGACGATCCAGCCGTCTGGTGACCACTTTCCCCTATAAGAACAATTGAATTATGTCTAACCAAACCTCCACGCCCTTGCGGCGCGTCAGCATCCTGGCGATCGACCGGGTGTTCGCCTCCACCCTCATGCAAGCCAAGGATTTTTTCCATCTGGCCAGCCTGCGCTACGGCAAGCAGCTGGGCCAGGGCCTGACCCCGGCATTCGAAACCCGCCTGGTCAGTCCCGATGGCAAACCGGTGTGCAGTTTCAGCAACGTGATGCTCCCGGTGGACGGCGCCCTGGAAGATACCGACGTGATCATCCTCCCGGCGTTCTGGGACGACTTCGAAACCCTCTGCCAACGTTATCCACAGATCCTGCCCTGGCTGCGCCAGCAACATGCCCGCGACGCGGTGCTCTGCGGCGAGGCCACCGGGGTGTTCTGGCTGGCCGAGGCCGGGCTGCTCGACGGCAAGGAAGCCACCACTTACTGGCGCTTCTTCAATGCCTTCAGCGAACGCTTCCCCAAGGTCCAGCTCAATCAGGACAAGCACCTGACCGACGCCGACAATCTGTATTGCGCTGGCGGCACCACTTCGGCCTGCGACCTGTACATCTACCTGATCGAGCGTTTCTGCGGCGCCAACGTCGCCCAGGCCGTGGCCCGCGACATTCTCTATGAAGTGCAGCGCAGCTATTCCCCGGGGCGTATCGGCTTCGGTGGCCAGAAGCTGCACCAGGACGTGATCATCCTGCAGATCCAGCACTGGCTCGAAGAACATTTCGCCGACAAGTTCCGCTTCGAGGACGTGGCCCGGGAACATGGCATGAGCATTCGCAATTTCATGCGGCGCTTCCAGACCGCCACCGGCGACAAGCCCCTGCATTACCTGCAACGCCTGCGGATCGAAACCGCCAAGGGCCTGCTCTCGGGGACGCGCAAGAGCATCAAGACCATCAGCTACGAAGTCGGCTATGACGATGCGAGCTTCTTCGCCCGCCTGTTCCGCCAGCACACCGAGCTGTCGCCGAACCAGTACCGGCAGCAGTTTCACCAACAAGCCGCGTAAATGAAAAAGGGCCTGCATTGCAGGCCCTTCTTTTATCCGGACAACCGTTAAGGCTTGTGCGCCCGCGAGAGGAACTCGTGGGACTGCATTTCCAATAGACGGCTGAGGGTGCGCTGGAACTCGAAGGTCAGGCGACCGCCGGTGTACAGGTCCTTGAGCTCGACTTCAGCGGAAATGATCAGCTTGACGTTACGGTCGTAGAACTCGTCGACCATGTTGATGAAGCGACGGGCGATGTCGTCGGTGGCGACGCTCATCTGCTCGACACCACTGACCAGCA
This sequence comes from Pseudomonas chlororaphis subsp. aurantiaca, assembly GCF_013466605.1. NCBI lineage: Bacteria > Pseudomonadati > Pseudomonadota > Gammaproteobacteria > Pseudomonadales > Pseudomonadaceae > Pseudomonas > Pseudomonas chlororaphis. Next base: position 5,654,335 of record NZ_CP059162.1, read on the forward strand.
CGGCGTGGAAGATCTTGCCCAGTTCGATGTAGTCGTTCTGGCTACGCGGACCGTCGCACAGTTCGCGGAAATCGAACCAGGCCACGTCATCGCAGGTACGCAGGGCGCGGATTTCGCGGTTCTCGACGATCAGCACATCGTTTTCCACCGCCTGAGTGCATTCCGGCGTCAGCGCGCGGAAGCTCTTGCGCAGGCTTTCGTGGGCCGCCTCGTCCAGCGGGAAGTGGAACAGTTCGGCCTGTTCCAGGTGACGCAGACGGTAGTCGACACCGCTGTCGACGTTGACGATTTCAGTGTGCTGCTTGATCAGGGCAATGGCCGGCAGGAAGCGAGCACGTTGCAGGCCGTCCTTGTACAGACCGTCCGGCACGATGTTCGAGGTGGCCACCAGGGTCACGCCGTTCTTGAACAGCTCTTCCATCAGCGTGCCGAGGATCATGGCGTCGGTAATGTCAGAGACGAAAAACTCGTCGAAGCAGATCACCCGGGCCTCGTCGGCGAAACGCTTGGCGATGATGGTCAGCGGGTTCTTCTCGCCGCCCAGGGTCTTCATCTCTTCGTGCACACGCTTCATGAAGCGGTGGAAGTGAGTACGGACCTTCTGCTTGAACGGCAGGGCTTCAAAGAAGGTATCGACCAGGTACGTCTTGCCGCGCCCTACCCCGCCCCAGAAGTACAGGCCCTTGACCGGCACCTGGTCTTTCTTGCCAAACAGCTTGCCCAGCAGGCCCGGCTTGTTGTTCGACGCGGCGATCAGATCGTCGTACAGGCGCTGCAAATGACGCACGGCGGTTTCCTGCGCAGCGTCGTGGAAGAACTCCGGGCGTTTCAGATCAGCTTGGTATCGTTCTAGGGGCGTCATAATTCGTTAGCAAGGCAACAAAAACGGGCCGTCACTGTAGCGACGGCCCTGGAGAATGGCAATCAGCCCTTGGTCGGGAGATTGCGGTTAGTCCTGCACAGGCGTCAGGGCGACGCGCAGTGCATCGATCGCCGCATCGCGGGCCGCCGCGTCGGCAAAGGCCGGGCTGTCGGCCACGCACTCACCTTCCAGCCAGACGCTGAAACTCAGCGCGTCGCTGCGCAGATCCAGCGCCTGGCCGGCTTGCAGTTGCTTGGTCACGGCCCCCGCGGTCTTGCCGTCGGCGAAGTTGCGCGACAGCAGCAGTTGCTCGCCATCGGCGGCCAGCAGGCGGAAACGGAAGCTGCCGTCGTCTTCACGAAAGCTGACGAAGCGCGCGGCCTTGGCCGCTTTCTTCTTGGTGGTCGCCGCCACTTGCACCTGGTTGACGAACGAACGCAGGCCCACGGCCTCGCGCAGCTCGTTGAGAAAGGGCGTGGCCACGGCGCGGGCTTTCTTGGCACCGGCCTGGAGAATGTCTTCCAGGTCCGAAGGGCGCTCGATCAACTGGTGATAACGCTCGCGCGCCTCGCCCAGCTGATTGTCCAGCAGCTGGAACAGACGATTCTTCGCCTCGCCCCAACCCAGGCCCTGCAGCAGTTCGCTGCGGAACTCGTCAGCCTGGGCCTGTGTCGCGAAGGCCTGGAACAGGGTGAACAGGTGCGCGTTGTCCGGGTCCTTGGCTTCGCCAGGAGCGCGGGAGTCGGTGACGATGCGCGAGATCGCGTCCTTCATGTCCTTGGCGCCGCTGAACAACGGAATGGTGTTGTCGTAGCTCTTGGACATCTTGCGGCCATCGAGGCCCGGCAAGGTGGCGACACTTTCCTCGATCAGCGCCTCGGGCATGGTGAAGAACTCCTTGCCCTGGCCGAACAGGTGGTTGAAGCGCTGGCCGATGTCACGGGCCATTTCCACGTGCTGGATCTGGTCGCGACCGACCGGCACCTTGTGCGCATTGAACATCAGGATGTCCGCGGCCATCAGCACCGGGTAGCTGTACAGGCCCATGGTGATGCCGGCATCCGGGTCTTCGCCGGCCTCGACGTTTTTATCCACCGAAGCCTTGTAGGCGTGGGCACGATTGAGCAGGCCCTTGGCCGCCACGCAGGTCAGCAACCAGGTCAGCTCCGGGATTTCCGGGATGTCGGACTGGCGATAGAAAGTCACGCGCTCCACATCCAGGCCTCCGGCCAGCCAGGTCGCGGCGATTTCCAGGCGCGAGCGCTGGATACGCAGCGGGTCGTCGCACTTGATCAGGGCGTGATAGTCGGCCAGGAAGTAGAACGAGTCGGCATTGCTGTCGCGGCTGGCGAGGATCGCCGGGCGGATGGCGCCGGCGTAGTTGCCCAAGTGCGGCGTGCCGGTGGTGGTGATGCCGGTGAGGATGCGCGTACGAGTAGTCATGGGTAATCGCTTATCAGACTGCAATCAATTCGAGAGTCGTGGCAGCACCAGATCCTTGAGATCGGTGAGCTTGCCATGAAAAAAGTGTCCGCATTCTGCCACTTTCAGCAGCTCATGGGGGCGCTCAAGCGCGTCGGACCAGTCATAGACCAGTTGCGGGTCGACCACTTCGTCGGTTTCCGGCTGGATCAGGGTCAGCGGGCAGTTCTGCGGCAGCGGGTCGGTGTCGCGCAGACGCATCACGGCGGCGGCGACCATGAACAGGTGCTTGAGCTGTTCGCCGCGGGCTTCCAGGCGCCCGCCGAGGCTGGCGGCGACGAAGCCGCCGAAGGAGAAGCCGAGCAGGGTCATCGGCAGGTCCGGGTGCCTGGCCCGCAGCCATTCGGCAGCCGCCTGCGCGTCATCGACCTCACCACTGCCCATGTCGTGGCTGCCTTCGCTGGCGCCGACGCCACGGTAGTTGAAACGCAAGGTGATCAGGCCGGCGTCACGCGCCGTACGTTGCAGGGTCGAGACCACCTTGTTGAGCATGGTGCCGCCCTGCACCGGGTTCGGATGGCAGATCAGCGCCACGCCACGGGCGTCGGCGACATCCAGATACAGGGCTTCCAGTTGGCCGACCGGGCCGGCAATCACTACGGGGGTTTCACGCATAAGCAAGGAAGGAACTCCGTGACCTCGAATCGGGTCGACTCGTCTAGCAAATTGTCTGTGCCAATCTATTGCGAGTGAATCGCGGTATACAGCGCAGGTTCGAGCCGTTAACGTAAAGCAAAGCCGTTTATAGAGGAAGGACTCGTGGAACACTCGCTCTTAGTTTGGTTGTTGCCGACTCTTGCCCTGATCGCGGGTGTCGCCATTGGATTTCTGGTCGCTCGCCTGCTGCCGAATGCCGCGCCTAACCGCACGCAACGTCAGCTGGATGATATTCAGGAACGTTTTGACAGCTATCAGAACGAAGTGGTCACCCACTTCAACAGCACCGCCACCCTGGTGAAAAAACTCACTCAAAGCTATCAGGAAGTGCAGGACCATCTCGCCGAGGGTGCCAACCGCCTGGCCCTGGACGAGCTGACCCGCCAACGCCTGCTGGCCGCGCTGCACTCCGACTCGGTGCAGGCTCCACGGGAACGCCTGACGCCGCCGCGCGACCAGGAACCGCCACGGGACTACGCGCCAAAGACGCCTAACGCGCCTGGCATGCTCGACGAGCATTATGGTCTGAAGAAGTAATCAGGTTTCGCGTCCAATAAAAAGCCCCCGGACAATTCGGTTGTCCGGGGGCTTTTTTGTATCTGGTGATTTGATAGCGGCTGATCGGACCTCTTCGCGGGCAAAGGCCACACACAAAAATGCCCGATCACAGGATCGGGCATTTCTTCATTCAAACGATCAGTTACGGATACTGCTGAACCGTACCCGGCTGTTGCTGCTGACCACCATACTGCTGGCCAGGAATCGCCTTGAGGTTCACTTCCACCCGACGGTTCTGCGCACGGCCATTGACGTCGCTGTTGCTGGCGATCGGGTTATCCGGGCCAGCGCCACGGGCCGACAGGTTGGCACCGCTGACACCTTGCGAGGTCAGGTAGGTCGCCACGCTCTGGGCGCGACGCTGGGACAGGTCCATGTTGTGCTGGCGGCTGCCGGTGCTGTCGGTGTAGCCAACGATTTCGATCTGGTTCTGGTTGAACTCCTTGAGGGAGTTGGCCAGGTTGTTCAGCGGTTGATAGAAGCTTGGAGCGATGTTCGCCGAATCGGTGGCGAACGTGATGTTCCCCGGCATGATCAGCTTGATCTGATCGCCCTGGCGCTGCACTTCGACCCCGGTATTGGCCATGCTGGCACGCAGTTTCTTTTCCTGCTGGTCGGCGTAATAGCCGTAACCGGCGGCGGAAGCACCGACTACCGCGGCGCCGATCAGCGCGCCCTTGCCACGGTTGTTGTGGTCGATGGCGGCACCGGCCAGCGCACCGGCCAAGGCGCCCAGGCCACCGTATTTTGCAGTTTTGCTCATGCCCGTGGAGCCGTCGGCCTGCCCCTGATTGTCATAGGGGTTAGGCGAAGCACAGCCGGACAACAAGGCCACAGCGGTAGCAACAACGATCAAACGACGCGAGGTGAACATGGAGAAGCTCCTACTTTTTCATTCTGTGATGCAGCGGACGTTGGCAACAGACCTTTGCAGGCGTTTGAACACGGCCAATGACAAAAATTCCGTGAAACTTTTGACAGCAAATGTCAGGCCCTGACAAAGGGATTCTCACGCATTTCATCGCCCAGGCGGGTGTCCGGACCATGCCCGGCCACCACGGTCGCGTCTTCATCGAGGCTGTACAGACGCTGCTTGATCGAACGCACGATGGTGGCCTGGTCGCCACCCCACAGGTCCGTGCGCCCTACCCCGCGCTTGAACAAGGTGTCGCCGGCAATCAGTAGCTTAGCCTCTGCGAACCAGAAGCTCATGGAACCTGGAGTATGCCCCGGCGTATGCAGGGCCACGCCGCAGCCGCAGGCCAGCTCTTCGTCGTCCGCCAGCCAGCGATCCGGCGCCGGCACCGGCGTGTAAGGCACGCCGAACATGCTGCACTGCATCTCCAGGTTGTCCCAGAGGAACTGATCTTCCTTGTGCAGATGCAGGGTCGCGCCGGTTTTCTCCTTCATCTGCCCGGAGGCCAGGAAGTGATCCAGGTGGGCATGGGTATGAATGATGCTCACCACCTTCAGCCCCAGCGCGTCGAGCCGCGCCATGATCAGGTCGGGATTGCCGCCCGGGTCGACGACGATGGCCTTTTTTGTAACAGGGTCGCCGATGATCGTGCAGTTGCACTGCAACGGGCCGACGGGGAAGGTTTCGCGGATAAGGGCAGGTTTTGCGATGTCCATGGGGGTCCTAAAGGGCTGAGGCCAGGCTGATGACGCCAAGGGTGACCGCAATGGGCCCTGACTTTCAACTCCGCAGCCCTCTGCAGCATCCCCTAGGCCAGGGAACTCCACACTTGCACCAGGCCGAACAGATGCACCAGCCCATAGACCAGGCAGATCGTCGAGCTGACAAAGATGAAGCGCCGGCTGCGCCCGGTGCCCGCCAGGGCGACCGGCCCCAACAGGCCGCGCAGCAGGTAGACCAGGGTGATCGCGATTAACGCCGGGCGCAGCAAGGGCAAGGGAGCGATCACCCCGGCCGCGGACAGCGCATACGCCGCCCAGGCGGCAAGCACCAGGGCAATCCCGGCCGTGACCACCGCGGGAAACCAGCGCCCGGCCTGGGCTGCCCGCACAAAGCGCTCGCCTGCGCCAAACAGGCGATACCAGGAAGGGCCGACCATGATCACCCCGACATGCATCAGCGCCGCCAACAGGCTGAGCCCGGCGCCGATCACCAGCGCCATGTTGTATCCATTCGTCATTCCATCGCTCCTTGATGCGAGTCCATTCTCGGTGAATCCAATGATTCACGCGCTGCAGCATAGACGTCATGGCGCACCGACGGGGTGCGCCATGACGTCGCCGTCAACGGACCGCCGCTTCGGCGCGGGTGCCGATGTCCATCACCTGGTAACGCACGTGACGACCACTGACCGCCGCGGCCGCTTCCACGCCACCGGTCATGGCGCCAAAGATGCCGTGCCCAGTACGGGTGGAAGCGCCGCACAGGTACAGGTTGCGGATTTCCGTCTTGGCCCCCGGCCGGTTGTGCAGGAAGTACTCCGGGGTAAAGGCCAGGCCGTAGGAGGTCCCGCCTTCGGAGCCGATAAAGCGCGTCACCGAAAAAGGCGTCGAGACTTCCTGATAGACAATGTGCTTCGACATGCCCGGAATCACCCGTTCAGCCAGGGCAATCAGCTGGCGGGCGTACCACTCTTTTTTCGCCAGGTAGGCCGGGTTGGTCCGATAGCTGCCATCCGTCAGCTCGGCCTGGGTCACGCCCCAGCTTTGCGGGGTGGAAGGCACTGCCGACATCAATTGCAGGTTATAGATGCCCGGTGGCGCGATGGCCGGGTTATCCGGGTCCTTCATGGTGGCGTTGCCGATGAACAGATGGGGCTCCTCGGGAAACGCCCCGGCGAACACCTCGCGGTAGGCCTTCTCGTAATCGCAGCCTGGGTAGATGCGATAGTTGGTGTTCTTCAGGCCTATGGCCTTGAGGTCCATGTCGATACCGAGATAGACCACGCCCATGGCCGGTGACATCTCGAACTGCTCGGCACGGCGCACGGTCTTGGGCTTGAGGTGTTCACGGCCGATCAGGCCGAGCAGGGCCTGCTTGATATCGGCGTTGCAGATCACCGCATCGGCCTTGACCACCCGTTTGCCCAGGTGCTTGTTGCTGAACTCGACGCCCACGGCACGACCGTTCTCGATCAGGATACGTTCGACCTTGGACCGCAGGAGGATCTTGCCGCCCTTGCGCTCGACCACCTCGCCCAGCTTGTCGGAGAACATCTGGCCACCGCCCGAGGGGTAGTAGGAACCCTGCAGGAAGTGATTGACCACCGCCGCGTGGCCGGCCATGGTCGCGCGGCTCGGCGGCTGGTGATAGACCCCCAGCTGCCCGGTCAGGATGGCCCGCAGGCGCTGGTCCTGGGTACAGGTGTCGAGGAATTGCGCCACCGTCGATTTGGCGTGACGCATCAGCATCCACGAGCGCGGCAGTACCCACAGCGCCGTCAGCGGGCGCGAATGGATGCCCATGAAGTCCCAGACCTGCTGCAGCATCTTGAAATAGCGGTTGATCCCCGCCCGCTCCTTAGGGAACGCCTCCAGCAGCTGTTCGCGAAAGCGTTCATAGCCGCGGGGAACCGCGAACTGGAAGTCGGGAAAACACAGGGTCTCGAAACCCTCCGGGTCCTGCTCGATAAAGCGGATTTCACCGTCATCGATGCCGGCCCCGCGCAGGATCCGCGGAATCAGGCCGTCCTTGCCGCAGTCACCGATGTAGTGCAAGCCGACATCGAACTCATAGTCCTTGCCCTTGCGGTGGAACACCGTGGCACAGCCGCCCATTTCATAGTGCATATCGAGCACCAGCACCTGCTTGCCGCGGTTGGCCAGGGTCGCGGCAGCCGTCAGGCCACCGATGCCGGCGCCGACCACTATCACGTCGAAGGTGTCGCTCTCGAGGGTCTTGAATCGATCAAAGCTTTGCATGGGTTACGGTTCCAGTCGCGCATCAGGCATGGGCTAGGTGGTGGTCGCGGGCCGGATCGACCGCCTCGGCCTCATGTATCAGGTGGGGCAGCTTGTTCGGCTTGCGGCTCCATCGCTCATGGTCAGCCAGGGGCGGAATCCGCTGCAGGATCACCGGCCAGTGCTCAGCCAGCTCGGCATTGAGCTTGAGGAAATGCCGGTTGCTGTCATCGAGCTGGTTCTCCGGCTGGATGGCTTCCTCCGGGCATTCGGGCAGGCACAGGCCACAATCGACGCACTCCTGGGGATTGATGACGATGAAGTTCGGCCCCAGGTGGAAGGCATCCGCGGGGCAGATATCGACGCAGTTGGTGTGGCGGCACTGGATGCAGTTGTCGGTCACTACGTAGGTCATGGTGAGTCTCGTAAACGTCTGGTTGGACTGGGAAGTCGCCGCTCAGAAATAGCGGTCGACCAACAAGCGCGCCGACAACATCGTTCCGATGAAGCCTGCGCCCGGGAATGTCCAGGCCCCGACCTGGTACAGCCCCTTGACCGGGTATTTCTGCGGGAAACGGTTGAACAGGCCGGACTGTCGAGTGTTCTGCTCGAAGCCGTAGATCGCGCCCGCCGGGTTATGGGTGAACTTGCTCATGGTGCGCGGCGAGCCCGCCTCGCAGACCTCGATGTGCCGACGCAGGCCGGGGATGACCCGCTCGGCGTTGGCGATCAGCAGCTCGGTGAGTTCGATCTTCTTGCGCCGGTAGGCGAGCTTGTCCAGGGAGTGCCATTCGCCGGCGCCCGTCAGGGTGAACAGGCCCAGGCTGGACTTTCCGGCCGGGACCATCGAGGGATCGACGTTGGAGAAGTAGTTGATCGACCAGCTGGTGTTGTCGCCATGCAGCTCTCCAGCCTGGATATGCTCGAACTGTTGGCGCTGGGTTTTCGGCGGGGCGAAGAAGTGGATGTATTCCTCGGCGCCCACGCCCAGTTCGCTCAGCGGGCAATCGAGCCCCAGGTAGACCTGGAAGCCCGAGACCGACAGCTTGAGCTGGCGCAGGCGCGAGCGGTACTTGGCACCGAAATGCTGCTCGCCCGCCAATGCCAGCACCGCGTGGGGCGAGATATTGGCCACGACGTTGCGCGCCTTGACCTTGCCCGACTTGCGTGTCACCACGCCACCGACCCGGCCGCGCTCGATCACGATCTGGTTGACCGCCGACTCCAGCTCGACCCGGCCGCCATGCTGCTCGATGACCTCGACCAAGGCGTTGGACAAGGCCTGTGAGCCGCCCTTGATCGAATAACCGCCGTTCTCCAGGTAGTCGATGAAGGGATAGGAGAAGTAGCCGAACGCCAGGTCCTTGGCCGGCAAGCCGTAGTAGCTCCATTGCGCCGACAGCACTTCCTTGAGGCGTTCATTGGAGGTGAAGCGCGAGAAGTAGTGATCCACCGTTTCATGCCCATACTTGAGCACCCGGGGATAGATCATCGGCGTGGCCACCAGCCTCATCCAGAACGGCTTGCGCGAATACAGGAAGCCGCACAGGTCCTTGTAGTTGCGCTGCGACTCGGCGAACAGCCGGTTGATGTTATCGACCTCCTCGGGAAAGAAGCGGAACAACTCGCGCTTGTAACCTTCCAGGTCGCGGTGCCCGACCGTGAGGTCGATGTCCTGCGAGCGATAGCGATACAGGGTCGGGTGATGGAGAAACTCGACCTTGTCCGCCACGCCACAGGCCTGGATCACATTGAACGACTCGGCGCCCCGCACCACGCCGTCGAACGAATGCAGCGAGACATCGAAGTTGAAATCCTTGCGGCGGAAATTGCTCGCGTAACCACCGGCTACGTTGTGCTTTTCCACCACCAGGACTTTCTGACCTCGCTGCGCCATAAGGCTGGCACCCGCCAACGCGCCAAGGCCCGCGCCGACGAAAACGGTATCGTATTCTTGACTCATGATTTCTCCTGGCTCTGCGGCCAGATCAGAACTGCTAATCAGGCCGTCAGACCGCCATCGATCACGAATGTCTGGCCAGTGATGTAGTCGGCCTGGGGCGACAGCAAGAAGCTGGCCAGGGCCGCCACTTCGCGGACTTCGCCGAAGCGTTTGAGGGGGATGGTGTCGGTGATCGACTTGCGTATCGGGTCGGCGATCTGCCCGACCATCTCCGTGGCAATGAAGCCTGGGGCGATAGCGTTGACGGTGATCTTGAAGCGCGCCATTTCCAGGGCCATGGTCTTGGTGATGCCGATCATCGCCGCCTTGGTCGCCGAATACCCCATCTGCCCCTTGTTGCCCTTGAGCCCGCTGACGGAGGACATGTGCAGGATCTTGCCGCGGCGCTCGGCGGCCATCGCCGGGGCCAGGCACTTACTGAAATACACCGCCGAATCGAGGTTGGTCGCGACCACGTCGCGGTAGCGCTCGATGTCGAACTTGAACAACAGCTGGTCGCCGGTCACGCCCATGTTGTTGATCAAGCCGTAGGGCTCGCCGTGGGTATCTACCAGCTGCGCGCACACCGCCTCGACTGAATCGTGGTCCCTGCCGTCGCAGGCATGCCCGCTGGCCAGGCCGCCACTGGCGGCCACTTCCTGCTCCAGTTGCAAGGCCGCGTCGGCCGAGGACTGGTAGGTGAACGCGACCCGATACCCTTCCCGGGCCATGGCCAGGACCAGTGCGCGGCCAATGCCGCGACTGCCGCCGCTGACCAGTACCCATTTGCCGTTTGAAGACTGCTGAACTTCCATGATCTACATCCTTTGACCTGATGATCCCTGCCGCCGTCATGCCGGCACGGCGGTTTTTCGAGCTTCCGCACGGGCGAAGAAATCGAAGATTTCCTCGAAGTAGCGGTCCCGGTGTTTCTTGTGGTTTTCCAGGTGGCGACAGCCCTCGAAACCGACCACGTGCAGCGCCTCGCACTCCTGGCTGAGCCCGGTCACGCTGGCATCCGGGATGAAGTGGTCGTTGCGCCCGTAGAAGTAGGCGATCGGAAGATGACGCACGCCGCGCAGCGAGTGATCGATGGCACAGGTCCCCGTGGGGACCGCCAGGCGGCTGCCGCTGATCCAGCGCATGGCCAGTCGCAACGGCCCGCGGGTGAAGTAGCTGCGCACCGAAATCGGCACGCTGTCCAGCACGGCCGAGGTGAAGGGCGTGGCATCCCGCGCCAGGGCATGGGACAGGTGATAGCCACCAAACGAACAGCCCACCAGATGGATCGGCAGGCCCGGGTTGTCCCGCGACACGCGCCGGGCAATCGCCAGCACATCGTCGGCGAACGCATGGCCGCCGATGGTGCTGCGGCCGAAGCCTTTGAAGTTGAAGGCGACCACGTGATAGCCCTGCTCGAGAAACGCCTGGTCCAGGTTGTTCTCGAAAAAGTAATGCATGCCGTACTTGAGGAACGGATGACACAACAGCACCACGCCCCGAGGGTGCATGGCGCTGGTGCGCAGCGACGCCCCCTCCAGCCGGCTGCCGTCGCGCGCGATCTCCACAAAGCCTGCCGCACGCTTGGGTACGTCACGTTTCCAGCCCTGTACCTGACGGAACATGACCCGGATGAACAGCTTGGAAATGGCGATCCCCAGCCAACCGGTCGATTGCTCGTTCTTGCTCATGCTCGCCTCCATTGCCTGGCCTTCATCTCGGCATAGCCGAAGGCGGCTTCGTAACTGGGACCTGCCACCCAGGCGCTGAGGAACTGCACGCCCTGCACCGGGAAGCCGTGATGGAACACATGCCCCTTGAGATCGGTGCCCACCATCGCCCCATAACCCGAACCGTCGGTGTTGTTGGTGAAACGCACATAGGTGTGGGGCGTGGCGACCTCGGTATGCAGCACATGCCCGCACAGCCCCGGCACCTGGCGCAACAGACGCTCCACCAGGATGTCGCTGGCCCGCTGCTTCTTGGCCCGGTATTGCGCGGTGCGGCGCTGCGGCCAATGGGCGATCGAGTCGAGCACGTTGATGCACACCACCTGGCCCGCAGCCGGGTCCAGGGCGTGATAGTTGGTGACCTCGATCGGCGACATCTCCCAGAAAGCCCGCTCACTGAGCTGCGCCTCATAACCGCTGAGGGCGGCCGCCATGCGCAACTCGGCGCCTGCCGCCGGGTCATCGGCGAACAGCATCGACTCGCTGTGCTGCAAGCCCAGTTGCTCCGGTGGCAGATCGGTCACCAGGTACACCGTGGTGGTCGAGCGTGCCGGCTTCAGCCCGGAGAGCTTCTCCCGGGTGGCCGCCAGTTCCACATCCGCCGCGAACAGGTGCTGCACCGCATAGTGCGGTGAAGCGTTGATGTACACCCGCGAAGAATGGAACACCCCGCGATTGGTGCTGATGCCCGTGGCATTGCCCTGGCCGTCGGTGAGCACCCCATCGACACGGGTGCTGAGCAGGATCTGCCCGCCCGCCTGTTCGATCTGCCGCGCCAGCAGGTTGGACAGGTGCTGGGAGGAGCCGGCGACATAGGCGTTGCCTCGGTTGAGCGTGGCGTACACCACATGCAGGTAGTACAGATAGCCCAGGTCTTCCGAGTAACCGCCGACGTAGATGCCCGGCGCCGCCAGGATCTCGATCAGGTACGGGTCGTCGAACAGTTCGTGCAGCGCCTGGCGCACGGTCTTGTGCTTCAGGTTGCGATGGGCGAAACGCAACTGGGCCATGTCCGGCTCGAAGCTGCCGTCGAGCATCTGGAACTGGTAGTAGCCGTTGCGCCCGTAGGTCCGGACGTGCTCGAAGAAGGTCGCAATGGCCTCGGCCTGATGGGGAAAGCGCTCGACCAACTGCCGCTCCGCCCCGTCCGCATCGTTGGCCAGCGGCAGCTCAGTGCCGTCCCGGTAGGCGCAGAAGTAGTCCTGGGGATAAACCAGGTCCAGCGTCTCGTCCAGCCCCAGGTCACGCAGGATGCGGATAAGATTGCCGCCCTCGGCCATGCCACTGAGCTTGTGCAGGCTGCAGTCGAACACCGCACCCTGCTTTGGCCGGCTGAAGGTGGAGGCATAGCCGCCGACGACAATATGCTTGTCGACCATCAGCAGGCGCACCCCGGGGTCACGTTTGACCAGCATCGCCGCACAGGCCAGGCTGGTGATCCCGGCACCGACGAAGATCGCGTCCCAGGACGGCTGGTTCATTGCCGCAACCCCAGCTTGTCGACCCAGGCATAGATCTCGGCAAAACGTGCGTCGTTGAGCCGGGCGTTATGGGCCGAGCGCCAGACCTCCTCGATCTTCGCCTTGTCATCCACCGCGATCGGGAACTCGAACGAGGTGTGCCGGGCGATTTCCGGGTTGTAGGTGAACATGTCGATCAGCGCCGGGATGATCCGGCGGCTCATGGCCTTCACCTGGGCGATGGACTCGGGGCTCGCCGTTTCAAAGAACGACTCGCTGATCCAGCGACCGAAGGCGATGTGCCGGGCCTCGTCATGATGGTGCTCGCGGAACATGGTCCGGGTCATAGGCTCGATGCCTGGCCCCTGGGACGTGTGCATCGCGCCCATTTCCGCGACCCACTCGATCAGCAGCGTGAACAGCACGCCCACCGCGGGCTCCATCTTCGGCAGCGTCTCGGTGAGCAACTCATAGAGGCCCACCGGCGGGTTCCACAACTGCAGGCCGGCCTTGCCCATGAAACGCTTGAAGGTCAGGGTGTGAACGATCTCCTCCTTGGAGAAGATCATCAGGTACTCCTGCAGGTCCTGGGAGATGCGGTCGTGGAACTGGGTGACATAGCCCATGTACAACGGCGGAATGGTCTGCTCCAGCCAGATGAACATGGAGATGTCACGGCCGGTTTCCAGCCAGGCCAGTTCCAGCTTCTGCGCCTCGCTCAGGCCTTCGCAGAAACGTGTGCCATTGATCCACAGGTGATCGGGGTCCTTCGGGTACAGGCTGCGATCGACCTCCTGGTCCCAGGGCAGCACGGTCGCGTGGTCCATGGTCTTGTGATGCGAGACTTCGCTCAGCTTGCGGACCTTGGACTCTCTTGCTTCTGAAATGGCGAGCACACTATTGGTCAGCGTGGACATTCCCTTGCTCCTCTCCGTAACGGTGGACCTGCCAGTCAGGCAGGGACAGCGGCCGATTCCTTGAGCTCGACCACGAACTCGCACAGCTGGCGCAGCGTGGCGATCTTGCGGCTGACGAACGAGTCGGGATCCAGCGCCACGCCGATCTTCTTCTGCACCACGACCTGCATCTCGACGAAGTCCAGGCTGTCGAACTCCATCGCTTCGATGTTGGTATCGAGGGTCACATCGTTTTCGTCGACATCCTTGAGTTCCAGGATGAGGTCGCGAACAACGGCAAATACTTTCTCTACGGTGGTCATTGCATAGCTCCTTGGGAGGTTGGAAGGGCCTTTATCATCAGGCCGAGGGTGATGGTCATTACGTGGCGATCGCTGACATGCACCCCGAGATCGAGGGTGCCCACGGCCTTGCCGGGGCTTTCGATCAGGTGGATGTTGTCGATCTCGCAGCGAATATCGGTCTGCAACTCGCCCAGCGAGCGCAGCGATGTGCAGAAGGTGATCTGGTGGCTGGTCTGCACCACCAGGTGATCGGACAGATCCTCGAGCCGGTTCGGCCGCTGCCGCTGACGGAACTGCGGGGACAGGCAATCGAAGATCACGCCCAGATGGTTACGGATGAAGTGGGAAAAGATCAGCGCATCGAGCGCGACCCAGTCATCGAGCTCCCGGCCCAAGTCATCACGAAAGCGCGCGAGCCAGGCCGCGACTTCCTCCTGTGCCAGCAGGAAGCCCGGGGTTGTGGATGACCACTCCGGCGCCTCGACGATGCGTACATGGCCGATCACGTGTTCGCTGTTGTCAGCGCTCGAGTGCAACTTGAACCCTGTGCTGTCGCTGCGTTCGCGGGTCGACAGGGCCACCGTGCTGTCGCGCAGCACCGGGGTCTTGAGCAGCGCCTTGAACTGCATCCAGTCCTGGGGCAGCACCGGGTTGACACGCCCCATGCGCTGCTTGACCGGCAGCAGCGCGAGCATGCCATGCACCACCACATCGGCCGCGTCCATGCGGCGCGCCGCCTCGCGGTCGAAGTGGATCGGGTTGCGATCGCCGGAGAGACCGGCCCAGGCCTCGATCTGCTCGGCTCCGAATTGCAGCTGCATGATCAGACCACCTTGCGCAGCATGATGCCGGCGTTGGCGCCACCGAAGCCGAAGCTCAGGTTCAGCACGTTGTTCAGGGTCTGCCCATGCAGGTGTTCGTTGGGCACGTAGTTGAGGTCGCACTCAGGGTCGGCCTCATCCATATGGATAGTCGCCGGAATCGTGCCCCGGGCCATGGCCTTGAGGCAGAAGACCGCCTCCATCGAGCCGGCGGCGCCGATCAAGTGCCCGGTGTAGGACTTGGTGCTGGACATCGGAATGCTGTATGCCGCATCCCCCAGGGCCAGCTTGATCGAGCGGGTTTCGTTGACATCGTTGAGCGGTGTCGAGGTGCCGTGCAGGTTGACGTAGTCGATTTGCGACGCCTCTACGCCTGCCTGCTGGCACACGTCATTGATCACCCGCACCCGGGCCTGCATGTCTTCGGCCGGGGCCGTCATGTCGTAGGCGTCCGAATAGTTGGCGTAGCCAGTGATCTCGCCGAGGATCTTCGCGCCCCGTGCCCGGGCCAGTTCATAGTCTTCCAGGCACAACACCGCCGCGCCCTCGGAGAGCACAAAGCCGCTGCGCCCCTTGCTGAACGGGCAGCAGGCCAGGCGTGGGTTTTCCTGTTCCTTGCTCAAGGCCTGGATGACATCCACCGACCAGACGTTGAACTGCTCTTTCAGGGATTCGCTGCCACCGGCGATCATCACCTTGGCGCGGCCGCTGCGAATCGCCTCGTAGGCTTCGCCAATGGCGATGGTGCCCGTGGCGCAGGCCGCCACCGGGCTGTTCTGGATACCGCGCATGTTCCAGTTCATGGTGATACCGGCGGTCGCGGCATTGCACATCGACATGACGGTGGCGAAGGACGTGGAAATGCCCTGCTCGCGGTATTCGTTGTTGTTGCTGTTGGCGGTATCGAGCCCGCCCCAGCCGGTGCCCAGAATCACGCCGCGATCGAAGGGCGAGACGACCTCATCCAGGGGCGTGTCGCCAAACGCCATGCGGATCGCCTCGTGGGTGGCCACCAGGCTGTATTTGGCGAACAGCGGCAACATCTTGGAGATTTTCTTCGAGAACGGACGCATCGCTTCACGACCGAAGTCATCGATAAAGCCAAAGTAACGCGCATGGATGCTCGGATCGTCGAAGCTGTGCTGACGGTAACCGATCTGGTAATCCATCATTGCATCCCAGATGGCTTCGACATTCTCGCCAAGCGAGCAGATGGCGCCATAACCGGTTACAACCACCCGGCGCGGTTCTGAAGAGGCGGACTTTTCCATGATCTTCCCTGTTTCGATGTCTTGGCTGGAGATGCCACGCAGCGTGAAGAAGCCTGATCCAGACACTCAGACTGCCATTGGCATATTCGACGATTAAGGCAAGTGGAGTACTCGCAAGTACAAGCCATGTACGCACTAGTTGGAACAATCGTCCAACATTGCAAAGCTCAGCTCTACGGCGTTATTGGGGGCTTAACCACTGCCCGGCATAAGTTGTCGCAATTGCCCGGGGAGGACAACTGTATCTAGGTACAGATGGCCAAGTGCGTAATGAAAATCAAGTCAGATAACCTGCAACTGCACCTAAGTACAGGTTGTCTCCGGGCAGACATTGTTAAACTAACAAGCGCCGCACAATTGATTTGCCTTAGCCGCAAGTTGACTCTCCGCGAACTGTGCGAGCTCAATCCTTAGTACTGACAATATCCCATGGAAGAACTTCAACAATATGGAATCCATCGAATTTCACGCGCTCGACTATAGTGCGACACCCCACCCCTGGGTCGCCGATTTGTATGGTCTGCGCAAGGAAGTATTCGCCGATCGTTTGAACTGGAAGGTTAATATAAAGAATGACATCGAGTTCGATGAGTACGACAACGAGCGCACCACCTACCTGATCGGTACCTGGAAAGGCGTGCCCCTGGCCGGCCTGCGCCTGATCAACACCCTGGATCCCTACATGGTCGAAGGGCCGTTCCGCGACTTTTTCCGCTGCGCGCCGCCCAAGCAGGCACTGATGGCCGAATCCAGCCGCTTTTTCGTCGACAAAACCCGCTCGCGCCAGCTCGGCCTGGCCCATCTGCCGCTGACCGAAATGCTCCTGTTGTGCATGCACAACCATGCCGCGCGCAGCAGCCTGGAATCGATCATCACGGTGGTCAGCAACGCCATGGGACGGATCGTCCGCAACGCCGGCTGGCACTACGAAGTAATGGACACCGGCGAGGCCGCGCCGGGAGAAAAGGTGCTGCTGCTGAACATGCCGATCAGCGACACCAATCGTCAGCGCCTGCTGTCCAGCATCGCTCGCAAATGCCTCTTGTCATCCGCGCAGCTCAACTACTGGCCGCAGCGCCTGAACCCGCTCCACACCGCGTTCTACGAGCCTCAGCGGATCAGCGCCTGAATCAGAGGATGCCCTGGCGCTGAGCCTCGTAGACTGCCTGCTTGGCGTTGCAGACCTGCAGCTTTCCAGAAATGTTCGACATGTGAAATTTGACCGTCCGCTCGGAAATCGCGCAGATCAGCGCGATTTCCCGGTAGGCCTTGCCCATCATCACCCACTTGAGCACCCCCAGCTCCCTGGCCGAAAGCGGCCCGGTCTGAGGTTCAGGGAACAGCTCGTCCATCGCCCGCAGGCTCAACAGCCGGCTATGAAAGCGGATCAGCGCCATCTGTAGCTGCCCCTGCTGGTCGGCCATACGGCGCTCAAAGTCGGCTTGCGACCCACCATTGCAAAGGCTCAGCGAACTGAACATGCCGCAGGCGTCATGCAGGGTAAACGTGGCGCCGGAGCAGATACGGTATTGGCTGGAACGCCGAAACAACTCCCGACTCTTGTCACAGGAGGCGGCCTGGAGGGCGTCGCTCCAGGAAAATGGCGCGCAACTTTTAAGGCCGTGATGAATGATCGGATCGATCAAATGATAGTTGGCATTCTTATAGGCTTTCAGCCAGCGCGATGGGTAGTTCGAAATAATAAGAGGGGCTACTTCGCGGTTTCGAGGGGCGGCAAAGTAGGCATAACTTGCCCCTTGCAGATCACCCAACAGCTTTTCAAGCTCTAAATTTAAACAGACATTTGAATTACTTTCATCGGCCGGAATAAAGTCAGAGTATTTGAGTCGACTATCCATGTCATGAGCTCGTCATATTTCAGGATTACTTCAGTCTCTCGGGAGAGGGTGAAGACGGTGCAAGATTTTTCTTATTATGCCTAAGCACGTGAATACATAGCTGCTGACCTACCAAGTAGGTAAATCCAGATACGCTGGCGGGCTATATTCAGTTATGCCTTGATAGAAATCAAGCAGGCGAGCTATACGGCTTTAGTTGTATTTCGGGAGAATTATAGCGGGCGGTTTGTGATGCTTTTTTGACGACAGAATACAAAACTCTTATTACCCGTTCGGTTAATACCGAACGATATCGCTGCAACCGCTCTACAACCGCTGCTGGAGACAAGATGTTCCTGTCACCAGCCGCTTGCCTGTCACGCCGACAAAGCCCTGGCCGACAGGGCTAGAAATCCAGCGGCAAGGTCTGCTCGCCCTCCAGCGCCAGCAGGAACTGCTTGGCCTGCAAGCCGCCGGCAAAGCCGGTGAGGCTGCCCGAGGCGCCGACCACCCGGTGGCAGGGGGCGATGATCGAGATCGGGTTCCGGCCATTGGCCGCGCCGACTGCGCGCACGGCCTTGGGGCTGCCAACCTGTGCGGCAATCTGGCTGTAGCTGCGGGTTTCGCCGAAAGGAATGGTCAGCAGCGCCTGCCAGACCTTGCGCTGGAACTCGGTGCCGACGAAGTCCAGCTCCAGTTCGAAGCGATCGCGGCTGCCGGCAAAGTACTCCTTGAGCTGGCGTTCGGTTTCCAGCAAGACCGGATGATCGTCGGCAGGCTGCAACGAGCCGAGGCGCACGCGGTTTTCGCGCTCGCTCTCCCAGAGAATCGCGGCGAGCTTCGCGCCCCTGGCAACCAGGGTCAGTTGACCGACAGGCGAGTTCATCAATTTGAATACGCAGGACATGCTAAGCCTCCTTTATCTTCCAGGGAGATCAGGCCCGGACTTGGCCTTCATCCCGATACGCCTGCACTGTAGATCGACATTCAAGCGCAAGAACTACGTTTCTTGCGGTGGAATTTAACCCAGCAAGCCCAGCTCCTGGGCCCGGGCCACGGCCTGGGTGCGACGCTCCACCCCCAGCTTGCTGTTGATATGGCTGGCGTGGGTTTTCACGGTGTGCAGCGAGATAAACAACTGATCGCTGATTTCCTGGTTGGAACAGCCCTGGGCGATCAGTTGCAGCACCGCCAGCTCACGGGAGCTGAGGGCTTCGCCGTGATGCTGCTCCACAGGTTCGCGCGCCACTGCGACCGGCAGGCGTTCGAGCAAGGTCTGGCGCAATGACGTCGCCGGCCCCTGCTGAAGCTGCTCGCGGACCCAGGCCGGATGCGCCCGCAGCGCCCACTCGAACGGTTGCAATGCCCCGCCCACGGCCGCCTCCAGCGCCTGGGCAAAAGCCTGCCGGGCCTCGGGGTCGCGCCCCTCGACCAGCAACAACGCGACCTTCTGATTCAAGGCCATCACATTGAGCATCTGCCGCCCGGTCTCGCGGCCATGTTCCACTAGCTTGTCCAGGCGCTGTTCGGCCAGGGCCGGCGCGCCCTGGATGCTGTCGAGCAAGGCTTGCTGCAACTCGATATGCAGCGGCAGCTGTGGATGAAATTCCGGCGCCGCGGCGGCCTGATCGCCGATGTAGGTCTGCCCCAGGCGAGCCAGCCAGGCCTGCGCCAGGTCGGTGCGGCCCTGGGCCAGCCAGAGTTCGCATTTGACCAGGGTGATCATCGCCAAGTAGTAGATCGGCGGGACGTCCCAGATGTGCATCAGGCGTTCGGCCTCGGCCAACTCGGCAAAGGCCTTGGCAAACTCACCGTTGTGACCTTCCAGGTTGGCGATCACGCAATGGCCGATCAGCACGCTGATATCGCGACAGGCCCGGGCCTCGACCAGGCCCGCCCGCAAGCGCGACAGCCCGGTCTCGGGCTGGCAGCGCAACGTCAGCAGATACCCCTCATACAGCGTCAGCCGCGCACGTACCGCGTACAGGCGTTGCGTGGACAGGCCATACAAGCGCTGCAAGCCCTGGCGCACTTCATCCAGCGCCCGCAGGATCTCGCCGCGTGCTTGCAGCACCCGGGCCCGGTCGTAATGGGCCAGGGCCTCGAACAAGGGGTTGCCGACCCGCTGCGCCAATTCCAGGGACTCGCGGTTGAGCCCCCGGGCGCGCCACAAATCGCCATCGGCGATCGCCAGGTTGGACAGGGTCGACAGGCACACCAGCCGCTGCCCGTAACGTTTCTGGGGCAAGGTTTCCAGAGCTTCGGTGCAGTACCGCAGGGTCAGCTCGCGATTTCCCCGTCCGCGGGCGACGATCCCGCTCAAGGCCAGCCATTGCGCCAGCATGGATTTCTGCGCGGTGGCCGAAGGGGCCGGCAGGAAGCGACTCAAATGGCTGGCCAGCTCCTCGGCGGCATCCAGCTGGCACGCCAGCCCCAGCGCCCAGCTGTACAGCACGATCAGCCGTGGGGTGCTGATCAGCAGGCTGTCGGGCAAGTCCATTTTCCAGCGCAGCAACATGCCGACGTTCTGCTCGGCCAGCAGTTGTTCCTCGGACAGGTTCTGTACCAGGTTCGCCGCCACATCGAGGTGCCCGGCGCGCAACGCCTGCTCCACCGCTTCGTCCAGCAGCCCCTGGGCGTTGAACCAGCGACAGGCGCGCAGGTGCAGGCTGGCCGGTGGCAATACCGCGTTGGCGGTGGGCCGGGTGCGCAGCAGGTCGGAAAACAGGTGGTGATAACGGTACCAGTGCCCCTGCTCGTCCAGCGGCACCAGAAATACCTGGTGGGCCAACAGATAACGCAGGATCTCGGCACTGTCATGGGACTCGCGCAGCGCATCGCACAGTTCGCTGCAGAAGCGCTCCTGGGGCGCCGTGTCGTAGAGGAACGACTGCACTTCGGCAGGCAGGCAATCGATGACTTCTTCCAGCAGATAGTCGCGAATCAGGCCTTCGCCGCCATTCAGCGACTGTGGCAAGGTTCCACCGTTGCCCGCCTCCGAGGCCGCCAACAACCAGAAACGCAACCCCGCTACCCAGCCTTCGCTGCGCAGGATCAGGCTTTCCAGCGCCTCGCCGCGCAGCGAACTGCTGTGCCGGTCGAGCAGGGCCAGGGATTCGTCATAGGTCAGGCGCAGATCCTGCTCGTGCAGTTCCAGCAACTGCCGCGACAGGCGCAGACGCGCCAGGTGCCAGTCCGGACGCTGGCGGCTGGTCACCAGCACCAACAGGCCGTCGGGTAAATGATTGAGAAAGAACTGCAGGCAACGATCGAGCACCGGCCCCTGGGCCAGGTGGTAATCGTCCAGCACCAGCAACAAGGGGGACGCACTGGAAAGATGGGCCGCCAACTCGTCGAGCAGGCCGTCCAGCCATTCTTCGAAGGCGAAGGGCTGGTGGCGCTGGCGCATCTTCAGCAGCCCGAGGGATTGGCTGCCCAATTGAGCGAAATACTGCTGCAGCCCCTCGAGCAGGCGTTCGAGAAAACGTCCCGGATCGCTGTCCCGGCGACTGAGCCCCAGCCACAGGCTGCGCCAGTGCGGCGGCAGGCTTTGGCAGAACTCCACCGCCAGCGAACTCTTGCCAAAACCGGCCGGCGCACTGACCAACAGCAACCGGCCATTGAGGCCCGCGCTCAAGCGCTCGCACAGACGCGGCCGCAGTACGTAGCCGTCGGGCAAGGGAGGTCGGTAGAAGCGCCCTTCCGGCGCGGGAATGGCCGCACCGGCAGGCCCCTGGATACGGGACAGATCAGTCATGGCCAACTCTTATTGAAGTGCTGTTGTCGGCAATACAGATGTCGGCAGACTAGCGGTAAAAAGCCCCCTGTTGAAGATTTTTGCTACAGATGGCTAGAAAAAGAATACAACCGGGTTTGTCAGCGCTTTCCACCTTCCCAACATGAGCGAGCCGGCTTGCGCTGCAGGAGATGCGGTTTCACTTGGGCTCGGCTCGCCCGGCGCGCCTTTTTCTCGAGTGAACTCGCTTCAGCGGGAGCTCACCCCCGTGTTTTGTAGAAATACCCAGACAATAAAAAACGCCCCGAACCAGTCGGGGCGTCGATCGAGGATGCGCCTCGATTTACCGCGGGTTAACGAACGCCATCCTGGCGCAGGGCCGCCGGGGTGAAGTCGCTGGTGGTGGCGGTGAAGCCGAAGTCATAGGCCGATTTCTCTTCGTTCTTCATGCCCAGTGCCAGGTAACGGCCGGACTGCAGGTCGTAGAGGGTTTCCAGGGCATACCACGGCACTTGCTTGTCGTAGTAGTTCTCGGCGTGCGCCTCGGCCACGCGCCACAGTTGGCCACGACCGTCGTAGTGGTCGATCACCGCGGCCTGCCAGGTGTCCTCATCGATGTAGAAGTCACGCTTGGCGTAGATATGACGCTGGCCTTCCTTCAGGGTCGCGACCACGTGCCAGACACGGCGCAGCTCGTAGCGCGCCAGGTCCTGGTTGATGTGGCCGGCCTTGATGATGTCGGCGTACTTCAGTTGCGGCGAGTCGAGCTTGTAGCTGTTGGAGGCGATGTACATCTCCTTCTTGCCTTCCAGCTTCCAGTCGTAGCGGTCCGGCGCGCCGTTGTACATGTCGAGGTTGTCGGAAGTACGCAGGCCATCGGCCGCGGTACCCGGACCGTCATACGACACTTGCGGGGCGCGACGCACACGACGCTGGCCGGCGTTGTAGACCCAGGCCGAGCGCGGTTCCTTCACCTGGTCGAGGGTCTCGTGCACCAGCAGCACACCACCGGCCAGGCGCGCCGGCGCGGTCACTTTCTGCTTGAAGTAGAACAGGATGTTGCCCGGGTTCGCCGGATCGTAGTCCTTCATCTTGTCGCGGAACACGAACTGGTCCTGGAAGTACACCAGGCTGAACGAGCCGTTGGCCTGTGGCGTCGCCTGGGTCACCAGACGGGTCACGCTGCCGCCGCGATAGCGGGTGATGTGGTTCCAGATGACTTCCACGCCGCTTTTCGGAATCGGGAACGGAATGGCGGTCTTGAAGTTTTCCAGGCCGTTGCCGCCGCTGACCAGGTTGGTCTTGGTGGCATTTTCCTTGATCGCGGCGAACACCTCGGCGGGCACCGTGGCACCGCGGTGGGAAGGATAGACCGGCATCTTGTAGGTTTCAGGGTAGCGCTTGAACATCGCGTACTGCCCCGGCGCCAACTTGTCCTTGTACTGCTCGACGTTCTGCGCGGTGATGGTGAACTGCGGCTGCTCGCTGGCGTACGGATTGGACAGGAAGCCCTTGCCGTCCACATTGCCGGCGTTGGTCGGCAAGGCTTTCCAGGCAGGAATGGTGCCGGCGGAGTTACCGGCCATTTCCGCGCCCATCGGCGTCAGGGAGGTGCCCAGCTTGGCCGCTTCATCGGCCGAGACCGCGGCCATGACCCCGGTCGCCAGCAGCGACAGCCCGAGGACACCGACCTGCAACAGACTCTTGGTTACTTTCATATTCTTGTTCTTCCTGAAAATGCAGTGCTTAGAAGTTCACGCCGAAACTGAGTGCCACGAAGTCACGGTCATCCACGGTGGTGTACTTGCCGTCGAAGAAGTTGGTGTAGGCCAGGCTCGCGGTGTAGGTGTTCTGGTACTCGGCATCCACGCCCAGGCTGATGGCCTTGCGGCCTTCCTCGAAGTTGCCGCCAGGACCAGGCGAGTAACCACTGACGTCATGGGACCAGGCCACGTTCGGCTTGAGGTTCACACCGGCGAACACGTCGTTGTATTCCCAGATGGCACGACCGCGATAACCCCAGGAAGTCGAGGTGGTGAAGCCGTCGTCGTTGCAGTTGCGGCTGCGATTGTTGGTCGCCGCGCCCGCACCTGCGCCGTTGATGGTGCTGGTATTGAGGATTTGCGAGCAGGTGTCCAGGCTGCCGGTGGCAGGCAGTTCGCCCGGCCCATAGACCGGATCGCGGCCGTAACGAACCTTGGAGGTGCTCTCCAGGCCGCCCACGTAGGTCAGGCCGACTTCACCGACCAGGGTCAGGCGGCTGGCACCCATGACCTGATCGAAGAAGTGGGTGAAGGTGGTCTGCAGCTGGGTGATCTCTTTACGGCGATAGCCGTGCAGGTCCTGGCCTGGCACGCCGTCGAGCAGCGAGGCATTGGCCAGGGTCCCGCCCAGGGGACGAACACCGGCGAACAGGATATCGGTGGAGTTCAGCTGCACCGGAGCGTTCGGGCGATAGCTGATCTCACCGCTCCACGCGGTACCGGTAGGCAAGGTGGTGGAGAAGCTCAGGCCGTAGAGGCGGATGTCCTCAGGGTACTCGACGAAGTACTCGGAGCTACCGGCAACCACCAGTGGGCCCAAGGCGCGGAACGCTGGAGGCAAGGCCGCCACGCGATCGAAGACCGACTGCGGAGCACCGGTGGCGCTGAAGATCGGCGCACGGCTGTGGTAGTTCATGAAGTACGCGCCGAACTCGGTGTCGAGCGGCTCGTACATGTACTTGAAGGACACGCCCCACTGCCCGCTGTCCCGTGCATCGCGGTCCGGGCCACGACGTACCAGCACGCCTTCCTGGTTGACGTCGACGCCCGCGGCGGCCAATGGCCCGAGGGCAATCGATGGAATGGTCGAGCGTTTGTTCAGCACGCGCAGGTTGTCGGTGCAACCGTCGGCGATGATGTCCGGCTGGGAGAAGAAGGTGCCGCAATTGTCGACGACGGTCTGGTCCCATTCCAGCTGATAGAAGGCTTCGGCCGAGAGGTTGTCGGTCAGGCTCTGGGAGACGTAGAACATGTTGACCGGGATCAGGCCTTCCTTGATCTCCGCGCCAGGACGGCGGAAAGCGGACACATCGATCGGGTTGATCGAGTTGATGCCGCCGCCGATGAAGGTACTTTCACCCCAGCTCACCACTTGCTTGCCCAGACGCACGGAACCCGGCTGCTCGGCGATCGAGTAGTTGTGGTAGATGAAGGCGTCGAGAATCTGCCCGCCGGAGGACTTGGCGCCTTCCTTGCGATTGCTGTCGCTGATGTCCTTGAACTCGCGGCTTTCGTCCTTGAGCTCGAAGTCATACCAGTACTTGCCACGGACGAAGACGCCGGTGTCGCCGTATTTCAGTTCAAGGTCATGGATGCCCTTGAAGATCTTGGAAAAGGTTTCGCCGCTTTTGAAGTTAGCGTGGCCATCGTCGGAGGTCTGGGACAGGCCATGACCGCCGTTGTTGACACCAATCAGATTCTTGTTGGGGCTCTGGGTAGACCAGCTCGCACCCAGCGATAGAGAAGAGTCGAACTGACCTTCGATTTCACCGATGTTGAAACTGACGCCGAAGGCAGGTCCGGCGAGCGTAGAGGCGAGACTGACGGCCAGAGGCAGTTTCGCCCGGCGCCAGAACTGGTTTACTGATGTCATCGACGCTACTCCATGTGCTTTATTGTTATGGCAGTGAGCACTTTTAAAAACGCTCTGAACGGGCGGAACCCAGTCAGCCCCGAAGTCGTTCAAAGTTGCATCGCCCCGTGTTGTGCGGTTGCTCCGTTCTTAAAAATCCTTGGGCGGACTATAGCCAGCAGGTGGTACGGCTTGATCCCTCTAAAGTGTGATTTGCAGCCTCCAACCACTCTGGAACGGTCCTTTCGCCAGTCCGGCAAATGCCGGCACGGCAAGGATGGCTGAAAATTCGGATTTGACAAGGCAAGCGCTTGCTTGGTGGGCTCTACCGTGCCCTTTCGGGCACGGCAGGAGGTGTTTACAGGGTAGAAAGAAAGGTGCTGTTGTTGGCCTGCCATTCGGTGATGTCGAGGCGGATGCGCTTCTTGTCGAGCTTGCCGACACTGGTCTTGGGAATTTCAGTAACAAGGGCGATCTGACTGGGAATCGCCCACTTGCTCAAGTGCCCCTGTTCGACAAACGGCTTGAGATGCTCCTTGAGCTCCTTGGCCTCGATTGCATGCCCTTCGCGGACCACCAGCAAGGCAAACGGGCGCTCGCCCCACTGCGGATCGGGAATACCCACCACTGCTACTTCGCGTACCGCCGGGTGCCGGCTGATCAGGTCTTCCAAGGCCAGGGACGATACCCACTCGCCTCCGGTCTTGATCACATCCTTGATCCGGTCGCGAATGTCGATCACACCCATGCCGTCGAGGGTCGCCACGTCGCCGGTGTGCAGCCAGCCGCCTTCCCATAGCTCCGCGCCCTTCTGCGGTTCGTTGAAATAGCCTTCGGTCAGCCAGGGTGCGCGCAGCACCAGCTCACCCTGGGTCTCGCCATCGGCCGGCAGGAAGTTGCCGTCGCCATCGACAATCGCCGCCTCCACCAGAGGCCCGGGCACGCCGGCCTTGATCCGGTAGGTGGTGCGCTCATCCTCGGTACCCGCCAGCAGCTCTTCGTTGAGGTGCGCACAGGACACCAGCGGCCCGGTTTCCGACATGCCGTAGGCCGCCGTCAGTTGAATACCCTTGGCCTTGGAGGCCTCGTACAGCGCACGGTTGAGCGCGCTGCCGCCGATGACGATCTTCCAGCCGCCGAAATCCGTGCCCTGGGCCGCCTTGGCATTGAGCAGCATCTGCAGGATGGTCGGCACGCAATGGGAGAAGGTGACCTTTTCCTTGCGCCACAGCTCCACCAGCAGCTCCGGGTCGTAACGGCCGGGATAGACCTGCTTGAGGCCGAGCATGGTCGCCACATAAGGCAGGCCCCAGGCATGCACGTGGAACATCGGGGTAATGGGCATGTACACGTCGCTGGTGCCCAGCAGGCGCACGCTGTCGATGCTGCCCATGATCACCGCCACGCCCATGGTGTGCAGCACCAGCTGGCGGTGGGTGAAGTACACACCCTTCGGGTTGCCCGTGGTGCCCGTGGTGTAGAAGGTGGTGGCCACCGAGTTTTCGTCGAAATCCTCGAAGGCGTACTGGGGGCTGGCCGCCGCCAGAAGCTGCTCGTATTCGCCCACCAGGTTCGGCAGGTCGGCGCTCTTTTCCGGACCGTCGGTCAGCAACAGGGTCTTCTCCACCGTGGTCAGTTGCCCGGCGATCGCCTGGTAGAGCCCGACGAACTCGCTGTTGACCAGCACGAAGCGGTCCTCGGCGTGGTTCATGGTGTACAGGATCTGTTCCGGCGACAGGCGCACGTTGATGGTGTGGATCACCGCGCCGATCATCGGGATGGCGAACATGCACTCCAGGTAGCGATGGCTGTCCCAGTCCATCACCGCCACGGTATCCCCGGCCTTGACCCCGGCAGCCGTCAACACGTTCGCCAGCCTGGCCACGCGCTCGATCAGGGTTGGGTAGCTGTAACGCAGTTTGTCCCGGTAAACGATTTCACGGGTCTTCTCGTAACGGGTGCCGGACATCAGCAGCCGCTTGATCAATAGCGGGTATTGGTAAGCGCCTTCGGCTGGCGGAATAACGCGAGTCTGCAACATAAGCATCCCTTTTCGTGACTGCACGGTCGTGGCTGAAGAACGCTCACTCTAGAGCGCCGCTGGCTCTGCCAAATCAGCCAAAGGAATGATTTGCAGAACCGTACGAATGCTAGCTCCAAGCCAGCATTCGTGCGACCGGGGATTTGCCCGCCTGCCTTCATGGGAAGGCACTTGCACGACCATCAAGCCGTTTGCTCGGCCACCCTTCGCGGGAATAGCTCGGTGCCCCGAATCAGCTCAAGGCGCCAGGCCCATTACGTGGCCCTATGACTTAGCCCCGTGCGCAGGCCCGTGCGGCTGCAACTGCTGTTGCAGGTAGTGGCGCAGGCGTTTTTCCACGTCGCGGTTTTGCGGCCGGGGCAACCCGGCTGGCCATTCGCCACGCGCCAGAGCGCGAATCGGCGCCTGCTGGCTCATGCCCCGGCGCTGGATCTGGCGCAGCCCCTGATCCCACCAGACATGGCGGCAAGCCTCGACATAGGGCGAGATCGGGCCACAGCTGCCATACAGCAGGTCACGCCCGACCTTTTGCATGTCCTTGTTCTGCCGCCTCAAGTAGAACTTGATCCGCGAACGCTGAAACAGCGACGGCAAGGTTTTGCGCCGTGGCACCTCGCGCTGCATGCGCAACAGCTCCGGCCGGAAGGCTTCGCCGTGACGCTGGAAGAACAGCGCCTGCATGGCGTGGAAGAAGTCCTTGTCGGAGAAATAGTGATAGATGCAACTCTTGCTCTCGCCCACGGATTGACCGCGCAAGGCAAATGACAGGGCGATCTGTTCCAGGGTGTGCAGGTCCTTGATGTGCGCGCTCCACTCATCGATCAAGGCAATCGAGGCCTGCATCAACGGACCGTCGCCAGCCGTCAGGCCACAGACCCCGCTGTTGAACAGGCGCTGATCGTCGGGCACCGACTGACCGCTGGCCTGCAGGTAGCGGTCGAGCTTGACGAACTCGGGGCGGGTACGGACTTCGGACCAGAGAAACTCGTCTTCATCGATCAGGTACTGGCCGGGCGCAATGCGCTCGAACAGCCGCTGCGGGTCGGCCTCGAACAAGGTGTCGGTATCGACAAACAGGGTCTTGTCCGCCAGCTCAAGGCCCGCGGCAAACGCACAGGCCTTGCGCCGATGGTAGTAGCCCTGGTCGCCCTGCCACTCGACCAGCGTTTGCGTACTCAACGGCACCACGTGCACCGGCCAGCCGTGGAAATCCTCGGGACGGTCGGTCATGACCCGAATCACCAGCGGCTCGGCACTCTTGCTCTGGTCGAGGGCCGTCAGAATGCTGAATTTCGCTTCATGGCGATAAACCTCTTTGCCGCCATAAACCAGATAGAGCAACTGCTGCGGTACTTTTTGTATCGTCATCAAGCGTCCGGTCTCGCGCGCCCTCCGGCCGGTCAAGGGGCTCGACCGGCCGGAGTGGCATAAAAGCGGACGATTGTACGATTAATCCCAATTAATGATCAGAAATATCTGATAAGAGCCTAAGCGGGAAAGACCGACTCAATGCATCTCGGTAAAGGCCAGCTTCACCCCGATGGCAATCAGCACCGCGCCCATGGTGCGGTCGAACCAGTGGCCCATGCGGGCAAAACCGGCGCGGACTTTCTGCTGGCTGAACAACAGCGCCACCAGGCAGAACCAGGTCGCCGTCGCCGCCGCCAGGTACACGCCGTAACCGGCCTGGATGGCCAGGGGCGTGTGCGGATTGATCACTACGGTGAACAGCGACAGGAAAAACAGCGTCGCTTTCGGGTTCAGGCCGTTGGTCACGAAGCCGGAAGTGAACGCGCCGCGCGCAGTGCGCTCGCCGGCTTCCAGATGCAGGTTCTCGGTAGCGGGCTTGGCCGGCTGCGCCCGCAGGGCCTTGTAGCCGATGTACAGCAGGTAAGCGGCGGCGGCCCATTTCAGCGCGTTGAACAGCACGATCGATTGCGACACGATCAGACCGATCCCCAGCAGCGAATACCCCACGTGCAGGAAGATCGCGGTACCGACGCCCAATGCCGTCCAGGTGCCGGCGCGGCGACCGTGGGTCACGCTTTCGCGTACCACGACGGCGAAATCCGGGCCCGGGCTGGCCACGGCAAGCAGGTGAATAAGGGCAATGGTCAAGAACTCGGCGAGGTACATGGACACTCCTGTGTATCTAATTATTTCATCTGTTAGGCTCGGCAGATTACGCCTTCAGACCCTCGTGCAAAAGGTACAGTTGATGACTAACAATCGCCGCGCCGTCTTCCTCGACCACAGCTCCCTGGACCTCGGCGATCTCGACCTCGGCGCGCTGCACCACAGCTTCGGCGAACTGCAACTGCATGACCGGACCAACCCCGAACAGGTGGTCGAGCGCCTGCTGGGAGCCCAGGTGGCGATCAGCAACAAAGTGCTGCTCAACGCCGAAACCCTGGCCGCCTGCCCCGGGCTGAAACTGATCCTGGTTGCCGCCACCGGCACCAACAATATCGACCTGGCCGCCGCCCGCGCCCAGGGCATTACAGTCGCTAACTGCCAGGGCTACGGCACGCCATCGGTGGCCCAGCACACCCTCATGCTGCTGCTCAACCTCGCCACCCGCTTCGACGATTACCGCCAGGCGGTCAGTGACGGTCGCTGGCAGCAGGCGCGGCAGTTTTGTCTGCTGGACTTCCCGATCGTCGAGCTGCAAGGCAAGACCCTGGGCCTGCTGGGCCATGGCGAGCTGGGTGGCGCCGTCGCCCGCCTGGCCGAAGCCTTCGGCATGCGCGTGCTGCTGGGGCAGATTCCCGGTCGTCCGGCCCGTCCTGATCGTTTACCGCTGGATGAACTGCTGCCGCAAGTCGATGCGCTGACCTTGCATTGCCCGCTCAACGAACACACCCGGCACTTTATCGGCGCCCGGGAGCTGGCCCTGCTCAAGCCCCAGGCCTTCGTGGTCAACACCGCCCGTGGCGGCCTGATCGACGAGCAGGCACTGGCCGACGCCCTGCGCCGCGGTCACCTGGGCGGAGCGGCCACCGACGTGTTGAGCGTGGAGCCGCCAACCACCGGCAACCCGCTGCTGACCCACGACATCCCGCGACTGATCGTGACCCCACACAACGCCTGGGGCAGCCGCGAAGCCCGGCAGCGCATCGTCGGCCAGCTGGCGGAAAACGCCCAGGCGTTTTTCAGCGGTACAGCGCTGCGGGTCGTCAGTTGATAAACTGCGCCACTTTTTTCCCAGGAGCAGATTATGGATCCGCGCAGTGAAGTACTGCTTCGTCAGGCTGACTTGTTTCAAGGCTCGCTGCTGTTGGCCGGCCTGCCCGCCGATGACCTGCTCGGCCGCCTGCCGGCCGCCCATGGCTGGTGCTGGCATGCTGGCGACCAGGCCGCGCTGGATGCGCGTTTCGCCGGACGCAGCCACTTCGGCGTGACCGCCCCCGAGCAAGACTTTGCCAACGCCGTGCTGTTCCTGCCCAAGTCCAAGGAACTGACCGACTACCTGCTCAACGCCCTCGCCTCGCGCCTGGCCGGGCGCGAGCTGTACCTGGTCGGGGAAAAACGCAGCGGCATCGAACGCGCGGCCAAGCAGCTCAACCCCTTCGGCAAACCGCGCAAGCTCGACAGCGCGCGACACTGCCAGCTGTGGCAAGTGACGGTCGACAACGCGCCGCAAGCCGTCAGCCTGGAAAGCCTGGCCCAGGAATATGAATTGCCGCTGGCCGAAGGGCCACTGAAAGTGGTCAGCCTGCCGGGGGTGTTCAGCCATGGTCGCCTGGATCGCGGCAGCGCCTTGTTGCTGGAACACCTGGACAAGCTGCCCAGCGGCCACCTGCTGGATTTCGGTTGCGGCGCCGGGGTTCTGGGCGCGGCGATCAAGCGTCGCTACCCGCATAACAGCGTGACCCTGCTCGACGTCGACGCCTTCGCCGCTGCCAGCAGTCGCCTGACCCTGGCCGCCAATGGCCTGGAAGCCGAGGTCCTGACCGGTGACGGCATCGATGCCGCGCCCATGGGCTTGAACACCATCCTGACCAATCCACCGTTCCATGTCGGGGTCCACACGGACTATCAGGCAACGGAGAACCTGCTGCGAAAAGCAGCCAAACATCTGAAAACCGGTGGCGAACTCCGGCTGGTAGCCAACAGCTTCCTGCGTTACCAACCGCTGATCGAAGAGCATCTCGGCCCTTGTTCGATCAAGGCCGAAGGCCAGGGTTTTCGCATCTACAGCGCCAGGCGCGGCTGAAAACCTTTTTGCAAAAGAACGCTTGCCGAATGGATTCTGCCTAGGCAGAATCCGCTCCGTCCTAGGGGAGTAGTCTCCCGCGAGCGCCACGCTCGCCCGGCATGCGTCAACATACTTGATCTTCAGATCATGGCGCATGCGACCCAAGAGTCCGCACAGACGGACCGCTGGGTTTGACAAGACCTATGGCACGCACACCTTACCCGGGGCGGGAAGGCTGTACGTGTCATAGCCGTGTCGACCCGCCCCTTAGGAATGCCCTGATGCTGGATTCTCTACTGGTTCCCACAGCGATCGTTGCCTTGGCCGAAATCGGCGACAAGACGCAACTGCTTGCCCTCATTCTCGCCGCGCGCTTTCGCAAACCCTGGCCGATCATCGCCGGCATCGTCGCCGCGACCCTGGCCAACCATGCGGCAGCCGGTGCGGTAGGCGCCTGGTTCGGCAGCTTCTTCTCGGATGCGACCTTGCACTGGATCCTCGCCGCGAGCTTTACCGCGACCGCGCTCTGGACCCTGGTGCCAGACAAGATGGACGACGACGAAGCCAGCACCGCCCGCAAGTTCGGCCCCTTCCTGACCACGCTGATCGCGTTCTTCCTCGCTGAAATCGGCGACAAGACCCAGATCGCCACCGTCATGCTCGCGGCGCAATACCCGGAACTGTGGCTGGTGATCATCGGCACCACCGCCGGCATGCTGATCGCCAACGTCCCGGTGGTACTGGCCGGCAACTTCGCGGCGGAGAAACTGCCCCTGACCCTGATCCGTCGCCTCGCGGCCTCGGCGTTCTTCATCCTGGCCATTGTCGCGGTGTACAAGGCCATGCAAAGCAGCGGCTGGTTGTAAGCGCACCATCAGCAGTCATGCCTCCAGGCAAACCTGCGAGCACAAAAAAGCCCCGAACCGGTCGGGGCTTTTTTTGCAGGGGGCCGGCTTGTTCACGGCACTGTCGTCAACAACGACGCCAGACGATCAGGGCCTCTTGGCCTGCTGGTACAACGGCATCACCTTCGGAATCGCCGCTTCCAACGAGGAAATACGACTGCCGGACGCCGGGTGAGTACTGAGGAACTCGGGTGGCGCACCTTCCGAAGCCTTGCTCATCTTGTTCCACAAGGTAATGGCCGCGTTCGGGTTGTATCCGGCGCGGGCCGCCAGTTCCAGGCCGATCAGGTCGGCTTCGTTTTCATTGCCGCGGCTGTTGGGCAGAGTCATCAACAGATTGACCCCGTTGTCGCCCACGGCGACCGCTTCCTGCGGCGCGCCGGCGATCAGGGCGATCTGCTTCAGCGCGCTGACACCGTAGGCCTTGGACATCGCTTCACGACCGTGCTCGCGCAAGGCGTGGGCGATTTCATGGCCCATGACCGCGGCGATTTCATCGTCGGTCAGTTGCAGCTTGTCGATCAGGCCGCTGTAGAAAATGATCTTGCCGCCAGGGCCGCAGTTGGCGTTGAGCTCATCGCTCTTGATCAGGTTGACTTCCCAGTTCCACTGCGCGGAATCCGGGCGGAAAACCGGGGCCTGGGCAATCAGCCGGTTGGCGATCGCCTGGATGCGTTTGGCATTGGCGCTGGACTTGTCCAGCACGTTCTTGCTGCTCGCTTCGCCGATCTTCTGCTGATAGGACTGCGCGTAGGACTGGTTGACCTCATCGCTCGACAGCATGCTGAACATGTACTGCTTGCGATCGACGCCGACAGCGCCACCGCTGGTGGTGTTGACCGACTGGCAACCCGACAGCAGCAACGCGGCAGCCAGTGCACCCAAAACCTGTTTCTTGCTCATGAAAACGCTCCCTGAAAACATGGCGCGTATCCTAGGCCCAGTTGTGTATCGACGCCAGATACAACGGACGTGTAGCACGCTGTTTTCAGATACGGCGCCGTAGGAAAAAATTCACAGAACCTTCCCCTCCGCGCCCGACAACGGCCGGCAGCTGCCAATTTGCGACATGCCAGCCTACAAGACAGCCATTTTTCCGATCCTCGCTCATGGTCGGCGGGGGCCTTGCCGATACAGCGGGGCAGACGTCATTCCTGCGTCCGGAGCCCTTATGAAATTCAAGTCGATCCAGTTTTCCGTGGCCGCCCTGGCCGGTGCCATCGTCCTCAGCGTGGTCGTTGCCTTGGTGCTGTACGCTCTGTTCGCCGGCGCCCGGACCCAGGAGATGGTGCAGCAGCGAACCCAGGCTCAATTCGAGCAAGTCATCGAACAGCGGCTGGTCGGGCTGGCACAGACCCAGGTCAGCCAGATCCAGCGTGAACTCGAGGCGCCCCTGCTGATCGCCGGCGGGCTGGTGCGGGTCAACGCGCTGATCGGCAGCAAGGGCGCGGATGGCAATCCACAGCTCAATCTCGCCCGCGAACAGCTGATCAGCCTGATCAAGGAAAACGTCGCGCAGAATCCGAAGATTCTCGGTGCTTATATAGGCTGGGAAAAGAACGCCATCGACCATAACGACAGCGCCTATGTCGACACCAAGGTGGTAGGTATCGATGCCAGCAACGGGCGTTTCCTGCCGTGGTGGTTCCGCAACGAAGACGGCAGCCTGGGCCTGGACAAACTGGTGGACGTGGACGACCAGAAAGTCCTGTCCACCGGCGTACGCGCCAGCGAGTACTACCTGTGCTCCAAGGAAAGCAAGAAATCCTGCGTGATCGATCCGGCGCCGTACAAGGTCGGCGACAAGATCGTCATGCTCGCCTCCTTTATTCAACCCATCCTGCTCGACGGGACCTTCCAGGGCATCGTCGGCGCCGACCTGTCGGTGAACTTCATCCAGGACATGCTCCTGGGCGCCAACCAGAAGCTCTACAACGGCGTGGGCGAAATGGCCCTGATCGGTGGCAATGGCCGGCTGGTGGCCTACACCAAGGACCCGAGCAAGTTCGGCGAAAAGGTCAGCGACATTCTCGACAGCGAAGAAGTCGCCAAGCTGGGCAACCTCAAGCGCGGCGCAGTGAACTACAACGTCGATCAGGCCAACGGGCGGATCGAGCTGTACCTGCCGTTCGGTATTGGTCAGACCGACGCCCGCTGGACCCTGATGCTGCAACTGCCGCTGGACGCCGTCATGGCCGACCTGCAGAAACTGCAGAACGACCTGGCCGAACAGCGCCAGGCCGACACCTTCGGCATGGCCATGGTCGGCCTGATCATCGCCGGCCTCGGCCTGCTGGTGATCTGGCTGGTGGGCCACGGCATTGCCCGTCCGCTCAAGCAGATGGTGGCCATGCTCGACGATATCGCCCAGGGCGAAGGTGACCTGACCCGCCGCCTGAGCAGCGACCGCGCCGACGAACTGGGCTCGATCGCCAAGGGCTTCAATACCTTCCTGGCCAAGCTGCAGGCGATGATCAGCCAGGTGGTGACCTCGGTGCAGAGCGTCAGCGACTCCTCCGAACACACCGCCGATATCGCCATTCGCACCAACCAGGGCGTGCACAAGCAAATGGCCGAGATCGACCAGGTGGCCACCGCGGTGCACGAGATGACCGCCACCGCCCAGGACGTGGCCCGTAACGCGACCCAGGCCGCGCAAGCCGCCAACCATGCCGACCAGGCCGCCAGCCAGGGCATGCGGATCGTGCGCGACACCTCGACCGCCATTGGCGCCCTGGCCGTGGAAATCGGCAGGGCGGTGGGCGTCGTGCAGACCCTGGCCAAGGACAGCGAGAACATCAACGCGATCCTGATCGCCATTCGCGGTATCGCCGAGCAGACCAACCTGTTGGCCCTCAACGCCGCCATCGAAGCCGCCCGCGCCGGCGAACAAGGCCGCGGCTTTGCCGTGGTGGCCGACGAAGTGCGCAACCTGGCGCAGAAGACCCAGCAGGCGACCGAAGAAATCCAGTCGATGATCCAGCAGCTGCAGCAAGGCACCCGCGATGTGGTGCGAGTCATGGAAGACAGCCAGAACCGCACCGACGCAAGCGTGCAGCACGCGACGAAAGCGGCCGAGGCCCTGGAAACCATCACTCAGGCGGTGTCGGTGATCAACGACATGAACACCCAGATCGCCAGCGCCGCCGAAGAGCAGAGCGCCGTCGCCGAGGACATCAACCGCAACGTGATCAATATCGGCCAGGTGGCCAACGAAGTGGCGAGCGGCGCCGACGAGTCCAGCGCGGCCAGCGCCGGCCTGACCAAGCTGGCCGAGCAGCAGCGGCGCCTGATCAATCAGTTCAAGGTGTAAGCCACTGCGACCGGCCGCAAAGCGGCGTGGCCCGTACGAACGCTCAAGGTCCTGCGGACCTTGCGCAGCCTTCGGCAGCGGCTACAGGGATTGCGGCGCGACTCAAGAGCCCGGCACGGACTCTGTAGCCGCTGCCGCAGGCTACGATCGAGCTGGGCGGCACTCCGTGCGAAGTGCTCGCTGATTCAGGCCACACGATTCCGGATTGGAGCCACAGGGATGGCGTCAACCCGGGGTCAGGCATTCCGGGGCATTGAGCTTGGGATCGTTCACCAGGTTGGCCAGCACCCGCTCGCGCAAGGCGGCCGGTGGGCTGGCCAGCAAGGCCTGCAGCACCGGCAATGGCGTCTCGGGGTCGAGCCAGGCTTCCTGGCCCCGGGCATCGAGGATCAATGGCCGACGCTGACTGGCCGCCGGCTGGGTGACCACCGCGGTGCTCAGCCAGACCTGTTCCTGCACCGGATAGGCTTCCCAGATCGCCGCGAAGAACAGCGACGAGCCCTCCCCTGGCGTCAGCCAGTACGGGCGTTTACGGGTGCCGCCGCGCCATTCGTAAAAACCGTTGGCCGGCAGCAGGCAGCGGCGCTGGCGAAAGGCTTCACGGAACATCGGCTGTTCGGCCAGGGTTTCGGCACGCGCATGGGCCGGGGTGCGCGACAGATCGGTCAGCCAGGGCGGCGTCAGGCCCCAGCGAGCGCGGGCGAGATTGCGCTGGCCGTCGCTGCTGCGCAGGATCAGCACCGAATCGTTGGGCGAAATATTCCACTGCGCCTGCTGATCCGCGGGAAATCCGGGCAAGGCGGCAAACGCTTGGTTCCAGCGAAACAGGGCATAACGTCCACACATGGGGCAAACAACTCTCGGAAAATCGGCGGCCAGCCTAACAGATCAGCACGCCGGCATGATTGGCCGGCTCGTCGCCGGGCATTGGCAGCGCGGCATTGTACGCGGCGATCAGCTCCCGGGCGTATTGCGCCTGGTCGTTATCCACCGCCAGCCCGAGCAGGCCGAACATTGGCAACTCCCCGGTACCGCCGAGCAAATCCCGCCCCACCAGATGCGCCTCGATCCCCTCGCTGGCCAGCATGCCCTGGAGCAATTCCCCTTCCAGCAGGTTTTCCGGTTCGTAGATTCGCTGCATATAACCCCCGTCACTCGTTTTCGCTGCGCACCTCGAGCATCCATTCCTGACCGTCGGTCTGCAGGCTGAACACAATGGGCCGGCAACAGACCGGACAATCCTCGATGTACTGCTGATCGCCGCCGGACAGGTCCAGCACGGCCTCGGCCTCTTCACCGCAGTAGGGACATTGATAGTGCTCGGTTTCCAGCATCGCGGCCTCCGGAGTGACTTGTGCGTATAATCGCCGGTCTATTTGCAGGGCTATTGAGATCTGAGCTTACTTTTCAGACCGCGCCCGGCTATTTTTCGATCCAAACCTTTTTCTTACCTAGCCGTTTCCAACAAGAGAGCATGATGGGCGAATTCGATGCCATCCGACCTTACGACGACAGTGAAGTACCAGCGGTGCTGGCTCGACTGCTCGGCGACAAGGCGTTTCTAGATATCCTCACCCACTTCCGCTTCCCGCGCTTTGCCGGCGCTTTCGGCTGGCTGCTCAAACCCCTTATAGCTCATCGGCTGCGTCGTGAGTTCGCCGCGGTCACTTCGGTGGCGACCCTGCAGGACAAGGTCGAGTTCTACGTCGACCACACCATCGAGCGGGCCACCGACGGCGTGACCTACACCGGTGTCGAGCAATTCAAGTCCGGCAGCGCCTACCTGTTCATCGCCAACCACCGCGACATCGTGATGGACCCGGCCTTCGTCAATTACGCGGTGTACCACGCCGGATTGCCGACCCCGCGCATCGCCATCGGCGACAACCTGCTGCAGAAGCCCTTCGTCAGCGACCTGATGCGCCTGAACAAGAGCTTCATCGTGCACCGTTCGATCACCGGTCGCCGGGAAAAGATGGCCGCCTACCAGCTGCTGTCGGCCTACATCAACCACTCGATCCGCAACGATTGCGCGTCGATCTGGATCGCCCAGGCCGAAGGCCGGGCCAAGGACGGCGACGACCGTACCGAGTCGGCGATCCTCAAGATGTTCCACATGAGCCGCAAGGACGAGCCGTTCGGCGAGGTCATCCAGTCGCTGAACCTGACCCCGGTGTCGATCAGCTACGAATACGATCCTTGCGATCAGGCCAAGGCCCGCGAGCTGTACATCCGCGCCACCACCGGCAGCTATACCAAGGCTCCGGGCGAGGACGACATCAGCATCGCCAAGGGCATCACCGGCTATAAAGGTCGGGTCCACGTGAACTTCGCCGCGCCGATCAGCGAGTTGTTCGAGGACACCAAGCAATTGGCGGTGGAGATGGACCGGCAGATCCTCGGCGGTTACCGCCTGTTCCCGGTGCACTACCTGGCCTACGCCCAGTGGAGCGAGGCCGATCCGGAGCTGCAGGTTCCGAGCGCGGCCCAGGTGTTCCCGGCGGACGAATTGGCCAAGGCCCAGGAAGAGTGGCAACGGCGCCTGGACGCCTGCCCGGAGGAACATCGCCCGTACCTGGTGCTGCAATATGCGACGCCGGTGCGCAATCAGTATCGGGTCAAGGCGGGACTGGCCTTGCCATAACGCTCCCCGCACACGACAACGGCGCCAGAAGGCGCCGTTGTCGTTTGTGCACTGTAGGGTAATCGCGAATCGGTCAGAACCGCGTGCTGATCCAGGACACCAGCAACGCCAGCCCCAGGCAGGCAAAACCGAAGCGGTAGAAGAACCGGTTCATGCGCAAGGTCGCATCGTCCAGCCCCTGCGCCGGCATCTCCTGGGAGCGGGATTGGCCCCGGGCGGCCAGATTGGCCAGCGCGCGCTGTTCGCGACGTCGGGTGGCGTGCAACAACCAGCTACCGGGAAAGGCGAACAGCAAGGCAAGAATATTGATCAGCTTGGCGGGGTGGGCGCTGAACAGCGACCAGATCAGTTGCAGCGACATCACGAACCTCGAATGAAACCGGATAACGAGCCCTGGCGGCTCGCGGCGCGGATTTTACCCAAAGGCCCACTTTCTGCCTGGGTTTTCCGACAGACAACAACCCGCTGGCCGGTTAATTCACCCTGTCATACGTTCGTCATACAAACAGGCCAGTCTGGCGCCCCTCGAAACCGACACGGAGCTTGTCATGCTGCACGCAGAAAACCAGGATCGCCTCTACCTGATCGCCCCCAGCGACGAACAGGAAGCCTTGGTCGGTGGCCTGGCCTTCAACGTCCAGGACCGCCACTGGCTGGTGTATTGCGCCCTCGGCGGGCACCAGCATGCCGACCTGCCGGAAACCGATCTGCTGACAGGGGTCAGCGTGCTGGATTTTTACGTCGAGGCGGCGTGACTTCTGGCCTGACAGGAATCAACAGGAAATAAAAAAGCCCGGTGTCCAATGGAACCGGGCTTTTTTGTGTACGGAGCTCAAGGCGTCAAGCAAGGCCTTTCGGGCCTTATCGTCCGAACGCGACCCGAGCCTGCGGCAGCGGCTACAGGCTCACATCATTCGCCGAGGATCTGGCCGATGCTCGGGTCCTTGAACAGCCGGGTCAAGGCATCGCTGAGTACGTCGCTGACCAGCTTGGTATTGGTTTCCTGGTTCGGCGCCATGCCGAAACGCTGGTCCAGGGACGCGCCGTAACGACCGCTGTAGCGGCGGTTGGCGTTCTGCACATCGGAGCGGAAGGTCGCGCCGATGGTAGCCTCAGTCACGTACAGGCCTTCCTTGGGCGACTGATACTTCAGCTCGACCAGGGTCACGGTCAGTTGCGGAGCGTTCAGCGCGTTGGCGGTCGGGGTAAAGCCCAGCAGGCGTACCGCGGCTTCGGTCTGGGCCTGCAGCTTCGGCAGGATCTGCGCGCCCTGGACGGTAATCGCGCTGGTTTCAGGGTAAAGCCCGCCACGGGTACCCAGGGTCGGCGACGGACGGCCGTCGACCACTTTCACCACCACCGGCTGGCCATGGCCGACCGGCGCGAGCTGAGTGGTGAGCTTCGGTTCCGGGCTGAGTTGTTGCGGGCTATGGGCGCAACCAGCCAGCGTCAAACTGGTCACAGTGATCAAACCGAACAACAGGCGTTGCAACATGCTCATTTCTCCAGAAATCAGGCACAGACAGGCGCGCAGTATAGCGGGGGTCTGCGGCCGCTAACCAGCGGCCCGGCGCGAGTCAGTCAGCTCTCATACAGGTTCGGTACCAGGCGCTTGCTGTAACCTCCCCGTCACGAGCGTTACATGGCCATGTAACGCCCGGGCGGCATTCTTCATCGCAACTGCCCAACAGGTACATCGCCATGCATTTCCTCTGGTCCTTGTTCGCTCCGCGCCAGAAATACCGCAGCTTCGCCAAGCTCGACCCACAGGGCCGGTGCCAGGCGTTCAAGCACTGCAAAGTGCCGCCAATGGGCGATGGCTGGGTGGAAATCGAGGAAATCCGTCTCAACTGGTTGCACCAGCCGCTCCCCGCCAGCGCCCGTGTCAGCCCACGCGTTGCCCGCGCCCGGGTGCAACCGATGATGGCTACCTGACCAAAAGCCTAATAAAAGTCATTAAACAGGATCATTTCTGCGCGTTTCTTCGTTACAATCTCCCCCCGATTATAAGGACGTCTCCTGATCGGGCCTCGCAGCATCGCTGATGCATCAGCATCAGCTCCCCCGCATTGCCCACAGAGAGCCGCCCACACAGATCGAGTGAAGCCGGCGTGCTTGCTGTTCATCCTGCAAACCACCGCTTTTCGCGCATCTGCAGAGCTGCCATTGCTCGGCCACTGAGCTGTTCGCCCGTTAATGCCACGTGTTCCATGTCGGCATTCACCCCTCGGGCCGGTGCCAGGCTTGGACAGCCCTTTTTTGAGGTTCACGTCTTCAAAAGAGCGTGAAAAAACGGGTTTTCACAACTTCACAAGAGTGTGGCGAGCAAATGAATAGTTTTGCGTCTGTACTGGCACCATTAGCGTCTACAACAGCCCGATTACACAGGACCGAGCACGCCTCAGATACTTGCGCTTGAAGCCTGTCCGCTACGGATTTGGTTGCACAAACGGACTCTTGACCATAAGTCGAATTGCCCGCCCTGCCCTGAAATGCGTTCATACGCGGATCAGGCCTGGTTGGTAGCGTCCGTCGAAGTTGCGAAAAATTGCGAAGATTCGGACATGGCGATCCTGGCCATGAGTGACCTGGGGCATAACGTGAACCGCCCCCTACTCCTGGCAGCTATGCCGTCAATTTGGTGCTGCAGATTTTGGAGACGCGTTAATGGCGCATAACGAAGCAGTAGACGTCGTATTGGTTGGGGCCGGCATCATGAGTGCCACCCTCGCTGTACTGCTCAAAGAACTCGACCCCGCGATCAAGCTGGAAGTCGTCGAGCTGATGGATTCGGGTGCCGCGGAAAGTTCCAACCCGTGGAACAACGCCGGTACCGGCCATGCCGGCCTTTGTGAGCTGAACTACACGCCACAGGCCGCCGACGGTTCTATCGATATCAAGAAAGCCGTGCACATCAACACCCAGTTCGAGGTGTCAAAGCAGTTCTGGTCCTACCTGACCAAGAAAGGCACCTTCGGCTCGTCCAAGTCCTTTATCAGCCCGGTGCCGCACCTGAGCTTCGTCCAGGGCGAGAGCGGCGTGTCCTTCCTGAAGAAGCGCTATGAAGTGCTGAGCAAGCACCACGCTTTCGCGGACATGGAATACACCGAGGACAAGGCCAAGATGGCCGAGTGGATGCCGCTGATGATGCCAGGCCGCCCGGCTGACGAAGTCATCGCCGCCACCCGCGTGATCAATGGTACCGACGTCAACTTCGGCGCCCTGACCAACCAGTTGCTCAAGCACTTGACCAGCGCACCCGATGCCCAGGTCAAGTACTGCAAGCGCGTGACCGGTCTGAAACGCAACAAGGACAACGGCTGGACCGTGAGCATCAAGGACGTCAACAGCGGCAACAGCCGCGACGTCGATGCCAAGTTCGTGTTCCTCGGCGCCGGCGGCGCGGCGCTGCCGCTGCTGCAGGCTTCGGGCATCGAGGAGAGCAAAGGCTTCGGTGGCTTCCCGGTCAGCGGCCAGTGGCTGCGTTGCGACAACCCGGAAGTGGTCAAGCGGCACCAGGCCAAGGTCTACAGCCAGGCGGCCGTGGGTTCGCCACCAATGTCCGTGCCGCACCTGGACACCCGTGTGGTCGATGGCAAGAAGTCCCTGCTGTTCGGACCTTACGCCGGCTTCACCACCAAGTTCCTCAAGCACGGTTCTTTCATGGACCTGCCGATGTCGGTTCGCGCCGGCAACATCGGCCCGATGCTGGCGGTGGCTCGCGACAACATGGACCTGACCAAGTACCTGGTCAGCGAAGTGATGCAGTCCATGGAGCAGCGCCTGGAATCCCTGCGTCGCTTCTACCCTGAAGCCAAGGCCGAAGACTGGCGCCTGGAAGTGGCCGGCCAGCGGGTGCAGATCATCAAGAAAGATCCGAAGAAAGGCGGCGTGCTGCAGTTCGGCACCGAGCTGGTCGCAGCCAAGGACGGCTCTCTCGCTGCCCTGCTTGGCGCTTCGCCAGGCGCTTCGGTGACCGTCTCGATCATGCTCGAACTGATCGAGCGCTGCTTCCCGGCCAAGGCGGCTGGCGAGTGGGCCAGCAAGCTCAAGGAAATCTTCCCGGCCCGTGAAAAGGCCCTGGAAACCGACGCAGCGCTGTATCGCAAGATCAACAGCGAGAACAACGTCAGCCTGGAGCTGGTCGAGCAGAGCAGCGAAGCCGAAAGCTACGCTTAAGCCGCGCCCATGAAAAACGCCCCGCTCTCTTGAAGAACGGGGCGTTTTTTATGGCTGCTTTAAAGACAACCACTTCCGGGGCGACGCGCTTTCAGCCGCGGGCTTTTTCGATCAGTTCGATGTAATCGGCGGCATTGCGCTGGTCCTGGATCAGGGCCACGAAGTCCCTGCCGTGTTCGTCCTTGCCGTCCAGGTCGTAGCCGGCCTCGACGAAGAACACCAGGAAACGCTCGAAATCGTCGATACGCAGGCCACGATAGGCCTTGATCAGCTTGTGCAGGGACGGCGAAGTGGCGTCGGCCGGCTCGAAATCGAGGAACAGTTTGATCTGCGCATCGCCGATCTCGTCACCAATCACTTGTTTCTTATCTTTACGCATTGCCGACTCCAGCTCGCAGACATTTCACGGGGCAGGCAGTTTACCCCCAGGCCGCGTCGGGCCTCAACGCGAGCGTACCGCGCCGGTGTGCAGGTCGGCCCAGATGTGGCCGTTGGCATAGCTGAGGAACTGGCAATACACCGTGTCGTTGCGCAGCAGGTCCATCACCACCCGATACTGGGCCAGCGGGTAGAACAGGGTGAGGGTCTTGGTCTTGTCGTCGAACTGCGGTTTTTTCAGGCTTTTGCTCTCGCCGTCGAAATTCACCAGCACCTGGCTGATGGTCGCGCCCTTGTTCAG
Organism: Pseudomonas chlororaphis subsp. aurantiaca; assembly: GCF_013466605.1. Taxonomy (NCBI): domain Bacteria; kingdom Pseudomonadati; phylum Pseudomonadota; class Gammaproteobacteria; order Pseudomonadales; family Pseudomonadaceae; genus Pseudomonas; species Pseudomonas chlororaphis. The sequence goes on from NZ_CP059162.1 coordinate 5,697,343, forward strand.
CGGCTTGCCCTTGAGGCGGACCAGCAGCGGCGAGGTCACCGGGATCGGTTGCTGGTTGGATTGGCGCTGGCTGCCGATGACCACCGAGTACTCAGTGACCTGCAACAACTGTTGCTGCTCGGGAGCGGCATCACGCAGGGTCAGGTCATCGGGGGGCAGGAACTGCGCGTGCATGGGCGCCGGGGCGGCGGCCAGGGGCAGGCTCAGGATCAGAACAAAGGCCGCGCAACTGCGAATCAAAAGGCTCATGACAGGCTCCGGACACAAGGCCTGGCACTCTAGCATGGGTCAGCGCAGATTTTTGCAGGCGCGGCTACAGCTCAAGCGCGAGGATGGCGCTCAGTCGAACTGGGCGCGCATCCAGGCCTGGTACTCGGCCACGCCCGACTCACCTTCGCGGGGCGCCCAAGCAGCCAGCTCACCTTCGCCGACCGGACGATAAGGCCCGGCCTTGCATTCGAACATCAGGCTATCGGGCTCAAGCACCACCAGGCCGTGGTAGACGCCGACCGGCAGGTCGACGCCCATGCAATCCCCACCCGCCTGCAGCACACGCTTGCCCAGCACCTGACCGGCATCGTCGAAAACCAGCAGGCCCAGGCGCCCCTTGAGCACCAGCAGGGTCTCGGCCTTGTCGTCGCTCAGGTGGCGATGGGGCGGGATGTAGGTGGATGGCTGCAGCCCCACCGCCATGCGGTGACAAGGCTCTTGCATCTGATGGAAGTTGTGATGGTGGCGACCACGGGGGCTGGCCGAGGCTTTTTCGGCCAGTTCGGCAAACAGCGACTGATCCAGAAAGCTCGGCCCGTTCATGATTTACATGCCCTTGACGGCAAAGATGCCGGCAGCGTTGCGCCAGTAACCCTTGTAGTCCATGCCGTAACCGAAGATGTAGCGGTCCACGCATGGCAGGCCAACGTAATCGGCTTTCAGGTCGGGACGGGCCTTGCGGTCGTGGTCCTTGTCGATCAGCACGGCGGTGTGCACCGCGCGGGCACCGGCGTGTTTGCAGAAGTCGATGATCGCGCCCAGGGTATGACCTTCGTCGAGGATGTCGTCGATGATCAGCACATCACGGTCGATGAAGGACACTTCCGGCTTGGATTTCCAGAACAGCTCGCCGCCGCTGGTTTCGTTGCGATAGCGGGTGGCGTGCAGGTAGGAAGCTTCCAGCGGGAATTTGAGGTGGGTCAGCAGCTTGCCGGAGAAGATCAGGCCACCGTTCATCACGCAGAAAACCACCGGATTGCGTTCCGCCAGTTGTTCATTGATTTGTGCACCGACTCGGGCAATGGCCGCCTCGACCTCAGCTTCGGTGTACAGGCAGTCAGCCTCGCGCATGATTTGACGGATATGCTCGAGATCAGCGGACATGGCGCTCTCCAGGGGGTGGCAGTTTCGGAAAAGCGAGCAAAGGTACGCATCCGGCCCGGTCGAATCAAGCGTTTCTGGACTAACGTACTTAGATGTCTATAGGACAACACCCCCGGATAGATTAATCTAGGCCGTTTTTTTTGCCCGCCGCCGGAGCCTTTCCCTATGCCCATCCGTGAGATCCGCCATCCGCTGATCCGACACAAACTTGGCCTTATGCGCCGCGCCGACATTAGCACGAAGAACTTCCGCGAGCTCGCTCAGGAAGTCGGTGCCCTGCTGACGTACGAAGCCACCAAAGACCTGCCGCTCGAATCCTATGAGATTCCAGGTTGGTGCGGCCCTGTCCAGGTCGAGAAGATCGCCGGCAAGAAGATTACCGTGGTGCCTATCCTGCGCGCCGGTATCGGCATGCTCGAAGGCGTGCTCAGCCTGATCCCGGGCGCCAAGGTCAGCGCCGTGGGCGTGGCCCGCAACGAGGAAACCCTGCAGGCGCACACTTACCTGGAAAAACTGGTTCCGGAAATCGACGAACGCCTGGCCATGATCATCGACCCGATGCTCGCCACCGGCAGCTCCATGGTCGCGACCATCGACCTGTTGAAAAAGGCCGGCTGCAAGGACATCCGCGCCATGGTGCTGGTCGCCGCTCCCGAAGGCATCGAAGCCGTCGAGAAAGCTCACCCGGACGTGACCATCTACACCGCTTCCATCGATCAGAAACTCAACGAGCACGGCTACATCATCCCGGGCCTGGGCGATGCCGGCGACAAGATCTTCGGCACCAAGCAGAAGGACGCCTGAGCATGCGGGATGAGTTCAACGATCCGCTCTGGCGCCAGGTGCTGTCTGGCGCGCAGATGCTCTTCGTGGCCTTTGGCGCGTTGGTGTTGATGCCGCTGATTACCGGTCTCGACCCCAACGTGGCGCTGTTCACGGCGGGTCTCGGGACTCTGTTGTTCCAGCTCGTGACCGGGCGCCAGGTACCGGTATTCCTGGCCTCCAGCTTTGCCTTCATCACCCCGATCATTCTCGCCAAGGGCCAGTTCGGCCTGGCCGCGACCATGGGCGGCGTGATGGCGGCCGGTTTCGTTTATACCTTCCTGGGCCTGGCGGTGAAGATCAAGGGCACCGGTTTCATCGACCGGCTGCTGCCACCGGTGGTAATCGGCCCGGTGATCATTTCCATCGGCCTGGCCATGGCCCCGATCGCCGCCAACATGGCGATGGGCAAGGCCGGCGACGGCAGCGAACTGATTCATTACCAGACGGCGATGATGATCTCGATGCCGGCGCTGCTCACCACCCTGATTGTCGCAGTGTTCGGCAAAGGCATCTTCCGCCTGGTGCCGATCATCTCCGGGGTGCTGGTGGGCTTTGCCCTGTCCTTTTACTTCGGCGTGGTCGATACCGCGAAGATCGCCGCGGCGCCCTGGCTGGCCCTGCCGCACTTCACCGCGCCAGAGTTCAACTGGCAGGCGATCCTGTTCATCGTCCCCGTGGCCCTGGCCCCCGCCATCGAGCACATCGGTGGGGTGATCGCAGTCGGCAGCGTGACCGGTCGCGACTACCTGAAGAAGCCCGGCCTGCATCGCACCTTGTTCGGTGACGGTATCGCCACCACCGCCGCCGGCCTGTTCGGCGGTCCGCCCAATACCACCTACGCCGAAGTGACTGGCGCGGTAATGCTGACCAAGAACTACAACCCGAAAATCATGACCTGGGCGGCGATCTTCGCCATCAGCCTGGCGTTCATCGGCAAGTTCGGCGCACTGCTGCAAAGCATTCCGGTACCGGTGATGGGCGGGATTCTCTGCCTGTTGTTCGGTTCGATCGCGGCAGTGGGCATGAACACCCTGATCCGTCACAAGATCGACCTGGGCGAAGCCCGCAACCTGGTGATCGTCTCGGTGACCCTGGTGTTCGGGATTGGCGGGGTACTGATCGGTACCGGTACCGGACCGGACGACTTCGGCCTGAAAGGGATCGCCCTGTGCGCCATCGTCGCGATTGCGCTGAACCTGATCCTGCCGGGCAACGATAGCTGGAAGAACAAGAGGGCTGACGAGCCGCTGATCTGAGGATCTCTGTAGCCGCTGCCGCAGGTTCGGGCCACGTTCGGACGATAAGGCTCGAAGAGCCTTCCCGCGATAGCAAGAGCACGGCCGCTGCGCTGCCGATCGCAGCCTTCGGCAGCGGCTACAGGGTTGCGTTACAACGCCAAAGGCGCGCGCTCGCACAAGGCGTTCAATGCCTTGGCCCATTGCGGGTCGTCGTTCAGGCATGGCACCAGCACCAACTCCTCCCCTCCCGCTTCGCGGAACTGCTCGCGACCGCGATCGCCGATCTCTTCCAGGGTCTCGATGCAGTCGGCGACGAACGCCGGGCACATCACCAGGATCTTCTTCACCCCCTGTCGGGCCAATTCATCCAGCCGCGCCTCGGTATAGGGCTCGATCCATTTGGCACGTCCCAGACGGGACTGGAACGACACCGACCACTTGCCGTCCGCCAGCCCCATGCGCTCGGCGAATGCCCGGGCCGTGTTCAGGCACTGGCCGCGGTAACAGGTGGCGGCCACCTCGGGGGTCGCGTCGCGGCAGCAATCGCCGTCCAGGCTGTGGCCGGGATTGAGCTTTTTCAGGTGCCGTTCGGGCAAGCCATGGAAACTCAACAGCAAATGATCGAAGTCCTGTTGCAAGTGCGGCCTGGCACTGGCCACCAGCGCGTCGAGGTACTCCGGCTGATCGTAAAACGGTTGCAGCACCGAAAGCTGCACATCCAGCTTCTTGTCCCGGATCACCCGCCGGGCCTCTTCCACCACCGTGGTCACGGTGCTGTCGGCAAATTGTGGATAGAGCGGCGCCAGGGTGATTTTCTTCTGCCCCTGGGCCACCAGACGCACCAATGCCGACTCGATGGACGGCTCGCCATAACGCATCGCCAGTTCCACCGGGCCGTGCTTCCACTCACTCGTCATGGTTTCCTGCAAACGGCGGCTGAGCACCACCAGCGGCGAACCCTGCTCCCACCAGATCGAGGCGTAGGCATGGGCCGACTGCTCCGGACGCTTGATCAGAATCAGCGACACCAGCAGACGCCGGACCGGCCACGGCAGATCGATCACGTAAGGGTCCATCAGGAATTGATTGAGGTAGCTGCGCACATCCGCCACCGAGGTGGAGGCCGGCGAACCCAGGTTGACCAGGAGCAACGCGTGATCGGTCATGCAACGTCCTATTTCAGAGGCGGCTGGACAGGTCGTCCAGGGCCGCGCGCAAATCAGTGAACTGGAAAGTGAATCCGGCGGCCAACAACCGCGCAGGGACCGCGCGCTGACCACCCAGCAACAACAACGACAATTCCCCCAGGCCGACGCGCAAGACAAAGGCCGGCACCGGCACTACCGCCGGCCGGTGCAAGACGCTGCCCAGGGTCTTGGCGAACTCGCGATTGCGCACCGGCTTCGGCGCGCAGGCATTATAAGGACCGCTGGCATCACTGCGGTGCAGAAGAAAATCAATCAGGGCGATTTGATCCTTGATATGAATCCACGGCATCCACTGCCGACCGTTGCCGATCGGCCCGCCCAGGGCCAGTTTGAAGGGCAGCAGCAAGCGCGACAAAAAGCCGCCCTCGGCCGCCAGCACCAGGCCCGTGCGAATCAGCACCACCCGCACGCCCATGGCCTCGGCACGTTGTGCGGTCTCCTCCCAGGCGATGCACAACTGGCTGGCGAAGTCCTCACTGACCGGGGGCGAGTCCTCGTTCAGCTCGCGCTCCCCGCCATCGCCGTACCAGCCCACCGCCGACCCGGAGATCAACAACCCGGGTTTCTGCCCGCGGCTTTCCAGCCAGGCCAGGAGCTTTTCCGTCAGGGTAATGCGGCTGCTCCAGAGCAGCGCCTTGCGCTTGTGGGTCCAGGGCCGGTCGGCGATCGGCGCTCCCGCCAGGTTGATGATGGCGTCGACCGGCTCCTCCGCGAGTTCGTCCAGGCGGGCAATGCCGCGGACCTGAGTGCCGCACAGTTTGGGCACCGCGGCAGGCCGACGACTCCATACGGTCAACTGATGGCCCTGGGTCAGCCAGTGACGGCAGAGTTGACGTCCTATCAAACCAGTACCGCCGGTCAGCAATATGTGCATGACATCTTCCTCGCGTGGCGTTTTACCCGGATCACTAGTCTATTTTTATAAGCAGGGATCTTTTCAATCGGGCAGGCTCTGTGTTTAACAATAGGACACCCTGTAAAACCGATAACGCCGAAAGTTATACCAAAAAACAAAATTGTACAGATTTTAACGACGGCGTAGTCTGCACAGAAAGGTAAACGAGGCCCCTATGACCGTACCCATCGCAATCATCGGTACCGGCATCGCCGGACTCTCCGCCACCCAGGCGCTGAGAGACGCCGGGCATGTCGTGCAACTCTTCGATAAAAGCCGCGGCAGCGGCGGGCGTATGTCCAGCAAGCGCAGCGACGCCGGCGCGCTGGACATGGGCGCTCAATATTTCACCGCTCGCGACCGGCGCTTCGTCACCGAAGTCCAGCGCTGGCAAGCCAATGGCTGGGCCGCCGAATGGGCGCCGCAGCTGTACAACTTCCATGGCGGCCAACTCACCCCGTCGCCGGACGAACAGACCCGCTGGGTCGGCACCCCGCGCATGAGCGCTATTACCCGTGGCTTGCTGGGCGAAACGGAGGTGCATTTCGCCTGCCGCATCACCGAGGTCTACCGCGGCGAACGGCATTGGCACCTGCAGGATGCCGAAGGTTTCACCCACGGCCCGTTCAGCCACGTGATCATCGCCACGCCGGCCCCCCAGGCCACGGCCCTGCTGGCCGCCGCGCCGAAACTGGCGAGCGCCGCCGCCGGGGTGAAGATGGACCCGACCTGGGCCGTCGCCCTGGCTTTCGAGACCGCGCTGGAAACCCCGGTGGAAGGCTGCTTCGTACAGGACAGCCCGCTGGACTGGCTGGCCCGCAACCGCAGCAAGCCAGGGCGCGACAACAGCCTCGACACCTGGGTCCTGCACGCCAGCAGCACCTGGAGCCGCCAGCACATCGACCTGCCGAAAGAAGCAGTGATCGAACAACTGCACGGCGCATTCGCCGAACTGCTGCACAGCGCCATGCCCGCCCCAAGCTTCAGCCTCGCCCACCGCTGGCTCTACGCCCGCCCAGCGAGCAGCCATGAATGGGGAGCCCTGGCGGATGTCGACCTGGGACTCTATGTGTGCGGCGACTGGTGCCTGTCCGGTCGCGTCGAAGGGGCCTGGCTCAGCGGGCAGGAGGCCGCCCGCCGGTTGCACGAAAACCTGTAAGCGCATCACCCCGCGTAACATTGCTGCTGTCGCCCTGGACAGCAGCCTGTCTCCTCCACTCAAGACTCGAACACACTTCTGCTGATCGGACTGTTCCGAGATGAAGAAAAACACGCGGCAAAATTTCCTGTGTTAGCCATCCAGCAATCGAACGGCTACAGACCAGCGACCGACAGATGAGCAGAACGTAACCCGAAAGGCTGCGCGGCAAAGCTGTACAAAATATTTGACTTGCACACCTTTGATCCTATGATGATGCAAAGTTGTACAAAATCTTATTTCTGTACATGAAAACCCGGAGCCCTGCACATGCCCGACAATCCGACCCAGGCCGACAAACCGAGAATCGCCATCAGCGCCTGCCTGCTGGGTGCGCCGGTGCGCTACAACGGCGGGCACAAGGAATCGCGCCTGTGCAGCCAGGCCCTCGCTGAGTTTTTCGAGTTTGTCCCACTGTGCCCGGAAGTCGCCATCGGCCTGGGCACACCCCGCGAACCGATCCGCCTGGTGGGCGATCCGCGGCAACCGCGGGCCGTCGGCAGCATCAATCCGGCCATGGATGTCACCCAGGCCCTCACGGATTACGGCCAGCACATGGCCGATGAACTGGGCAGCCTCTGTGGCTACATCTTCATGCAGAAATCTCCGTCCTGCGGCCTGGAGCGGGTCAAGGTCTACCAGGACCAGGGCCGCCCCGCCGAACTCAGCGGGCGCGGTATCCATGCCGCAGCTTTCTGCAGCCGCCATCCGGACCTGCCGGTGGAAGAAGACGGCCGACTCAATGATCCGGTGCTGCGGGAAAACTTCCTGACCCGGGTGTTCGCCTACAGCGCCTGGCAGGACGTGCTCAGGCAAGGCCTGACCCATCGCCGCCTGACCGATTTTCACGCGCGCTACAAATACCTGCTGATGGCCCACAACCCGGAGCAATACAAGGCCCTCGGCACCCTGCTGGGCAGCATGGGCCAAAGCGATCCAGCGCAAATCGGCCCACGTTATTTCAGCCAGCTGATGGCGGCCCTGAAAAAGTGTGCCACCCGCCGTACCCACAGCAACGTACTGCAACACATCAGCGGCTATCTCAAGCAAGCCATCAGCCGCGAAGACAAACAGGAAATGCAGCACCTCATCGGCCAGTACCGCCACGGCATCGTGCCTCTGGTCGTGCCGCTGACCCTGCTCAAGCATCACCTGCGCCGGCATCCCGATCCCTACATCGCGCAACAGGTGTACCTGCAGCCCCATCCGGAAACTCTCAGCCTGCGTAATGCGCTCTGAACCATGAACGATTCGACGTTCGACGACCCGGATGCAGCCGCCAGCGAATCCGATCGCGCCCATGGGCAAGGCTGGTTGCCGATTCGCGAAGTAACCCGCCAGACCGGGGTCAACGCCGTCACCCTGCGGGCCTGGGAACGTCGTTACGGGTTGATCGTGCCGCAGCGTACCGCCAAGGGTCACCGGCTGTTTTCGAACGAACATGTGCAACGCATTCTGAAGATCCTGACCTGGCTCAATCGCGGCGTGGCGGTCAGCCAGGTCAAGCACCTGCTGGACGCCGAGCCGGCACTCGGCGAAGCGACCCGCAACGACTGGCACCTGCAACGCCAGAGCCTGATCCAGGCCATCAGCCAACTGGCCGAGTGCCAGGTCGACGACAGCGTCAACCAGGCCATGGCGCTCTACCCGCCGCGGACCTTGTGCGAGCACCTGCTGCTACCGCTGCTGGGCGAACTCGAACAGCGCTGGCAGGGCCGCTTCGGCATGCAGATGGAGCGGTTTTTTTTCCATTCCTGGCTGCGCAGCAAATTCGCAGTGCGGGTCTATCACAACAACCGCCAGTTGCAAGGCGCCCCGCTGCTGCTGATCAATCACTCGGACCTGCCGCTGGAGCCGCACCTGTGGCTCTGCGCCTGGCTGATCAGCAATAGCGACTGCCCGGTGGCAGTCTTCGACTGGCCGCTGCCTCCCGGTGAATTGGCCCTGGCCGTCGAGCGCCTGAAAGCGCGGGGCGTGCTGCTGTACGCGAGCCAGTCGATCAACCTGCGGCAACTGCCACGCCTGCTCGGCGGCCTCGAGCGCCCGGCATTCATCGTCGGCCCCGCGGTGAGCATCCACCCCGCCGAACTGGCGATCCGCACCAACCAGATTGCCAATCTGCACCTCGTCGCAGACCCGCTCTCGGCGCACCAGGCCCTGACCGGGCTAGGACTTCTCTAATGCAGGAACTCCCATGCAACTGATCTGGCTACGCAGCGACCTGCGCCTGCATGACAACACCGCGCTGAGCGCCGCCATCCGGCGCGGGCCGACTGTGGCCGTATACCTGCTGAGCCCGCGGCAATGGCAGGCGCATGACGATGCGCCGTGCAAGGTCGACTTCTGGCTGCGCAACCTGGAGCAACTGAGCAGCGACCTGGTCCGGCTGAACATCCCGCTGCTGATTCGCCAAGCGCCGAGTTGGGAGCAGGCCCCCCAGGTGCTGCTGCAACTGTGCCGGGAACTGGCCATCGAGGCGCTGCACGTCAACGAGGAATACGGCATTCACGAGAGTCGCCGCGATACGGCGGTGGCCAGCCTGCTGAAGAGCCAGGGCGTGAGCTTCCACAGTTACCTCGACCAGTTGCTGTTCCGGCCCGGCAGTGTGCTGACCGGGAGCGGCGGCTACTTCCAGGTCTTCAGCCAGTTTCGCAAGGTCTGCTACAACCGGCTGTACAGCGCCCTGCCGCCACAGCTGGCGGCTCCCAGGGCGCAAGCCGCGCTGAGGACAAAGGCCGATGCGCTGCCCCGACAGGTCGAGGGGTTCCCGACACCCGGCCCGCACCTGCAGGCGCTCTGGCCAGCCGGTGAAACCGCGGCGCAACAGCGCCTGGCGCACTTTGCCGAAACGCAGCTCGATCACTACCAGGCCGAGCGCGACTTGCCGGCCAAGCCCGGCACCAGCCAGCTTTCGCCCTACCTCGCCGCCGGCGTGCTGTCGCCGCGTCAGTGCCTGCACGCGGCCCTGCAAAACAACCGGGGCGAGTTCGCCAGCGGCAGCCCCGGCGCCGTCACCTGGATCAACGAACTGCTCTGGCGCGAGTTCTACAAACACATCCTGGTGGGCTACCCACGGGTGTCCCGGCACCGGGCCTTCCGCCCGGAAACCGAAGCCGTGGCCTGGCGCGATGCCCCCGATGAGCTAGCGGCCTGGCAACAGGCCCGCACCGGCCTGCCGATCATCGACGCGGCCATGCGCCAGTTGCTGGAAACCGGCTGGATGCACAACCGCCTGCGGATGATCGTGGCGATGTTCCTGACCAAGAACCTGCTGATCGACTGGCGCCAGGGCGAGCGTTTTTTCATGCGCCACCTGATCGACGGCGACCTGGCGGCGAACAACGGTGGCTGGCAGTGGAGTTCATCCACCGGCACCGACTCGGCGCCCTACTTCCGGATCTTCAACCCGTTGAGCCAGTCACAGAGGTTCGACAGCCAAGGGACTTTCATCAAGCACTGGCTGCCGGAGCTGGCGGGGCTGAATGAAAAAGATATCCACAACCCGGCCGCCATGGGCGGCCTGTTCGGCGTGGCCGATTACCCGCCGCCGATGGTCGATCTGTCGATGTCCCGCGAGCGCGCCCTGGCGGCCTTCAAGAACCTGCCGTCACGGGGGGTTGCCGAGGGGTATCAGCAATAAGATCGCGGCAGGCGTCCGTCAGTGGTTTCACACAGCCTGCGGCCACTGCCTTACACTGCGCGCCTATGACCACTATTCCCGTCACCCAGATCGCCGAAGCGGCGGTCACCTGCTCGAGCTGCGCGGCCTGCTGCTGCCAACTGGAAGTGATGCTGATCACCGAAACCGGGGTGCCCGAACGTTTTATCGACACCGACGATTGGGGTGGCGAAGTCATGTTGCGGCTGGATGATGGCTGGTGCGCCGCGCTGGATCGCAACAGCATGCTGTGCAGCATCTACGAACAACGGCCGCTGATCTGCCGGGAGTTCGAGATGGGGGAAGTGGACTGCCTCAACGAACGCCGTGGCATCGCCACGGCGTATCGCTGAAAAGAGTCTTACAACGGCATGGTGTAATGCAGCGAGTAGCTCTCTACACCGTCGTTGGGCGTCGCGATGCCGGCGTTGGAATAGTGCGTGGCACGGAGACCGACTTCATGCCCGCCGTTGAACCGCAGGCCGAAACCGAAGCGGTCCTCGAACTGGAACGCCGAACCGAGCTTATTGTCCTCCACCTCGGTGTTGGCGAACACCGCCACGCCGATCCCCGCCTCGATGTAAGGCTTGATGTTCTGCCCGGCAAATTCGTACACCAGCACCGGCGAGAACGACAGGCTGTGGTTGCTGGACTTCTCGTCGCCATCCCAGAAGGTATAGGCGCCGCTCCAGTAGCCGGTCAGGCGACCGACATCGCTTTGCAGCCAGCTTTTGTCCCAATCGAATTGCATGCCCAGGCGATAGGTCTGGGTCGAATCGCCGGTCTGCCCCACCGAAAACTCGACGCCGGCCGCCTGTGCCGAAAAACTTTGTCCCAATAACGCAGCTGCAAGTGCAGCCAAACAAAACATTCGTCTCATCAGGAACATCCTTTTCAAACGATTTGTATGGTGTTGTACAGATTCTGCAGACACGTTAATAGAAATCTGCGCTTGAACAGAAGTTCAGCGCAAATCAGCGCTTCTGCAGTTTTTTATAAAGTGAAGCTTTGCACCGCTCCCGCCTCTTTCCAGAGCAACGGCAGGATATGTCTGAAGTGACACGGATCGCCACTGGTCCAGAACTGAGCCTGGCGCGCAGGCCCCGCAGCCAACAACTCGCGCTCGCCGAGCAGGCGCTCCAGCTGGCGGGCAACCGCGGCCCCGGTATCGATCAGGCTAATGTCCTCGGGGATCATCGACTTGAGCAACGGCTTGAGAAACGGATAGTGGGTGCAGCCGAGGATGATGGTGTCGCAGCCGGCCGCCAGCAGCGGCTCGACATACCCCTGCAGCAGTTGGCGCAATGCGGGGCTGTGCAGGTCACCGGCTTCGATCCGTTCCACCAGGCCCGGGCATGGCCGGGTAATGACCTTGATGTCGGTGGCGAAACGATCGAGCAAGGCGGCGAACTTGGCGCTCTGCAAGGTGCCGGTGGTGGCCAGCACGCCGACCACGCCGCTGCGAGTGGCGGCGGCAGCCGGCTTGACCGCGGGCTCCATGCCGATGATAGGCCAGTCCGGGTAGTCTCGACGCAGGTCGGCGACAGCGGCCACGGTCGCGGTGTTGCAGGCCAGCACCAGCGCCTTGGCCCCCTGCTCGCGGAAAAACCCGGCGACCAGGCTGCAACGCTGACGGATGAATTCAGGGGTTTTCTCGCCGTAGGGAATGTTGCCGCAATCGGCTACATACAGCAGCGACTCATGGGGCAGGCGCTGCTGGATTTCCGCCAGCACCGACAGGCCGCCGACGCCAGAGTCGAAGACACCGATCGGCGCTTCACGCATGCTGGCCTCCACAGACGCTGCAGCCCGGATCACGCTTGACCCGCAGTTCACGAAAGCGCGTGCCCAGGGCATCGATCAACAACAGACGGCCCACCAGCGGCTCACCGAACCCCACCAGCAGCTTCAACGCCTCGAGCGCCTGCAGGCTGCCCACCAGGCCCACCAGCGGCCCGACCACACCGGCTTCGCTGCACGTCAGCTCGGCTTCGCTGCCGTGCCCATATAAACAGTGGTAGCACGGGCTCTCGGGGCGCCGCGGATCGAACACCGACAGCTGCCCTTCCAGGCGAATCGCCGCGCCACTGACCAGCGGCTTGCCGGCGGCGACACAGGCGGCGTTCACCGCCTCGCGGGTCGAGAAGTTGTCGGTGCAATCGAGCACCAGGTCCACCGCCGTGACCGCGGCCGCCAGGGAATCGGCATCCAGCGCGGCACGATGGGGCACCAGCTGGATGTCGGGATTGATCGCGGACAGGCGACGCATCGCCGAATCGACCTTGCTCAGGCCGACGCTGTCGGTGTCATGGATGATCTGGCGTTGCAGGTTGGTCAGGTCGACCGTATCGAAGTCGGCCAGGTGCAGCTCGCCGACACCCGCGGCGGCCAGGTACAAGGCCACCGGAGCACCCAGGCCGCCCAGGCCGACGATCAATACGCGGCTGGCCTTGAGTCGCAACTGGCCGTCGATGTCGACGTGCTGCAACAGAATCTGCCGGCTGTAGCGCAACAACTCCTGATCGTTCAGCACGGCAGGCTTCCTAAGCTGATGCGTTCATGACCGCCCAGGTCGACACGGCTGTGCACCTCGGCGAACCCTTGGCTGAGTAACAGGTCGCGCACCGCCGGCGCCTGGTCGTAGCCATGCTCCAGCATCAGCCAGCCGCCGGCCTCGAGGTGCCCTGGCGCCAGGGCGATGATCAGGCGCAGATCGTCCAGCCCGTCCTTGCCCGCAACCAGCGCGCTTTCCGGCTCGAAACGCACATCGCCGGCCGCCAGGTGCGGGTCGGCTTCGGCAATATAGGGCGGGTTGCTGATGATCAGCTGATAACGCTCGCCTTGCAGGGCGCTGAACCAATGGCTGCTCAGCACCGTGACATTGTCCAGTTGCAGGCGCTCGCGATTGCGTTCGGCCAGGGCCACGGCTTCCAGCACCCGGTCAACCGCGGTGACCCGCCACGCCGGGCGCTCGCTGGCCAGGGCCAGGGCAATGGCGCCGCTGCCGGTGCCCAGGTCGAGCACCTTGGCCGGCGTGGCGGGCAGCAGTTCCAGCGCCGCCTCCACCAGCAACTCGGTGTCGGGACGCGGGATCAGGGTGTGCGGCGCCACTTCCAGGTCCAGTTTCCAGAAGCCCTGCTGGCCAAGGATATAAGCCACCGGCTCGCCGGAGCGGCGCCGCTGCAGATAACTGGCGAAAGTCAGTGCCGCTTCGCTGGGCACGATCCGCTCGGGCCAGGTGTGCAGGAAGCTGCGCGGCTTGCCCAGGGCAGCGGCCAGCAACAACTCGGCATCCAGACGGGCCGTAGGCGAATCGGGCAATTGGGCGGCGCGCAACAGGCTGGCAATGATGGTCATTGTGTTTACTCGCCCAGTGCCGCAAGTTGATCGGCCTGGTATTCGGCCAGAAGCGGCTCGATCACCGCTTCGACGCCACCGGCGAGGATTTCATCGAGGGAGTAGAGAGTCAGGTTGACGCGGTGATCGGTCACCCGGCCCTGGGGAAAGTTGTAGGTACGGATGCGCTCGGAGCGGTCGCCCGAACCCACCAGCAGCTTGCGTTCGCTGGCGATCGCATTGGCCGCGGCGCTGGTCTGCTGGTCGTTGAGCTTGGCCGACAGCCAGGACATGGCCCGCGCCCGGTTCTTGTGCTGGGAACGTTCTTCCTGACACTCGACCACGATTCCCGACGGGATGTGGGTAATGCGGATCGCCGAGTCGGTCTTGTTGACGTGCTGGCCGCCGGCACCGGAGGAGCGGTAGGTGTCGATCCGCAGGTCCGCCGGGTTGATCTCGATGGCTTCCTGTTCGTCCGGCTCGGGCAGCACCGCCACGGTGCAGGCCGAAGTATGGATGCGGCCCTGGGATTCGGTGGCCGGTACCCGCTGTACGCGGTGGGCGCCGGATTCGAATTTCAGCTTGCCGTAGACGTTCTCGCCCTCGACCCGGGCGATGACTTCTTTATAGCCGCCGTGCTCGCCCTCGTTTTCCGAGAGGATCTCCAGCCGCCAGCCACGCCGCTCGGCATAACGCGAATACATGCGGAACAGGTCGCCGGAGAAGATCGCCGCCTCGTCGCCGCCGGTGCCGGCGCGGATTTCCAGGAACACGTTGCGCCCGTCGTTGGGGTCCTTGGGCAGCAGCATGCGTTGCAGGGTGCTTTCCAGCCCGACCAGTTGTTCCTTGGCCTGGCGGACTTCTTCCACCGCCATTTCGCGCATATCCGGGTCGCTGTCCTTGAGCAGCGCCTGGGCGCCCTCGAGGTCGGCCTGGACCTTGAGTACCTGTTTATAGGTCTCGACGATCGGCTCGACTTCGGCGTACTCCTTGGAATAGGCGCGGAACTTGGCCTGATCGGAAATGACTTCGGCGTCGCCAAGCAACGCGGTCAGTTCCTCGAAACGGTCCTGGAGGACATCCAGCTTATTGAGCAGTGACGCTTTCATTGCGGTTTTTTATCCGAAGAGTCCGAAGCGCCCTCACCGAGGGCAAAGAGTTCCTGGGCCATGGCCAGCGCATCCAGGCGGCCTTCAGCGGTCAGTTTTTTCAACTGGACGCTGGGCGCATGCAGCAATTTGTTGGTCAGGCCGCGAGCCAGTTGCATCAGGACGTCTTCGGCGCTGCTGCCGTTGGCCAGCATGCGCTGGGCCTTTTGCAACTCTTCGTCGCGCAGGCGCTCGCTCTGCTGACGATACGCCTTGAGCACATCCACCGCAGCCAGCTCGCGCAGGCGCACCATGAAATCCTCGGCGCCGATGTTCACCAGTTCTTCCGCCGCCTGCGCCGCGCCTTGGCGGCTCTTGAGGTTTTCGGCGACCACTTCGTGGAGATCGTCGACGGTATAGAGGTAAACGTCGTCCAACTCGCCGACTTCCGGCTCGATATCCCGGGGAACGGCGATGTCCACCATGAAGATCGGCTTGTGCTTGCGCAGCTTCAGCGCGCTTTCCACCGCGCCCTTGCCCAGGATCGGCAGCTGGCTGGCGGTGGAACTGATGACGATGTCGCTGTGCACCAACTCCTGAGGGATATCCGACAGCAGCACGGCATGGGCTCCAAACTGTTCGGCCAGGGTACTGGCGCGCTCCAGGGTGCGGTTGGCGACCACGATGCGCTTGACCCCCAGGTCATGCAGGTGGCGGGCGACCAGGGTGATGGTCTCGCCGGCACCGATCAGCAGCGCCTGGCTGCGCTGCAGATCGCTGAAAATCTGTTTCGCCAGGCTCACCGCGGCAAAGGCGACCGAAACCGGGTTTTCGCCGATGGCGGTGTCGGTGCGCACCTGCTTGGCGGCGCTGAAAGTGGCCTGGAACAGCCGCCCCAACAGCGGACCAATGGTTCCGGCCTCACGCGCCACGGCGTAGGCGGATTTCATCTGCCCGAGGATCTGCGGTTCGCCCAGCACCAGCGAATCCAGCCCCGAGGCGACACGCATCATGTGACGAACGGCCGCATCGTCTTCGTGCACATAGGCACTGGCGCGCAGGTCTTCGAGACTCAGATGGTGGTACTCGGCCAGCCAGCGCAGCACGACATCCGCCGAAAGGTGATCCTGTTCTATATAGAGTTCACTGCGATTGCAGGTGGAGAGGATCGCAGCTTCGCGGCTGTCGGTGAGGCGGCAGAGCTGCTGCAAGGCCTCAACCAACTGCTCAGGGGTAAAGGCCACGCGCTCGCGGACGTCTACTGAGGCAGTCTTGTGGTTAATACCGAGTGCGAGGAAGGCCATTCAAGGTCGCTGATGATGTCGAGAAGCCGACAATTGTCCTACTTCGAAAGATTCAGAACAACCACTGCCGACTATTGTCCCAATAGACTGCCTCTGTAAGGCATCCGCTGAGTCTCGGTTATGTTTGGCCGAAGGCTTGTGTCATGATGATCCGACCGCAGGTTAGTCGTCCTCTTCCTATATGAATAGATCTTCCGCGTTGCTCCTCGCTTTTGTCTTCCTCAGCGGCTGCCAGGCCTTGGCCCCCGTTTCACCGGACGGTACACCGCCGGTCGAAGACAGCACACCGGCTCCTGAAAAGCCCAAGGTTTACTCCTCGTTCAGCGAAGACACGATCTTCAGCCTGCTGAGCGCGGAACTGGCTGGCCAACGCAATCGTTTCGACATTGCCCTGGACAACTATGTCACCCAGGCCATCAATACCCAGGACCCGGGCATCTCCGAGCGGGCGTTTCGCATCGCCGAATACCTGGGCGCCGACCAGGCTGCGCTGGACACCGCGCTGATCTGGGCGAAAAACGCCCCGCAAGACCTGGAAGCCCAGCGCGCCGCCGCCATCCAACTGGCCCGCACCGGGCGTTACGACGAATCCATGGTCTATATGGAGAAAGTCCTGCAGGGCAAGGGCGATACCCATTTCGATTTCCTCGCGCTGTCGGCCGCCGACACCGACCAGGACACCCGCAACGGTCTGATGAAGAGTTTCGACCGCCTGCTGCAAAAACACCCGAACAACGGCCAGTTGATCTTCGGCAAGGCGCTGCTGCTGCAACAGGACGGCGACACCCGCGAAGCCCTGAAACTGCTGGAGCAGCACCCGCCGGAAGAAGGCGAAATCGCCCCGATCCTCCTGCGTGCCCGCCTGCTGCAGAGCCTCAGCCGCGCCGACGAAGCCCTGCCGCTGCTGGAAAAAAGCATTCGCAAGTACCCGGACGACAAGCGCCTGCGCCTGACTTACGCGCGCATGCTGGTCGAGCAGGATCGCATGGACGACGCCAAGGCTCAGTTCTCCAGCCTGGTCCAACAGTATCCGGAAGACGACGAGCTGCGTTACTCCCTGGCACTGGTCTGCCTGGAAGCCAAGGACTGGACAGAAGCCAAGGGTTACCTGGAAGACCTGATCGCCCGGGAAAGCCATGTCGATTCGGCGCACCTGAACCTGGGCCGGATCGCCGAAGAACTCAACGATCCGCAAGGCGCGCTGGCGGAATACGGCCAGGTCGGCCCAGGTAACGACTACCTGCCGGCACAATTGCGTCAGGCCGACATCCTGATGAACAACGGCCGTACCGCCGAAGCCGAAAAACGCCTGGCCGCCGCCCGCGACACCCAACCGGACTATGCCATCCAGCTGTACTTGATCGAAGCCGAAACCCTGTCCGCCAACAAGCAGGGGGACAAGGCCTGGAAGATTCTCCAGCAAGCCCTGCAGCAATACCCGGACGACGTGAACCTGCTCTACACCCGGGCGATGCAGGCCGAGAAGCGCAACGACCTGGCGCAGATGGAAAAGGACCTGCGCCTGATCATCAAGCGCGAGCCGGACAACGCCATGGCATTGAACGCCCTCGGCTATACCCTGTCGGATCGTACGACCCGCTACGCCGAAGCCAAGGCCCTGATCGAACAGGCCCACCAGCTGACCCCGGACGATCCGGCGGTACTCGACAGCCTGGGCTGGGTGAACTATCGCCTGGGCAACCTCGTGGAAGCCGAGCGCCTGCTGCGCCAGGCGCTGGAACGCTTCCCCGACCAGGAAGTCGCCGCGCACCTGGGCGAAGTGCTCTGGGCCAACGGCAAGCAACGCGAAGCCAAGCAGATCTGGAGCAAGTTCCTCAAGGATCAGCCCGACAGCCCTATCCTGCGCAGCACCATCAAGCGCCTGACCGGATCAGAGACTCTTTAAGACTATGTTTTTGCGCCACTTTATCGTTTTCAGCTTTATCGCTCTGCTCGCCGGCTGCTCGGGTTTCGGTACCCGCGAATCCGTCGAGGGTCATGGCAGCCCCGCGCTATGGCGCGAACACAAACAGCAGCTGACTGGTCTCGACGGTTGGCAGATCAACGGCAAGATTGGCATTCGTGCCCCCAAGGATTCGGGCAGCGGCACCCTGTTCTGGCTGCAACGCCAGGATTACTACGATATCCGCCTGTCCGGGCCGCTGGGTCGTGGCGCCGCCCGCCTGACCGGCCGTCCCGGCCAGGTCGCGCTGGAAGTCGCCAACCAGGGACGTTATGAAGCGCCAACCCCGGAAGCCCTGCTCGAAGAACAGCTGGGCTGGAACCTGCCGGTCTCGCATCTGGCCTGGTGGGTTCGCGGACTGCCCGCCCCCGACAGCAAGAGCCGCCTGACCCTGGATGGCGACAGCCGCCTGTCCAATCTCGAACAGGACAATTGGCAGGTCGAGTACCTGAGTTATGCACAACAGAGCGGTTACTGGCTGCCCGAGCGGATCAAGCTGCATGGCCGCGACCTTGACGTCACGCTGGTGATCAAGGAATGGCAACCACGCAAGCTGGGGCAGTAAGCATGAACGCGCCACGACTGACCCTGCCCTCCCCGGCAAAACTCAATCTGATGCTGCACATCCTCGGTCGCCGTGAAGACGGTTATCACGAACTGCAGACAATCTTTCAGTTTCTCGATTACGGCGATGAAATCACCTTTGCCGTGCGCGATGACGGCGTCATTCGCCTGCATACGGAGTTCGCTGGCGTCCCCCACGACAGCAATCTGATCGTGCGAGCAGCCAAGCAGCTTCAGGAACAGTCCGCGTGCCCACTGGGTATCGACATCTGGATCGAGAAAGTCCTGCCCATGGGCGGCGGCATCGGTGGCGGCAGCTCCAATGCGGCGACCACTCTGCTGGGCCTGAATCACCTCTGGCAACTGGGCTGGGACGACGATCGCCTGGCCGCGCTGGGCCTTTCCCTGGGCGCCGATGTGCCGGTTTTCGTGCGCGGGCATGCGGCTTTCGCCGAGGGCGTGGGAGAAAAACTCACCCCGGTGGACCCCGAGGAGCCCTGGTATCTCGTACTGGTGCCGCAAGTCTCTGTAAGTACAGCAGAAATTTTTTCAGATCCGCTGTTGACACGTGACACTCCGCCCATTAAAGTGCGCCCCGTTCCCAAGGGAAACAGCAGAAATGACTGCTTGCCGGTGGTTGCAAGGCGTTATCCAGATGTACGCAACGCATTGAATTTGCTAGGTAAATTTACCGAAGCAAAACTGACCGGGACTGGAAGTTGTGTGTTTGGGGGCTTCCCAAGCAAAGCTGAAGCTGATAAAGTCTCGGCCCTTCTTACAGAGACCCTTACAGGGTTTGTAGCAAAAGGAAGCAACGTTTCGATGTTGCATCGCAAGCTGCAAAGTCTGCTCTAAAAGGAACCAAGTGCCAGGCACTTGATGCACAGATACAGGGGCGTCGCCAAGCGGTAAGGCAGCAGGTTTTGATCCTGCCATGCGTTGGTTCGAATCCAGCCGCCCCTGCCATTTTCCTTATACTCATCCAGGTATACCCTCAGCCTTCAGGTACTGCGCGTGTCCAAGATGATGGTCTTTACGGGGAACGCTAACCCCGATCTGGCTCGGCGTGTCGTACGTCAGCTGCATATCCCTCTCGGTGACATCTCTGTTGGAAAATTTTCCGACGGCGAAATTACCGCTGAGATCAATGAAAATGTCCGCGGTAAAGACGTCTTCATTATTCAGCCGACCTGCGCTCCGACCAACGATAACCTGATGGAACTCGTCGTGATGGCTGATGCCTTCCGCCGCTCCTCAGCGACTCGAATCACTGCTGTAATTCCTTACTTTGGTTATGCCCGTCAGGATCGCCGTCCGCGTTCCGCACGTGTGGCTATCAGCGCGAAAGTCGTGGCTGACATGCTTACCGTAGTCGGCATCGACCGTGTTCTCACGGTTGATCTGCATGCTGACCAGATTCAGGGCTTCTTCGATATTCCGGTAGATAACATCTACGGCTCCCCGGTTTTGGTGGATGACATCGAAGACCAACGTTTCGAAAACCTGATGATCGTCTCCCCGGACATTGGTGGCGTCGTGCGTGCACGTGCCGTTGCCAAATCCCTGGGCGTGGATCTCGGGATCATCGACAAGCGCCGTGAGAAAGCCAATCACTCTGAAGTGATGCATATCATCGGTGACGTTGAAGGCCGTACCTGCATCCTGGTTGACGACATGGTCGATACCGCCGGCACCCTGTGCCACGCGGCCAAGGCCCTGAAAGAGCATGGCGCTGCCAAGGTCTTTGCCTACTGCACACACCCTGTGCTGTCGGGTCGAGCAATCGAGAACATTGAAAATTCCGTGCTGGACGAGCTGGTGGTGACCAACACCATCCCGCTGTCCGCTGCTGCACAAGCCTGTGCGCGTATCCGTCAACTGGACATCGCACCGGTTGTTGCCGAAGCGGTTCGCCGTATCAGCAACGAAGAATCGATCAGCGCGATGTTCCGCTAGGGCCCTGCCCTAGCCTGACATCTCGATGACGAAAAGCGCCCCGCCCCAGCATTCCTGTTGGGGCGGGGCTTTTTTGCCCATATCGCCTTTAGCGCTGGTCGCAAACGCTGGGGCGAGTGTGGTTATTTTGGAGATACAACATGAACGAATTTACTCTGAATGCTGAACTGCGTTCCGACCTGGGGAAAGGTGCGAGCCGCCGCCTGCGTCGTCTCGCAAGCCTGGTTCCAGCTGTAGTTTACGGTGGCGACAAAGCCCCTGAATCCATCAGCATGCTGGCCAAAGAAGTTGCCAAACTGCTCGAAAACGAAGCTGCTTTCAGCCACGTTATCGAACTGAACGTTGGCGGCACCAAGCAAAACGTCGTGATCAAGGCGCTGCAACGTCACCCGGCCAAAGGCCACGTGATGCACGCTGACTTCGTACGCGTTGTTGCTGGTCAGAAACTGACCGCTATCGTTCCAGTGCACTTCATCAACGAAGCTGCTCCGGTCAAGAAAGGCGGCGAGATTTCGCACGTTATCGCTGAAATCGAAGTGTCCTGCCTGCCGAAAGACCTGCCTGAGTTCATCGAAGTCGACCTGGGCGACGCTGAAATCGGCACCATCGTTCACCTGTCGAACATCAAGGCCCCTAAAGGCGTTGAGTTCGTTGCTCTGGCTCACGGTAACGACCTGGCTGTTGCCAACGTCCACGCTCCACGTGTTGCTCCAGAAGCTACAGAAGGCGCTGCAGAGTAATTCACTCTGCTTGCCGGAGTTACCGGAAACATCGCGGACTGGAACGTAGCGAGAAAGCGGGCGGGAACGCGGAGTTTACATAATGGTAAATGAGCACTTGTCGTCCACTTTCGCCGCACACTCCAGTCGCGGCGATGTTATCCACAACTCCAAGGAAGGGCCCCTATCGTGACTGCCATCAAACTGATCGTTGGCCTGGGTAATCCAGGCGCCGAATACGAACAGACCCGGCATAACGCAGGGGCCCTTTTTGTTGAGCGCATCGCCGAGAAACGAGGTGTCAACCTTGTGGCCGATCGCAAATATTTCGGCCTGACCGGGCGTTTTTCGCACCAGGGTCAGGACATTCGCCTGCTGATACCCACCACCTACATGAACCGCAGCGGCCAGGCCGTGGCGGCATTGGCCGGTTTCTTCCGCATCAAGCCCGAAGAAATCCTGGTGGCGCATGACGAACTCGACCTGCCACCCGGCGTCGCCAAGCTCAAACAGGGCGGCGGGCATGGCGGGCACAACGGGTTGCGCGACATCATCGCGCAACTGGGCAACCAGAATACCTTTCACCGCTTGCGGCTTGGCATCGGCCACCCAGGCGTCGCCAGCATGGTCTCGAACTTTGTCCTGGGTCGCGCGCCACGTGCCGAACAGGAAAAGCTCGATGCCAGCATCGATTTTGCCCTCGGCGTGCTGCCGGATATCTTCGCCGGTGAATGGAACCGTGCGATGAAAAACCTGCACAGCCAGAAGGCCTGACTCTTATCCGAGGGGAAACACCATGGGATTCAACTGCGGCATCGTCGGCCTGCCTAACGTCGGCAAGTCCACCCTGTTCAACGCCCTGACCAAATCCGGTATCGCGGCCGAGAACTTCCCCTTCTGCACCATCGAGCCGAACAGCGGTATCGTGCCGATGCCGGATCCGCGTCTGGACGCCCTGGCCGCCATCGTGGTGCCCGAGCGCGTGCTGCCGACCACCATGGAGTTCGTCGACATCGCCGGCCTGGTGGCGGGCGCCTCGAAAGGTGAAGGCCTGGGTAACAAGTTCCTGGCCAACATCCGCGAAACCGATGCCATCGCCCACGTGGTCCGCTGCTTCGAAGACGACAACGTGATCCACGTTTCCAACAGCGTCGACCCGAAACGCGACATCGAGATCATCGACCTGGAACTGATCTTCGCCGACCTCGACAGCTGCGAAAAGCAGCTGCAGAAAGTCGCGCGCAACGCCAAGGGCGGCGACAAGGACGCCGTGGCGCAGAAAGCCCTGCTCGAGCAACTGATCGCGCACTTCACCGAAGGCAAGCCAGCGCGCAGCCTGATGAAGAACATGAGCGCCGAGGAAAAATCGGTGATCAAGGGCTTCCACCTGCTGACCACCAAGCCGGTCATGTACATCGCCAACGTTGCTGAAGACGGTTTCGAAAACAACCCGCACCTTGACGTGGTCAAGGCCATCGCCGAAGAAGAAGGCGCCGTGGTTGTGCCGGTCTGCAACAAGATCGAAGCGGAAATCGCCGAACTTGAAGACGGCGAAGAGAAAGACATGTTCCTCGAAGCCCTGGGGCTCGAAGAACCTGGCCTGAACCGCGTGATCCGCGCCGGCTACGAAATGCTGCACCTGCAGACCTACTTCACCGCCGGCGTCAAGGAAGTTCGCGCCTGGACCGTTCGCGTCGGCGCCACCGCCCCACAGGCCGCCGCCGTGATCCACACCGACTTCGAGAAAGGCTTCATCCGCGCCGAAGTGATCGCCTACGACGACTTCATCCAGTTCAAGGGTGAAGCCGGTGCCAAGGAAGCCGGCAAATGGCGCCTGGAAGGCAAGGACTACATCGTCAAGGACGGCGACGTGATGCACTTCCGCTTCAACGTGTGAGGCGCTTTAGCCGAAGCTCAGTGGCGTTCAGCAGGACGCCACTGATAATAGAGCTCTTCAAGCAAAAGATTGTTGAAAACAGTAGGGCCCCATACGGGGCCCTACTGTTTTCAGCCAAAAAAACGGAGTATTTCGATTCAAGATCAAGCCAGTAAAACGGTCGCGGTAGGAATGGCAGTTACCTGCCACCCACACAGATCCGTACGGGCGGAACTACCGCATATGACTCCCGCCTTGGGTACGTGACGCGAAGCGATCTTCAGGGGACGGGGGTGCATTCTTTAGGTTCGGTATGTAGTGATCTGTGAGCAGCCTAAAGGCCGCGTGGCTAGAGAGCCTGATGCCAATGTCGGCATAAAGCCTTCAAAACCACTCAGTAGTTTCAAGTTTCCTGGCGCCAACTGGATAAAAGTCCTGATGCAGGATGTCGTAAGCATCTGGCTTGCAGCGCGACAAATTCAGGGCGTAAAAAACGTCCTTGATGAAGACGTCTTTTCATTACAGATCTTGGTAAGGACAAGGCCTGCACATCCTCACTGGATGCACTCCGCCTTCGCACAACCGGCCAGCACAGACAAAGTTACGAAGAAAAGTCCACAGATTAGCCTTTTCATTCACTTCTCCACGACCAACGTGCCAACATACTTTCCTTTTCCTTCTTTCATGCGCTTATCAATCAGGTAGTCGTAAATATCATTCCACTTCAGTAGTTCGTAAAAGGTAACGCAGCCCTCTGATAAATGACCGATGTGGACGTATCGACCGCTGTTCCCGATCATGATCCGATGAGTGCAGGTCACCACCTCGTTTGCACTGCCAGGCGATACGTTTGGCGTAATCTGCACACAACGCGCACTGAGTGGAATCTGCAACGCCAACATACCTTGCCCGATTGTTCCCGCCTTCGTGTTTTCCGTAAGAAAATCCAGACTTCTCAATAAGGCGACTCCTATCCCCTAATTTCATCAAGGAAAACTCCTAAAGTGACTTCACATAGCCGAGGACGATCTCTATGTGGATAGGGGTTGGTTGCCGTCATCATGCAGCGACAACTCCGGATCGCTCGATAACGCTCTTGCAGGCCAAGTCCTGATGAGCGTCAAATTGCAAACCAGATCCATCGTCTTCTCAATAGAAAACCGCAGTCTTGGGTAGCTCTGCCGCTGAAAGCCATGGACATTTCATTGCGCCACGCCGGCCGGCATACCCTGCGCATTGCGATACAGGCAGCTACGTGCACAGGTTCTGCTTAACTCATTCTCTCGCTCATGTTACGCACGGACAGGGACCCGCCACAGATGCAAAGGAAAGTAATAGTCGTCGATGATCATCTGCTGACACTGATCGGCATCCGAGCTTCGCTCAGTAGCGACAGCACGTTGCAGATCGTCGGTGAAGCCCAGGATGTCGAAGGGCTTTTCCAGCTATTGACCGAACAGCCCTGTGACCTGGTCGTCACCGACCTGATGATGCCCCACAGCCAACAGGCCGATGGCATCCGCCTGATCGAACAATTGCGCCGTCGTTATCCGGCCATCGCGGTCATAGTGGTCACCATGCTCAACAATCCGGCGCTGCTGGCCTCGATCCTCAAACTGGGCGTCCAGGGGCTGATCAGTAAACGCGGGGTACAGGGCGACCTGCAAAAGGCGATTCGCGCCAGCCAGGCCAAACCCTTCATATCCCCGTCCATCAGGCATCTGCTCAACCCGGGGCAGCCCGTACCCCAGGTCGAACAACTGTCTCCTCGCGAAGTCGAGGTGCTACGCCTGTACGGCGCCGGGCTGTCGGTCAATGAAATAGCCCTGCACCTCAACCGTTCCAAGCAGACCATCAGCAGCCAGAAAAGCAGCGCCATGCGCAAACTGGGTCTGGATAACAACGCCAGCCTGTACCTGTACATCCAGGAAGTCGGGCTGGCCTGAGACTATGCCTAACCCTCTCGCGAGCCTGTCACGCCTGACCCTCTGGATCACGCTCTTGCTGGCCAGCGTTGCTTCCCTGGGCGCCACCGAGCCTGAACCTGCGCCGCTGTCCCTGGCCACGCTGATGAGCATGCGCCAGACGTTGCCCCCGCGCCCGCTACGGGTCGCCGAGGTAAGCGCCTCCAACGAGCAACCCGAGCCTCGTGGCAACGATGTCCTCAACCAGATCACCAACGATTACCTGGAACACATCAGCCAGTTTCTCGAACTGCCGATCCAGCGCGTGCCCTACCCCACGGTGGACACCGCCATCGCCGCCCTGACCACCGGGGACATCGACCTGATGCCCCGCGCCACCGAGTATGAAAGGAAGCAACCCGGCTTCATCTACAGCATGCCCTACCTGGACAACGAGCCGATCATCGTCGGCCGCATCGCCGACAAGGACCTGTCTCCTGACCTGGCGGGCAAACGCGTGCTGGTCCCTGCCTACTATGTCCAGGCCGCAACAGTCGCCAAGGCCTACCCCAAGGCCGAACTGATCGTGATCAAAAGCATTGTCGAAGGCCTGCAACGCCTGGCCGACGGCGAGGCCGATGCGCTGATCGGCGATCAGCTGCGCAGCAACTTCTACATGCGCAGCCTGGCCAACCTCAAGCTGCAGAACAAATACGTCGCCAACCTGCCGGCCATGGGTTTCAGCTTCGCCGCGCAAGGGCATGAAGAGAATCTGGTCACCCTGATCAACGCCGCGCTAAAGACAGTTTCCCGGGAGCGCAAACAAGAGATATTGCAGCACTGGGAACGCTCGCCCTGGCTGTTCGCGCCGACCGACTCCTTCGCCCTCAACAGCGCGGAAGACAGCTGGCTCAAGCGTCTTCCGTCGCTGAACCTGATCGCCCGCGAAATCCCCAATTACCTGTACCGCAAGGCCGACGGCCAATGGGCCGGGCTGGCGTTCAATGTTCTGCGCAGCCTGGCCGACGACTATCAGCTGCAACTGAACATCATCGACAGTCAGTCACCGGAAATCGATCGGCAGCGCCTGGAGCGCGACGAGGCGCAAATCGCCCTGTCACTGGTACCGACCCCGGTCCGACAAAAGAGCCTGCTGTTCAGCGATGGCTTCGGCACCGAATACTGGGCCTTCGTTACCCGCCAGGGCGCCAGTTCCCCCAGCTCACTGGCGGCCCTGGGCGGCAGGCGCCTGGCACTCCAGGCCGGGCATCCCCTGCAGCACCTGCTCCAGAGCCGCTACCCGAGCATCGAACTGGTGCTCACCGACCACTACGCCCAGACCGTGCAATTGGTGGAACAGGGCATGGTCGACGCCATGCTGAACAACGCCGCCGATGCCAGGCAAATGACCAACCCGGGGCTGCGCGCCGGCAAGCAGTTCCAGGCCCAGCCCGAACCCATGGTGTTCGCCGTATCGGCCCAGCACCCCGAACTCCTGAGCATCCTCAACAAACTCCTGTACTCGTTGAAGAACTCGGACGGCAACCAGGACCGCATCAGTATCCTGGCGCAGCCCGTGACCAAGGGCTCGCTCTGGGACTACCTGCCGAACTGGGTGTGGCAGACCGCTGCGCTGGTCCTGGTGCTGGTGGCGCTATCCTTGCACTGGAACTGGCGCCTGCGGGTGCAGATCCGCAAGCGGCGCGCTGCGCAGAACCAGCTCAAGGACCAGCTGGCCTTCCAGTTCGCCTTGCTCAACGGCTTGCCCGTTCCCCTTTACGTGCGCGACCTGCAGGGACGCCTGAGCACCTGCAACCATGCCTATGAGCAGTTCTTCGGCAAGTCCCTGGAGGAGATCCGCGGCACCACGCCCCGGGAGCAAGGCATCGCCCCGCCCGCGCTGGCCCGGGAGCTGGAGGAACAGCACCAGCGGCTGCTGGATAACCGCCAGTCGCAGTTCCTCGACAGCGTGATCGAAGTCGACGGCAAGACCCACCATATCTACCAATGGCTGGTGCCCTTCTACACCGCGCTCGGTAAACAGCAGGGCTTGCTGGGAGGCTGGATCGACATCAGCATGCGCAAGCATCTGGAAAACAAACTGCTCGAAGCCCAGCAACAGGCACTCGACGCCAGCGCGGCGAAAAGCCAGTTCCTCGCGACCATGAGCCATGAGCTGCGCACCCCGCTGAACGCCATGGTCGGCCTGTTGGAGCTGGAAACCAGTGGCTCGCCCACGGCCTCGCAGAACCTGAGCATCGCCCAGCAGTCGGCACAAGCGATGATCGACCTGATCGGCAACATTCTCGATCTGGACAAGGTCGAAACCGGCCAGATGGAACTGGCGCCCAGCCCCACCGCGCTCGCCCCGTTGCTGGAGAACTGTCTTGAGCTGTTCGCTGTCCAGGCCCGGGAAAAGCACCTGAAGCTGAAACTGGAACATGACCTGGACCCGCGGCGGCACTATCAGGTGGACGCCATGCGCCTGACGCAAATCCTCCATAACCTGCTGTCTAACGCCCTGAAGTTCACCGATCACGGACAGGTCGAACTGCAGGTCCGGGAACTGGACTCGGCACCGCGCCAGAGCCGGTTGACATTCCAGGTCAACGACACCGGTATCGGCATCGCCGATGAGCTCCAGCCGCAAATCTTCGCGCCCTACCAGCAAGCCCATGCGCAGATCGCCCACCTGCACGGCGGCTCCGGCCTGGGCCTGAGCATCTGCAAACAGTTGGTCGAACTCATGGGTGGCAACATCCGGCTCGACAGTGCCCCAGACCAGGGTTGCCGGGTCAGCTTCGAACTGATCCTGCCCTGGCAGCTTGCCGAGGACGAGGCGCAGCAGGCCGCTCATGACGCTGCGGCGGTCGCCGCGCTGAATGTCCTGATCGTCGACGACGTCTCCACCAACGGCCTGGTGCTCGAGCAACAACTGCTCAGGCTCGGCCATCGGGGAACCTATGTCAGCAGCGGCAAGGCGGCCCTGCTAGCCTGGGAACAGGGCCACTTCGATGTGCTGATCACCGACTGCAACATGCCGGAAATGGACGGCTATGCCCTCACCCGCAATGTACGGGCCGCGGAACAGATGCGCGGGCTGCAAAGGCTACCAATCATCGGCTACACCGCCCGTGCCCTGGCGGATGAAAGGCAGCGTTGCCAGGCGGCCGGCATGGACGACCTGATGATCAAACCCATCGTTCTCGAGCGTCTGCGTGAAATGCTCGGTGGGCTGAAAGCGCTCGGCTTCCTTCCCCAAACCACAGCCGCTTTGCCCCTCGCCCCGGCACCCGAGCCAGCCTCCGAAAAGACGGCGCCCGCCACCTTCGACCTGTCCC
This sequence comes from Pseudomonas chlororaphis subsp. aurantiaca, assembly GCF_013466605.1. NCBI lineage: Bacteria > Pseudomonadati > Pseudomonadota > Gammaproteobacteria > Pseudomonadales > Pseudomonadaceae > Pseudomonas > Pseudomonas chlororaphis. The sequence continues at coordinate 5,725,790 of NZ_CP059162.1, forward strand.
AACTGGAGGTATTCCAGAACGACCCGCAGCTCAAGGAACGGCTGCTCCAGGAGCTGCGCCGCAACCTGGAACAGGAACATGAGCTGTTGAACGCCCCGCTGCCCGATACGCCGGACTTCCTCGAACAGTGGGTCCACCGGGTCAGCGGGTTGGCCTGCACAGTCGATTCGCCGGCGTTGATGCGGGCCTGCCTCGACCTGCAACTCGCGGCCCGCCAGGGTGCGCAGAATCTGGACGAGCAACGCGAAGCAGTGCTGTCCGTCATCGAACGCATGCTGCGCGACATCGAACGCCACGGCTGACCCGCTCCGGGCCCAGGTATTGCGCCCCGGGCGGCACCCAAGCCGGCGCCTGAAACATCTTGTTCCATTCCCTCCTCCGGCCTTTCGTACTCGTCTCATACAAGCTCACAGCCGTGCTCGGCATCCTAGGCGCCCTTCGTTACCGGGCACTGCCAGCACGGCAACCCTGGCCGCACCCTAGGGCGCTCGGCATCGAAGATCTCCATAAACCTAACTATCGCTAAATAAGGTAATTCGATGCTTCCTAGCACTCGCGTCAGCGCCATGCGCAAGCTCCCGCTGGCCATCACCCTCGGCCTGGCTTCGTTGGCCAGCCAGCAAGCCTTCGCCCATGCTTATGTCGAAAGTCCGAAGTCTCGCTCCTTCATGTGTTCCTCGACCGGGGGCAACCTCAACCGTGATTGCGGTGAGATCACCTATGAACCGCAAAGTGCCGAGTACTCGCCATCGGTCAACCACCACTACCCTTCCGAGTACTGCGGGGGCGACTTCACCCAGTGCGGCCCGGCGAACGGCACAATCCCGGGGGCCGGCACGAACCGTTTCGCTGAACTCAACGAACAGACGGCGACCCGCTGGCAGAAAACCACGATCAAGCCGGGCATGAATGAGTTCAGCTGGTTCTACAAGGCCGGTCACGCCAGCGCCTATTACCAATTCTACATCACCAAAAAAGACTGGAACCCGAACCAACCGCTGACCCGCGACTCCTTCGAGCTCCAACCGCTGCTCAATGAAGATGCTGGAGGCAAACTTCCACCGAGCGAAACCCGGACCAAGCACATGGTCAACATTCCTGCCGATCGCAGTGGTTACCACGTGATCCTGGCGACCTGGAAGGTCGCCGACACCGCCGCCACCTTCTACCAGGCCATCGACGTCAACATCGACAACGATGGCGCGCCGATTCCTGACTGGAAAATCCTCGGTGCGGTGCAGCCTGAACAACTACAGGTTGGCGACAAGGTCAGCACCCGCGTGTTCACCAATGCCGGCGAGCAGCAGAACCGCCAGACCCGCCTGAGCATCGAAACCGAGGAACAGGCCCAGGCCAACACCTGGCCGTTCCTGTTGGCGCAACAAGTCAACAAGGCCAATGCCGGCTACGTGATGGGCGAGCTCAACGCCAATAATGAAGTCGTGCCCAACTACGGCAAGAACACCATGTACGCCAAGAACAACAGCGACGTGGTACGCGTGGAAATCCAGAAAGAGCAGCCGAGCATTCCTGGCGAGCTGAAGCTTTCCGGCCTGCAGGCTGAGTACACCCTGAAGGACAACGGCACCGACCTGCACTTCAACGCCATCGCCCAGGGCGGCAAGTACACCATCGCCTCCACCGTGTTCAACGGCAAAGGCGAAAGCATCGCCCACCAGCAGGCGCAAGCCGGCAACAACACCCCACACTTCTCCATCCCGCTGCGTAATGTCAGCGAAGGCGAATATGACGTGGTGGTCGTAGCCAAGCCGGAGAAAGGCGAGCTGCTGCAACAGACCCACCACTTCAAGCTGAAAGCTGAAGAAGTGGGCGGCGGTGACTACGACTTCGTCTTCCCCAAAGGCCTGACCGGCTACAAGGCGGGCACCAAGGTGCTGGCCAAGGACGGCAACGTCTATGAGTGCAAGCCTTTCCCTTACAGCGGCTACTGCATGCAGTGGAACGCTAGCGCCACTCAGTACGAGCCTGGCGTCGGCAGCAGCTGGAAGGACGCCTGGATTCGCAAGTAATCCATAAACCTGACCAACCGCAGTGTGGTGCCTCGGCACCGCGTTGCGGACCTTGGGAATCGACATGAACCACCTTCACTACTCAAGAACGCGCAGGCTGCTGCACTGGCTGTTCGCCGCCGTAGTCCTGTGGGCAACCATCAGCGGCTACGCCAGCGCCCTGTTGCAGCCGTCCCCTTCGATCAAGCAGACAATCGCCTTTATCAACGTCTCGCTGACCACCCTGCTGGTGCCGCTGTTCGTCCTGCGGCTGTTCTACCTCGTGCGCCATCCCGCTCCGCCGGCCCCCGCCCATCAGAGCGCGGCTGAACGCCGCCTGGTGCATGCTGGGCACGCCGCCCTGCTGGTCAGCCTCGGCACCGTTCTGCTCAGCGGCGTGCTGATGATGTCGCGCCCGATCGACCTGTTCGGCCTGCAGCTCCCGCAACCCTTGCAGGACCCGGCGGCCATCACCTTTTTCGAGGAGTTTCACCACTACAGCTGCATAGCCCTGGCCCTGCTGGTGGCCGGCCATATCGCCGCGGTAATCCTCCACCAACTGCGCGGGCATGGCGTGCTCAGACGCATGCTGCCCAAACGCCCATGAAAACGCTGCCCTCATGGCGCCCGCGCGGCTCCGGCCAACGCTACCTGCTCCCCACCAGCCTGGTCGCCCTGGGTCTCTGGCTGGCCTGGCTCGGCCTCGACAGCAGGACCTACCGGCAAGTGCTGGCGGGCCAGCCGGTGCCGACCGCAGTCCCGAGCGTCAGCGCCGAACAGCCGCTGCCCGCGCCCCTGGACGACCGCAACATCGCCAGGGTCTTCGGCGCCGTGCCGGTCGAATTCGACAGCGCGCAGGCCAGCCTGCCGCTGGTCCTGCTCGCCAGCCTGCTGGGCAACCAGCCCGAGCAATCCAGGGCGCTGATCCAGCATGCCGACAGCCGGGCCTTCTACTCCCCGGGCGAACGCCTGCCCGACGGCACGCTGCTCAAGAGCGTCAGCGCCGACCAGGTGGTGGTGCTGCGCAACGGCCGTGAACAAAACCTGCTGCTGCCCGGGCGCCAGATGCGCCTGCTCAGCCCCCAGACAACCCCACCGGAGGTCGCCGACCGAAAAGCCACGGCCCTTCTGCAAGCGATAGAGAACACACCATGAAACTGTCCCAGATTGCCGGCGCCGTGCTCAGCCTCGGCCTCCTGCTGAACACCCTGCCCAGTAGTGCGGCCCTCACCACCCAGCGCCTGTGGACGCTGAACATGAAGGACGCCGAACTGCGCGACCTGGCCAGCGAGGTCGGGGAAATCACCGGCAAGACCCTGGTGGTCGATGCCCGACTGCAAGGCAAGGTCAGCGTGCAATCGTCCAAAGCCCTGGACAAGGACGGGATCTATTCGCTGTTCCTCAGCGTGCTGCGCAGCCAGGGTTTCGTCGCCCTGGACCAGGGCGACCGGGTGCTGATCATGCCGACGGTGGAAGCCAAGACCAAATCCAGCGATCAATCGGGCGATGAGTTCGTCACCCGGGTCCTGGACCTGCGCAACGCCAACGCCGCGGAAATATCCGGGGTGGTGCGCCCGCTGGTGAGCGACGACGCCTATGTCGCGCCCTCGGCCAGCTCCAATGCCCTGGTGGTTTCCGACAGCGCCAGCAACGTCGAGCGCATCCGCCAGGTGGTCAGCGAACTGGACCAGGCCGGCAACCGCTCGTTCAGCACCGTGGCCCTCAAGCACGCCTGGGCCAGCGATGTGGCCCGTACCCTGAACGAAAGCATCAGCCAGAACGGCAATGGCCCCAGCCAGGCCAAGGCTGTGGGCGACACCCGCAGCAACCGGGTGATCCTCGCAGGCTCCGCCCAGGCCCGCCAGCGCATGGCCGAGCTGGTCAGGGCCATCGACGTGCCGAGCAATTCCAATGACAGCGCGCGGGTGGTGCGCCTGCACCACAGCGATGCCAAGCAGCTGTCGAAGCTGCTCAACGGCATCGGCAAGCGCCTGGAAGACGGTAATCGCGCTGGCGGCGAAGGCAAGGGCGGCGGCAACTCGATACTGGTGAGCGCCGACGAAAGCCAGAACGCCCTGGTGCTGATGGCCGACCCGGCGCAGCTGAGCATGCTCAATAAAGTCATCACCCAGCTGGACCAGCCACGGGCCCAGGTGCTGGTGGAAGCGGCCATCGTCGAAGTCAGCGGCGACATCAATGAAGCCCTCGGCGTGCAATGGGCGGCGCGCGCCGGCAACGTCGCCGGCGGCACCAACTTCAGCGGCACCGGCCTGTCGATCGGTACCCTGCTGGGGAATGGCAAGGACAAGAACATCACCCTGCCGGACGGCGCCATCATCGGCATCGGTACGAGCAATTTCGGCGCGTTGGTCACGGCCCTGTCCAGCGACTCCAAGAACAACCTGCTGTCCACCCCGAGCCTGCTGACCCTGGACAACGAAGCGGCGGAAATCCTCGTCGGCCAGAACGTGCCGTTCCAGACAGGCTCGTACACCACCGATACCGCCGGCGCCAGCAACCCCTTCACCACCGTGGAACGCCAGGACGTCGGCGTGACCCTCAAGGTGACCCCGCACATCAACGAGGGCAACACCCTGCGCCTGAAGGTCGAGCAGGAAAGCTCGGAACTGGCCAGTGCCCCGCCCGGCATCACCACCAGCGACGTGATCACCAACAAGCGTTCGGTGAAAAGCACCATCCTCGCCGACGACGGCCAGATCATCGTGCTCGGCGGCCTGATCAAGGACAACGTCAAGACCCAGGTCAGCAAGGTCCCGGTGCTGGGCAGCATTCCCCTGCTCGGCCGGCTGTTCACCAGCACCAAGGACGTCACCGAAAAGACCAACCTGATGGTCTTCCTGCGGCCGACCCTGGTGCGGGGCAGCGCCGATGCCGTCAACGTCAGCGAGCGCAAGTACAACGACCTACGCAAGCTGCGCGCCAACGGTGACAGCCGCAGCGGCCTGGCCCTGCCGGCCGACTCACGCCAATTGTTCGATGCCGCCCCGCAGGATGGGACAATCGACATGCGCGCCAGAGAGCCACGCCGATGAACCCGGTCGCTCGCCTGCCCTTTGGTTTCGCCAAGCGCCATGGGGTCCTGCTGGAGCCCATGGAGAGCGGCCTGCGGCTTTATTGCCGGGCCGACACGCCGGTGGAAATCCTCGCCGAGATCCGCCGCTGCCACGGCCCGCTGCAGGGCCACCGGATACTCGACGCCGAGGCTTTCGCCGAACGGCTGGCCGAGCAGTATCGCGATGGGCGCGACGACGCCATGCAAATGGCCGAGGGCCTGGGCGACCAGATCGCCGGCCAGGACGACCTGGCCAGCCTGGCCGAGCAACTGCCGCAGATCACCGACCTGTTGGAGCAGGAAGACGACGCGCCTATCATTCGCCTGATCAACGCGATCCTCGGCGAGGCAGTCAAGGTCAAGGCTTCGGACATCCATCTGGAAACCTTCGAGCAACACCTGTCCGTGCGCCTGCGGGTCGACGGCCTGCTGCGCGAAGTGCTGCGCCCGCGCCGAGAACTGGCGGGCCTGCTGGTGTCGCGGATCAAGGTCATGTCCAAGCTCGACATCGCCGAAAAGCGCATCCCCCAGGACGGCCGCATCGCCCTGCGCATCGGCGGCCATGAAGTGGATGTGCGGGTCTCCACCCTGCCTTCTGCCTATGGCGAACGAGTGGTCATGCGCCTGCTCGATAAACAGGCCGGGCGCCTGGACCTGGGGCGGCTGGGCATGGCCGAGGCGATCCGCGGCAAGCTCGAAGACGCCCTGCTGCGCCCCCACGGCATCCTGCTGGTCACCGGTCCCACTGGCTCCGGCAAGACCACCACGCTGTATGCCGGGCTCAGCAGCCTGAACAACCAGACCCGCAACATCCTGACCATCGAAGACCCGGTGGAATACCACCTGGCCGGCATCGGCCAGACCCAGGTCAACACCAAGGTCGACATGACCTTCGCCCGTGGCCTGCGCGCCATCCTGCGCCAGGACCCGGACGTGGTCATGGTCGGCGAGATCCGTGACCGGGAAACCGCCGACATCGCCGTGCAAGCCTCCCTCACCGGCCACCTGGTGCTGTCCACCCTGCACACCAACAGCGCCATCGGCGCCGTCACCCGCCTGCTGGACATGGGCATCGAGCCCTTCCTGCTGTGCACCTCGCTGCTCGGCGTGGTCGCCCAGCGCCTGGTGCGGGTGCTCTGCATCGATTGCAAGCGCGCCGCGCCCGCCGATGCCGCGGCCTGCCACCAGCTGAACCTCGACCCGCAACAGGCGCCGCTGCTCTATCACCCGGTCGGCTGCCCGGCCTGCCAGCACAGCGGCTATCGCGGTCGCCAGGGCATCTACGAACTGGTGCTGTTCGACGAACCGCTGCGCCAGCTGATCCATGAAGGGGCTGGTGAGGCCGCCTTGACCCACTACGCGCGCCAGCATGCCCACAGCCTGTTCGCCGACGGCCGGGACAAGGTGCTGCAAGGCGTCACCAGCGTCGAAGAACTGCTACGCGTAACCCGGGAGCACTGACCGTGGCCGCCTACGAATACCTCGCGATGTGCAACGCCGGACGCAAGACCCGCGGCGTGCAGGAAGCCGACAGCGCCCGGCAGGTCCGCCAGCTGCTGCGCGAACGCAATCTGATCGCCCTGCAGGTCAAGCCGGCCCGCGGGCAAAAGGACCGCTCCGGCGCCGCGCTGACCAGCAACCAACGTCTCAGCCCGGCGCAACTGGCCTTGCTCACCCGCCAATTGGCGACCCTGGTCCAGGCCTCGCTGCCGCTGGAAGAAGTGCTGGCCGCCGTCGCCGCGCAATGCAGCAAACGCGCGCAGCAAAGCATGATGCTGGCGATCCGCGCACGAGTGCTGGAAGGTCATGACCTGGCGCGGGCCATGGGCGAATACCCGCGCGCCTTCGCCTCGATGTACCGGGCCACGGTGGCCGCCGGCGAACGCGCCGGCCACCTGGCCCAGGTCCTGATGCAACTGGCCGACTACACCGAGGCCCGCCACGCCGCCCGCCAGCAGCTGCAACTGGCCATGCTGTACCCGAGCATCCTGCTGCTGGCGGCCTTCGGCATCGTCGGTTTCCTCCTCAGTTTCGTGGTGCCGGATGTGGTCAAGGTGTTCATCGACAGTGGCCAGCAACTGCCGGTGCTGACCCGTGGCCTGATCGCCACCAGCGACTTCGCCCGGGACTACGGCCTGGTCCTGCTGCTGATACTCGGTAGCCTCGCCGCCGGCCTGCGCGTGGCCCTGCGCAAGCCCGCCCTGGCCATGCGCTGGCACCAGGTCCAGTTGCGCCTGCCGGTGATCGGGCGGGTCATCCAGGCCAGCAACAGCACCCGGTTTGTCAGCACCCTGGCGATTCTCGGGCGCAGCGGCGTGCCACTTGTTGATGCTCTGGAGATTTCCGCCGAGGTGGTCGCCAACCAGCAGATTCGTACTCGTATGAAAGACGTGGCGCGCACCGTGCGCGAAGGTAGCGGGCTGACCCGGGCCCTGGAACAGAGCGGCGATTTCCCGCCGATGATGCTGTACATGATCGCCAGCGGCGAACGCTCGGGGGAACTGGACAGCATGCTCGAACGCGCCGCCCACCAGCAGCAGACCCAGCTGTCCAACGGCATCGCCATGCTGGTCGGGCTGTTCGAGCCGGCGATGCTGGTGTTCATGGGCGCCAGCGTACTGGTCATCGTCCTGGCGATCCTGATGCCCATTCTCAACCTCAACCAACTCATCACCTGAAGAGCACACAACATGCGCAACCCATCCCGCCAACGCGGCTTCACCCTGATCGAGATCATGGTGGTCGTGGTGATTCTCGGTGTCCTGGCCGCCCTGGTGGTCCCGCAGATCATGAGCCGTCCGGACCAGGCCAAGGTCACCGCCGCCCGCAGCGACATCAAGGCGGTGGCCACGGCCCTGGAAATCTACAAGCTCGACAACCACCACTACCCCTCTACCCAGCAGGGCCTGGAAGCCCTGGTGAAAAAACCGGCCGGCCTGCCGGCGGCCCTCAACTGGAACCCCGACGGCTACCTCAAGCGCCTGCCCAAGGATCCGTGGGGCAACCCTTACCAGTTCCTCGCCCCGGGTCGCGAAGGCTCGGCCTACGACCTGTATTCCTTCGGTGCCGACGGCCGCAACGGCGGCGACGGGACCAATGCCGACATCGGCAACTGGGAGCCTTGAAGTGCGCAAGCCAATGGCGGGTTTCACCCTGCTGGAGCTGCTGGTGGTCATGGTGATCATCGGCTTGCTGGCCGGCCTGGTCGGGCTGGTCCAGAGCGACTCGGGCGGGCAGAAGGCCCGGCGCGAGGCCGAGCGCCTGCAGAACCTCATTGGCCTGCTGCGTGAAGACGCGGTCTTGAACAACGTCAATCACGGCCTGCGCCTGGCGCCGGACCACTACGCAGTGCTGAGCCTCGACCATGGCGGCCAGTGGCAAGCGGACAAGCGCTTCAAGGAACACCGGCTGCCCGGCGAGCTGCGCCTGAACCTGAAGGATCCACGACCACAGGGCAAGGAACCACAGCTCTGGGTGCTGGCCAACGACCAGATCTCGCCTTTCAACCTGCTGCTGGAATACCGCCAGCAGCCGCTGCTGTCGCTGTCCAGCGACGGAGTCGAGGAGGTGCGTCTTGCGCCGGTGCAATGAACAGGCGGGCTTCACCCTGCTGGAAGTGATGGTCGCCCTGGCCATTTTCGCCGTGCTGTCGCTGTCGCTCTACAGCGCCACCGAACACCTGATCGGCAACAACGGCGGCCTCAGCGAACGCACCCTGGCGCAATGGCTGGCGGACAACCGCCTGAACGAACTGCGCGCCGGCATGCGCCAGGCCCGGAGCCAGCGCCAGGAACCGATCCGCTTCGCCGGGCGCGACTGGCTGCTGACCAGCGAAACCACCGCCGCGCCCGACCCACGCCTGCTGAAGATCGTGCTCGAAGTCTCCACCGACGCGCCCATGCCCCGGCAACGCGCGCGCCTGGCGGGCTACCTGGAGGCCCGCCCATGAAACGCCAGCAGCAGGGCTTCACCCTGCTCGAAGTGCTGATTGCCATGGCCCTGTTCAGCCTGCTCGGCCTGGCCTGTTATCAGTTACTCGAACGCATGATCCACACCGACCAGCGGATTCATCAGCACGAACTGCAACTGCGGCGCCTGCAGCGTGCGGTAGGTATCTTCGAGCGTGACCTGACCCAGGCCATCGCCTACCCGGTCAACGGCAGCTCGGCGCGCCAGGCACTGATCGGCGAGCCCGGGCGCGTCCAGCTGGTACGCGGCGGCTGGAGCAATCCCTTGCAGCAGGCGCGCAACGACCTGCTGCTGGTCACCTATCGCTGGAACGACAACCAATGGCTGCGCGAATACCGCAGCCCGGTGGAAGGTCCCGACCTGTCCGGCACCGCCGCGCAACAGGTGCTGCTCGATGGCGTCCGGCTCGAACGCCTGCGCTACATCGACGACCAGGGTAAGGCCCATTCCAACTGGCCCGTCGACCAGGCGCCATTGAGCCTGCCTCAGGCCATTGAGCTGGAACTCGACGCCCCGGGTTATCCCGGCCTGCGGCGGGTGATCCTGCTGCCGGGCTTCAAGGGGCTGGACCATGGTTAGGGCCTGTAGACAACGGGGCATCGCGCTGATCAGCGTGCTGTTGATCACTTCCCTGGCGACCCTGATCGTCAGTGACATGCTGGCCCGCCAGCGCCTGAGCCTGATCGGCAGTTCCAATCAACTGTTGCAACAGCAACTGTGGCAACTGGCACTCAGCGGCGAAGCCTGGGCCCGTGGCCAACTGCGTGACGACTGGCGCAACGAACCGGAGCCCAAGCGCATACACCTGGGCCAGCGCTGGGCGCACAGCACACCGACCTTCGACATCGACGGCGGGCGTATCGGCATCCAGCTGCAGGACCTCAGCGCGCGCTTCAACCTCGGCACCCTGCGCACGCCCAACGACCGGATCAGCCGCTTGCGTTATCAGCGCCTGCTGCAAGTGCTCGGCCTGCCGCCCCACGACCCCAGGCGCCTGCCGCCGGTGCGTGGTTTCGACGGCAAGCCGCTGGCCTGGAACGACAGCAGCGAATTGATGCGCCTGGAAGGCGTCGACACAGCGGTCATGGAACGCCTGCGGCCCTGGGTCAGAACCACGCCGGGGGCGCTGAACCTCAACACCGCCCCGGCCGAACAACTGGCCAGCCTGGGCAAGCTCGACCTGGCCCAGGCCGTCGCCCTGGTGCAGGCGCGCCCCGCCGATGGCTACAAGACGGTGCAGGAGTTTCTTGACGCCCCGGTGCTGAAACAGCACGAGATCAACAGCCAGGGGCTCGATGTCAGCAGCCGGTATTTCCAGGCGGTGCTGGATGTCGAACTGGGCGACCGCCAATTGCGTTTGATCAGCCGCCTGCGCATCGAGCCAGACGGCCAGGTCAGCGTACTGCAGCGCACCCTCGCCGCCCCTTCCCGTTTTCCGGAGTAAACCCCATGCAAGCCTGGCTTTACCTCACCACCGTGAATGCGGACGACGACTCGCCCGTCACCTGGTGGCAAACCGACTGCGAGCCGGTGCACGGCACGCTGCAACAGGCGGCGGTGCTGGCCGGCCTGCGCCTGACCCTGTTGCTGCCGGCCGAAATCGCCAGCCACCACCGCTTCGACGTACCGCCGCGCAGCGGCCGCTGGCTACAGCAAGCCATCCATTCGGTGCTGGAAGAACGGCTGCTGGACGATCCCGAGCAGTTGCATCTGGCCCGCGGGCCGTTGCAGGCGCGTCGACACTGCCGCGTGTTCGCCCTGCAACGCCAGTGGCTGGAACAACTGCTGGAACGGCTGGCCCGCCATGGCCTGACGGCCGAGCGCATTCATGTCGATGCCGACTGCCTGCCGGACAGCCAGGCGCTGGCCCTGCGTTGCCAGGAGCGCTGGCTGATCGGAGGGGGCTGCCAGCAACGCCTGGCACTCGATGACCAGGCCCTAGAAGAACTGGCCCCGCTGCTGCCCGACAACCTGCAACGCAGCGAGGAAACGCCCTGGCCGCTGTTGGCCCGGGGCAGCACGCAGGCCATCGACCTGCGCCAGGGCGCGTTCGCCCTGCGCAGCCCGTCGCGCACACCCTGGCGGGCGTTGCTGGCGATCCTGGCCATCGCCTGCGGCGCTCAAGTGGCACAGGACGCGAGTCATCGCTGGCTGCTGCAACACCAGACCGCCGAGGTGACCGAGGCCAGCCTGGAACTCTGGCGCCAACGCTTCCCCGACGAGCCGCGGGTGATCGACCTTGCCCGCCAGGTCCAGGCCCGTGCCCGGCAGGCCGGCCAGCCCCGGCAAAGCCTGGCGCGCCGGCTCGACAGCCTGGCCAGCCAATGGACCAACAGCGACGGCGGCGATACGCGGATCCGCCGGCTGGACTACCAACAGGCGCAAGGCTGGACCCTGCAAGTCAACGCGCCGGATTTCTCCACCCTCGAACGTCTGCGCGAAGCCCTCGCGCAGCAGGGCGCGAACGTGCAGGCCGACTCGGCCGTGCTCGCCCCGGACGGGGTCAGCGCCCGCCTGAAAATCACGGACTAAACCATGACCACCCTTTTCAATCGTTACTCGAACCGCTGGCAGCAGCTACCGGCCCGCGATCGCCTGGCCCTGAAGCTGCTCAGCCTGTTCCTGGCGGTGACGCTGTTCTGGACCCTGCTCTGGAATCCGCAGCGCCAGGCCCTGCGCCAGGCTGAACAGCAGTTCCAGGAGGCCCTACAGTTGCAAACCGATCTGCTCAAGCTCCCTTCGTCCACCCAGGCCCGCGGCCAACAGGCCAACAGCCGCACCCTGGCCGGCCTGATCACCGCCAGCACGGCCGCGGCCAACCTGAGCATCGAACGCATGGACAGCGAAGAGTCCGGACGCCTCAATCTCAACCTGGGCGGCGCGCTGCAAGACTTGCTGACCTGGCTGGACGAGGTGGAAAACCAGGGCGTCAACCTGGTGTCGCTGCAATTGGAGGTCGACCCTCAGGCCCTGGTCCAGGCGCGCCTGACCCTGGAGGCGAACTGATCCCGCCCGCCGCTCAGCGGGCGGGTTCCTCATCGACCCGCTCAGTACCCAGCAGGCGCGGGCCCCAATCCTCGACCGCCGCCAGTTCGACCCGACGCTCCAGAGTGCGGCGCCAGGAAGGCACCAGCGGCAGCTCCAGGCACAGACGAATCTCCTCCACTGCCACCTCGCGGGAAAACAGCACCGCGCTCAAGCGCGACAGCGGCCACTGCTCGAAGGGGCGCTCGACCTGCTGCAACACGTCCCCGGCGCTTACGCTGCCCGCTTCCAGCACCCGGTAATACCAGCCGGTGCGCCCGCTCTGCTGGACTCGCAGCGACATGTCTTTCACGGCAAAGCGGTCATTGAGTTTCCAGCACGGCATGCGTCCCTGGGACACCTCCAGCAACACGCTGCCAACCCGGACACGGTCGCCCAGGCAGACGTTCTGCTCGGTCCAGCCGTGGCTGCTGAAGTTCTCGCCAAAGGCGCCCGGCTGTTCCAGCAACGCGTGCGGCCCCAACTCGGCGGCCCAGGCGGCGTAATGCTCGCGGGGGTAGTGATGAATGGCTTTTTCCGTGCCGCCATGCACCCGCAGGTCGCCCTGCTCGTCGTCCAGCAGGCCCAGCGGACCGACCTGCAGACTGCCGGTGCGCGGGGTCTTGGCGATCGCGCTCATAGACCCCGGGCGGCTGTAGGCCACGGCGCGGCCGGTCAACAGGGCATCGAGGGTTATACGCTCAGGGGTCATTACCTTACTCCATGGTTTCATCGGCGAACTGATGTTCCCGGCAGATCAACTCAAGCGCCGACATCGCTGTCGGCGCCCTTTCGTTCACGGCATGCACTCAGGCTTTTTGGGTCCGCGGCAGGAAGATCGCCAGCAGGCCGAACAGTGGCAGGAACGAGCACAGGAAGTACACGTACTCGATGCCGTGGATGTCCGCCAAGTGGCCCAGTAATGCCGCGCCGATCCCGCCGAAACCGAACATCAGGCCAAAGAACACCCCGGCGATCATGCCGACGTTGCCCGGCACCAGCTCCTGGGCGTAGACCACGATGGCCGAGAACGCCGACGCCAGGATGAAGCCGATCACCACGCTGAGCACGCTGGTCCAAAACAGGTCGACATGGGGCAGCAGCAGGGTGAACGGCGCCACGCCGAGGATCGAGAACCCGATCACCGCCTTACGCCCGATCTTGTCGCCGATCGGCCCGCCGAAGAAGGTCCCGGCCGCCACCGCGCCGAGGAACAGGAACAAGTGCAGCTGCGAGCTGGCCACCGACAGGTCGAACTTCTCGATCAGGTAAAAGGTGAAGTAGCTGGTGAGGCTGGCCATGTAGAAATACTTGGAGAACACCAGCAGCCCCAGCACCATCAGGGCGCTGAGCACCCGCCCCTTGGACAGGCCGTGGGTCGCCGCCTGGCCCTGCTTGAGCTTGAACAGCTTGAGGTGGTTGGCGTACCAGCGGCTGATGGCGTAAAGCAGCGCCACGGCGAAGACCGCCAGCAGGCCGAACCAGGCCACATTGCCCTGGCCGAAAGGAATGATGATCGCCGCCGCCAGCAGCGGGCCGAAGGCGGTGCCGGCGTTGCCGCCGACCTGGAAGCTCGATTGCGCCAGGCCATAACGCCCACCGGAAGCCAGCCGCGCCACCCGCGAGGCTTCCGGGTGGAAGGTCGAGGAGCCGACACCGATCAGCCCCGCCGCCAGCAGGATCAAGGCAAAGCTGCCGACCTGGGACATCATCAGAATGCCAACCAGGGTGCAGATCATGCCCACCGGCAGCAGGTACGGCTTGGGATGGCGGTCGGTGTAATAACCGACCCAGGGCTGCAGCAGCGAGGCCGTGAGCTGAAAGGTCAGGGTGATCAGGCCGACCTGGGTGAAGGTCAGGTCGTAGCTGGCCTTGAGCATCGGGTAGATCGCCGGCAGCACCGCCTGGATCAGGTCGTTGATCAAATGCGCCAGCGCCACCGCGCCAATGATGCGCAGCACCAGGGGGCTGCTTTGAGAGGCCGAGGGAGTCGCCACGGAGGCCGACTGAAGGTTGCTGATAGCCATGAGAGTTTCCGTACAGCAGATGGATGCGCAGTTGCAGGGGCGGCCAATGTGCCATTTTTCGGTGCGCCGCGGCTATCCCCTTAGCTTGCTAACGACTTGAATATTTTTCCTGAACAGGGCATTGCCGTACCTGGGCCGATAGCGGCTGCGCCAATGGCGACAGGGGTTCCGTTGGGCTTGCGAGCTGTAGCCGCTGCCGCAGGCTGCGATCGGCGGCGTAACCGTCGTAAGGCTGTTAAAGGTCGACGCACTGGCGAGATTGCCCACCCTCACCGACCAATCACCGCCTCCGGAAAGTCCGCTTCCAGTTCGGTTTTCAGCCATTGGATAAACCACTGCACATCCGCCGAAAGCTCTGCTGACGGGGTTAGCACCCGATAGCTTTCCAGCTTCACCTGATCATCCAGTACCCGCACCAGCCTGCCCGCCTTGAGTTCCTCGCGTACCAGCACCTCGTTGGCCAGGGCGATGCCCTGGCCGCTTTCGGCCACCGACAGCGCATGGTCGTTGTTCACGTAGATCAGGTCGCAGGTGAGGTGGATATCCAGGCCGTTGGCGGCGAACCACATGTTCCACCACTCGCCATCGTCGAAGTGGATCAGCTCGTGCTTCACCAGGTCGCTCGGGTTGTGGACGGGTTCGATGCTGGCCAGGTATTCCGGGCTGCAGATCGGAAATACCCGTGGGCAGATCAGCGTCGCCCGCGAGCCGGCGTATTGCCCGTCCAGACCGTAGGCGATGCCCAGGTCGGTGGTCTTGGCGTCCACTTCGGTGAAGGTCGAGTTGGGCTCGATGGCGAACTTCAGGCCGGGGCGCAAATGCCGCATGGCCTCGAGCCGCGGGGTCAGCCAGCGCTTGGCGAAACCCGGCACCACCATGATCCGCAGCCAGCGTTCGGCGGCCTTGGGCTGCACCTCCTTGCCGGCCTCGATGATCAGTTGCAGGGCCGCGGCGATCTTGCGGTGGTACTTCTCCCCGGCCGGGGTCAGGGTGACGCCGCGCGACGTGCGCTCGAACAAGGGCGTGCCCAGCCATTCCTCCAGCAGCTTCACATGGCGGCCAATGGCCGGCTGGGTCACGTGCAGGGCTTTCGAGGCTTCGACATAGCTGCCCAGGCGGGCGGCGGCATCAAAGGCACGCACCGCGTTGAGCGGTGGCAAACGGTGCTCAGGCATGACTGGAGACGTCTTTAGCTATTAAATTATTTAACAGCTGCTATGTTAAAATTGAAGTTTCGCCCCCGCAACCCCTCACTGATAATCGCCCCCAGCAGAACAATAAAGAGCCTGCAAGACCGGCTCGCCACACACCCGAACACATCTCGATCCTGCCCAGAAAAATAATATCCATGGCCTGGCCGCGCGGCGTCTTGCAGACGCTTGCCAAGGGCGATGGGGGAATCGGAGGTTACGCATGAATGCCCTGCATTCGCTGCAAACGCTGGCGGTGTCTATCCGCGCCGTACGCAAAGTCTACGGCGATCCGCACACCGGGCCAGTGGCGCTGAAAGGCATCGACCTGGACATCCGCGACAACGAATTCTTCACCCTGCTCGGCCCGTCCGGCTGTGGCAAGACCACCTTGCTGCGGATGATCGCCGGGTTCGAATTTCCGACCCAGGGCGAGATCCTGCTCTACGGCGAAAACATCGCCGATCGCCCTCCCTTCCAGCGCCCGGTCAACACGGTGTTCCAGCACTACGCGCTGTTTCCCCATATGAGCATCGCCGAGAACCTGGCCTTCGGCCTGGAATCCCAGCCCATGGGCAAGGTATTGAGCAAGGCGCAGATCGCCGAGCGGGTACGGGAAATGCTCGCCCTGGTGCAGATGGAACGCTTCGCCACGCGCAAGCCCGCCCAACTGTCCGGCGGCCAGCAACAGCGTGTGGCCCTGGCCCGCGCCCTGGCCCCCCATCCCAAGGTGCTGCTGCTCGACGAACCGCTCTCGGCCCTCGACCTCAAGCTGCGCCAGGCCATGCGCGAAGAGCTGAAAAGCATCCAGGCCAGGACCGGCATCACCTTTATCTTCGTCACCCACGACCAGGAAGAAGCCCTGACCATGTCCGACCGCATCGCTGTGCTGTCGGAAGGCGAGGTGCAGCAGGTCGGTCGCCCCGAGGACATCTACGAACGGCCGCGCAACCGCTTCGTCGCCGACTTCATCGGTGAAACCAACTTCATCGACGCCAACGTGACCCGCGTCGAAGCCGGCCTCGCCTGGTTCGTCGGGCCGGCCGGGCATCCGCTGCCCGCCCAGCCGTGCAGCGACATCAGCGTCGGCGCGACCGTGGCCCTGTCGGTCCGCCCCGAGCGCCTGCACCTGCTGCCACAAGGCAGCGAAGGCGCTCTGCCCTGCCGGATCGAGGCGCAGATCTACCTGGGCACCGACCTGCAATACCAGGTCAGCCTCAGCGACGGGTCGCGCCTGACAGTGCGCACCCCCAACAGCGTCGACCAGAGCCAGCGCTTCCCGGTGGGCAGCCAGGCCGGCCTGTTGTTCGACCGTGGCAGCGCCAGCGTCCTGCTGGATTGAGCACGAGGGTTCGTCATGCACACATCATCGCTATCCAACACCCTGGAACGGCGCAAGGCCTTGCACAGCTTCCTCGGGGTCAGCCCGGCGCTGCTGGCCATCGCCCTGTTTCTGCTGGTGCCGATCCTGATCGTCATCGGCTACTCGCTGATGCAGGCCAACCCCTATGGTGGGGTCGACCCGGTCTTCAGCAGCGACGCCTACACCGCTCTGCTGTTCGAACGGCAACTGGACGACAGCCTGGCCTTCGCCGACTCCTACCTGATCATCGCCCTGCGCTCCATCGGCATCGCCGGGCTGACCACGGTCATCACCCTGCTGATCGGTTTCCCGGTGGCGGTGTGGCTGGCCATGCAACCGCCACAGCGTCGCGGCCTGCTGATCTTCCTGATCACCGTGCCGTTCTGGGCCAACCTGCTGATCCGCACCTACGCCTGGATTCTGTTGCTGCGCAGCAGCGGTGTGATCAACAACAGCCTGATGGACCTGGGAGTCATCCACGAGCCGCTGCAGATGCTCTACACCGACGGCGCGGTGCTGCTGGGGCTGGTCTACACCTACGCGCCCTTCGTGGTGCTGCCGATCTACGCGACCCTGGAAAAAATGGACACCCGCCTGCTGGAAGCCGCCCAGGACCTGTATGCCGGGCGTATCCGCACCCTGCGCAAGGTGATGCTGCCCCTGGCCAAGCCGGGAATCCTGGCCGGCGCCATCCTCACCTTCGTGCCTTGCCTGGGGGCGATGATCGCCCCGGAACTGCTGGGCGGCGGGACCCGGATGATGCTCGGCAACCTGATCTTCCGCCAGTTCAGCGATGCCCGTAACTGGCCGTTCGGCGCCGCGCTGTCGCTGGTGCTGATGGCGGCGGTGATGCTGGTCCTGACGTTGTATGCCCTGCGCGCCCAGCGCCAGCGCGTTGCCCGGGGAGGTGTGTGATGCTGCGCCTGTTCAAGCGAAACGGCCTCGGCGTACAGGACTTTCCTGGCTTCGGCGGCTTCAGCTTCCTGTTCTACCTGTACCTCTACGCGCCGATCCTGGTGCTGGTGGTGTTCTCCTTCAACGCCAACCAGTCGGCCACGGTCTGGACCGGCTTCAGCCTCGACTGGTACCGCGCCGCCTTCGCCAACCAGGCGCTGCGTTCGGCGGCCGGCAACAGCCTGCTGATCGCCGTGTGCGCCAGCATGATCGCCACCGCCATCGCCACCCTGGCGGCGCTGGGGACCTCCCGCGGGGCGAAGTTCAAGGGCCTGCAACTGTCCATGGGCGCCATCATGCTGCCGCTGGTGCTGCCGGAAATCGTGGTCGGCGTGGCCACCCTGGCGCTGTTCTCCACCATCGGCCTGTCCCTGGGCTACGGCAACCTGATCATCGCCCATACGGTGTTCTGCATTCCGTTCGCCTACCTGCCGATCCGCGCGCGGCTCAACGACATGGACCTGTCCCTGGAGCAGGCCGCGGCCGACCTCTACTCAGGGCCGTGGCGCACCTTCCGCAAGGTCACCCTGCCACTGCTGATGCCGGGGATCGTCTCCGGGCTGATGCTGGCCTTCATCGTCTCGCTGGATAACTTCGTGATCTCGATGATGGTCTCCCAGGCCGGCACCACCACCTTGCCGATCTTCATCTTCGGCCTGTTGCGCATGGGCGTGACACCCGACGTCAACGCCGTCTCGACCCTGATCCTGGGCGTCTCGGTGCTGTTCGTCAGCCTCTCTTATCTGCTGGGCAAAAAACACGCTTGAACCTTCCACTGACCTTGGGGAAAAGACATGAGCAAGTTGATCGCAAGCCTCGGTACCTCATTGCTGCTGAGCCTGCCACTGGGTGTGCACGCCGCCGAGAAACTCAACGTGGTGAGCTGGAGCGGCTATTTCTCGCCAGAGATCCTCGCCAAGTTCCAGAAGCAGACCGGCATCGAGGTCACGGTGGATTCCTACGACTCCAACGAAACCCTGCTGGCCAAGCTGAAACAGGGCGGCACCGGCTATGACGTGGCGGTCCCTTCGCACCAGTTCATCCCGATCCTGGTCAAGGAACAGCTGCTGGAGCGCTTCGACCCGGCCAAGGAGCCCTACTATGCCGGCCTCGTCGACCACCTGAAAAAGCCCACCTGGGACCCCGAGGGCGCCTACTCCGTGCCCTTTATCTGGGGCACCACCAGCGTGGTGCTCGACGGCGAGCGCTACAAGGGCCCGGCCGACAGCTACAAGGTGCTCTACCAGCCGCCGGCCGAGTTGCAGGGGCGGATCAACATGTTCGACTCGGTCAGCGAGGTGATCGACATGGCCAGCCTGTACCTGGACATCCCGCTGTGCAGCGAAGACCCCAAGCAGATGCAGCAGGTGCTGACCCTGCTCAAGGCGCAGAAACCCTTCGTCAAGACCTACAGTTCCAAGGCCGGCTCGATCCGCGAGAACCTGGCCTCGGGCGAGATCGACATGTCGATGTTCTGGGGCGGCTCGTCGATGCGCGCCCGGGAGATGAAACCCAGCCTGAAATACCTCTATCCCAAGGAGGGCGTGCTGGCCTGGGTCGACAACATGGTCATCCCCAAGGGCAGCAAGAACCCGGCGAACGCCAAGGCCTTCATCGCCTTCCTCAGCGAGCCTGAAAACGCTGCGATGACCCAGAACTTCCTCAAGCACCAGAGCCCGGTCAAGGGCGTGGAAAGTTTCCTCGACGCCGGCCTCAAGGACGCACCTGAACTGCACATTTCCGAAGGCACCAAGGTGGTGTTCAGCCAGACCTGCGGCGAAGGCGCAATCCGCCTGGCCGACCGCCTGTGGACCAACCTGATGCGTTGACCTGTACCGCCCCGCCAGCCTGGCGGGGCGCTTCTCCAGCCGTTTGAAAGGCAGCCCTGCCATGACTTCCAATAACATCAGCGAACTGGTCCTGCTGCAGGCCCACGAACTCGCCGAACGCATCCGCTTGCGCCACGTTTCGTGCCGGGAAGTGATGCAGGCTTATCTTGCCCATATCAAGCGGTTCAACCCCAGGGTCAACGCCCTGGTCAGCCTGCAACCGGCCGAGCAACTGCTGGCCCAGGCCGACACCCGCGATGCCGAACTGGCCCGCGGGCAATACCGTGGCTGGATGCACGGCCTGCCCCATGCGATCAAGGACCTGTCCCTGACCCAGGGCATCCGCACCACCCTCGGCTCGCCGCTGTACAAGGATTTTATTCCCCCGCGCGACGGCATCATGGTCGAGCGGATCAAGGCCGCCGGGGCGATCATCATCGGCAAAAGCAACACCCCGGAATTCGGCCTCGGTTCGCAAAGCTACAACCCGCTGTTCGGCGCCACCGCCTGCGCCTTCGATGCAGGCAAGACCGCTGGCGGCAGCAGCGGGGGCGCCGCCGCGGCCCTGGCCATGCACCTGGTGCCAGTGGCCGACGGCAGCGACATGATGGGCTCGCTGCGCAACCCGGCGGCGTTCAACAACATCATCGGCTTCCGCCCGTCCCAGGGCCGCGTGCCCTTCGACGACAGCAGCGACCTGTTCTTCGACCAGCTGGGCTACGAAGGCCCCATGGGCCGCAGCGTGCGCGATACCGCGTTGCTGCTGTCGGTACAGGCCGGCGCCGATGCCCGGGCGCCGCTGTCCATCGCCGAATCCGGCACGGCCTTCACGGTCCCGCTGGAGCGCGACTTCAAGGGCACCCGGCTGGGCTGGCTGGGGGACTTCAACGGCTACCTGCCGATGGAACCGGGCCTGCTCGCGCTGTGCGAGGCGACCTTTGCCGACTTCGAAAGCCTCGGCTGCCGCATCGAACCGGTGCAACCCGATTTCGCCATGCCGCAGTTGTGGAGCTGCTGGCGCACCTTGCGCCACTGGATGGTCGCCGGCTCCCTGGGCACGGCCTATGCCGATCCGCAACAACGTGCGTTATTGAAACCGGAAGCCCGGTGGGAAGTGGAAAACGGCCTGACGCTCTCGGCCAGCGAGGTGTTTGCCGCCTCGGTCCAGCGCAGCAACTGGTACCGGGCAATCTCCCGGTTGTTCGAGGATTTCGACTACCTGCTGCTGCCCAGCGCCCAGGTCTTCCCCTTCGATAAAACCCTGGCCTGGCCCCAGAGCATCAACGGCGTGGCCATGGACACCTACCACCGCTGGATGGAAGTGGTGATCCCCGGCACCCTGTCCGGCTGCCCGGTGGCCAACGTCCAGGCCGGCTTCAATAAAGACGGCCTGCCCATGGGCCTGCAGATCATCGGCAAGCACCAGGCAGACTTCGCCGTCCTGCAACTGGCCCACGCCTACGAACAGGCCAGCCGCTGGTTCCAGCGCTGCCCATCGCCATTGCTACAGGAGGGAATTGGATAAACGGTTGATAGCGTAGATAATTTTTTTATAAAAAGCGCTTGACGCCTTACCGTTCTACGCGAATAATGCGCGCCACTTGGCTACATAGCTCAGTTGGTTAGAGCATAGCATTCATAATGCTGGGGTCCGGGGTTCAAGTCCCTGTGTAGCCACCAAGTACCGATCCATAGATGTCTACAGCAGTCTATGAATCACCTCAAGAAGCCCGCCTCGTGCGGGCTTTCTTGTTTCTGGCTGTCCACCTCTATCTACACCTATCCTTCCCCACCGTGTATGCCCACGTGTATGCTTCAGAACTAATTGAACTGGAGGCATACACGGATGAAGCGCGCCGATATCAAGCGACGTCCTCTCGCTGATACAACACTTTCCAGCCTGGAGCCTGAGGCCGGGGCATACCGCGAACTAGACAGTCCTGGGCTGTATTTCAGAGTCAAACCAAATGGCCAAAAATCTTGGGAATTACGCTACAAGAAACCGGACGGCAAATGGTCTTGGCTAGGTCTCGGCGGCTATCCAGAAGTAAGCGGCGCCTTCGCTCGACAGAAAGCGGCAGAGCTGCGAGCTGACGCCTCAGAGGGCAAGAACCCAATCATCTCCAAGAAGGCTCGTCAGGCGGCTGACATTGACGCAGCCAATGACACCTTCGAATCACTAGCCAGGGAATGGCATACGTCTCGCCTCAGCGGCTGGGATGCTGGGACTGCCAAAAGGATACTCGGCGCACTCGAACGCCACGTGTTCCCCTCGCTAGGTAAACGCCCCTACACCTCAATCATGTCTATGGAATGGATGGAGCTATTGAGAGGACTTGAGCGCCAGGGGATTCTGGAACAGATGAGTCGCGTGAGGGCTTACTGCAAAGATATCTATGACCTGGCTCGTGTAACTGGCAGAGCCGTCAACAATCCCTTGGAGGGCGTGCATAAGTTTCTGTCTTCGGGAAAGGCAGAGAACTACGCTCATGTCTCTCCTGACGAGCTTCCTCAGTTACTCAGAGCGATACGTTCCTATCCGCATGCCAAAGATGTTCAGCTTGGCCTGCGGCTGTTGACACTGATGGCAATCCGTCCCAGCGAACTTCGCGAAGCTCATTGGGTGGAGTTCGACTTCGACAAGAAACTGTGGACAGTGCCTGTCGAACGCAAGGGACGTAAAAAAGGCCGCGAACATCTGGTGCCGCTATGCACTCAAGCCATAGATGCCCTATTGGAGCTTCGGCAACTTACCGGGGCGTACTCTCTCCTATTTCCAGGCAGAAGCGACCGCACCAAACCCCGAAGCGACACTGTATTTCTCATGGCACTCAGGCGCCTTGGTTACGAAGGCCGCCAGACCGGTCATGGCTTCCGCCACATCGCCAGCACCATCCTCAATGAGCATGGTTACCCCGCTGACCATATCGAGGCCCAACTCAGTCATAAGGCACAGGGAGTCCGGGGGATCTACAACAAAGCCCAGTACCTTGAGCAGCGTGTAAAGATGATGCAGTGGTATGCAGATCACCTTGATGCCTTGGAAGCAGGCAATGTCGTGCAAGGCCAATTCGGAAAGGCAGTATGAGTACACATACCCAGCCCACCTCTAAAACCGGTGTAACGCGTGTGACACGTGTAACGGAAAACACCAACCAATTGAATTTATTGTGTTTTTTTCGAGTTACACCGCGACCACCTCAACGATACACCGAGTGTAACGACACCAAGTCGTGTAACGAAAATCCGCCTCCTTCAGCCCTGCGGGCGGTGACGTCTTCATATGTGCATCGCTGCGACTGCCCTCCAGCTCCGGGGCGACGGGGTGCCCAACATGCCCATTGAACCGAGCACTGGAATAGAGAAGCTGGAAATCGCAGGGATCGACGTAAAGTGCTTAATCCAGGACATGGACGACGTCGAACGTGCCGCTCGCGAATTGGCCCTCTATCGCCAGTTCAGCGAGCACTTCCGACAAGCATTCGACCTTATCGACGACGCTACTTCATTCTGGCTTGAGGATGGCTCCTACGCACTGCGTGCTGAGCCAGTCACAACAACGGTCTTTGAACTACGTGACGTCATCAATGACCATGCCAGCATCGCGGGAGCAGCCTCATTACCAAATGTCATTCGACATCTCCCTGGCTTCAATCATCAAGCTACAGACTCGCAACTGGCAGCGACCTTTGCTCTCGTACTTGGCACCGAAGCTGTAGAGGTACTCGGAAACTGGTTGTTCGAACTTGAACTTGCGACCTACGACATCGATGCAGAACTGCTAGAGCAGTTGAGAAATGAGTCGCCCCGCCAGTATCTAGCCCTGGTCGAAAAAGAACGATTCCGCCGCAGTGGAACCGAAATCAAAGCGCGAGAGCGATTCGCTGAATTGCTGGGTGAAGCCAAACAGACCCTATCGATGGCAGTACTGTATAGGCAAGCGGAGAACATCGACGTATCCAAAACTGGCTTCAACACATCCAGTCTGATACACCAAATGCTCGACGAGGCTTTCTCGGCAAAGGCATCAAAGCGTGGTCATGAAGCCGGTAAGGGAAACCGAGATCCTGAATCAAAAATACAATCGGACACGATGCATAGGCGCGCGAATATCAAGACAGCGGCCGAAAAAATCATCAATGGCCGCTTGATTGAAAAGCGCAGTCTGAGCGATGCAGAGCTAACCAATCTGCTTTTCGACCAGAACGTTCATGGAACTAAAAAAACCATCAGAGACCATCTGAACATTCTGGGTCTTAGACCCCTCAAGTGAAAAAAAAGGGAGCGGACACTGTCCGTTCCCCCTCCCCTACGTAGCGTATGGCCTGTTGTCTCTTTTCACTCAGGTTAGGCTCGCTATGAATATTGCATTAAAAACCATCGCTTCTCATGACCCAGCATCGACCCTCATCCGAATGCCTGAGGTCATTTCAATCGTAGGGCTCGCACGCCCAACCATCTACAAGCTCATGCGCCAACCGGACAGTGGATTCCCAATGCCGGTGAAGCTCAGCAACAGCAACGCCCGAAGCGCTCCGGTTGCATGGGTTTTGGCAGAAGTTCAAGCATGGACACGAGCACGCATCGCTGCCCGTGATCAGGTGGCCGCATGAGCCGCAAGATCGCCAACAAAGCCCTGATGCACCCGTTTTCCATTCTTCGCCAGATCGGCTTTTCGCCCCGCCTCATGCAACGCCTGGAGCGCTACCGCAGCCAGCAGGACAAACAAGGTCGTGTGGTCAGCGTACTCAGTTGGGCTGATGGCACCTGGTGCGCGCTTTCCCTGCACTGCGAGAAGACCGGGGCGGTGATTGTCGACGAGGGCCAGCAAGCGGAAGCCTATGAGGATGCCCGCTCGATGCTCCAAGGCGGCTTCCTGCCCCTGCTTTCCCTGCGCTTCGACTTTCATGCCTGAAACGAAAACGCCTCCGGGGGCGATCCGGAGGCGTTGAGGTAAATCTACATGCCCGAACAATTTATGCCACACCCGAAAAATCCGCAAGTCATCCCCATAGTTGCACTTTCGAAAAACGGACGTTACTCTCTGGCCGTCGCTGCAAAATCAGCGACCGGGTTTAGCGGCCCGAGTACATACAGGCGCACAGGCGCCCCCATACCGATTGCAGGCGCTTTTTTTGTGCCCGCATTCCCGTTTTATGGTGGCTGTGCGTGGGAGACCTTCGGGTCTGCCGGGGTCCTGTATGCCCGGTCCGCTAACCCGCGCACAGCTGCCACCCAAATTCGTTTAGCGGCGAACCGTGGCAGCTCCTCACATACAGGAGTTACGCCAGATGAAACACGCCCTCAATCCGTCCAAAATTCGCGCCGCTGCACACCGCGCAATGGCTCTCGCCGCTTTACACGCCAACTCCAGCCTCGCTACTCGCCTTGCCCGTTACAACGCCCATATGGTCAAAGCTCGCGCTCTCGAAGCCGCAGGCGGTGCCCAATGAACTCCTCCCTCAGCTTCGCCTTGCCCGAAGACCTGCTCTGCGTCAGCAAAGACATCGAGAAGGGTGTCCCTGTTGATGCAATCACCTGTGCTATCAACCGCGCAGAGTCCGTACTGATGTTGCTTGAGGACCATTTCGAAAGCGAAAGCGACAGACCACGCCTAGCCAATCACGTCCTAGCTGCGGTTATTTGGGATGTTCGGGGCACCCTGGGATTGATCAAAACCCTAACCCTGCACGGTGACACCACGTCTGTTCCGATGGATCAGAAAGGCGGTGCGCTATGAACGCTTCCACCACGCTGGGCCACGCCACCTTTTCCCGCGTCAACGCTACCGACCTGAAGTTGTTCCGGGTGAACGCCGGTGTGCCGGTCGAGGACGCGTTGGAGATGGTGTCATTGCTTCAGCATCACGCAAACCAACTCAATCTCGACGCCGCCATGAGCGACAACGGCGAGCGCTTCAGTTGGGCCGCCCTGCACCTGGGCGAGATGGCCAAAGCACTGGTCGACGACATCAACGACGCGTTGTTTCTGCCGAGGGCTGATACATGAGCCAACGCCCAAACAGCACCGCGAAACGTCCGAGCTTCGCCGACGTGAAAGCCGCCGCGCTGAAAGACATTGATCGTGTCTTGTCGCACTGGCTGCCCAACGGCAAGCGGGTCGATGGAGGCAAGGAATACACCGCCCCCAATCCGACCCGCACGGACAAACGTGCCGGGTCGCTCAAGGTCAACTTGAGCAAAGGCACCTGGGCGGATTTTGCTACCGGTGACAAGGGTGGCGACCTAATCGATCTGGTGCGTTACCTCGACGGCGGCACAGACGTCGAAGCCTGCAACAAGCTGGCGGATATGCTGCACGTATCGGCAGGCGCCGCGCAATCGAAGCCTGCACCGAGCAAAAGCAAAGCACCGGAATGGATCGCCATCCAACCGATCCCAGTCGAGGTCATGAACAAGTGCCCGGCCAAGCACCGGCAACATGGCGCGCCCTCCAAGGTGTGGATCTATCGCGATGCCCAAGGCCAGCCGCTCATGGCGCTTTATCGCTTCGACCTTGGGCCGGACGAAGACGGCAAGCCAAGGAAAGTCTTTGCCCCGCTGACCTGGTGCCAACGCGCCGACAGCCAAACTACTCAATGGCGTTGGCAAGGTCTGCCCGATCCGCGCCCCCTTCTGTGCCTGGACGAACTATCGCAACGGCTCGATGCACCTGTCGTACTGTGCGAGGGCGAGAAAGCCGCCGATGCCGCTGCCGAGCTGATGCCAAGCTACGTGGCGACCTGCTGGCCGAACGGATCCAACTCTTGGCATAAGGCAGACCTGACGCCGCTCAAAGGGCGGTCTGTCTTGTTGTGGCCGGACAACGACTCCAGCGGTCAGAGCTGCATGGAGGCCGTCGCGGAAAAGCTGTGTGAAATCGGCGCCGCCTCAGTGCACGTACTCGCCCTGGACGTCTTCAAACGCAAGCCCACGCTCAAGAATGGCAAACCGACCTTTGCCAAAGGTGGTCAATGGGACGATGGCGACGATGCGGCCGATGCCATCGGCAAAGGCTGGACCGCCGCCCACTTCGACGCGCTGGAAAGCAACGGTGATCTGTTCGGTGTGATCGAAGAAAAGGCGGTGGTTGCCCAGGTGGAACCCGAGCCGGAACCGAAGCCCAAAGCAGCAGCCAAGCGACCGGCAAAACCGAAAAATGACCTAATGCCAGGTGGCTTTCGCCTGACGTCCGAAGGCGTGTTTTATGCCGGCGATGACGGCGAAGCACGCCCGGTGTGTTCGCCGCTGGCGATCCTTGCGCGTACCCGTGACGAGAAGGGCCACAACTGGGGCTTGCTGGTCGAGTTCGACGACCCCGACGGCACCAAGAAACGCTGGAACATCCCGGCGCGCACCATGACCGGCGACTTCGGCAAGGACGTGCTTGGACCTTTGGTGGACATGGGACTACGCCTCGCCGGTAGCCGTTCGGGACGCAACGCACGCAACGACCTGCAGAGTTACCTGGGCAGCTTCGACAGTGCACAACGTGCGCGTCTGGTCACCCGTTTGGGTTGGCATGACAGCGCCTTTCTGCTGCCCGAGCAGCAGGTCGGCGTGCACTCGGAACAGCTGCACTTCTACGAGGCCGGCGCCCAGCTTCCTCCGATCAGCGAAGCGGGCACTTTGGAACAATGGCAGCAGCAGATCGGCGCGCTGTGCATCGGTAACCACCGCTTGGCGTTTGTCGTCGGTGTGGCCTTTGCCGGTCCACTGCTGCACATGCTCGGCCATGAGTCGGGCGGTTTTCACCTGTACGGCGACAGCTCTGGCGGCAAGACCACTCACCTGCAAGTCGCCGCCTCAATCTACGGCGGACCGCGTCTGGTGCGATCGTGGCGCTCGACCGACAACGCACTGGAGTCCATTGCCGCCGCGCATTCCGACGGTCTTTTAGTGCTCGATGAGATCGGCATGTGTGACGCCCGAATCATCGGCGAGACGGTGTATATGCTCGGCAACGGCACCGGCAAGGCCCGCGCCAATGATCGAGGCCAAGCGGGCCGACAGGTGCAAGAGTGGCGCTTGCTGTTCCTCTCCACCGGCGAGAAGACCTTGGCCCAGCACATGGCCGAAGCCAACAAGGAGCTGAAAGCCGGCATGGAGGTGCGCATGCTTGCCGTTCCGGCCGATGCCAGCAAAGGCCTCGGCATGTTCGACACGCTGAACGGATTCGAAGATGCAGCAGCACTGTCAGACGCGCTCAAGGCACGAGTAGGAAATTACTACGGCACCCCGCTCACCGCCTTTCTGACGGCACTCTGCGAACCCGGCAAGCGCCACGGCTGGGTCGCGATCCTGCGCCGTACGCTAGAAGGCTTCATCGCTCAATCGCTCCCAGCATCTGCCAGCGGTCAAGCGCACCGCGCAGCTGCTCGCTTCGGCCTCGCGGCTGCCGCGGGCGAACTGGCCACCGCGATGGGCATCACCGGTTGGCCGGACGGCACGGCCACCACCGCCGCTCGCGTGTGCTTAAGCGCATGGCTGAACGAGCGTGGCGGCGCCGGTAACTTCGAGGGCGACGCGATCTTGGCGCGGCTGCGCCAGGTCATCGAGCGCTTCGGCGAAAGCCGCTTCACCCGTTGGGAATCGGCGGCGGCCAAGATCGACGAACACGGCCCGCGCACCATTGACCGACTTGGCTTTCGCAAGACGCTGGAGCACGGCATGGGCGACACCATGCACACCACCAACACCTATTACGTGCTGACCGAGGCATGGCGCTCGGAAATCTTCCGAGGCATGAACCTCACCGCCGTGAACAAGGAGTTGTTGCAGCGCGGTGTGCTGGAACCCAGTAGCGACGGCAAGGCGTCGAGTCTGGTCAGGTTGCCCGGCCTGGGGCCCCAGCGCTGCTACATCGTGAAGACGATTCCGGGAACGGATGAGAGCGAGGCTCGGGCTGCCTGAGGGTATCTCTGCTGATTGAGGTAGCGCCGGCTTATTCCCGGCCTCGCCAGCCGCTCATTCAACCCAAACCCAATTTGAAGGAACAAGACAGATGAACGAATTCCAAGCTTCTACCGAACAACACGAACTGCTGGTCAGCGAACTGGACAGCCGGGAGACCACCGGGCTTGCACAGCCGATTTCGGAAAGCATTACCGCGAGCGATCTATGCGAAAAGAAGCAACGGTTGATCGACGAGATCGACCAGCTGACCGTCCGCCGCGATAAATACCTGAGCGAGGCTGAAGAGCACTACGCCAAGATGGCGCCGTTGGAAGCGCTATTGGAAGGCGACGAGGTCATGGAGGCGGACCGGTTGATCGAAATCCGCACCGAGCACAGCAGGCTGAAACTTCCGTACGATTCCAGTAAACACCATGCTTGGCTCATCGACGCTCAGATCACTCGACGCGAGCAACTGCTCAATCACAAAACCTTGATGGCGGGTTACACCGACTCGATGGCGAACTGGAAAGCCGACGAGCAAGAGCTCAACGAAAAACGCGACAGCCTCAGCACCCGCTTGGAACAGATCCAGCAGCAAGCGGTAGAAGACATGGCCAAAGCCCGGCAAGCCGAAACCGATGCCGCCACTGCCTATGCGCAGGCCGTGGCCTGGGGCGATACCGAGGGCGAAAAGAACGCCAATGCCGACGCGCAGAAGGCCGCGAAAAACCTTGCGACGGCCATCGAACACAATCGTCGCCAACACCTGATCATCGCCGCGTTGGAACAGGAGCTGGCAATTGTCGACCGACACATTGCCGAGGCGCAAAGGGAACACCTTGCCATCCAGAGAACAGCCATGTTGCTGGCACGGACGGTATTGGAAGAACAGTGGAACGAAAAAGCGCAGGCGCTATTGGATTTCGGCGCAAAGCTGTGGGCTGTCCAAGGCATGCTGGGGGGTGATCAACCCAGCCTCAGGAGGCTGGTGCTTCCTGAAGCAGGTGGAAGCTTCGCCAAATGGAGCAGCAGTGAGCTGTCGGAGCGCGCACTCAAGTTCACTGTAGAAGACATCCTCTCGCTGTAACCCGCTGAGCCACCTGAAACAGCCTACGCACGTAGGCTGTTTAGAGCATCGTTAGGATATAGATCATGATCACGCAAATCCGAAGCAGCACGAGCTGGAGCGACTCCTTGAAGGCGCGCAAGAAGCATTTGACCGAGCTGATGAAAATCGTGGACATCAAAACGGGCAAAGTCTCGAATGTTCAGACACTAACGGTCAACTTGATCAAGAGCGAAATGAGCTTCATCGAAGACCAGTTGCAGGGTCGAAAATAAGCTGAACTCCATGCTGTAATACAATTCAAATAGATATCGTCAAAACACTAAACAGGGAATGCAAATGTCCAAACTTGCCGAATACCGTCAGCTTGAAAAAGACCTCGCCGAACAACTCCAGGCTTTGGAGGCACTGAAAAGTGACGGCACGTTGAAAAAAGAAATCGAGTTTGAAACCAAGCTGCGCGAACTGCTCGATAAATACGGCTTCAACCTCAAGCACATCATCAATCTGCTTGACCCACAGAGCAGCTCGCGCCGCCAAGCGCCTGCTCAAACGACCAGCACTCGCAAGCCTCGCCAGCTGAAGACTTACAAAAACCCACACACCGGTGAAGTGGTTGAAACCAAAGGCGGCAATCACAAGACGCTGAAAGAGTGGAAAACCAAGCACGGCTCCACCGAGGTGGAAAGCTGGTTGAAAATGTAACCACGATCCATCAGCAAGGGCCAAAAGGCCCTTTCTGATGGATTATCGTAGGACAGACATGCACCTGCCTAATACTTCTTCATTGCCTATAATCACAACATTCAACCTTTTCCTAGCGCGGGTAATGTTCTGGAAAAGCATTTTGGTCATATTATAATAGGCCGCCCCCTTATAATATAATCCGCCATCTGCACCATACGAAAAATACTGATCGATCGGTATCGCGACACCGTCAAACTCTTGCCCGATAACCCGATGCGATGTTTTTTTGGCGACGGCACAATACTTTTCGTGATGTTCATTTCCGTATTGAGAAGGAGTAAAGCGCAGCACTTCCCACTTACTCTCATTCAATGTATCAAGATAGTATTTTGCATCCTCTAAATTATTAAAATAGCTAAGCTCGATATTGCTCGTACTTGACAACTGGATATTTCTCCCACTATTAAAAAGAACCCTTATGAAATTTGCAATTTCTTTGTTTGTGCGAATTTTTTCGGACAACTTGTATACTACCAGATTTCTTATACCACTTATTGACGCATCTATATCGCTTCTCTCTTCCCAACTAGCTAAAGTCTGAAGCTTGTCATAAGAGAAAATACAGCTTCCGTTCGACGCCTGAACCTTATCTACAATATCCTTTAACTGATGAGGGCGAACACGCTGAGCCTCATCAACGATAACAAAATCATATTTCGCCAAATCATAAGACAAGTAGCTTTTTATGGGAATAATATTCCACCCCATTCCCCTTAACGCAATCTGCCCATCGTTTAACTGCCCACAATGGATAATAAGATTAGTTCTCTTAATTTTCGAAAGCTGTTTCGAAATATCATATACAAGCAGAGTTTTTCCAGTACCAGCACTGCCTATCACAGAAATAAATCTCACCATTTTCGGAAGAGTTAAATACCGTATAATTCGGCTCCTAATCTCCTCCTGCTGATGAGTTAAAAAATACTCATCACGCAAGAACTTCTGAGTAGAGTTGAAAGGTGAAACCAAGTAATCAGATGGATCAAAAAGATCATCAATAACTTCCTCGTGGTTTATCTCCTGAGAAACAAGCAGATCTCTCAAAAAACCAAAATCGACCTTTACTAGGCAGCTGTCCTCCCGTAGATAATACAGTACCATCACATCCGAAACATAGGTAAAACAATATACATATCTACCAACACAGGATAAATAATATCTATTTCGCACCAACTGATCTTTTATTTTTTCTTCTGGGCAGGTTTTTTTAAGTTCAACATTAATAATTTTATCCCTCCCAAACCTTAATAAGTCGAACTCCTTACCTATTTGGGGGATTTGATAACCAACGTAAAACGCAGAAAAAACATTAGCATCACCTGATAAATCATACAGCCCGCCAACTAGCCCTTTAAGATCTTCGATTTCTGCCGGCTTTATTTTTATATCATAATGAGCTAAAAACTGATTAAACACAGGAGACGCCAGTGAAGTATTAGCTTGAACTAAAGACAGGATGTTTATGTGTTTCACATCATACCCCGAAAATCCAATTAAAAATTTAATTTCACTTTCTTAACCTGACGACCATGGCCATTCAAGGTCAGGATCGGGATACCATTAAACTTTCCTAAAACACTCCTATCATAGAAGCAATTAAATCAAGAACAACTCAACTACTTATTTTCTCCAACGCTCAATGACCTGAGCAAAGACAACATCGCGCCATGGCGTTTTCCATTCACTATGAACCTTGACGCTTTGTGAATGTGGTTCTGGAACCGGTAGCGGCATCTTAATCACAGCTGGCAGCAACACGGCGTCACCGACCACAACGCACTCGCCAGGAGCTAGGTTAGGAAGGATCTCTGTGATCGCATTGGCGTTATCGGGGAATAGCCGTCGCACATAGGTCTGATCTGCGTCGTTCGTCAGGCGCAAGGAAATGAAGTTGTTGCACTGGGCGAATATTGTTTCCGATACTTCCGAGGGTCGTTGGCTAACCACCATCAGACTCAAGCCGTATTTCCGTCCCTCCTTTGCAATGCGTTCGATAGATTTTCGGGATGCTCGATAGGCTGCATGACCGTCCCTCGGTACATAGTTGTGAGCCTCTTCGCATACGAGCATCACGGGGATGTCATTGAGTTTGTCTTCAGCATGCTGCAATTTTGAATAATGAAAGCAAAAGTCAAATATAAGGCGAGAGATCAGACTAACCGTGACGCTAAGAACTTCGAACGGAACTCCGCTCAAGTCTACAATGGTAACGTTCGCCTTATGGAGGTAGCCAATGAATTGCTTCATCAGCGCTTCAAAGTCATCAGTAACATGCGCCTGCCCATCCGTTTTCTTAGAATTCAAGAGAAACCGGAGACGTTTATCAGTCAATTTCGCCTCCAGCCGCGAAACGAACCTATTGAACTCTCCATTGAATGGCCCATTGGTCGCCTTGGTCGCTGCCGCAGCCGAGTTGGCAACAAAATCGTGGATTTTTTCGAAATAAATTTTCCGGTCAGGCACCAAGTCTCCACTGGCTAGCTTAGGCTTGTCTTCTCCAGGCAGCCGACCAATGACCTCTCGATTCAGGTTTTCAATGAAGTTGTAAACCTCCCTAATCGAGAAATAAACAGGAGTGTCGTACGTCACTTCTGGAACATCTGGATTATGCATTTCTTTGTTCAAAACAACAGCATGCTTGAACTGACTAACTTGGTTATGAGAGTTCGATTCGTTACTCTCGATAAACATGCTTTCGAGCTCTTCAGAATTCATCAACCAGTATGGAAGCTGGAGGGAATCAATATCTAGTCGACTCAGAGTGAAAGACTCTTCCGCATGCAAAGTAAACGCAGCGGTATATTCATCATGGACATCAAATATCACCACATGCGAGTTATTTTGCATGTCCTTGTTACTATTCTTACGCTGAGATATTCCAACGATACCCTGTAGCACGCTCGCAACAGTGCATGATTTACCAGAGCCAGTGGAGCCCACAACGGCAATATGCTTACTAAAAAATCTATTGCCGTTGATCATAAGATCAATGGCTTTATTCATTGAGAGTTTGCCAAGAGGGAAATCGTGATCGCCATCTGCCGAGAATATCTTGTCTAAGGTATCGTTTTCCGCAATGAATGCATGTTCAGTTGGTACCGGCAAGAGGAGACTACTACGATCAAACGTTTTGTCCTCTACTAGAGTTCCTATCGCTTGGCACTCAATTTGGAAGCTCCAGGTCGGCTTTCCGTCTGGAGTGATCGTGTTTGTGCCTTTGATGTTTCGGATGGTGGCAATCGTAAAATCATGGTTGCCTTGTGCAATCTTCAGAAAACGGCCAACTTGCAGTCCTTCCTTATTTTTCTCGAACGCTTCAAGACTATCTACCGCAACGATGACAGCTTCTGGCGCACACGAAAGCACAGCTCCAATTTTAATAGGCATTGCTCATCCCCATCATATATTTGATTTCATCAAATTTTTCGGCACCTAGGGCTTCAAGATTTACATCCTGAAGGTCTAGACTTGTAATATCTCCATCTCCAATTACAAAAAAATCATCCGCCTTAATTTTAAGCTGAAGATTTTTGTAATCATCCCAACGAATAAACCGCAGAACAAACTCTTTTTTATCCTTTAGAACCATCGGTTCACGGAAAAAACTGATCTCGGAAAACGCCTTTACTGGTCGTCCGAGGTTTGGCACCACATCCTTCCCGATTAATCGTTCCGCGATCTCATCAAATAAATCTTGAGAAACGTCCAGCGCAAAGAGGGGTGTGTGTGTATGTACCTGCTTAAAATGGTACTTATCAATAAATGACTTGATAAAGAGGACAATCTGCTCATCGAACTGTTCTAGGAACGCAGGAAATATAACCAAGAAGCGCAGACGAACGTTTGCACTCAAGTTTTCTTTTAGCTGTTTACGTCGTGTCTCCAAAACCTTCTGTCGCGTCTTTAACGCAAGTGTCCATTGAGAAACCGCAGTAGATCTAATCCGACGTAACTCTTCCAAAAAACTCCTCTTGGTGATTTTTCTAAGCTTCTCCTGATGTTTGATACTTAAATCAGCAATGATTTGAATGGCATTTGGATAAAACAGTGTTTCCACTTCCCCCCTATTGAAACCAAGACCCTCAAGCAGCTTTGCATTTTCCTCCACTAAGTCGTCATACTTTGGTGTTACCGTAATTGCAAATACTTTCAGGAATTCATCAACATCAACACCAGCAACCTCTGCAACCAAAGTTTTTAATTCTTTGTTTCTAGAGCCGAGAGCACTCTTCAACTCTACAGCGGAGATGACGATCACTGGATTGTTTGGAAAGTGTGCAAACAGATGATATTTTATTTTCGCGGCTGGATTAGACTTAAAGTGTTTCATCATCTGAAGCAAAGGATCATACAGAATACTCGGCGTATACTTATCCTGCGTCTCGTGATACTTACACTGAATCGCCTTGGTACCCGTAAATGTTGCTACCTCAATATCTTCGACAATACCTTCGATAGTAATTTCCGCCTCATCCGCAGCCTTCAGCAGTTCAGCGAGCGTCTGATTAAACTGGTACAGGAATCCTTGTATTGTGTAGTCGGCCGAACGTCCCATTATGACCTCTGCAATTTTTTCTATGCCGTTAAATTCGGGAGGCCAGCCTCGCTGAGCACTGCTCGAAGGATGTTGCGCTCCTCGCTGTAGGTCCAGGCACTTGGA
This sequence comes from Pseudomonas chlororaphis subsp. aurantiaca, assembly GCF_013466605.1. Classification (NCBI taxonomy): domain Bacteria; kingdom Pseudomonadati; phylum Pseudomonadota; class Gammaproteobacteria; order Pseudomonadales; family Pseudomonadaceae; genus Pseudomonas; species Pseudomonas chlororaphis. Next base: position 5,760,598 of record NZ_CP059162.1, read on the forward strand.
TGATGAATTGCAATGTGCCGCGCTGACTCCTCCCAGGGCGCATACCAATCATCTTTTACAGCGATGAATACTGGGGGGCAGCCATCGAACTGGTCGCTGGTAATGTCAATAACTACACCGTCGAGCTCAAGCCACGCATGGGAGCCGCCACCACGCTCGCCACAGACGTATTCAACCCGCAAACCTAGCTGGGTATTGAGATAGTCCCCGAGCAGCTCCGAAACGACACCACAACAGCCCCGTGGGAATGTCTGCAGGTGTGTCGAGAGCTGGCCTCGTAATTTTTGTGCGTCAAGCCCTTTACGAAAAGAATGAGTGACGACAGTAAAATCCAATATTTTCCTCCTCGCTTTCTGATGCGCCCTACGTTCTGTATCGACCCCAGCTTAGTAGACGCTTTGAATGTCTGCTTTTTTGGCCGATAGCTACTTGGCACGAAAGGGATCTGCTAGCCTGCTGGCCGCACTAGACGGGCTGCTGATAATGCTACTGGGCAGATGATGATCCGAAGGGCCTACATCAAAGCACTCATGCACTCTTCTAAAGCATTACACCAGTTAGCCTAGTAACACTCCCCACTACTGACTCACAACAACGGTGTAACTCAATAAATATTCAATAAATACAGCTAGTTAGATAGCACCGTTACACCAGTAACATGGGTAACACAGCTTTTAGGGGGAAACGTAACCCCCACTCCCCGGAAGCATCATTCCCTCCAGCGAATGTCACGTGCATGGTCGAAAGTACGCCGGGGTCCCTGAGGAGTTCATTAGGACACGGGGTCGGAAACCCGCGGGATTTTGTTAGCGGGAGAACTCCCTGCTTAGTGAACAGGTGAACCCGGTGAACTGCCTGTTTACCTGTGCATTTGCCCTACGAAACGATCGATCAGAGGTCACCGTTACCGCCCCGGTAACGATGCCCTCTTTTCTTCAAGATCCTTTCAATTTCAACCTTTGAATTTCAGTAAGCTGGAGCACCTTCCACTACTGAAACCCCGCGGGTTTCCGACCCCGTACCTTTACGGATGTCTCAGGGTCCCCAGCGATATCAGGCCTATCAGCTAAGGCACTTAATCAGTACCAAGGTCGAATGCCAGTAGTGAGATGGTGACTTTCCTATCCACATCCTGAGGTAGGGAAAAAACGTACCGATCACTGGTTTCGTCAAGCTTCACTGGCCCGCTTTCATAATGTGGGTGCTTCTTGACCAAGACCCTCATTTTTTCAACAACAGCAGTAAAGCCCGCATTTCGGTTGAACATTACTATGGCAGCCTTGGTATCCCGCCATGTCAGGTAGCTCAGTAGTTGGTCTATCGTTGCCAAAAAACGTTTGTCACCACCCCATATTTTGAATTCAGCAACAAACAAATTCCCCCCTTCGTGACGTATCAGCACGTCAGTTTTGCCTTGATAGTTGAAAGCCTCGCCTGAAGCCGTACCGAAGTGAGCGTTGAGAGGAACCAAAAAGAGATCCCGCAATGCTTCTTCATCCAGCTTTCTCGTGCGCGACGAACTCTGCTCAATGCTGTGGCCCGCTCCCCTGACCAGGCCAAGGATAGTCTCGTACTGCTTGAGGTCGAGTGTCGGATCCAAGGCACGTGCCGGAGTCATAGGAGGCAACTGGGGCGTAACCTTTTGCTTAACTGCAGGAGGAATGTAACTGCGGGCATCTCCTGGCTTTTCCTTGAGCCGAATACCCATGCTTGAAAGCTTCGAAGCATTGTCTTTTTGCTCAAGGAGCTTTTTACGCCGCGAGGCAATCTCAGCCACAACCGAGGTAGACAGTTGCTGTCTAAACCCCGCCCATTGTCTGCGATGCGACTCTAGATATTTTTCAATTGACGCAAGGCGAGAGTCCAGTTCGGCTTTGACTGCCTCAGGGGTAAGCTGGCGATCTGCAATGGTGAATGTCAATACCTGTTGACGCACTACAGCCTGGGGCGGTGAGAGATCAAATGAATTGGGGCGTAGCTTGAATATGTCAGCCTCCCCTTCAAATGGCACTTCGAAATCGTATGCCTCACCGGGGACTGATCTCATTTCACGATCCCACTGAAAATAAACCTCTACCTGTCGTTCGTGATGCGTAGCGACTATCCCCTCACGAACCAAAATTGGTATCTCGACGTCGTACTTTTCAATGAAGTATCTCGCTAGAGCGTCGGGTTCCGTTTCTAAAATTCGTTTTTCGGCAAGCTTGCTGATTTCAACGCAAGCTGAATTGATTTGGCCAGTGATGGCATTCGTCGCATCCCCACTCACGAACAAGTAGTCGCGCACATCCCTGTAACTCATAACGGCACCTATAGCTGCTCTCAAATTGCTATCAAAGCTAAATGTCATGAATAGAACAAGCAATGCCGTGGTGGGCCAGAATCAATGCTCTTGTATGCCCATATGTATGCCTATCTAATGACAAGAACAATAAACCCAATAAAATCAACCATTTTACAAACAGGTTCAAATGACTGTGTACACCAAGTACCTGTTTACAGACATCCACGGAAGTCTCTAAACAACCTCAAGAAGCCCGCCTAGTGCGGGCTTTCTTGTTTCTGGCTATCTCTCCTCGTATCCCCCTCTACCTTCGCCTTCGTCTTCCCTCCGCCCTCTTGCCCCATGAGCGCATGAAGCATTTTCTGCGACTGCCTGGGCCAGACTGTCGCCCTCAATACCGACGGCCGGATCAACGCCCCTGTCACCGCCGCTCGCTTCGACAAAGCCCCCCCAACGAATGGCTTCACCTCGATTCCACCGAGGCCCCTACCAGATCTTGCAGGTGCCAAGCCTGTGCAAGTCCTCTATAAAACTGCACTCCCCCTAAGGAACACCCAGCAATGCACATGGAAGAGCACACACTGAACGAAATGAGCGATGAGCTGAAACTCATGCTCGGCCGCTTTCGGCACGAACAATTTATCGAGAAACTCGGATGGCGGCTGCCCGCCCATCCGAGCCAGGCAGGTTGTGAATGGGACCAATACGACGCCGAACACGCCCGCTACCTCCTGGCGTTCAATGAAGACCGCGCCATCGTTGGCTGCGCCCGGCTGATTCCCACCACGCTCCCCAACCTGCTTGAAGGGGTGTTCAGCCATGCCTGTGCCGGGTCGCCGCCCAAGCATCCAGCCATCTGGGAAATGACTCGCTTCACCACCCGCGAACCGCAATTGGCGATGCCGTTGTTCTGGAGAAGCCTCAAGACGGCCGCCCTGGCGGGCGCAGAGGCCATCGTCGGGATCGTCAACAGCACCATGGAGCGCTATTACAAAATCAACGGCGTCCACTACGAACGGCTGGGCCCGGTCACGGTGCACCAGAATGAAAAAATCCTCGCCATCAAACTCTCGGCCCACCGCGAGCACCACCGCAGCGCAGTCGCACCGTCAGCCTTCATGTCCGACACATTATTGAAAGAGACCGCTTGATACAGGCCGAGTCGTCCTTTTTGAATGCCCCTCAGATATAGCCCATCGCGACTGCGTAAGACACTGCCTGCAGGCGGTTACTGGCGCCGATTTTGCGCTGGATGTTGCGGTGATGGTAATTCACGGTATCGGTGCACACCCCCATGATCACGCCGATTTCCTCCGAGGTCTTGCCGTCGGCCGTCCAGCGCAGCACATCACATTCCCTCCCACTGAACTCCACGTCCGTATTGAAGACACGCACGTCGCTCTCCAGCTCGGAAATTTTCTCGTGGGCCGCTGCGGCAAAGGCTCTGGTCACCGGCTTCAAGGCTTCAAACTCCTGAAGGCTGATGGGGTTATTCTTGCGCGCCAGGCTTAACACCCCGACCCTCCCCTGGGCGTTGAACGAGGGTTGTGCCAGGCCGTGGCATAAATGTGAATCCTTGGCTTCAGACCACAGGTCCGCGCACCCCCGGAACAACTCATTGCTCCACAGAATGGGGGCCGACGAGACTTTGCTGTGCTTCACCGTGGGATCGATTACCGCGTAGTTAGCCGCCTGATATCGCTGCACCCAGTCCTTGGGGTAATTGCCGTACATATAAGTCCTGGGCCGCATGAACGGAGTCACGCTGCACATGCCGTAGGCAAAAAAATCGAACCGTAGTTCGCGCAAGGCCCTCAACGCGACAGCCGTAAACTCCTGCATATCCATGGTTCGCGCAAAGATACTATAAAAGTACACATCCCATCCCAACTGCTGCCCTAATTCCATTTTGAGCACCACCAAAGTTGAAAACAGGCCGTTAGACTAGACCAACCTGAATCTCTGTCAACAAGCAAAATCACACCGTCATAGACGGCTTTGTGCTAGCACTAGATTCATTGCGCCTAATCCAACTAACTACTTAGAACATTGCATCCGGGCGATGTTAGTAAGCCATTACCGCCTCTCAGCCGACGAATGAACCTGCCTCTTCACAATAATGCAACAGTTCATCCGGCGGGCTGCAGCCAACCCGTTCATGCCCCTAATCACTACAAGATCTGGTAGTTCCACCCCCAAGAAACGCAGGTGTATAAACAACACCCACTCAGCACCGCCACGAAGGAACAATAGTTAAACACTGTAAATATTTACCCACGTCAATTAACTAAATATTTATTTTCAACATTATCACCCCCAACTAAGGAGGATGCTGCCCATGCCTGCTTCGCTTTCCCCTAGCGGCTTTAATGATCATCTTGAACTTCGCCAGAAAAATCGCGCCACGGTCGAACAGTACATGCGCACTAACGGCAAAGATCGACTGCGTCGGCATGAGCTGTTCACTCAGGATGGCAGTGGCGGTTCCTGGAACACCGAAACCGGTAAACCCCTCGTGTTCCAGGGCCACTCGAAACTGGCCGCCCTCGGCGCATGGCTGGAGAAGTGCTTTCCAGACTGGCAATGGCACAACGTCCGGGTGTTTGAAACCGATAACCCCAACCACTTCTGGGTGGAGAGCGACGGTCGTGGCAAGACTCTGGTTCCCGGCTACCCCGAAGGTTATTGCGAAAATCATTACATCCATTCTTTCGAACTGGATGACGGCAAGATCACGCAGAGCCGTGAATTCATGAACCCCTTCGAACAACTTCGCGCCTTGGGCATCCCCGTTCCAAGAATCAAGCGTGAAGGTATCCCCGCCTCATAGGCCCCCTGATTCATTGGAGATTGAGCATGCCTAATAGTGCAACGCAACAACTAACCGCTAACGACACCACTGAACTTCGCCGCAAGAACCGCGCCACGGTCGAGCAATATATGCGGACCAAAGGCCAGGACCGCCTGCGCCGTCATGAACTATTTACCGAGGATGGTACAGGTGGCTTATGGACCACCGACACCGGTGCGCCGATTGTAATCAGTGGCAAAGCCAAGTTGGCCGAACATGCTGTTTGGTCACTCAAGTGCTTCCCGGACTGGGAGTGGTACAACGTCAAAGTATTTGAAACCGATGATCCTAACCATATCTGGGTCGAGTGCGATGGCCGCGGCAAGATCCTCTTTCCCGGCTATCCGGAAGGCTATTACGAGAACCACTTTCTGCACTCCTTCGAGCTGGAAGACGGCAAAGTAAAACGCAATCGCGAATTCATGAACGTCTTTCAGCAACTGCGCGCCCTGGGTATTCCAGTACCGCAAATCAAACGCGAAGGCATTCCAACTTAATCTCTCGTGAGAGTGATCGCATCATGGAAGACTTACTGAAACGGGTTCTAAGTTGTGAAGCGTTCCAGCAGCCTCAATGGAGCGAACCTTCACAATTGCATGACGCGCAGGCCTACCTCAGGGACAGCGCCCCATTGATTCGAGTGGAAGACATCCTGGTGCTGCGCGCCACGCTGGCGCGTGTAGCGGCCGGCGAAGCGATGGTCATCCAGTCCGGTGACTGCGCCGAGGACATGGATGAAAGCACTCCCGACCATGTGGCCCGCAAAGCCGCGGTGCTGGACATCCTGGCCGGTACGTTCCGGCTGGTGACCCAGCAACCAGTGGTACGAGTGGGCCGGATTGCCGGGCAGTTTGCCAAGCCGCGTTCCAACAACAACGAACGCATTGGCGATATCGAGTTGCCGGTATATCGCGGCGACATGGTCAACGGCCGCGAGGCCGTCTGCGGCCATCGCCAGCACGATGCGCAACGCCTGGTGCGAGGCTATAGCGCCGCGCGGGACATCATGCAACACCTGGGCTGGAAAGCGTCGGCAAGCCAGGAACAACTCAGCGGTTCACCGGCCTGGACCAGCCACGAAATGCTGGTACTCGACTACGAACTGCCACAACTGCGCCAGGACGAACAGGGCCGGGTGTTTCTCGGTTCTACCCACTGGCCGTGGATCGGCGAGCGTACCCGTCAGTTAACGGGTGCTCACGTGACGCTGCTCAGCGAAGTGCTCAATCCGGTGGCGTGCAAGGTCGGCCCGGACATCACCCGGGACCAGTTGCTGAGCCTGTGTGAACGCCTGGACTCCCAGCGCGAACCCGGCCGGCTGACCCTGATTGCCCGCATGGGCGCGCAAAAGGTCGCCGATCGCCTGCCGCCGCTGGTTGAAGCGGTGCGCCAGGCCGGCCACAAGATCATCTGGCTGAGCGACCCGATGCACGGCAACACCATCGTCGCGCCCTGCGGCAACAAGACCCGCATGGTGCAGGCCATCACCGAGGAAATCACCGCCTTCAAGCATGCCGTGACCTCAGCCGGTGGCGTGGCCGCCGGGCTGCACCTGGAAACCACCCCTGACGACGTCAGCGAGTGCGCTTCCGATGCCGCCGGCCTGCATCAGGTCGCCAGCCGCTACAAAAGCCTGTGCGACCCGCGCCTGACCCCCTGGCAGGCCATTACCGCGGTGATGGCCTGGAAAAACCAGCCCACCTCAACCCTTGCCTCCTTTTGACTGGAGTTTGTCGACATGACCGGCATTCCATCGATCGTCCCTTACGTCTTGCCTACTTCGCGCGACCTGCCCGTCAACCTCGCGCAATGGAGCATCGACCCCGAGCGTGCCGTGCTGCTGGTGCATGACATGCAGCGCTACTTCCTGCGGCCCTTGCCCGACGCCCTGCGTGAACAGGTCGTGAGCAATGCCGCGCGCATTCGCCAGTGGGCCGCCGACAACGGCGTCCCGGTGGCCTACACCGCCCAACCTGGCAGCATGAGCGAGGAGCAACGCGGGCTGCTCAAGGATTTCTGGGGCCCGGGCATGAAGGCCAGCCCCGCCGACCGCGAGGTGGTCGACGCCCTGACCCCCAAGCCCAGTGACTGGCTGCTGACCAAGTGGCGCTACAGCGCGTTCTTCAACTCCGACCTGCTGGAACGCATGCGCGCCAACAAGCGCGATCAGTTGATCCTGTGCGGGGTGTACGCCCATGTCGGGGTACTGATTTCCACCGTGGATGCCTACTCCAACGATATCCAGCCCTTCCTCGTTGCCGACGCGATCGCCGACTTCAGCAAGGAGCACCACTGGATGGCCATCGAATACGCCGCCAGCCGTTGCGCCATGGTCATCACCACCGACGAGGTGGTGCTATGAGCCAAGCCGCCCGTCTCATGGAGCGCATCCTGCAACCGGCTCCCGAGCCGTTTGCCCTGTTGTACCGCCCGGAATCCAGCGGGCCCGGCCTGCTGGATGTGCTGATCGGCGAAATGTCGGAACCGCAGGTCCTGGCCGATATCGACTTGCCTGCCACCTCGATCGGCGCGCCTCGCCTGGATGTACTGACGCTGATCCCCTACCGCCAGATCGCCGAACGCGGTTTCGAGGCGGTGGACGATCAGTCGCCGCTGCTGGCGATGAAAATCACCGAGCAGCAATCCATCAGCATCGAACGCTTGCTGGGATTGCTGCCCAACGTGCCGATCCAGTTGGATAGCGAACGCTTCGACCTCAGCGACGCGAGCTACGCCGAGATCGTCAGCCAGGTGATCGCCAACGAAATCGGCTCCGGGGAAGGCGCCAACTTCGTCATCAAGCGCACCTTCCTGGCCGAGATCAGCGAGTACGGCCCGGCCAGTGCGCTGTCGTTCTTCCGCCATCTGCTGGAACGGGAGAAAGGCGCCTACTGGACGTTCATCATCCACACCGGCAGCCGTACCTTTGTGGGAGCGTCCCCCGAGCGCCACATCAGCATCAAGGATGGGCTCGCGGTGATGAACCCCATCAGCGGCACTTACCGCTATCCGCCCGCCGGCCCCAACCTGACCGAAGTCATGGACTTCCTGGCGGATCGCAAGGAAGCCGACGAGCTCTACATGGTGGTGGATGAAGAGCTGAAAATGATGGCGCGCATTTGTGAGGACGGCGGCCACGTCCTCGGCCCTTACCTCAAGGAAATGGCGCACCTGGCCCACACCGAGTACTTCATCGAAGGCAAGACCCATCGCGATGTACGGGAAATTCTGCGCGAAACCCTGTTTGCGCCCACCGTCACCGGCAGCCCGCTGGAAAGCGCCTGCCGGGTCATCCAGCGTTATGAGCCGCAAGGCCGCGCGTATTACAGCGGCATGGCCGCGCTGATCGGCAGCGATGGCAAGGGCGGGCGCTCCCTGGACTCGGCGATCCTGATTCGCACCGCCGACATCGATAACAGCGGCCAGGTGCGGATCAGCGTGGGTTCGACCATCGTGCGCCATTCCGACCCGATGACCGAGGCTGCCGAAAGCCGGGCCAAGGCCACTGGCCTGATCAGCGCACTGAAAAACCAGGCGCCGTCGCGTTTCGGCAACCACCTGCAAGTGCGCGCCGCATTGGCCAACCGCAATGCCTACGTCTCGGACTTCTGGTTGATGGACAGCCAGCAGCGGGAGCAGATCCAGGCCGACTTCAATGGGCGCCAGGTGCTGATCGTCGACGCCGAAGACACCTTCACCTCGATGATCGCCAAGCAACTGCGGGCCCTGGGCCTGGTGGTGACGGTGTGCAGCTTCAGCGACGAATACAGCTTTGACGGCTACGACCTGGTCATCATGGGCCCCGGCCCCGGCAACCCGAGCGAAGTCCAACAGCCGAAAATCAACCACCTGCACGTGGCCATCCGCTCCTTGCTCAGCCAGCAGCGGCCGTTCCTGGCGGTGTGCCTGAGCCATCAGGTGCTGAGCTTGTGCCTGGGCCTGGAACTGCAACGCAAAGCCATTCCCAACCAGGGCGTGCAAAAACAGATCGACCTGTTCGGCACCACCGAACGGGTGGGTTTCTACAACACCTTCGCCGCCCAGAGCTCGAGTGACCGCCTGGACATCGACGGCATCGGCACCGTCGAAATCAGCCGCGACAGCGAGACCGGCGAGGTGCATGCCCTGCGTGGACCGTCGTTTGCCTCCATGCAGTTTCATGCCGAGTCGCTGCTGACCCAGGAAGGTCCGCGCATCATCGCCGACCTGCTGCGGCACGCCCTGATCCACACACCTGTCGAGAACAACGCTTCGGCCGCCGGGAGATAACCATGCACAACTACGTCATCATCGACGCCTTTGCCAGCGTCCCGCTGGAAGGCAATCCGGTCGCGGTGTTCTTTGACGCCGATGACTTGTCGGCCGAGCAAATGCAACGCATCGCCCGGGAGATGAACCTGTCGGAAACCACCTTCGTGCTCAAGCCACGTAACTGTGGTGATGCGCTGATCCGGATCTTCACCCCGGTCAACGAACTGCCCTTCGCCGGGCACCCGTTGCTGGGCACGGCCATTGCCCTGGGTGCGCGCACCGACAATCACCGGCTGTTCCTGGAAACCCAGATGGGCACCATCGCCTTTGAGCTGGAGCGCCAGAACGGCAGCGTCATCGCCGCCAGCATGGACCAGCCGATACCGACCTGGACGGCCCTGGGGCGCGACGCCGAATTGCTCAAGGCCCTGGGCATCAGCGACTCGACCTTTCCCATCGAGATCTATCACAACGGCCCGCGCCATGTGTTTGTCGGCCTGCCGAGCATCGCCGCGCTGTCGGCCCTGCACCCCGACCACCGTGCCCTGTGCAGCTTCCACGACATGGCCATCAACTGTTTTGCCGGTGCAGGACGGCGCTGGCGCAGCCGGATGTTCTCGCCGGCCTATGGGGTGGTCGAGGATGCGGCCACGGGCTCCGCTGCCGGGCCCTTGGCGATCCATCTGGCGCGGCATGGCCAGATCGAGTTCGGCCAGCAGATCGAAATTCTTCAGGGCGTGGAAATCGGCCGCCCTTCACTCATGTTCGCCCGGGCCGAGGGCCGCGCCGATCAACTGACGCGGGTCGAAGTATCAGGCAATGGCATCACCTTCGGACGGGGGACCATCGTTCTATGAACAGTTCAGTACTAGGCAAACCGCTGTTGGGTAAAGGCATGTCGGAATCGCTGACCGGCACCCTGGATGCGCCGTTCCCCGAGTACCAGAAGCCGCCTGCCGATCCCATGAGCGTGCTGCACAACTGGCTCGAACGCGCACGCCGCGTGAGCATTCGCGAACCCCGTGCGCTGGCGCTGGCCACGGCTGACAGCCAGGGCCGGCCTTCGACGCGCATCGTGGTGATCAGTGAGATCAGTGACACCGGGGTAATGTTCAGCACCCATGCCGGAAGCCAGAAAGGCCGCGAACTCACAGAGAACCCCTGGGCCTCGGGCACGCTGTATTGGCGCGAAACCAGCCAGCAGATCATCCTCAATGGCCAGGCCGTGCGCATGCCGGATGCCAAGGCTGACGAGGCCTGGTTGAAGCGCCCTTATGCCACGCATCCGATGTCATCGGCGTCTCGCCAGAGTGAAGAGCTCACGGATGTCGAGGCCCTGCGCAACGCCGCCAGGAAACTGGCCGAAGTTCAAGGTCCGCTACCGCGTCCCGAGGGTTATTGCGTGTTTGAGTTGCGCCTTGAATCGTTGGAGTTCTGGGGTAACGGCCAGGATCGCCTGCATGAACGCTTGCGGTATGACCGCAGCGATACGGGCTGGAAGGTGCGGCGTCTGCAACCCTGAATAACGCGATTGGTCTTCTTCCTTTCGGCGAGGATGAAGGTCAGTAACCGAACGAGTCAGCCAAGGAGGCTGACTCACTGAAGACGCTCCGACGGACCTGGCGCGGCTCAACTATTCATTACAGGAGTTATTAAATGTGTGGTCTCACAGGATGGGTGGACTATACGCGCAGGCTCGAAGGGGAAGACCCTGCAATTCGTGCCATGACCAATACGCTCGCACTTCGCGGGCCTGATGCCGAAGGCATATGGAAACATCGACACGCCCTTCTGGGGCATCGACGGCTGGCGGTCATCGACCTGAGCGGCGGTATCCAGCCGATGGTCTATCGCTTTGCGGACGGCCAGGAGGTCTCGCTGGTCTACACAGGGGAGGTCTACAACCACGATGCATTGCGCGACCAGCTACGGCAGGCGGGGCATGAGTTTCAGACTCGCAGCGATACCGAGGTCGTGCTGCATGCCTACCTGGAATGGGGCGAGCGTTGCTGTGATCACCTGACCGGCATGTTCGCCTTTGCCCTGTTCGACGGACGCGATGGCCACCTGCTTCTGGTACGCGATCGCCTTGGGATCAAGCCGCTGTTCTATGCCCGGCATCGTGAAGGGCTGCTCTTCGGCTCGGAGATCAAGGCCATCCTGGCTCACCCGGAATTCACCACGGGGCTGGAGGTGACAGGGTTGGTCGACGTGCTCACGCTGTCGAAGGGAACCGCCCAGACGCCTTTCAGGAACCTGATGGAGCTGCTTCCCGGCCACTTCCTGTCCTGGCGCCCCAATGGGCAGATGAAGATCCAGTGCTACTGGAAGGTACGCCGCCAGGAGCACCAGGACGACCTGCAGACGACCGTGCAACAGACCCGCGAGTTGGTCACCCACGCGCTGGGCTCGCAGTTGTATGCCGACGTTCCCGTGTGCTCGCTGCTGTCCGGCGGGCTCGACTCCACCACCCTCACGGCTATCGCGCAACGTATCGTCAAGGCGAAGACCGGCGGGGATATCAATTCCTTTTCGGTGGACTTCACTGGCCAGTCCGCGCAGTTCAAGAGCGATGACCTGCGTCCCGACCAGGACCAGCCCTTTGCCCTGTTGGCCGCGAAGTTCATCGGTAGCCGGCACCAGACTGTCCTCATCGACAACGAGGAACTGGTCTCCGACCTGGCGCGCGAGGAAGTGTTCCGCGCCAAGGACGTGCCGTTCACCTTCGGCGACATGGATACCTCGTTGAACCTGTTGTTCAGGGAAATTCGCAAGCACTCCACGGTGGCCATCTCGGGAGAAGGTGCCGATGAGGTCTTCGGTGGCTATGGCTGGTTCCGTGATCCTCAGGTCATAGCCTCCGCGTCCTTTCCATGGTCGTCGCGGGTGAAGTTGCCGGCCGGTTTCATCAATGCCGACTTCAACCGCCAATGCGATCTCGCCCAGTACCAACAGGCGAGCTACGACGATGCCCTGCGCCAGGTCGAACACCTGGCACACGACAGCCCGCACGAGCGCCGGATGCGCGAGCTTTGCCACATGCACCTGAAACGCTGGATGGTGATGCTGCTGGACCGCAAGGACCGTTTGAGCATGTGCAACAGCCTCGAGGTACGTGTGCCGTTCACCGATCACGAACTGGTCGAGTACGTCTATAACGTGCCTTGGTCGATCAAGAGCAAGGATGGCGAGGAGAAGTGGTTGCTCAAGCAGGCCTGTGCCGACTTCGTACCGGAGGCGGTGATCAAACGCCGGAAGAGCCCCTATCCGACCTCGGCCGACCTGGGCTACGAACGCTTCCTTCGCCAGAGTGCCCGGCAGCTTCTGCAGGACACGGGGAACCCGGTGTTCGGCATCGTATCCCACGCCTATATGGCCGAAGAACTGCGCCAGCCCGAGGGCTACTTCAATACGCAGATGAGCCGGCACAACCTGGAAACAGCACTGGCGCTGGATGCCTGGCTACGCTTGCACGGGATCTCGGTCTGAGACGAGCCAGGTTTGCCGGCGCCCCCTTCGTTCGAGCCATGCCACCCTGGCAGGCTCGTTCAGTTGTAGCGGTCAGCCTGTCGCCGGTTGGCTTGCCACCCGTACCGAACGTCAGTAGGGCGCTTGGGCCGGGTGGCATCCGGGAACGCAGTGAAACGCGTCGCCTGGTTCCAGCCCAGGCGCTGGCCACCGAAGAAAACACGGCGCTCGGCAGCGCCCATGCACACCGGCGCGCCGCGCTTTCATGGCAAAGCCCAAGCCCCGTCCCTGCCCCTCCCAAGCGCCACCACCCGCCACCTCCAGGCCAGCGTCTGGCATCGGGTCTTGCCCAGAAGCGCCAGCCATATCGGCACCGTAGCGATCAACAAAAGGCCCAGCATGGGCTTGCTCACTGCTGTACATTCCTCCCCACGGACGACACATCATTTACCCAGTGAACGGAGTTCAACGCGTGTTCTCGACCCTCAATCCGCGTCATCGCCGGCTTGCCAGTTTCTCGCTGATAGCCGTCGCCCTCAGCCTCGCCGCCTGCAACGCTTCCGCCCCCTCCCACACCGCCCTGCCCCCCGCCCCGGAAATCGCTTCGGGTTATCGCACCGACCTGCAAGTGCAGCACGCCGACCAGCATATGGCGGCCGCGGCCAACCCGTTGGCGGCCGAAGCCGGGCGCGAGATGTTGCGCAAGGGCGGTTCGGCAATCGATGCGGCGATTGCCATGCAAGCGGTGCTGACCCTGGTGGAGCCGCAATCGTCGGGCATCGGCGGCGGGGCCTTGATCGTGCTCTGGGACGGCAAGGCCGTGCGCACTTATGACGGTCGCGAAACCGCGCCGGCCGGGGCCACCGAGAAGTTGTTCCTGCAGGCCGACGGCAAACCCATGCCGTTCCCCCAGGCGCAGATCGGCGGCCGCTCGGTGGGTACGCCTGGGGTGTTGCGGGCCCTGGAACTGGCCCATAAAAAACACGGCCGCCTGCCGTGGGCGCAACTGTTCGAGCCGGCGATCCGCCTGGCGGACCAGGGCTTCCCGATCTCCCCGCGCCTGCACAGCATGATCGTCGCCGACCCGTACCTGGCGAAATCGCCGGACATGGCGGCCTACTTCCTGAATGCCGATGGCACGCCGAAAGCCGTCGGCACCCTGCTGAAAAACCCGCAGTTGGCCGCGGTGCTCGAGCGCATCGCCAAAGAAGGCCCGAACGCCTTGTACCAAGGCCCGGTCGCCCGGGAAATCGTCGCCAAGGTGCAGGGCCACGCCAACCCGGGCAGCCTGTCGCTCAACGACCTGCAAGGCTACCGCGCCAAGGAGCGCGAACCGCTGTGCACCGGCTACAAGCGCTGGCAGGTCTGCGGCATGCCACCGCCCTCCTCGGGCGGGATCGCCCTGGCGCAGATCCTCGGCACCCTGCAGGCGCTGGAAGCCCGCGACCCGCGTTATGCACTGCCACCGCTGAAACCGGTCAAGACCAGCCTGCCGGCCGGCCTGGAACCGGCGCCTGAAGCCGTGCACCTGATCGCCGAGGCCGAACGCCTGGCCTATGCCGATCGCGCGTTGTACGTGGCGGATTCGGACTTCGCCCCGGTGCCGATCGCCGGCCTGGTCGCCCCGCGGTACCTGGCGCAGCGTGCCGCCTTGATCGGCGAGCGCAGCATGGCCAAGGCCGAGCCCGGCAAGCCCCAGGGCATCCAGGTGGCCTATGCCCCGGACCGCTCGCCGATGCGCATTTCCACCTCGCAAGTGGTGGCCGTGGATGACCAGGGCGGCGCGGTGTCCATGACCACCACCGTGGAAGCCGCCTTCGGCTCGCACCTGATGGTCCAGGGCTTCATGCTCAACAACCAGATGACCGACTTCTCCTTCGTCCCCGAAGAGAACGGCCAGCCGGTGGCCAACCGCGTCCAGCCGGGCAAACGCCCACGCTCGTCCATGGCACCGACCCTGGTCTTCGACCGCAACAGCGGTGAACTGCTGGCTACCGTCGGCTCGCCGGGCGGCTCGCAGATCATCGAGTACGTGGCCAAGTCGGTGATCGGCATGCTCGACTGGAACCTCGACCCGCAAGCCGCCATCAGCCTGCCCAACTTCGGCAGCCGCAACGGCCCGACCGAACTGGAGCAAGGCCAGTTCACACCTGGGTTGAAAGCGGCGCTGAAAGCCAAGGGGCATGAGCTGACCGATATCGACATGACCAGCGGTACCCAGGCGATCGTGCGGGTGCGCGATGCCCAGGGTAAAACCTCGTGGGCCGGTGGCGCCGATCCACGGCGCGAAGGGGCCGCGTTGGGGGATTGAGGCCAACGCCGGAAACCACAAGGGCTTGCCGCGAGGCAGGCCCTTTTTATTGCTTCCGCCACAGAAGCGCCGGCATGCGGGGCCAAGGCTGTATGCCGATTTTTACTGGGCTCTGTGTCTGACGCGGTGTTTTGATCCCTCCTAGCATCACCTTTTTTGCCGAGGTGCATGGGATGAGCGAGATTCCTGGCGGTATCGATTTTTCAGGCTTGGCGGTGCGCCGGCTGGTGGCCGACGACCTCGAACTGGTCTGCCGCCACCGCGAGGCGATGTTCCTCGAAGCCGGAGGAGAACCCGCGGCCCTGCAACGGATGACCGAGCACTTCCGCCCCTGGTTGCGCGAGCGTTTGCCCGATGGCCGCTATTACGGCTTTGCCCTGCTGGACGGCCAGCAACCGGTGGCGGCCATTGGCTTGATGAGTATCGACTGGCCGCCCCACCCGTCCCATCCGACCCAGGACCAGCGCGGTTATGTGCTCAACGTATACGTCGAACCCGCCTACCGGCGCCGAGGGCTGGCCTCGGCCCTGATGAAGCTGGCGGAAGCCGAATTCATCCAGCGCGGGCTGAGCTTCGCCGTGCTGCATGCCACCGAGGTGGGCAAGCCGGTGTATGCCGGATTGGGCTGGGCCGCTACCGCGGAAATGGCGAAGGTGCTGGAAGGCGACTGAACACAGACTCCTGTAGCCGCTGACGAAGGCTGCGATAAGGACCGAAGGGCCTTCAACGCCAGAAAGATCGCCGCGCCCGTGCCGGTCGATCGCAGCCTTCGGCAGCGGCTACAGGATCCTTTATGGCTTCAAGAAATGCGCATTCGCCGGTTGCCTTGATTCCCGCTCCGCCAATCCTGCGTAACCCGTCACCCTGATCTGTTTGGCGGCAGACGGTGATGATTCTTCGAATCAAGGAGGTTCACCATGAAACACACCCTCAATCCGTCCCCTTCCTCCCTGCATACCCTCGGCGAAATAACCTTTGCCAATTGTGGCGAAGGCAAACGCCCGCTGCTGCGGGTCAACGCCGACGTCCCCCTGGCTGACGCCCTGGAACACGCCTCGCTGCTGCTACATCTGGCAAAACAGTTGCCCCTGGATGCGGCCATGGAACCGCAGGCGGACCGCTATGCTTGGGCGGCACATTACCTGGGTGAGATGGGTAAAGCGGTGATGGATGATGTGCACACCGCGATGACAGCAGGCGCTGATCGACACTGAGCCACACCTGCGGGACGGGTAGCCTCGATGGCTGTCCGTCCATCGCCTTCCTCTCTCACTCCCTTGCTTAAGTCCCAGGGCGGGACTAGGATTTTGAGCCATGAGGATTATCGCCGTCAGTCATTTGAAGACGTTCTGGGAACAGCACCCGGATGTCGAGCAACCGCTTCTGGCCTGGATCGATGAAGCGCGCAACGCCAACTGGTCGAACCCTGCACAGATCAAGGATCAGTTTTGCAGCGCGAGCATTCTTAAAAGCCGTCGCGTGGTGTTCAACATCAAAGGCAATGACTACCGCCTGGTAGTCGCCGTGGCTTACCGCTTTGGCGCCCTCTACATCAAGTTCGTTGGCACTCACCAGCAGTACGATGCCATCGACGCCGACAGCGTTGAAATGGAGTAACGACCATGCAGATTCGCCCCATTCGCACCGACCAGGATTACCGCGCGGCACTCAAGCAGGTGTCGGTACTGTTCGATAACGAGCCCGAACCCGGCACCGCAGAAGGCGACTACTTCGACGTGATGATCACCCTGATCGAAGCCTATGAAGCCAAGCACTTCCCCATCGACCTGCCCAACCCGATCGATGCCATCAAGTTCCGCATGGAGCAATCGGACCTGTCAGCCGCCGACCTGGCCCCGGCCATCGGCCGAACCAACCGGGTCTACGAGGTGCTCAACGGCAAACGCGCCCTGACCCTGCCGATGATCTGGAAGCTGCACCAACTGTTCGGCATCCCCGCCGAGAGCCTGATCAAACCGGTGAAATCGGTCTGAGCGGTTCTATCCGCCGCGCATCTCCACGGTCCCCCGCCAGCCTCTTCCTATGCCCTCGTCGTCGGCAAGGGCATTTTCTATACGAATTCCATACAGCACTTGCGCCACTACGACAGCATCGGTCTGTTCACTCCAGCGCTGGCCGGGCAGGACAACGGTTATCGCTATTACAAGCCGGAACAGATCGGCATCCTGGGGCGCATTGTCTGGTTGCGGCAGCTGGGCATGGGGCTGGAGGAGATTCGCGGGTTGGCGGACAGCGGTGCGCTGCACAGCGTGTTGAGTTTGCGCCAGGCGTTGCAGGCCCATGCCGGTGAGCTGGAAACGCAGATCGCCCGCAGCCAGAACGTGCTCGGCCAGTTGCAGCGTTATCTGGCGCAGCCCGAATACAGCCTGCCGGCGCCGCAGACGCCGGTGCGGGTGACGCTGGCGGCGCAGCGCATCATCGGCATGGCCTGGCAGCAGGATGACCAGGGCTCGATTGCCGAACTGTGGCAGCGCTTCGAGCCACGGGAGCAGGAGATCCAGCGCCTGGCCGAACCGGTCGGCACTTACGGTATTTGCCAGCCCTTGAGCGACGGCCAGTGGCGTTACGTCGCCGGGCTGCCGGTCAGCGCCGAGGCGCCCTTGGTGGAAGGCATGGTGGAACTGGAAATCCCCGCCTGCCAGTACGCCCGGGTCGAGCATCGGGGCACGGTGCGGACCCTGCCGGAAACCTTCCGCGCCGCCTACAGCGAATGGCTGCCGGCCGCCGGGATGCGGGCCGATGAAGGGGTAGAATTCGAGTACACCGGGGAGCGTTTTTTCGGGCCGATGCACCCGGACAGCGTGGTCGAACTCTATATCCCGCTGAAAAACTGATGCCTCGATCGGACAAGCAGCCGACCAGATGACAGGTCCCTGTCAGCAAAAGGACTCATGATCCCGCTATGCTCTGTAGCTAATCCACAGCAACAGAGCGAAGGTCCGATGAGTTTCCAGGCGCCAGTGTTGAAGCAGATACCAGGCATCCGTCACGAGTTTTCTCGGATCGGGGCACCACTGCCTGCCAACCTGTTCTTCTGCTCCCAGGCCCACACCGGCGAGGTGGTCGAGGCCAGCACCACGCTGCCGAGCGGCATCATCCGCGGCGACGCAGTGTTCACCCGCACCGGCCGGCCTATAGCGGTGATTACAGCCGACTGCCTGCCGCTGCTGATCAGCAGTGAAGACGCCTCGTGGGTCGCCGCGGTCCATGCCGGCTGGAAAGGCCTGCACGGCGGCATCATCGACAACGTGCTGCAACACTTCGCCGCCAAGGGCATCGCCGCCCATCAGTTGCGCGTGGCGTTCGGCCCCTCGATCAAGCCTTGCTGCTATGAAGTCAGTCCGGATTTCATCGACACCCTGTCGGCCACCCAAGGCCACCTGTGGCCAGAGGAGCAGGCACCCTGGAGCCACGAACGCCCCACGCCACAGTTGCCGCCAGAAATTGCCCCGCCACCACCGACCCGGCCGGACTCGCTGTGGTTCGACCTGAGCGGCTATGCGCTGCACCTGTTGCGCGCGGTGGGCATCACCCATGAACAGATCGAACACTGCAAGCACTGCACCTACTGTTCCAGCGCGACCCTGGCCAGCTATCGGCGCCGCGGCCACCGGGGCGAGGAAAAATCCTTTCAGTACTCCTGGATAGGGCGAGCCTGAACCAGCGGGTACATCGAGCGGCCTCTCCACGGCTGGAGCGATAGTTTTTTAACGCAGCATCGGATTAACCTTGCGCGTCTCCCCAGGCCAAACGAAGGAGTGATCGTGTCTGACAATCTCTATGCCCCACCTCAAGCCGAGCTGGCCACTGCCAGCGAAGTGCAGCGACCTTTCTATGTGGTGTCCAGAACCAAGTTTCTGACCCTGTTCCTGCTGACCCTCGGCATCTACCAGCTGTACTGGGCCTACAAGAACTGGCAGCAGTTCAAACAGGCCACCGGCCAGGAAATGTGGCCCATCGCCCGCGCGCTGTTCGCGATTTTCTTCACCCATGCGCTGTACCGCGAAGGCGATGCCAAGATCAAGGCGAGCGGCCGTACCTTCGACTGGCGGCCAGGCGAGCTGGCGACGCTGTTCGTGATCATGGTGATTGTCAGCAACGTGATCGATGGCCTGGTGAGAAAGAACATCGGCTTCCCGCTGCTGGATCTGTTCAGCCTGGCGCTGTTGCCGGTGCATGCCTGGATCACCTATCTGGGCCAGCGCGGCCTCAATGAAGCCGCCGGCGACCCGCTAGGGGAAAGCAACGCCCGGTTCACGCCGATCAACTATGTGTTCATTGTGCTGGGCGCGCTGGTCTGGGCCCTGGCGCTGTTCGGCCTGACCCTGCCGCCGGAATAACCTCGGCTCAAACGCTCACATACACCCACGCCTCGATCCCGGACTGCAGCACCACGCTCACGCGCTTGTAGTCCGCCACCTCGTAGCTGTCCGCCGCGGCCAGCTCCTGGGCGGTGATGCGAAACACCGTCCCCGGGATAGGCGCGCTGGCTGCGCTGCCCGGGCGCAGGATCGGGTGATGGGTCTTGCCACTGGTGGCCAGCACCTCGGGGTCGGTGATCTCCACCCAGGCCTGTTCATAACCCGGCAGCGCGTCCGCGCTCCCCTGCAGTTCACGACCGAAATTGGCCAGTTGCACGGCCTTGTCCTGCAAGGTGCCGTAGGAAAACAGATACTCCGATGCTTCAGTGGCAACGCTCATTTTTCCCTCCAGAATTCAGCGGCTGATTTTCAACGCCTGGCGCGCCGCATGGCGCTCCAGCGCCAGCTCGATCAAGCGGCTGACCAGTTCGCTATAGGTCATGCCCGCGGCCTGCCACAGCTTCGGGTACATGCTGATGCGGGTGAAACCGGGCAGCGAATTGATCTCGTTGATCAGCACTTCGCCGCCCTGGGTCAGGAACACATCGACCCGCGCCAGCCCCGAACAACCCAGCACCTGGAACGCCTCGACGGCCAGGGAGCGAATGCGCTCGCTGACCTCTTCGCTGAGGTCCGCCGGCACCACCACCTGGGCCGCCTGGTCATCGATGTATTTGCTGTCGTAGGAATAAAAACCGCTGCCAACGACGATTTCCCCGCAACCGCTGGCGATCGGCTGGTCGTTGCCCAGCACCGCGCATTCAATCTCGCGACCACTGACCGCCGACTCCACCAAGATCTTTTCATCGAAGCCCAGCGCCAGCTCGATAGCCGTGTTGTATTGCGCCTCGCTGGTGACCTTGCTCACGCCCACGGACGAGCCCTGGTTCGCCGGTTTGACGAACATCGGCAGGCCCAGCTTGCCCTGCGCCTGGGCAAAGTCGGTGCGCGCCGCGGTGGCCCGGTTCAGGGTGATAAAGGGCGTCACCGCCAGGCCGGCATCGCGCAGCAGGCGCTTGCTGATGTCCTTGTCCATGCACACCGCCGAACCCAGCACATCGGAGCCCACGAACGGCAGGTCGGCCATGCGCAGCAGGCCTTGCAGGCAGCCATCTTCGCCGAGGGTGCCGTGGACGATGGGGAAAATCACATCGACGTGACCCAGCAGTTCCTGGCTGGAGGTTTCCAGCAGTTGCTGGCTGGCCTTGCCCGGCACCACCGCCAGTTCGCGGTTGGACTGGTTGAGGGCGATCAGCGCCGGATTTTCCTGGTTGATCAGGAAGTTCGAGGTGTCATTGAGGTGCCAGTGGCCGTTCTTGTCGATGCCGATCAGCACCGGCTCGAAACGCTCGCGATCCAGCGCATCAACGATGTTGCGCGCCGATTGCAGCGACACTTCGTGTTCAGCCGAACGGCCACCAAAAATAATCCCGACCCGCAGCTTGCTCATGGTTTGTTCCCGTTAAAAAGTGGTTCAGCGCTTGTATCGGACCGCTCAAGCCGGCTGATGTCGCAGATGAATCAGCGCCACCCGCTGATTCTGTTTGTTCCGGCGCTCTTCGATGGCGAACGGCACGAACCCGAGCTTCGGATACAGCAGCAGGCCCGTCACGTTGTCATTGAAGCAGGACAGGGTCACCTGTGTGGCCTGGTGTTTGTCCCCGGCGATGCGCAGCATCTCGCCGATCAGCTGTCCGGCGACGCCGACGCCGCGAGCCTCGGGATCGACGATGACGTTGCCGATGGTGCAGGTGCCGTGGGTTTCCCACTGATAGAAGTTGGCAAAACCCAGCACCTGGCCGTCTCGCTCGATCACTGTCGAATCGGAGCGCTGGGCAATGGAGTCGCGCAGTTGCTCATGGGTCAGCGGCCAGTTGGCCGCCGGGAAAAAGAAAAACAACTCGTCGGGATGACGGGCAAAACCGCAGATCCGTGGAATATCCCGATCCTGCACGGGGCGAAAAGTGAAGCTCATGTCCTGTCTCCTGACCCTGAAAATCCATGGCGTGCGCGCGGCCCCGGTTTCAACGATTGGCCACCAGATGGGCGCCGAACAGCAGGTAGCAACTGCCGGCAAAGCGGTCCAGCCATTTGCGCGAACGACTATAGACGGCAGCCATCCGGCTGCTGGCGAAGAACAGCGCGACGCAGCAATACCAGGTGAACGACAGCGAGGCCATGGTGAGCACGGCCAGGGCCAGCAGCAACGGCGGCGGTGACGCCGGCATCGAGGTGGCGAAGATGGTGGCGACAAACAGCGCCGATTTGGGGTTGGTCATGTTGCCGAGAAAGCCCAGGCGATAGGCCGAGAACAGGCTGCGGCCCGACTCGCCAGGCAAACCGTTGCCGGCACCGGTCGGCGCTGGCTTGCGCTTGAACTGCTTGAGCCCCAGGTAGATCAGGTAGCAGCCGCCGGCGATCTTGAAGGCCAGGTACAGGGCCGGGGCGGCGCTGAACAGCGACTTGATCCCCAGGCCGCCGGCCAGCCCCCACAGCACCGTGCCGGTGGCGACGCCCAGCGCGGCGGTCATGCCATGGCGACGCGAACAGCTGGCGGCCAATTGCGCCGTGGTAAAGAAGTTCGGCCCCGGCGTGACCACGGCCACGGTCCAGAGCAGCGCCAGCGACAGCAGCGGGCCGGCATACAGCAAATGTTCAAGCGCCATGACACAGACCACCTTTATCGCGTGAAGGGAGGCCGACGCTACTCCACCTCGGGCTCATGGATCAACAGGTCGCCCGGCTGACATTCCAGGTATTGGCAGATCGCGTCCAGGGTCGCGAGCCGCAGGCCCTTGACCTTGCCCTGCTTGAGCAGGGACAGGTTGGCCTCGGTAATGCCGATCGCCGCCGCGAGGTCCTTGGATTTGACCTTGCGCCGGGCCAGCATCACGTCCAGTTGAATGACAATTGACATACTGATCTCACACGAAGGCGCGGTTTTCCGAATCCACTTCACTGGCCTGCCAGAGGATACGCGCGATGATGGAAATGCATGCAGCCAAAAACAGCGCGACAAAGGTCGGGGCGGTGATGCTGAGACTGATCAGGCGTTCGCCTACCGGGGCGTTCAGGGTGACCCAGATGCTGAGCAGCGGCTCGCAGAGAAAGTCCAGCAACACCCACAACGCCACGCCCCGCCCGACCTTGCCCAGATGCACCGCCGCCGCGCTGGAAAAGTACTCGCCGCGGGCATAGCTCTGGAACAACTGGCGCAGATGGCTCAAGCCAAAGGCCAGCGCCAGCAGGGGAATGCTCGACAGCAGAATGCCACCCAGGGTTTGCCACCAGGGAAAAACAGCACCGGCGGCCAGATGGCTCGACAGGCTATTGCTCAAGCCAAAACCGAACCCATAACCACTTTCCGCGCTCAACTGCGGAAACAGCCACAGTGCCGCGTTGAGCAGCAACATGGCAATGATCAGTAACAGGGTGACAGCCGACATGCGCTGGCTGAACCGGGCAAGACCTTGAGACGTCATGGGAAGGCTCCAGAGGAACGAATGTGAGAGAAACCATAAAGAATTAATTATCGTAAAACAATAATTAATTTCTGATTTTCGATCATTTAATTCATAAGCCCAGCGATACCCCCGGGACTATGCTGAAAGTAATGGAGGCCATTGGAGAACGCTCATGAACGGTTTCCTGGTGATTTTCTTCACCCAGCAAAATCGCCGCTATCACGGCAAGATGGTCGGTGACTGGCTCGTCGACCTGGCCAACGAGCTGGGCCTGCGCGGCGCGACCATGAGCACCGCCATCGAAGGTTTCGGCCACACCGGCCGGCTGCACTCCGCACACTTTTTCGAACTCGCCGACCAACCCATCGAGGTCCGCCTGGCACTCACCGAAGAGGAGTCAGCCCGGCTGTTCGAACGCCTGGAGGACGAGGACATTTCGCTGTTCTATATCAAGACGCCGATCGAGTTCGGCACCCTTGGTAAAGAGGCCAAGAAAGCGGACGCGGGCGGATGACGCGCTGAAGACAGTCGCACGCGCCTGGGTTACCGTAAGGGCCTGACGTTGTGTCGAGGACAGCTCCATGGGCAAGCCCGCCCCCAGTAAAGACTGGGTCCACCGCGCGCCTCCCACCCGGGGACTGGAGCGCATCGAGGCGTTTTTCGCCGGTCATGGCTACGACCTGCACCGCCACGACACCTACGCCATCGGTCGCACGCTGTCGGGGGTGCAGAGCTTCCAGTACCGCGGCGGCTGGCGCCACAACCTGCCGGGCGGGACCATGGTCCTGCATCCGGATGAAGTCCACGACGGCGAGGCCGGCACCCAGGATGGCTTCCATTACCGCATGCTTTATATCGAGCCGGCGCTGATCCAGCAGATCCTCGGCGGCCAGCCGCTGCCCTTCATCAAGAACGGCCTGTCCACCGACCCACGCTTGTTCGCCGCCACCGACACCTTGCTGCGCAGCATGGAAAGCCCGCTGGACCCGCTGGAACAGGAAGACGCGCTGTTCGATCTGGCCCATGCGCTGAATGCCGTGTCGGGGGTTTCCCGGCCGGCGCAGCGCTTTGACTACCAGGCCGCGGAGCGCGCGCGGGAATACATGCACAGCGCCCTGGACCAGAACATCACCCTCGACGAACTGGCCACCCACAGCGGTCGCGACCGCTGGAGCCTGTCGCGGGACTTTCGCCTGCTGTTCGGCACCAGCCCCTATCGCTACCTGACCATGCGCCGCCTGGACCTGGTCAGGGCGCTGTTGCTGCAAGGCCAGTCGCTGGTCAGCGCGGCGCTGCTGGCCGGCTTCACCGACCAGAGCCACATGACCCGGCAATTCAGCAAGACCTACGGCCTGCCGCCGGCCCGCTGGCTGAAAATGCACGGCCGCTGAACGCCGCCCGGCACGCACAATCGTACAAGAACCGCCGCGCCGCGCTGATTACCGTAGAGGCCCGATCACCTCTTTACGGAGCCGCACCATGAACCCGGCCAGCACTACGCCCATCCCCTACCAGAGCCTGAACTTCGCCTACAAACTCAGCCTGTTCGACGATCACTGGCAAGCCCGCGTCATCGCCGAAATGAACGACTACCAGTTCAAGCTGGTGAAGCTGCAAGGGGACTTCATCTGGCACGACCACCCGCACACCGACGAGACCTTTATCGTCCTCGAAGGCCAGTTGCGCATCGACTTTACCGACGGCCAGGTGACGATCAACCAGGGCGAGATGTTTGTCGTGCCCAAGGGCATGAAACACAAGCCGTACGCCGAGCAGGAGGTCAAGTTGCTGCTGATCGAACCCAAGGGCGTACGCAACACCGGCGAAGAAGGCGGCGAACGCACGGCGGCCAATGATGTGTGGATCTGAGTTGCCCCGGGGTTGAGCCTCTGTAGCCGCTGCCACTCAGCCGCGCTCGGCGGTTGCCGCCAGGCCCTCGGAGCCTGCCGTCGGCACCCGCAAGCGCAAGGCTAGCAGCGCCCCCAGCAGGGCGAGCAAGGCGCTGGCGCCCACCGCCTGTTCGATGCCGGCCGCCTGCGAGCCATCCAGCCCGGCATTGGCCAGGGACACCAGCAGCGCCAGCCCCAGCGCCCCGCCGATCTGCTGGCTGGTGGAGGCCATGCCCGCCGCCACGCCCTGCTCGCCCGACGCAATGCCCTGGCCGGCCGAGACCCACATGGCGGTCCAGGTCATGCCCTGACCGATGCTCAGCACCACGATGCCCGGCATCAGGCTCCAGAACCCCGCCCCGTCGGGCAGCGCCACATACACCCCACCAATGCCCAGCGCCCCCAGGAGCAGACCGCTGACCAGGGTCGCCCGCAGCCCGAAGCGCAGCAACGAACGTTCGGCCAGCCAGATGCCCACGGTGCACAGCAGCGTCGCCGGCAAAAACGCCACGCCGCTTTGCAGCACGCTGTAGCCGTAGACCTGCTGGAAATACAACGCGAGGAAGTAGTACTGCACACCGAAGCTGCTCATGAACAAGGCGGTAAGGAACATCGCCAGGCGCAACTCGCGATGGGCCAGCAGGCGCAACGGCATCAGCGGGTCGTGGCCACGCTGTTCGATCCAGGCGAACAGACCAAGCAGGAACAACGCCAGCGCGCCGCAACCCAGGGTCGCCGGTGCGCTCCAGCCCCATTCCGGGCCCTGGACAATGGCGAACACCAGCAGCGTGCCGCCCACCGTCACGGTCAAGGCGCCGCTGAGGTCGAAACGCCGGCCACGCTCGCGCTGGCCATCAGCCGGAATCCAGCGCCGGGCCAACAGGGCACAGGCGCCAGCCAGGGGTACGTTGACCAGAAACACCGCTTCCCAGCCCCACCATTGGGTCAATACGCCCCCCAGCAGCGCGCCCAGGGCCAGGCCCGCCGCCGAAGCCGCGCTCCACACCGCGAACGCCCGATTGCGCGCCGGCCCTTCGGGGTAATGGCTGTTGATCAGCGCCAGCGTCGCCGGGAACAGCATCGCCCCGCCGACACCCTGCACCGCCCGCGCCAGCACCAGCAGCAGCGCGCTGCCACCCAGGCCGCCGGCCAGCGAAGCCAGGGCGTACAGGCTTTGCCCGACGATGTAGAAACGGCGCTTGCCCAGCAGGTCGGCCGCCCGACCGCCCAGCAGCAGAAAGCCGCCGAAGGCCACACTGTAGGCGCTGACCACCCATTGCAGCTGTTGCGCGGAAAAACCCAGGTGGCTGCCGATCTCCGGCAAGGCAACGAAGACGATGGTCGCGTCCAGGGCGATGATCAACTGCGCGCTGGCCAGCAGGAGCAGCATCCAGCCGGACGGCCTGGCTGAAGAGGTGGCGGGCATCGTGTCGAGTCCTTGTGTGAATGGAGGGCCCTCAGTTTCTTTGATGCTGATTAGATGATAAATACCGTCATTGCTCTTTCAGTGATGACTTTAATCATGGATCTGAACGCCGTTCGTTTGCTGGTCCGGGTCGCCGAGACCCGCAGCTTCACCCGTGCCGCCGGCGATCTGCGGCTGACCCAGTCCGGCCTGTCGCGGACCATTTCGCGCCTGGAGCAGCAACTGGGCGTGCGCCTGCTGCAACGCAACACCCGCAGCGTCAGCCTGACCCCGGACGGCCAGTTGCTGGTGGAGCGCGCCACACCGCTGCTGGCCGAACTGGCGCAGACCGAATGCCTGTTGCTGGACCGCCGCGACTCGCCCACCGGGCTGCTGAAGATCAGCACGCCGTCGCTGTTCGGGCGCAAGGTGGTGATGCCGCTGATCGGCCGCCTGACCGAGCAATACCCGGACCTGAGCATCGAGGCGGTGATGACCGATCGCCTGGTGGACATCGTCGACGAAGGCTTCGACGCCATCCTGCGCACCGGCGAGATCCAGGACCAGCGCCTGATCGCCCGGCCCCTGGCGCCGCTGCGCTGGGTCACCGTGGCCTCTCCGGCCTACCTGGCGCGCCATGGCACACCGCAGACAGTGGAAGAGTTACAGCAGCACAACTGCCTGACCGTGCGCAACCTGCGCAGCGGGCGCCTGGTGGACTGGCAGTTCATGCTCGATGGCAAGGTGCGCGATGTCAGCGTGCCCAGCCGGCTGATCTTCGATATCGGCGACGCGCTGGTGGACGGTGTCCTGGGTGGTTTCGGCATCGCCCAGCTGATGAACTTCGCCGTCGAGGACGCCCTCGCCGACGGCCGCCTGGTGCCGATCCTGCAGGCCTTTTCCGGACGCAGCCGGGCGCTGTCGCTGGTCTACCCGCCGTCGCGCCAGTACTCGCCCAAACTCAAGGTCTTCGCCGACGCCCTGAACACTGTCAGTTGGTAAACCACGGCTACAGGCGTACCCGCTCGGCGAGGAAATCGATAAAGGCCCTGACCCGGGATGGCAGATGCCCGCCCTGCCCCAGGTACACCGCGTGGAAACTTTCCGGCCGGCTGTCGTCAAACCTCTCCAACAGCGGCAGCAGTCGCCCCTGGGCCAGGTCGTCGGCAATGGTGAAAGTCGCCAGCTGGGCGATGCCGACCCCGTTCAGGGCCAGATGCCGCAGCGCTTCGCCATCGCTGGCCTGCACTCGACCGTTAGGCTGGATCAGCATGGGCGTGCCGTTTTCCATCAGGCGCCAGCCTTCCACTGCCCGCGCATAGTCGAAGCCGATCAGGTTGTGCTGCCCCAGTTGCGAAGGTGCCTGGGGAGTCCCGTGACGTGCCAGATAAGCAGGCGCCGCGACTATGATCGAACGGCTCTCGCCAAGTTTGCGCGCTACCAGCCGCGAGTTCTCCAGCGGCCCGGCGCGCACCGCGACATCGGTCAGCTCACCCAGCAGGTCGACCAGGGAATCGGTGTGCACGATATCCAGGGACACCGCCGGATAACGCCCGAGAAACTCCGCCACCAACGGTGCCAGCACATGCAGGCCGAACGACGCGCTGGTGTTGACCCGAATCCGCCCCACCGGCTCGCGACCGTTGGTGGCCTCGCGCTCCACCTCGCGCACATCAGCCAGGACCCGCACGCAGTTGTCGTAGAACGCCCGGCCTTCCGGGGTCAGTTGCAACTGGCGGGTCGAGCGGTTGAGCAGGCGCACACCCAGCCGTGACTCCAGGCGGCCCAGCAGCTTGCTCACCGAGGACGGCGTGGTGCGCTTGAGCCGCGCGGCGGCGGACATGCCGCCGGACTCCACGACCCTGACGAAGGTTTCCATCTCGGCGAAGCGGTTGATATCGCTGCCAGCCATATGAATTCAACTCACAAATGATGTGCCAGACAGCCGTCTATTTCACGGCAAAAGCCAACTCTATGATGGTCCGCACACTCACTCAAGGACCTCTGGCATGAACACTCCAACCTCCCCCGCGCGCCACTTGCTGGTGGTCGGCGGCTACGGCGTCACCGGCAGCGCCATCGTCGAACACATGGTTCGCCAACCCGACTGGCGACTGACCACCGCCGCACGCCGTAGCGCCCCCGCGCAACTGGCCGACGGCAGCCCGGCGCCGGCCCATGTCAGCGTCGACCTGCTGGACGCTGATGCGGTGAATCGTGCCTTCGGCGATCTGCGCGAGGTCACCGACCTGGTGTTCTGCGCCTACAGCGAACGGGAAACCATGGCCGCCACCGTGGCGCCCAACGTGACCATGCTCGAACACAGCCTGTTGGCCCTGAAACAGGCCGGGGCGAAGCTGCGGCATGTGGTGCTGATCGGTGGCGGCAAGTCTTACGGCGAGCACCTGGGCCACTACAAGACCCCGGCCAAGGAGAGCGACGGCCGGATGATGGGACCGATCTTCTATAACGATCAGGAGGACCTGCTGTGGCAGCGCGCCGAGCAGGACGGCTTCGGCTGGACCGTGCTGCGCCCGGACGGGGTGATGGGCACCAGCCTGGGCTCACCGATGAATATCCTCACCGGGGTGGCGGCCTTTGCCGCGATCAGCCAGGAGCTGGGCGTGCCCCTGCGTTTCCCCGGCAGCCTGCCGGCCTGGAACGCCCTGCATCAAAGCACCGATGCCCGACTGCTGGCACAGGCGGTGCTCTGGGCGCTGAACGCCAGCAGCGCGCGCAATGAAGTCTTCAACATCACCAATGGCGACCACTTCCGCTGGCAGCATGTGTGGCCGGAGATCGCCGGGTTCTTCGACCTGCCGGCCGCCGCACCGCAGCCGATGAACCTGGGAGTGCAGATGGCCGACAAGGCGCCGCTGTGGCAACGCATCGTGGCCAGACACGGCCTGCAACCGACGCCCTGGGAGCAGCTCGCCGCCTGGCCATTCGTCGACGGCTGGCTGAACACCGGCTACGACATGGTGCAGAGCACCATCAAGATCCGCCAGGCCGGTTTCCACGGCTGCATCGACACTCACCAGAGCATCCGCGAGCAACTGCAGAACCTGCGCGAGCGGCGGCTGATTCCCTGAGGCGGATCATAGCGGCAGGGTCTTGCCGTCCACCGAGTCGCCAATCGTCAGGAAATGCCCGCCCGCCACATGGTGCAAGGTGCGCAAGGCATCGTGCCCGGTGAAATGCCAGCGGCCCTCGCTGAACACCCGCTCATCGGCCTGGGCGGCGATGACTTCGGCGAGGAACAGGTCGTAGCGTTCATGGTTGTCCGGCTCCGGCAGCAGCCGGCATTCGAGCCAGGCTACGCAGCCATCGAGCAATGGCGCGTCGACCCGCTCGCCGGCGAAGGTCGGCAGGCCATACAGCACGAACTTGTCGCGGCCCTGGTCACGGCTCAGCTCCAGGCCCGAGGTGGAACCCACGGTCTGCACGATATCGACCTGGGCGGCGCACGGTACGTTGAGCACGAAGGTGCCGGCGGCTCCCAGCAACTGGCGGGTCCAGGTGGACTTGTCGAGCACCACGGCGACTTTCGGCGGTTCGAAATCCAGAGGCATGGCCCAGGCCGCGGCCATGATGTTGCGCTGGCCGCCATGGGTGGCGCTGACCAGCACGGTCGGCCCGTGGTTGAGCAGGCGATAGGCCTTGGCCAGGGAAACCGGGCGACGATGGGATGCGCTCATAGGTAAGGCTCCGGGAGAAAAAGAGTCAATTGTAGCGACATCCTGGTGCTGGGCAGCCGTCGGGATTGGGCATTTTTCCTGGACAATCCATCCAGATTGACCGGGCTTATCCCTGACTCGCAACTACTTAGACTGAGCCTTCACCCCACAGGTTGAAGGAGCTTTTCCATGGCAGACCATTCTCTGAAAAACAAGGTCGCATTGATCGCCGGCGGCGCGAAGAACCTGGGCGGCCTGATCGCCCGGGACCTGGCCGCCCATGGCGCGCAGGCCATCGCCGTGCATTACAAAAGCAGCGCCAGCAAGGCCGACGCCGACCAGACCGTGGCGGCGATCAAGAACCTGGGCGTCGACGCCCATGCCTGGCAGGCCGACCTGACCACCGCCGCGGCCGTGGAACAACTCTTCAGCGACGCCAAGGCCCGCTTCGGCAGGATCGACATCGCCATCAACACCGTGGGCAAGGTCCTGAAAAAACCCATAGTCGAGATCAGCGAAGCCGAGTACGACGACATGTTCGCGGTCAACTCCAAGAGCGCGTTCTTCTTTATCAAGGAAGCCGGCAAACACCTGGAGGACCACGGCAAGCTGGTGACGCTGGTGACCTCGCTGCTTGGCGCCTACACGCCGTTCTATGCCGCCTACGGCGGGGCCAAGGCTCCGGTGGAGCACTTCACCCGCGCCGCCTCCAAGGAGTTCGGCGCCCGCGGTATCTCGGTGACCGCCGTGGGCCCGGGGCCGATGGACACACCGTTCTTCTACCCGGCCGAAGGCGCGGACGCCGTGGCTTACCACAAGACCGCCGCGGCGCTGTCCGGCTTCAGCAAGACCGGCCTGACCGACATCGAGGACGTGGTGCCCTTCATCCGTCATCTGGTCACCGACGGCTGGTGGATCACCGGCC
The DNA here is from genome assembly GCF_013466605.1 of Pseudomonas chlororaphis subsp. aurantiaca. Lineage (NCBI taxonomy): Bacteria > Pseudomonadati > Pseudomonadota > Gammaproteobacteria > Pseudomonadales > Pseudomonadaceae > Pseudomonas > Pseudomonas chlororaphis. The sequence continues at coordinate 5,791,505 of NZ_CP059162.1, forward strand.
AGACCCTGCTGATCAACGGCGGCTACACCACCAAGTGAGGCTCGGCCTTCTGATCGACGGTTGTCATCGACCCGAGTAATCCGCCAAGGGGCGAGGTAGATTGGCGTCTGGAAAAGATCGCCATCAGGTGCGACATGATTCCGTAGGAGCGAGACTTGCCCGCGATCAAGGTCTGTCTGATACAACGCTACGCGGGCAAGCCTCGCTCCTACAGAAAATGCGCACCGCAAGCTTCGGACCCCGCCCCATCCATGGATAAGCTCGAGCAATACCGTGTGTTCATCCAGGTGGCCGACATGGGCAGTTTCATCAAGGCCGCGCATGCCCTGGAGCTGCCCCGGGCCACCGTCTCGGCAGCGGTGCAGCAACTGGAAACCGCCCTCGCCACGCGCCTGTTGCACCGCACCACGCGCCAGGTGCAACTGACCGCCGACGGCGCGGTCCTGCTGGAGCGTGCGCGCCTGTTGCTGAGCGATGCGGTGGAACTCGAGCAACTGTTTCACACCCGTCAGCTGGACGTTTATGGCCGGCTCAATGTCGACGTGCCCAGCCGGATCGCCCGGCGCCTGATCGCCCCCGCCCTGCCCGGGTTTTTCGCCAGCTACCCCAGCCTGAAACTGGCCCTGGGCTCCACCGACCGTTCCATCGATCTGGTGCAGGAGGGGGTGGATTGCGCGATCCGCGTCGGCGCCCTGCGCGACAGCAGCCTGATCGTTCGGCGCCTGGGCCACCTGGCCCTGATCAACTGCGCCAGCCCCGCATACCTGGCGGAGCACGGCCAGCCGCGAACCCCGGGCGACCTGGCCGACAGTCACTGGATGGTCGGCTACGGCTCCCCCAGCACGGGCCGCGAACAGCCCTGGGAATACCTGGCCGACGGTCACGAACTGGAACTGAACCTGCCCAGCCGAGTGATCGTCAACAACGCCGAAAACTACATCGCCTGCTGCCGGGCCGGGCTGGGGCTGATCCAGATCCCGCGCTTCGACGTGCAGTACCTGCTCGACAGCGGCGAACTGGTGGAAGTCCTGCCCGGTTTTCGCCCCGCGTCCATGGCGATCTCCGCGCTCTATCCCAATCGCAACCATCGCTCGCGCCGGCTGAACGCCTTTATCGAATGGTTCGAAACCCTGGTCGCGCCCCATCTCGAAAACGACAGGCAGGGCTGACAACTGCCCCGCCCGGTCATGACGCCCACGCCGGCCTAGGCCGCCTGGAGATCAGCTGGACAATTGGTTGGCGAACTGGCCGACGGCGCTCACCACTTTCTGCGCCCCGTCCTGGATCTCGACGATCACCGTGCCGGCTTCGGCGACCAGGGCCAGGCCCTGCTCGGCCTGGGTCTTGCCGTCGGCCATCAGCACCACTGCGTTGCGGGCCATGTCCTGGTTGCGCCGGACCACGCCGACGATTTCGTCGGTGGCCTTGCTGGTGCGCGAGGCCAGTTGCCGGACCTCGTCCGCCACCACCGCGAAGCCACGCCCCTGGTCACCCGCGCGGGCCGCTTCGATGGCCGCGTTGAGCGCCAGCAGGTTGGTCTGCTCGGCGATGTCGCTGATGGTCTTGACGATGCTGCCGATCACCCGCGACTGCTCGTTCAGCGCCTCGATGCCGTCACTGGCCTGCTGCATGTGCGTGGCCAGATCGCGCATCACCGCCACCGCCTCGGTCACCACCGAAGAACCGCGCTGGGCGCTGCTATCGGTCTGCTGCGAGATGGTGTAGGCGATTTCCGCGGCCTCGGCGACGGACTGCTCCTGCTTGACCTGCTCGGTGATCACCGTGGCGAACTTCACCACCTTGTAGAGCTTGCCGTTGGCATCGACCACCGGGTTGTACGAGGCATCGAGCCAGACCACGCGGCCGTGGCTGTCGATGCGCTTGAAGCGGTCGGCGACATACTCGCCGGTGTTCAGGCGCGCCCAGAACGTCTGATAGCCAGGACTGTTGTACTCCTGCGGCTCGCAGAACAGGCTGTGGTTCTGGCCCAGGATCTGTTCGAGGCTGTAGCCCATGCAGCTCAGGAACCGCTCGTTGGCGGTCAGTACCCGGCCCTTGAGGTCGAACTCGATCACCGCGGTCGAACGCAGCAGGGCCGCGATCAGGTTGTCGTGCTCGCAGGTGGTTTCCACGGTCTCGGTCAGGTCATTGGCGATCAGGGAAAAGGACCTGAGTTGCCGCTCAGTGTTGAAAATCGGCTGCAGGATCACCCTCAGCCAGGCGTCATGGCCGTCGCCGCGACGCAGGCGCAGGATATCGTCGAAGGGCTCGCTGCAGGCGAGCGCGGTCATGAAGCGCGAGTGCGCCTCTTCGGACCGGGTATCGTCCGGCAACAGCTTGTCGATGGGTGAGCCCAGCAGCGCCTCGGAGGAATACTGCATGCACTGGGTAACGTTGCGGTTCACCACCTGGACCCGGCGCTGCGGATCGAGTTCGATGCTGAGCAGGGTGCGCTCGAAACCTTCCTTGACCTGCTCAAGTACACGAAACTCTTCGCCCAACGCGAGGAGCTTCTGATTCAAACGTTTATTGAACATGGATACACCGATAGCCTGTGATTGGAGACTGCTGGAGCCTCACCATCGGCGTTGGGGAAGTATTCTTGACGCGCTCAAGGCTCTTTAGGATTTGTCTCCCGCAGAGACAGGAAACTTCCTAACGGAACACCTGCGCAGAGCGCACAGGCATCGGGGCAGATCGTGGCCACCGGCTTGGCGGCCACTTGATCACCGACGTCACAGCCTGGAACAGGCCTGACGCCGGATCAGGGGCAAGACTCAGTTCGACAGCTGGCTGGCGAACTGGCCAACGACATTCACCACCTTCTGCGCGCCGTCCTGGATCTCGACAATCACCGTACCGGCTTCGGCGGCCAGGGCCAGACCCTGCTCGGCCTGCGCCTTGCCGTCGGTCATCAGCGCCACGGCCTCGCGCGCCATGTCCTGGTTCTGCCGCACCACGCCGACGATTTCGTCGGTGGCCTTGCTGGTGCGCGAGGCCAGTTGCCGGACTTCGTCGGCCACCACGGCAAAGCCGCGCCCCTGTTCACCGGCGCGCGCCGCTTCGATGGCCGCGTTGAGCGCCAGCAGGTTGGTCTGCTCGGCTATGCCGCTGATGGTCTTGACGATGGTGCCGATCACCAGCGACTGCTCGTTCAGCGCCTCGATGCCTTCACCGGCCTGCTGCATGTGCTTGGCCAGGTCACGCATCACGTTCACCGCCTCGGTCACCACGCTGGTGCCGCGCTGGGCGCTGTTGTCGGTTTGCAGCGAGGTGCTGTAGGCGATGTTCGCCGCCTCGGCGACGGCCTGCTCCTGGTTCACCTGGTCGGTGATCACGGTGGCGAACTTCACCACCTTGTAGAGCCGGTTGTTGGCATCGACCACCGGGTTGTAGGAGGCCTCGAGCCAGACCACGCGGCCGTAGCTGTCGATGCGCTTGAACCGCCCGGCGACGAACTCGCCGGCGTTCAGGCGCTTCCAGAACGCCTGGTACTCGGCGCTGTTGTACTCCTCGGGTTCGCAGAAGGTGCGGTGATGCTTGCCCTGGATTTGCGCCAGGCTGTAGCCCATGGCGTTGAGGAACCGCTCATTGGCCGTCAGCACGTTGCCGTTGAGGTCGAACTCGATCACCGCCGTGGAACGGACCAGCGCGCCGATCAGGTTCTCGTGCTCGCGAGACGCTTCGATGGTGCGGGTCAGGTCGCTGGAGTAGATCGAGAACTGCTTGATCCGCCCCTGGGAATCGCGAACCGGCTGGGAGATCGAACGCAGCCAGGCTTCCTGGCCATTGCCGCGCAGCAGGCGTACCGCGCCGGCAAAGTGTTCGCCACGGGTCAGCGTCGCCTTGAAACGGTGGTGGAACTCATCGGTCTTGACGTGGGCCGGCACAATGTCCTCGATGTGGCGGCCGACCAGTTCGCTGCCCCTGTAGAGCATTTCCTGGTTGAAGTTGCCGTTGGCCGACAGAATGCGTCCATCAGGATCGAGAATCAGCACCAACATTTCGCTGTCGAGACTGTCCTTCACTTGCTGGAGACTCGAGAGTTCTTCGCGTAGAGCCAACAGCTCTTGCTTCAAGCTTTTGTTGAACATGGGATGCACCGGTGAAGGAGTTTTCAAGAACGACTTAGCGTCTCCATCGGCATTGGCGAAGTTTTCTGGAGGTCCCGCCGACCGGCGTCAGCGAAAATATTCTCGCCCCTCGAATCGGCGCTGAGCGCCAGCGGGGCGGAGCACTTGCGGCAACGTCCTCGCGAGCGCTTGCGCGAAGACGCTGCCCTTCGTCAAAGGCGTCCTGGCAAAGGCTCTAGAACTGGTATTGCATGCGCATGACCAGGCCGTTGCCGGTGTCGTCGCCCACCGCGTTGCTGAGGTTATCGGTGCGCGCCTTGACGTAGTTGGCGCTGAGTTTCAGGGCTTCGTTGGCGTACCAGTTGACCCCCAGGGTATGAGTCTTGCCCTCAGTATCGCCGACCTGGCGCGTAGCGCTGCTGACCACCACATTGTCGTCCTCGACGTTGATCGAGTCGTAGCGGTAGAACAGTTCCCAGGCGCCCCACTGCTTGTTCTCGGGCTTGATGGTGTCGAACCTGGCGCCGTCCAGTTTGTAGATCCGCGGCTCGCCCGTCAGGGTATAAGCCAATTGCGCATAATAACCGGAGGCCTTTATGTCGCTTTGTGCGGCGTCGGCCTTGAGCGTCCGGCGCAGGTATTCCGCCTGAACCGAGAACGCATCCACGGCCCAGGCCCCTTCGACGCCCCAGACCGAATCGTCCGTCCACAGCCCCTGCTGCGCCGTGCTGCCGCCAAACACCGCGCGATTGCCGTTGCTGTCGGCGCTGTTGCCGCCATTGGTCTCCACGCCGCGCATGCCCATGCGCGAACGGATACGGGTATCGACGGCGGCATCCTTGAGGTCGCGATAAGCATATTGGGCACCGACATGCAGCACGTTGCCGGATTCATGCAGCGGGGCGAACACCCCCCGCAGGTTGTAGCGCTTGACGCTATCGCCATCGGTGTCGTTGTTGTTTTCGCTGAACACACTGCCGGACAGATACGCCATGCCGCCCACCACGCCATTGGCCTGCACGCCCATGCCGCTGTTGTCGTTGATCCACTCCGCCAGGTCATAGGACAGATTGCGCTCCATCGCAGTGACCCACTTGGAGCTGGTGGCCTTTTCCAGGCCGAAGTCGGTATAGAAGCGCCCCACTTTCAGGTTCAACGGGTTGAAGCCGGTATAGGTCAGGCTGCCCTCGTCGAAATAGCCGGTACTGTCGTTGCCCACGTTACGGGAAAGGTCGTAGTTGATCTGATACTTCCAGTCCCGGTAGAGCGTGCCGCCCAACTCCAGGTAGGCCCGGCGAAAGTACGCCGCATCCGCGGAGTTGCCGTTGCGTGTGTAGTAACCGTCGAAGGTGCCGTAGTCCGCCTGCACGCGGCCGCCCAATTTGAAACTGAACGCCTTGTCCGTGGTCGACAGTTCCAGACCGCCCTTGGTCTTCAACACTATATCGGCCCCATCGGTGGTCACTATGCCGGCCTGGGCCGTCCCGGACAGGGTCGCGCCGAGCAAACCCAAGGCAATACCGTTCCCCAACCCTATATAGAGCTTTTTAATAAACATTCGAGACTCCCGATTTGGCTTTTAGTGTGGCGGCAACCTGCAACCAGCAACTTCAGCGGCTGGATCAGGTTGACCGTGGGCGATCCTGGGAATCCGACATGACACTTTTTGTTTATTAAAAAGATAATTCGATGACAACTAAGCCGGTCTCGACTTCGTAGCGGGCGCAGCGCTTGAAAACACGGGTTTGCTGGAAAAACATCCCGCTTCTCGCTATCCGTCGCGCAGATGTCAGAAACATTTCAACTTTTGAAAACGGTGGATAAAACCAGCCTTCGGGTGTCGGCCGCCGCCCCCGGAAAAACGCCCCGGGCACGGGGTCAGAACCACTCCTGGCGCGCGTCGAACGCCTGGCGAATCAGCGTCACGATGGCCTGTACCTCAGGGCGCCCGGCCGCCAGCGCATGGGTGCTCAACCAGGCGTTGCGCTGCATCTGCTGCGGGAACAGCGCCGGAAGCGCCAGCAGGTTGCTGTCCAGGGAAGTGATATAGGCAGGCAGCACGCCGATGCAGGCACCGCGCCTGATCATTTCCAGCGCCAGTTCATGGGTATGCACCTGCGCCACGCCGGCCGGTCGCTGGCGGACCAGTTGGTTCCAGGGTTCCAGCGCCGCGACGTTCAGGTACTCACGCACCTGTACCAGCATGTAGTCGTCCAGGTGCCTGGCCTGGCTGGGCAAGGCCGCCACTCGCCAATAGCGCTTGGCCACGCAGACCTGATAGCCGATCCGGGCCAGGGCGAATGGCGTGGTGGTGGCGAAGCCGGGATCGGGCCGCGGGCTTCCGGGTTCGGCGAGCCAGAGCATGATGTCCGCCGGGCGCGCGCAGGCGTGGGGAGCGCTGGAGATTTCCAGATCCAGGCGCACGGTCGCATTGCGCCGTACAAAGGCCAGCAGGTCGCGCAGGACAAGGTCGTGCAACAAGGCGTCAGCCGCCAGCAGGCGCACCACGGGCACTGCCGCGCGGCCGGATTTGGGTAATTCAGGGACTTGCCGTTGCGCCGCCAACAGTGTCTGCAGTCGCTGGCCCTTGAGGGTCAGGCGCAAGACGTTCTGCCGGTAGACAAACAGCGGACCACCGAGGCGCTCCTCCAATAGCCGCAACTGCTTGCGCAACACTGTCACGCGGGTATTCAGGCTGCGCGCTGCCTGTTTGAAGCACGCGCAGCGAGCACTGGTCAGAAAATACTCAACGACATCTCGATCGATCGATCCGGGGTCCAATGCTCGCGATTCATCGCACATAGGCAGCCCGTTCAACTGCCGTTGGTACGGCATACTCCCAGCACGCTGTACTCGATGGTGTTGAGCTTGCCCGCCGAGTCCTCATAGGTCATGCGCGATGGCACGATATTGCAGGACTTGATCGGCGGTGTGACGTTGACCACCTTCTTGATATCCAGCTTCTTCTCGTAGGTGTAGTCCTCGACGACGGGCGCCTCCTTGCCCCGCTTCGCCGCATAAGCCGCCATGGCCCGCTCGTTTTCCTTCATGGCCCGCTCGAAGGTGCGGTCGCCACCACCCTCGGCCATGGCCAGGGACGACATGGAAAGTACCAGGGCGGCAATACTCAATTTAAATAGTTTCATGACTCTTTCCTCGCTGTGGTTAGTTGCAACGAGGATAACCAGCAGACCCTGTCAGGAAGATCACGCCTACATTACTTATATTTAATAAACCCAACATCTGTTTCTGGACACGAACAAAGCCTATATAAAACAAGGCCTGCGACCATTAACCGAAACAACTTCACATTGATAATCTTGCAAAATTGTAATAACCGGGTCACCTCCGCGTTATCTGTTGTTTGCAACTATCGGCATTGACTCCAGCCGTTGACCGGACGGTTCGCGAGAACAACTAACAAGAACGCCTCAGGCGACATAACAGCTGATAGCTGCCCATATCCAGGAGCAAACAACATGCGTACCCATACCCGCTTGTCCCTGTCCGTGTTTTCCGCGGTACTGGGGCTCGGCCCATTGGCCGTGAACGCTGCAGAAGAAAAACCCGAAGGCTTTATCGAGGGCAGCAGCCTCAACGTGCTGGCCCGCAATTTCTACTTCAACCGCGACGACCGCAAAGGCCAGTCCAGCCCCACCGGCAACGGCTACTCGGAAGCCTGGGCCCAGGCCCTGATCGGCAAGTTCGAGTCCGGCTTCACCCAGGGCACGGTCGGCTTCGGCCTCGACGCCTTTGTCATGTACGGCCTCAAGCTCGATTCGGGCGGCGGCCGCAGCGGCGGGCGCGGCTCATTCGGCATGCTGCCAGTGGACAGCGACAACCAGCCGGCCGACAACTACAGCAAGGTCGGCGGCGCGGCGAAACTGCGCCTGCTCGACACCGTGATCAAGGTCGGCGACGTCTTCCCGAAAACCCCGGTGGTGCACTACGGCGACTCGCGCCTGCTGCCGGAGAGCTTTCGCGGGGCCACCTTCGAGAACACCAGCATCGACGGCCTGAACCTCCAGGGCGGGCGCCTGCACAGCATGAGCCAGCCCGACAGCAGCAGCCTGCGCGACGGCTTCGCGACCTTCTATGCCGGCAAGGTCGATTCGCCCTGGGTCGCCTACTTCGGCGGCGACTACAGCCCAAACAAACACCTCAGCTTCAGCCTCTACAGCAGCCGCCTGAAGGACGCCTGGGACCAGTACTACTTCGGCACCGCGGCCACCTGGCCGATCTCCGACCAGTTCTCGCTGTTCGCCGGGTTCAACTATTATAAAGCGGTGGACGAGGGCAAGAAGCTGCTCGGCGAGTTCGACAACAACATCTGGAGCGCCAAGGTCGGCGCCACCTATGGCGCCCACACCCTGTCGCTGTCGCACCAGCGCAACAACGGTGACGACGACTTCGACTACCTGCGCCAGTCGGACTCGATCTTCCTCGACAACTCGATCCAGTACAGCGACTTCAACTCGCCGAAGGAACGCTCGTGGATGGTCCGCTATGACCTCGACATGGAGACCTTCGGCATTCCCGGCCTGTCGTTCATGACCCGCTACGGCAAAGGCAGCGACGCCGACTACAGCAATGCCAACGCGGTGTACATGCGCCGTGATGCGGACGGCAATCCGCTGACCGACCAGCGCCGCTGGGAGCGCGATATCGAAGCCAGGTACGTGGTGCAGGGCGGCACCCTCAAGGACCTGTCGCTGCGCATCCGCCAGGCCACCGTGCGCTCCAGCAGCTTCGAGTCGGACCTGGAGGAATTTCGCCTGATCGTCGAGTATCCGCTGGCCATTCTTTAAACCTTTGTGCCGGGCGGGTGCGAGGCCTGCCCGACGTTAAAACTTCTTCACAGACGCCCATCTTTCAGAACTGTAATATCGCCCTCACCTTCTCGTCAGGTTGGCCTTCGTATACTTGCCCCCATGCCCGAGCCGACAGCGCTTCGCTAGCGGCCAGCCACTTGCGGGAGATCATGTCTTGAAGCCTGCCCACCTGACTCCGCCTGGCCAGCCCGGCGCGCTCCCCAGCGATAACGGCAGCGAACGCGCCAGGCATGCCCTGGAACAATTCTGGCTCGGCCAGCAACAGTACAACGGCGAAAAGAACCACGACGGCGCAACCAACGCCGCCCCTCAAAGAACCACAGGGCCCCAGGCACGCACAGCCTCCCGCTGACGCCGGCCCACCCCGAGCACATTCATCTCTGAAGCGTTTTTTCGAATGCTCCTTTGGAAAGAGATGAATTTTTAGCGTCCCGCATGGGGCGCTTTTTTTTGCCCCGACGCCCTCCCTGTAGCCGCTGCCGAAGGCTGCGATAGGTCCGAAGGACCTCCTGCGAGTTCAGGAGCAGCGCCTGCTTCGCGGTCGATCGCAGCCTCGCGGTGCTCGGCAGCGGCTACAGGGGGGCCACATGAACAAAACCCCGCCTGCGTATCACGCAAGCGGGGTTGGGTGAGCTAATCGCGGGTCAGTCGCTCAGCAGGTCTTGCAGCTCCTGTTCTTCTTCCTTGCGGTGCGCCCAGTGGTACAGCGCCGGCAGCACCAGCAGGGTCAGGGCGGTGGAAGAGATGATGCCGCCGATGACCACGGTGGCCAGCGGCCGTTGCACTTCGGCGCCGGTGCCGGTGGCCAGGGCCATGGGGATGAACCCCAGGGACGCCACCAGCGCGGTCATCAACACTGGGCGCAAGCGGGTCAGCGCACCTTCGTTGACCGCCGCCGCGAGCATCCGCCCTTCTTCGCGCAGGTTGCGGATAAAGGCGATCATCACCAGGCCGTTGAGCACCGCCACCCCCGACAGCGCGATGAAACCCACACCCGCCGAGATCGACAGCGGGATGTCGCGCAGCCACAGGGCCATGATCCCGCCGGTCAGGGCGAAGGGAATCCCGGTGAACACCAGCAGCCCGTCCTTGAGGTTGTTGAACATCATGAACAACAGGCCGAACACCAGCAGCAGCGCCACCGGCACCACGATCTCCAGGCGCTTGGAGGCTTCCTGCAACTGCTCGAACTGCCCCCCCCAGGTGATCCAGTAGCCGGTCGGGATCTTCACCTGGTCGCCGATGGCTCGGGTCGCCTCTTCGACGAAGGAGCCCATGTCGCGGCCGCGCACATTGGCGCTGACGATCACCAGGCGCTTGCCGTTCTCGCGGCTGACTTGCGCCGGGCCGAGCACCAGGTCGACGCTGGCGACTTCCGAGAGGGCGATGAAACCCAGCTGCCCGTTGACACTGCCCGCGGCCGCCGCCACCGGAATCAGCAGGCGCGACAGCCCGTCGATATCGGTGCGCTGGGCATCGGACATGCGCACCAGCATGTCGAAGCGCCGGTCGCCCTCGTACAGGATGCCCGCCTTGCGCCCGCCCACGGCAATCGCCACGGCGTCCTGCACATCGCCGACGTTGAGGCCAAAACGCGCCGCCTTGTCGCGGTCGACATTCACCGTCAGCACCGGCAGGCCGGTGGTCTGCTGCACCTTCACTTCGGCGGCGCCGTCGATCTTCTGCAAGGTCTGCGAAATCTCTTCGGCGGTCTTGTTCAGCCGCTCCATGTCATCGCCGAAGACCTTCACCGCGACATCGCTGCGCACCCCGGAAATCAGTTCGTTGAAGCGCAGCTGGATCGGTTGCGACAGCTCGTAGACGTTGCCTGGCAAGCTGTTGCCGACCCGTTCGATGTCGGCAATGATCGCCTCGCGCGACTTGCCCGGGTCTGGCCATTGCTCCTTGGGCTTGAGCATCAGGTAGGCATCGGAGATGTTCGGCGGCATCACGTCCGAGGCGATCTCGGCGGTGCCGGTGCGGGCGAATACCCGCTCGATTTCCGGGATCTGCGCCAGCAGGGTTTTCTCCAGGGTCTTCTGCATTTCTACCGACTGGGTGAGGCTGGCGTCGGGCACGCGCATTGCCTGCTGGGCGAAGTCGCCTTCGCTGAGGCTGGGGATGAACTCACTGCCCATGCGACTGGCCACCAGGCCCGAAACCAGCACACTGAGGAAGGCCAGGGCAAAGGCCAGGGCACGATGGCTGATCACCCAGCGCAGCACCGGCTCGTAGCCACGGCGGGCGCTGCGCATGACGAAGTTTTCTTCCTCCTTGACCTTGCCGGTGACGAACAGCGCGATCGCCGCCGGGACAAAAGTCACCGAGAGGATCATCGCCCCCAGAAGGGCTATCACCACGGTGAAGGCCATCGGGTGGAACATCTTCCCGGCCACCCCGGACAGGGCAAAGATCGGCAGGTACACCACCATGATGATCAGTTGCCCGTAGATCAGCGCCCGGCGTGCCTCCTTGGCCGCGGCGAAGACTTCGTGCAGGCGTTCGGAACGCGTAAGCATGCGTCCGTGGTGCTGCTGGGCATGGGCCAGGCGGCGGATGGCGTTCTCGACGATCACCACCGCGCCGTCGACGATGATCCCGAAGTCCAGCGCGCCGAGGCTCATCAAGTTGGCGCTGACCTTGTTGGTGAACATGCCGGTGAAGGTGAACAGCATGGCCAGCGGGATCACCATGGCGGTGATCAGCGCGGCGCGGATATTGCCCAGGAACAAAAACAGAATGGCGATGACCAGCAGCGCGCCTTCGATGAGGTTTTTCTTCACCGTGGCCACGGCCTTGTCCACCAGGTTGGTGCGGTCGTACACGGTGACTGCAGTCACGCCCTTGGGCAGCGAGCGATTGATCTCGGCGAGCTTTTCCGCCACCACCCGGGACACCGTGCGGCTGTTTTCCCCCACCAGCATGAACACCGTGCCGAGCACCACTTCGCGACCGTTCTCGGTGGCCGCGCCGGTGCGCAGCTCACGGCCGATGTCCACGGTGGCCACGTTGCTGACGCGGATCGGCGTGCCGTCCACGGTGTTGATCACGATATTGGCAATGTCCTCGATGGACTTGACCTGCCCCGGAGCGCGGATCAGCAACTGCTGGCCGTTGCGCTCGATGTAGCCGGCGCCGACGTTGGCGTTGTTACGGTCCAGGGCGGTCATCAGGTCGCTCAGGGTCAGGTTGTAGGCCGCCAGGCGCCTGGGGTCCGGGGCAATCTGATAGAGCTTGGCGAAACCGCCGATGGTGTTGATCTCGGCCACTCCCGGCACGTTGCGCAACTGCGGGGCGATGAGCCAGTCCTGGATTACCCGCAGGTCGGTCGGGGTATAGGCCGTGCCGTCTTCCTTGAGCGCGCCCGGCTCGGCTTCCACCGTCCAGAAGAAGATCTCGCCGAGGCCGGTGGAGATCGGCCCCATGCTCGCCTCCACGCCTTCGGGCAGCTGTTCGCGGGCCACTTGCAGGCGTTCGTTGACCAATTGCCGGGCGAAGTACAGGTCGGTGCCTTCCTTGAAGATCACCGTCACCTGGGACAGGCCCGAGCGCGAGGTCGAGCGGGTCTGCTCCAGGCCCGGCAGGCCCGCCATGGCCACTTCCACCGGATAGGTGATGCGCTGCTCGGTCTCCAGCGGCGAGTAGCCGGGCATGCTGGCGTTGACCTGGACCTGCACGTTAGTGATGTCCGGCACCGCGTCGATCGGCAGTTTCTGGTAGCTGCCGACGCCCACCGCGGCCATCAGCAGCACCGCCAGCAGCACGATGATGCGCTGCTCGATGGCGAATTGAATGATGCGTTCAAACATGGGAAGTCACTCTCCAGGAAAACACTCAATGAGGCGGATCAATGGCCGTGCTCGGCCGAGCCTTTGCCCAGTTCGGACTTGAGGATGAAGCTGCCGGAGGTCGCCACCTGGGCTCCGGCCGGCAAGCCTTCGCGGATCTCGACGAAGCCGCCTTCGCTGCCGCCCAGCACCACGGGCGTGGCCTGGAAACCGTCGGCGACGCGCACGAACACCGAAGGCTTGTCCTCCACGGTCTGGATTGCCTCTTGCGGCACGGTGACACCGGCCTGGTAGGTGTCGGTCGCCACCTGCACCGAGACGAAAAGCCCCGGCCGCCAGGCGTCGTCCGGGTTGGGCACCGTGACCCGCACCGTGGCGGTCCGGGTCTGCTCGCCCAGCAGGCTGCCGACATAGGCCACCGTGCCCTGCACCTGGGTGCCCAGCTCGGTGGATTGCACCCGGACCGGCTTGCCCACCCGGACCTTGTTCAGGTCCTTGGGAAACACGCCGAAGGTGACCCAGACCCGGGACAGGTCGGACAGGGTGAAGGCGGCGCTGGTCTCACCGACCACCTCGCCGACGCTCAGGTGTTTTTCCACCACCACGCCGTCGAACGGCGCGCGCATCTCATAGCGGTTGCCGCCCGCCAGCACCGCGCTGCCACTCAGGGCATTCATCTTTTGCCGGGCGTTGTTCAGGGCGATTTCGGCTTCCTGCAGGGTCTGGCGCGCCAGCAGGTAATCCTGCTCGGCGGAGATCTGGTCGACCCACAACTGGCGCTCGCGCTGGAAGGTGGTGCGCGCCAGCTCGACCCGGCGCTCGGCGGCGGCCAGTTCGCTGCGCTGGTCGGAGATCTGCTGGCTGGCGATCACCGCCAGCAGCTCGCCCTTCTTCACCGTCTGCCCGAGATTGACCGCCACCGACTCCACCACCCCGGCCGCGCGCGGCACGATGTGCGAGGTGCGGTCCTCGTCGAAGCGGATCTCCCCCGGCAGGGTCAGCAAGCTGCTGAGATTGCGCGGTGCGGCCGCGGCCAGTTGAATGTCGGCGGCCTTGATCTGCTCGGCGCTGAGTTCGACCTTGCCCTCTTCCTCGGCATGTCCCTCACCTTCCGATGGCCCCTCCTCACCTTCCTGATGTGCCTCGCCGTCCTTGTGCGTGTCCGCCTTGGCCGCGGGTTTCGCCTGCGCGGCCACCGGCGCCCCCTGGAACAGGTCCTGCCACATCAACCCGGCCACGCCGAGCGCGACCGCCACGGCCAATGCCAGGGCTGTGCTTCGTTTCTTGTCCATGAATGCTCCTGAAAAAATCGACTCGACACGCCATCCGGTAAACCGGCGCGTCACGAGGTCTGTGGAAAAAAGAAGTCGCCGAGCGCCCGATGCAACTCATGCAGGCACCAGTGGGACGAGCCCTCCTCGGCCCGGACCGGCACGCTGCAGTCCACGAGCAGCAGCCCGCCCAGGCACAGCAGGACGAACAATGCGGTTCTCACAGCGTGCGATCGGGGCCGGCGAGATCGCCGTAGATGCGCTCGATGCGCACCCAGGCGTCGGTGGACTGGGCCACCGCGGCGATGTACTGGGTGCGGGCGCTGATCAGCGTGCGCTGGGCGTCGAGCACCTCGATAAAGTTGAACTTGCCCATCTCGAAGCCGCGGGTGGCGGTGTCCACGGCGTTTTGCGCCGCCGGCAGAATCACCTGGTTGAACGACTGCACTTCGTTGCTGGCAGTGCTCCACTGATCGAGCGCCAGCTTGGTTTCGCTGCGCAGGCGCAGCTCCGCGGCGTTGCGCAAGTCCCGGGCCTGATCGGCGCGGCGCGCCGCCGACAGCACGTTGCCCTGGTTGCGGTTGAACAGCGGAATAGGCATCGACACCCCGACCAGGTTGACCCGCTCACGCACGCTGGCGTCGTACTGGCTGCCCACGCTGATATCGAGGTCGGGAATACGCTGGGCCTTTTCCAGCCCCAGGGATGCTTCGCGCTGCACCACCTGCATCTCCGCCAAACGCAATTCGGTGGTCTGTTGCAGACGCGCCAACAATTGCGCCGAAGGCGGCAGAGAGGGCAGCCCGCTGGCCGGCTCCGCGACGGCGCTGAAGTCGGTGGTGGCCGCGCCGGTCACGGTCGCCAGTTGCCGATAGGCATTGGCCCGGTCCATCTCGGCCCGGCTCAGTTCCAGGCGCACTTCCGAGAGCTGGACCTGGGCGCGGGTGGCTTCCACGGGCGAGGCCTTGCCCGCGCTCACCCGCCCCTTGGCCACCGTCAGCCCGCGCTCGGCCAGGGCCAGGGAGCGGCCGGCCAGGTCGCTGCGTTCCTGGGCACGCAAGGCGCCGTAAAAGGCCGCGATCACATCGGCGCGCAGCTGGTTGCGCTGGCGCTCCAGCTCCAGCGCCGCGGCGTCCTGGGCACGGCTGGCAACATCGATGCGCGCCCCGCGCTTGCCGCCCAGTTCCAGGGTCTGGCTGAGCTTGACGGTGGTGGTGCGCGAGCTGCGGCGGGTGTCCTCGGCGTCCCAGGACAACACCGGATTGGGGATCAGCCCGGCCTGCTGTCGACCGCCCTGGGCGATATCGATTTCCCAGCGCGCGGCCGCCAGCTCGGGGTTGTTGGCAAAGGCACTTGCCAGGGCGTTGTCGAGGCTCAGCACCCGGCCCTCGGCTGCCTCGGCTTCCTGCAGCGAGGCACTGGCCAACAACAGGACGCCGGACAATACCCCGACTATCCAGGCAAGTTTTTTAATAGTGGTTGGCATAACGCTTTCTGGCCCCTTACCGGTACAGAGTGACGGCAGAGGCTGGACGGCGCGAGGAAGTTGAACCGGCACGACGCATCCACACTCCACCCATAAAACAACTAACAGGTGAGTATTTAGTGCCGGCCAAATGTAGCCCTCGGTACTTATCGACAGGGTGGCGCAAAGATTACAAATCCGTTAGCAAGCGCTCTGCCACGGGCTTGTGTATTAACATCCGGGCCAACGACCCGAGGGCAAGTGCAATAAACCAACAACTTGAAATATAGAGAAACAACTTCTCCTCGCACGACACTTAGAAAGTTTTAAATCAAGAACTTTGAAAGTTGAATCATCCAGCCCGTTACTTCCAAAGAAGTTATTGGACTTCCCCACTGTATTAAACACCGAGGCTAATTCAGCATGCGCATTCTGGTGATCGAGGATGAACCGAAAACCGCCGACTACTTGCATCAGGGATTGAGCGAAAGCGGCTACGTCGTCGATTGCGCCAGCAACGGCGCCGACGGCCTGCACCTGACCCGCCAGCACGCCTACGACCTGGTGATTCTCGACGTCAATCTGCCGGAGCTGGACGGTTGGGGCGTGCTGCAGCGCATTCGCCAGAACAGCAATACGCGGATCATGATGCTTACCGCCCAGGGGCGCCTGGTGGACCGGATCAAGGGCCTGGACCTGGGCGCCGACGATTACCTGGTCAAGCCATTCGAGTTCCCCGAGTTGCTGGCGCGGGTGCGCAGCCTGTTGCGGCGCAGCGAGCAGTCGCCAACCCCCGACGTGCTGCGGGTGGCCGACCTGGAACTGGACCAGGGCCGCCACCGGGCGTTTCGCGGTAACCAGCGCATCGACCTGACCACCAAGGAGTTCGCCCTGCTGCACCTGCTGATGCGCCAGAGCGGTGTGGTGCTGTCGCGGACCCAGATCATCTCGTTCGTGTGGGACATGAACTTCGATTGCGACACCAATGTGGTGGAAGTCTCGATCCGCCGCCTGCGGGCCAAGATCGACGACCCGTTCGAGAGCAAGCTGATCCACACCCTGCGCGGCGTCGGCTACGTGCTCGAAGAGCGCGACTGACGGCACTCCTGCGAGCTCAAGAGCAGCGCCCGCTTTGCAGGCGATCGCAGCCTCGCGGTGCTCGGCAGCGGCTACAGGGTATGGAGCCCGATACGCCGGGGAATCAATGAACGTGCTCTTCGTGCCCCTGTTCGTGAAAGCCCGCCTGTTCGACCTGGACCGTCACATGGGAGATATCGAAGCGCTCGTGCATCAGCTCGGTGACCTCGACGAGGATCTGCTGTTCGCTGCGCCGCCCCAGGTCGGCCACCAGGTGCGTGCTCATCACGTTCTTGCCGCTGGTCAGGGCCCACAGGTGCAGGTCGTGAACCTCGGTCACCCCGTCGATGGCGCGGATGCCCTGTTCGACCTCATCGATATCGATGCCGTCCGGCACGCCTTGCAGCAGTACGTTCATGCTCTCCCTGAGCAGCGTCCAGGTGCGCGGCAGCACCCAGAAACCGATGGCCGCGGCGACCAGCGAATCGACCCAGCCCCAGCCGGTGTACATGATCACCAGTGCCGCGACGATCACACCGATGGAGCCGAGCATGTCGCTCCAGACTTCCAGGTAGGCGCCCTTGACGTTGAGGCTTTCGGCGCTCGCCGAGGCCAGCAGGCGCATGGAGATCAGGTTGACGATCAGCCCCAGCACCGCGATCACCAGCATGCCCATGGACTGGATTTCCGCCGGCGCGGACAGGCGCTGCCAGGCCTCGAACAGGATGTAGAAGGCAACCACGAACAACAGGATGGCGTTGAACGCCGCGGCGAGAATTTCGAAACGCGCATAACCGAAGGTGCGCTTGCGATCGGCCGCGCGCTTGCCGACCTGGATCGCCACCAGAGAGATCGTCAGCGCCAATGCGTCGGTCATCATGTGGGCGGCATCGGACAGCAGCGCCAGGCTGCCGGTGATAAAGGCGCCGATCACCTCGGCGATCATGAAACTGCCGGTCAGCCCCAAGGCCATCCATAACGTGCGTTCGTGTCCGGCCCGAACCTGTCCGTGACTGTGCCCTGCGCCCATGAAAGCCCCCGCCTGTGAAAATCGTCGTGGCTGATGATAGCCGGCCTGGGCAGCGTACCCCGGCAAAATGACGCAATGGTCATGTCGCTGCCATCTGACCGTTATACGTAACGGCTTTCAGCGCCCCAGCCGCGCCATCACCGCGAGCATGCCCGGGCGCTGGGCGGCCCATTCCTCGCGGGTGATGCCGAGCAGCATCACATCGATGCGCTGGCCGTCCTTCTCGACGTTCTGCCGGCGCACGCCCTCGAGGGTGAAACCGAACTTCTGGTGCAGGCGGATCACCGCCTGGTTCAGCGCCAGCACTTCGCAGTTGAGCTTTTCCAGGCCGGCCGCGCCAAAGGCATGATCAAGCAGCCAGAACTCCAACTGGCTGCCCAGGCCCTTGCCCTGCAAGCCGCTGTCCAGGTAGAAGGCCCAGTCGGCGCTCTTGTGCAGGGCATTGATCGCATTCAGCGACACCACACCGCAGGCGACTCCCTCTTGCAGCACCACGAACACTGACTGGCGCGGATTGCCCACCAACGAGTCGAGCCAGGCACGGTGCTCGGCCTCGGAAATCTCGTGGGAGGTGTACATGTACTTGCGCACATCCGGCTGGTTGCGCAGCTCGCGCACACGCGCCTGCACCTGTGCGCAAGTTTCGAGTATCGGCACGACCTGCATGCGGGGCTCCTGGTCTGAAACGGATGCCGCACAGCCTAGGGGCAACGGTGCCCGGCGGCAATTCAAAAGATCCCGCTACCCGGCGCGGACTTGCGCCGGCGCAGTACATGCAGGCCCAGGCACACCAGGCTGGTGCCGAACGCCACGATCAATATGCCCTGCGGCGTCTCGCGCTCGCGGCGGCTGTCCAGGCATTCCATGGCATTGGAGCATTGCGCGATGCACAGCTCCTCGCCATCGAGGGTGCAGCTCAGCACCGCATCGCGCAGGTAGGTGAAGTGCAGTGTCCGGCCCCGGAGCGGGTCATGGCCGGAGCGCAGGTAGGTGATGCCACGAACCACCTTGAGCCGGGTGTATTCGCCACTGTCCGCGTCCTCTATCAGCATCCCGCCACGGTCGGCATACAGCACCTTGCCGCTGAGGGATTCGACGTTGGCACCGTCCAGCCCATAGTCGACAACGTTGAAGATCCACAGATGCAGCAGGGTCATGAACAGACCAATGGCGAAGGACAACCACGCCGCCTGCAACAGCGGGGGCAGCGTGGAGAAATCACGCAGGGAACAAAGGACGGACCGGATCAAGGCAGCTCCCGAAAACTGGCGCGTGGACCGCGCGTTTTTTTCGAGAGATTAGCGGGTAAATGGGCCTTGGCTAAGCACAACATTCAACAGCATTGGCCGGGTTAAACCGCAGGCTGGCGGCGAAGGCTCTAGCCCGCGCGCGCCGGCGCCTGCAGGTATTTCCGGAGGTGAAAATTTTTCCCCTGTGGGAGCGCTCGCTTGCTCGCGAAATAACCTCAGGAGCCCGCACAAACCCCAGGCACCGCACTCCCCGTCAGCCTCGGCATGCGCGCCCCGAAATACCCGGCGCTGATGACCCCGACCGCACCCATCACCGCGCAATACATCACGCAGACCCACGGGCTCCAGGGCATCAGGCCGATCAGCAGCAAGGGCGTGGTGCTCGCCCACAGCGCGTAGGCGATGTTGTAGGTAAAGGAGATGCCGGACACCCGGATCCGCGCCGGAAACAGCCCGACCATCACCGACGGCACCGCGCCCACCACGCCGCAGCCGAGGCCGGCGATGGCGTAGGCCAGGCCGACCCAGTCGCCGCCGCTGATCAGGCAGCCGTAGAGCAGGCCGATACCCAGCGGCAGCAACAGGCTGTAGAGCATCACCGTGCGCCAGGCGCCGATGCGGTCGACGACCAGCCCGGCCAGCACGCAACCGATATTCAGGAACACGATGCCCAGGCTGCTCAGGGCGAAGGTGTGGCTGGCGCTCATGCCGAAGGTTTTCTGCATCATGGTCGGGGTGATGACCACGAACACCACCACCGCGGAGGTCAGCACGCAGGTGAGAATCGCCGCTGGCAACAGGGCCAGGCGATGCTCGCGCAGCACGGTGCGCAGCGGCAGCTCGACGGCGCTGTCGCGCTGCTCCTGCATGGCCATGAACACCGGGGTTTCGCTGAGCCAGCGGCGCAGCCAGACGCCGATCACGCCGAACACTCCACCGAGCAGGAACGGATAACGCCAGGCGTGATCGAGGATTTCCGCCGGGGTGAAGAGTTGCGCCAGCAGGGTTGCGGTCAGCGCGCCGATCAGGTAGCCGAACGTCAGCCCGGCCTGCAGAACGCCCAGGGCATAACCGCGATGGCCGGCCGGCGCGTGCTCGGCGACGAACACCCAGGCGCTCGGCACTTCACCGCCTACCGCCGCGCCTTGCAGCACCCGCAGTGCCAGCAGCAACAGCGGCGCGAAATAACCGATCTGCGCGTAGGTCGGCATGATGCCGATCAGCAGGCATGGCAGGGCCATCATCAGGATGCTCAGGCTGAACACCTTCTTGCGCCCCAGGCGGTCGGCGAAGTGCGCCATGAGAATGCCGCCCAGCGGCCGCGCCAGGTAGCCGGTGACAAAGATCCCGAAGCTCTGCAACAGGCGCAGCCACTCAGGCATTTCCGGCGGGAAGAACAGCTGGCTCAGGGTCAGGGCGAAAAATACGAAGATGATGAAATCGTAGATTTCCAGGGCGCCGCCCAGTGCCGCCAGGCCCAGGGTCTTGTAGTCGGACCGGGAAAACGGCGCCGGCCGCGCGTCAGGGATGAAGGACATAAAGCCACTCGGTGTTGGGCAGAATTCAAGGCGCCCATGGTCTACGCAAACGCCGCGAGGGACAACCGCAACACCCTCCTGGGTCGGTTTTTAGGGTTTTCCTGTGCATTGAATCGGCGCCGCGGACGCCAATAATCGGCGACTTTCCCACCCGCAACAGGAAAGCCGCCATGAGCATCCATACCCGCAGCAAACGCCTGACCGTGCCGCAACTGGTGGCCATGAAAGGCCAGCAGAAGATCGTCTCCCTGACCGCCTACACCAGCCACATGGCGCGGCTGATGGACCCGTTCGTCGATTTCGTGCTGATCGGTGACTCCACGGCCATGGTCGGCTACGGCCGCACCTCCACCCTGGACATGAGCCTGGAAGAGATCATCGGCCACACCCGCGCCGTGGTCGCCAGCACCCGGCAGGCCTGCGTGATCGCCGACATGCCGTTCGGCAGTTACCAGGAATCGCCGCAGCAGGCCTACCGCAACTGTGCCGAGGTGCTGGCGCGCACTGGCTGTGATGCGCTCAAGCTCGAAGGCGGGCGGGCCCTGGCGCCGACCGTGGAGTTCCTGGTGCAGCGCGGGATTCCGGTGATGGCCCATATCGGCCTGATGCCCCAGTACGTGAATGTCATGGGCGGCTTCAAGGCCCAGGGCCTGAACGATGCCACCGCCCAGGCCATCGAGGCCGACGCCCGCGCCCATCTCGAAGCCGGGGCGTTCAGCCTGCTGCTGGAAGGGGTGGCGGAAAACCTCGCACGACGCATCAGCGACTTCTCGGCGATGCCGACCATCGGCATCGGCGCCTCCCCCGCCTGCGATGGCCAGGTGCTGGTGACCGAGGACCTGCTGGGCCTGGGCGGGCCCCAGGTGCCGCGCTTCGTCAAACAGTACGCCGATGTCGGCGCGCTGATCAGCCAGGCCTGCGAGCAGTTCGCCGCCGAGGTGCGCGACGGCCGCTTCCCCGAGGCGCGGCACTGCTACGGCGTCTGAGCGATGGTCCGGGCCAGCCGTTGCACGGCGCCGGCGATGTCCTGGCGCCAGTCGAGGGTGAAGCTCAGGCGCAGGTGATGGCGCCAGAGGCCTTGCTGGCTGAACATCTGCCCCGGGGCGATGACGATGCCCTGGGCCAGCAGCTGTTCATAGACCAAGGCCATATCCACCGGGCGCGTGGCCTCGGCCCACAGGGTCGCGCCCCCGGCCGGGGTGACCACGCGCAACTGCTCGGCGGCGTGTTCGGCCAGCAGCGCCTGCATCTGGCCCATGCGTTCGCGCAACAGGCCACGCAACTGAACCAGATGCTGATCGACACGGCCGCTGCCCAGCAGCTTGGCCACGGCCTTCTGGCGGATCGGCGACAGGCGAAACGCGCGCTCGAGAAAATGCCGCTGCAAGCACGCGCCCTGGCCACGGCACAGCACATAGCTGAAGGGCGCCTCGGAACCTATCAGCTTGTCGAAGGTGGAAAACACCAGCAGCCGCTCGGGATCGGCGTAATCGCGATACCGCGCCGGCTCCGAGGTGAAGCAGAACTCGCCATAGCTGTCATTTTCCAACAGCCAGATGCCGCGCTCCCCCAGCCAGCGGCACAGCTGCTGCTTGTCCGCCGCGGGCATCAGGCTGCCGTGGGGCGTGTTCAAGGTCGAGGACAGCAGCGCCAGGCGCACCGGCTCGCGCTGCAGCACCTCATGCAGCCGCTGTCGATCGAAGCGCCCTTCGGCATCCAGCGGCAGCTCGATCACGCGGATCTTCGCCGCCTGCAATTGTCGCAGGATCGCCCAGGAACAGGGCGACTCCACCAGGGCGACGCTGCCGGTCAGCTCCAGGGCATCGAGCGACAGCGCCAGCACCGCGCGCAGGTCGGTGCCGAGAAACACCTGCTCGGCCTGCCAGTAATCCGTGGTCGAACGGGTGTAGCGCTCGGCCAGCGCCGTGCGCAGCTCCGCCTCGCCAAACGGCTGGTACAGCGGCGCCTGGGAGCGCGGGTACTGGCGCACCAGCTCGCGCTCGGTCATCAACAGGGGATTGTCCAGGGACAGCAACATCGCCGGGGCATCGCTGCACAGCGCCAGCATTCCGGGCTGGCGGGCGTAGGCATAGACCCTGTCCGGCAGGTGCGTATCCGACGCCAGCCCTGGCGCCGGCACGGGGCGGCTGAAGTAACCCTGCTTGGGCCGGGCGTAGATCCGCCCTTCGTCTTCGAGCAAAGCGTAGGCGTACTTGGTGGTGGAGACCGAGACCTTGAGGCGCCGGGCCAGGGCGCGCAATGACGGCAGGCGCTGCTCGGCCGCGCTGGCGCCGTCCAGCCATTCCACCAGGTAGCGGTAGACGGCCTGATAGGCGAAAGGCGTTTCGCGGCTCACCGCTTCAGGCGCCCTTGGCCAGGGCGATCGCCGCCTGGATCGCCGCGCGGGCCTGGGGGCTGTTTTTCCAGCAGTTGGAACCGACCAGGGCCGAGGCCTGAGTGACGATATCCAGGGCATCGGCCCGGGCCAGCTGGGCGAGGGAATCGATGCCCAGTTGTTCGAGACGGGCGACCACGGTTTCGCCGACACCCTTGACCTTGAGCAGCGCCTGGCGTTCTTCGAGCGGGAATGGCATGTACTTCAATCCTTTGCAGTGGGTACCAATTGCCGCATTCTTGCACAGTTTTCGGTCGCCCCAGCCTGGGGCGACCGACCTCCTGACAATCATAAAAAGACTTGAGGTATCGACGTGTCCACAGACATTGAAGACAGCCGTTCCGCCCGTTTTGCCCTGCGCTGCTCGAACTGGGCCGAGCGCTGGTTCCCCGACTCCTGGGTGTTCGCCGCGCTGGCGGTCATCATCGTCGCCCTGGCCACCATGGCCATGGGCGCCAAGCCCACCGACACCGCCATGGCCTTCGGCGACGGCTTCTGGAGCCTGATCCCCTTCACCATGCAGATGGCCTTCGTGGTCATCGGCGGTTATGTGGTCGCCAGCTCGCCGCCGGCGGTGAAGCTGATCGACAAGCTGGCGCGCATCCCGAAGAACGGCCGCTCCGCCGTGGCCTGGGTGGCGCTGATCTCCATGGTCGCCTCCTTGCTCAACTGGGGCCTGTCCCTGGTGTTCGGCGGCTTGCTGGTGCGGGCCCTGGCCCGGCGTACCGAGCTGCGCATGGACTACCGCGCCGCCGGCGCCGCGGCCTACCTGGGCCTGGGCGCGGTCTGGGCCCTGGGCCTGTCGTCGTCCGCCGCACAACTGCAGGCCAACCCCGGCAGCCTGCCGCCGTCGATCCTGTCGATCACCGGGGTGATTCCGTTCACCCAGACCATCTTTCTCTGGCAATCCGGCGTGCTGCTGCTGGCCTTGATCGTGGTCTCGCTGGTCATCACCTACGCCACCGCGCCGGGCCCGAACTCGGCGCGCGACGCCAAGGCCTGCGGCATCGATCCGAACTTCAGCATGCCCAAGCCACAACCGCGCACCCGCCCCGGCGAGTGGCTGGAATACAGCCCGCTGCTGACCATTCTGCTGGCCTTGCTGGCGGCCGGCTGGCTCTATCACGAGTTCGCCACCAAGCCGGCGATCACCGCGATTTCCGGGCTCAACACCTATAACTTCCTGTTCCTGATGCTCGGCGCGCTGCTGCACTGGCGCCCGCGCAGCTTCCTCGAAGCGGTGGCCCGCGCCGTGCCGACCACCACCGGGGTGCTGATCCAGTTCCCGCTGTACGGCTCCATCGCGGCCTTGCTGACCGTGGTCAAGGGCGTCGACGGCCAGACCCTGGCCCACCACATCTCGACCTTCTTCGTGCAGATCGCCTCCCACGACACCTACGCGCTGCTGATGGGCATCTACTCGGCGGTGCTGGGCTTCTTCATTCCCTCGGGCGGCGGCAAGTGGATCATCGAGGCGCCCTATGTGATGCAGGTGGCCAATGACCTGCAATATCACCTGGGCTGGGCGGTGCAGATCTACAACGCCGCCGAGGCGCTGCCGAACCTGATCAACCCTTTCTACATGCTGCCGCTGCTGGGGGTGCTGGGGCTCAAGGCGCGGGACCTGATCGGTTTCTCCTTCGTCCAGTTGCTGGTGCATGCGCCGCTGGTGTTGGTGCTGCTGTGGGCGTTGGGCACCACCCTGAGCTATATGCCGCCCGTGGCGCCCTAATCTTTTGCGGGCGGCTCGCTCCCCGGCAGGAGCGAGCTGGCTCGCGCCAGGCCGCCAGGTCGCCAGGTCGCCAGGTCGCCAGGCCGAGGGTGCCCACCATGCCGTCATTGCGGGCAAACCTCGCTCCTACAGAAGCAGTCCTACACGCTTTCCAGCCTCCCCCTACCACCGTCTAAGCCCCGCCCCAGAGCCTTTTCTGTAGTCTTTCCGTCATATTCGGTTGCTACCGTGCAGCCGAAATACTTTGTTACGAATTGATCGAAAGGTAATCAGGGACCCGGCATGAGCGACGAACACTCGAAAGACCCAGAACACCCCCAGGCCATGGAGCCCCCCACCGACACCAGCCGCCGGCGTTTTCTCGGCGGCGTGGCGGTGCTGGGTGTCGGCGCGACGCTCAGCGCCTGTGGCCACAACGACCCGGCGCCGGGCAAACCGGTGGAACGCCCGCTGTCGCCCGCCGAGCTGGACCGGGCGCTGCGCGACAACGTGAAGAACGTGGTGGTGATCTATGCCGAGAACCGCAGCTTCAACAACCTGTTCGCCGACTTCCCGGTCCTGGAAAAGCCGCTCTCGGCCCTCAAGCCCGCCGACTATCAGCAGCGCGACCGTGACGGCAGCCTGTTGCAGGCCCTGCCGCCGGTCTGGGGTGGCGTCGCCCAGGTCGGGCCCCAGGCCCTGGATGGCGTGACCTACCCGGTCGGCACCCAGTACCAGGAACACCTGCCCAACGCGCCCTTCGCCCTCAAGGGCCCGGGTGGCGAAAACCTGCCCCTGGGCCTGGTCACCCGCGACCTGTGGCACGTGTTCTACCAGAACCAGATGCAGATCAACGGCGGCAAGAACGATGGTTTCGTCGCCTGGGCCGACTCCGGCGGCCTGCCCATGGGTCATTACGCCCAGAGCCGCTATGAGCTGCGCCTGTGGGATGTGGCCCGGGAATTCGTGCTGTGCGACAACTTCTTCCAGGGCACCTTCGGCGGCTCGTTTCTCAACCACCAGTACCTGATCAGCGCCGCCGTGCCGTTTTATCCGGATGCGGCCAATTCGGTGGCCAAGCCGCAGATCGCCACCCTGCAGAGCGACGATCCGCTCGACACCCGACTCAAGCCGCTGGAGCAATCCCCGGCCAGCGCCATGAGCGGTCCGCCACAATTCGGCCCGAGCCTGCTGACCCCGGATGGCTACGCGGTCAATACCATGGCCCCGCCATACTGGCCGACCTGGATCCGCGACCCGCAGCGCCCGGCCTATGCCAAGGCCGACCTGCCCAATGTGCTGGTGCCGCAGCGCCACGACACCATCGGCGACAAGCTCTCGCGCAAGGACATCGACTGGGCCTGGTACGCCGGCGCCTGGCAGGTCACGCTGGACGCCTACAAGGATTCGGCGGGGATTCCAAAAATCCCCAACTTCCAATACCACCACCAGCCGTTCAACTACTTCGCGCAGTTCGGTCCCGAGCAGCCGAACGAACGCAACCACCACCTGCGCGATGCGGGCCTGGGCGATGAGTCGAGCAGCAACCGCTTCCTCGCCGATGCCGAGGCCGGCAAGTTGCCGCCGGTGGCGTTCTACAAGCCCCAGGGCAACCTCAACATGCACGCCGGTTATGCCGATGTGGCCGCGGGCGACCGGCATATCGTGCGCGTCCTGAAGGTGCTGCGCGAAAGCCCGCAGTGGCAGAACATGGTGGTGATCGTCACGGTCGATGAAAACGGCGGCTGGTGGGACCACGTCGCCCCGCCCAAGGGCGACCGCTGGGGGCCGGGGACGCGCATCCCGGCGCTGGTGGTGTCGCCGTTCGCCCGCAAGGGCACGGTGGACCATACGGTGTACGACACCGCATCGATCCTGCGGCTGATCACCCGGGTGTTCCAACTAGAACCACTCGACGGCCTCAAGCAACGGGACGCGGCGATGATCGCCCGGGGGCAGGCGCCCATGGGCGACCTGAGCAATGCCCTGCACTTCCCGGCCTGAACCGGCGGCGGCCGCCGCCCGGGCGGCCGTTTGCGGGTGCAGAAATGAAGATTTATTCCACCTTTTTCCTTGTCACCCGCTACTGTTTCAGAGTGGAACTTACCTCGCCCAGACGAGGCCAACGCCGACAAGGAGCCAAGCATGAAACTCGCAGGATTGTCCCTTCCCCTCGCCGCCCTGACCCTGGGCGGCCTGACCCTAAGTAGCCTGACCCTGAGCACCGCAGCCCAGGCCAACGTCGATCTGAAGCTGGGCAACACCCAGCGCGTCACCCAACTCTTCGCCTACCCCAACAACTGCAACGTGATCTGCTTTCGCAACTGGACGCTGGAACAGACCGTCGAGCACTACCTGACCCAAAGCGTGAAGCGCGATGGCTACAGTACCGCCAAGGTCAGTGTGAAAACCGATAACAACGAGCTGTACGCCAACATCAGCGGTGTGCCGAAGGGTTATGGCAAGCCGCTGACCGCCCTGCTGGATGCCGGCGACCTGGCCTACAAGGGCGCCAGCAAACTCAACAGCGACGGCAAATGGACCTACAGCTGGTACCTGTTCCTGCCCCTGGGCATGGCCCTGGAAAACCGCAAGAGCGTCGAGCTGCTGCACTTCCCGCCGGACTATTCGCTGACTCAAGCCCAGGACTACCTGAAATCGGCCACCACCGACCGCTGGGCCACCCTGCTCACCACCAATGGCATTCCCGCCGAGCAGACACCGGGCTACCAGACCATCATCGACATTGCGCCGATCGCCGCCCCAGCCAGCGCCGGCAAGGACCTGGAAGGCGTCTACGGCTACTTCCAGGACTACCAGACCACCATGGTCAAGCAGGTCAGCCAGAACGCCAGCGGCGGCGCCCTGCCGATGGTGGCCTTCGGCGCGCCGGTGCGTAACTGGATCAAGCAACAGTACGGCGCCACCGTGAGTGTGCTGGGCCTGGCGCAGATCAGCCCGAGCGCCGGCCTGAAGGTGCCGGTGCTGGGCTCCAACCACCCGAGTTACATCTGGTACGCGGCGGACCCGGAGAACTACGACGGCGACGAGACCAAGGCCGATGCGGCCGGTTTGAAGGTGATGGGGCAGGACCTGAGCGCCGCCTGCTGGCAGGCCGGGATGGGCAGCAAGCCGGGCAGCGACCCGGCGGCGCAGCTCAAGAGCTGCACGCAGAACTGGCAGGTGACCAACAAGGAGCAGACCTGTGTGCTGTTCTACACCTCGATCCGTGAGCTGACGCCCGAACAGGCCCAGGCCAAGTGCGCCACCCCGCCGGTGCAGACCCAGTTGAAGCAGCTGAAGGCGCCAGCGCCGTCGATGAGTAACGAGGCGCCGCATATCTGACAGGCAGCGCCCGCGGCAATCGCTATCGATCCATCACGGACAAGCCCGCGTCTACAGGAAGGTACATCTCCTGTAGACGCGGGCTTGTTCACGCTCGGTGTTCAGGGCTTCAGAGCGCCCCGACCGGACGCAGGCGATACTGTGGCGGCAGCTGCTCGAAGCCACTGATGGTGGCGTTCAGGCTCTTCCAGCGACCGTCCTTGATGCCATAGATGCAACCGTGGATCGACAGGCTCTGCCCGCGATGCCAGGCGTTTTGCACGATGCTGGTGTGGCCGACGTTGGCCACTTGCTGGATCACGTTCAGCTCACAGAGGCGATCGACCCGTTCTTCCTCGGTGGCCAGTTGCCCCAGCACTTCGCGATGTTCGTAGTACAGGTCGCGAATCGAGCGCAGCCAGCCATCGATCAGGCCCAGCTGGCGATCCTGCATCGAGGCGCGCACGCCGCCACAGCCGTAGTGGCCGGTGACCAGGATGTGTTTGACCTTGAGCACGTCCACCGCGTACTGGATCACCGACAGGCAATTGAGGTCGGTGTGCAGCACCACGTTGGCCACGTTGCGGTGTACGAACAGATCCCCGGGAAGCATGCCAACGATCTCGTTGGCCGGTACACGGGCGTCCGAACAGCCGATCCACAGGTATTCCGGCGTCTGCTGGCGAGCCAGCTTGGAGAAGAAATCAGGATCTTCCTGCTTGATCGCTTCGGCCCAACGCTCGTTGTTATCAATCAGGTCTTGTAGTTCGTTCATGCTGTGAAACCTCAGGATTGATGCGTTGCTATGACAGACGACCGTCTATCGGGGTCACGCGCGTCTATGCAGATACCGCTTATCCACCCCTTTGAATCTTGCAGGGTCTGGTGGGTCCACTCTTTAAGCCCGAAAGTATGAGCAACCGTCATGACTGAATCACGACGTCCCTATGGTGCGCCTCAGCCCGAGCCCATCGACGACAACGAAGACCGCATGGGTTCCATGGAAGAGCTGGACTTCGATGAAGAAGAACCCGGCGCCAGGGTCGGCGACCCTGCTTCCGGCTCTGTGGAGCATCGTACTCCCCACAGGCACATCCATGGCTCCAGCCTGACCGGCAACGCCGAAGACGAACCCAACGACGATGAGCTGACCCCGGAAAACCTGATCCGCGAAGACGGCGCCCGCTCTGCCCATGAAGCCGGTGAAGACCAGCCGGCCGACTGGGACCTGAGCATTGTCGATGAAGACGATATCGGCGGCGGCAATGGCCTGGACGAAGCCGAACTGGCTCAGCGCGACCCGCTGGACGGTAAACGCTGATATCCACCTTCTGACTACTTACTGCTTGTAGGAGCGAGGCTTGCCCGCGATGACGGTGTTTCAGGCAAACCGCTATCGCGGGCAAGCTTCGCTCCTACGATAACGGCTCGATACTCCGTCAATCGACCAGGGTGCAGGCCATCACCAGCGCATCTTCGCGCCCGCCTGTCGCCGGATAGTAATCGCGGCGGCGGCCGACCTCGTTGAAACCGTAACGCTCGTACAGCCGATAGGCGGTCTGGTTGCTGGAACGCACTTCGAGGAAGCACTCGCGCGCGTCTTTCTGGTAGGCGCGCTTCATCAGCTCTTCCAGCAGGCGCAGGCCCAGGCCGCGGCCCTGGTTTTCCGGCTTGACGGTGATATTGAGCAGGTGGGCTTCGTCGATGATCACCTGGATCACCCCGTGGCCGACCTGCTGGCTGCCTTCGAACATCAGCCAGACTTCATAGGATTTCAGGGCATCGGTGAAAATACCGCGGGTCCAGGGATGGCTGAACGCCGCGTATTCGATTTTCAGGATGGCATCCAGATCCGCCTCGGTGGCCTGGCGGAACGATAAAGCGTCACTCATTGCTACTTTTCCAACGCGCCATCAGCCGACGCATGGCTTGCCAGACATCAGCCTTACGCTGTGGCTCTTCCATTAATAGTTCCAGCCCCGGCAGTGCCCAGGCCGAGCCCAGGCCTTCGACCTGGAGTTCACGGTTGTAGGCCTGCGCATCGGCCTCGCCCGCGAAACGCACCGCCGGCAGGCCGATCAGCCACAGGCAGACGCAAGGCTCTTCTTCGACCCGCGCCCCGACAAAAGCCTGGACGAAATCCCGCGCAGCGTCCGGTCCCTGGTCGAGATTGCCGCGGGTCAGCATCGGCCAGCGCACCGGCTCGGCGAGAATCTGCGGGCTGTCCGGCAGGCCGGCAGCGCGCAGCATGTCCTTGAGCAGCAAGTAGGCCGGATCGCGACTCTGGAAGGCTTCGCCTGTGGGTAACTCCACCAGCAGCAGGCAACGACCGGCCCGCAGCAATTGCAGGGCGAAACGCGGTGGCGGCGCGGGTGGGGCCTTGACTGGCGCCGGGGCCTCTTCGGCATCGATCACGGGTTTGCTGACCGGACGAACGGCAGCGCTGCCGGGACGCGGCACTTCGATTTTCGGTCGTTCGGCAGGCTTGGCCACAGGCTCGGCAACCGTTTTGGCCACAGGTGCAGGGGC
Source organism: Pseudomonas chlororaphis subsp. aurantiaca (assembly GCF_013466605.1). Taxonomy (NCBI): domain Bacteria; kingdom Pseudomonadati; phylum Pseudomonadota; class Gammaproteobacteria; order Pseudomonadales; family Pseudomonadaceae; genus Pseudomonas; species Pseudomonas chlororaphis. Next base: position 5,821,788 of record NZ_CP059162.1, read on the forward strand.
TGCCGGGGCCTCGACCACGGGCTCGGCAATCACCAGCAACTCGGGACGGGACGGCGCCGCAAAGGGCAATTCGGTACGCGGCAGCCAGCTGACCACCTGCATGGCGGACAGATAAGCGCGACGGCGGGACTCGATAAGCAAAGGTCGGCCACTTGTGGATAACTGAAGTGGGGGGGATTCTACCGCCCTTCGCCGAAGATCGCCCGCAGTTGATTCGTCACAAAAACGCCCGTCCAGCCCATGACAAGACCGAGGGGTGAATCGTCAGCCTTCCGATGCAGTACAATCGCCGCTTTTCATTGCCAACCAGCCGGCCATTCCGATGATCGAACCCAAGCGCGTGTTGCGCGCCCTCGCCGAACACTGGGCACTCCTGGAGCCACTGTGCGAGCACTTCGACCAAGGCACCCTGAGCCTCGCCGAACTGCGTTCACAGCTGGCCGCACAGCAAATTGACAGTACGCCACAGGACATTACCAGCCTGCTGGACGTGTGGATCCGCCTGGATATCCTGGTTCCGGTGGCGAAAAGCCCGAACCGTTTCGAGCTCAACGCGCAGATCCACGACTTCCTCGCCTACCTGCGGCGCGAGCACCGCCTGGGCCTGTGCCTGGAAATCGAAGCCTACCTGCGTCACCTCGAGCGCCTGGCCGGTTATATCCAGGACGCCTTCGATATCCGCGACGGCCATGACCTGGCCCGCCAGCTGCGCCTGCTGGACATGCGCGTGCGCGATGTCCTGAAAAAGCTCGCCAACGACGAACAGGCCCTGGTGGCCGTCGCCGAGCGGGCCAAGACCAGCGACCGGCAGATTCCCCTGCGCCAGCGGTATGCCGAGGTACTGGCCACCTGGGACGAATACGTCGAGCCGATGATCCAGCTGGTGAACGCCGACGGCGCCTTCGAGCAAGGCGTGCGCAAGGTCGAGAATGTCCTGCTGCGCATGCTCACCGAACAGCAGCGCCTGGGCCAGCTGGTGGACGACGACATGCTGCTGCGCACCCACGCGCGGATCCTGGAAATGCAGACCAGCGCCCAGCTGACCCTGCGCCACGCCCGGGAACTGCTGCTGCCGCTGCGTGAAGAAGCCCGCCGGCACAACGCCGTGACCCGTGGCGCGGCCCTGGCCCTGTCGGCCATCCGCCGCAAGGGCATCGACGCCGTGCCGCAAGCGGCCATGCCGCTGTTCACCCGTCCGCAAAGCACCTTCCTCGGCAGCTCCGGCCAGGTCGAGGCCTATGTCTACGCCCTGGCCAGCTTCGAGCCGAAGCCGACGCGCTTCCCCAAGGCGCACAAGAGCCACAAGGGCGGCGATGCGCCACGGGCGCCGCGCACGGTCCGCGAGATGCTCGACCGCTGCGAGGACGCGCTGCCGATGCCAGACCTGATGACCTGGCTGCTGGAACAGGAGCCGGACGGCGCCACCGACGAGCTGCTGTACTGGTTCTCCCGCCTGTCGCGGGAAAAACGCTTCAAGCGCGAGCGTCTGGAACGCCGCGACTACCACACCCACGAGCACCAGGTCAGCCTGCGCTCCTTCGCCCTGCTCTCGGCCCGCGATGATGCAGCCGAGAATTCTGCGAGCACTCCACATGCATCTTGATCTTTCCGAACTGTCCCAGCTGGCGCCGATCTTTCGCGAGCTGTTCAAGGGCTATCACATCAGCCGCCGCGACCCGGAGCTGTACTCCCAACTGTCGAACTTCCAGGACCAGTACCGCACCCTGTTCAAGGCCCTGGGCTTCGAACTGGTGTGCGACACCCGTGGCTTCTACTACTTCGTGCCGGAGAACGCCGCCGCCCAGGTGAACAAGACCGCCCAGCGCCTGGCCCTGTTCACCTTCATCCTGGTGGAACACCTGGCCGACCAGGGCCGCGACCCGGTCGCCGTGCTCGACGGCGGCAGCCTCGGCCGCGACGAGTTGCCGTCGCTGCTGGAGAAGTACCGCGACCTGTTCATCCAGGCCGAAGTACAGACCCATGAAGAACTGGAAGAAAAAATCATGCGGCGCATGACCCAACTGGGTTTTGCCGGCGAGGAGCCGGGTATCTACCGCTTCCTGCCGCCGATGCACCGCTTCCTCGACGTTTGCCTGTCTGTGCAGCAGGACCGTGACCTGGCCGCCAGCCTGCACAGCGTGCTGCCGTTGCCGACGCCGGTACTGATCGACGAAGACAGCGACGAAAAACTGCTGCAGACCGACGACCCGCTGGACCTCAGCGAATTCGTCGAATCGGAAAGTGAAGAGGACGCACTGGCCCGCGCCATTGCCGAAGAACAGGAGCTCGACGCATGAGCAAGGAACGCTACGGCATCCGCCGCTTTGCCCTTTTGAACACCGCCGGCTACAGCCTGGGCCTGTTCCCGCTGGAAGAGCCGCTGTCGGTCTACGGCGCGAACAACCTGGGTAAGTCGGCTTCGATCAACGCCCTGCAATTCCCGATCCTGGCGCGCATGTCGGACATGAGCTTCGGCAAGTACAGCCTGGAACAATCGCGGCGTTTCTACTTCGCCACCGATACCAGCTACATCCTGGTGGAAGTGTCCCTGCCCCATGGCCCGCACGTGATCGGCGTGGCCGGGCGTGGGCCGGGCGGCAGTTTCGGTCACCAGTTCTTCGCCTATGCCGGCTCGCTGGACCTGGCGCATTACCAGAAGGACGACACCTGCCTGCGACTGAAAGAGCTGTTCACCAACCTTGAGCGCCAGGGCCTGAAGGCTTATGAACTCAAGCCGGATGAACTGCGTCGCCTGCTGGTGGGCGGGCATACCTCGATTCCGCTGGACCTGACCCTGATCCCGCTGCGCTCCACCAGCGAACAGAGCCTGAAAACCTTCCGCGCGCTGTTCATCAACCTGCTGCACATGCGCGAAATCACCGCGGCCAAGCTCAAGCAGCTGTTCCTCGATGCCTTCGAGCACAGCCTGCGCTCCGGCAGCGTCGACTACATCGCCGCCTGCGAAGAAGCCTTCCGCGACGTGCGCCGCATGGAGCAGGACTACAACTCGCTGGTGGCCGCGGGGCCCTTGGTGGAAGCCCTGGGCAACGGCGTGAAGCAGCGCGACATCCTGCGCGGCAAACTGCATCGCCTGTCGCCGCTGCTCGATTCGCTGCTGGGCACCTGGTCCGACTACGCCAGTGCGCGCAAGGAAGAGCTGACCATCCAGGCCGAGCACTACCGCAACGAACAGGACGCGCTGCAGAACGACCAGCGCAGCAGCACCCAGGAAATGATGCGCCTGGAGCGGGAAATCACCGGTACCCAGCGCTGGCTCGGCGAGCTGTCGGTGCTCAAGCACCGCTTCGCCCTGGTGGACGACGTCAAGGTCCTGGAGCAGCAACTGCTGGCGGCCAAGGATGCCCACGACGAGCTGGCCGGCGCCCTGGCCCAGTCCCGGCAGTTCTCCGCCGAGGACCTGGAAGAGCGCCTGCGCGACCTGGAAAAACGCCTGAAGTCGGTCAAGCAGCAGCTCGATAACGCCGATAACAACAGCTATGCGCGCCTGCGCGAGGAGTTCTCCCAACAGGATGTCGAGCGCCTGATGCGCCTGTTCAACAGCCAACTGTTCAGCCTGCCGCTGGGCGAACACGGCATCGCCCTGGACGAGAAAGGCGACTGGGTCAAATCCGTGGAGCTGATCCTCGATGGCTTCAAGGGCGAGCGCTTCGAAGTGCCGGGCCTGTCCATCGACATTTCCCACATCGAACCACCGGCCTTGCAGGCCCTGGCGGACCGCGCGGCGCTGCGCGACCAGAAAGAGCGCCTGGACAAAGAACTCAAGCAGCTGAAAACCCAGGCCGCGGTGGCCGCCGACCGCGCCGCGAGCAAGACCCAGACCGAGGCGCTGTACCAGCAGGTGCTGGATGCACAGAAAGCCCTGGAAGACTTCCGCCGCACCCAGACCCTGAGCGCCGAAGAAGGCGAGAAGCTGGAACAGCTGGCGCAGATGGAAGCCGCCCAGGACGAACTCAAGCGCTCCAGCGACGCCTTCACCGAACGCGTCCAGCAGCTGTCGGCCAAGCTGCAACTGGTAGGCCGGCAGATTAGCGACATGGAAGCCAAGCAACGCACCCTCGACGACGCCCTGCGCCGTCGTCAGCTGTTGCCCGCGGACCTGCCGTTCGGCACGCCGTTCATGGAGCCGGTGGACGATTCCATGGACAACCTGCTGCCCCTGCTCAACGACTACCAGGACAGCTGGCAGGGCCTGCAGCGGGTCGATGGCCAGATCGAGGCGCTGTATGCCCAGGTGCGCCTCAAGGGCGTGGCCAAGTTCGACAGCGAAGACGACATGGAGCGCCGCCTGCAACTGCTGATCAACGCCTATGCGCACCGCACCGACGAGGCCCTGACCCTGGGCAAGGCGCGTCGCGCGGCCGTCACCGACATCGCCCGGACCCTGCGCAACATCCGCAGCGACTACGACAGCCTCGAGCACCAGCTGGCGCTGTTCAACCGCGAGATCAACAAACGCCAGGTGTCGAACCTGCAGAGCTTCCGTATCGTCCTCGCGCCGAACAAGGAAGCCCTCAAGCACATCGACCAGATCATCCACAGCGCCGGCCAGTACGAGGAAGGCGAGACCCTGTCGGTGTTCGACCTGAGCCAGAGCGCCGAGCAGGACAACAAGAACGAAGAGGCCAAGGAATACCTGGCGCGCCTGGTAGCGGCCAACCACAACCAATTGGGCCTCAAGGACCTGTTCGAGCTGGCGTTCGAGATCACCAAGGTCAATGGCCAGCCGGTGATCCACACCGATATCGATGGCGCGGCGTCCAACGGCACCACCATGACCATCAAGGCGCTGACCAACATGTACCTGTTGCTGCACTTGATGGATCGCGACCAGGCCGGGCGCATTCGCCTGCCGTACTACCTCGACGAGGCCGCGGACATCGACGAGAAGAACCAGGCAGCGCTGCTGGAAACCAGCCTGCAACTGGGCTTTGTGCCGATCCTGGCCAGTGTGAAGCCGCAGGTGTCGGCCCAGGTCGCCATCGACCTGGAAGGCGGCAGCGGCCCGAACGGTATCTACATCGACGAGGCGGACTGGAAGTACATCCGCCGTCACGATCAGGTCAGGGCCACCCTGAACGTCGAGCCGGAAGCCGAGGCGGAGCTGGACGAGGTGTAACCCGCCCGAAGCCATAAAACAAAAAGGCCGTGATCTTTCGATCACGGCCTTTTTGCTTCTGTAGGAGCGAGCGGACGGCGATCCGGCTTGCCCGCGATAGCGGTGCATCTGTCAGATCGCCATCGCGGGCAAGGCTTCTACCAGGGCTACTTAGCCAATGGAATTTTCGGCGCCCAGGTCAGCCACTCGTCCTCGAATTTGTCGAACAACGGGAAGGTCTGCTCCGGCCGCGCCGGGCTGCCCATGCGCTCGCCATCCGGCGTGGCAAAGGCGATACCGCCCTGGATCAGGGTCTCCAGCGACTCGGTGCGAACCGTTGCGCCCTTGAACAGGCCGATGTCGATACCGAACCCGCTGCTGTTCCAGAAGCGCGTGCCGCCACGCACCAGCGGCGCATACTTCGGCTCGATCAGGATATGGATCAGGACGCGATCGGCGGTCTGGCCCAGCTCGTAGCCCGTGACCTTGCCCACTGTCACTTCACGGTAGGTCACCGGCACGCCGACCTTCAGCGAGCCACGCCGCGCCGCGCTCAGCACCAGGCTCAGGCCGACCTCGGCGACCGCGGCTTCCGGTGGCTGGGGCAAGGCGACAAAGCTGGTTTGCGCGCCGAGGTTCTTCGCCGCCGGCTGTACTTCGATGTACTGCCCGGTCACCAGGGTTTCCAGGTTGGCGGTCTTGATCAACCCAAGCTCCGGCTTGACCACCCAGAACTGGCTGCCGACCCGCGCGATACGCTCCGGCACCTCAGTGATCCGGGCCTTGAGCAGCACCGACTGCAGGTCGCCGCTCAGGTCGACGTCTTCGACCTTGCCGACATCCAGCCCCTTGAAGCGGATAGGCGTGCCCGAGCGCAGGCCATCGGCGCGATCGACCTTGATGCTGATCAGCGTGCCCTTCTGCGTCGCCTGCTCCTTGTCGGCATACAGGCGGAAACGCGGGATGCGCTTTTTCAGCGGCACATTGGGTTCCGGCGTGTCGAAGGCGATACCACCGGCCATCAGGCTTTGCAGCGACTCGCTCTTGACCTGGATGCCGCCGGTCAGGCCACCGGTCAAGGTGACGCCGCTGGCGTTCCAGAAGCGCGTCGAACCGTTCACCAACCCTTCGTATTCCTTCTCGATGTGCACGCCGATGACCAACTGCTTGCGGGTCCGCGAGAATTGGTAGCTCTGCACCGAGCCGACTTTGACCTGCTTGTACAGAATCGGGCTGCCCACCTCCAGCGAACCGAGGTTTTCGGTGAACAGCACCAGGTGCAGGCCGGGGGAGCGCAGGTCCAGCGGCGGCGCCTTGGGCCGCGCCTCGAATTCGCGTTGCGGGGCGCCGCCCTTGTCACCTGGGCGCACCGCGATGTAGTTGCCTTTGACCAGGGCTTCCAGACCGGTGATACCCGCCAGGGAGATCGAAGGCTTGACCACCCAGAACTGGGTACCTTGCACCAGGTAATCCTCGGCCAAGGGGTCCAGGGTCAGCTCTGCCGTGGCGCTGGAAAGATCGGGGTCGACCTTGAGGGCCTTCAGGTTACCGACCTGGATCCCCTTGTACATGACTGGCGTGCGGCCTGCCTGGAGCCCTTCGAAGTCACTCAGTTTGACCTTGACCCGGATGCCCGCCTGCGCCGCGTCGAAGTCTTCGTAGAGACGGAACGGCAGGCTCGGGTCGGTAGGCGGGCTGTCTCGGCGATTCTCCGGGGTAGCGAAGGCGATACCGCCGGCGACGATGCTGGCCAGGGATTCGCTACGCACTTTCACCCCCGACAGATTGGCGTCGATGCTGATGCCGCTGGCGTTCCAGAAACGCGTATGTTTGCGCACCAGGTTGGCGTAGGTCGGCTCGATAAAGACTTTGATCTCGACCGTGTTCTGGTCTTCGGAGAGCAGGTAGCTTTTCACCTGGCCCACCTGGATCTGCTTGTAGAACACCGGGCTGCCACGGTTCAGCGATCCCAGGCGATCCGCCTTGATGGTCAAGTGCAGGCCCGGCTTGGCGTCCGATAGCGGCGGCTCTTCGAGCAGCGCCTTGAACTTGCGCGCAGGCTCGCCCTCACCTGGGCTGATGGCGATGTAGTTACCCGAAACCAGCGTCTCCAGCCCGGTGATCCCGGCCAGGGTCACGCTCGGTTTGACCAGCCAGAAGCGGGTGTTGCTTTTCAGGTATTGCTGGACGTCCTTGTTCATCTCGATGGTGGCAATCACCCCTCTGGTGTTGCCTTCGTCATCCAGGGCCAGGGCCTTGACCTTGCCCACTGACATCCCTTTGTAGACCACCTCGGTCTTGTTGGCCTGGATGCCCTCGCCGTTCTCAAAGCGCACCTGGATCTCGATACCGGTCTGACTGTAGGCACGCCAGCCCAACCATCCGCCAATCAGCAACGCGATCAGGGGCAGGACCCAGATGGCCGACCAGTTCGAAGCCGGACGGATTTTAGCTTTAGGCAAGTCACTCATTGTCGTCGTCCGACTCCGTGTTATCCCAGATCAGTCGGGGATCAAAAGTTACTGCGGCGAGCATCGTCAGAATCACCACGCTGGCAAAGGCTACTGCACCAAGATTGGCCTCGATACTGGCAAGCCTGCCGAAGTTCACCACCGCCACCAGGATGGCGATCACAAAGATATCCAGCATCGACCAGCGGCCGATGAACTCGATAAAGCGGTACATCAAAATACGTTGTTGCGCCGATAACGGCTGGTGGCGCTGGACCGAAAACAGTAACAGGGCAATCCCCACCAGCTTGAAAGTTGGCACCAGGATACTGGCGATGAACACCACTGCGGCAATCGGGATCATGCCGTGCTGCACCAGTACGATCACCCCCGACATGATGGTGCTGGGATCACCCTGGCCCAGCGATGTCACCGTCATGATCGGCAGCACATTGGCAGGGATATACAGGATCGCCGCGGTAATCAGCAGCGCCCAGGTGCGCATGATGCTGTTGGGGCGACGAGCATGCACCAGGGCCCCGCAGCGGGTGCAGGTCTGCTCATCCGTATCGGGTTCCTGCCTGTTCAACTCATGGCATTCGTTACAAACCAGAATGCCCGCATCAATTGCCCTCATGCCCATCCTCCCCGGCCAAGGCATCCCATATCTGATGGGGCGACATGACGACCTCCAGCCATACCTGGACCAATAACAAGCTGACAAAACACACCAGCCCCAGGCCGACCGTCATGGCAGCCAGGTCCGCCAGCTTGACGATGGCGACCAATACGCCCATCAGGTAGACCTCGAGCATGCCCCAGTCCCGCAAGTGGTGATAAATGCGGTACAGCAGCAGGCCGTAACTGCGACCTATGTCCAGGCGAATGCTCAGGAGCACGAGCAGCTGGCAGACCAGCTTGAGCAGTGGAATGCCCATGCTGCAGAGAAACACCACCACAGCCACGCCTTGCATATCGGTATTGAACAAACCGACGACGCCGCTCCACACGGTGTCCTCCGAGGACTGTCCGAGTAGATTGAGCTGCATGATGGGTAAAAAGTTCGCGGGGACATAGAGCAGTAGCGCGGCAATAACCAATGCCAGGCTGCGATCCACGACGTTATGGCGGTGTGCGTATAGCTCGTAACCACAGCGGGGGCACTGGGCTTTTTCTCCGTGGGCCAGCTCTGGCTTGCGCATCAGCAAGTCGCATTCGTGGCAGGCCACCAGGTCATCCAGCGGCAACTCCGACAGCCCGGGGGCGTCAACCGTATCTGACATACAAGGCTCTGGCTCTGAAAAGGCGTGGAGCTATTCTAGAGGTCCGTCCCGAAAATAACTGTGCAAAATTGTTTGGAGATAAGAAGCGTTTTCTGTGCGCCAAAGACAAAACCCCAACTGCTTTCGCAATTGGGGTTTCGGAATTTAATCTTGACGATGACCTACTCTCACATGGGGAAACCCCACACTACCATCGGCGATGCATCGTTTCACTTCTGAGTTCGGGATGGGATCAGGTGGTTCCAATGCTCTATGGTCGTCAAGAAATTCGGTGTGCCGACTCGTCTTTCGACGTTTCAGCAAATTGGGTATGTAATAGCTTTGTGTGTTTTCTCGAACTTTCGGTTCGTTTCGTCTTCACACACCGCAATTCGCTCTTAAGCAAATTGCTTGGGTGTTATATGGTCAAGCCTCACGGGCAATTAGTATTGGTTAGCTCAACGCCTCACAGCGCTTACACACCCAACCTATCAACGTCGTAGTCTTCGACGGCCCTTTAGGGAACTCAAGGTTCCAGTGAGATCTCATCTTGAGGCAAGTTTCCCGCTTAGATGCTTTCAGCGGTTATCTTTTCCGAACATAGCTACCCGGCAATGCCACTGGCGTGACAACCGGAACACCAGAGGTTCGTCCACTCCGGTCCTCTCGTACTAGGAGCAGCCCCTCTCAAATCTCAAACGTCCACGGCAGATAGGGACCGAACTGTCTCACGACGTTCTAAACCCAGCTCGCGTACCACTTTAAATGGCGAACAGCCATACCCTTGGGACCGGCTTCAGCCCCAGGATGTGATGAGCCGACATCGAGGTGCCAAACACCGCCGTCGATATGAACTCTTGGGCGGTATCAGCCTGTTATCCCCGGAGTACCTTTTATCCGTTGAGCGATGGCCCTTCCATACAGAACCACCGGATCACTAAGACCTACTTTCGTACCTGCTCGACGTGTCTGTCTCGCAGTCAAGCGCGCTTTTGCCTTTATACTCTACGACCGATTTCCGACCGGTCTGAGCGCACCTTCGTACTCCTCCGTTACTCTTTAGGAGGAGACCGCCCCAGTCAAACTACCCACCATACACTGTCCTCGATCCGGATGACGGATCTGAGTTAGAACCTCAAAGTTGCCAGGGTGGTATTTCAAGGATGGCTCCACGCGAACTGGCGTCCACGCTTCAAAGCCTCCCACCTATCCTACACAAGCAAATTCAAAGTCCAGTGCAAAGCTATAGTAAAGGTTCACGGGGTCTTTCCGTCTAGCCGCGGATACACTGCATCTTCACAGCGATTTCAATTTCACTGAGTCTCGGGTGGAGACAGCGCCGCCATCGTTACGCCATTCGTGCAGGTCGGAACTTACCCGACAAGGAATTTCGCTACCTTAGGACCGTTATAGTTACGGCCGCCGTTTACCGGGGCTTCGATCAAGAGCTTCGCGTTAGCTAACCCCATCAATTAACCTTCCGGCACCGGGCAGGCGTCACACCCTATACGTCCACTTTCGTGTTTGCAGAGTGCTGTGTTTTTAATAAACAGTCGCAGCGGCCTGGTATCTTCGACCGGCATGGGCTTACGGAGCAAGTCCTTCACCCTCACCGGCGCACCTTCTCCCGAAGTTACGGTGCCATTTTGCCTAGTTCCTTCACCCGAGTTCTCTCAAGCGCCTTGGTATTCTCTACCCAACCACCTGTGTCGGTTTGGGGTACGGTTCCTAGTTATCTGAAGCTTAGAAGCTTTTCTTGGAAGCATGGCATCAACCACTTCGTCACCTGAAAGGTAACTCGTCATCAGCTCTCGGCCTTAGAACCCCGGATTTACCTAAGATTCCAGCCTACCACCTTAAACTTGGACAACCAACGCCAAGCTGGCCTAGCCTTCTCCGTCCCTCCATCGCAATAACTAGAAGTACAGGAATATTAACCTGTTTTCCATCGACTACGCTTTTCAGCCTCGCCTTAGGGACCGACTAACCCTGCGTCGATTAACGTTGCGCAGGAAACCTTGGTCTTTCGGCGTGGGTGTTTTTCACACCCATTGTCGTTACTCATGTCAGCATTCGCACTTCTGATACCTCCAGCAAGCTTCTCAACTCACCTTCACAGGCTTACAGAACGCTCCTCTACCGCATCACTTACGTGATACCCGTAGCTTCGGTGTATGGTTTGAGCCCCGTTACATCTTCCGCGCAGGCCGACTCGACTAGTGAGCTATTACGCTTTCTTTAAAGGGTGGCTGCTTCTAAGCCAACCTCCTAGCTGTCTAAGCCTTCCCACATCGTTTCCCACTTAACCATAACTTTGGGACCTTAGCTGACGGTCTGGGTTGTTTCCCTTTTCACGACGGACGTTAGCACCCGCCGTGTGTCTCCCATGCTCGGCACTTGTAGGTATTCGGAGTTTGCATCGGTTTGGTAAGTCGGGATGACCCCCTAGCCGAAACAGTGCTCTACCCCCTACAGTGATACATGAGGCGCTACCTAAATAGCTTTCGAGGAGAACCAGCTATCTCCGAGCTTGATTAGCCTTTCACTCCGATCCACAGGTCATCCGCTAACTTTTCAACGGTAGTCGGTTCGGTCCTCCAGTCAGTGTTACCTAACCTTCAACCTGCCCATGGATAGATCGCCCGGTTTCGGGTCTATACCCAGCGACTAAACGCCCTATTAAGACTCGCTTTCGCTACGCCTCCCCTATTCGGTTAAGCTCGCCACTGAATATAAGTCGCTGACCCATTATACAAAAGGTACGCAGTCACAGAACAAAGTCTGCTCCCACTGCTTGTACGCATACGGTTTCAGGATCTATTTCACTCCCCTCTCCGGGGTTCTTTTCGCCTTTCCCTCACGGTACTAGTTCACTATCGGTCAGTCAGTAGTATTTAGCCTTGGAGGATGGTCCCCCCATATTCAGACAAAGTTTCTCGTGCTCCGTCCTACTCGATTTCATGACTAAGAGACTTTCGCGTACAGGGCTATCACCCACTATGGCCGCACTTTCCAGAGCGTTCCGCTAATCTCAAAGCCACTTAAGGGCTAGTCCCCGTTCGCTCGCCACTACTAAGGGAATCTCGGTTGATTTCTTTTCCTCAGGGTACTTAGATGTTTCAGTTCCCCTGGTTCGCCTCTTGCACCTATGTATTCAGTACAAGATAACCATCTTATGATGGCTGGGTTCCCCCATTCAGACATCTCCGGATCAAAGTCTGTTTGCCGACTCCCCGAAGCTTTTCGCAGGCTACCACGTCTTTCATCGCCTCTGACTGCCAAGGCATCCACCGTATGCGCTTCTTCACTTGACCATATAACCCCAAGCAATCTGGTTATACTGTGAAGACGACATTCGCCGAAAATTCGCGATTAAACTCACAAATTTTACCTTAGCCTGAATAAACACCAGTGAAAGTGCTATCCAGTCTATCTTTCTATCACATACCCAAATTTTTAAAGAACGATTCTGATAAAGATCAGAAATCAACATTCATCGCCACTTTAGCGGAATGCTCATTTCTAAGCTTTAAACGATGGACACCAATCTGTAATGGTGGAGCCAAGCGGGATCGAACCGCTGACCTCCTGCGTGCAAGGCAGGCGCTCTCCCAGCTGAGCTATGGCCCCGTATCGCTACAGGGTGCACCAGTAATTGGTGGGTCTGGGCAGATTCGAACTGCCGACCTCACCCTTATCAGGGGTGCGCTCTAACCAACTGAGCTACAGACCCAATCGTCTTCTTCAATGAATCAAGCAATTCGTGTGGGAGCTTATGAAGCAGCTGATGTCGTCGATTAAGGAGGTGATCCAGCCGCAGGTTCCCCTACGGCTACCTTGTTACGACTTCACCCCAGTCATGAATCACACCGTGGTAACCGTCCTCCCGAAGGTTAGACTAGCTACTTCTGGTGCAACCCACTCCCATGGTGTGACGGGCGGTGTGTACAAGGCCCGGGAACGTATTCACCGCGACATTCTGATTCGCGATTACTAGCGATTCCGACTTCACGCAGTCGAGTTGCAGACTGCGATCCGGACTACGATCGGTTTTATGGGATTAGCTCCACCTCGCGGCTTGGCAACCCTCTGTACCGACCATTGTAGCACGTGTGTAGCCCAGGCCGTAAGGGCCATGATGACTTGACGTCATCCCCACCTTCCTCCGGTTTGTCACCGGCAGTCTCCTTAGAGTGCCCACCATAACGTGCTGGTAACTAAGGACAAGGGTTGCGCTCGTTACGGGACTTAACCCAACATCTCACGACACGAGCTGACGACAGCCATGCAGCACCTGTCTCAATGTTCCCGAAGGCACCAATCCATCTCTGGAAAGTTCATTGGATGTCAAGGCCTGGTAAGGTTCTTCGCGTTGCTTCGAATTAAACCACATGCTCCACCGCTTGTGCGGGCCCCCGTCAATTCATTTGAGTTTTAACCTTGCGGCCGTACTCCCCAGGCGGTCAACTTAATGCGTTAGCTGCGCCACTAAGAGCTCAAGGCTCCCAACGGCTAGTTGACATCGTTTACGGCGTGGACTACCAGGGTATCTAATCCTGTTTGCTCCCCACGCTTTCGCACCTCAGTGTCAGTATCAGTCCAGGTGGTCGCCTTCGCCACTGGTGTTCCTTCCTATATCTACGCATTTCACCGCTACACAGGAAATTCCACCACCCTCTACCATACTCTAGCTCGCCAGTTTTGGATGCAGTTCCCAGGTTGAGCCCGGGGATTTCACATCCAACTTAACGAACCACCTACGCGCGCTTTACGCCCAGTAATTCCGATTAACGCTTGCACCCTCTGTATTACCGCGGCTGCTGGCACAGAGTTAGCCGGTGCTTATTCTGTCGGTAACGTCAAAATACTCACGTATTAGGTAAGTACCCTTCCTCCCAACTTAAAGTGCTTTACAATCCGAAGACCTTCTTCACACACGCGGCATGGCTGGATCAGGCTTTCGCCCATTGTCCAATATTCCCCACTGCTGCCTCCCGTAGGAGTCTGGACCGTGTCTCAGTTCCAGTGTGACTGATCATCCTCTCAGACCAGTTACGGATCGTCGCCTTGGTGAGCCATTACCTCACCAACTAGCTAATCCGACCTAGGCTCATCTGATAGCGCAAGGCCCGAAGGTCCCCTGCTTTCTCCCGTAGGACGTATGCGGTATTAGCGTCCGTTTCCGGACGTTATCCCCCACTACCAGGCAGATTCCTAGGCATTACTCACCCGTCCGCCGCTCTCAAGAGAAGCAAGCTTCTCTCTACCGCTCGACTTGCATGTGTTAGGCCTGCCGCCAGCGTTCAATCTGAGCCATGATCAAACTCTTCAGTTCAAACATCTTTGGGTTTTGAGAAAACCCTAAACTTGGCTCAGCAATCGTTGGTTACATCTTTGATTTCTCGCGGAGTAACTTGTGATGCTGATAATCTTTTTGACTATCAGTCTGACTCCACAAGCACCCACACGAATTGCTTGATTCAGTTGTTAAAGAGCGGTTGGCTAAGTCTTTCGTCTCAACCGAGGCGCGCATTCTACAGCAGCCCCTGTATCTGTCAAGCGGTTATTTTAAGAAGTTTTCAAAGTTTCCTTTGCAACTTCAACCACTTGCGCTTCCGATCTCTCGTCAGCGGGAGGCGAATTCTACAGCGTTACACACTGCTGTCAACACCTCTTTTTCTCCGCTTTCGACCGAGAAGATCGAACCGTCAATAAGGCGAAAACAAGACACCTTATCAACTCCTTCGGGCTTCGATGAACTGAAGCGCAACCGCTGTCGAAAACTGCGTAACTCATTGAATCTCAAGGAGTTTTCCGTTTCGACTGCGCCGGAAGTGGGGCGAATTATAGACTCCCAGAATCTGCCGTCAACCCCTAATTACGCTTTTGTTGCAGAAGATGGTTTTTTCACCAGTAATCGAGGGATTCGGCGCGTCACTGGCGGTAACCGCAACAGTAATAACAATGCGCCGATAGAAGCATAGATAGCCCACTCTTTAAGATCGGCCCGAACAATCCAGAGCATATGCAGTAAACCCAGCCCAAGAATGACGTAGACCAACCGATGCAATTTCTTCCAACGACTGCCCAGGCGACGCTGACTGTATCTATTGGAAGTCACCGCCAAGGCCAACAACCCGAGGAACCCCAGGCTTCCTACAATAATGTAAGGCCGCTTACGCAACTCCACTCCCAGCTGTGACCAGTCAAGCCCGAGGATAAATACGGCGTAGGCACTTAAATGCAGCACCACATAAGCAAAGCACCACAAACCGAGCTGTCGTCGTACCGCGATCCATCCCGCCCACCCCGTCAGTTTCTGCAGGGGGGTCATGCTCAGGGTGATCAACAAAAAGATCAGCGTCCCCAACCCCAGACGATCAACCAGCACTTTCCCCGGATCGGGCCCGAGAGCGGAGGCCCAAGCCTGGTACAACCAGAGCAAAGGCCAGATAGCCGCAACGATAAAGACGCCAAGGCGCCAGAGTGGATAGCGCATCAGTAATTCTTCCGCAGATCCAGGCCGGTATATAAAGAAGCGACTTCATCTGCGTAGCCGTTGAACATCTGCGTCTCACGCACATTGGGGCTGAACAGGCCACTGGGCAGCCGACGCTCGCGAGCCTGAGTCCAGCGGGGGTGATCAACCGTAGGATTCACGTTCGCGTAAAAGCCGTACTCATTGGCAGCGATGCTTTGCCAGGTGGTTTTCGGCTGCTCCTCCACCAGACTGATGCGTACGATGGACTTGATGCTCTTGAAGCCGTACTTCCAGGGCACTACCAAACGCAACGGTGCACCGTTCTGGTTGGGCAGTTCGCGGCCATACATCCCCACGGCCATAATCGCCAAGGGATGCATCGCTTCATCCAAGCGCAAGCCTTCTACATAAGGCCAGTCGATCAGGGCAAACCCCGAACGCTGACCGGGCATGCTTTTAGGGTCCTGAAGGGTTTCGAAGCGGATGTATTTAGCCTTCGAAGTTGGCTCGACCTGCTTGAGCAGTTCGGAAACCGGGAAACCGATCCAGGGAATCACCATGGACCAGGCCTCGACACAACGCAGCCGGTAGATCCGCTCTTCCAACTGATAAGGCTTCATGAAGCCTTCCAGCGCATAACGCCCTGGTTTACCCACCTCCCCGTCCACCACCACGCTCCAGGGTTCGGTTTTCAGCGCGCCGGCATTGGCAGCCGGGTCGCCCTTGTCGGCACCGAACTCATAGAAGTTGTTGTAGTGGGTGGCATCCTTGAACGGGGTAATCGCCTCATCCTTGACGTTGACCGCCTGCCATTTGGTCGCTGGCAATTTTTGCGCAAACCATGACGGTGCCTTGCCAGGCTCGACATCCGGATAGCGTCCCGCATCTTCGGCACTGGCCCAGCGCGGCAGCGCACTGGCGGCCAAACCGGCAATGGCCCCACCCAACAGGCTACGGCGAGAGATGTAAAGGGATTCAGGCGTGACGTCCGACTCTTTGCAGTCAGACGACTTGGGGACTTTGATCAACATGGCAACTCCGCAGCATTGGAGGACTGATGCACCAATAGACTGCGGAGTATGGGGGAAATTACATTAAGGCAACGTTTTGCGCCGACGAAGATGCAACAAGTACTGAATCGGGCCAGAGGCTGCGTAGGCGAGGAAAACCAGCAGCAGAATCCGCGGTGGATCGCTGAAAACAACGGCGAACACCAGAACCACGGCGAGGATCGCCACGAAAGGTACACGCCCCTTCAGATCCAGCTCCTTGAAGCTGTTGTACTTGATATTACTGACCATCAGCATGCCGGCCGCCGCTACCATCAGCGCCACCAGGAACGACATCTTCGAACCCTGGATACCGTAATCGCTGAATGCCCAGACAATACCGGCCACCACACCCGCCGCAGCCGGACTGGCCAGGCCAATGAAGTAACGCTTGTCGGCAGTACCCACCTGGGTGTTGAAACGAGCCAGACGCAACGCCGCACCAGCTACATAGATGAAGGCGACCATCCAGCCGACCTTGCCCATGTCGCCCAGCGCCCAACCGAATGCCAGCAAGGCAGGCGCAACGCCGAAGGCAACCATGTCGGACAGCGAGTCATACTCGGCGCCAAAAGCGCTCTGGGTATTGGTCATGCGGGCTACGCGCCCGTCCAGGCCATCGAGCACCATGGCGACAAAGATCGCGATGGCCGCGAACGCGAAATACTTGCTCGCTCCTGCCGCGTCACCGGCGCTCAACGCGCTCTGGGCACTCATGGAATTGATGATCGAGTAGAAACCGGCGAACAGGTTCGCGGTGGTGAAAAGATTCGGCAGCAGATAGATACCACGATGCCGGACTTTACGGCCTTCAGCGTCATGCCCTTCTTCGACATGCTCATCGACGGGTAGCAGGCTTTCGGCGTCAGAGGCCTGGTTTGGCTCTTCGGGACGTTCGCTCATGGACATTACCTTGCAACGGTGTGAAAAGTTTCGACGATACCCAGGGTCATGATTGGACCACAAAGGATCCAGCTTTATACCAGAACCTGTCTATCCAAACGAAAAAACGCGGCCTAGGCCGCGTTTTCCCTGACAAGACTCGAACTTAGTTCTTGGCTTTGTCGACGATTTTGTTGGCACCGATCCACGGCATCATCGAGCGCAGTTGCTCACCGATGATTTCGATACCGTGAGCGGCGTTGTTACGACGCTTGGCGGTCATCGATGGGTAGCCGGTAGCACCTTCGCTGATGAACATCTTGGCGTATTCGCCGTCCTGGATGCGCTTCAGGGCGTTGCGCATGGCCTGACGGGATTCGGCGTTGATCACTTCAGGGCCGGTCACGTACTCGCCGTATTCGGCGTTGTTGGAGATCGAGTAGTTCATGTTGGCGATACCGCCTTCGTACATGAGGTCAACGATCAGCTTCAGTTCGTGCAGGCATTCGAAGTAGGCCATTTCTGGCGCGTAGCCAGCTTCGACCAGGGTTTCGAAACCAGCCTTGACCAGCTCGACGGTACCGCCACACAGAACAGCCTGCTCGCCGAACAGGTCGGTTTCAGTTTCGTCCTTGAAGGTGGTTTCGATGATGCCGGTACGGCCGCCGCCCACGCCAGCGGCGTAGGACAGAGCAACGTTCTTGGCGTTGCCGGAAGCGTCCTGGTAGACAGCGATCAGGTCAGGGATACCGCCGCCCTTGACGAACTCGGAACGCACGGTGTGGCCCGGGGCCTTCGGCGCGATCATGATCACATCGAGGTCGGCACGCGGAACGACCTGGTTGTAGTGGATCGCGAAGCCGTGGGAGAAGGCCAGGGTGGCGCCCTTCTTGATGTTCGGCTCGATTTCGTTCTTGTACAGCTGGGACTGGAACTCATCCGGGGTCAGGATCATGACCAGGTCGGCGCCGGCAACAGCCGTGGCAACGTCGGTCACTTTCAGGCCATGGGCTTCAGCCTTGGCAACGGTAGCCGAGCCTTTACGCAGGCCAACGGTAACGTCGACGCCGGAGTCTTTCAGATTGCACGCTTGAGCGTGGCCCTGGGAACCATAACCGATGATGGCGACTTTCTTGCCCTGGATGATCGAGAGGTCGCAGTCTTTATCGTAGAAAACTTTCATGAATTTCCCCTATATCAGGCCGTTCAGGCCGTTCGCTAATTTGAGTTAGATGCTGAGTACTTTATCGCCACGGGCAATGCCGGTGACGCCACTGCGTACGGTTTCCAGAATCGAAGCGGTGCCGATCGACTGGATGAAACTGTCGAGCTTGTCGCTGGTACCGGTCAATTGAACGGTATACACGCTGGCACTGACATCGACGATCTGCCCACGGTAAATATCTGTGGTGCGCTTGACCTCGGCGCGCTGGGCGCCGGTGGCCTTGACCTTGACCAGCATCAGCTCGCGTTCGATGTGAGCGCTTTCCGACAGGTCGACCAGCTTGACCACTTCAACCAGCTTGTTCAGGTTCTTGGTGATCTGCTCGATGATTTCATCGTGCCCCACGGTGGTCAGCGTCAGACGCGACAGGGTCGGGTCTTCGGTCGGAGCCACGGTCAGGCTTTCGATGTTGTAGTTGCGCTGCGAAAACAGGCCAACCACACGAGACAAAGCGCCCGGTTCGTTTTCCAGAAGCAAGGAGATAATGTGCCGCATGATTAAGTACGCTCCGTCTTGCTCAGCCACATATCGCGCATGGAGCCGTCTTTGATCTGCATCGGGTAGACGTGCTCGCTGGTATCGACCTGAATGTCGAGGAAGACCAGACGATCTTTCATGGCGAACGCCTCTTCCATCTTCGGCTTCAGATCCTTCAGGTCCGTGACGCGAATGCCCACGTGCCCATAGGCCTCGGCCAGCTTGACGAAATCAGGCAGCGATTCCATGTAGGAATGCGAGTGACGGCTACCGTAGTTCATATCCTGCCACTGACGCACCATACCCAGCGCACCGTTGTTCAGGTTGATGATCTTGACCGGCAGGTCGTACTGCAGGCAGGTCGACAGTTCCTGAATGTTCATCTGGATACTGCCCTCGCCCGTTACACAGGCAACGTCAGCATCAGGGAAACTCAACTTGACGCCCATGGCCGCAGGGAAACCGAAGCCCATCGTGCCCAGGCCACCGGAGTTGATCCAGCGATTGGGCTTGTTGAACCGGTAGTACTGCGCCGCGAACATCTGGTGCTGGCCCACGTCGGAGGTCACATAGGCGTCGCCCTTGGTCACTTCGCAGAGGGTCTCGATCACGGTCTGCGGCTTGATGCTGCTGCCGTCGCCCTTGTCGTAAGGGAACAGGCCACGATCACCGCGCCACTCCTCGATCTGCTTCCACCAGCTGGCGACGGTGTCCTTGTTCGGGGCTTCGCCGATTTCCTTGAGGGCCGCGACCATTTCGGTCAGGACGCTCTCTACCGGACCCACGATCGGCACGTCTGCCTTGATGGTCTTGGAGATGGACGCCGGGTCGATGTCGACATGGATGATCTTGGCGTTCGGGCAGAATTTCGCCGGGCCGTTGATGACACGGTCGTCGAAACGCGCGCCGACTGCCAGGATCACATCGGCATGGTGCATGGTCAGGTTGGCGGTGTAGCTGCCGTGCATGCCAAGCATGCCGACGAACTGACGATCGGTGCCAGGGTAGGCACCCAAGCCCATCAGGGTATTGGTGACCGGCAGGTTGAGCATTTGTGCCAGCTCGGTCAGCGGCGCGGAGCCGCCACCGAGGATCACGCCGCCGCCTGCGTACAGCACGGGACGCTTGGCCGCCAGCAGCATTTCTGCCGCCTTGCGGATTTGCCCGGAGTGACCGCGCACAGCCGGGCTGTAGGAGCGCAGCTTCGCTTTTTTAGGGAAAACGTATTCGAACTTTTCAGCCGGATTGGTCATGTCCTTAGGGACATCGACCACGACTGGACCCGGACGACCGGATTGCGCCAGGTAGAACGCCTTCTTCATGACCTCCGGGATTTCCGAAGCGTGCTTGATCATGAAGCTGTGCTTCACGATCGGCCGGGAGATACCGATCATGTCGGTTTCCTGGAACGCGTCGGTACCGACCATGGTGCTAGGCACCTGACCGGAAATGATCACCATTGGAATGGAGTCCATATAGGCAGTGGCGATACCGGTGATGGCATTGGTCGCGCCAGGGCCGGAAGTCACCAGTACCACGCCGGCCTTGCCGGTGGCACGGGCGTAGCCGTCAGCCATATGGGTAGCCGCTTGCTCGTGACGAACCAGGATGTGGGTCACTTCCGGTTCTTTGAACAGGGCATCGTAAACATGAAGGAGAGCACCACCTGGGTACCCATAGATATATTTGACGCCTTCGTCACGCAAAAAGCGGACGAGCATCTCACCGCCAGATAAAAGCTCCACGTTGTTCACCTCTAAAACGCCAGAATACCGCCCTCTTGAAAGGGGACGGGTCTTAATAGGTTTACTTCTCAGCAGAGCATGAGCGACGGTGGTCGCCGACTACGTCAGCACTGACTGAGCAAGTATTGGGAGTGCCCCAAGTGTTGCGGGGTTTTCCCACCCAGCGCGAGGTAACGCGTTGCGGGTGTAGCAGGTCGGCGCGGATGTGCGCCTCATGTTCTGCCGAGTGGGTCTGCTTCTGGCAGTCCCTCTACAGCGGACTTTGGATTCTTCTGTTTCGCCCTCTGCAAGTCAAGACGTCAATGTGCTTTATTCGAACTAAGCGCATGAGAACGCAAGAAAAAACCTGTAAACCGCGAGTGTCTGCGCTTCAATTGCGCAATCCTGGATAAGGAATTCAAAAATGCGAACCTTCGCCATGACCGCTGGCCTGCTGCTCGCCATGAGTCTCCCGTGCCAGGCCGGCCAGATTTACAGATGGGTCGATGCCCAGGGAGTCACCCATTTCGACGCCCAGCCACCCCAAGGCGTGGCCAGTACCGCCATCACCCTGCCGAAAAACCCGAAAGGTACGCCCCGTACGCCGCCATCCGACAAGCCGGACACCCAGCAACAGGTCGTGGACAACCAGGACAAGCAACAGCTCGCCAGGCAGGAAGCCGAGCGCAAGCGTTTTTGCACACAGGCACGGGGCAGCCTGGCACAGTTACAGAACAACCCGCGCCTGAGCGAGAACACAGAGGGGGGAACGCGCCGCCTGACCGAGGAACAACGTCAGCAGCGCATCGTGGAAACGCAGAAGGCGATAGACAACCACTGCCGCTAGGCAGCGGTTGCAGAGGGTTTAGCGGGTGGCGACGATCAACTGGTCGAACTCTTTGAGCAGGATCTGCAACTGACGGTCCCGGCCCTGCATCGAGCGACCGGCGAATACCACTTCGGCCATTTCCTGGATGCCCGAGGCGTTGGGCAGCGGCAGGTCTTGCTCGAGAATCGCCTTCATCCGCGGCAGGAAGATCCACTGCAGCCATTGCTCGAACTCCAGTGTGTCCACGGCAAACGGCTCGACACTGGCCAGGGCCTCGGTGCTCGGCGGGGTTTCATCCCACAAACCCTGCAATCGCAGCTCACGCTCGATCAACAGCAACTGCTCGGCGATCTTTGGAAAACGCGCATCCATCACAGAGACACCTTGGCTTTCTGCCGGGCCTGAGCGGCACCGGCGGCATCGCCCTGTTTCTCGCGCGCCTGGGCGATCAATGCCCACAGGCTGGCCTGCAGGTCCGGACGACCGTTGGCGAAGCTCAGGCCGCGACGGGCAAACTGTTCAGCCTGCGCCGCATCGCCCTGGGCCATGCGCACCTGGGCCAGGCGATACAGCACCTGCGGCTCACGCGGGGCTACACGCTGGGCGCGCTCGAGGCTGGAGGAAGCGCCGTTCAGATCGCCACTCGCCTGTTGCTGCTGAGCCGTAGTCAACAGCGCCAGCACTGGACCATCCAGTTGCTCATCGGCGGACAGTCCGCCGGAGCTGGCCGAAGGCACTCCGCTCGGCGTCGGCGGCAGGCTGTAGCTGCCCTGATTGATCGGCGCGGACTGGATCGGCGAGGTATCGATAGGCCCAGGGGTGATCGGGCCCGGGGTAATCGGCGCGCTGCTGATTGGCGCGGCAGTGGCCGCAGCCCCGCCCGGCACCATCACCACCACGCCCGAATCCTGCGGAATACTTTGAGTCTGGGCTTGCGCCGGACGCTTGATGGTCGTCTGACGAAAGCCGCCATTGGCCGAAATGCGCTCGCTGTTGGACACGGCGGTACCGGAGTCCACCACCGGAATCGAGCCACGCTGCACGCTGGCGCAACCATTGAGCAAAGCCAGAGCTGTAATAGCTGGAATCCACCACTTGTTCACGTCAAACCCTCTTCGCTTAATTCATCCAGCCCTTGACCCAATCCATCACCGACTCGCCGGACGCCGGGCTTTCGCCACCGCATGCCGGGCCGGGAGGAGGTTCACTGCCACGAATATACGGCATCTGTACGGCCCCCGGACAGTTGGCATCGGAGCCTTGCCCGGTCCGCGAGTCGACCCAGGCCTGCACCACATTATCCGGTTGCGGCATATCCAATGGCAGCGGATCGGCCTTGCGCATGAAACTGGTCCAGACCTGCAACGCGCCAGTGGCGCCGGTGAACGGTGTCTTGCCGTTGTCATCACGCCCCAGCCAGACCACCGCCAGCAGATCCTGGCTGAAACCGGCGAACCAGCTGTCGCGGGAATCGTTACTGGTACCGGTCTTGCCCGCCAGCGCCAGGGAGCGCGGCAACACGTTATAGACCGAGCTGCCGGTACCTTCGCGCATGACGCGCTGCATCGCGCTCTGGATCAGGTAGATCGAGCCCGGGTCGAAACGTTGCTGGATCTGGAACGGATAACGCTTCAGCGGCTCGCCTTCGGCGGTCAGCACGCTGCGGATCCCGCGCATCGGGGTATTGAAACCGCCGTTGGCCAGGGTCTGGTACATGGTGGCGACCTCCATCGGGCTCAAGCCCCCCGCCCCCAGCAGCATCGAAGGGAACGCCGGGAATTCGCGGGTGACGCCAAGGCGTCCCAGGGTCTTCAGCACGTTCGGCACACCGACTTCCAGGCCCAGGCGCGCGGTCGACAGGTTATAGGAATGGGCCAGCCCCTGATAAAGGAAGACCGTGCCATGGGAACGACGGTCGTAGTTCTGGGGCTTCCACACTTGCCCGTCGCCGCCTTTCACCGAGAAGGCCTCGTCGGAGAGCCAACTGGTCAGGGTGTACTGGCTGGGTCTCTCCAGCGCCGTCAGGTAAACCGCGGGCTTGATCAGGGAGCCGATCGGCCGCACCGCATCCAGCGCCCGGTTGAAACCGGCAAAACCGGCCTGGCGGCTGCCGATCATGGCCTGGACTTCGCCGGTTTCCGGGTTGGTCACCACCATCGCCGCTTCGACCTCATCCGACCCCTTACGTCCGGCTAGACGCTTGAAGGTGTCACCAACCGAAGCCTCGGCCTTCATCTGCAGAATCGGGTCGAAGCTGGTGAAGATCCGCAGGCCTTCCTCGGTCAAGTCTTCGTCGCGGTAATCTTCACGCAGTTGACGCTTCACCAGGTCCAGGAAGCCCGGGAACGAGCTGTCCGCCAGGCTGCCGCGCTTGGTCACGCCCAAGGGCATTTTCTTCGCCGCTTCGACCTGCTCCGGTGTCGCCACACCCTGTTGCGCCAGCAGGTCGAGCACCAGGTTACGCCGCTCCAGCGCACGCTCCGGATAACGACGCGGGTTGTAATAGGACGGCCCCTTGACCATCCCCACCAGCAAGGCGATCTGATGCAACTTCAGTTCGGCCAGCGGCTGGCTGAAGAAGAACTGGCTGGCCAGGCCGAAACCATGCACCGCACGCTGGCCGTCCTGACCGACGAAAACCTCGTTGAGGTACGCCTCAAGGATCTCGCGCTTGTCGTAATGCAGCTCAAGCAGCAGGGCCATCATCGCTTCGGTGAGCTTGCGGCTCAGGCTGCGCTCGTTGGTCAGGTAGAAGTTCTTGACCAACTGCTGGGTCAGGGTACTGCCACCCTGGCGCATGGCACCGGACGAAGTGTTGACCCACACCGCCCGGGCAATCGACTTGGGCGACACGCCAAAGTGGCTGTAGAAATCCCGGTCCTCGACCGCTACCAGGGTTTCCAGCAGATAAGGAGGCACCTGATCGATCTTGATCAGGATCCGGTCTTCGAGATTCTTCGGATACAGGCCGCCGATCAGCAGCGGCTCCAG
Organism: Pseudomonas chlororaphis subsp. aurantiaca; assembly: GCF_013466605.1. Taxonomy (NCBI): domain Bacteria; kingdom Pseudomonadati; phylum Pseudomonadota; class Gammaproteobacteria; order Pseudomonadales; family Pseudomonadaceae; genus Pseudomonas; species Pseudomonas chlororaphis. The sequence continues at coordinate 5,846,274 of NZ_CP059162.1, forward strand.
GCGCACCACGGCCAGTTTCGAGCCTTTGCTGCCCGCCAGCTCGGCCACGTAGTCACCGGAAAAACGCACCCGCACCGGTTGCGCCTGTTCCATGCCTTCATAGAACTGGAAACCGCGGGTATTGAGTTCAACGGTATTGCCACTGACCGACGCGGCACCAGGGCCGTTGACCACGCTTTCGCGGCGATAGCCAAGTGCGTCGAGTTCGGTGAGGAAATCGTCCTTGCTGAGCTTCTGTCCGACGAACAGCTCCAGCGGGCGCGCATAGACCTTGGCCGGAATGGTCCAGCGCTTGCCGGAGAATTTCTCCTGGACCACGGCATCGAGATAAACCGCAAAGCCGGCGAGCACCACCAGAGCGACCAGACCGAGCTTCAAGGCCCAGCCCAGCCAGGGGCGCAGGCCACTAGACGGACGTTTTTTAGCGGAACGAGGGGATCGAGTACGAGTCATGGCGGCGGATTATACGCACTTTATTCATAGTCAACAGGAGCCGCCCGAGGTTTGCGTTAGCCCTGCCAGCGGCCATAATGACGCCCTTGAATTTTCCCCGACTCTGAAGGATCGCCTGTGAGCCAATCCCTGATCGCCGCCCTGCAAAACCCGGCCCTCTACCCGCATCCCGTAGACGGATTCCAGGTCATCGAGACCCATATTTCCTGGGTCCTGCTCACCGGTCCCTATGCCTATAAGCTGAAAAAGCCGGTCAACTTCGGCTTTCTCGATTTCACCGGCCTTGAAGCGCGCGGGCACTTCTGCGGCGAAGAGCTGCGTCTCAACCAGCGCCTGACCGATGATTTGTATCTGGAGGTGTTGCCGATTACCGGCAGTGCCGAAGCGCCGCAGATCGCGGGTGACGGCCCGGTCATCGAATACGCGCTGAAAATGCGCCAGTTCCCGCAAAGCCAGCTGCTCAGCACGCTGCAAGCCAATGGCGAACTGACCACCGCGCACATCGACGAAATGGCCCGGCAGATTGCCAGGTTCCACCTCGACGCCCCGCGGGTCCCGGCGGCCCATGAAGCCGGCACCCCGGAAAGCGTAATGACGCCGGTGCGTCAGAACTTCGAGCAGATCCGCCCGTTCCTCAGCGACAAGGCCGACCTGCAGCAACTTGAAGCCCTGCAAGCCTGGGCCGAAAGCAGCTTCGAACGCCTCAAGCCACTCTTCGCCCAGCGCAAGGCCGAGGGTTTCATCCGCGAATGCCACGGCGACATCCATCTGGGTAACGCCACGCTCATCGACGGCAAGGTGGTGATCTTCGATTGCATCGAGTTCAACGAGCCGTTCCGCTTCACTGATGTCTATGCCGACGCCGGCTTCCTCGCCATGGACCTGGAAGACCGTGGCCTGAAATGCCTGGCACGCCGCTTCATCAGCCAGTACCTGGAACAGACCGGTGACTATCAGGGCCTGGAGCTGCTGAATTTCTACAAAGCCTACCGCGCCCTGGTACGGGCCAAGGTCGCCCTGTTCAGCATGCCGGCCGACGCCAGCCCGATGCAGCGCGCCACGGCCCTGCGCCAGTATCGCAACTACGCCAACCTGGCAGAGAGCTACAGCACCATTCCATCGCGTTTCCTGGCAATTACTTCTGGCGTTTCCGCCGTTGGCAAAAGCCATGTGGCCATGCGCCTGGTGGAAGCTTTGGGCGCCGTTCGCCTGCGCTCCGATGTCGAGCGCAAACGCCTGTTCGGCGAGCAGCAGGTACAGAACGATCCGAATGTCGGCATTTATAATGCCCAGGCCAACACCGCGACCTATGACCGCCTGCATGAACTTGCCGGTATCGTCCTGCGCGCCGGCTTCCCGGTGGTCATCGACGCCACCTACCTCAAGCGCGACCAGCGTGATGCCGCGGCCAAGGTAGCCGAAGCGACCGGCACCCCTTGCCTGATCATCGACTGCAACGCCCCGCAGGCCGTCATCGCCAGCTGGCTGGCGCAACGCCAGGCCGATCGCAACGACCCATCGGACGCGACCCTGGCCGTGATCGACCAGCAGCAAGCCAATCGCGAAGCCCTGAGCGCCGAAGAAGTGCTGCGCAGCAAGCGCGTCGAGACCAATGAAAGCGGGAGCCTCGACGCCCTGGTCGCGAATATTCGCCAGCGTCTCCCAGGTTTGTAATCAACTATTTCAGCCGTGAAACCGCAAAGGCTTCACGGCTGAAAAATAGTGGCACTATAATGGCGTCATAATTCCAGCAGGTGACGCCCCATGAGTCAGCCCAAACTTCTCGACACCCCCCTTTACGCTTTGCTGCACAAAGACGACATCGACGGTTTTAACCGGGAGCGCCCGAAAGACCAGACTGTCGACATGCGCGGCGGCGATTTTCGTGGGCTCGACCTACGTGAACTGAACGCTGACGGCATCGACTTCACCGACGCCTACTTCCGCTCTGCCGACCTGCGCGGCCTCGACCTGCGCAATTCCGCCATGGAAGGCGCCAGCCTGGCCCATGCGCAGATCTCCGGCGCCTACTTTCCGCCCGAACTGACCGCCGATGAAATCCTGATGTCCGTCAATTTCGGCACTCGCCTGCGCTATCGCACCAAGTAATCGCCGCTTTTGCTCCAAGGTCCGGCGCTCTCTGCCTTACGCTGGACTTGGCCTGCGTCCTTCCCTCCCCTCCCTCTGCTTCTGACGTACTTTCCTCTGTCGCCTTAGAAGCTTTTGCGCCAAAGCCGACCAAAGAACAGCGCTTTTCCTACTGAACGCTACACTCCTTTGAGACTTGCCCACGCACCATTCGGCCGTCGCAAGGAGGCTTGATGAATGATGAATTGCAACACCTTAAGAACCTTGGCAAGACGTCGGCACAATGGCTGCATGCGGTGGGCATCCATAGCGCTTCGGACTTGCGCCGCCTGGGGGCGGTGGATGCCTATCGGGCCGTGCGGACCCGAGGTTTTCGAGCCTCGAAGGTGCTGCTGTACGCCATCGAAGGCGCACTGATGGATGTGCACTGGAATGACATTCCGGCAGAACGCAAGGAAGCACTCAATAAACAGCTGGACGCCATTTCTTCACGCCACAAGAACTGACCTGGCAGGCTTTTTATGTATCTACTGGGGGAGCAACCGGCTTACGCCGACGCCTTGATCAATCGGCTGCAGAGCATCCCGCCGCGCCTGCTGGAAGGCCTGCTGCCGTCCGGCGACGTAATGGAAGTGGCCCCTTCCAAGGACCTCTCCAGCAGCCTTGCCGACAGCCAGCTGTTCCTGCTCGAAAGCGGCCAGGTACAAGCCAGCATTGATGAGCGCCCACTGTTTTATCTGCATGAAGGCGATCTGCTCGGGCTACGTCGAGGAGCAGACCTGCCGCGCTGGCAACTCAGCAGCGAGCAGCCGTTGAGCCTGATCCCCTATCAACGCTCCGCGGTGTTCCAGCATCTGTATGCCGACGAACAGCGTTCCGAACTGTTTCTGCAGTACCTGATCGGACAAACCGCCCTGCTCTCCGATGCCGTTGCCCGCATCAAGCAGCCCGAGTTGCGCAACAGCAACGGTTTTCAACGCGTGGCCAAGGGCGAGGTGCTGATCCGCCAGGGCGATGACGCCGATCATGTGTTCGTCATTATCGAAGGGCACGCAGAAGCCTTTGTCGACGGACACAAGGTCGGAGACGTGCCCAAGGACGAGATCTTTGGTGCGATGGCCATTTTCACCGGGGAGAAACGCAACGCCAGCGTGATTGCCAGCGAGCCATGCACCCTGATGCTGATCCCCAAGAGCCAGTTTCTCAGCCTGACCCAGAGCAATCCACGTATCGCCCATAGCCTGATCGAAAGCATGGCGCGGCGGATCGACCTGTTGAACAAGGAAGTCAGCCGCCTGCACAGTCTGAGCGCCAACCTTTAAAGTTCAATGTTTACAGGCAATCCAAACGAGCGTTTGGCAGAATTCGCAGAAACAGGAAAAACCTTGTTGACTTGGAAATGAGAATCGTTATGATTATCACAACTGGTCGCGAGATCAGTCGATAACCTGGAAGACCAGTGGTTCGGACTCTCAGATTATCTCCTCATCAGGCTAATCACGGTTATTTGACCCGGCTCTTGCCGGGTCTTTTTTTGCCTGAAAAAAGCCATCCGCCTACTGGCGCATCTCGGCGCAGTAATCCTTCTCCGGCAGCCGCGCGCTGTACCACACATAATCCGCGCTTTGCGCCGATACCTGCGTGCCCTTCTGCGCCAGCATCAGCACCAGGGTGCCGTTCGATGCATCGAGGTCCTGCAGATGAACCGGCACTCCGACATCCTTGCGCGCATGGAAGGCCCCGGCAAAAAGCAGCGCCGGCGTCGGTGCAACCAGCAAGCGCTCGGCCATGCGTCGGTCACGCTGCTGCTGAACCGCCAACATCGCCGGCATCTGGCTTTCGGGCAGCAGCCCACAATGGGAGTCACGGACTTGCTGCAACAGCTCGTTGCGCACCGACACGGCATTCGAGCGCTCGCCACTCAAGGCCGGTGCCTGACGATAGATAGTGCGAACTTCGGAGCTGTCCAGATTCGCGGCCAGCAACGGATAAGGCTGGAATAACGCATAACGCACGATAGGTCCGTACAGCGCCCAGTCCCAACCCGGCGACCAGGCCAGCGCGCTAGGCAGATCCTCGGGCAAGCCCTGCGTCGCCCGGTGTTGACGGAGCGAATCGACCCGTGGTTGCTGGTCCGGCGTGAGCATCTCCAACAGCAGGCTGCCTTGCGCACGCTGGGTCGCTATCGCCCGCAACAACCACAACTGCAAGGCATGATGTTCGGGGTGGTCATGCTGTTCGCCGACAATCACCCGCGGCGCCCGGGACAGACGAACGACCAGCTCCTCTGGAGTCAGGACTTTTCCAGTGCGCAGATCCTGAATCGCCTCGCTCTCAGCCTGGACCGGAAGTTCAGGCATGACCGGCACGCCCTGGCAGGCGCCCAGCAGCAACACACTCAGGATCAATAGCACACGCATCCGGCATCTCCGCGAATCGCCTCAGCGGGCGATGATCAAAGGGTGGCCGCGCTCGGGATGCGCCTGCACCAACACCTCCAGCCCAAACACCGCCTTGAGCGGTTCGGGGCGCAGCACCTGCGCCGGACTGTCCAGCGAGTGGGGCCGCCCGCCTTCGAGCAGCAACAGGCGATCACAATATCGCGCGGCGAGGTTCAGATCATGCAGGATCACCAGGACCGCGACTCCACGATCGGCAAATTCGCGGATGGCCTGCAAGGTGACATGTTGATGCAAAGGGTCTAGGGCCGAGGTCGGCTCATCGAGCAACAGGGTCTGGCCGGCCGCGCCCGGCCATAGCTGCGCCAACACCCGGGCCAGGTGCACGCGCTGACGTTCGCCACCCGACAAGGCCACATAGCTGCGACTGTGCAGATGCCCGGCATCCGCCGCTTGCAGGGCTTGCATGACGATCTCGTCATCCCGTGCCCGGCCGCTTTGATAAGGCAGGCGGCCCAGGCCGACGACCTCCTCGACCCGGAAGGCGAACTCGAGCGTCGAACTTTGCGGCAGTACCGCCAGCCTTTGCGCCTTTTGTCCGCCGTCCCATCTGCAGAGTTCGCACTGGTCAAGCCAGACCTGGCCATGATCGGGTTTCAGCTCGCCGCACAAGGCCGCCAGCAAGGTGCTTTTACCCGCACCATTGGGCCCCAGCACTCCCAGCACTTCACCGGGCTTGAGTTCGAGGTCGATCCCCTCCAGCACGGTTTTCCTGCCACGGCGCACCGCCAGATTTTCCGCTCGCAGCATCAAGCGCGCCCTCGCAACAACAGAAACAGAAAGAAGGGTGCACCGATAAAGGCGGTCACGATGCCGATGGGCAACTCCGCAGGTGCCAGCGCCAGGCGCGCCACCAAATCGGCCAGCAACAGCAGGCTGGCGCCGGCCAGTATCGACGCCGGCAACAAGGTCCGGTGGTCAGGCCCCGCCAGCAGGCGCACCAGATGGGGTACCACCAGCCCGACAAAACCGATCAGCCCGGCAGCGGCGACAGCCGCACCGACACCCAGCGCGGTACAGAACACCAGTTCTCGCTTCAGCCGTTCAACATCGATCCCCAGATGACCGGCCTCGGACTCGCCCAGCAGCAAGGCATTCAAGGCCTTGGCCCGGCGCGGCAGCCACAACGCCACAGCCGCACTGACCAGCAACAGTGGCCACAATCTCGAATAACTGGCGCCGTTGAGACTGCCCAGGTTCCAGAACGTCAGGGTACGCAAGGTCGCATCGTCGGCCAGGTAGGTGAACAGGCCCACCGCCGAGCTGGCCAGCGCCGTCAACGCAATCCCGGCCAACAGCATGGTCGCCACATGGGTCTGGCCGTTGCGCCGCCCCAGGCGGTAGACCAGCCACGCCACCACCAGACCACCGAGAAAGGCGCAGAACGACAGCAGGTATGGACCAATCGCTTCCGGCACGCCGCCCAGCAGCGCGCCACCGACGATGGCAAAGGCCGCGCCCAGCGCCGCGCCACTCGAGACGCCTACCAGCCCCGGGTCAGCCAAGGGATTGCGAAACAGCCCTTGCATGGCCACGCCGGACAAGGCCAGCACGCCCCCTACCGCCAGCCCCAGCAAGGTGCGAGGCAAGCGAATCTGCCCGAGGATCAGCTCGGCCTGCTCCAGCCCCTGCCCCTCAATAGGCAGGCCCAGCAAACGCAGGGCGGCGCGCAGGGTATCGAGCAGCGGCAGGCTGACCGGCCCGAGCGCCAGGGACAACCAGATCGCCAACAGACACAGCAGGCTCAGGCCAATGAACAACGCACGGGGTTTAAGCAAAGGGGTCATTGGGCGGTGCTGGCCTGGCCCGGCGCGGCTGGGTAGAAATCGGTCGACAGCCTTTTCAGGTTCTGTGGCAGGCGTGGCCCCAGCCCTCCCACCAGCAAGGTCGGATCAATCTCGAAGACCCGGCCGGCCTTCGCCGCAGCGCTGGCGGCAAGGATCGGGTTTTCCGTGAAAAAGGTAATCATATTTACTGTTACACCACCTTAGGCCCAATAAATATTGGATGAGACGTCATGTAACTGAGTTTCTGTTACAGGACGTTCATATTTCAGGATAAACATTTCACTTCTGAGACCCATAGACCGCACGGTGGTCGACCCAATCGAGGTAGGGAATTCTCTTATCGCGCTGTAATTTCAACTGGCCGATTCTGGCCGGTAGATGGAAGTCATATAGCGCTTACATTTTCGTTTGCCTAGTGGCACATTGCATTTGAATGATTCCCTAAAAATTGCAATGGATAGCGTATGCGCCCTCAAGACAACCCTTCTAGCTTTACTGGTTCCTCCTGGAAGCGTTGGGATCCGCACATCCATACCCCTGGCACCTTGCTCAACGACCAATTTGATGGCGATTGGAATCTATACCTCACCGCGCTGGAAGCCGCCGCTCCTTCTATCCAAGCCTTGGGCATAACGGACTATTTTTCTATCGAAAGTTATCGGACGATCCGGCGATGGAAATCGCTGGGTCGGCTATCAGAGGTGGGGTTGATCTTTCCCAACGTGGAAATGAGACTCGACATCAAGACCGAAAAAGCGAAGGGAATCAATCTTCACCTCCTTTTCTCTCCTGAAGAACCCGATCACGTAGAGCATATAGATCGACTTTTATCCAAGCTCACATTCGAATTCAACGATCGAAAGTACGCCTGTACCGAAAGTGAGCTGGCGCAACTTGGACGAGCATTTCATGGGCGGACGATTGACGATGCCGCCGCTCGGCGAATTGGCGCAAACCAATTTAAGACTCAGTTGAGTGATGTGAAGCATTTACTCAAAGATGGATGGGCGCAGGAAAATGTGCTCGTAGCTGTGTCTGGCAGTAGCGTTGACGGCACCGCGGGGTTGCAGGCCGACAGTTCATTTGCTGCCACCCGCCAGGAAATAGAGCGCCTCGCACATATTGTTTTTTCCTCCAATGCAGGCACACGCAAGTACTGGCTTGGGCAGGGTGCGTTGGATCGCAAGGCCATAGAAAAAAAATACCGTTTTTTGAAGCCTTGCCTTCACGGATGTGATGCGCACGCTGATGCGAAGGTGGGGAAGCCTGCTGATGACAGGTATTGCTGGATAAAGGGGGATCTCACATTTGATACCTTGCGGCAAACAGTCTTGGAGCCTGAAGAACGGGTTTGGATTGGTTCGGAGTGTCCGGACACGAGCTTGCCATCTTATTCCATCAGTTCAATGAGCACGTCGGGTACTGAACGAGCCCCATGAAAGACAGGACACTGTTTCCCCCTTACGATAAGGGATAGGCAAACGGTTATGTTTATGACTAACAGCAACGATAAGAGTGGGGAGCTTTTGGGCCAGGAGCGGCGGCGCCGCTGGAGCCCAGAGCAAAAGCTGGCCATGGTTCGCGAGAGCCTTGAGCCAGGACAAAGTGTGTCGGTCGTCGCTCGGCGCAACGGCATCAATGCCAATCAGCTGTTCTTGTGGCGCAAGCTGTATCAGGACGGCAGCCTGTCGGCGGTCAGTGCTGGCGAAGCCGTGGTGCCTGCCTCCGAGCTGAGCGATGCGCTCAAGCAGATCCGTGAACTGCAACGGATGCTGGGCAAGAAAACGATGGAAGCCGAAATCCTCAAAGAGGCCGTGGAGATCGCCCGGTCGCGAAAATGGATTGCGCACTCACCCTTGTTGCCGGGGGACGACCAGTGAAGCTGGTCAGCGAATGTCTCGGTGTGGCGCGCTCGCAATTAACGGTTCGAATCAAGCAATCGGTATCGCCCAAAGTACGGCGAAGTAGGCCTGTGGACGATGCTGCGCTGGTGGTCGAAATCCAGCAACAGGTCAGCGAGCTTCCCAGCTATGGCTACCGTCGTGTCTGGGGATTGCTGCGTCGCGCCCGTGAAACCCAGTCGCTGCCGGCGATCAACGTGAAACGAGTTTACCGGGTCATGCGTGATCACAACTTGCTGTTGGAACGTCGACTCAAACAGCCCGGCGTGCCGCGTCGGCACGAAGGCCGTATTGCGGTGAAAACCAGCGATACGCGTTGGTGCTCGGACGGCTTTGAGTTCCGCTGCGAGGACGGGGCCAAACTGAGCGTGACCTTCGCCCTGGACTGCTGTGATCGCGAGGCCATCGGCTGGGTCGCGAGCCCGACCGGGTACAGCGGCGATGATATCCGCGACTTGATGCTGGAAAGCGTGGAGAAGCGCTTTGGTGATCAACTGCCCGTCACGCCGGTGCAATGGCTAAGCGACAACGGCTCGGCGTACACCGCCGAACAGACACGCCTGTTTGCTCGACAGATCGGCTTGCAGCCGGTGACCACCCCGGTGCGCAGCCCGCAGAGCAACGGCATGGCCGAGAGCTTCGTGAAGACGATCAAGCGTGACTACGTGGCGCACATGCCCAAGCCGGATCGAGAAACGGCGTTGCGTAACTTGGCAATTGCCTTCGAGCATTACAACGAGCAGCATCCGCACAGCGCCTTGAATTACCGTTCACCGAGGGAGTTCAGGCGCTTGGCGCCAGCATCAATTTAACGGGGAGTTGGTGTCCGGTTTTGTAGGGGCAAGTCCAGCTTACGAAGCTGATCTCGACAGGTCGAACGCCACAGATCCAGGCATGAGCCGATCCCTGTCGGCAACGCAGACCTCAGGCTTTCGTCGCATCCGCCTCGGCACAACCGCTCACCGCCCCGATTACCGTTATTCGTAATTCCGGAACACGATCCAAACCCGCGTCGCTTCGTTTAGCGGTTGCCAGCTCACACAGCCCCTGGCAGTTCACGTTGCGGATCGCCGTTCGCAACGGCAGCCGGCGCGGCTCCAGCCAGGCTCATGCCAAGCCAGCGTTTTTACCCGCAAATCGCTTACAGCGATTTCCCGCATTAGATACTGCACAAAGAACTTGCAACTTACCTGTTCAGGCCAGCACATGCGAAAAACCCATGAAACCTTATAACTCCCCGCTGCACCCGACTCACAACGCCGCGTTAACTTACATGCTACGCTATAACCCCAGCATCCTGCTCAGCAGAACTTCAAGTTGATCGGGGTGTTTCGACGTACCGGGGCCAAGCCATAGGAAAAACTTCGAAAACTGTACAACGCATACACCTCCTACAGATAGGCGACGAAAAAATGAAGCATGTTTCATGTTCGCTTTATCCTGTTTACAACCGATAAAAACCGCCTATAGTTCTATCAGCAACACGAAAACAGCAACTTCAGTGATCATTTGCACGCAGCACTAGCTCACTCAATACTTTGGCACAAGCAACCTGCTGAAACAGCCAAGTAAAATTTTAGCTACTTGCCTTTACTGCTATAAGAACTATCACATGCGGGCTAACCGGCCAGTAGGGAGATCGTTAATTGGATACTATGACTGCGGTTATTTTATCGGCTGTGGATAACTCGCCCAACAGTGCCAATCGGTACATCACTGTTATCGAAGAAAATGGTGAAGAGAAACGCATCTCCTATAGCGCATTGGCTCAGCAGGCCCTGGCCGTCTCCTCGGCTCTTGTTGAGCTCGGTGTGCGTCGCAACGATCTGGTTATCCTCGCGTTGCCGGCGTCTATTGATCATCTGATATTACTGGCAGGTTGTGTGTTAATCGCCGCCCTGCCCTGCACGGTGCCCCTGCCTGGCCGGCTTACGGCCGATTCGCCGCGCAATCAGGTTTACCTTGCCTGCCAGGCATTCACACCACGTCTGCTGATCGCCGGGCCCGCCAATACCGCGATGCTCGGGCTCCTGCTGGCGTCCCTGCCAACACGCGTGATTTCGACAGATGAGGTGACCGTAGCGGCCCGCACGGGTTTTCGCCCTCACGTACAGCGCTGTCACGCTAGCAGCGGCCATCATGTGCAATTGACCTCAGGCTCCACCGGCCAGCCCAAAGCAGTGATATTGAGTCATCGCAATGTCATGGCCAATGTTCTGGGGATTGGGGGGGCAATCGGCTATGACCCTGAGCGGGGTGATGCCACGGCCTCGTGGCTGCCCATGTATCACGACATGGGTTTGGTGACGCTATTGTCCAACCTGTACTACCAGGCACCGCTGTTATTGATGCAGCCCGCCAGCTTTATTCGCAATCCTCTGGGCTGGCTCAAACGCATGGCGCACTTTGGCGCCACCACGACGGCATCGCCAACGTTCGGTCTGCAGTATTGCATACGCCGCTATCGCGAAGCGTCAATGTCCGGCGTTGATCTGAGCCAGTTGCGTAATATCTTCGTCGGCGCCGAACGAGTGGATGAGAAGTGCCTGAGCGACTTCTTCCAGACATTTGCTTCCCACGGCCTCTGCCGCTCTGCGCTGCAGCCTTGTTACGGCATGGCAGAATCGACACTGGCCGTGACCATGCATGATACGAACGCCGAGGCACGCAGCGAGTGCTCCTACCTTGTCGCGGACCGTATAGACGCCGACTCGTTGCTTGAGCATTGGCAGGCCCGTCGCGCCAACGCTGATAGCCGCACAGTGGAAACGGTACTGTCGATGGGGCGCCCCATTGCCGGCATGCAGGTGGAGATTCGGGCCCCGGACAATGACCGAGCCAAGGACCGGGAGGTCGGTGAAATATTCATTCGAGGCTCGTCGGTCATGTCCGGTTATATGCCTGCCCAGGGGCAGACCGAGCCTTATCAAGACGGCGACTGGTTCGGCACCGGGGATCTGGGCTATCAGGCCGATGATCATTTGTATGTTCTGGGACGCAAGAAAGAACTCATCATTATCCGGGGCAGCAATTATTTCCCGCATGAAGTCGAGGATATTGTGGCCTCCCGATTTAGCCTGGATAACGAGTCCCCGGCGATCGTAGCAATCGGTGTACACGACAATACGCAAGGTACAGAAAGCTTGCTGATTTTCATCGAGCACGAACAAATCGAAGCGCATGCGCAACTGCGCACTGAACTGCAGGCACAGTTACGCAACAAACTTGGCTTTGCCGCTCATGCCATATTTTTTGTGCCCACCGGCAAGTTGCCACGCACCACCAGCGGCAAACTTCAAAGACTTAAATGCAGGGATTTTTATTTAGACGGAACTCTGCCTCTGCAAAAATCTTCGCCTGCAACGATGCCGGCCTGACGGCAAATATTCAAACTTTGCGGGCCACTTAGAAGTTTATACGTATAAAGGGATCGTTATACATGTCAGTGCTCACTTCCAGCGGTCGGGTTAACTGTTCGCTCACACAACTGGCCGTGCAACCGGTTATTTATCGGCTGTCGACTTACGGTGAACTGCCGACGCATTTACTCGAAATTCTTAGTCGCGCCGCTACACGGCTGCTGGATTCGGACATGCTGATTGCGCAGACCCCGCGACCGTTTGAACAGCATCTGCCTGCCGGTCGAGCGGCTCTCACCCTATCCCTGCCCACACATACGCTGGAAAACAGCCTGGCGCGAATCGAGCAGGAAGGTCTGGCGCGGCACTATCGATTGTTCATGCAAAATTTCGCCCATCTGTTTTCGCTCTTTCTGACACCCCAGCAATACGAGCGAGCCCGGGCCTGTATCGAGAGCGGCAGCCACCTGCGGTTTTTGATGAGTGACGCCGGAGGGCCTAGCCTTTCGAGCTGGCGCACCGTGGCCCATCCTGAAGAGGATGGCTACACGCTTGAGGTTGACAAGGTCTGGGGCATGTATGCCCACCTCGACGGTTTGGCGATTGTGGCCGCCCGCACCAGCGGATCGTTTTTCCCTTCCGCTTTTTTGGTCTGGCCGCAGCAATACCAGACGCTTAAGCGCACTCCTTGCGGAGAGCCTTTTCTGGGTGAAGTCATGCAGCTGGGTAATGTCAGAGGCACGATAAAGGTGGCGCAGGCGGATCGGTTGAAAATCGGTGGCCCCGCGGTACTGAATAAATACCTGACCACCGTTCGACCGTTTCTGGTCCGCGCGCTGATGGCTCATCTCACCTGGCTGGAACGCGAGGGACGCCTGGTGATGACCGCACAAGAACGCGCCTCCCGTGATTTCATTGCCGCCGCTGCGCGCGCCAAGACCCAATCGGACCGTTACGACAGCGAAGACGTGCACCGCGTCCTAGCTCTGAAGTTCGCCTCAAATGAATTGCTTGTCCATCTGGTCGGCGACGATGCGGTCAAGCATTTCGCCGATCAGCGTGACCTGTTGGCGTTTACCAAGATGGAAGGCAGCTCATACCGGTGTTATCACGAACTGCGGGCCGGCATGGGCGTTCATGCGCCTCAAGTGCAACCCGCCTGATTATTTACCAAGGAGAAATACCCATGACCAGCAATAGCGAAACCCTCAACACCCTGGAACTCCTGCAAAAGGAAGCCGCCAAGATTCTCAATATCGAGACCGTCGAACCCCATGTCGGCCTTGGGGAGCTGGGCATCGACTCGCTCAATGTGGTCGAGCTGATCGTGTACTGCGAACAGCTCTACGGCGCGATCGACCCGGAACAGCTCAACATCACGCAATACACCACGCTGGGCCAGATCGATGCCCAGCTTAAGGCACAACAAGCCGCATAAGCGTCCGTTCTGTACAGATCAAAGGCCCCCACATGAACTCGCAGCCCCCCACAGCGCCAATGCCTCCTGCAGCCCGTGCCGCTTTCGAAGTGCATACTCTGGCCTATGAGCGCACTGAGACACCGTTTGTCTCGGCCACGGCCACCTTGGCAGAGGCAGCCCTGGCACTGGGGCTGCGAACGGGTAAACAAGCCCAGCGCTATGCGAGCGAAGCGGGGCCTATTGATGACTATGTGCTTAGTTCTACTGTCTTGTCACAGTTTCTGGCCGACGGCTCGTCCCAGACGCAGAATTTTCAATCGGCCATCGCCGCCACCTGCGGCCGTCGCCCGGACTGGCTCACCAATGCCTACGAGTGCACCGGCTGGGGTTTTATTCTGCGCCATGTGCAGCAAAAAGCCCGGCTTAGTGGCCCTCGCCGTCTATTGCTGCAAATTGTCGACACCGACATCCACAACTTTACCTATTGGCTGGGTACTCACCGCTGGGGCAAATCGGGTTTTGGCATTTGCACCCTGGTCATTGATGTGGCGGCCAGTGACGAAAACACTCCGGCGCTCGGCGCCAGTTCTCCCGAGCAAGGTCTGCTGGCCTTGGGCCGAGGCCTGAGAAACATGATTCAAAGCCGGCCCGGAATGAGCGTGGCCGTACCTTTTTTCCCCCAAATGTCCCGCCGCGCCCTGCTCAAATGCTTCAACAGCGCCTCGGTGCATACCGACCATTATCCGCGCTTCGGGCACTCCTTCGGCAGCGACCCCTGGCTTTCCTTGCTGGCCGAGCTCACGGCAGGCACCGCGCAAGCCGACAGTGACTGCCTAGTCAGCTCGTTGGCGCTCAACGGCTATTTTGCGATCGCTCAGGTCACGTTGGCTCGCGCGCTGCGTTTTTCCCTGGAGGGCGAGGTATGACGAACGTACAAACCTGTTCTTTGCAGCTGCAGCGCAATCCCGACCAAGGCCGGGCCATCCCCTGCTCGGTGCATAACCTGCCATTGCTGGAAGCGAACGACTATGCGCGGCGAGATGCCTATGTTCACTACAACCCTGTGCCGGTGTTGGTCAACCACAGGCAGTACTACGCATTGCTTTCGCAACTGGTGAAACAGGCCTGGGACCGTCTGGGGTCCCAGACCCGCGTTCTGCTGCAGATGCGTCTGCCTTCCCTTGACTTGGCGCTGCCAACCAACCTGCTCGACCCGCGCGTCACCCTGGGCGCCTATCTTTGGGCCGAGGCCCTGCTCTGGGCGCGCCAGGGCACACCAGTGGTCTGGATCAGTACAGAACATATACGGCGTGATCTGTGGGATCGCGGCGACAACCGCCTGCAAATCGCGACGTGGAACACACCGCAGGCACCCTCGGTTGAGGCGCACTTCCTTCCGGTGCTCGCAGATTTCGACGCTACGCGAATCACACGCCCTTCTTCGCATCGGCGTCTCTCGGTGCAGCCATGACCATCCCCCCATCCTCGAGGTGCCCCATGCCGACAATGCCTGCGCATTGCGCTGATGAACGCCAGTCGTTCAAATGGAATTTCTCTGTCGACGCTGCCATGTCCCAGACGTACGACTTCAGTGATCAGCAGCTGCATGCGCTGTATCAGAAAACCAAGGCCTATCAGTGGAATGTCGACACCGATATCGACTGGAGCTACGCGCTTAATCCCGACAATCCCCTGGGCATGCCTGATGGAACCTTGTTGATTTATGGTTCCGATCTGTGGAACAAGATGGATGAAAAAAACCGCGCCGAAGTCCGCCATCACTGGCAAGGCTGGACGTTATCTCAGGTGCTCCACGGCGAACAGGCGGCGATGATTTGCGCTGCGAAACTGGCCGCGGCAGAAGAAAATCTGTCGGCACGCCTTTGCGCCGCCGGTCAGATGATCGATGAAGCGCGCCACATCGAAGCTTTTGGTCGCCTGGTCAATGACAAGCTGCCAGTCAGCTACCCGATCAGTCAGGCGCTTAAGGGGTTGCTGGAAGACACGATTACCAGTCGCCAACTCGACATGACCAACCTGGGCATGCAAGTGCTGGTCGAAGGCATCGCACTGTCATTGTTTCAAAGCATTGTCGCCTACACCCGCGATCCTTTTATCAAAGACCTGGTGACGCGTATTCAGCGGGACGAAGCGCGACACTTTGCCATTGGCCGAATCACATTGTGCCGCGTGTACAAGGAAATGAGCGCCACGGAACGCCGGGAGCGCGAGGAGTTTGTCACCGAAGGCGCTTACACCCTGCACGAGCACCTGTGTGCCGACGATATCTGGGAACCGATGGGCCTGTCGAAAAAGGAATGCAGCCACTTGGTCAGGAACTCCGAAGTTGCCAACGCCATGCGTCGCTCCATTTTCCGCCGGCTGGTGCCGACCATACGTGACATGGGGTTGCTGACACCCCGCGTGCGTGATGCCTTTGAAAAACTCAAAGTGCTCGATTACGCCGCCATGCCGCTGCCGGTCTAGGAGAAATTCGATGACGCGCCCTACCCCCGTCCCCCACAGCGACCCACGCCCCCCGATTGGCATTGACGCCGCGGCTTACGAACTGCCTGGCGAACCTAAGGATATCCGGCAATGGGGGCGCCAGCAGCAATGGTCGTCCGAGCGCATCGAACAGCTGCAGAGGGCCGGCTGCCGCTATTTTCACTCGGCGGCGGACCTGGACGAAGTCGAACTGGCCAAGCGCGCAGTCGCACGGCTGCAAGCCGAACACGGTTTCAGCAGCCGTGACATTGGTGCCTTGATCCATGTGCATACCGGCCTGTTTAGCGTTCCGGCAGCGCCCCGCAGTCTGCCGCTGGAAGTGGCCGCGGCCTTTGGGATCAAGCCGGTCTGGGCAGGCTCGATTGCCCAGCTCAACTGCTCATCGATCAGCGCCGCCATCGGCCTGGCGCAAGCCTTGATAGGCATGCACACCCAGCTGCAGGCAGTGCTGATCGTGTCAGCGGACCGGGTCTTCATCGAACGGTTTCGCATGATGCAGGCCAGCCTCCTCAGCGATGGGGCCGGCTGCTTGCTGATCACTCGTAACAGCCGACGCAATCGGGTCGGCGCAACGGTGGTGCGTAACTATGGACGCTGGTTCCTGGGCGCTGTGACCAATACCACGGTGAAACAGGAAATGTTCAACCTGGAATGGCACTACACCCGCAAGGTCATGCAGGAGGCGGCGACCGAGTGCGGGATGACCCTGAAGGATTTCGCCTGCATCTTGCCCTACAACTCCAATCAGACCGGATGGAATGCCTTCTCCAAGGCATTGGGGCTGCCGGCCACGGCGGTGTTTTGCGACAACATCCGAAAAAAGGGTCATGCCTTTGGTTCGGACCTGGCGATCAATCTGGTCGACATCGGCTTGAAGTCAGTCGATGCCGGCGCGCACCTGATGAACATCACAGAATCGGACAACGGTTCTTTTTCGGCATTGACCCTTCATCCTGTGAATTGACATGAATCCGACCGACATTATTGCGCCGCTGCACGGCGATCTCCCGGCCAGCGACGACTGGCTGATGAGCCTCAAAACACCTTGTTATGTGTATGACCCTTCAGTGGTGCTGGCACGCTTTGCGGCGTTGCGCCAGCGCCTGGCCACATCGTTGATTGTCTCGCTCAAGGCCAACCCAAATCTGGACCTGCTGATCCGTTGCGGCCACGCTTTCGTAGATGGCATCGAGCTGGCCAGTCAAGGTGAACTGGACCTGGTCGCCGGTCGCATCCATGCGCCCAAGTATGTGAACAACCCCTCCATGGACGAGCCTTTCATGCGGGCGGCCCTGGCATCGCGGTGCATCTTTATCATTGACAGCCTGGAACAAGCCCAACGCTTGATTCAGGTCGTCGGTCAGCAACCGCCTCCGCAAACGGTATTGCGCTTGAACGCCTGTGAACTGGTGGGGATGGAGGCGCACCTGGCCGATCATTTTGGAATGAGTCGTCACGATGTGTTATTGACGGCCAAGGCCTTGGCGCACGCCCATATTCCCGTCATGGGGCTGCACGTGTTTGCCGGCTCCCATCATTTTCGGTTAGACAATAGCGGTGCCGATGCGGCCGACCTGGCTCATGCACTGGCGGCTTTTGCCCCGAAGGTCGCCCACGTCACCGGGAAGCCGATCACCTTTCTGAATCTGGGAGGTGGTTTTACCGAGCACAGCGATAGCCAGGAGGCGACGTTTGACACCTACCGACAGCGTCTGGCAAGCCTGCTCCCCTCCTTTACCCTCGCCCATGAGAGCGGACGCGCCATCTTTGCCAGTGCCGGCACCTTCGTCACCCGGATACGTGCGGTCAAAGTGCTGGGTGAGCGCTACGTGGCCATCTGTGATGGCGGCCTGAGCCACAACTTCCTGCTCGCGCGAACCGAATCGCTGCTGAAGAAATACGCACAGCCACGCTTGCTGCGCCAGCGCAAGGCATCTGCCGATGACCAACAGCGACCGATCCAGTTCGTCGGCAGTACTTGCAGCCGTGCTGATGTGATCGGCTGGCAACACCAAGCTTGCGCCGCACCCGATGCGGGCGATCTGGTGATATTCGAAAACTGCGGCGCCTACCACCAGTCGTACAGCGTCAGCGGATTCCTCTCGCACAAGCCCGCCCACTCCTATATCCATCAATCCTGAGGAGGCCAGTATGAGCGCCCAGATCAGTGTGTACGAGCTTTTGCTCGACAGCGCGCAAACACACGCCAGCCGCCCGGCGTTCAGGCAGGCCAGCGGGGACGTAACGTATGCCGCCTTGCTGCACGATGTGCAATGTACAGCGCGCAAGCTGGTGCACAGCGGTATACAACCTGGTGAACGCATCGCCGTGTATGCCGGCAAACACTATGACACCGTGGTCATGTTCCTGGCGATCAATGCGATGGGCGCCGTGCTTGTGCCCATCAACCCCCAGCTCAAGGCACCTCAGGTGCGTCATATTCTGCTCGACAGCGGGGCCTGCCTGTTTGTCAGCACCGGCTCGCGACTCAAGCGTCACGCCGCCGTATACCAGGATCTGCCCATCACCCCCTGGGCGCTGGAGGAGAAGGCGTTGCAGGCGCTGGACTCGCCCCCATCTTCAGCCCCTTTCAGCCGGACAACGACCGCCACCGACAACGATCCAGCCGTCATTTTGTACACCTCAGGCTCCACGGGTCGTCCCAAAGGGGTCGTGCTATCAGAGCGCAACCTGGTTGCGGGCGCCCATAGCGTCGCCGACTACCTGAGCCTGCAGTGCGATGATGTCATTCTGGGGGTATTGCCCTTGAGCTTTGATGCCGGCCTGAGCCAGTTAACCACGGCGCTGGCCTGCGGCGCCTGCTATGTACCGCTGGACTTCCTGCAAGCCAGTGAAGTGCCGCGTTGCTGTCAGGCGCATGGCGTCACCACGATTACCGGCGTGCCTCCATTGTGGGTGCAACTGGCCTCAGTGCCCTGGCCATCGCAGACCGCCGCCCGCATCCGCCGCTTTGCCAATACCGGTGGGCACATGCCGGCGCCGCTGCTGGCCCGACTGCAACAGACCTTCCCCGAGGCGCAGCCTTTTCTGATGTACGGGTTGACCGAAGCCTTTCGTTCCACCTATCTGCCGCCCAGCGCCGTCGCCACACACCCGGACTCCATCGGCAAGGCCGTTCCCAATGCCGCCATCCATGTGGTGCGCGCTGACGGCACGGAATGTGATCCCGGCGAACACGGTGAGCTGGTACACCGCGGCGCCTTTGTCACGCTCGGCTACTGGAATGCGCCCGAGCTGACCGCTCAACGCTTCCGTCCATGGCCAGGAGCCAACCCGCAAGTTTCGCGCACGGAAATAGCCGTCTGGTCGGGCGACATCGTCTATCGCGACCAGGACGATTATTTGTACTTCGTGGCCCGCCAGGATGACCTGATCAAGACCTCGGGTTACCGCGTCAGTCCTACCGAGATTGAGGAGGTGCTGTTTGCGGTCGATCAGGTCATCGAGGCCGCCGCCTATGGCGTTGCGCACCCGCAGCACGGCCAAGCCATCGTGATCAGCGTCGTGACCGCCCCCGACCAGCCCATCACAGCGCAGGCCCTGATCGGATTGTGCCGGGAACAGCTGCCAACCTACATGGTGCCGTTGCATGTGTCGTTCCATGACACGCCTTTGCCGCGCAACCCCAACGGCAAAATCGACCGCCAACAACTGAAGCAGCGTTTTTCAGCGTTTTTCTCAGCCGCCCCTACCGCCACGGAATGACATCATGCTGCACATTCGCGCGACTGCCTCTTGCGTTCCCGACGCCATGACTTTCAGGGCCGTACAGGCTCAGGAAAAAAACATGGGTTATGGCCACCTGCTGTACAAGGCGGCGGCCTTCGCCCTGCCCCGCGGCAGAGGCAAACTGCATAGCGAAGAAGAGCAACGACTCTTACCCAGCGCCAGCATCGCACTGCCCGTCGCGCTGGCCTCGCAAAGCGCCGCCGACATGGCGCTGGCCGCCGTCGCGCAACTGCAGCGACAGGTACCGGATGCCCTGGCCACGGTGACTCACATCGTGGTGACCAATGCTGCGCTCAACCAACGCATCAATGAGTCGGTTGCCGGCCGCATCCAGCACAGCCTCAAGGCCCACCAGGCCTTGCCGTTTGCCATCGGCCAGTCGGGCACGGCCGGGGTGTTCAATGCCCTGATGATCATTGAGGCACTGGTTAAGCAAAACGCCAGGGTTCTGCTGGTGGCTTCGGACAAATGGCTGTATCCGTTTTTTCGCAGTTGGGGGGACCTGGTGGCTTTCGGTGATGGAGCCGCCGCCATACTGCTGGACGGGGATGACGCGACGGTTTCCAGCCAGGGAATGATCCATGCCTGCGCCATGCATTATGGTCCTGCTATCGATAATCCTTGGCAACTCTCGCCTGCGGCGCTGGCAGACAAGCTTCATCCGCTGGCGGTGAACGCCATCCGGGCAGTTCTGGATCGTTGTGGCTACACATCTGGCGATATTGACTGGGTGTTGCCTGCCGGCTTTAGCGACAGCTTTACCCTAGGTGTCAGCCACGCACTGGGCATGACGGCCGAGCAGCACTTCAAACCGAACGTTTGTGCTCATCAGTCCAGCGCCGGCCCTCTACTCGCGCTGCAACACCTGCAGACCTCTCTACCTGCCGGTCAGACGGCCACCGCCTTGCTCTGGGACGCAGCCCTGTGCGGCAGCGCCGGCGCCATGGTGGTCAAGCTCAAGGGCTGCGCTGCCGCGGCCACCGCCCAACTCTCAGGAAAACACCATGTCAGCCTATAAAGTCAGCTTGCGCGAACTTCGCTTTTTCTTGTGGGAGCTGCATGAAACCGACCAGCAGTTTCTCACCAAGGCGCCCTTCGCCCCCGTGAATCGCGCCGACTATGATGCCTTGCTGGAACGGGCTCGTGCATTCGCCTATGAACTCGGCCAGGCCTATCAAGCGTCTGACCGCCAGGGCTGTCGCTTGCTGGAAGACGGCAGTGTGCAGATTCCGGCGCCATTTCACCGGCTCTGGCAACGCTTCAAAGAAGACTGGGTCAATGTGTTGAGCCCTGACAGCCAGGCGCAAGCAGTACCATTGCCGCCATTGATCCGACAGGCCATCCAGGAAATGTTCATGGGTGCCAACCCAGCATTCATGACCTATGGCGGTTTCAATTTACCCGCGATCAAGCTGCTGCAACTGCATGGCAGCGCGCTACAGAAAACCGCCTACCTGAGCAAATTGCAATCTTACGACTGGGATGCCTGTTTCTGCGCCACCGAGGAGCAGGCTGGCAGCGATCTGACAGCTGTTGCCACCCGCGCCACCCCGCTTGAGAACGGAGAGTATTCAGTTACGGGCGAAAAGGTTTATATCTCAGCCGGCATGCACAGCCTGACCGAAAACACCCTGTATTTTGTCTTGGGCCGGATCAACAACACGACCTCGACCGCTTACTCCCTCTCCTGCCTGCTGGTGCCGCGCTTGTGGCCGAATCCACATACCGGAAAACTCGAAGACAACCATGTCGAATGCTCGTCGCTGCTGCAAAAGATGGGGCTGAAGGGATGCGCCAATACCCAACTGCTCTTTGGTCGACGCGGTACCACGCGCGCCGTGCTGCTCGGCGATCGTAAAAACGCCGGCCTGCTGCAATTAGTCCCCCTGATGAACCAGGCGCGAATGAGCACGGCCATCATCGGCCTGGGGCTGTCATCCAGTGCCTACCTTCATGCCGTCGATTTTGCCGGCAAGCGCCTGCAGGGCCGCGCAATCGAATGTGCCTCCGATGCCAGCGCCCCACAGGTACCTATCATCGAACACGGGGATGTGCAGCGCATGCTGCTGGAGATGAAAGCGCGCGTCGAAGGGTGCCGGGGGGTGCTCGGAAAGCTGACCGGCGCCTCGACCCAGGCGCTTGTTCTGGAAGCAACCTCGCCCCGTGACGAAGCCCAGATCGAAAAATATCGCAAACTGGTGCAGCTGTTGACGCCGGTATGCAAAGCGTTTGTTTCCGATCAGGCCTGGAGGATCTGCGAACTGGCGATACAGGTCCACGGGGGGGTTGGTTATACCGATGCCTACCCGGTCGAGCAAAATGCACGTGACGTCAAGATTCTCTCGATCTGGGAAGGCACCAACTATATCCAGGCCCAGGATCTGGTGCGAGATAAGCTCGGATTTGGCCGAAACTCGCGCCTGATCAAATACCTTCGCGAAGAGCTCAATGCCTTTATGAGCCGCGCGCAAGATGTCCAAGCGTCACTCAAGGAGATGTTTTGCTTGTTGGAACAGGCCATGAGTGCCGTCGAAACAGCGCTCGCCCATATCGGCGAGCATGTACGGGCCGGGCGCATGCAGCAAACCAGCCAGTTTTATACCCGCTTTCTGGAAATGATTGGCCTGACAGTCAGCGCCTGGACCCTGCTGGAATCGGCCTGCGTGGCCGAGCAACAGCTCAGTCGGCAACCGGATCCTGCGCAAGCCGCTTTTTATCGCGGCAAGGTCAAGACTGCATTGTACTTTTTTGCCAACCTCCTGCCCGTCGTCCAACAGCATGAACAGGTCATCGAAAATCTATTGCGAGCCAGCCAGCGCATTGCCCTGGATGAATTGGTGCAAGCCGAGCCGCAACCTGACGACCCGAGCTTGCCTGCGATCACCACGTCAGCGGCGCCAAGGAAACTATTTGCCGCGGTGCCTACGCTTTATCGCGGCACCAACATCGACGGCGCCACGATTGAACCCCAGGAAGGGCTATGGGTCAGGGGGTACAACCTCAACCAACTGATCGGTACGTGCGATTTCGCCACCGCCTTGTGGCTGGCGTGGTTTGGCCAGCGACCTACCCCGGCGCAAAGCCAGGCGGTGGATGCCGTTTTGGCGCAGATCGCCCATCACCTGGGGCAGGCACCGACCTTGTGCAGCGCCATCGACGCGGTAGCGGCCAACGGAGGCGCCCTGGTACAAGCCGCCGCCTGCGGATTTCTCGGCGATCTGAACGCACTGAACAGCCTTGCCGCTGACGAAGCGAAGGCCCGCGGCTTGCCGGCGAATCCGGATTTTATTCAAGGACTGGTCTGTGTGGCCTGTGCGCCACACTTCCTGCAGGCGGCGCTCGGGGCGGCGCCCCTTGTAGGGCATGGCGCCACCCAAGGTGCACGGATGGCCATGGCCATGGGCATGAACCCCCACGATGGGCTGGCGATTCGCGTGGTCGATGCACTGTTGGTCGCCTGGCACGCCGGCTTTGGCTATATCACGCCTACCGTGCTTGTCCCGCGCACCGTCATCGGCACCGGCGTCAGCATCGCTCAAGCGATCGCGGCCGGCTTCATGGCGAGCGGTCCCAAACATGTCGGGGCAGCAGAACAGGCGTTCGTCTGGCTGGAAAAAATCAGTCCACACGCCAGTCACACCGATATACGCCAAGCCGTCGACGAGGCGCTGGATCAACCCGGCAGCCTGTTGTTCGGCTTCGGCCACCCGCTGTTTGTCGAGGATCCCCGGGTGCCACACATTCGGGCGTTGTTCGCCGACTGGAGCTTTGCCGGCCGCTACCTGGAAACCTTCGATGTCGTCTGCGCCCAAGCCATGGCCCGCAAGGGACTGCGCCCCAATATCGACTTCATCACCGCCGCCGCGCTGCTCGACCTGGGCGTGAAGGAGGCCCGGTGGGGCGTAGGTCTGGGGCTATGCGCGCGGGTGATAGCCATGGTCGCCCATGCGATCGAACGACGGGACCGTCCAGCCTTTGGGGTGAACAGCAAAGCAGCGCGCAGGTTTCTGGCCGCCGTGCCTGTGGGCTGGTTGTAGACCTGCATGACTGTCCGAGGCAATGGAATCACCGCATCTGCTTACCTATCCAATGAGGGAACAACGACCATGCTACTGAAGAATCTACGCCCTGCCGCCGACTATGATCGCTTCGCCGCCCTGGCGCTGGAACCTTGGGATGCGTTGTTCATTAGCCGCATTCGCCAACTGGCTCGCGACATGACGCCAGGCGTATTGGTGGATATAGGTACCGCCACGGCCGTGGTGCCCGCTCGTCTGGCGTCCGATCCGCTGTTTGCGCACTGGCGCTTTATGGGTGTTGATCTGGATGAGTCCATGCTCGACGGCGGCCGACCGCGGATCGAAGCATTGGGCCTGAGTTCTGTGATTGAACTCAAGGTGGGCGACGCTCAAGCATTGCCCTTTGCCGACAATAGCTACGCGATGGTGGTCGGCCGTGCCACCTTGCACCACTTGCCGGACAAGGTGAAAAGCCTGAGCGAAATGTACCGTGTCCTGCAGCCCGGAGGCGTCGCCCTGGTGCACGACATGCGCCGCGACGTTTCGCCCGAACTGCTCGACAGCTTTACCAAGATGCGCGCCAGCGTCGGTTATCCGCCCACTCATGTAGAGGAAAAGGTCACGCTGCACGAGGCCCGCGAGTTGGTTATCGAGGCCGGTCTGGCGCAGTGCGCCGTGGTGACCAGCCCCGCCTCAGGGCTGGGCGCCTTGGGCTTCGAAATCCTGATCAAAAAACCATTACTGGCTTGATGTTCAACCGCGGAGAATGACCATGGATCCACGCACAGATCTGGCACGACATTACCAACAGATGCTGGGCTCTACCCAAGTGCAATGCAGCTTTCTGCCGACCGGGCGCATGCCACTGGTCATTACACCGCTCGACAGCACCTTGCGCGATGACCGCGCCGCCTTCGCGTCCTGGTATGAGCGCCACAGGTCGGTGTTTGACACGCTCTTGTTAGAATTCGGGAGCCTGCTGTTTCGAGGGTTTGCCTTGCGCGACACCGCCGACTTTCAAAGGATTGCGCAGTGTTATCCCGAACATGCGTTCGGTTACATCGGCGGGGCGACACCCCGCAAAAACATCGAGGGCAAAGTATACGAATCCACGCGCATGCCCCCCAGTCTCAAAATTGGCTTGCACCAGGAAAAAGCCTACATGGCGAACTACCCGCTGAAGCTGGCGTTCTTTTGCCGTCAGCCTAGCCCGCAGGGAGGCGAGACGGTTCTTTGCGACATGCGTGCCGTCACCCGCCGTTTGCCAGTGTCCTTGCTGGAGCGTTTTAGTGAGGCGCGCATCCGCTACGTGCGTAATTTCCGCGCCCCGACCACGCCCCAAAACGAACCACGCAACAGCCTCATGCGCGAATACCATCGCCCTTGGGATGAAGTGTTCCTGACCCAGGATCCGCTCCAGGTGGAACAGCTTTGCCGCGACAACCAGCTTGAATACACGTGGCTGGAGGACGGCAGTATCACCGTCTCGCATACAGGAGCGGCCGTCCTGGCGCATCCGGTCACCGGCGAGGCAATCTGGTTCAACCAGATGTCCACGCAACACAACAATGCCCGTTCGCTCGGCAAGCTGGGTTATGAATACATTCGGCGCGCCTTTGAAGACAAGCCGGCCCGGCCCTATGAGGTGCAACTGGGCGACGGGACGCCGATTGCGACGCGCGAGCTTGAACCTGTGTACGACGCCTTGGAGGCGCACGAGGTGGCCTTTGCGTGGAGCCGCGGCGACTTGCTGTTGATCGATAATATCGCCGTCGCCCATGGCCGCAATCCTTTCACCGGCACCCGCGATGTGCAAGTCGCGTTGTTTGATTGAACATGAACAAGCCACTTCTGTTGACTGAGCAAACCGGCGGCGCGGAGCCGGCGTCAAGGTCACCGTTTGACCTCGACAACCGACAGCCGTACGCGGCGAGCGTGCGCCTGCTGCGGGTCACCTCCGGCCGCTTTTGTCTTGAAGTACGGGACCTGTATGTGCGCCGCGCTCGGGTCACCGCCATCGTGGGTCCCAACGGTGCCGGCAAGACCACCTTAATCGAAGCTCTGCTGGGATTGCGCCCGGCCCTTCTGGAGGACGCACAACTGCTGGGCGTGCCGGCCGCGCAGTTTCACAGTAGCATTCGGCACCGCCAGCGGCTGGGGGTGCAATTGCAGGGGGTCGAGTACACGGACGCCTCGAGCGTCAGCGAAATCCTGGCCTTGCACCGAGCCCTATACCGCCAGCAAGACGCTACCGTGGCGGAAGCGCTCGGCATCGATGAACTGGGGGCTCTCCCCTACTCGGCGCTATCGCGCGGACAGAAACAGCGCTTGGACTTGTTCATGGCCTTGGCCCACCGTCCGGACATCGCAGTGCTCGACGAACCCTTTACCGGCCTGGATCGAGCCTTTATCGAACGTGTCATGCACTTGCTACGCCACGAACTCGCCGGCTTGACCATCCTCATGATCTGTCACTCCGCGGAAGAGCTGGAGACTGCCAGCGACGTGGTCTGGGTTTGCCGGGGCAGGGTTGAGTTTTCTGGCGACAAGGAGACGCTCAAAAGCCAACTGGTCGGCGCCTTCCAGGCCCACCTGCAACTGGATAATGTGGCTCAGCTGGACACCCTTTATCAGCAGCTCAAAAATGACAGCGCCACGCTGCGCCTGGTGCGGCCCTGCGATACGCAACTGCGTATTTATGGCACACAACAACTGGACCAATCGATCCGGGCTCTGGTCGGGAAGTTTGCCTTTCGCCATTTCAGCTTCGGGCCCACCCACTACCTCGACATGCTGTACCTGTGTGCGCAGGGGAGACAGGATGTTTAGCGTATTGGCGCTGTTGACGCGTAACGAGTTGCTGGGTTTTGTGCGCAGCAAGTCGGCGCTATTTTGGGCTTTGGCTTTTCCAGTACTGCTGCTGACGGTGATGTTGATGGCTTTCGGGCAGCGGGCCTCGCTGGGGGTGGTGAATATCGAACTGGTCTCTGGTCCCTCAGATCCACCCGAAAGCCACTGCCAGGCGGCAATCAAGCAAGCCTTTGCTGCGGGCAATCCCGTCCAGGGCCGTTTTACCAGCGCAAGCGTAAGCACTACCGTGCCGATCAATACCGTCAGGGTCGTTGGCGCGGTGGGTGCCGCCCCCCTGTCCATTCAGTTTGATTTTAAAGGTCCGCTGCCAGTGCGTGCCGCCGCGCATATGATCGAGATGGCGGCGCTACGGTGTTCCGCGGCTCGGCAGGGCATTGTGGCGGCAGACCTTGTCCGGTTTGAGGACATGCCCTCGGGGGCGCCCGCTTTCGATTACGGACTGTTTTTTACCACCGGCATCCTCGTCATCGTGCTGATGTCCATGGGCATCATGTCTACCGCGCTATCGATCGCCAGCTTGCGTGAGCACAATGCGCTCAAAGTGTATGCCTGCTTTCCCGTGCCCAAGCTGGTTTTTCTGGCCTCGATTCTGTTGTCGAGAGTCGTGATGATGGGGCTTTCCGCGAGCACCCTGCTGCTGGTAGCGCGCTATGGGTATGGCATACAGATTCCGCTGTGGACGATCCAGACCCTGCACGCTTTGCCGGTCATCCTGCTGGGCGGCGCCATGTTGCTGGGTATGGGGCTGTTACTTGCCAGCCGCGCCAGTTCGGTGAAAGAAACCGAGCTGCTGTGCCACTTGGTTCATTACCCGGCCCTGTTCTTTGGCAATCTGACCATTACCCTGGCGGAGGCGCCCAGCTGGATCAGACATCTGCTCAGCGTGATGCCCATCAACCAGTTTGTCGATGTCTTGCGCCAGGTCTGGCTCGACGGTGCTTCGCTGCCTTCGGTATCGCTGTCTTTGCTGAGCATGGTCGGCTGGACAACGCTTTTTATCACCGCTGCCACCTTACTGTTTCGTTGGCACAAGTCTTAGCCCCTTCCTCACCCAAAGGATGTAACCATGTCAGTCAGCCGTCTGTGTCGTGCCTATTGGTCAAATGTCTGTGCCTTCATTCCGGTCATCGTTTTCCTGGCCTATGGCCGTTTCGGCTTTGGCGAGGCCGCCGGACGCTGGGAAACGGCCTATCTGGTCGGTGGTTTTCTCGGACTTGGGCATCTGTTCTGGTTGCGCAAGCATCGCCCGGGGCACTGGATTGCCTTGGGGGTTGATCTGTATTTGCTGATCGGTGCGCTACTGGCGGTGCTATCGACATCGGCCCTACAGGCTTGGGGGCAGAGTCTTGGTGCAGCGCCCGTGCTGGCATGCACACTCGTGGTTGGCCTGGGCGCGAACGGGTGGTTATCTCTGGGCCTGTCCGGCCACGCACTCGATTCGGCGCCTCGACAATGCTCGCCTATGCTGCTGATGACCAATAGCTTGGCGGTGATCGTCGCATTGTTTTTTCGCCATAGCCTACTGATCGGCGGCGTCCTTCCCATTCTCGCCCTGGTGCTGATGCGCAGTCAGATGCTCAAACGCCAGGCGGCTCAATAGAGGAGACCCATTGTGTCCGGATCTGTATCACAACAGGGCTTCCTGACCGAGGTGAGCGATCGCCTGGGACAGTCCGCCGTCCTGACGGGCGTCGCCTGTGCCCCCTATGAAAGCGATATCGCCAACGGCCGGGGATGCGCCGCTGCGGTTATTCTCCCGGCCAGTACCGAGGCGGTGAGCGAGCTTATGCGCATTGCCGTACACCATGGCATCAGGCTCATCGTCCAAGGCAGTCGTAGCGGCCTGGTCGGCAGCGCCATTCCCGACAACTCCGGCACTCAAGTGGTCGTATGCCTCTCGCGTTTGCATCGTATCCGCGAGATCGACCCTGTTAACCGAACGGTTATCGTCGAAGCGGGCACGCTCTTGTCAGAGCTCAACCGCCAGCTGCAACAGCATGAGCTGTATTTTCCTGTTGATATCGGCAGCGATCCAACGATCGGAGGACTGCTGGGCGCCAATGCCGGTGGCAGCCGCTTGCTCAAGCATGGCGATGTGCGCCATAACGTCCTGGGCGTTGAGGTGGTATTGGCCGATGAACACGGCACGGTAGTTCAGTCGCTGGCCCCTTTGCGCAAGAACAACTCGGGCCTTGATCTAAAGCAGCTGTTTATCGGAACCGGCGGTGCCTTCGGAATCATTACCGTCGTCACGCTTGAACTCAAGTGCCGCGATCAGTCGACGCAAAGCCTGTTTATGGCTTTGCCCAATCAGGCAGCGGCGCTGGACGTACTCCAGGCCTTCGAGCGAGACTTCGGTGACATGCTGTGCGCTTTTGAAGTCATTTCACAGTCGGCGATCGCCATCACCTTGCGCAACTTCCCCACCCTGCGTCATCCACTCGCGCAATCGACAGCCGACTGTTATGCCTTGGTCGAGATCGCCAGCAGCATGCCTGGCTTGCAGGCAATTTTTGCCCAGCGAACGGAACAGTTGCTGGAATCCCTCTATCGCGAGGCGAAGGTGGTGGATGCGACCTTCAGCCACCCGGAAACCTTTTGGCCGTTACGCGACAATCTGCCCTTGGCGATCGCACAAGAGGGCATTCCCCTTTCGTTTGACATCGCCTTTTCACGCTCGCGGTTGGTGGCCTTTTGCGAAGAAGCCGCTCAATGGCTGCGACGCGAGCATCCGCTGTTGCAACTGTATGAGTTTGGCCACTTTGCCGACGGTGGCTGCCATCTGATTGTGTTGCTGCCCCACGCCCATGTGGCTCAGTACGGAATCGCGAAGATCGTGGCGCTACGCAGCGCCATATATCAACGGGTGGCCGAACATCAAGGCTGTTTCAGTGCCGAGCATGGCGTGGGTCCCGTCAACGCCGCTTATTATCGCAAGTACACCCCCCCCAAGGTGCAGGAACTCAGTCGCGCCATCCAGCAGTTGATGGATCCCCAAGCACTGTTGGGACGCTACCGCTACACCTGAAACGACATTGGCTGAACAGGGAAGGGGCGCCGCTGCGTGTACCGTATTCGCAAAATAGCTACACCATGACCAACACATCGACAGATTGCGTCGAACATTTTTCAAGGAGCTTGCATGAAATCAATTTGGGCATTTGGCTTTGCGGGTCTGCTGGGATCACTTCCTCTTTCATCCTACGCAGGGAGTGCTGTCCCCTATCCGGATATCGCCGATATTTCCCATGCCGAGCCGGAGACGGCCAGGCTTTTCAAATCATTCTTTGCATTCAAGAGCCAGAAGAACATCGATAAGACCATGGCTTATTTTTCTTCCCGCTTGCTCACTTATACCGATGCTACTTTTGGCTGGAACCAGGACAGTCCTGATGCCATAAGAAAGGTCTTACCTCACGCAGGCCAAGGGATCTCCTACCCGACTCGGATTCTAGGCGGTTCAATCCGCGGAGCGGGCAGCGCTGTGGTGGAGTTCACGGACACTCCTGAATTGTTCGGCGGAGAATTGAGAATTGTCGGTGCTGTCGACTTTAAAGACGGCAAGATTATTCGCTGGATCGATTATTGGGATAGCAGCAGTTACAACGAGGAACGTTATCATCAATTTCGCAAGTCAGAAGACCAGTTTCCGACCGATTTTAAAGAGTCAGGCATCCCCCAGAACGCCAGCAAACGAATACATGACATCTCGCGCAGGTTACAAAGCGCTTTGGCCAAAGGTGACGCACCCACAGCCGCAGCCCTTTTTAGCAACGATGCCGTGTTCGAGGACTTGGCTGTCCGTACGCAAATACGAGGGCAAGCGGCCATTGAACGCTATTTTGACCGTATTCGATCCGCCGCGCCTTACGCGATGGAATCCCGACTGCGCCATATTGTGGGTAGCGACCTGGGTGGTGGCTTTGAATGGTATGGTCGCGCATCCACTGGGGTAACAACGGGGATTATGGCACTCACCCTCGATCAGAACGGCAAGATTAGCAGGGCGGCGTCGATGTATGACGGCAGATTACTTGGAAAATCCAAAGCCAGTGATCTCAGGTCTTTAGCCGCAGAACTTTGAGTAGCGGCACACTGAGAATTGGCGGCTTTTTCTCGGTCGTCATGGCGATGAAAATCATTCCAGGGCCTTGTGCGACGGGTTCAACCACCGACACTGGAAAGCGTCCATGCTTTTTAGTCAGTGAACGAGCCCCATGAAAGACAGGACACTGTTTCCCCCTTACGATAAGGGATAGGCAAACGGTTATGTTTATGACTAACAGCAACGATAAGAGTGGGGAGCTTTTGGGCCAGGAGCGGCGGCGCCGCTGGAGCCCAGAGCAAAAGCTGGCCATGGTTCGCGAGAGCCTTGAGCCAGGACAAAGTGTGTCGGTCGTCGCTCGGCGCAACGGCATCAATGCCAATCAGCTGTTCTTGTGGCGCAAGCTGTATCAGGACGGCAGCCTGTCGGCGGTCAGTGCTGGCGAAGCCGTGGTGCCTGCCTCCGAGCTGAGCGATGCGCTCAAGCAGATCCGTGAACTGCAACGGATGCTGGGCAAGAAAACGATGGAAGCCGAAATCCTCAAAGAGGCCGTGGAGATCGCCCGGTCGCGAAAATGGATTGCGCACTCACCCTTGTTGCCGGGGGACGACCAGTGAAGCTGGTCAGCGAATGTCTCGGTGTGGCGCGCTCGCAATTAACGGTTCGAATCAAGCAATCGGTATCGCCCAAAGTACGGCGAAGTAGGCCTGTGGACGATGCTGCGCTGGTGGTCGAAATCCAGCAACAGGTCAGCGAGCTTCCCAGCTATGGCTACCGTCGTGTCTGGGGATTGCTGCGTCGCGCCCGTGAAACCCAGTCGCTGTCGGCGATCAACGTGAAACGAGTTTACCGGGTCATGCGTGATCACAACTTGCTGTTGGAACGTCGACTCAAACAGCCCGGCGTGCCGCGTCGGCACGAAGGCCGTATTGCGGTGAAAACCAGCGATACGCGTTGGTGCTCGGACGGCTTTGAGTTCCGCTGCGAGGACGGGGCCAAACTGAGCGTGACCTTCGCCCTGGACTGCTGTGATCGCGAGGCCATCGGCTGGGTCGCGAGCCCGACCGGGTACAGCGGCGATGATATCCGCGACTTGATGCTGGAAAGCGTGGAGAAGCGCTTTGGTGATCAACTGCCCGTCACGCCGGTGCAATGGCTAAGCGACAACGGCTCGGCGTACACCGCCGAACAGACACGCCTGTTTGCTCGACAGATCGGCTTGCAGCCGGTGACCACCCCGGTGCGCAGCCCGCAGAGCAACGGCATGGCCGAGAGCTTCATGAAGACGATCAAGCGTGACTACGTGGCGCACATGCCCAAGCCGGATCGAGAAACGGCGTTGCGTAACTTGGCAATTGCCTTCGAGCATTACAACGAGCAGCATCCGCACAGCGCCTTGAATTACCGTTCACCAAGGGAGTTCAGGCGCTTGGCGCCAGCATCAATTTAACGGGGAGTTGGTGTCCGGTTTTGTAGGGGCAAGTCCAGTCAGTGCTCTGCCTATTCATCTGAGGGCATCACCAGGCTAACGAGGTAATCTACATTTTTTCGCCACACAATGTCGGCAGAAGTGAATCAGCGCCCCCTACTCGGCCAATACCTGAGTATAACCGTTGCGCCAGCAAACCTCCAAGTTCTGAGCCAGAGCCAATGGGAGCACTACCAGAGCGTTACGTGTTGCGAAGCGCAAGCTCACTGTTGCGGTAGTCGTGAGAGGCGGTGCGAACGCGTTCATAGTCGGCGCCAGCACCCAGAAGCCGAGGTAGGCATCAGGGCAAACTGTGTCCTCGTTCTGTTCGCCCTACCCCGACCGCTCGATAAGCTCTGACACCGCCGTCGCCAGCGCACGGGCTAGCTCATCATGACGCTGTTGAGCTGCCATCACACTCAAACAGGCCTGGTGTTCTTGAGGGCTCCCTTTGGCCAATCCAACGTGCACATCGACGGCCTCAAACCAGCCTTGCATTGCCATTTTCTTAGCCTGAGTCAAAGGTATGAGCGGCTCGACATCGATCATCAACGCCATGCGAAAGAATCCTTGGTACGATCAACTATTGTCAGGCGCATACACAGTGTGCCTGCCGTCCTCTGAGGCGCGGGCGCCATTGAACGAACCGTCCTCAATCCCCGTTTAACTGCCAGTTATTCGACAGTGGTTTAACAAGGTAGTTGAATCCGGCTGCGCGCCAGTTCCCTGGTCCGAGAAGGTGCCGGGCAGGTCTGTGAAGCCGCGGGGCAGTCGATCATGTATGGCAGTAAAATGCGTCCGAATGAAACTGGGCTACCGGCAGCTCGCAAGTCGTTGTAAATTCGCGAAACGCCTCTTGGATCATGGCGGGAGAACCGCAGGCATAGACATCGAAGTCTTTCAGACATCCAATCGTGTTTTTGGCACAATCCTGGACATACCCCATTCCACTTTTCCAGCGATCATCTGCCACGGCTCTTGACCATACCGGGGTGAAGCAAAAATGCTCATATCGACTTTCCAGATCTCGGATCACCTCTAGAAAATACAAGTCTTGCGGACATCTTGCGCCCCAGTAAAGATGAATCCTTTTATCGCTTTTGATCAATCCGCACGTAAGCATGGCCTGAATAGGTGCCAGCCCTGTTCCCGTGGCCATAAAAAGCAAATCGCGCCCTGAGCTTTCGTCCAGGATGAAGTCTCCTTGGGGGCCCTTGATCCAGAGCACATCATTGAGCTTGATCACATCCTTTAATCGCTCAGAAAATACACCACCTTGGCGATAGCGGATATGCAGTTCAATAAAACCGTCTCGTTGCGGTACATTGGCGATGGAGTAGGATCGAAAAATATTTTCGCCCGCCTCCACATCGATATATTGACCCGGCGATGCCGCCATCCGGCTATGCCGGGAGAGCTTTAACCGCACAATGAATACGGAACCTCTTCTCTCCTTATAAATAACCACCACCCCCTCTTTGGGATGTTGTTGTGACGTTGCGCCGTAAGCAGTGCCGGCTGAGCAAATGATGTCGCTTCGGGCAATCGCACAGCAGGGCAGAAAATAATTATCACTGACTTCGCGTTCAGTGAGACACACCGTGGAACCAACCAGATAATCGATATCGCCGGATATCAATTTCAACTTGCAAACTCGACAGACACCAGCCACACACCCTTTCTGCAGACTGACGTTATGCTGCTGGGCCGCTTCCAGTATCGTTTGTGCTTCGCTTGTGGAAAAACTGACATTCTGGGGTTCGAGAAGAATGTTATGTCCCATATTTTTACTCTGCGTAGGATACGCCGCGTTCATCAATAGAATGTCCCCAAGGGGGGCCGCGATAACAAAAGCGTGATGCCACGCCAGCCCCGCTGTTTGCCTATGGGCCCGGCGTAACTCAATGGGGGCATGGGGCATTGGTTTTCAACCGGTCGATGTACTCCCGGCCCGCAGTGACAAAATCTTCAGGCGCATACCCACCACCAGACTCTTCAATAATGAAGTTTCCCTGGTAACCCTGCGCATGCATGAACTGAAGAACTTGGTGAAAATCGAAGTTGCCAGATCCAAGCGGAATATGAATATGCTTGCCATCGACCACATCGTTAAAATGCGCATTCCTGATATCCGGAAGAATGTTCTTGAGTTTTTCCAGATAGTCCGCAGACGAAAGGTGATGATAAAACGCGTGAAAATGCACCAGATCCAGCGTCAAGAAAACATTACTGTGCCGGCAGAGCTGATCATGCTGCTCATCGAGCAGGACAATGTATTTTTCCCGATCGGGGCCGGTGTTTTCCAAAAGAATGTCCACGTGGTGCCGGGCCGCAACAGCGGACAACGCATCAAGTGACTTGGCCAGTTGCCCGAACTCAAAGTAACTGAGACCCTGCTGATCCAGCTCGACATAGCCGGGATGAATCGTAATGAACCTGGCGCCAATCTCGGCAGCCCTGGCAATGTATTTACCCAGATAGTCCACGGCGCTGAGCCGGGTGACCTCATCGCCGTTGGAGATATCCGTATCGATGCCAATATAGGGCGCATGGGTCGAATAATGAACCCCGGTTGCTTCCCGCACAGCGTTCAGCCTGTCGCGCTGTTGGCGCCACTGCTGCTCATCGGAATCAATCAACAGCCTGAGGTCTTTCTCGAATTCGATTTCTATCGCAGGAAAGTGTTCAGAAAGATATTCAACCAGCTGTGCAATGTTCGCCGGGTTGTCAAAAATGTTGGTAGAAAAACCAATGTGTTGAAACAGACTCATTTAAACGCTCCTTGAAAAATGGCTTAAAGATCGGCACTGCATTGCTTCAGCTTGCGACTGGATAACCTGTTAATGTGGAATCCTCTTTGCATACCCAGGCTCTCCGGATTGATGAACTCGTACGTTTCCGGATGTTTGAGGATTGCGCTCTGGTGTATGCCGGCACAGGTCAAAAACGCATTTGCGCCAATGATCGGTTTGTTGGTGTTAGGCTCCCTGCCCAGGATCTGGTAAAAGAAACGGCACAGGTCGACGATGTCTTTGAGTGCGGGAATGGTATCCATCTGGCCCTTATAGCCTTCGCAATGCGACAGGATCGCCACCACTTCTTCAAACGAGGCATTGCCACACCGCTCACCGATCCCGCCGAGGGTGACCTGCACTTCATGCACTCCCGCATCAATGGCGCAGATGGTGTTCGCAACCGCCATTCCCAAATCATTATGAAAGTGCGTCGAAAAACGAACGTCCGGGTACGCGCGGATAAAAGTCGAGAAAAATGCATAGGAGCTGGATGGGGTCATCGCCCCGACGGTATCGGCCAGGCAGATATCCTTAATGCCGTGCTTGATCAGCCGCTGGATTTGCTCATGCAATAAGGTTTCGCTGCCCCGGGTCGAATCTTCCAGAATCGCGTAGATATTCCCGGCATATTGCGCGTCCCTGATCGCGGCCAGAGAGTTGTCCAACAGAGCGCCCGCCTCGAAAGCGCTCATGCCCATTTTCTTGTTCAGATGTATTTCCGAACCGATGCACAGAAGATTGAGGGTCGATTGACGGAATTTGCTTAAAGCCTTAACAGCCAACTGGATATCCACTTCATGGAGTCGGCACAACGCAGCAACGTTTTGATCACCGGCGGTATCAATGGCCTGTTCAAAAAGACTTTGGCTGTCTTGATCAGCCGTAACCATGCCGAGCTCAATGACGGCAATATTCAACTGAGAAAGTTTTTGCAGGAGCGTGAGTTTTTGTTGAGTGGTGAGCAAATAGCCGATGCCTTGCTCACCGTCCCTCATGGTCGTGTCAAAAAAGCGAATATTTTTCATGAAGTTATCACCCTTGCGAAAATGTAAACCGACATCGAAACAAACAGACTGATCAGAATTGATCCGGTACCTCTACAGGTAAAGAACGCGATTGCGATGGTAAACAACGCGAGCACGAACTGTATGTTTATCCCGCTGACCAACTGAGCCAGCGTGGCACTGCCAAATGCGACATTAAAAATAATGCTGCCCATGATTAAACACACGGCATATTCAATGGACTTGGCCATCAAGCCAGATGACGCGAGCTGCATCTTTTGCGATAAAAAGGGAAATATTTTCAGGCCGTAGCTCACCAGAGCAATAAATAATAGGGCAATCATGCTGCGCCTCGCTTTTCTACATCCAAGGAAATCCGTGCCAGAACAATGCCGCAGATAACAGGCAAACCGACGGTAAACCATAAACTGTCAACACCATTGAGCAGAGGTGCACATATACCACCGACCAGGGTGGCAATTACCGTGAGCCGATTTCCCACGTTCTTGGCCACCAATGCCGTGAAATGGATGGGCAGTATCATGGTGATGAACGTTTCCCATGAAGTATAGTTAACGTAATCGGAGAGTAGATACCCGGAAATTGTAGCGGCGACGGCCATTACATAACTGGGAACACAAACACCCAGATAATAATAAAACTGTGACTTCCCATCCTTGAGTCGGGAAGATTGTAAATGAGCATGAGTAACGGCAAACGTGCTCGCGCTAAACATCAGCATCGCGATAAAAACTTTTAGCCTCGACACGTTTAAAAAGTACTGGTTCGATACCAGCGACATGAAAAGAAATCTGAAGTTGATCAACAGGGTCAATATCACTCCCGCCACAATATGATTATTTGTAATGGCATCGACACTGGACACCTGCAAGGGGGCTGCGAAGATCAGCAGCGTGCCGAGCAGCGCGCTAATAAAATGAACACCTTTTTCGTGGTACAGTGCCCCCAACGAAGAAAATACGAAAAGAAAGGAAACCGCCACAGGCATGGCATCGACGACGCCCTGCCTAGCGTACCCATTAAGTCTTAACTTGATCTGCGAACCGGGCATGCGAGTTATTTGCACCATTCACTCCTTATGCCGACCCAAACGAGTTCAAGGCATCAAAATATCTAAATTAAAGTTTAAGTTTGCGCATATCGGCTGAGCGAACGAATACCCACGGAGCAAAATTCGCCCACACGACCCTTCACTCCGCAACTGCAAATAATTTAGTCCAGGTGGCGCGCCAGATATACTAAAATTTTATTTAAGCTCGTAGAGCTGTCGAGCCCGCAAAGTGACATGAAACAAAACTGGCATGCAACTGGCCGTCGTGCCATGCAACTTTGCTAAACGCACACTGCCGATATCGACAGCGGGCTGGTTGATTAAGCGCCAGCTGCGTGGCCGGGACAACTCAAAAAGCACGAAGCCCTGTCTAGAAATTAAATAACCGTACAGTTCACTTCGTTCGGCCACCCGGAAAACCCTGTCTAAAGATTAAGTTTTTTTCACCCCGCATCGTCACCCGCGGTAAGCGAATTCGCCCTGCCTGCAGGAGCGGTCATATAGCGTCCAATATACGGGGCAACCGTTAACGGTGTCCGCTGAGGATTTTCATGGGTGTTGTTCCCGATGTTTGCGTTGGCTATAACCAGTGTATTACTTTTACTGTCTTGCGCATTTGCTCTTGTTCACAATGGCAAGCGTTGTCAGTCGTACCGAAGAGACTGCCGAAGATACGCTTAAGTACAGAATTGCAACTGCCTTGGGCAACATGAAAAACCATACGAACGGAGGCCACGGAATGGCTAAACCGCTCCTGATCGATAACGCTCCATATTCCGCAGCACTGCTCCTCAGCCAAATGTTAGGAGTTCCTCATGCACAAACGGAAAAATCTGGTCATCCTGCCGGGCTGGAGCAACGATAGTGATACCTTGTGGCAATATCAGATTCAGCCTCTGACTGACTTCTACGACATTCAAACCCTGGTCATTTCCAGTGAAACCACGGCCGCTGGCATGGCCAAAGAAGTGTTACGGCGGGCGTCGAATAAATTCATCTTGCTGGGGCATTCCTTGGGTGGATATATCGCACAACATGTCGCCCTTCAGGCGCCTGAGCGTGTCGAAAGCCTGATTCTGGTGTCCACCTTTCCAGGTACCCTTTCCGAAGAACAACGAACATTTTTCAAACAAGGCATGCTTGCGCCTTTACTTGAAGGCTCTATCGCCGAGCATTGGCCGGCCCTAAACCGGGCCTGTATTGCCCCTGCGCGAACCGAGGACGAAGCGCTGTTAGCCCTGCTGGTCGCAGGCCAGAAGCTTTCCCGGGAAGAGCTTATCAACCAGACGAATGTGCTGAAAGGCGCACGCGACATTTCCGACAAGTTATCGGCAATCAACGTACCTACGCTCATCATCTATGGCCGCCAAGATCAGTTGTTTACAATGTCCATGCAAGAGCAGTTGTTCGACAAGCTGTCCAACTGCACCGTCAACATTATTGAGAACTGTGGGCATATGCCATCGCTAGAGCAACCGGAGATGACCACCAAGATCTTGAAAACCTGGCTAAGACCACATCAATGCCTCGGCGTTTTTCAAGGTAGTTGTCGCGTCACCGTCTAACTATGCAGCTCGTTTCTCGACCTGTTGCTCTCGATCCGGGTTCAACAACACGGTACCGATTGGCTCCCAGTTACGCGTCCGACCTGACCAGCGCTCAGGTTTGTTCTCCTTGGCTCGCTCGTACAGCTCATGGCGCCGAGCCAAAACCTGATGATCCAGTCCTCTATGCCGCTCGGCCGGCGTGACGAACCGGATACGGCTATGCCGGTGCTCATTGTTGTACCAACGCATGAAATCCCTCACCCAAGCTCGTGCCGCGTCCAAACTGGCAAAACCATCCAGCGGCCATTGCGGGCAGTATTTCAGCGTTCTAAACAGCGACTCCGAGTAAGGATTGTCGTTGCTGACCCGTGGTCGTCCCCGCGACGGCGTGATGCCCAAGTCATGCATTTTACTCAACAGCGTCAGCGATTTCATCGGTGCACCATTGTCCGAGTGCAACACCAGTGGCTCGTGCAAACACTGCTCGCTGACCACGCTACGTTGCAGTAGTGCCGCAGCCTTCTCGCCGCTTTCTTCTTCGTATACCTCCCAGCCCACGGCCTTGCGGCTGTAAATATCCTCGATCAGGTACAGGTAGTAGTACTTGCCTCGTACCGGCGACGGACAATATGTGATGTCCCACGACCACACCTGATTCGGCCCTTTGGCGGCGTGCGTCGTCGGTGCTGCGTGGCGCCGGCGGTGCTGGCTACGACCACGATGCTGTTGTTGATCCGCTGCGTGCAGCACCCGGTAAAACGTCGACTCCGACGCCAGATATCGCTGCTGATCGGCCAGCCTCGGCACGATCTGGCTGGGCGGCAAATGGGCGTACACCGGGCTGTTGCACACGCTTAGGGTCGCTTGCCGTTCGATTTCGCTCAGCGCATTGCGCGGCCTGGGCCGAGCCACCGCGCAAACTCACCCTCGCCCAGGTCCTGTTTGAGCGCCAAGAGGCCAAAGCTCTGTCGGGCCGACTCCGGCGCCAAGTGATGTCCCTTCTAAGTTCATCGACGGAACGGGCAATCGCTCTCCATGCCCGAGTACCCGCCGGGCGATGGAACTGCTCGTATCGGACGTAGTTGCCGGACTCCGAACGTACGTAGTGGTTTTAGTGGACGAAGCACCAACGGTCATAGGTCAGCTGCATCTGAGCCTTTCTCTGGAGGCCGGTTACCTGACCGGCGAGAAACCTGTCTCGGCGGAGCTGGTTGAGTCGGTGCTATCGCGGCAACTGGATGACCTGGAGCCGACTCTGACACGTCATGGATACCGTATTAAAGACTTGGTGGAACAGTTCGATGCCAGGCCAACCGAAATCAAAGCGTTGTTCAGCAACATGCTCGACCCGACACGGGCAACGGAGCTACGTGACAAAATGCTGGCCGCGGGATTACCGATTTGAGTTCCCTCAGTTGCAAATAATGTTGGTCGGCCGCGTTGAATTGCAGGTCGGTGCGGATGAATGCAGGTTCATTCGCAATTAATTCCGGTTTGTGGGCTCGGATAGAAGCAATTAATGTCGGTCGAAAAA
Organism: Pseudomonas chlororaphis subsp. aurantiaca; assembly: GCF_013466605.1. Taxonomy (NCBI): domain Bacteria; kingdom Pseudomonadati; phylum Pseudomonadota; class Gammaproteobacteria; order Pseudomonadales; family Pseudomonadaceae; genus Pseudomonas; species Pseudomonas chlororaphis. The sequence goes on from NZ_CP059162.1 coordinate 5,886,354, forward strand.
CGCGCTGATTGCAGGTCGGCGGGTTTTCGATTGCAGGTCGCTACACCTACCCGGTCGATCGTTCCCGCCGCTTCCGATTTAACGCCGTTGATTTCTAACTCGTGTAGTTCGATGACAGTAGATGCGGCAGCGACTCATTAATCTCACTCGCCCGCTGCGTCGGCAAACGTGTCAGCAGTTGCTTTAGATAGGTGAGCTCGCCGGACAGTTACTGACGATCCGCCTAGGCATTCATCGAATCGACTTCACCTGACTTCTAGGACTGTTGATCTTAGATAGCAGATCACGGTTCACGCCTTCCAATTGCTTGTTCTCCTTGGCCAGCAGAGCGTTTTGCTCCTGAAGTGCTTTCTTCTCTGTACAAAGCCGCAGATTCACGATGGCTATCCTCTTCAGATCTGCATCTCGCTCAGCCAGTATGTCACGCAGCTCCTTAATCAGCAGATCTGCCCCCTGAAGGGCTTTCTCCTTCTTGACGAGCTTTTCTCGCGACTCCTTGTTGGTCTTTTGACGAATTAACTCTGCAAGGTCTGGATACCGGTTGTGTATCGTCGCATTGCTTATGCCTGCCTCTTCGGCGACGGAGGCGATACTTAGCTTACGACTCAGCTGAACCTGCTTGGGACGCCCCTTGGTAATCCTTGAGATAGCCAACTCGATTGCACGCCTTGTCTGGTCGTTTCCCATGCTACACCGCCTCTACTGCTGGTATGAGACGCGATGGACGTTCTGGCAAGGGATACGGCTCAACTGGGTCTCCAAGTTCGCCTAGCACCCGCTCTGCCTCTCGCAAGTGCGTTGTGGCTCGCTCCCAGGCCGGATCGCCAAGATCTGGCCATGAGAGCACCTCAGCCTGCTGATCTCTAATGCGCCGCCATATGAGCAAGTGTCCCTGGTCGATGACACCCTCACCGCAGCCAACGCAACGAATCGCATCGTAAAGCCCCTCCCCGCCGCATCCCTTAGTCGTTGCCAAACACCAAGAGTGGCCGGTGCCACGGATAAAAACACCTTCGCCAACAGCCCTGACCAGAGCTTTAGGGTCTTTTGCTGTCTTCACCTCGGATCGCCCTCTGAAGCGCACGATATGGTCAGCCCTGCCGCCAGAGAGCTTCTGGCTTGGAGCTAGCCAGCCAGAGATGATACTTACCTGCAATTCGTCCCTTTTTGACAATACGGATTCAAAAAGCGTGTCATCAAATAGCGGGTCTTTTGCATAGTGCAGAGTCATATCCATTGACCAATGTTTGAAATGGTGTCGCAGATACCGAACATCGCCAAGTACGTTCCTAGCGACAAAGACAGCAAATGTCCTCCGGAACTGGTGTGTTGCGAGGGGCCACAGTTTCCCAGGAACTATAACAGCGCGATCAATAACCTCAGTCAAGTCATCACTCGACACTATCAGTTCAAAACGCTCTGCCACCTTTTTGAGCAGTTTATTTGTTAGTACGTTCTGTAGAAATTCAGGCCTTGTGCCAAGCGCTTTCCAACCAAGAAAAAGGCTGCTCTCCAAAAGAGCGGCGTCATTTATGATTTTCGATTTCACCATTTCGTCTCTGGCTACTTCGGACAGATACAATCTTCTTTTTTCGATGTAGGGCACCAGAGATTTCCGCACCCCGGCTGCCACATTAATAGCCTTTTCGACGACAGGTGGAACCATCCACTTTGCAGGCTTTGGCTGTTCTTCAAGTTTGTATGTGAGCCCATGAATCCAGCAATACTCTTCGCCGTCCATATCAAATGAGCGCTCAAAGCAGTTGTCTTTCAATGAAATAATTTCGGAATCCCGCATACCGCTAAACATGGCAATGACAATGTAGCAGCAAGTACGAAGAATCTTAACCTCATCATCAAGATCAGTAAGATATCGCAGTCCGTTAAGGTCAAGTAATTGCTTGGTTTTTGAAAGTGCCCTTGCCCTCGCAATATCATAAGAGACGGTTTCATGTGTCTGGTGGGAGCCCTTCTCGCCTGCTTTCAGTCTCACCTTCGCATGATATTGAGCAAGCTCAATCTCATGCGAATAAAACGAATGGAAAGTATTCCAGATATGCAAAATTCGATCTGATTCACGCTCTATGAATTCTATTGATTTTCGCCCAAGATCGGCATATAAGCGCTTTGGAATGATTTCAGTTCTAACATCATACATACCATCTGTACGTCGAGCCCCCGCAAGACTGAACGCAGTCTCCTCTGGCCATGGATGCTCATTCATTGGTTTGGGCAGATGCGCTCTAAAAGCGTAAATCAATTCGAGAATTTCTAATTGTGCAACTTTTTGTCTCTGTTTAACAGACTTATCTGCGCTTACATAGGACGCATACGCAGCACATCGCACAGGGGTTAGTTCGTCGAATCCCGTGATGGATTGCCCGCACATCCAGCGAAGAAGTGGCTTCACGCTCGTCCAGCACGAAATTAGTGTTGCGGCTTTTATATGCTTTGTTGATCGCGGCGACTTGGCGAGCCAGCGGGTATATATAAAAGATTTAGCGGCTATCAGCAAACCAGTCTCCGCTTCGTCGGTTGATCTCGTTTCATCGGAAAGCGGGTGGTCGAAATTTATATAGAGGTTTGATGTGTTTTTGTTGAGGACGTACGGGGAAAAGTCCCATATGTTGCTCTCATACCTCGAAAGCGGCATCGATTTACCGTTTTCGCCGGCAATGTATGTAACGGCAAGATCATTTCGATCCTCAACAGCGATATTTCTCAGAACTGCACAAGGCGGCCTGGCTATCGTTGCATTAGCAGCATTCATTCATCACCTCCAAGAAAAGTCCTATCTCGCCACATTGGATGAGGCGTAGCGAGGGCTCGGCGTCTCTCATGCTCAACTACAGCCGGATCAAAACGGGGAGTTATATCGTTGTCGATGACCCGGATCACCCACGCATAGACGGAATTCCAGCGCGATTTGCCAAGCAGCCCGCGCTCTTTGATCAGGAGCCAGTAAAAACTGAACAGACGGTACAGGTCTGATTCGATTACGACCTGATTTGGGCAACGAAAGCAATGGAGAAAGCGCTGACAGTTGGTGGTGCCGTTTCTTGGAGCAAAACGGCCATTGATTGGATCTGAGCAACGCGCAACACCTGTATTTAGTGCGCCGCTCAGTAGCAGATCAACTTTTTCAGGCTCTATGGATAGCTGAGCAGATAAGTCATCGCGAATGCTCTGCTCGTTCACTTGGCCGGTCATGACGCCTTCGAGAATTCGACCAACGAATTTGTGATTGCGCTCCATCTCAGGCGTGACTGCCAAGTAGTGGCTATCAGTCATGCGCGGACTGTTACCCAGGATCTGAGCCGTCTTGAACAAGTTTCCGTTGGTCAATTGCCATATTCGCGTTGCAAAGGTTTTTCGTAGCCTCGATACGTTGACCTTCAGTAGCTCTGGCTGACCGCTCGATGTTTTCCTATCGCTAAAAATTTGATGACGGGCCACGAGTGCAATGGCTTGTTGGTCAATATTGGAGGCGTTGAGGGTCGTCACGCCTTTATCCCTGGCGCGGTAAATCCAGAGACGGTCTTGCATGACCTTCGGCGCGAGTTCTAGCAACGGAAAAGATCGGGCTAGTGCTTCCCTGTACAGGGTGACCACATCGCTCGGTACGGACGCGGACTCATCATCGATAGAGTGGTAGCGAAAGGCTTGGCGGTGAATCTTGAAGCCTCGACGCTTATACAACTGGAGCACGCCCATGTCAGGCTTGAGCGGGTGATCGGTAATCGCATCTCTGCTCATCTCCAGTAGTGGCGTGAGATTGCGACCACTTCTGGCAGCGATCAGCAAAAGGTAGACCGTCATAGCTGCGGCCTCGCTCCCACCAGGCAAATTACCGGAGCGGATCATGTCTAAGTCCTTCAGGAGCGCTATCAGCAAGCGCTCGATCTCGCCCTGCGTGAATGCCTGATGACCAACATACGCTCTGTCTGCGTTCGGAAATGGGATTTGGGGAAACACGCCAATCCCGAGTTGCCCAGCGCGAACACGGTTCATCAAGACTGTTTTTGTTGTGTTGTAGATGGCCCGCGCCGATGTGACTGAGATTGTTCCCTTACCTCTTGCTGGCTGTTTCTTCAGCCATTCCGTGTAGCGTTCAACTGTGCGCGGTATTATGTCGGCGAGGCACCCTATGACGCGCCCCTTACCCGATTCAGCGTCGAGGTACTTGAACCAGTAACGCATACCAGAGGCACAAAGGTTCAGTACGGTCGCTTGGCTGACCCCCGACGATTGGATTTCGTGGACGGCCTCGTACAACTGACGTGAGAGCAATTGTCTTGTGGCTGGCTCGATCGCTCCCGGCACCGATACCCACTGCGCGAAGTCGAACACCCTCGTTCCCACGCAAATCGTCATGTCACCAAGTGGTTTTTTTGCTGTTTCAATCGAGATGATGGTTTCTGGCTGCATGCCATAGCTTTTTCTGGGTCTAGCCATGTGCACTCCCAAGCAAGTCCAACTCTTCCTGATATGTATTCAGTTCCGAGTTTTCCATGAGATCAATACAGTGAAGATAGATGCTAGTCGTTTGGACGCTGCTGTGGCCCAGTCGATCTCGAACCCAGGCAAGCGCTTGCCCCATGGCCGTGCGCTGCGACTGGTGGAGTAGTTCGAAAGTAGCAAAGGTGTGTCTCAGCATGTGCGGGGTAACCTTGAACATTACGCGAGGTTTTTTTCCCGACCAAAGTCGTCTGTACGCATTGTTCAAGCCTTTTTCACTGAAAGGATGACCATCTCTGTTTAAGAAAACGAGTTGAATCCCAGAGCGGCTTGTAGTGCGACCAGCCTTGGCCCTGAATGCTCCCTCAGCGAAGCTCAGATAGTCGAAAAGCTCCCGCATAACGTGCCAACCGATGAAGACTGTCCTAGGTTTTGAATTCTTCAGCAGCATGTCCGATGGGCTGAGATCAACACGAATGCGCTTCCGTACATCGAGCCCTGTCGGGTCAAAAACATACTTGGTAGGAAATGTCCTGCATTCTTCATTGCGAAGGCCAGTTTGAAGCATCAGCACCGTCATCAATCGAAGCGTTTTATTTGTGCATGCCTGAATCAAGAGCTTGGCTTGTTCAAGCGACAGAAGTTTAGGCGGCTCGCGAAAGACCTTCAGCCGAAGGTCGTCGCCATCTGTCACCTTGGCTGCGTGTGCATGCCTCAAGAAGCCCTGATTGTTCCCGGCAACAAATTTCGGTGAGGCATCCCAAGGAACGGAGCTAATGCGGCCTTGTTTATGCGCCCATTGATAGAACCCCATGAGGCATGTCAGGCGCTGATTCACAGTGCTCGGTTTTATGGCCCTCAAGCCCGTTGATGGACTTGTCAGGGAGATTGACCAGTTCCGGTACGCGGCAAGATTGCTTACGGCGGATCGAGCGTGCCCCGCGATAGGGACATGAGCCCAATCGAGGGCGTTTGCCTCCAGCCATGAGAAGTAGTCGTACAGTGCCTCGCCGTGATTTCTCCATGTCTTGGGGCTACGCGTCTTGCCTCGTTCCAGCGCCAGATACATAAGGTAATCGTTTGCCGGCTCTACCAACTCCATTTGCCCGTCCAGCAGGAAAGGAATTCCAATATAAGGCTGTGTTAGCAGAACGAAACTGTTATCGGTGAACAGTAGCCTCATGGTTCATACCACTCATTGAGTACTGAGAGATCCTTTCTCTCTAAGCTAATGAATCATAGGCGCTCTGTCTGTAACAGAAATAGGGTTACCCTGCTTGAACAGCGCGGCGCGGGCCGTCTCACCGCTCAGGCTGCGATCGGCAAACACCAGCACGTCAGGGTTGAGTTCGGCCAACGACTCCGTGGAAAAGGGTTTGTAACCCGTGTGGGTGGCAAGATTGCGTCCACCCGCCTGCTGCAACAGCCAGTCGGCAGCGGTGTCCTTGCCGGCAATCAGAGGTTTGCCACCCGCATGCCCGAGCAACAGCAGCACACCCGGCGGCGCCTGCTTTTTCCGGGCCTGGCTGACCCAGGCCTGCTGCTGATCCAGTTGCTGCTTATATTGCTCGAACAGTTGCGTCGCCTTGTCTTCGCTGCCCAGCAACTTGCCCAGATGCTGCAGGTTGCCCTGCAGGGTCGGCAGGTCGGCCTGGGCCGAGAACAGCTCGACCTGCACCCCGGCGCTGCGCACCTGCCAGAGCACCGGCGGCGGCCCCATCTCTTCGGTACCCACCAGAATCTGCGGACGCAGGCTGAGAATGCCTTCCGCCGACAGCTGGCGCTGATAACCGATACTCGGCAGCTTTTTCAAGGATTCGGGATGCTGGCTGGTGGTGTCCACGCCCACCAGCTTCGACTCGGCGCCCAGCGCGCTCACCCATTCGGACAGGGCGCCGCCGGCGCTTACCCAGCGTTGTGGTAACTCGGCCGCCGCAGCGGCATGACTGGCCAGAAGTCCGACACAGAGCGCGATTGCGCGGGCACTCGAACGCATAAAGGTATTCCTTCAGAGAGTGGGCCCACGGAAGCCGCCGTGCATGTGACATGCCCTGCAACCCAGGCATCGAAATGAGCAAGCGCCCCACGAGCGAAGAGGCTATTTGATAATTGTTTGCATTTGACCGTCAAGCACAGACATGTTTCATCAAGCGCCCGCAGGAAAACTGTGACAGCCTGAGCCCAGAGCCGTCGGTTACGAGGATAGACATGAAGTTTCTTTGCGCCCCCGGCGATCTGCCGGAGGCTTCCAGCCGAGGTTTCAACCTCGAAGGCCAGCCACTTTTCGCGGTGCGCCGCGATCGACAGGTCTACGTCTACACCAACCGCTGCCCCCATCGTGGGGTCGCCCTGGAGTGGCAGCCCGATCAGTTCCTCGATCCCAGCGCCAGCCTGATTCAGTGCGCCACCCACGGCGCGCTGTTTCTGATCGAAAACGGCGAATGCGTGGCCGGCCCTTGTGCCGGGCAATCCCTGACGGCCATCCCCTGCCGGGAAGACAGCCAGGGCGTCTGGGTTCAGATCTAGCCGTTGAGCAATACGTCCAGACGACGGTCGATGCACACTTCCTCGGCGGTCAAGCTTACTCCGTAGGCCAGTACCTCGACCCCGGACGCCACCGCCTCACGCAGCGCTGCGGCATAACCGGGGTCGATCTCTTCGGCCGGTCGCACCGCCTCGACACCCGACAGGTTGACGCAATACAACTGCACCGCCCGGATACCGTCACGCGCCAGGCAGGCCAACTCCCGCAAATGCTTGGCGCCACGCTGGGTCACCGCGTCCGGAAATGCCGCAACCGCGGAGCCGTCGAAGCCCAGGGTGACGCTTTTGACCTCGACAAACGCCGGGACGTCCAGGTAGTCCAGGCGGAAGTCGATACGGCTGTTTTCCTGGCCGTAGGACACTTCCCGCTTGAGCGCGGTAAAACCATTCAACTCAGTGATCACCCCGGCGCGCAGGGCTTCTTCCACCAGCGTGTTGGCCCGCGCCGTGTTGACGCAAGCCAGCCGCCCCTGAGGCGTTTCGCTGATTTCCCAGGTCCCGGGCAATTTGCGCTTGGGGTCATTGGAACGGCTGAACCAGACCTGCCCACCCTCGACCATGCAATTGAACATGGAGCCGGTGTTGGGGCAGTGAATGGTCAGCAACTCGCCGCCAATGGTCTCGATATCGGCGAGAAAACGCTTGTAACGACGGACCAGGCGACCTTCTTCGAGGGGAGGATGAAAACGCATCAGCCTTGCCAGCTCCGCAGGCCACGGGCAATCCGTTCCACCGCTTCCTGCAGGCGTGGCAGGCTCTGGGTGTAGGCGAACCGGACGTGGTGCCCGGCCTGATGGCGACCGAAATCCAGCCCCGGGGTAAAGGCAATATGCTCGGTCTCGAGGAAGTGCCGGCAAAAGGCAAAGGCATCGCCGCCGAAAGCGCTGATATCGGCATACAGATAAAACGCCCCTTCCGGCTCCACGGCGATGCCAAAGCCCAGCTCGCGAAGGGCTGGCAAGAGGAAATCGCGGCGCCGCTGAAACTCGTTGCGGCGCTCTTCCAGGATGCTGATAGTGTCTGGCTCGAAGCAGGCCAGAGCGGCGTACTGGGCCATGCTCGGGGCACTGATATAGAGGTTCTGCGCCAGTTTCTCCAACTCGCCGACCGCCGCCTGCGGCGCCACCAGCCAGCCCAGGCGCCAGCCAGTCATGCCGAAATATTTGGAAAAGCTATTCAGGACAAAGGCGCCGTCATCGACTTCCAGCACGCTGGCGGCATCGCAGCCGTAGGTCAGGCCGTGGTAGATCTCGTCCACCACCAGATGGCCGTTACGCGCCTTCACCGCGGCCGACAACCCCGCCAGTTCGTCGCGGGTGAGCAGGGTCCCGGTGGGGTTGGCCGGCGATGCCACCAGGGCGCCGACGCTGTCCTGATCCCAGTAACGCTCCAGCAGATCCGGCGTCAGTTGATAACGCACGTCCGGTCCGACCGGCACCAATTGCGCCGCGCCTTCCACCAGGCGCAGGAAGTGCCGGTTACAGGGGTAGCCCGGGTCGGCCAGCAGCCAGTGCTTGCCTGGGTCGACCAGCAGGCTACTGGCCAGCAGTAACGCACCGGAACCACCGGGCGTGATCATGATGCGCTCGGGGTCGATGTCCAGCCCGTAGCGCTGTCGATAGAAACCGGAGATGGCCGTGCGCAGCTCAGGGATCCCACGGGCGGCGGTGTAGCGGGTCTTGCCCGCCTCCAGGGCGGCCTGCCCGGCCTTGATGATCGGCTCAGCCGTGGTGAAGTCCGGTTCACCGATTTCCAGGTGAATCACATCGTGCCCGGCCGCTTGCAGCTCATTGGCGCGGGCCAGCAGGGCCATCACGTGGAAAGGTTCGATAGCGCGACTGCGCGCACTGTAGGGCTGAGCCATTAGCCTTCCTTCATTGAAGTGAGCAAAAAACCGATTCTACCCAACCCCGAAGACAAGGGAGAGCCCAAGGCCTTCGAGCACCCGCCATCCCTTCATTAAAGAAGGCCGACAGCAGGCCCAGGCTTGGCTAAAATCATTAATTGACCAGGCCCCCGAACAGACCAGGTCGGGCGGCATCGACCTTTGCAAGCGCCGCGGGACGCGGGCTCGACAACCGGGAGTAGCGCCGTCCGATTTGATCTGGTAAGTTCGCCCGCTTGCAGTCGCAGGGCCGGCATGTGTCGGTGATGGAGCAATCCTGCGCAATGGATTACATGAGTAGAGGCGGTCCATTTCATGCCCACCCAAGCAAAGCAACAGAATCAATCGATCAGCGGCTTCGAGCCCTATGTTGAAACCGCGGGCGAAGAGTACATGGGCAAGCCCATGCGCGAGCACTTCACCAAGATCCTGAACAAGTGGAAACAGGACTTGATGCAGGAAGTCGACCGCACTGTTGATCACATGAAAGACGAAGCAGCCAACTTCCCCGATCCGGCCGACCGTGCCAGCCAGGAAGAAGAATTCAGCCTGGAACTGCGCGCCCGCGACCGTGAGCGCAAGCTGATCAAGAAGATCGACAAGACGCTGCAACTGATCGAAGACGAAGAATACGGCTGGTGCGAATCCTGCGGCGTCGAGATCGGTATTCGCCGCCTGGAAGCCCGTCCTACCGCCGACATGTGTGTCGACTGCAAGACCCTGGCGGAAATCAAGGAAAAACAAGTCGGCAAGTAATCGCCAGCTTGAACGAAAAACGGAGCGTGCGAACGCTCCGTTTTTGTTTCCGCCGTGTAAGCCCCTGAAGTCCTATCGCGAGCAAGCTTCACTCCCAGGGGATCAGACCAAGTAACATCCTGCCCATGAATACCTCGACCTCTTCCTACATCGGGCGCTTCGCCCCAACCCCCAGCGGGCACCTGCATTTCGGCTCGCTGGTCGCCGCCCTGGCCTCCTACCTCGATGCCCGCGCCGTTGGCGGCCGCTGGCTGTTGCGCATGGAAGACCTTGATCCGCCTCGGGAAGAGCCCGGCGCCCAGGCAGCTATCCTCAAGGCCCTGGAAAGCTACGGCTTCGAGTGGGACGGCGAAATGGTCCGTCAAAGCGAGCGGCACGCGGCCTACGCCGAAGTCCTCGACCGCCTGTTCAACCAGGGCCTGGCTTACGCCTGCACCTGCTCGCGCAAGCAACTGGAGCCCTACCACGGCATTTATCCGGGCCTGTGCCGCAATGCCGGACACAGCCAGGAAGATGCCGCCATCCGCTTGCGCGTGCCGGAGCTGGAATATCGCTTCACCGACCGGGTCCAGGGCGAATTCCGCCAGCATCTGGGGCGGGATGTCGGCGACTTCGTGATCCGCCGCCGCGACGGTCTCTACGCCTATCAACTGGCGGTGGTGCTCGACGACGCCTGGCAAGGGGTGACCGATATCGTCCGCGGCGCCGACCTATTGGACTCCACCCCCCGCCAGCTGTACCTGCAGGAGCTGCTCGGCCTGCCGCAGCCGCGTTACCTGCATGTGCCGCTGATCACCCAGCCGGATGGGCATAAACTGGGCAAATCCTACCGTTCCCCGCCGCTGGCCGCGGACCAGGCCACACCACTGCTGCTGCGCGCCTTGCGCGCCCTGGGGCAGAAAACCGACAGCGAAATGGTCCATGCCAGCCCTCGGGAAGTGCTGAGTTGGGGCATCGAACACTGGGATGCTTTACTGATCCCACGCACACTGAGCGTGCCCGAGGCGCAAATACCCTGACGCCCCTTGCAGGTTGGCGCCCATCCGTTACCATCGCCGCACGTTTTCGGGCACGCACACAATAAAGAGAGGCCGAGATGTACATCTATCGCTTGGTCCTGCTGCTGGTAGTGGGGATCTATCTGTTCTCCCCCGCCATCATGGATTGGTGGATCGATGCTACGGGCGCCTGGTATCGCCCGTATCTGCTCTGGCTGATCCTGATCGTCGTGACCTTCATCCTGCAGAGCCAAAAAGATGCCGATGAGCTTTAGCCTGACCCAGATGATCCTGATCAGCGCCGCGTACCTGCTGGTGCTGTTCGGGGTGGCCTGGATCAGCGAACGCGGCATGATCCCGCGCTCGATCATCCGCCACCCGCTGACCTACACCCTGTCCCTCGGGGTCTACGCCAGCGCCTGGGCCTTTTACGGCACGGTTGGCCTGGCCTATCAGTACGGCTACGGTTTTCTTTCCAGTTATCTTGGGGTTTCCGGCGCCTTCCTGCTGGCGCCGGTGCTGCTTTACCCGATCCTGAAAATCACCCGCACCTATCAACTGTCGTCGCTGGCCGACCTGTTCGCCTTCCGTTTTCGCAGCACCTGGGCCGGCGCGCTGACCACGGTGATCATGCTGGTCGGTGTATTGCCCCTTCTGGCCTTGCAGATCCAGGCGGTCGCGGACTCCATCGGCATCCTCACCCGCGAGCCGGTGCAGCACCGGGTTGCCCTGAGTTTCTGTGCACTGATCACTCTGTTCACCATCTTCTTCGGCTCCCGGCACATCGCCACCCGGGAAAAACACGAAGGCCTGGTGTTCGCCATCGCCTTCGAGTCGGTGATCAAGCTGATCGCCATCGGCGGTGTCGGCCTCTATGCCCTGTACGGCGTGTTCGATGGCCCGCAACAGCTGGAACTCTGGCTGCTGCAGAACCAGACCGCCCTCGCCGCCCTGCATACACCGCTGCAGGAAGGACCGTGGCGCACCCTGCTGCTGGTGTTCTTCGCCTCGGCGATCGTGATGCCGCACATGTACCACATGACCTTCACCGAGAACCTCAACCCGCGCTCGCTGGTCAGTGCCAGTTGGGGCCTGCCGCTGTTCCTGTTGCTGATGAGCCTGGCGGTGCCACTGATCCTCTGGGCCGGCCTGAAACTGGGCGCCACCACCAACCCCGAGTACTTCACCCTCGGCATCGGTATCGCCGCCAACAAGCCGGCATTGGCCTTGATGGCCTACATTGGTGGGCTTTCCGCCGCCAGCGGCCTGATCATCGTCACCACCCTGGCGCTGTCGGGGATGGCCCTCAACCATCTGGTGCTGCCGCTGTATCAGCCACCGGCCGAAGGCAACATCTACCGCTGGCTGAAATGGACCCGCCGCGCGCTGATCGTGGCCATCATCATGGCCGGCTATGCCTTTTACCTGCTGCTGGGGGTCGAGCAGGACCTGGCCAACCTCGGCATCGTGGCCTTTGTCGCGACCCTGCAGTTCCTCCCCGGCGTGCTCTCGGTGCTGTACTGGCCGACCGCCAACCGACGCGGCTTCATCGCCGGGCTGATGGCCGGGACACTGGTGTGGCTGGTGACCATGCTACTGCCGTTAATCGGCAACCTGCAGGGCTTCTATATACCGCTGCTGAACATGATCTACGTGCTGGACGACACCAGTTGGCACATGGCGGCCATCGCCTCGCTGGCCGCCAACGTCCTGATGTTCACCCTGATTTCACTGTTCACCAACGCCAGCTCCGAAGAGGCCAGCGCCGCCGAAGCCTGCGCGGTGGACAACGTGCGCCGGCCACAACGTCGCGAACTGCATGCCGCCTCGCCCCAGGAGTTCGCCACCCAGCTGGCCAAGCCCCTGGGCGCCAAGGCCGCGCAGAAGGAAGTCGAGCAGGCGCTGCGCGACCTGTACCTGCCCTTCGACGAGCGTCGCCCCTATGCCCTGCGCCGCTTGCGCGACCGCATCGAAGCCAACCTCTCCGGCCTGATGGGCCCCAGTGTGGCCCAGGACATGGTGGAAACCTTCCTGCCCTACAAGGCCGGCGGCGAAAACTACGTGACCGAAGACATTCACTTCATCGAAAGCCGGCTCGAGGACTACCACTCGCGCCTGACCGGCCTGGCCGCCGAGCTCGATGCCTTGCGCCGCTACCACCGCCAGACCTTGCAAGAACTGCCGATGGGCGTCTGCTCCCTGGCCAAGGACCAGGAAATCCTCATGTGGAACAAGGCCATGGAAGAGCTGACCAGCATTCCGGCGCAGCATGTGGTCGGTTCGCGCCTGAGCACCATCGCCGATCCCTGGAGAGAGCTGCTGCAAGGCTTCATCAACGTCCCCGACGAACATCTGCATAAGCAGCACCTGGCCCTCGACGGCCAGACCCGCTGGCTGAACCTGCACAAGGCCGCCATCGACGAACCCCTGGCCCCGGGCAACAGCGGCCTGGTGCTGCTGGTGGAAGACCTGACCGAAACCCAGATGCTCGAAGACAAGCTGGTGCATTCCGAGCGGTTGGCCAGCATCGGTCGCCTGGCCGCCGGCGTGGCCCACGAAATCGGCAACCCGATCACCGGTATCGCCTGCCTGGCGCAGAACCTGCGCGAAGAGCGCGAAGAGGACGGCGAACTCACCGAAATCAGTGGCCAGATCCTCGAGCAGACCAAGCGCGTGTCGCGCATCGTCCAGTCGCTGATGAGCTTCGCCCACGCCGGCAGCCACCAGCACAACGACGAAGCCGTGTGCCTGGCCGAGGTCGCGCAGGATGCCATTGGCCTGCTGGCGCTGAACCGACGAAATTTCGAAGTGCAGTTCTTTAACCTGTGCGATCCGGACCACTGGGTCGACGGCGACCCGCAGCGGCTCGCCCAGGTACTGATCAACCTGCTATCCAATGCCCGCGACGCCTCACCGGCGGGCAGCGCTGTACGGGTCAAGAGCGAGGCCGGCGAACACACGATCGACCTGATCGTCGAAGACGAAGGCAGCGGCATCCCATCGAGCATCATGGATCGACTGTTCGAACCCTTCTTCACCACCAAGGATCCGGGCGAAGGCACCGGACTGGGCCTTGCACTGGTCTATTCCATCGTTGAAGAGCATTATGGACAAATCACCATCGACAGCCCGGCTGACACCGAAAGCCAACGCGGCACCCGTATCCGGGTGACCTTACCGCGTCATGTCGAAGCGACGTCCGCTGTGAACTGAGACCGTCGAGAGAATCGAATCAATGCCGCACATTTTGATCGTCGAAGACGAAACAATTATCCGCTCCGCCTTGCGCCGCCTGCTGGAACGCAACCAGTACCAAGTCAGCGAAGCCGGTTCCGTGCAGGAAGCACAAGAGCGTTTCAGCATTCCCACGTTCGACCTGATCGTCAGCGACCTGCGCTTGCCAGGCGCCCCCGGCACCGAGCTGATCAAGCTCGGCCAGGGCACCCCGGTGCTGATCATGACCAGCTACGCCAGCCTGCGCTCGGCGGTCGACTCGATGAAGATGGGCGCGGTGGACTACATCGCCAAGCCTTTCGATCACGACGAAATGCTCCAGGCCGTGGCGCGCATCCTGCGCGACCGCCAGACCGCGCAGAGCAGCCCCAACGAGCGGCCGGCCACCAAGTCGGGCAACGGCGCGGACAAGGCCGGTGCTAACGCCAGCAACGGCGAAATCGGCATCATCGGTTCCTGCCCACCGATGCAGGACCTGTACAGCAAGATCCGCAAGGTCGCCCCGACAGACTCCAATGTACTGATCCAAGGCGAATCCGGGACCGGCAAGGAACTGGTGGCCCGCGCCCTGCACAACCTGTCCAAGCGCGCCAAGGCGCCGATGATCTCGGTGAACTGCGCGGCCATTCCGGAAACCCTGATCGAGTCCGAGCTGTTCGGCCACGAAAAAGGCGCCTTCACCGGTGCCAGCGCCGGGCGCGCCGGCCTGGTGGAAGCGGCGGACGGCGGCACCTTGTTCCTCGACGAAATCGGCGAATTGCCGCTCGAAGCCCAGGCCCGCCTGTTGCGCGTGCTGCAGGAAGGCGAGATCCGCCGGGTCGGCTCGGTGCAGTCGCAGAAGGTCGATGTGCGCCTGATCGCCGCGACCCACCGCGACCTCAAGAGCTTGGCCAAGATCGGCCAGTTCCGTGAAGACCTGTATTACCGCCTGCACGTGATTGCCCTGAAACTGCCAGCCCTGCGCGAACGCGGCGCCGACGTCAACGAAATCGCCAATGCCTTCCTCGCCCGCCAGAGCGCACGCGTGGGCCGCACGGACCTGAAGTTCGCCCCGGACGCCGAGCAAGCCATTCGCCATTACTCTTGGCCGGGTAACGTTCGCGAACTGGAAAACGCCGTCGAGCGCTCGGTCATCCTGTGCGAAAGCCCGGAAATCTCCGCGGATCTGCTGGGTATCGATATCGAACTGAGCGATCTGGAAGACGATGAATTCATCGGCCTGGCGCCCCAGGCCGCCAACGCCAACAACAGCAGCCACGAGCCGGCCGAAGACCTGTCGCTGGAAGACTACTTCCAGCATTTCGTCCTCGAACACCAGGACCACATGACCGAGACCGAACTGGCACGCAAACTGGGCGTCAGCCGCAAATGCCTGTGGGAACGTCGCCAGCGCCTGGGTATCCCACGACGCAAGACCGGGGTCGCCAGCGAAAGCTGAAGCCCGGCGGTAACGGGTTGCAGGTAACACGCGACCTTGTGAAAAAACTGTTACCTCAGTCATTTCACGTAACAAAAGCCGGGGCTTACGGTAACGAAGCCCCGGCTTTTTTTCGCCTGGAGAAACCTCCGAACCGCGCCTAACCCCTTGTTTTACTGGGCCTCGCAAAAGTTGGCACGGCACCTGCTATATGTTTTGGTACAAGAACAATAACAAGCAATGCATAAGACAATAAAAATAAGACGAATCGACTCACGCACAATAAAAACAACACGGCGGAGGCGCAGCTAACTGATTCTTTTGGAGAGGCGTTGTCATTGGGGCTTGCCCCACAACCAGGCCGAGAACAACAAAAACTGCCCTAAGGCAGAGCCTGAACTGGTTGGATCATTGATCATCGCAACACAGCGACCAAAGCAATCCGTTTGCTCTTGGCTCCCGATTGGGAGGGTCACTCTGGGTTAACCAGGTGACAAGGGCGTTAAACAAAAACAAGAAGCCCGAAACCAATAATAAAAATAGAGCACGCAAACACTTCTGGGGGAGCTTCGGCTCCCCTTGTGGTTTGCGCGATTACGGTTTTACTCACGCAAAGCCCCGCCAACCCGCGCTCCAAAGCTCCGCGCACGACTCGCCTCAGCTTCCTACACCATCCCCCGACTAAATGCTAGAATCCCCGCCCATCATGCGGTCATTCTTCGTTATGGCCGAACATTCCTTCAAACAGTGCATCCCATGCTGAAGAAGTTGTTCCAGTCATTCCGTTCTCCCATGCGTCGTACGCAACACAAACGCAGCACGCCTGAAGTGCTCAACAGCAGCCAACATTCGCTGCAACGCGCCCAGTTCAGCCGTTATGCGGTGAACATCGTCGAACGCCTGCAGAACGCTGGCTACCAGGCCTACCTGGTCGGCGGTTGCGTGCGCGACATGCTGCTCAATATCACCCCCAAGGATTTCGACGTCGCCACCAGCGCCACGCCGGAACAGGTGCGGGCCGAATTCCGCAACGCCCGGATCATCGGCCGCCGGTTCAAGCTGGTGCATATCCACTTCGGACGCGAAATCATCGAGGTCGCGACCTTCCGCGCCAATCATCCGCAAAACGATGAAGAGGAAGACAGCAACCAGTCCTCGCGCAACGAAAGCGGGCGCATCCTGCGCGACAACGTGTACGGCACCCTCGAAGAGGACGCCCAGCGCCGCGACTTCACCATCAATGCCCTGTATTACGATCCGGTCAGCGAGCGCATCCTCGACTACGCCAACGGCGTACACGACATCCGCAATCATCTGGTCCGCCTGATCGGCGATCCACGCCAGCGCTACCAGGAAGATCCGGTACGCATGCTGCGGGCCGTGCGCTTCGCCGCCAAGCTGGATTTCGGTATCGAGAAACACACCGCCACGCCGATCCGCGACCTGGCCCCTATGCTGCGGGAAATCCCTTCGGCACGTCTGTTCGAGGAAGTGCTCAAGCTATTCCTGTCCGGCCATGCCGCCGACACCTTCGAGATGCTGGTCGACCTGCAACTGTTCGATCCGCTGTTCCCGGCCAGCGCCGAGGCGCTGGAGTACAACCCGACCTACACCCACACGCTGATCAGCGAAGCCCTGATCAATACCGACCTGCGCATCAAGCAGAACAAGCCGGTCACCCCGGCTTTCCTGTTCGCCGCGCTGCTGTGGCCTGCCCTGCCGGCTCGCGTGCTGCGCCTCCAGGAACGCGGCATGCCGCCGATTCCGGCGATGCAGGAAGCTGCTCACGAATTGATCAGCGAACAGTGCCAGCGCATTGCCATTCCAAAACGCTTCACCATGCCGATCCGCGAAATCTGGGACATGCAGGAACGCCTGCCACGTCGCAGCGGCAAGCGCGCCGACCAGTTGCTGGACAACCCGCGGTTCCGCGCCGGTTATGACTTCCTGCTGCTGCGCGAAAGCGCAGGCGAGCAGACCGATGGCCTGGGCGAATGGTGGACCGACTATCAGGACGCCAACGACGCCGGTCGCCGCGACATGATTCGCGACCTGAGCGGCAAGGACGAAGCCGGCACGGGCCCGCGCAAGCGTCGTCGCAGCAGTGGCGCCAAACGCAAGCGCGCCACCGCCGGCGCACCGAGCGCTTCCGGCGAATAACCCGATGGAACGCATCTACATCGGCATGGGCAGCAACCTGGCTGCCCCGGCGGAACAATTGCGCAGCGCGATCGACGCGCTGGCACAATTGCCACACAGCCAACTAGCGGGAGTCTCGGCCTTCTATCAAAGCGACTCCCTGCTGCCCGGCCAACCGCGCTACACCAACGCCGTGGCCGCCCTGGACAGCAGCCTCGCGCCTCTCGAACTGCTGGACGCGCTGCAAGCCATCGAAAACGGCCAAGGCCGCGAGCGCCTCGAGCGCTGGGGGCCGCGCACCCTGGACCTGGATATCCTGCTGTTCGGCGATCGCCTGATCGACGAACCGCGGCTCAAGGTCCCGCATTACCACATGCAGGCCCGGGCCTTCGTCCTCTATCCCCTGGCCGAACTGGCCCCCGCCGACCTGCAATTGGCCGACGGCCGCCACCTGCGCGATCTGCTCGCCGCCTGCCCATTTGTCGGCCTGGAACGTCTGGCCTGACTGCTGAAACGCATCAGTTACGGCGGTAACACTCACGCCGTAACAATGCGGTAACACATGCAATTGACTTCCCGAGTTCTCCTCACGACTATAGGCGTCCCGTTGCCGCCAACACGGCGTTACAGGGCGCAATCCAGGCCTTATAAGCACGACAACAGACCGTGCGCCTGTATAGATAAGAATCACGCGCGTTACTCGCAGCAGTTTCC
Organism: Pseudomonas chlororaphis subsp. aurantiaca; assembly: GCF_013466605.1. Lineage (NCBI taxonomy): Bacteria > Pseudomonadati > Pseudomonadota > Gammaproteobacteria > Pseudomonadales > Pseudomonadaceae > Pseudomonas > Pseudomonas chlororaphis. The sequence goes on from NZ_CP059162.1 coordinate 5,904,499, forward strand.
AGAGCGCCTGAATGAGGACCCTTTTTCATGCCAGACATCACCCTGACCACCCTGCAAGGCCTCAAGCAGAAAGGTGAAAAAATCACCATGCTGACCTGCTATGACGCGACCTTCGCCCACACCTGTTGCCAGGCCGGCGTTGAAGTACTGCTGGTGGGCGACTCCCTCGGCATGGTCTTGCAAGGGCACGACAGCACACTGCCAGTCACTACCGCCGAGATGGCCTACCACGTCGCCGCGGTCAAACGCGGCAACAGTGGCGCCCTGATCCTCGCCGACCTGCCGTTCATGGCCTATGCCACCACCGAGCAGGCCCTGAACAACAGCGCCCAACTGATGCAGGCCGGCGCGCACATGATCAAGGTCGAAGGCGCGCTGTGGCTGGCGGAGTCCATCCGCCTGCTGGCCGAGCGCGGCATACCGGTCTGCGCCCACATGGGTCTGACCCCGCAATCGGTGAACATCCTCGGCGGCTACAAGGTTCAGGGACGTAACGAAAACCAGGCCCGGCAGATGCGTGCCGATGCCATCGCCCTGGAAGCGGCCGGCGCGGCGATGCTGCTGCTCGAATGCGTGCCGAGCGAACTGGCGGCGGAAATCACCCAGGCGGTGAAGATTCCGGTGATCGGCATCGGTGCCGGCAGCGCCACCGACGGTCAGGTGCTGGTTCTGCACGACATGCTGGGCCTGTCCCTGAGCGGTCGTGCGCCGAAGTTCGTGAAGAACTTCATGGCCGGCCAGGAAAGCATCCAGGCGGCCTTGAGCGCCTATGTCAGTGAGGTCAAGGCCGTGACCTTCCCAGGCGCCGAACATGGGTTTTCTGCATGAATACTGTAAAAACCGTACGTGAACTGCGTGCCGCCGTGGCCCGTGCCCGCAGCGAGGGTAAGCGCATCGGCTTCGTACCGACCATGGGCAACCTGCACAGCGGTCATGCGGCCCTGGTGACCAAGGCAGCCCAGCGAGTGGATTTCGTGGTGGCGAGCATTTTCGTCAACCCGCTGCAATTCGGCGCTGGCGAAGACCTCGACAAGTACCCGCGAACCCTGGCCGCTGACCAGGAAAAGCTCCTGCAAGCCGGTTGCCATCTGCTGTTCGCCCCTAGCGTCGAAGAGATGTACCCCGACGGCATGGACGGCCAGACCCGGGTCAGCGTGCCACAACTCTCCGAAGGCCTGTGCGGCGCCAGCCGCCCCGGGCATTTCGAAGGGGTGGCCACGGTGGTCAGCAAGCTGTTCAACATGGTGCAGCCGGACCTTGCGGTCTTCGGCCAGAAGGACTTCCAGCAACTGGCGGTGATCCGCGCCCTGGTGCATGACCTGAACATGCCGATCCAGATCATCGGCGAGCCCACCGTGCGTGCTGCCGACGGCCTCGCGCTGTCGTCGCGCAACGGCTATCTGAGCGAAGAACAACGTGCCATCGCCCCGGCGATCTATCGTGGCCTGACTCAGATCGCCCAGGCCATCAGCCAGGGTGAGCGGGACTATCCAAAACTGCTGGACGAGCAGAAACAAGTGCTCGAAGCCGCCGGCTTCCGCCCGGATTACCTGGAAATCCGCCATGCCCGGACCCTGCGCCCGGCCACTGCGCAAGACCGCGACCTGGTGATCCTGGCAGCGGCCTATCTGGGCGCTACCCGCCTGATCGACAACCTGCATCTGGACCTCGACGCCTAGGTCCCAAAGGCCGATTGCCCGAAGCCCGACCTTCGGGCAAACTGCCGCCGCCCGGGGCCTGCTGCGATGCTGCGGGCCCTGTTCGAGGACCTGACCGAGAGAACCACTCATGCACGCCATCATGCTCAAGGCCAAGCTGCATCGCGCCGAAGTCACCCACGCTGTGCTCGACTACGAAGGCTCCTGCGCCATCGACGGCGAGTGGCTGGACTTGTCCGGTATCCGTGAGTACGAACAGATCCAGATCTACAACGTCGACAATGGCGAACGCTTCACCACCTACGCCATTCGTGGCGAGGAAGGCTCGCGCATGATCTCGGTCAACGGTGCCGCCGCGCACAAGGCCAAGGTTGGCGACCGGGTGATCATCTGCGCTTACGCTCACTACAGCGAAGCCGAACTGCTCAACTTCAAGCCGCGCATGCTCTATATGGCGCCGGGCAACGAGCTGAGCCACACCAGCCACTCCATTCCGGTTCAGGTCGCCTGAGCCCCAGTCATTCTCACCCCTGAAATCCCGCTCGTTGCGCGGCTCTGAGGCGCCGGTATAAAAAGTACCGGTCGCAGGTCAGACAAAGCCAAGACAGATCAGCACGCGAGAGTTACTGTAATCGCCCTGCGTGCTTAATCGTGTCAGCGCAGGTTTGACCGAACGTTATTCTTCAAGCAGGACGTTCCGGGCTTTTCAGTGTCCAACAGGCAGTTCAAGTAAAAGGAAAACCGCAGCGATGGCGTACTACCGCACTCCTCACGACGTTACCGCTCTGCCCGCCTGGCAAGCGTTGAATGACCACCGCCAAGCCATGCAGGATTTCAGCATGCGCGAGGCCTTTAATGCCGACCCGCAGCGCTTTCATCAATTCAGCCTCAGCGGCTGTGGGCTTTTTCTCGATTACTCGAAGAACCTGATCACCTCCGAAACCCGCAACCTGTTGGTGGGCCTGGCCAATGAAGCCGGTCTGCAGGACGCGATCAAGGCGCTGTTCGCCGGTGAGCTGGTCAACTCTTCCGAAGGCCGTCCGGCCCTGCACACCGCCCTGCGCCGTCCAGTGGGCGACAAGCTGTCGGTCAACGGCGTCAACGTGATGCCGGAAGTGCACAAGGTGCTGAACCAGATCACCGAACTGGTCGGGCGTATCCATGACGGCCTGTGGCGTGGCTACACCGAGAAGCCGATCACCGACGTGGTGAACATCGGCATCGGCGGTTCCTTCCTCGGCCCCGAGCTGGTGTCCGAAGCCCTGTTGTCCTACGCCCAGAAAGGCGTGCGTTGCCATTACCTGGCCAATATCGACGGCAGCGAGTTCCACGAACTGTCGTCGAAGATCCGCGCCGAAACCACGCTGTTCATCGTCTCGTCGAAATCCTTCAACACCCTGGAAACCCTGAAGAACGCCCAGGCCGCACGCGCCTGGTACCTGGCTCAGGGCGGTTCCGAGGCCGAGCTGTATCGCCACTTCATCGCGGTATCGAGCAACAACGCCGCGGCCGTGGCCTTCGGCATCCGTGAAGAGAACATTTTCCCGATGTGGGACTGGGTTGGCGGGCGTTACTCGCTGTGGTCAGCCATCGGCCTGCCGATCGCCCTGGCCATCGGCATGTCCAACTTCAAGGAACTGCTGTCCGGCGCCTACACCATGGACCAGCACTTCCAGACCGCGCCGTTCGAGCAGAACATGCCGGTCCTCCTGGCCCTGCTGGGCGTGTGGTACGGCAATTTCTGGGGTGCGCAAAGCCACGCGATCCTGCCGTACGACCACTACCTGCGCAACATCACCAAGCACTTGCAGCAGCTGGACATGGAATCCAACGGCAAGAGCGTGCGCCAGGACGGCACGCCGGTTTCCACCGACACCGGCCCGGTGATCTGGGGTGGCGTGGGCTGCAACGGTCAGCACGCGTACCACCAGTTGTTGCACCAGGGCACCCAGCTGATCCCGGCCGACTTCATCGTGCCTATCGTCAGCTTCAACCCGGTGGCCGACCATCACCAGTGGCTGTACGCCAACTGCCTGTCGCAAAGCCAGGCGCTGATGCTCGGCAAGACCCGCGCCGAGGCCGAGGCCGAGCTGCGTGAAAAAGGCATGAGCGAGGCCGAAGTCCAGAAACTGGCACCGCACAAGGTGATCCCGGGCAACCGTCCGAGCAACACCCTGGTGGTCGAACGCATCAGTCCGCGCCGCCTGGGCGCGCTGGTGGCGATGTACGAACACAAGGTTTTCGTGCAGAGCGTGATCTGGGGCATCAACGCCTTCGACCAATGGGGCGTGGAGCTGGGCAAAGAGCTGGGCAAGGGCGTCTACAACCGCCTGGTCGGCAGCGAAGAAACCCCGGCCGAAGATGCTTCGACCCAGGGCCTGATCAACTACTTCCGCGGTCGCCACCGCGGCTGATAGCCCGCTGAAATCCCCCTTCGCGAACCGGCCCGTTGCTACGCAAACCCCATCCATTGCGTAGCGGCGGGCCGATTCACGATCGGTCGCCCAAGACCGCCCTCCCCTTGAACCCCTTCCGATCAAGGCGCATCTTTATCGCTTGTCGCTAAAACAAGAATAAGGAACCGTCATGTTCGATATCAGCATGTTCCCCCAAGCCGATGCCGTCCGCCGGGCTGCGCAATTGAGTCAGGACGACTACCAGCGGCTGTACCGCGAATCCATCGAGCACCCCAGCACCTTCTGGGCCGAACAGGCCACCCGCTTTCTCGACTGGAGCGCCCCCTGGCAAACCGTGCAGCGCTATGACCTGAAAACCGGCGCCGCCAGCTGGTTCGCCGGCGGCCAGTTGAACGTCAGCTACAACTGCATCGACCGCCACCTGGAAAAACGCGGCGATCAGGTGGCGATCATCTGGGAAGGCGACGACCCCGCCGAGTCGCTGCAAATCACCTACAAAAAACTCCATCACTACGTCTGCCGCCTGGCCAACGTCCTGAAAAGCCGCGGCGTGAAAAAAGGCGATCGGGTCTGCATCTACATGCCGATGATCCCCGAGGCGGCCTACGCCATGCTCGCCTGCACCCGTATCGGCGCGGTGCACTCGGTGGTCTTTGGCGGATTCTCCCCGGACGCGCTGCGCGACCGCATTCTCGACGCCGACTGCCGCACCGTGATCACGGCTGACGAAGGGGTGCGCGGCGGCAAGTTCGTGCCCTTGAAAAACAACGTCGACAAGGCCCTGCAAAGGTGCCCGAACGTCAGCACGGTGGTGGTGGTCGAGCGCACCCAGAACCCGGTGAACTGGGTCGAAGGCCGCGACCTCTGGTATCACCAGGCCCTGCGCGGCGTCGAAGACGACTGCCCGCCGCAACCGATGGACGCCGAAGACCCGCTGTTCATCCTCTACACCTCCGGCAGCACCGGCAAACCCAAAGGCGTGCTGCACACCACCGGCGGTTACCTGCTGCAAGCGGCGATGACCTTCAAATATGTACTGGACTACCGCGAAGGCGAAGTCTTCTGGTGCACCGCCGATGTCGGCTGGGTCACCGGCCACAGTTATATCGTCTACGGCCCGCTGGCCAATGGCGCGACCACCCTGATCTTCGAGGGCGTGCCCAGTTATCCGAGCAGTTCGCGTTTCTGGGAAGTCATCGACAAGCACCGGGTGAACATCTTCTACACCGCCCCTACCGCCTTGCGCGCGCTGATGCGCGAAGGCCCAGAGCCGCTGCAGCACACCTCGCGCAGCAGCCTGCGCCTGCTGGGCAGCGTCGGCGAGCCGATCAACCCGGAAGCCTGGGAGTGGTATTTCAATAGCGTCGGCGAGCAGCGCTGCCCGATCGTCGATACCTGGTGGCAGACCGAAACCGGCGGCATCATGCTCAGCCCGCTGGTCAGCGCCAGCCGGATCAAACCCGGCTGCGCCACCCGCCCGATGTTCGGTGTGCAGCCGGTGCTGCTGGACGAGCACGGCAAGGAAATCAGCGGCGCCGGCAGCGGCATCCTGGCGATCAAGGCCAGTTGGCCGGCGCAGATCCGCAGTGTCTACGGCGACCCGCAGCGCATGGTCGAGACCTATTTCAAACCCTACCCGGGCTACTACTTCACCGGCGACGGCGCGCGGCGCGATGAAGACGGCGATTACTGGATCACCGGGCGCATCGACGACGTGATCAACGTCTCCGGGCATCGCATCGGTACCGCCGAGGTCGAGAGCGCCCTGGTCCTGCATGACAGCATCGCCGAGGCCGCGGTGGTCGGTTATCCCCATGACCTCAAGGGCCAGGGCATCTATGCCTTTGTCACCCCGATGAATGGCGTCGAGCCCAGCGACGAGTTGAAGAAGGAGCTGTTGAGCCTGGTCAGCCGCGAGATCGGCAGTTTCGCCAAGCCGGAGTTGATCCAGTGGGCGCCGGCCTTGCCGAAAACCCGCTCGGGCAAGATCATGCGGCGTATCCTGCGCAAGATCGCCTGCAACGAACTCGACAGCCTGGGCGATACCTCGACCCTGGCCGACCCGAGCGTGGTCGAGGGTCTGATCGATAAACGCCTGAACCTCTGAGCGAGGCCTCGGGCCTCAACCAAGGAACAGCCAAGCGGTATGGAATTCATTCGCAGTCGTATCGAAACCCAGGTCATGAGCCTGGGTGGCCTGTCGCTGGGTCAGCTCGACCTGGACAACCCCAAGGGCGACCCGGGTCTGTTCGGCCCGGACGCTATCTGCTGGCAGGTGCATGGCGATTTCAGCAGCATGCTGATCGGCGGCATCAGCGCCTTGTTGATGCAGGCCCTGCATCCGCTGGCCCTGGCCGGGGTCTGGGATCACTCGAATTTCCGGGAAGACATGATCGGACGCCTGCGGCGTACCGCGCAGTTCATTTCCGGCACCACCTTCGGCTCGCGGCAGGATGCCGAATGGCTGATCGACAAGGTGCGCACCATTCACCTGCAGATCGTCGGCCACGCGCCAGACGGCCGGCCCTATGCCGCCAGCGATCCGCAGTTGCTGACCTGGGTGCATGTGGCCGAAGTCAGCAGCTTTCTGGCGGCGCATCTGCGCTATCGCAATCCGCAGCTGTCGCCTGCCGACCAGGACCGTTACTACGGGGAAGTCGCGCTGATCGCCGAGCGCCTTGGCGCCAGCGATGTGCCGCGCTCGCGCCGGGCCGTGGCGGCGTACCTGGCCGGGATGCGCCCCCAGTTGCTCTGCGATGAACGCAGTCGCGAGGTGCTGCGTTTGCTCTTGGCGGCACCTGCCCCAAGCCGCCTGGCCAAGCCATTTGGCTCATTGATGATGCAGGCCGGCATCGACCTGCTACCCGACTGGGCCAGCGCCATGCTGGGCGTCAACCAGGGTCTGCTGCAACGCCAGCTGATCCGCGCCAGCGTCAACCGCAGTGCGCCGATGCTGCGCTGGGCGGTGCGCAACGGCTCGATACATCGCGCACGCCGGCGCATGGGCCTGTAATACCCGACCGGGCGAACAGAACGCGACCCACCGGTTCGCGATTGGCAGCGTCGCGACCTTCTATGCAACCATTATTTTCCAAGTTCTCGCGCATCGATCACCTTCCCTAGTCGCCGACCGATGCCGCCAATGACAATGAGGATTCGCGCCATGCAAGACGTCGTAATCGTTGCCGCCACCCGCACCGCGGTCGGCAGTTTCCAGGGTTCGCTGGCCAATATCCCCGCGGTCGATCTCGGCGCCGCGGTGATTCGCCAGCTGCTGGCCCAGACCGGCCTGGACGGCGCCCAGGTCGATGAAGTGATCATGGGCCAGGTGCTCACCGCCGGCGCCGGGCAGAACCCCGCGCGCCAGGCCGCGATCAAGGCCGGCCTGCCCCACGCCGTGCCGGCGCTGACCCTGAACAAGGTCTGCGGCTCCGGCCTCAAGGCCCTGCACCTGGGCGCCCAGGCGATCCGCTGCGGCGACGCCGAGGTGATCATCGCCGGCGGCCAGGAGAACATGAGCCTGGCCAACTACGTGCTGCCCGGTGCACGCACCGGCCTGCGCATGGGCCATAGCCAGATCGTCGACACCATGATCAGCGACGGCCTGTGGGACGCCTTCAACGACTATCACATGGGCATCACCGCCGAGAACCTGGTGGAAAAATACGGCATCAGCCGCGAAGCCCAGGACGCCTTTGCCGCCGCCTCGCAGCAGAAGGCCGTGGCCGCCATCGAAGGCGGGCGTTTCGTCGATGAGATCACCCCGATCCTGATTCCCCAGCGCAAGGGCGACCCCGTGGCCTTCGCCACCGACGAGCAGCCGCGCGCCGGCACCACCGCCGAGTCCCTGGGCAAGCTCAAGCCGGCCTTCAAGAAAGACGGCACGGTCACCGCCGGCAACGCCTCGTCGCTGAACGACGGCGCCGCCGCGGTGATCCTGATGAGCGCCGCCAAGGCCAAGGCCCTGGGCCTGCCGGTACTGGCGAAGATCGCCGCCTACGCCAACGCCGGCGTCGACCCGGCGATCATGGGCATCGGCCCGGTGTCGGCCACCCGCCGCTGCCTGGACAAGGCCGGCTGGTCCCTGGAACAACTGGACCTGATCGAAGCCAACGAAGCCTTCGCCGCCCAGTCGCTGTCGGTGGGCAAGGAGCTGGATTGGGACGCGAGCAAGGTCAACGTCAACGGCGGCGCCATCGCCCTCGGCCACCCGATCGGCGCCTCGGGCTGCCGGGTGCTGGTGACCCTGCTGCACGAGATGCTCAAGCGCGACGCCAAAAAAGGCCTGGCGACTTTGTGCATCGGCGGCGGCCAGGGCGTGGCACTGGCCATCGAACGCTGATCTCCTCTCCTCTGTAGGAGTGTCGATCGAGCGCTCCTACAGGGGGTGGGCGAAGCTGGTAGACTGCCCCGCCCAATCATCCGCAAGGCGCCCGCATGTCTTCCTTGAATCAGGCGCTGCGCGCCGCCCTCGATCATCGCCAGGACCTGCTCGCCGAGCTGCATCAGCAAGGCACCGACTGCTATCGGCTGTTCCATGGCAGCCAGGAAGGCGCCGGGGGCCTGACCATCGACCGTTACGGCCCACAGCTGCTGGTGCAGAGCTTTCACCAGACGCTGGAACGCGAGGCCTTGCTGCAATTGCACGAGATCGCCCAGGAGCAGCTGGGCCTGGACACCCTGCTGGTCTACAACGACCGCTCTCAGGGCAATTCACGCATCGACCGCGAAGACCCGGTTTACCGCGCCGAAGAACAGGCGCTGCAAGACCTGGTCGGCCACGAATGGGGCTTGAACTATCGGGTACGCGGTCGCCATGCCGGCCAGGACCCGCTGCTGTTTCTCGACCTGCGCAACGCCCGTGGCTGGGTCAAGGCCCACAGCGCCGGCAAGAGTGTGCTGAACCTGTTCGCCTATACCTGCGGCGTCGGCCTGAGTGCCGCGGCAGGCGGCGCCCGCGAGGTGTGCAACCTGGACTTCGCCGAGGGCAACCTGGCGGTCGGCCGCGAGAACGGCCAGCTCAATCCGCAATTGCCGGCCATGCAGTTCGTGCAATCGGATTACTTCCCGGCGATCCGGCAACTGGCCGGCCTGCCCATCACCCAGCGCCGTGGGCAAAAGCTGCCCAGCTATCCACGCCTGGAACAACGCCAGTACGACCTGGTGCTGCTCGACCCGCCGGCCTGGGCCAAGAGTGCATTCGGCACTGTCGACCTGCTGCGCGACTATCAGAGCCTGCTCAAGCCGGCCCTGCTGGCCACCGCCGACAATGGCGTGCTGATCTGCTGCAACAACCTGGCGAAAGTCACGCTGGAGGACTGGCGCGAACAGGTGCTGCGCTGTGCCGAAAAGGCCGGGCGCCCGGTACGCGAATGGCAGGTGCTGACACCCGGTCGCGACTTCCCTTCCATGGACCAGCAACCGCCGCTCAAGACCCTGATCCTGCATCTCTGATCTCCCGCGAGGAATCTGAACAATCCTGTTTGCGACAGTCATGGGATTGTTTCGGAACCGGAAACGCATGCCATACTCCAACGCACTTCCGATTCAGATAGATGAAGCCTCGCATGTCCAAAGGATTGATCCGCGCTATCGGCGCCTTGTTGACTGCTCTCGCCCTGTACAGCCTGCTGGGCTTTCTGATTTTGCCGGGCATCGCCCTGCGGGTGGCCAATCAACAGTTGGCCAACTACGCGACGGTACCGGCAAAGATCCAGCGCATCGAACTCAACCCGTTCAGTCTCGAACTGACGCTCTGGGGCCTGAACATCGGTGAGCCGGGCAAGGAGCAAGTGGCCTTCGAGCGTCTCTACGCCAACCTGCAACTGGACAGCCTCTGGACCCGCGCGCTGCACCTGGCCGATATCGAGCTGGACAAACCCAAGAGCGAGATCCTGTTCGCCAAGGACGGCAAGCTCAACCTGCTGGGCCTGTTCAACCTGCCCGCCAGCGAACCGACTCCGGACGACCCCGAGGCCAAGCCGTTCCCGCTGCGTATCGAGCGCATCAAACTGGCGGGCGGTTATGTGCACTTCCAGGACGCGCGGCCCAGCGAGCCCATCGATTTCCTCTACGACAAACTCGATCTCGAGCTGAAGAACCTCAGCACCCTGCCCGATGACAGTGCCGACATGACTCTGGTCGCCGCGGGCCCCGCGGGCGGTCAGATCGATTGGAGCGGCAATTTCAGCCTGACCCCGATCGCCTCCGAAGGCACCCTGAAAGTCACCGACGGCCAGATGAAAGCCTGGTGGCCCTATGTCCGCGACGCACTGCCCCTGGTCCTCGAAGACGGCGTACTGAACCTCAACACCCGCTACAAGCTGAACCTGTCCAAGGAAACCGAACTGCTGCTCAGCGATGCTTCGGTAAGCATCGCACCCTTTGCCATCAAGGCCCCGGACGGTCGGCCACTGGCCCGCCTGGAGCGCCTGGACGTCAGTGAGACCACGGTCGACCTGGCCAAGCAGCAAGTGGTGGTCGGCAAGATCCGCAGCCAGAAACTGGAAACCTGGGCAGCCCTGGAAGCCGATGGCCAACTGGACTGGCAGAAACTGTTCGCCAGCCAGCCGGCCAAACCGGTGGCCAAGCCCGCTCCGGCCGCCGCCGATAGCCCGCAGCCGGCGCCCCCGGCGCCAAGCAAACCCTGGCAGGTGCTGCTCAAGGACGTGCAACTGCGCAATTACCAGGTGCACCTGGCGGACCGCCAGGCCAAGCCGGCGGTGGCGCTGGAGGTCGGGCCGCTGAACGTCGACGTGCAGAACTTCGACAGCCTCAACCAGTCGCCTTTCAACCTCAAGCTCGACACCGGGGTGGGCAAGCAGGGCAAGATCCTCGCCAGCGGTGTGGTCAACCTGCAACCGGTCACCGCCAAGCTGGCGGTGCAGACCAAAGACATCGACCTGCGAATCGCGCAGTCCTACATCAGCCCGTTCATTCGCCTGGAGCTGCGCAGCGGCATGCTCGGCAGCGACCTGGCGGTGGACCTGAAAAACATCGATCCCCTGACATTCAGTGTGACCGGCCGCGCCCAGGTCGACCAATTGCATACCCTGGACACCCTGAAAACCCGCGACTTCGTGAAATGGCAGCAACTGGTGCTCGAAGGCCTGAACTATCAGCACGGCGACAGCCTGACGATCAACAAGGTCAACCTGCTGCAGCCCTATGCGCGCTTCATGATCAACGATGACCGCACCACCAACATCGATGACCTGCTGATCCCGCAACCGGCCGACAGCGCGCCGAAAAGCGCCGCCAAGCCGGCCGCCAAGGAAAAACCCCTGGGCATCCATATCGGCCAGATCGCCATCAACGACGGTTCGGCCAACTTCGCCGACTTCAGCCTGACCCCCAACTTCGCCACAGCCGTCCAGCAACTCAACGGCCAGATCGGCACTATCGACAGCCGCCAGGCCAAACCGGCCAGCGTCGATATCAAGGGCAAGGTCGATCGTTATGCACCGGTCACCATCAAGGGCAGCGTGAACCCCTTCGATCCGATGGCCGCGCTGGACATCGCCACCAGTTTCAAACGCGTCGAACTGACCACCCTGACCCCCTACTCCGGCAAGTTCGCCGGCTACCGTATCCGCAAGGGCCGGCTCAACCTCGACCTGCACTACGTCATCACCAACGGCCAGCTCAAGGCCGAAAACAAAGTGGTGGTCGAACAACTGGAACTGGGGGAAAAAGTCGACAGCCCGGATGCCGTGAGCCTGCCCCTGAAACTGGCGGTCGCCCTGCTCAAGGATGTCGACGGCAAGATCTCCATCGAACTGCCGGTGACCGGCGACCTCAACAACCCGCAATTCAGCGTCATGCCGATTGTCTGGCAGACCCTGCGTAACCTGATCGTCAAGGCTGCCGCCGCGCCCTTCAAACTGATTGGCGGGCTGGTCGCGGGCAGTGGTTCGGAAGACCTGGGCAGCGTCTCGTTCGCCCCGGGCTCGAGCGAGTTGAGCCCGGAATCGGAAGCGGCGCTGGTCAAGCTGTCCAACGCGCTCAAGGAGCGTCCGGCCCTGCGCCTGGAGATCGAAGGTACCGCCGCGCAGAGCAGCGATGGCCCGCTGATCGCCGAGCAACGCCTGGAGCGGGAATACCAGTACAACTACTACAAGATGCTCCAGCGTCGCGGCGACAAGGTGCCGGCCCAGGCATCCTTGCTGAAGGTGCCGGAAGGCGAGAAAGGTCCGCTGCTGGAAGGCATCTATCGCACGCGCCTCAAGACCCAGCCACCGGCCGAATGGAAGGATCTGGGCAAGGAAGAACGCACCGCGAAAATGCGTGAAGGCGTGATCCAGTTCTGGAGTGGCAGTGATGCGCTGTTGCGCCAGCTGGGCCAGGAACGGGCCAGCAGCATCAAGGACTTCCTGGTGGACAAGGGCCAACTGGCGGACGACCGGGTCTACTTCATCGACGCCAACCTCGGCCAGGCCGAAAGCGACGGTCGGGTCATTACCCCCATGCACCTGGACGCCGAATAACCACCCTCCCCGCCGACCCGGAAACGGGTCGGCCCTGCGGTTCTCCCCGCCATAAATAGAACAGGCCCCGACACACTGTGCCGGGGCCTGTTCTGTCTACAAAAGGAGCCACCTCCCTGTGGCCATTCGCATGAACCTTCAAGGAAGCGGTAGATGAACCATCTACCGCCTCTTCTCCCTGTCCAGGAAAGACGCTTGCGGCTTACTCGGTTTTCAAACCGTCAGCCGATACCGCCTTCACGCCCTTGATATTCTTGGCGATGTTGACTGCGGTTTCTTTCTGCGCCGCGGTCAGAGCCGTGGTGGAGGACAGGGAAACCACACCCTTGTTGGTTTCGACCTTGATGTCGGTGCCAGGAATGCCTTTTTCAGTTACGAGATCCGCTTTGACTTTGGTGGTGATCCAGGTGTCGGAAGTGGCTTCCTTGGCCTTGGTCACTTCACCCGCCGCGAGCACCATTGGCGCCTGAGTAGCTTGAGTGGTCTGGGCAAATGCAACGTTAGCCATGGTCAGGGTCAGAGCGGTAGCAGTTGCAGCAGCGATAGCGAACTTCTTCATACGAGTAACTCCTGTTCTTCTGGAAAACCTGCTCCACGTCCTGGCAGCAGGGTTACTTAAGTAGATTGCAGGCGTTATGCCAAGTTCAGAAAAACAACAAACCCATTAAATATCAATTACTTATAAAAATAACGAAACACTCGCGATCATGCAAAATGCATGATCGGCAAGTAATCTGCATGCAAGTTGCATTTCCAGTGGCGAGCTAACCTCCTGAATTTCCGACATTTTCCCAGAAGGCGCCGTGGTTCGTGGCGTTTCACGCGCCGAGCAAGCACCGACCTCAACTGCCGCTGGCGGTGCAGCCCTTGGGGGAGTAATCGGCGGGGACAGTGGTGGTGCAGACCCAGCCATCGGCCGTGGTGCGAGTCAGGGTAACGGTCTTGTTCAGCACCGGCGCCGGTGCATTGAGGATGGTGCAGCCAATGCTTCCCGCTCCTGTGGAGGCGGAGCCCGCGGCGGTCATGGTGCAGTTCGACGTCGCCGCCTTGCCCCCCACCAGCTCCAGGGTCGGGTCGCTGCCCTGGTTCAGCACATCCTCGAAGTTGACCTTCAGCGCCGAGGCTTCGGCCAATGCCGCGGTGACCTTGGCCCGCGCCTGGTATTTGGAATACAGCGGCATGGCAAAGGTGGCCAGGATGCCAATGATCGCCACGACGACCAGCAACTCGATCAAGGTAAAACCTTTCTGATACTTCATTTATCTGCTCCAAGCAGGGGATATCCAGGGGTCTGGGCACTCACCAGACAGCCATAGCACAGCCTGTGCCAGCGCCTGCGGCCCCGGGCGAACGGGGTTTTGGCGGCACCGACCTGCGACAGTGAGCGCCAGAAGTCGCACTATCTGACACTTTTTGTCAGCCAAGTGCCCTGGGCCGGTCGTCGTGACGGGCTACGCTGTCACTCGACCCTCGATTGCATTCACTGCCCGCCGCCGTCCAAGGAACGTATCGGGCCATTCAAACTCTATGAGCCGGACACCGCGCCCCGTGCAGCGGTCCACTCGCTAACGCACAGGGCATTGCCGGCCCTGAAGACATCCATCACTACCCGGGACTCGACACCATGGCGGTCAAAGCAGCAAAAGTCAGTGTTTACCTGTGGGAAGGCACCGACAGGCAAGGCAGCAAACTACGCGGCGAATTGAGCGGCCATACCCCCTCGCTGGTCAGGGCCCAGTTGCGCAAGCAAGGCATCAGCCCGGCCAGGGTCAGGAAGAAATCCAGCTCGCTGTTCCAGCGCACGCCCCCGATCAAGGCCCGCGACATCAGCCTGTTCACCCGGCAGTTGGCGACCCTGATCAAGGCCGGCGTACCGCTGCTGCAATCGTTCGACATCATTGCCGAGGGCTTCGATAACCCGAACATGCGCAAACTGCTGGCCGAGCTGAAACAGGACATCGCCGCCGGCAGCAGTTTCACCAGCGCACTGCGCAAGAGGCCGCGGTATTTCGACGAGCTGTACTGCAGCCTGGTGGATGCCGGCGAGCAGGCCGGCGCCCTGGAAACCCTGCTGGAGCGAGTGGCGACCTACAAGGAAAAAAGCGAAAACCTCAAGACCCGAATCCGCAAGGCCATGACCTATCCCCTGGCGGTGATCTGCGTGGCGCTGGTGGTGACAGGGATCCTGCTGGTCAAGGTGGTGCCGCAATTCCAGTCGATGTTCCAAGGCTTCGGCGCGCAACTGCCGATGTTCACCCAACTGGTCATCGCCCTCTCGGAATTCGTGCAGCACTGGTGGTGGCTGCTGGCGGGCGCTCTGTTGCTCAGCGTGTTCGGCCTGCGTCATGCCCACCGGCGCTCACCGCGCTTTCGCCACTGGCTGGACGCGGGCCTGCTGAAACTGCCGTTGGTAGCGCCGCTGCTGTACAAGTCCGCGGCGGCCCGCTACGCCCGCACCTTGTCCACCACCTTCGCCGCCGGGGTACCGCTGGTGGAGGCCCTGGGCTCGGTGGCCGGGGCTACCGGCAATCAGGTGTTCAAGCACGCGGTGAACCGCATCAGGCAGGATGTGGCGACCGGCATGCAGTTGCATTTTTCCATGCGCGCGTCCGGTATTTTTCCCGGCATGGCTATCCAGATGACCGCCATCGGCGAAGAATCCGGGGCCCTGGACGGCATGCTGGAAAAAGTCGCGATTCACTACGAGGAAGAGGTCGATACCCTGGTCGACACCCTGAGCAGTCTCATGGAGCCCGTGATCATGGTAGTTTTGGGCACCCTCGTCGGCGGCCTGGTGGTTGCCATGTACTTACCCATCTTCCAACTCGGCACAGCGATCTGAACATGTCATTGACTGAGGTCCTGGCCAGCTACCCGCTGGTCTTCGTAGCATCGATGCTGGTCCTGGGCCTGATTGTCGGCAGCTTTCTCAATGTGCTGATCTGGCGTCTGCCAAAGATGCTCGAGCGCGACTGGCACGCCCAGGCCCGTGACATCCTGGGGCTGCCCGTCGAACCTGCCGGGCCGACCTATAACCTGTTGCTCCCGCACTCCCAGTGCCCTCACTGCGCGCATTCGATCCGCCCCTGGGAAAACATCCCGGTGTTCAGCTACCTGCTGCTGCGTGGACGCTGTTCCGCGTGCCAGGCACCAATCGGCCGGCGCTACCCGCTGGTGGAACTGACCTGCGGCCTGGCCTCGGCGTTCGTGGCCTGGTATTTCGGCTTTGGCTGGCAGGCCGGCTTGATGCTGCTGCTGAGCTGGGGCCTGTTGGCGATGAGCCTGATCGATGCCGACCATCAACTGTTGCCCGACGTGCTGGTGCTGCCGCTGTTGTGGCTGGGCCTGATCGTCAATGGCTTCGACCTGTTCGTCAGCCTCCACGATGCGCTGTGGGGCGCCGTGGCCGGCTACCTGTGCCTGTGGTCGGTGTACTGGTTGTTCAAGCTGCTGACTGGCAAGGAAGGCATGGGGCACGGCGATTTCAAGCTGTTGGCCATGTTCGGCGCCTGGGGCGGCTGGCAGATTCTGCCGATGACCCTGCTGCTGGCCTCACTGACGGGAGCCCTGGCCGGGATCGCCCTGCTGCGTCGCAACCGTGCGCAAATGTCCACGCCTATCCCTTTCGGTCCCTTTCTGGCCATTGCCGGCTGGATTGCCTTGCTCTGGGGTGGTCAAATAACCAGCTCCTATTTGCAGTTTGTCGGTTTCAGATGACCAAGCCTGTTTTCAAACCCTGGATCCTCGGCCTTACCGGCGGTATCGGCAGTGGCAAAAGTGCTGCGGCCCAGCACTTCATCGACCTGGGTATCCATGTGGTGGATGCCGATCACGCCGCCCGCTGGGTGGTGGAACCCGGCCGTCCGGCCCTGGCCCGCATTGCCGAGCATTTCGGCGACAGCGTGCTGCAGGCCGATGGCCAGTTGGACCGCGCCGCGCTGCGCAAGCTGATCTTCGAGGTGCCGCAACAACGCCTCTGGCTGGAAGCCTTGCTGCATCCGTTGATTGCCGATGAAATCGCCGCGCACCTGGCTCGCGCCGAGTCGCCCTACGCGATTCTGGTATCACCGCTGTTGATCGAATCCGGGCAATACGCGATGACCCAGCGGATCCTGGTGATCGATGTGCCGCAACAACTGCAGATCGAGCGGACCCTGCAACGCGACCGGATCAGCGAACAGCAGATCCAGGCGATTCTCAAGGCCCAGGCGACCCGTGAAGATCGCCTGAGCCATGCCGACGATGTGCTGGTCAACGACCGCGACCTCGCCTGGCTGCACAGCGAGGTCGAACGCCTGCATCACTTTTACCTTACCTTGCGTGGAGGCCAGTCATGAGCCAACCCCTGACCGTGGAATGTCCAACCTGCGGTGCGCCCGTGGAGTGGACCGCGAGCAACGTCAACCGTCCGTTCTGCTCGGACCGCTGCAAACTGATCGACCTCGGCGCCTGGGCCGCCGAAGAACACAAGATTCCGGTCAGCCCGGATGCCGAGGACGATCTGTTTTCCGACGACCTGCCGCCTCGCGCCCACTAAAGCCTCAAGGCCGCATGAAAGCGTAGTCCTGCGTATCGTCGAGGTTCTCCGCGAGAAACTGCAACTCGTCGGCCAGATCCTCGGCGCTGCGCACCCGCCGACTCTCCTGCACCACCGCGCTGAGCAGGGCGCGCAGGCTCAAGCCTGGTTCGAAACCCTCTTCCTGCGCAGTATCCAGACTCCTGCGTATTTCCTGCCGCGCCCATTCATACACACTCATGACCCTGCTCCCGAACGGTTTTTGCCGAGCATGGGACCGCGTCTGCCGAATGTGTTTGATATGGATCAAGAACGCGGATCGTCATCCTTCCAGGGCGCCGAGAGGTAACGGGTGCGGTTGAAGGTTTCCAGCCATTCGGGGCAGAACACCACCAGGGCGCTGATCACCATGCCGTTGATGAAGGCCTCGGGAAAGATGATCAGCCACAGGTAGCCGATGAAGTCTTCCAGCCATTCCGGCATGGCAAAACGCCCGTCGAACCACAGCAGTCCCAAGCCAACCAGCAGGCACAGCAAGGCCGACAGCGCGGCGGCAAAAAAACCGGAACAGAAGATATACACAAAGGGATTACGCGGCTGCGCGCGCTCCACCAGGAGCGCGCAGCATTCGGTGACCAGCACCGGCAGCAGGATCAGCAAGGCGCCGTTGATGCCGACCGCCGCCAGGTCCTGGCGGCCCAGCGCGACCAGGCCCACCTGGGCAATCAGCCCGCCGACGATCGCCAGCGGCCAGTCCAGCAACAGGGTCACCGCCGTCATGCCGATGAAGTGATAGGACACGCCGGTATCGAAATCCCGGCGCACCAACCACAGCAGGAACAAGGCGAACACCGTACCGAACAGCAGATGCTGACGCCGGCTGTCGCTGAACAGTTCGACCCAGGGCGCGCGCCAGGCGGCCCAGAGCAGTACCGACACATAGATCAGCCAGCCGACGCCGAGGGTGAGCGGCGACAGCAGCGCGGCGCTGATCATGGCTGCGCCTGCTCCAGCGCTGCGCGCAGTTCGGCGGCCGTGCCGTACTCCCGTTGAGCAACCAGCCGGCCATTGTCGAGCTGCAGCCACAGGACTTTATCCACCGCCCCGGCGTAGCGCGGCGCTACCCGCCCGTCACGGTCTAGCATGATGCGATAGCCATAATCACGCATCGCCGGCACCGCGAACATCCTGGCGATCACCGCCGGCATGCGCTGGATGTCCGCGACAAATACCGTGTGTCGCGCTTCCAGATAACCCGCAGGACGGTCCTGCAAGGCGGTGTTGACCAGCTTGGCGCCGTCCATGCTGCGCGCCACCAGCAGGGTCCGGGTCTGCCCGTCGAGGCTATAGGCCCGGTCGAATTGATCGAGCAAGGTCCAGGGCGCCAGACGCTCGCCGACTTCCACCGCATGCGTCAGCAAGGGCATGCAACCCAGCAACAGCAATGACCAATACCTCACAGTTTTCTCCCCTTCCTTTGGTTAGTCCGCAAGCGTTCAGTCTACACCGCCAGAGCATCCGCCCGAGGGCTGCGCCAGCTAGCAAGACCCCAGCGATCGCGGGCGAAAAAGGAATAAATCGCCACGGGTTGGACAAGAGTCCCCCCCTGAACAACACTCCATTTTATCCGTCACGCCTCGCTCACGAATGAGCCAACTTCGTGACACATGCCCAGGCTGTCATTCGTCCTGGATGCGCAAAACCGTCAAAAAACCGATAAATAATGCAAAAAAAGGGTTAATCTGCCAGAATTAGTCAATTCATTGACCATCAAAGCAGAAAAATAGTATTGTCTGGCCATCAAAGGCCGCCAAAAAACAGACTTTTTTGCAGTAAGCCTTAGTTTTTTCAGCCTGCCTCTGTAGTGGCTTTACCCTTAACAGAGCTGGGTTTTTACCTGGCAGCGACGGGATTCGATGCTTACGAAATCGATTGATAGCAGGTTTCTGACCCGAACCGGATTCATGGAACTCTTCATTTCGGGGGTGAAACTGACGCATGCCTTGTCCGCCGCCCTGCCTGGAATCCTGCTGCTCCTGAGTCTTGAATCCGCCAGTGCGGATGTCTGGCCAACCGTCCTTGGCCTGCTGCTGTTCTTTGCCGTAATCACCGTCATCCTGTTCCAGGCCCAGGGGGTCTACTCCGAAGAATTCTTCAGCAATCGCCTGCGCCTGCGCACGATGCTGGTGGCCTGGACCTCCGCCTTCTGCATCCTGCTGGTCATGTACCTGGGGCTGCATCTGCTGCCGGTCTTCAGCCTGCAGGACCTGGCTGTCTGGTTCATCGCCAGCCTCGTGCTGTTTGGCATCGAGCGCCTGTTTCTGCTGCGCCTGTTCCACTCGTGGATGGCCAGTGGCAAATACCTGCAACGCACGGTGATCCTCGGTTTCAGCGAGAGCGCGCTGTTCCTTGCCGAACACATGCAGCGTCACGGCGATATCCGCTCCGGCCTGATCGGTTTCATCGATGATCGCAGCGACCGCGTGCCCAAGGCCTTCTGCGACCTGCCCTTTCTGGGCAACACCCAGAACCTGGAAGAGCTGATCCGTTCCGAGCAAGTCAACCAGGTCCTGATCGCCCTGCCCTGGGCCGCGCACGCGCGCATCGGCGGGCTGGTGCAGCGGCTGCGGCAGTTGTCGGTGAATGTCGCCCTGGTGCCCGACATCACCACCCTGCGCTTCGGCCACAACCGCATGACCGATGTCGGCGGCATCCTGATGTTCAACACCTCGGAGCTGCCGTTGCGCGGCTGGGCGCCGCTGATCAAGCGCTGCGAGGACATCATTCTCGCCCTGCTGGGCCTGGTCCTGTTGTCCCCTGTGCTGCTGGCCACCGCCGTGGCGGTGAAACTCGATTCCAAGGGCCCCGTGCTGTTCCGGCAAAAGCGCTACGGCTATAACGACCGGCTGATCCGCGTGTTCAAGTTCCGCTCGATGTATGTCGAGCAGGCGGACCTCAATGCCGAACGGCAGACCACCCGCGAAGACCCTCGCATCACCCGGGTCGGACGCTTCATTCGCAAGACCAGCATCGATGAGCTGCCCCAGCTGTTCAATGTGCTGATGGGCAACATGTCGATTGTCGGGCCTCGCCCACATGCCACCGCCACCAAGGCGGCGGGAGTGCCGTTCGAACAGGCGGTGCGCGAATACAGCTCGCGCCATCGGGTCAAGCCCGGTATCACCGGCTGGGCGCAGATCAATGGCTACCGGGGAGAAACCGACACCCTGCAGAAAATCCAGAAACGAGTGGAGTACGACCTCGATTACATCTCCAAGTGGTCGGTCTGGCTGGATCTGTACATCGTTTTCATGACGGTTCCGGCCGTCCTTTCGACGAAGGAAGTCTACTGATGAGCGCATTCACTGGATTGATCCCTTGCATTGTTTCCGGCGGCTCGGGTTCGCGCCTGTGGCCTGTCTCTCGGCAGAACATGCCCAAGCCGTTCATACGCATGCGCGATGGGCAGAGCCTGCTGCAAAAAACCTTCGTCCGCGCCAGCAGCCTGGCGGACGTCAGCTGCGTGGTCACGGTGACCAACCGCGACCTGCTGTTCCGCTCGCTGGACGAGTACCGCAACGTCAATCAGGGCAAGCTGGGCCTCGACCTGCTGCTCGAGCCGTTCGGGCGCAATACCGCCGTGGCCATTGCCGTGGCGGCCCTGCATGTGCGCGAGTACTGGGGCGACGAGGCGCAGCTGCTGATTCTTCCGGCCGACCACCTGATCCTCGACCAGGATGCCTTCGCCGCAGCCGTGGACAAGGCGCGCAGCCTCGCCGCAGCCGGTTACCTGGCGACCTTCGGCATTCAGCCCGACAAACCCGAGACCGGTTTCGGCTACATCGAACAGGGCCCGGCGCTGAAGGAGGGTTTCCAGGTCGCGCGTTTCGTCGAAAAGCCCAACCTGGCCACCGCCCAGGCCTACGTCGACAGCGGCAACTACCTGTGGAACGCTGGGATGTTCTGCTTCCGTGCCGATACCCTGCTGCAGGAACTGACCCTGCACGCTCCCGAGGTGCTGAGCGCCGCCCAGGCCTGCCTGGAACAAGGCATGACCCTGGACAACAAGCACTGCCGCCAGCGTGAACTCGACGCCGACAGTCTGGCCCGCGCCCCGGACGTTTCGATCGACGTGGCCCTGATGGAACGCTCCGAGCGGGTCGCCGTGGTGCCCTGTGACCTGGGCTGGAGCGACATCGGTTCCTGGGATGCGCTGCGCCAGCTGACCCCGAGCGACGCCGCCGGCAACCAGGTCAACGGCGAAGCCATCCTGCATGACGTGAGCAATTGCTATATCGACTCGCCCAAGCGTGTGCTCGGCGCCGTTGGCGTCAGCGACCTGATCATCGTCGACACCCCGGACGCGCTGCTGGTGGCCGATGCCTCGCGGACCCAGGACGTGCGCCATATCGTCACCGAACTCAAGCGCCTGGGCCACAGCGCCTACAGCCTGCACCGCACGGTCACCCGGCCATGGGGGACCTACACCGTGCTGGAGGAAAGCAGCCGCTTCAAGATCAAGCGCATCATGGTCAAGCCCAAGGAGTCGCTGTCGCTGCAGATGCACCATCACCGCAGCGAGCACTGGATCGTGGTCAGCGGCGCCGCCCTGATCACCAATGGCGACCTGGAGGTCCTGCTCAACAGCAACGAATCCACCTATATCCCCGCCGGCCATAAACACCGCCTGAGCAACCCCGGGATCATCGACCTGGTGATGATCGAAGTGCAAAGCGGCGAGTACCTGGGCGAAGACGACATCGTGCGTTTCGAAGACGTCTACGGCCGTGCCCCGGCGCAGGTAAAACCATGATGAAGGTGGCGCTGATCATTCCCGCCCGCAACGCCGGAGCGCACCTCGATCGGTTGCTGCCGGCGCTGGCCGCCCAGACGCTGCAACCGGACACCGTGCTGGTGGTCGACAGCAGCTCGACGGACGACACCGTCAGCCGCTTCCGGCAGTTCGGTGCCCGGGTGGAGGTCATCGCCGCCCAGCAGTTCAATCATGGCGGCACCCGCCGCTGGGCGAGCGAACAGGTGGACGCCGATGCACTGATCCTGCTGACCCAGGATGCGATTCCGGCCACCCCCCAGACCTTCGCCAACCTGATCCAGGAGCTGGAAGAAGACCCGAGGATCGGCCTCGCCTACGGTCGTCAGCTGCCGCACCCCGGGGCCGGGATTCTCGAGGCGCAGTCGCGCCACTTCAACTACAGCCCCCAGAGCCGCAGCAAAAGCCTGGCCGACGCCGGGGAGCTGGGGATCAAGACCTGCTTCAGTTCGGACTCGTTTTCCGTCTACCGGCGCAGTGCCCTGCAAGCGGTGGGCGGCTTTCCCGAGGACGTCATCGGCAGCGAGGACGCCCACGTCGCCGCGCGCATGCTGCTCAACGGTTATCTGGTGCGCTACGCCGCCAGTGCGTGCGTGCAGCATTCGCACAGCTACAGTCTGATGCAGGAGTTCCGCCGTTATTTCGATATCGGCGTGTTTTATGGCCGCGAGCCCTGGATCCGCGAAGCCTTCGGCAGCGCGGGGGGAGAAGGCAAGCGTTACGTCCAGGCCGAGTTGCGCGCCTTGCGTGACGCCGGCCAGTTGCAACGTGTACCCGAAGTGCTGCTGCGCAGCGCGCTGAAGCTGTTGGGCTATCGCCTCGGCCACGCCGAACAGCATCTGCCGACACCGCTCAAGCGTCGCTTGAGTATGTTCTCAAACTACTGGACCTGAGCTGTCATGATGACTATTAACCGACCTTCCCGGCTTTGTCTGTTGAGCATCCTGACCGCCTCCCTGTGGCTGGGCGGCTGCTCGACCCCCGCCCATGTCGCGCTCCCTGACAGCGACACCCTCAAGGCCCGCCACGCGGCGGCACTGACCCTGGCCGACCTGCCGCCCGCCCAGGTGCTGATCCAGAGCGGCGACACCCTGCGCATCGTGCGCGATGCCCAGGAGCCGGCCGCCACCGACGACATGACGCTGTTCGTGGTGCGCCCGGACGGTTTCATCTCGATGCCCAACATCGGCCGGATCAAGGCCGCGCTGCTGACCCCGGAAGACCTGGGCAAGGAAATCACCAAACGCTACACCCGTGTCTACCGCGAGCCCGAAGTGACCGTGAACATCGCCATTGCCCCGAGCAACCGGGTGTTCATCGGCGGCGCGGTGGCCAACCCGTCGTTCTTCAACCTGGCCGGCACCGTGTCGGTGGAGCAGGCCCTGCTCAGCTCCGGCGGCGTCCTGCCGTCGGCCGACAGCTCCAACATCGCCCTGCTCAGGACCGGCCCCGACGGCAAGTACAAGATGTACTTCGTCGACCTCAGCAGCATGCTCAGCAACCCCAACCATCCGCTGGTCGCCCTGCAGCGCGGCGACCTGATCTACGTGCCGCAATCGACCATCGGCAGCACGGTGGAAGCGGTGGACATGTACTTCACCAAGCTGTTCCCGGTTAACAAGGGGATCGGCCTGGGCTTCAACTACGACTTGAACGACCAGGATGTAAGAAACAGCGGCAACAGCACGACCAACATCGAAAACGTCAATAACATTTCTCAGTAGACCGGAGTGATGCGTTTGATCGGCCTCCATCAGCCACTGCTACAAGTACTTTCAACGGAGTGATCCCGTGATCGAAATACGCTCTCTACGCGACCTGTTGCGCCTGTTCTTCATATTCCGCCGCGAGTTCAAGCTGGCGGTCATCACCACTATCGTGGTCGCGGTGCTGGGCGCCTTCCTGCTGCCGACGCGCTACGAGTCGGACGCGCGCCTGCTGGTCAAGCCCGGGCGCGACAGCACCACGGTGCCGATCGAGGCCGGCAATCGCCAGACGCTGATCTCGCCCAGCACCCAGCACGACCCGATCGTCGATGAGGAGAAGATGCTCACCGGCCGGCCGATCGTGCACATCGTCGCCCAGCGCTACCTGGAACTGAGCGCGGCCGCCGAACCCCAGGGTTTCTGGAAGACCCTCAAGTTCTACGCCAAGAAGGCCATGGGCACGGCCATCGATGCGCTGCGCAGCCTGCTGCAACTGGTCGGCCTGTCGGAGCCGCAGAGCCCGCTGGACCGCCTGGCGACCCGCCTGGAAAAGAACTTCCAGGCCAGCCATGAACCGGGCTCGTCGGTGATCGATATCAGCTTTACCTGGGACGACCCGGAAGTCGCGCAGCAGGTGGTGAAGATCTGGGTCGACACCTTCCTCGAGGAACGCGCCCGGGTGCTCGGTCGCAAGAGCCTCTATGCCTTCTATGAAGGCGAAGGCAACAAGGTGGCCGCGCAGATCCTCAGCCTCAAGGAACAGTTGCAGGGCCGCCTGAAGCAGATCGATTCGATCAGCGTCGATGCCCGCCTGGAAAACCTCACCAGCCAGATCGACCGGCTGACCGATGCCCGGGTCAATGCGCAGAACCAGCTGTCCGGGATCAGCAGCTTCCTGATCAACGCCCGCCAGCAGATCCAGGATCAGCCCGTCGAAGTGGTGACCAGCCGCGAGACCAGCCTCAACCCGACCCAGCTCGACCTCAAGCGCCAGCTCAACACCCTGCAAGTGGAACGCGCGCGCTTGCTGCGCACCTATTTGCCCGAGGCGCCGGCGGTCAAGCAGATCGAACAGAACATCCACGACCTGCAGGCCCTCAGCGAACAGGAAGAGACCCGCCTGGAACGCTCGAAGAACATTGCGCCCAATAGCCTGGTGACCAACGTCAAGCAGCAGGTCATCGATGCCCAGCTGCAACAACGCCGGCTGACCGGACAGATCGAGAACTACGACAAGACCCTGGCCACCCTGCGTGCCGAGCGTGACCGGGTACTGACCGACGAGCCCGAACTCAACCGCCTGACCCAGCAGTTGCGTACCGCTGAAAAGAGCTACGCGCTGTACTCGGAAAACCTGGAACAGGCGCGTATCGACCACGAACTCGACAGTAGCCAGATCAGCAACATCGCAATCATCGAGCACGCCACCTTCAACCCGGCG
Source organism: Pseudomonas chlororaphis subsp. aurantiaca (assembly GCF_013466605.1). Lineage (NCBI taxonomy): Bacteria > Pseudomonadati > Pseudomonadota > Gammaproteobacteria > Pseudomonadales > Pseudomonadaceae > Pseudomonas > Pseudomonas chlororaphis. The sequence goes on from NZ_CP059162.1 coordinate 5,929,554, forward strand.
CGGGTCTTCCCCAAGAGCTTGCTGATCCTGCTGTTCGCCATTCCCGCGGGGATCGCCGTGGGTCTTTTGACCATCTATGTCTGCTACCTGCTGGACCAGCGCATCCACGACGGCTCGCGCCTGCCGGAGCTGTTCCAGGTGCAGCTGTGGGGCAGCGTGCCGGACCTCGAGGACGCCACGCCCGCGGCGATGACCGCGAGCATCTACCGGCTCTACAGCCTGTTGCCCATGGATCGCATCGAAAGCCAGGGCCTGACCCTGGGCCTGACCTCGGCGCGCCATGGCGAAGGTGTGAGTTTCATCCTGGAACGCCTGCGCCGCCTGCTGGAAGAACGCGGCCATCGCGTGCGGGTCAACGACAGCGCGCCGGCCCAGCCCGGTGAAGTGCTGCTACTGGATGCCTCGGCCCTGTTGTCGAACCAGGAGGCGTTCCTGATCCTGCGCCGCGCCGACCTGATCGCCCTGGTGATCGAGGCCCGGACCAGCACCGTGCCGATGATCGAGAATGCGATGTCGCTGCTGACCACCGCCTTCGGCAAGGTCGACGGGCTGATCCTCAACCGTCGCCGCTTCGAAGTACCGTCCAGGGTGCTGGAGCGGATCAACAGCTGGCGCGGTGCCGCCTGATGCGTATCGCCTTGCTGGCCCCGCTGCCGCCGGAACAGACCGGTATCGCCGACTACGCAGCGCATTTCAGCAATGCGCTGCGCGGCCTTGGCATCGAAGTGCTGACGCCGCTGGCCGGCTGTCACGATCCCGCGGAACAGCTGACGCGCCTGCGCGCCTTCGACTGGACGGGCGTCGACCTGGTGCACGCCGAACTCGGGGGTGGCCGCTTCGGCGAATTCCAGGCGCTCGACTACCTGAGCGCCGAACAACCGCGGATCCCGCGCACGGCCACCGTGCATGACCCGGAACGCCTGATCTGGCGACGCGCCCGGCTGTTCTGGCCACTGACCCTGCTCGAACGCCTGCCGCACCCGCTGCCGCAAGCGGCGGCGCTGCTCGCCGACCCGCTGACCCTGCGTGAAGAACGGCGCCTGGCCCGTGGCATGCGCCGGCTGATTACCCTGACCCGGCTGGGCGGCGACTGCCTGCGCCAGCGCATGGGCCTGCAACCGCAGCAGGTGGCGGTGATCGCCCATGGCAACCTGCCGATCCCTGCGGCCGAACTGCCGCCGCTGGTGCCGTTGCGCCTGCTGTACTTCGGTTTCATCTACCGCGGCAAGGGCATCGAGGACCTGATCGAAGCCCTGGCCCGTACCCTGGCGGCCAACCCACAGTGCCGAGGCCAGGTACGCCTGACCCTGGCCGGCGGCACTGCCCCGGAAATGACCTTCGACCCGGCCGGCAACTACCTCGACGGCCTGCGCCAGCGCATTCGCGAACTGCAACTGGACGATGTGGTGGACTGGCAACTGGACCTGCCGTCCGCCGAGATCGCCCGCACCATCCAGGCCCACCACGTGATGGTGCTGCCGTACCGGGAATCGAAAAAGCTCGCCTGGCTCGGCCAGATGCGTGGCACCAGCGGCGCCCTGTCCTGGGCCAATGCCTGCGGTCGCGGGGTCGTCACCTCCAATGCCCGGGCCTTTGCCGAGGAGGTTGCCGGCGGCAATGGCGTGACCTATCAGCAAGGCGATGTCGAAGCGCTGAGCCAGCACCTGAGCCGCCTGGTGCTGGAGCCCGAACTGGCCCGCCAGTGGGCCGCGCGGGCCAGCGAGGCCGGACATCAGCGCGAGTGGAGCGCGACCGCGCGCCGCTTCGCCGAACTGTTCAATGAAGTGTGCAAGGAGCGATCGAAATGAAGACCCGACCTGGCCTTGAACGTCGCCCGCTATTGCGCTATCTGCCGCTGGTGGCCGCGCTGGCGGTAGGCGGCGCCCTGCTGCTCAGCGAACAGGTCGATGCCACGCCGATCAACCTGGCTCCCGATCGCACCCTGGTGTGGAAGGACTACTTGGGGGTCAACGCGCATTTCCTGTGGTTCACCCCGCAGCAATACCGCAAACAGATCGCCGCCTATAAAAAGCTCGGCCTGCAATGGGTGCGGGTCGACCTGCACTGGGACCGGCTCGAGCCTACCGAAGAGGGTTACCAGCTCAGCACCCTCGACGAACTGGACCGGACCCTGAGCGACGCGAAACTCAAGTCGCTGTTCTACCTCGTCGGCTCGGCGCCCTTCGTGACCACCGCTCCCAAGGGCGGGCCCTTCCAGGATCAGTACCCGCCGCGGGATCCGAAAGTCTTCGCCACGCGCATGGCGATGCTGGCCCAGCGTTATCCGAACATCGACGCCTGGCAGGTGTGGAACGAACAGAACATACCCAACAACTGGCGGCCGAAACCCGATGCCAAGGGCTACGGCGAGCTGTTGCTGACGACTCACCAGGCGCTGAACCAGGTAGCACCGGACAAGACCCAGGTCATGGGCGGCATGGCCTACTACAGCCAGATGCCGACCCATCGCAACGCGCTGATGTTCGAAAAGCTCGGCGAACTGGGCGTACAGAGCCTGGGCATGGTCGCCGCCTATCACCCGTATTCGGAAACCCCGGAAAGCGATGAGCCCGGCAAGAACGAAGTGCTGCTGCGCGGCAAGCAGCTCAACGACATGCTGCACGGCGCCGGCCTGAAGAGGATCTGGGCCACTGAATGGGGCTGGTCGAGCTACGCCGGGCCCAAGGAGATGCAGCGGCTGATCGGCGTCGACGGCCAGGCCGACTACACCCTGCGCCGCCTGGCGTTGATGAGCGATCAGGACTACGAGCGGATCTTCCTGTTCGCCCTTTCCGATCTCGACTCGCGCGCCTCGGCCCGCGACCAGCATTACGGCCTGCTCGACCTCAACGGCGAACCCAAGCCGGTGTACAAAGCGCTCGCGCGGTTTCTCGAGATCACCGGCGCGCGCCTCACACCCGGCAAGACGCCCGTGCTGGAAAACCTGCCCGACACCTTCTACAGCGTGTCCTGGACCCGCGACGACGGTAAGCGCCTGCTGATGTTCTGGAGCGCCAAGGGCGGCACCATCCGCTTGCCCCAGGTGCACCAGGCCGAGCTCTACGATCCGCTCAGCGGAACCCGGGCCAGTCTCGACGCCGCGGACGGCATCCAGCCGGCCGTGAAATCGTCCCTGCAGATTCTCGTGTGGTAATCGATCTCGACTTGGAGTGCCGTACGTGAAGATTCTCTGGATTCTCCCCTACCTGCCCTGGCCCATGACCAGCGGAGGCAAGACTCGCCAGTTTCACTTGCTGCGGACCTTGAGCGAGCGGGGTCACCGCATCACCTTGCTGGTGCAGTCGAAGACCGAGGCCGATGCCGCCACCCGCGCCGCCCTCGAGCCCTGGCTGGAGCGCCTGATCGTGGAGCCCCGACGCCCACTGAAACACCCGGTCACGCTGCTGGCCGGGCTGTTCGCGCCCTGGCCGCTGCTGACCACGGTCAACGGCGTGTCGCGCCCGTTGCGCGAGCGCTTCGACAGCCTGCTGCAGGAGCCCTGGGATGTGATCCAGGTCGAACACAGCTACAGCCTGCAACCCTATCTGCAACCACTGCGGCGGGCCGGCCGGGACTTCGTGCTCACCGAGCACAACCTCGAGTCCAGCCTGGGCGGCGCGACCTATGACCGCTTCCCGGCCTGGGCCAGCCTCTTCGTGCGCTACGACCAATGGCGCTGCCGGCAGTGGGAACGCAAGGCGTTCGATTCGGCCCGTCAGGTGGTCGCGGTGACCGAAAGCGACGCCCAGTCCATGCGCCAGCTGACCCGTACCCCGGTCGAGGTGGTGGTCAACGGCGTCGACAGCCGCAGCTTTGCCGAGGTCTCGGCCGACCCGCAGAGCCAGCGGGTGCTGTTTGTCGGCAACTACGAATACGCGCCGAACCTGGACGCCGTGCAGTGGATGCTCGACGAGATCTTCCCGCGGGTCTGGAGCCACTGCCCCGAGGCGCACCTGGCGGTGGCCGGGTATGCCTTGCCTGCCAACTGGCCCGAACGCTGGACCGACAGCCGCATCGAGTGGGTCGGCTTCGTGCCGGACCTGCCTGATCTGCAACGACGTTGCGCGCTGTTCATCGCGCCGTTGCGCCAGGGCGGCGGCTCCAAGCTCAAGGTGCTCGAAGCCATGGCCGCCGGCCTGCCGCTGGTCAGCACCGCGCAAGGCGCCTCGGGTCTGGCCATCCGCCCCGAGGAACATTACCTGGCAGGCGACAATGCCCAGGCCCTGGCCGATGCCGTGATTCGCCTGTTGAGCGAGCCGACCCTGGCCGCCCAACTGGCCGGCGGCGCCCGCCTGTATGCCCGCCAGCATCACGACTGGGCCGTGGCCGGCGACGAGCTGGAACAGATCTACCGGACTCTGCCCTCCACACAGGAGCATCCCGCATGCGTGTAGCCCTCGATTATCGTCCGGCCACGGCCGCTCCCTCCTCCGGTATCGCCCGTCAGGTCAAGGCACTGGAACAGGCCTTGCGCGCCCGTGAAGACATCGAATTGCTGCTGGTGAGCGAAGCGCCACTGGAGCATGAGCAACGCCAGACCGCCTTCTGTCCGGCCTGGCCAAGCCCCCTCGATGGCGTGCAACGCCCCGGCGTGCGCCTGCGCTTCGAACGCAAATTCTTGCCGGCGACCATTCGCGAGCAGTCGGTCGACCTGTACATCGCCACCGCCAACATGGGCCTGCCCATCGGCCACAAGCCGGCGGGTACCCGTTATGTGCTGATCCTGCATGACCTGTTCCAGCTGACCCAGCGTAACTTCCACCGCTCGCCGATCAAGGCCATGGTCTATCGGCTGATCGATGCCGTATCGATCGCCTGGTCGATCTGGATCGCCGATGAAGTCTGGTGCCCTTCGCGGTTTTCCTGCAGCGAAGCGGCCCGGCTGTTTCCCTGGGCACGGCCGAAGTTCCGCGTGCTGAACAACCTGGTGCCGGAGTTCCAGGGCGTCGTCGGCCCGCTGCCGGCGGGCCTGCCCGAGCGTTACTGGCTGGCCGTCGGGACGCGGGAGCCGCGCAAGAACATGCCGTTCTTCATCGAGCAGTGGCAGCGCTGCCGCCAGGAAAACCCGCAAGTACCGGAGCTGGTCCTGGTCGGCCACGCCAGCGACCTGCCGGCGAACCTGAACCAGTTGCCCGGCCTGCATTGGGTCAGTGGTGTCAGCGACGAGCAGCTGCAGGCGCTGTACCAGCATGCCGACTGCCTGTGGCAACCCTCCTACGCCGAAGGCTTCGGCCTGCCGGTGGTCGAGGCGCTGTGGCAGGGTACGCCGGTCGCGGTGGCCAGGGGTTCGGCCCTCGACGAAGTCTCTCCGCCCAGCGCGCGACGCTTCAATGCCCGCGATCGCGCCAGCCTGCGCAACGCACTGATCGAACAGGCCCAGGACAGCAACAGACCGGATCCGGACACCCTGCGCGACTGGGCCCGGCAATTTGCCGAACCGACCTACCGCCAGCGCCTCGACACCTTGCTCACAGGGCTCTTTCACTGATGCTGCCAGGAAAATCCATTGGCCTGACCCTGGGGTTGATCTTCGGGATTCTGTTGTGGGCCCTGCCACCGGCAAAAGTCATCTTCGTGGTGATCGGCCTGGCCGTAGCCCTGACGCTGATCCGCAAGCCGCTGTGGGGCCTGCTGATCTTCGCCGTGCTGGCCACCTGCATTCCTTACACCACGCTGCAACTGGGGATTCGCACCACGGTCAGTGAAGCGGTGCTGGGCCTGACGTGGGTCGGACTGTTCTGGCAATCATTCATCGGCAAGACCCGCAACCTCATGCTCTGGCGCCCCACCGAACGGGCCATGGCCTGGCTGATGCTGTTCAGCGCCATTCCCTTTGTCTGGGGCATGCTGATCATTCATGCCGAGGGCAACGGCCCGGTGAATTGGGTGCGCTGGCTGATGAACCTGTCGCTGCTGTTCATGGTGCCGCTGCTGCTGCGTACCGATGCCGACCGCGACAAAGTGGTGATCGCCCTGCTGCTGGGCACTCTGCTGATGCTGCTGTTGTCGATCGGCATGTTCATCAAGTCGCGCAACGCGATGTCGATGATCCCGATCCTCACCGACCTCAAGTACGCCCACCCGGAAGCGGTGAAGGACATCTTCTCCGCCAACTACCAGCGCATGGCATCGCCCTGGGTTCACCCCAACCTCACGGGCGGCGTGCTGGTGCTGTTCATTCCCCTGGCGCTGCTCTATGGCTGGACCCGCACCGGCGCGCGCCGGGCCCTGGGGCTGGCGGTGGCGATCCTCGGTTGCGCCGGGCTGCTGCTGAGTATTTCCCGCGGGGCGATCCTGGCCCTGGCCCTGGTGCTGATCTGGCTGACCTACAAACGCGTGCCATACAGCGGCCGGATCATTGGCCTCGGGGCGGCTTTCGCGGTGGCCCTGGTGATGTTCTATCCGCCGCTGCAGGAACGCCTGATGACCATGTTCTCGGCGACCAACGCCAGTACCGAAGTGCGTTTCGATGAGTACGCGAAATTCCCCGAGGCGATGATGCGCTACCCGCTGGGCATCGGCTTCAAGGTCGATCCGCCGGTGCCGGGCACCGACCTGCCGGGCATCTCCAACCTGTGGCTGAACTTCATCTACAAGATCGGCATTCCGGGGATGCTGCTGTTCATCGCCGTCACCCTATTGTGGTGGCGCGAGGTGCGCCCGCTGGCGCCGATCCGTCAGGTGACCGCTGACAACGCGCTGTGGCTGGGCTGCATTTCCGGCCTGCTGGCAGCGTTGCTGACGGGTTTGTTCGACCACTACTTCAGCTTCACTTTCGTGCTGATCGGTCTGTTCTGGCTGTTGATGGGCATAAGCCTGCAACAGGTCCGGTTACGCCCGGCCATCACCCTCCCCCTCATCAACCCCAAGGATCGCCAAGCATGAAACACCGTATTTTCCATTCTGCGGATCTGCCGGAACGCCTGCCTGCCCTGGCCTCGGAGCTGGGCGTCAGCCACGATGAACTGCTCGAGGCCTACAGCTGGGGGCTGAACAACGACGTGCTGTTCGTCGAGGGCGACGGCGAGCAGGCGCGCTACAGTGTCTGCTCGGTGGACATCGAACAGATCATCGAACATCCCCTGACACGGCGCCTGTATGGTCGTTTGAAGCAGGACATCCCCACCACCCTGGTGCCGCGCTACGGCAAGAACCTGGCCACCCTCAAGGACCGCTGGTTGCGGGCCTGGGAACAGGCCTACAACATCCTGATCAACAAGATCCCCAGCCATCACGTGCGCATCGCCTGGCTGCGCCTGGGCGGCGCGAAAATCGGCAAGGGCTCGACCATCTGGCGCAACACCGAGGTGCTGGGTGTGGAAAACCTGGTGATCGGCGATGACAGCGTGATCGCCTGGCATTGTCAGGTCGACGCCCGGGCCGGGCTGATCATCGGCGATCATGTAACGATCGCCTCTCACGTGCTGATTCTCGCCGGCGGCCATGACCCGATGAGCCCCGAGTTCTGGTCGGTGTCCGCGCCCATCTATATCGATGACTACGCCTGGATCGCCACCCGGGCGCTGCTCGCCCATGGCTCGCATATCGGTCGCGGGGCGGTAGTGACCGCCAACACCCTCGTGTCCAAGGCTGTTCCCCCCTACAAGATCATCGGTGGCAGCGGTGCCAAACCCATGGGTGAGCGCCCTCACGACCTGAACTACAAGGTGGGTGGCAAAGGCCTGTTCACCCTGTTCTATTGATGCTCGGCAGCACCCTGCTACTGACCCTGGCGACCCTCGCCGGGCTGCTCGCCGGTTTTGCCCGCGAATGGCTGCTGGTGGCGGCCTGGGGCGCGGGCAGCCGCAGCGATGCGTTCCTGGTCGCAGTGTTCATTCCCGAAGCCCTGCGCATGACCCTGGCGGCCGGTATCCTGGCGGCCGCGGCCCTGCCGCTCTATCAGGAGCGCGACGCCCAGCGCCAGCACACCTGGCTGGCGGGCCTGAGTCCGCGCCTGCTGGGCCTGGGCCTGGGGCTGTATGCCCTGCTGGCCTTGAGCGCGCCACTGTGGATCCGCCTGATCGGTCCCGGGCTCGACAGCGCAGCCCAGGCCGAAGCCGCCGTCAACCTGCGCAGCCTGGCCGCCTGTATCCCCGGCCTGCTCCTGCATGCGCTGTTCAGCATTCCGCTGCATGCCCGGCAACGTTTTGTCCTGCCGGGGCTGGGTTCGCTGCTGTTCAACCTGCCACCGGTGCTTTATCTGTTTTTCTACGGCCAGGCGAGCCTGGGCTCCGGCCTTTCGCTGGCGTTTTTTCTCGGCAGCCTGCTGATGTGCCTGTCGCTGGTACCGGCGATCTGGCAAACCGGCTGGCGCCCCTGGCAGGTCCGCGGGGACGCCGGGGCCAGCCGGGAGTTGCTGGTCCGTCTCGGCCCGCTGCTGACCAGCAACCTGGCCAGCCAGGGCCTGGCGCTGGTGGAACGGGTGGTCGCCAGCTACCTGGGCGAAGGCGCGGTGACCTGGGTCAACCTGGCGCGCAAGCTGATCAACCTGCCGTTGATTGCCTTGATGAGCCTGAACCAGGTCCTGCTCGGCCTGATGAGCGGCAAGTCCGGCGATCAACGCCTGGGGCTGCTGCATCGCGGGCTGGACGCCGCGACCCTGCTGAGCCTGCCAGCAGCCCTCGGCCTGGTGGGCGCCAGCCCGGCGCTGATCCACTGGTTGCTGCCCGCCCAGAGCGCCGACGGGCCGCTGCCGGCGCTGCTGGGCTGGTTCGCCGTGTCCCTGGTGTTCGGCGCCTGGAACGCCATGCTCGCGCGCTACGCCTATGCCGCTGGCGATACCCGAACGCCGCTGTACTGCGAACTGCTCGGCAGCCTGCTCAACGCCTTGCTGCTGGCGGGCTTGCCGCTGATTGCGGGGCTGAATGCGATTCCCCTGGCCGCCCTCGGCGGCGTGATCCTGACCAACCTGTTGCTGATGCAGCGCCAACAATTGCTCAGCCTTATCAGCTGGCCGGTGCGCTGGGCCGTCAGCGCCGCTCTGCTGAGTGCCGCAGCGCTGCTGTTGCATCCGCTGCCGAATGCCTGGCTGCAACTGGGGCTCAGCACTGTGGCCGGGCTGCTCCTGCTGATCGCCCTGGGCCTCTGGCTGAAACCCTGGCGGGCGTGAACGAGCGGCAGAGGGTTGACCTGATGTCACACTTATCCGTTATAAGTGCAGTCAGCCCCCGCCGCCGACCCGGCAGAGTGTATTTCTTGGATCAGCGTTTGGACGCTAAGCTTGGACTATGGATGACTCAGATTACCTGCGCCTGCTCACCATTCAGGCCGAACAAGCCAACGCGTTCCTGTCCAATGCGCGCAAATGGGAGCGTGAGCGTTGGGTCTGCCAGCGCCTGCTGCAAGGCTTGAACATCCCCTACCGTGCCGACGAATTCACGCCCGCCGGGCAGGAGCCGCCGGACGTACTGTTTCGCGAAGCCTGTTTCGAGGTGTTCTTCGTGCTGGACGAAGGCCGCCGCCTCAACGACGAATGGCGCGACGAGTTGCAACGGCGCCGTAGCGCCTTTTCTCTCAGCCAACTGGTGCGGCGCGAGGCCAAGCCCAAGCGCATTCCGGCCAACGAACTGTTGCTCAGGCTGGCACCGACCCTGCGCAAGAAAGCCCACAACTACAAAGAACGCGGCATGGACCTGGGGGAACTGGACATCATCGCCTTCGCCAGCCTCAAGCGCGAAGTGCTCGACCTCAACAGCCATTTCCCGCCGCCGACCGAGTATCTGCGTCAGGGTTGGCGCTCGTTGTCGCTGGTCGGGCCGACCTTCGCCCGCGTGCTGTTCGCCCATCCCGATGCGCCGGACTTCCTGCGTGGCAACCTGGGGCGCAGCATCCTCTTCGACGTCGGGATCAGCCTGTAGGCCGCCTGGAGCGGAATTTCCCGGGCCTCTTCAGGCCATTCGTGGCATGGCGCAAACATCGCGTGAGTGTTACAAAGCGCAATCACTCGCGCGATGACAAGGCCCGCATCCGCGAGCAGCTATGCTCCGTTCCATGCCGCATAGCCCGACAAGATGGCACTGCGCTGTAACCTTCATACTTTTCGCAACGTCTAGCTGACGAGGCTTTTTATGACCAGCCGCCTGAACCCCGACGACCAACGCCATGTCGAAGAATACCTGCAACTGGCCCAGCACCGAGTCGAGCGCCGGCCCTTCCGGCCGTGGATGCTCCTCGTAATAGTCGTGGCCATCACCATTGGCCTGGGCCTGCTGAGCCGACTTATCAGTTACCTGACGCTATGAGCTGCATCGCGCTCGCTCGGGTAACCGTACCGATTTCTTTTAGCCTTGCGAGATATCCCCATGACTCATCGTATTGTCATCGTTGGCGGCGGCGCCGGCGGTCTGGAGTTGGCTACCCGTCTGGGTAAGACTCTGGGCAAGCGCGGCACCGCCAGTGTGATGCTGGTCGACGCGAACCTGACCCACATCTGGAAGCCCTTACTGCATGAAGTGGCCGCCGGCTCGCTGAACTCTTCCGAAGACGAACTCAACTATGTCGCCCAAGCCAAATGGAACCACTTCGAGTTCCAGCTGGGCCGCATGAGCGGGCTCGATCGTCAGCAGAAGAAAATCCAGCTGGCCGCCACCTACGACGAAAATGGCGTGGAGCTGCTGCCGGCCCGCGAGCTGGGGTACGACACCCTGGTGATCGCCGTGGGCAGCACCACCAACGACTTCGGCACCCAGGGCGCCGCCCAGCATTGCCTGTTCCTCGACACCCGCAAGCAGGCCGAACGCTTCCATCAGCAACTACTCAACCACTACCTGCGTGCCCACGCCGGGCAGACCGATGTGGTCGAGCAGATCAGCGTGGCTATCGTCGGAGCCGGCGCCACGGGCGTCGAACTGGCCGCCGAGCTGCACAATGCCGCTCACGAACTGGCGGCTTACGGCCTGGACCGGATCAAGCCGGAAAACATGCACATCACCCTGATCGAGGCCGGCCCACGGGTACTGCCGGCCCTGCCGGAGCGGATTGGCGGACCGGTACACAAGACCCTGGAAAAACTCGGGGTCAAGGTGATGACCAATGCCGCGGTCAGCGAAGTGACCGCCGACAGCCTGATCACCGCCGATGGCCAGGTGATTGCCGCCAGCCTGAAAGTCTGGGCCGCCGGGATTCGCGCACCGGGTTTCCTCAAGGACATCGACGGCCTGGAAACCAACCGCATCAACCAGCTGCAAGTCCTGCCGACCCTGCAGACCACTCGCGATGAAAATATCTTCGCCTTTGGCGACTGCGCCGCCTGCCCGCAACCGGGCACCGATCGCAACGTTCCACCGCGGGCCCAGGCGGCTCACCAGCAGGCATCGCTGCTGACCAAGTCGCTGAAACTGCGCATCGAAGGCAAGGCCCTGCCGGAGTACAAATACACCGACTACGGTTCGCTGATCTCGCTGTCGCGTTTTTCCGCCGTGGGCAACCTGATGGGCAACCTGACCGGCAGTGTGATGCTCGAAGGCTGGCTGGCGCGGATGTTCTATGTGTCGCTGTACCGCATGCACCAGATGGCGCTCTACGGCCCGTTCCGGACCGCCATGCTGATGCTCGGCAGCCGGATCGGCCGTGGTACCGAGCCACGACTCAAGCTGCACTGAGTCAGTCGTTCAAGACAGGAATGCCCCGAGCGATCGGGGCATTTTTTTGCATCCTGTGCAAGGTTGGTTCAGGCCTTTGCCCAACTCGGGACCCACAGGGGAATTGCTGGAGATCGAAGAAAAGAAACTTCCCTTAGTTGAGATCAGACTTTTCCGAGCAGTACACAGCCAGCCTCACAGCCAAACTAAAAGACCTGCCCTACTTCATCCTCAGCACTCAAAAGCCCCCCATCTAGTTCGAGCAATGCATATCCATGCTTCTAGTGGCGCCTTTTAAAGCAACATATAGAGAGTTGATCAAATAAGTATTCAAGGTAACAGTCGTGTTCCATCTATTTGTAGATGGCAGTTAGTTTAATCCTCCTCTAGACTCGCCCACCACCCAATGAACTGGCCTTCCTGGGTGCCTCCCCCAAAACGATCGAAGGCGATACAAATCGCTCCCCTGCTTACCAGGCCAGACGGACAATTCTCTTCAAGAAAACCCTAACAGGGCAACATTTTAAGAATCTTCCTATTGAAACCCCACCAACAAACAAAGTATTAGCAGCCATTCAAACCCATAGACTAATCAACAGTTTAAGAATGGTCTTATTGTAACGACCGGAGTGAAGACACAAGATTGCACCTCCCACTTTAGCAGGTACATGAAATGTCCAAACTTCTCAAAAGCATCGTCTCCATGGCCATCGCTGGCGCAGTCAGCACTTCCGCTGTCGCGGCAGACGGTACCATCAACTTCACCGGCGAAATCATCGCCGCATCCTGTGCCATCACCGGCGGTGCCGGCACCAGCGTTGGTGGCAACAAAGGCGGACAGACCATCGATATCGGCCTCGGCAAGGTCAGCAGCGACTCGCTCACCGGCACTGCCGCTGGTGGCATCGTCGGCGGTAAGAGCATCAACCTGAACCTGGATTGCGGCGGTACCGCGGCCGGCCTGAAGTCCGTCAAGCTGCAGTTCGACCCGAACAGTGGCTCCGGCGTCGACAGCAAGAACGTCTCGTTGCTGAAAGTCACCGGTGGTGCAGAAGGCGTGGGCATCGGTCTTTACAACAGCAGCAACAAGCTGGTGAACCTCGGTGCGAACGAAACCATCGATGGCGCGCTGGTATCAACCACCGAAGGTCAAAACACCACCTACACCGCCAATCTGAACCTGCGTGCAGGTTATGTGGCAAACGGCGCACCGATCAAAGCTGGTTCTGCGAACGGCACCCTGCCGTTTACCTTGACCTACGAGTAACCCGCGCCAAAGGGAGGGGCATGCGCCCTTCCCACCGACCTGGAGCCGCTATGAAAACCTCACTATTGACACGTCTTGCCCTCACCAGTGCCATGACGCTCTTTGCGTCGATGGCCAATGCCGGCATTACGCTGGATGGCACCCGCGTCGTCTTTGCCGCGCCAGCCAAGGAAACATCCGTCATCGTCAGGAACCAAGGCTCGGATGACATCATGGTCCAGTCCTGGGTCGAGCCAGATCGCAATGGCCCCTCTGCTGAAGTCCCATTTGTCGTTACTCCTCCTCTCGTTCGTCTTGGAGGCAACAAGCAGCAAACACTGCGCATCCTCTATCAAGGCCAAGGGCTGCCGACCGATAAGGAGTCCGTGCTCTGGCTCGCCGTGCAAGAGATTCCGCAAAAAGCCAAGGACCAGAACACCCTGCAGATCGCCATACGCCAACGCATAAAACTGTTCTACCGCCCGGCCAATCTGCCGGACACCTCGGCCAATGCAGCCAAGAACCTGCAATGGAAGCTGGTGGAACAAGGCGGTAAAACCGCGCTTTCAGTGACCAACCCTTCCGCGTACCACGTGTCCTTTTCCGGTAGCACCGTGAAGCTGCGCAACGGCGCGGACACGGGCAGCGCCACCGCGGAAATGCTGGCGCCAGGGGCGACTCGCGTCGTCGCGATCAAAGGCTCGGCTGGCGTGAGGTCCGGAGCTGCAACGGTGGAATTCGACAGCATCAACGATTACGGCGGGCTGGATCGAATCACCAGCAAACTTTCCAACTAACGAAAGCACAACCGTCATTCGCGCCGCTCGCCAGAGCGCAAAGCTTTACCTATCCGACTTTTTACTCAGGTCAGTGCCTCGGGCATCCGATGCATGATCGAAAGGATTTCGCATGCCCATTTTTCAGAGAGAGCTCAGTTTCAGGATCGCCCGACGGGCGTGCGCGACTTGCCTCATGGCAGTGGGACTGACCTCGAAGCTGTCCGCCGCAGAGGTCGAGTTCAGCGACTCCTTTTTGAAAATGGAGGGTGCTCCGGTGGACCTCAAGTATTTCGAGAAAGGCAGCGCCATTCCGCCAGGCACCTACAGCGTCGACCTCTACTTGAACAACGTGCTGATCAAGCGCCAGGAGATCACCTTCAGTGCCGACGCATCCGGGCAGGCCAAACCCGTCCTCTCGCTCGGGCTGTTCAAAGAGCTCGGGCTCAACGCGGGCAAAGCCCAGCAGGACGGGCTTATCGCCGCCGACGCCAAGGATGAGCTGCCGTTCGACGTCAGCGCCCAGATCGCTGGCGCCGCGGTGGACTTCGACATCACCAACCTGGCCTTGCAGGTCAGCATTCCGCAGGCCTACGTCCAGCGCTATTCCCGTGGTTACGTCGACCCGTCGGTTTGGGACGAAGGCATCACCGCCTTCTACAGCGACTACCAGGCCAACTTCAACCGCAACACCAACCAAGGAACGAAGAGCGACTACCACAACCTGAACCTGCGCAACGGTTTTAACATCGCCGGCTGGCGCTTTCGTAACGAATCCGCCCTGACCGGTGGCACCGGTACAAAAAGCGAGTTCAAGAGCAACCGCACCTATCTGGAACGCGATGTTCGGCGCCTGAAAGGCAAGTTTTCCCTGGGCGAGCTGTACACCCCCGGCGAGATCTTCGACAGCGTGCGTTTTCGCGGCGCCCAGATCGCTTCGGACCTCGGCATGCTGCCTGACAACGAGGTCGGCTACGCACCTGTGATCCGCGGTATCGCTGAAACCAACGCCACCGTCGAAGTACGGCAAAACGGCTACGTGATCTATTCCGCGTCGGTGCCGCCTGGCGCCTTCGAGTTCACTGACATCTATCCCAGCGGCTCCAACGGCGACTTGCAGATCAAGATCATCGAAGCGGACGGTCGTGTGCGCGAATACCAGCAGTCCTATGCCTACCAGCCGGTCATGACCCGCCGCGGCAACCTTCGCTACAGCGTCACTGCCGGTGAATATCGTTCCGCCGACCAGCCATCGCCATCATTCACCCAGGGCACCGCAGTCTACGGTGTGACCGACAACCTGACCGGCTACGGTGGTGCGCTGCTCGCCCAGGACTATCGCGCCGTCAACCTTGGCGCGGGCGTGAACTCCAGCATCGGCGGCATTTCCTTCGACGTCACCAGCAGTGAATCGAAAACCCCGAACGGCAGGAGCAACAAGGGGCACAGTGCACGCTTCCTGTACTCCAAGACGCTGAACGCCACCGATACCACCTTCACCATGGCCGGCTACCGCTACTCCACCGAAGGCTATCGCAGCTTCAGCCAGCATGTGGACGACCTCATGTATCAGGAGCGTGCCGGCTTCAGTGCACAAAAGAGCCGGATCAACCTCCGGGTGAACCAGAACCTGTCGCAACGAGGGTCGCTGTATCTGAGCATGGATGAAACCAGCTACTGGAAACAGCAGGGCCGCACGCGCAACTGGCAATTGGGTTATGGCAGCAGCATCGCCGATGTCAGCTACAGCCTGGCGGTGTCACGCACCCAGAGCGATCCCATGAACGGTGGTTCGGATACACAACTCACCGCCAGCGTCAGCCTACCGCTGGGTGGGAGAGGCAGTTCTCATCGCCTCTCCAGCAACGCCATCAGCTCGAGCAAGGGCGACTCCTCGCTGCAGTCGAACGTATCCGGCTACCTGGACGACCAGGCCACCCTCAGCTACTCGGCACAGGCCGGCCATAGCAAAACAAACGGCAGCACAGCCGGCGCCGGCCTGGACTGGGACACCCCCGTCGCCAAGCTGCGTGGTGGCTATAGCCAGGGGCGCGATGACAAGCATATCGACCTGGGTGCTTCTGGCTCCCTGCTGGTACACAGCGGCGGCATCACCCTTGGCCAGCCGCTTGGCGAGACCTTTGGCTTGCTGGAAGTTCCGGATGTCGATGGCGTCGGGGTATCCGGCTGGAACGGCGTGCGCACCAATGGCAAGGGTTACGCGGTGGTGCCCTATATGCAGCCTTATCGTTACAACTGGCTGAACCTGGACACCCAGACCCTGGGGACCGATACCGAGATCAACGAAACCTCCAAGGTGCTGGTGCCGACCCGTGGCGCCATCGTCAAGACCACCTACGCCGCACAGACCGGTCGCCGCCTGCAGTTCGTCCTGCGTGCGGAGAAAGGCGGCACCATCCCCTTCGGCGCCCAAGGCTACGACGAGCAAGACAAGCCCCTGGGTATGGTCGACAACCTGTCGCGCCTGCTGGTCTTCGGCGTTGCCGACAAGGGCCGACTGGAGATTCGCTGGGCCGAAGGCAGCTGTTTCGTGGATTACACGCTACCGGCAGCCAACAAGGAATTGGCATATGAACGTGTGGATGGCCTTTGCCGGGCCTTGTGAGCACCGTAAACGCCCCTCGCAACGAGGGGCTGGTCACACAGAAACATAAGCCAATCACTCCCACATTGCGTTTATCGGCATGAGCCTGGTCAACCCAGCGGCCAGTACATCCCCCCTACTCACCTCATCTATATCGAATATGCCCGCTAGACAGTGAATGGCAGCGAAACGGGGGCCGGAAAAGGGATATGCACAGAACGACAATGGACAACCCAAATCCCCCCAAAAAAAGCCCCGAATTATCGGGGCTTTTTTTGCTTCACGCCAAAGGAATGAAACTATCTTCGGCGAGCCAGTATGTCCGCCTGCGCTCCAATCCTGCCGACCATGCTTTGTATACAGCCACATCAGAACGGTCGTCTTGCCTTGAATGCTGTAGCGCGCCTGAGCCTCTTTATGACTCAGCTCGCCTTTTCAACATGGTCGACGACCGACAATTTAAAAGTCAGCGTGTAGCCTCACTGACTGCGCCTTTTCCCGCTTCCATCACGCCCTCCTGAGAAGAGATCAGAAGGTGTAAACCTTATTCAGGAAGAGACAGACACAACCGACGCCGAATTCCGGGCAAAAAAAATCCCCGTATCTTTCGATACGAGGATTTTCAGTATGGTCGGGGTAAGGGGATTCGAACTCCTGACATCCTGCTCCCAAAGCAGGCGCGCTACCGGACTGCGCTATACCCCGGTAAAAAAAAGGCACCTTTTAAAGGCGCCTTCTGCGAACAGAGCTTTTGGCGTCTGATCTTAAGATTCGATTCCAGCGAACTGGTCTCAAAAATGGTGGGTCGTGTGGGATTCGAACCTACGACCAATTGGTTAAAAGCCAACTGCTCTACCAACTGAGCTAACGACCCAAATATGGTCGGGGTAAGGGGATTCGAACTCCTGACATCCTGCTCCCAAAGCAGGCGCGCTACCGGACTGCGCTATACCCCGGTTTGAAATTGGCTCCGTGACCAGGACTCGAACCTGGGACCCAATGATTAACAGTCATTTGCTCTACCGACTGAGCTATCACGGAACTGAACATTTCAAGTTTACAACAGGCTTTTATTTCTAGAAGCCTCCTCGTCGACCTGGTCCGTATCGCTACGTTCATGTCTCTGAGGCGCGCTATTCTACAATCTTAAAAACCTCTGTCAACCCCCTAAATTGCTTTCAAGACAATGATTTGCAACTTATTTCAGTTTTTTCCTCAGGGAGGAAAAACCCTTGGGGTGACGTACTGCGGGGCGCACTTTACAAGCCTTTGCCTTACAGTTCAACGCCCTATGCAAAAAAAGGCCTCGCAATGCGAGGCCTCCTTCACAACGACGCCCTATCCGGCTCAGACGAAGACGATTTCGTCGTTTTCCACCTTGGCCGTCACAGTGGCTCCCGGCAGGAAACTGCCAGACAGAATCAACTGCGCCAGCGGGTTCTCGATCCAGCGCTGGATCGCTCGTTTGAGCGGACGCGCGCCATAGACCGGGTCGTAGCCCACGGCAATCAGTTTGTCCAAGGCCTCGCCACTCAGCTCCAGCTTGAGCTCTCGCTCGGCCAGGCGGGCGCGCAGGCGTCCCAGTTGGATCTCGGTGATGCCGGCGATCTGGTCCCGGGCCAATGGCTCGAAGATCACCACTTCGTCGATCCGGTTGATGAACTCCGGACGGAAATGGCTCGACACCGCATCCATCACCGCCGCCCGCTGTGCTTCGCGATCCCCCACCAGCTCCTGGATCTGCACCGAACCCAGGTTGGAGGTCATGACGATCACCGTATTACGGAAATCCACGGTACGCCCGTGGCTGTCCGTCAGGCGGCCGTCTTCCAGCACCTGCAGCAGGATGTTGAACACGTCTGGATGGGCCTTCTCGACCTCGTCCAGCAGGATCACCGAATAAGGCTTACGGCGCACCGCCTCGGTCAGGTAACCGCCCTCCTCGTAGCCGACGTAGCCTGGAGGCGCACCGATCAACCGAGCCACGGAATGTTTCTCCATGAATTCGGACATATCGATCCGTACCATCGCCTCTTCGGTATCGAAAAGGAATTCGGCCAGCGCCTTGCACAGCTCGGTTTTACCCACACCGGTCGGGCCGAGGAACATGAACGAGCCACTTGGCCGGTTCGGATCGGACAATCCAGCACGGGAACGCCGCACGGCATTGGCTACCGCCACCACGGCTTCGTTCTGGCCGATGACACGCTGGTGCAGCAGGCTTTCCATCTTCAGCAGCTTGTCGCGCTCACCTTCGAGCATCTTCGACACCGGAATACCGGTCCACTTGGACACGACTTCGGCGATTTCCTCTTCAGTCACCTTGCTGCGCAACAGCTGGTTCTCGCTTTGGCCATGCTGGTCGACCATCTGCAGGCTGCGCTCCAGGTCCGGGATCACCCCGTACTGCAACTCGGCCATGCGGTTCAGGTCGCCTTTGCGGCGCGCGGCTTCCAGTTCCTGGCGGGACTGCTCGATCTTCTGCTGAATCTGCGCCGAGCCTTGCACCTCGGCCTTCTCCGAAGTCCAGACTTCTTCCAGGTCAGCGTATTCGCGCTCCAGGCGGGTGATTTCCTCCTGGAGTTTCTCCAGGCGCTTGATCGCCGCTTCGTCGTCTTCCTTCTTCAGGGCCTGGGACTCAACCTTCAGTTGAATCAGGCGCCGTTCCAGACGGTCCAGCACTTCCGGCTTGGAGTCGATCTCCATGCGGATACGGCTGGCGGCTTCGTCGATCAGGTCGATCGCCTTGTCCGGCAACTGTCGGTCGGTAATGTAGCGATGGCTGAGCTTGGCCGCGGCAATGATCGCGCCGTCGGTGATCGCCACCTTGTGGTGCACCTCATAACGCTCTTTCAGGCCACGCAGGATGGCGATGGTGTCTTCTTCGCTCGGCTCATCCACCAGGACTTTCTGGAAGCGCCGCTCGAGGGCCGCGTCTTTCTCTATATATTGACGGTACTCGTTGAGCGTGGTGGCGCCGACGCAATGCAACTCGCCCCGGGCCAGGGCCGGCTTGAGCATGTTGCCCGCATCCATCGAGCCTTCGCCCTTGCCGGCGCCAACCATGGTGTGCAGTTCGTCGATGAACAGAATGATCTGCCCTTCCTGCTTGGAGAGCTCGTTGAGCAGGGATTTCAGGCGTTCTTCGAACTCGCCGCGGTACTTGGCGCCCGCGATCAGCGCGCCCATGTCCAGGGACAGCAGGCGCTTGCCTTTCAGGCCGTCCGGCACTTCGCCATTGATGATGCGCTGGGCCAGGCCTTCGGCAATCGCGGTTTTACCCACGCCAGGCTCACCGATCAGCACCGGGTTGTTCTTGGTCCGGCGTTGCAGCACCTGGATGGTCCGGCGAATTTCGTCGTCACGACCGATCACCGGGTCGAGCTTGCCGTCCTCGGCACGCTTGGTCAGGTCGACGGTGTATTTATCCAGGGCCTGGCGCGACTCCTCGACGTTGGCGTCATTCACCGCCTCGCCGCCACGCAGGTTATTGATGGCGTTTTCCAGCGCTTTCTTGCTGACGCCCTGGCCCAGCAGCAATTTGCCGAGCTTGCTGTTTTCGTCCATGGCCGCCAGCAGCACCAGCTCGCTGGAGATGAACTGGTCGCCCTTCTGTTGCGCCAGGCGATCGGCCTGGTTCAGCAGGCGCGCCAGATCCTGCGACATGTTCACGTCGCCGGTGGGGTTCTGGATTTTCGGCAAGTGATCAAGCTCTTTGCTCAACTCCTTGCGCAGGCTGTTCACGTCGAAGCCCACTTGCATCAGCAGCGGCTTGATCGAACCGCCCTGCTGTTCGAGCAGGGCCTGCATCAAGTGCGCCGGCTCGATGGCCGGATGGTCGAGGCCGACCGCCAGGGATTGAGAATCGGATAATGCCAGCTGCAGCTTGCTGGTTAATCGGTCTATACGCATTAGTCACCTTCCTTTTGAGCAGGTCGGAGCGATGGACACACCTAAATAGAGAAACCTGCCAGATACCCCTGTAGATGCGGTCGATTCTGGAAGATTCAAGCCTGTCGAGCTTGACACAGGTCAGAAAAGTCTAGCGTTCGAGCCAGATCAGGGAGGCGAAACGCCCGGTGCGCGGGCTGCGGCGGTAGGAATAGAAACGCGGATCGCTCACGGTGCAGAAACCACCGCCATACACGGCCGTGACGCCGCATGCCGCCAGGCGCAGGCGGGCCAGTGTATAGATGTCAGCCATGAGCTTGCCGGGATTGTGGCTCGGCACAAAGGCCTGCTCGGTTTGCGGCAAGTGGCGGACGAGCGCCTCACGGACTTCCGGCCCGACCTCGAAGGCTTGCGGACCGATGGCCGGCCCCAGCCAGACCAGTACATCCTCAGGCACAACCTTCAGGCTATCGAGTGTCGCCTCCAGCACTCCGGCCGCCAGCCCGCGCCAACCGGCATGGGCCGCTGCCACACGAGTACCGGCGCGGTCGCAGAACAGCGCTGGCAGGCAGTCGGCGGTCATGGCACTACAGGCGATGCCGGGCGTGGCCGTCCAGCTGGCATCGGCGGTGACGACGACGGACGGATCCGCCTCGACCACATCAATACCGTGGACCTGCTTCAGCCAGGCCGGTTGTATGGAGAAACGATCGGTCAGGCGCCGGCGATTTTCGGCTACCGCCTGCGGATCGTCGTCGACATGATCGCCCAGGTTGAGGCTGTCGAACGGCGCCAGACTGACGCCGCCCGCACGGGTGGTGACGCAGGCTTTGACCCCGGCCGGCGCAGGCCAGTCAGGAATCAGCCAGTCATTCATCCGACGAAGGCCTCGCGGTCCTGCTTGAGCAGGGTCAGCAGCCAGACGAAGTCTTCCGGCAGCGGCGATTCCCAGCTCATGCGTTCACCGGTGGTCGGATGATCCAGCTCCAGGAAACGCGCATGCAACGCCTGACGCGGGAAGTGTTTCAGGGATTCGACCATGGTCGGGCTCGCCGCCGGCGGAATACGGAAGCGGCCGCCGTAGGCCGGATCGCCAACCAACGGGAAGTTGATGTGTGCCATGTGCACGCGAATCTGGTGGGTACGACCGGTTTCCAGCTTGACCCGCACATGGGTGTGGGAACGGAAACGCTCGAGCACGCGGTAATGGCTGACGGCCTGCTTGCCACCTTCCATCACGGCCATGCGTTGGCGCTGCTGGCCATGCCGGCCGATCGGCGCATTGATCTTGCCACCGGCGGTGACCACACCGATCACGATGCATTCATAGATGCGGCTGACGCTGCGGCTCTGCAACTGGGCGACCAGCTGGGTCTGCGCCTGGATGGTCTTGGCCACCACCATCAGACCGGTGGTGTCCTTGTCCAGGCGATGGACGATGCCGGCGCGCGGCACGTTGATGATGTCCGGGACATGGTGCAGCAGGGCATTGAGCAGCGTGCCATCGGCGTGACCGGCGGCGGGGTGGACCACCAGGCCGGCAGGCTTGTTGATGACCAGGATATCGTCGTCTTCATAGACGATATCCAGCTCGATGTCCTGAGCGATCCATTCTCCCTGAGCTTCCTGCTCGGCGGTCAGCTCAAGAACCGCGCCGCCATGGACGATGTCTCGCGGGCGGATAACCGCTCCATCCACAGTCAGGCGGCCGTCTTTGATCCAGGCGGAAAGGCGCGAGCGCGAGTGCTCAGCGAATAATTGGGCGGCGACTTGATCGAGGCGTTGGCCGCCCAGTTCGGACGGCACCTCTGCGCGAAGTTCAATTTTATCGGACATGCTCAGACTAGGCGTCGGCACAGCCTTTGGTTTCGGCTGCGCGCTTGTGGTTAAATACGGCGTCTTTTGCCCCGAGGCTTTTTCAACGGGGCGCTCATCATAACAGGACGGCCCCGCCCAAGACAGCGGCCGTCATAGGGACGCAAGCCGCCATGCAAGTGAAACACCTGCTGCTGATCGCCATCCTCGCACTGACCGCTGCTTGCTCATCGAAGGAAGTCGTTGACGAAAACCTGAGCGAGGTCGAGCTGTACCAGCAGGCGCAGACCGACCTGGACAACAACAGCTATACCAGCGCCACAGCCAAGCTCAAGGCCCTGGAGTCGCGCTATCCGTTCGGCCGCTACGCGGATCAGGCACAACTCGAACTGATCTATGCCAACTACAAGAACGCCGAGCCGGAGGCTGCCAAGTCCGCCGCCGAGCGTTTCATCCGCCTGCATCCACAACACCCGAACGTGGACTACGCCTACTACCTCAAGGGCCTGACCTCCTTCGACCAGGACGTCGGCCTGCTGGCGCGCTTCCTGCCGCTGGACATGACCAAGCGTGACCCGGGTGCCGCGCGCGACTCCTACAACGAGTTCGCCCAGCTCACCAGCCGCTTCCCGAACAGCCGCTACGCGCCGGACGCCAAGCAGCGCATGATCTACCTGCGCAACCTGCTGGCCTCCTACGAGATCCACGTGGCCGATTACTACCTGACCCGTCAGGCCTATGTAGCCGCCGCCAACCGTGGCCGTTACGTGGTGGAAAACTTCCAGGAAACCCCGTCGGTGGCCGATGGCCTGGCGGTGATGACCGAGGCTTACCAGCGTCTGCACCTGGACGAACTGGCCGCCACCAGCCTGGAAACCCTGAAGCTCAACTACCCCGATCACCCAAGCCTGGTCGACGGCCAGTTCGTGCCACGGGTCGCCGAGGCGGACAACCGCTCCT
Organism: Pseudomonas chlororaphis subsp. aurantiaca; assembly: GCF_013466605.1. Taxonomy (NCBI): domain Bacteria; kingdom Pseudomonadati; phylum Pseudomonadota; class Gammaproteobacteria; order Pseudomonadales; family Pseudomonadaceae; genus Pseudomonas; species Pseudomonas chlororaphis. The sequence goes on from NZ_CP059162.1 coordinate 5,952,426, forward strand.
GGCTGAGCAAGGCCACCCTGGGCCTGATCGAGTCCCGTCCACCGCTGCCGCCGGGAGAAACCCGCGCCAACCAGGACGTGATGAAGCAATACCAGGACGCCAAGGACGCAATTCCGGCCGAGCTCAAGCCTAAAGACGCCAATGGCGACGCTGTCGAAGAAGAACAGCACGAAGCCGAAGGCAACAACAGCGACCGCTCGTGGTTCAGCTACATGACCTTCGGCGTGTTCGACTGACACCGCCGCGGTTAGCCAAAAGGGAGACTTTCGAGTCTCCCTTTTTTGTCCGCGGATTTCAGCGCTGATTGCACTGTGCGCCTGGCATGACCTTGGCTAAACTGCCGGTTCCTCACTCACATAGCTGGCTACCATGCTTCGTTTACTGTTCTGGATCGCCCTGATTGCCGCTGCGGTATGGCTCTGGCGCAAATTCAAGCAGCCCGCCTCCGGCACCGCTGCTCCCCGCGAACCCAGCACCACGCCCATGGTGCGCTGTGCCCATTGCGGCGTGCACCTGCCCCGTGACCGGGCGCTGAGCCTCGAGCAACAGTGGTATTGCAGCCAGGCCCACCTGGAGCAAGGCCCGATCTCCCGAGATCGCTGAGCCTCAACCGACAGCGGTGCAGATGACGTCGAAAGCGCGTTGTTTGCACCGCTGAATAATTCGCTACAAAAAAGCCTCCAGCCCACTCTCGTCTCGCATCCGGGCGGCAACCCTCGGCAAACCGGGGATATCACCCTGCGCGTCACCTTGAATCCGACCAACAGCCCTGCCCCGCCCGGCTCTGAACGGGGTCAACGATCTCAAGCCTGCCTAGACTTCACGACACGCCAGGATGGCGGGTGCTCTTGCACCTCTTTCGCTCACGGATGAAGCAGTAAGCAGCATGGGCCCACGGCAAAAAATCCTGATCGTCGATGACGATCCAGGCATTCGCGAATATCTGGAAATCAGCCTCGGCCGGATGCAACGCCATACCCGCAGCGCCCGTACCCTGGGCGAAGCGCGTCACTGGCTGGCCCGGGAAGGTTTCGACCTGTGCCTGAGCGACCTGCATCTGCCCGACGGCACGGGTCTGGAATTACTCGAGCATATACAGCGCCATCGGCTGCGAATGCCGCTGGCCATCCTCAGCACCTGCCCCCACCAGGAAACCGCGGTCCAAGCCCTGAAGGCCGGCGCCATCGACTTCCTGAGCAAACCCGTGGCCCTGGCGCGCCTGCGTGAGCTGTTGAATGGCGCCCTGCCCGGATCGGCACCAGCGAACCCTGCTACCGGCCCACTGCTCGGCGATTCGACCTCCATGCATAAACTGCGCGTGCAGATCGGTAAGCTGGCCCAGAGTCAGGCCTCGGTCTATATCAGCGGAGAGTCCGGCAGCGGCAAGGAGCTGGTCGCTCGCGCGATCCACGACCAGGGACCACGGGCCAGCCGGGCCTTCGTGCCGATCAACTGCGGGGCCATTCCACCGGAACTGATGGAGAGCGAGTTTTTCGGCCATCGCAAAGGCAGCTTCAGCGGCGCCATCGAAGACAAGCCCGGCCTGTTCCAGGCAGCGCATGGCGGCACGCTGTTTCTCGATGAGGTGGCCGATCTGCCGCTGGCGATGCAGGTCAAATTGCTCCGTGCGCTCCAGGAGAAAGCGGTGCGCTGTGTCGGCGGGCAGCAGGAGGTCCAGGTCGATGTGCGCATTCTCTGCGCCACCCACAAGACGCTGCAGGCGGAAGTGCATGCCGGGCGCTTTCGCCAGGATCTCTACTACCGCCTCAACGTGATCGAGCTGGCGGTGCCACCGCTACGGGCGCGCAAGGCTGATATCGAACCCTTGGCCACAGCCATCCTCGAGCGCCTGGCGCAGGGCAATGGCCAACAGTTGGCGCGGCTCCAGCCAGGCGCGCTGCTGGCGCTTCAGGGCTACGACTTTCCCGGCAACGTGCGCGAGCTGGAGAACCTGCTCGAACGGGCGCACACCCTGTGCGAGAACCGGCAGATCGAAGCACGCGACCTGCAACTGACACCAAACGGCGCACACCCGGCCATCGCGCCCGGCCCTGCACAGGTGATCGACCTTGAAGGTTATCTGCAGGAAGTCGAGCGCCGGCTGATCCTCCAGGCCCTGGAGCACACCCGCTGGAACCGCACGGCGGCGGCCCAGCGCTTGAGCCTGTCGTTCCGTTCGATGCGCTACAGACTGAAGAAACTCGGCCTGGATTAAATTCGCCCACGGGGCGCATAAGGCGCCGGATCGATGATCGGCTCCCGGCCCAACATCAGGTCGGTGAACAGCTGGCAGGACGCCGGCGCCAGGACCAAGCCATTGCGGTAGTGCCCGCAGTTCAGCCACAGCCCCTCCAGCCCCGGAACCGGGCCGATATAGGGAATGCCCTCGGGCGAGCCCGGACGCAAGCCCGCCCAATGCCCCTCCACCTCGGCCTGCGCCAGCGCCGGGATCAGTTCGATGGCCGAAGCCTTCAGGCTTTCCAGAGCGGACGAAGTAGGGGTCTTGTCGAAGCCTTCGTACTCCAGGGTACTGCCGATCAGGATGTGGCCGTCGCGCCGGGGAATCGCGTAACGCCCCTTGGCCAGGACCATGCAGGAAAGAAAGTCCGAGGCGCACTTGTAGAGGATCATCTGGCCTTTGACCGGTTCCACCGGCAATGCCAGGCCCAGGCTCTTGAGCAATTCGCCGCTCCAGGCCCCTGCCGCCAGCACCATCTGGTCGCCACGGATTTCGCCCAGGGAGGTCTGCACCCCGAGGACTCGCTCACCCTCGCGGATAAACCCGCTGACTTCGCAGTGCTCGTGAATGGTCACCGCCGGCAGGGCCGACAGGGCGGCCTTCAACGACTTGACCAGGCGCGGATTGCGCACGTTGGCCACGTCGGCCATGTAGATCGCCCGCGAAAAACCACCGCCCAGCACCGGCACCGCGTCATGAGCCACCGAGATATCCACAGCGCTCAATGGGCGCTGCTCGCGCCGGGCCCAGGCCAGCGCTTCGGCTTCGTCGTCCAGGTCCAGCCAGTACAGGCCGGTGGTGTGCACCTCGGGATCGACCCCGGTCGTGGCGAAAAGACGCTCGGCCAGCTGTGGATAAAAGTCCTGCGACCAATGCGCCAGCGCCGTGACCGCCGGGCTGTAGCGCCAGGGATACAGCGGCGAGACGATCCCGCCGCCGGCCCAGGAGGATTCCTGGCCGACATTCGAGCGCTCGAGCAGCACCACCTGCTGCCCGGCGGACGCCAGGTTGAACGCAGTCAGCAGGCCGATCACTCCACCGCCGACAATCACCACTTGCTGTTGCTTTGCCATAGTCCAGTCCAGGAAGTAAAAACACCGGGCGCCACCCGCACCCGACAAGGTTGCTCAGCGTCCCCAGCAGTCTTTGCTGGTCACCCCGTCGGCCATATTGTTGTTGCCCATGGCACCGGTGTGGCTAAGGGTGAACTCGCCGCACTTGTCGCCGGCCATCATGCTCTCGCTTTTCGGCGTCGCGGTCAGGGTGAAGCTCTGGTCGGCCAGCACTGGCGTGATGCTGTAGTCGTCGTTGCCGGCGCTGAGGCCCGGAGCGTTGCTGTAGACACCGCCCTTGGAGTGAAAACGCTCGAGGCTCTGTGCCTGCTCCGACAGCAGGCCGGCGATTTGCGTGCGATGGGTTTTCTTCACGTACTCGGTGATGCTGGGAAGGCTCAGGGTGACGACGAGCCCGATGATCGCAATCACGATCATGATTTCGATCAGGGTAAAACCTTGGTTGGATCTACGCATGCCTCACTCTCACTTACTGTATTTGTCGCCACATGATGCGACGGCTGCCACCGCCCGGTTTCTCGACCAGGGAGGTGATGCCGCCGCTGGAATCGCTGACAATTTTGCGGGTAGCGCGGTTAAGCACAGCGCTCAACGCAGGAATGCCGCCGGTGAAGATGACGCCGCTGGAAGGCGTGTCCAGGCCATCGACCACTTCATCGCCATTGGTGTCGAGCACCGCGTCATTGAGCATCTTACCGCTGAATGCCTCCAGCTCGACCAATTTGCCGTTGCCCGCGCTGGAACAAGGGTCATTCGCCTCGACGGCAGCGGTGCTGAAGACAATGCGACCTGCCACCAGCGTCGCTGGGTTGATGACCCGCTCACCGCTCGACGCCTCCCCCAGCGGTAGGTACCAGCCCTGCTCGGCCGGATAATTGACGTCCGCCTGGGTGCTGGTGATATAGGAGCCCGCGCTGCCGGCAAACAGCCCGGTGATTGCTTGCGCCTGCAGATCAGCCACGGTGATCCGACCCTCCCTTTCCGGGGCATCCCAGACCGCGTAGAAGCCCTGGGCATCCTTGCTGCGCTTGTCGGCCAGCTCGCTGAGTTTGCCGGTGCCGAACAGCGCCAGCTTGCCGCCCTCGGGATGATCCACCAGCAATGGCTGCGCGGTGATCGGCTGGGTCGCGCCACCCGGAGCGCTGAACAGCGGAGCACCGCCAAAGGCCAGGCCCCAGCTGTCCGGCGCCGAACCGCTCAAATCGAACTTCCACAGATGGCCCTGGAGGTCGCCACCATAGGCCGCCTGGACCACATTCTGGCTGTCCACCCACAACTTCACCGAAGACAAGCCGTTCTCCTGCCCATTGCCATCGACCGGGATTTTCCTGATCAGCGAGCCATCGCGAATATCCACCACATACAAGGCAGCGACCCCGGAATGGCTGCCATAACCATTGCCGATGAAGGCCGCCCAGCGCCCGTCGGCCAAGCGTGCCACTTCCGGGCGAGCGTAGGCATAACCCAGGTCATTGAACGGGTGATTGATATCGGCTAACGCAGGCGCGGCGATTTCCCATAGCGCCTGGGGCGTATTGCCGGCCTGGCCATACAGCTGCACCGCGTAAAACACCTTGCCGCCGGCCCCCGTGCCCGCCAGCGCCAGGGTTGCCCAGGCCGTGCCGAGCTGGGCATCGACGACCGTCACCGGTCCATCGGCCAGGAACCGGTGACGATCGCCATTGGCATAGCCGGGGTCGGCGATGTGATGCAGCAGCGGCAAGGCACTGGAGGGCATATAAGCGTAGAGGCGCCGGCCATTCTCCGCGTCGATCAGCGAAAGCAGGCCGTCATTGGTGTTGACCAGCAGGCTCGGGGTCATGCCTTGGGCCTTGCTCGCCAGATAGGCGCTGTAGCCGCTATCGCCCTGTAGATCGGCGGCGTCCTGCGCGGTCGGCGCCGCCATGACCAGCGGCGAGTTGACAATGTCCCCCAGTAATCGGGTACGCACCTTGAGCCCTGCCCGGTTAGCCCCCTGGCCCCAGGCCAATAGATCGACTGCGCTGATGCCGGGCGGCAGATCCTGGGAGAGCGCGGCCTGCTGTGCGCCGGACAGCTGGTCATGGCGCAAGGCAACGGCGGTGCGGGTGGCGCTGTTCCAGGTCTGGAAGATCCCCGGCGATGCATCGGGAACCAGGGTCGAGTCCGTGCTCCATAGCGGCGTTCCAGTGTCGACCGCACCAGCAGGGCTGATGCCGTACGCCCTGATGGTGCCGTGCCAATCGGTGGGGTCATAAGACGCCTGGAAATAACTCGAACCGCTGGCCAGCCCTGCGGCCCCCGCCGCGGCGTTCCCCGCCTGGGCCGCGGAAGCCGAAACCTCGCCCAGGGCCGAGGCCAGTGCGGCCTCGAGCCCCACCTTGTCAGTCACCGGGTAGAACTTGCCCCGGCCATAGTTCGCCGCATCCGCCAGCATGGGGTACTGCGCGTTGAGACCGATGGTGTAGGTATTCATATGCTGTTGCGCGAAACCCGCCGAATCCCAGCTTTTCCCCGCGATATCCAGGCCTGCTGCGCGCATGTCGACATCCACCGCCAGCTTGGCGATGTCGTCCAGATACAGGCTGCTGCCCTCCTCGTTACCGCCAGGATCAATGCCGTCATTGGGCACCCCGTCCCAATCGGGCAGGCTGGCCGCCCCTTGCGGCTCACGGGAGGGAAAACTGTGGTCGTAACTGGGCAGGCCATCGGTCACCACCAGGCCGTAATTGCGCTGGCAGCGGTACTGTATCGGGCTGCCATAGGTGGACGGCGTGCTGTTGTAGTAAGGCGTCAGGCCCCGAAAATAACGACTGATCTCGTAATAGGTTTCCGCCAGCGGCGCCTCGGCCGAGGCCCTGAGCCCGCCGATGGCGGACAGCAATGCCTGGTAGTTAGCATCGGCCTGAACCTGGCTGACCTGGTCGCTGAGCGGTGCCAGATCGCTGATGGCGCGCACAATACGCCCGCCCGGCGCCAGATCGCCGCCCGCTGGCGGGTTGAAGCTCGCCAGGCCGATGCGCAGCGCGCGGTTGTCAGCCACCAGCTTGCTGGCGGCCTCACGAACCAGGGTCATCCGGTCCTGAGCGGGAATCGAGCCATCGGTGAAATCCCGGTCGCTGCCGTCGGCCAGGGCAAGCAGATAGGCCAGGTAAGCAGCCGAATAACGGGTGCTGCCACGCCCCGCCGGATCAGGCAGCTTGAGGCACTGCGGCCGGGCATTGTCGCGGTAGAACCCGACATAACCGCTGGCGCAGCCCGCCTGGCTCAGCGTTGAAAGGGCCATCGAATCCGCGCTAGGACTGGCTCCGGGCAGGCATTCGCCGGCCTGCATCCGGCACGGCCTGACCGGCGCCCGCGCCAGCCCGGGATCGAACCCCGGGGCATAGACGATGCTGTTCATGCTCTGCGAGTCGTCGAGCAGCAGCATCACATTCGGCGCCACCGCCGCCGCATTCGCCAACGGGGCCTGGACCGGGGTGAAGCCGTAGGCCGGGGCACTCAGGTACAGGCCCAGCAAAGCGCCAGCCAGCAATCCCCCAGGCTTTTCAGTACTTGGCATAGATGCTCTCCAGCACGCTGCGCGAATGGCCGGCCAGCCCGACGGCGGTCACCCGGTACAGGGTCGCCGAAGTGTTGCTCGGCACATTGACCGCCCCCAGCGTCGTACCAATGTTCTGCACCCCGTAAAAGCCGTTACCGGTGGCGATCCAGGTCACGCCCGAATGGCCGTTGTGGCCCGCGGCGCTGATGACCGTGGATTCGCCGGGCGGTGCGCACTGGCCGCCGGTACAGACCGGCAACGAATAACTGTCCTGCTGCACCGCGCTCTCGCCAATGCGCAGGGCCATCTCCGCCGCCTGGAATGACTGATTGCGCAGCCACAGGCCGCCGGACATCTTTTCCTGCAACGTGGCGTTCTGCATCGACGAGATGCCGATCAAGGTCAGCAGCAACAGGAACACCAGGCTCATCAACAACGCCATGCCGCGCTGCGCCCCGGGAGCCGTTCGGTACGAGGTCATCGGCAACTCACTCACAGCAGGCGATTGCGCAAGGCGGCCACCACATTGAACGTCTGCGGCCGCACGCGCGCCTGGGGATCGCTCAGGGTCAGGCTCAAGCGCACGCTGCGGATCCGCGCCGGGTCGCCTGGATCGCGACTGTAGCGGGAGGCTGCGATATCCGTGGCGGTACTGGCGATGCCGAACGACACATCGAAGGCGCTGACATTGTTCACCAACACCGCCTGACTGGAGCCGGTACCAGTGCCCATCAGCAGTTGATCGTTCTTCAGGCTGTACACCAGGCGCCGCACCGCAAACGCCTGCTGCCCCGTGGGGGCCTTGCGGGCACCGGTGTAGGCGGTGGCGCTGTTGCGGCAGTCGCTCAGCACGGTCCAGGTCGGGGCGCCACCGTTGTCGCCGATATCGGCCGTGACCAGCGTCAGCCGGTGGTTGGCATTGTCCCAGCGGATTGGTGTTTGTGCATGGCCGGCGAAGTCCGAGGCGGTGCTGGCATCGGCGATGCTCTGCAGGCAGCCGAACATGCCCACCATGCGTATTTCCTGGATCATCTTGCTCAGCACGAAACGCGCGTCCTCTTGCAGGCCGGCCGAGGCGTTCTGGCTGAGGTAGGTGTTTTTGGCCGAGATGAAAATCTGCGTCACACCCAAGGCCACGATCAGGCTCAACACCAGCGCCACCAGCATTTCGATCAGGCCGAAACCGCTGTTCCCACACCTCATTGCTTGCCTCCCGGATCCACCGCCACCCGGCTGCTCAGGACAAAACTGCGGGAGCCTTCAGGCTGGGCAGAGGCATGGGCGGCGCGGGAGTCATCCCAGGCGATGCTGATGGTGAACACGCCCTGCTTGAGGCTGATATGGCCCTCGGCGCTCGGCCCGCCGAAACTCTCGACATTGCGCTTGAAGTCATACAGGTCCTGGTCGCGAACCACGCTGAAATTGCCGGTATCGGGCGCCGCCACGGTGTAGTCCGCGGCGCTGTTGGCGCGGATGCGGTCGAGCATGTCATAGGCGATGAAGCTGGCCTGGCTGGTCATCAATGCACTGTCGGTATAACGCAGGGCATTAAGCTGGACCGCCGCCGCACCGAGCAGGCCCACGCCGAGAATCAGCACCGCCACCAGCACCTCGATCAGCGTCATCCCGGCCTGCACGCTCCTGTCCGTCATTGGCACTCCCCGTTTACCGCTAGCCGTCCATTCAGGCACAGCGTGATCGTCCTGTGTTGCCCGCCCAGCACATAGGTCATGACCGGCGGAACCGCTGCCGATACGCCACCCAGCGCGCTGAATCCGATGCTGTCGAATTCAGAGGTTAGCGTCAGCCGGGCGCCGCGACTGACCGCGGGAACAACCCGCAATACATTCGTCGCCGGTCCGTCGCCTTGATAAATCGACAGCCCCCGGCTCCAGTCCGAATCCACGGCGGCCGGGCGCAGATGAATGGGCACGCCACGGTCGATCGCCTCCAGACGCGCGTAATTCAAGCTGTGCAGCAGTTCGCTGATGTCGCTGTCGGCCTTGGCGCGCTGCGCCATCTGACTGAATGCCGGAACCACCAGGGTCAACAAAACCGCCGAAACTGCCAGGGCGACCAGCAATTCGATCAGCGTGAACCCTTCTGTGCGGTAACGCATGCCATCCCCTTGAGCGGCCAGCGGCTATAACTGGCTCTAGCACTTCGAACCTTCATAGACCGAAGGTTCGCGGTTTTGCTCAATGGCCGGACAAGGATTGTCCGGGCCTGCCGCACTCCATGGAGGGAGAACCATGCCGCAGAAGGGTTTCAGCCTGATCGAAATAATCGTGGGCCTGGCGCTTGCCAGCCTGCTGATGCTGTTCGCCACCACCTCATTCGGGGAATTGTTCCAGTCGACACGCCGGCTGGATGCCGCACAGATGCTTGCCAGCGGTATCCGCAATGCGCGCACCGAAGCCATCCTGCGCCAGCAGCGAATCGTCATTCACGGGTTGAACGACGACTGGAGCCAGGGTTGGCGGATCATTCTGGATGTCAGTGGCGAGGGCTCGCAGGACAGCGATAATCCGGTGCTGCTCGAACGCCGGGGAGACGCCCGGGTGGCGATTGTCGGCAATCGCCCGGTGCAGCATTTCGTGCGTTTCAGTGGCCTGGGCGATCCGCTGCTGCCCAGCGGGGCCTTTCAGGCCGGGACGCTGCACATCTGCGGGGCCGATCCAGGAACGAGCCAGCACCAGGTGGTGCTTTCCCGCAGCGGGCGGGTCAGCCTGCGCAGCGACAAGGCCGCGCAGGCGTTATGCGACAGGCAGGGCTGATCAGAGCAGCGAACGAACGCGCAACTCTTTGGGCATGGAGAAGGTGATGTTTTCTTCGCGGCCGGCCAGTTCGTCCGCGCCGGTGGCGCCCCAGGCATGCAGCTGCTCGATCACGCCACGTACCAGCACCTCGGGAGCCGAAGCCCCGGCGGTGATGCCGACGCGCTCGACGCCGTCGAACCAGCTGCGCTGCATATCCTCGGCACCGTCGATCAGGTACGCCGGGGTGGCCATGCGCTCGGCCAGTTCACGCAGGCGGTTGGAGTTGGAGCTGTTCGGGCTGCCCACCACCAGCACCACATCGCACTCGTCGGCCAGTTGCTTGACCGCGTCCTGACGGTTCTGCGTGGCGTAGCAGATATCGTCCTTGCGTGGCCCGCCAATGGCCGGGAAACGCTGGCGCAGGGCATCGATGACCCGGCTGGTGTCGTCCATCGACAAGGTGGTCTGGGTCACGAACGCCAGCTTTTCAGGATTGCGCACCTGCAGTTCGGCGACGTCTTTCTCGTCTTCCACCAGGTAGATCGCGCCGCCATTGCTGGCGTCGTACTGGCCCATGGTGCCTTCGACTTCCGGGTGGCCGGCATGGCCGATCAGGATGCATTCGCGACCGTCGCGGCTGTAGCGCGCCACTTCGATATGCACCTTGGTCACCAGCGGGCAGGTCGCATCGAAGACTTTCAGGCCACGGCCCGCCGCTTCGCTGCGCACGGCCTGGGAAACGCCGTGGGCGCTGAAGATCACGATGACGTCATCCGGCACCTGGTCCAGCTCCTCGACAAAGATCGCTCCACGAGCGCGCAGGTCTTCGACGACAAACTTGTTGTGCACCACTTCATGACGCACGTAGATCGGCGGTCCGAAGACCTCCAGGGCACGATTGACGATTTCGATCGCGCGGTCCACGCCAGCGCAGAAGCCACGGGGGTTGGCGAGTTTGATTTGCATGCTGTGCCTCGTGTCTTGCGGGCAAGGAATATTCGGTGCAACCGCTTCGCGATTGCTCGCTGGCCTGTTCGCGTCTACAGCAACCCTGTGGAGACTGTAGACGCGAGCCGGCTCGCGATGCCTTTAAAGCGCTTTAACGTCGATGATCTCGACATCAAAGGTCAAGGTTTTACCGGCCAACGGATGGTTGAAGTCAACCGTCACCTGGGCGTCGTCAAAGGCTTTGACCACGCCTGGCAGCTCGGTATTCGCCGCATCGTTGAAGATCACCAGCAGGCCTTCGGACAGCTCCATATCCTGGAACTGCGAACGCGGGATGATCTGCACGTTTTGCGGGTTCGGCTGGCCAAAGGCGTTTTCCGGCTCGATGGTCAGGCTGCGCTTGTCGCCCGCCTTGAAACCGAACAGGGCGGCTTCAAAACCTGGCAACAGGTTGCCATCACCGACCTTGAAGGTCGCCGGGGCCTTGTCGAAAGTGCTGTCCACCGTGTCGCCGTTCTCCAGGCGCAATGCGAAATGCAAAGTGACTTCCGTGTTCTGGCCGATGCGTTGTTCAGCCAATACCTGTTCAGTCATGAACGGCTTCTCCGGTTTTCTTGCTTTTGAACATATCCAGCGCAAGCATCACCGCACCCACGCTGATGGCGCTGTCGGCGAAGTTGAACGCCGGGAAATACCAGCGGTCCTGCCAATGCACCAGGATGAAATCGATCACATGGCCCAGGGCGATGCGGTCGTACAGGTTGCCCAGCGCGCCACCCAGCACCAGTGCCAGGGCGACCGCCAGCCAGGTTTCGTTGCGCCCCAGGCGCTTGAGCCAGACCACCAGCACCGCGCTGACCACTACCGCGATCAGGGCGAACAACCAGCGTTGCCAGCCCGAGCTGTCCGCCAGGAAGCTGAACGCCGCGCCGGTGTTATAGGCCAGGGTCCAGCTGAAGTAATCCGGGATCACCACGATCTGCTGGTACATCGACAGCGAGCTTTCGAAGTGCAGCTTGCTGGCCTGGTCGATGACCAGGACCAGCACGCTCAACCACAGCCAGCCCAGACGGCCGAAACGGCCCGTGGCATTAGGCATAGTGACGAACCTCGCCTTCGCCGCTGATGTTGTCGACGCAGCGACCGCAGATTTCCGGGTGCTCAGGGTGCACGCCGACATCTTCACGGCAGTGCCAGCAACGGGCGCACTTGGCGAAGCTCGACTTGACCACTTTCAGCTTGAGGCCGGCGACTTCGGTTTCCACCGCATCCGCCGGTGCCTGCGCGAAAGGCGCGACGCTGGCGGTGGAGGTGATCAGCACGAAGCGCAGCTCGTTGCTCAGCTTGGCCAGGTCGGCGCTCAGCGCGTCTTCGGCATACAGGGTCACTTCGGCTTGCAGGTTGCCACCGACGGCCTTGGCCGCGCGCTGGATCTCCATTTCCTTGTTGACCGCGACCTTGACCGCCATGATCCGCTCCCAGTAGGCACGGTCCAGCTCGAAGCCTTCCGGCAGCTCGCTGAGGCCCTGGTACCAGGTGTTGAGCATTACCGACTCGTTGCGCTCGCCCGGCAGGTACTGCCACAGCTCGTCGGCGGTGAAGGCGAGGATCGGCGCGATCCAGCGCACCAGCGCTTCGGAGATGTGGAACAGCGCGGTCTGGCACGAACGACGGGCCTTGCTGTTGGCGCCGGTGGTGTACTGGCGGTCCTTGATGATGTCCAGGTAGAAACCGCCCAGCTCCTGCACGCAGAAGTTGTGCACCTTGGAGTAGACGTTCCAGAAGCGGTATTCGCCGTAGTGCAGTTCCAGCTCGCGCTGCAGCAGCAGGGTACGGTCCACGGCCCAACGGTCCAGGGCGAGCATTTCTTCGGCCGGCAGGATATCGGTGGCCGGGTTGAAGCCGCTCAGGTTGGAAAGCAGGAAGCGCGCGGTGTTGCGGATACGCCGGTAGGCGTCGGCGCTGCGCTGCAGGATCTGGTCGGAAACCGCCATTTCACCGGAGTAGTCGGTGGCCGAGACCCACAGGCGCATGATGTCGGCGCCCAGGGTGTCGTTGACCTTCTGCGGCGCGATCACGTTGCCCAGGGACTTGGACATCTTGCGGCCGTTCTCGTCGACGGTGAAACCGTGGGTCAGCAGTTCGCGATACGGCGCATTGCCATCGATCGCGCAGCCGGTCAGCAGGGACGAGTGGAACCAGCCGCGGTGCTGGTCGGAACCTTCCAGGTACAGGTCGGCACGCGGACCGCTGGTGTGGCCCATCGGGTGCGAGCCACGCAGTACGTGCCAATGCGTGGTACCGGAGTCGAACCAGACGTCCAGGGTGTCGCTGATCTTGTCGTATTGCGAGGCTTCATCGCCCAGCAACTCGGCCGCGTCCATCTTGAACCAGGCCTCGATGCCTTCCAGCTCGACGCGTTGGGCAACGATCTCCATCAGCTCGACGGTGCGTGGGTGCAGCTCGCCGCTTTCCTTGTGCAGGAAGAACGGGATCGGCACGCCCCAGTTGCGCTGACGGGAGATGCACCAGTCCGGACGGTTGGCGATCATCGAATGCAGGCGCGCCTGGCCCCAGGCCGGAACGAACTGAGTCTCTTCGATGGCCTGCAACGCGCGCTGGCGCAGGGTGTTGCCGCTGGCTGGCTGCTTGTCCATGCCGACGAACCACTGCGCGGTGGCGCGGTAGATCAGCGGGGTCTTGTGACGCCAGCAGTGCATGTAGCTGTGGCTGATGGTTTCGGTGTGCAGCAGCGCACCGACTTCAGTCAGCTTGTCGACGATGGCCGGGTTGGCCTTCCAGATGAACTGACCGCCGAAGAACTCCAGCGAGCTGGCGTACACGCCGTTGCTCTGCACGGGGTTGAGGATGTCGTCGTTGACCATGCCGTAACGCTTGCAGGTCACGAAGTCGTCTTCGCCGTAGGCCGGCGACGAGTGAACCACGCCGGTACCAGCGCCCAGTTCGACGTAGTCAGCCAGGTACACAGGCGACAGGCGATCGTAGAACGGGTGACGGAAGTTGATCAGCTCCAGCGCCGAACCCGGGGCGGTGGCGATCACCGAGCCTTCCAGGTTGTAGCGGGCCAGGCAGGACTCCACCAGCTCTTCGGCCAGGACCAGCAGCTTGTCGCCAGCATCGACCAGGGCGTAGTTGAACTCAGGGTGAACGTTCAAGGCCTGGTTGGCCGGGATGGTCCACGGAGTGGTGGTCCAGATCACGATCGAAGCCGGCTTGCTCAGCTTGGCCAGGCCAAAGGCGGCGGCCAGCTTGTCTGCGTCGGCGATCGGGAAGGCCACGTCGATGGTCGAGGACTTCTTGTCCTGGTACTCGACTTCCGCTTCAGCCAGGGCCGAGCCGCAGTCGAAACACCAGTTCACCGGCTTGAGGCCCTTGAACACGAAACCGCCCTTGACCATTTCCGCCAGGGCACGGATTTCCCCGGCTTCGTTGGCAAAATCCATGGTCTTGTACGGGTTGGCCCAGTCGCCCAGCACACCCAGGCGGATAAACTCGGCCTTCTGGCCTTCGATCTGCTCGGTGGCGTAGGCGCGGCACAGCTCACGGGTCTTGTCCGAGGACAGGTTCTTGCCGTGGGTAACCTCGACCTTGTGCTCGATCGGCAGGCCGTGGCAGTCCCAGCCCGGAACATAAGGCGCGTCGAAGCCCGCCAGGGTCTTCGAGCGGATGATCATGTCCTTGAGAATCTTGTTGACCGCATGACCGATGTGAATCGAGCCGTTGGCGTAGGGCGGGCCGTCGTGAAGAACGAACTTCGGACGATCCTTGCCAATTTCGCGCAACTTACCGTACAGGCCAATGCTGTCCCAGCGCTGCAGAATCTGCGGTTCGCGCTGAGGCAGGCCGGCCTTCATTGGGAAGGCGGTGTCCGGAAGGTTTAGCGTGGCTTTATAGTCGGTCATTTAAGGCTCTTCATTAGCGATTGGCGCTATGGGTACGTGCAACTTCGGCACGGGCGGCGGCGACATCCGCGTTGATCGCCGTCTTCAGCGCCTCCAGAGAGGCGAAACGCTGCTCTTCACGCAGCTTGTGGTGGAAAACCACCGTCAAACGCCGGTCATACAGATCGCCGGCAAAATCTAAAAGATGGACTTCCAGGTGGGCCTTGCCATCACCTGCCACCGTCGGCCGCACGCCAATGTTGGCGACGCCCGGCCAGGTCTTGCCGTCGATGTCGACATTGACCAGGTACACCCCGGACAGCGGTACACGGCGGCGCTTGAGCTGCACATTGATGGTCGGCGTACCTAATTGGCGCGCCAGCTTCTGTCCGTGCAGGACCCGCCCGGCGATGCGGAACGGGCGACCGAGCAGACGCTCGGCCAATACGAAATCGGCAGCCGCCAGGGCATTGCGGACCTGGGTGCTGCTGACGCGCAGGCCATCCAGCTCGACAGTCTGCGCGGCCTCGACGGTAAAACCGTGGGTGATACCGGCCTTTTGCAGGAAGTCGAAGTCACCGACCCGGTCGCAACCAAAACGAAAATCGTCGCCGACTTCCAGATGTTGCACACCCAGGCCATCGACCAGGATGGTCTCGACGAATTCGCTGGCACTGAGCTTGCTCAAGCGCTGGTTGAACGCCAGGCACAAGACCCGGTCGACGCCCTCCTCGGCCAACAGATGCAACTTGTCGCGCAAGCGTGACAGACGGGCCGGAGCGGTATCCGGAGCGAAGAATTCGCGCGGCTGCGGCTCGAATATCACCACGCAGCTGGGCACGCCCAACTCAAGCGCGCGCTCACGCAGCCGGCCCAGGATAGCCTGGTGACCACGGTGAACACCGTCGAAGTTGCCAATAGTGGCGACACAGCCCCGATGCTGGGGGCGCAGGTTGTGGAGGCCTCGGACCAGCTGCATAACGCGCTTCTTGCTCATAAAGTGGTCGATTATAACCACACCCGACGGCCGGTGACAGGCAACAGCACGCGCCAAAGTGATCGAACCGACAAAACCACTGCCTCGCTGGCGTTCAAGCGCCCCTGGACCTTAGTGCAACGCCTTGCGATTGAAGTCGCGCAGGCGGAAACCGAACAAGGCCAGCATGCCGAAATAGGCCACTACGCCCGCCACCACCAGCACGCCCAGACGCAGGAAACGCGCAAGCATATGCCCCTGATCCCAGGCCGGCATGAACTGCATCAGCCCCAACAACACCGCCGACATCACGCTCACCGCAACGACCAGCTTGAGGGCGAACTTGCCCCACCCAGGCTGCGGCAGGAACATCTGCTGTTTGCGCAGTTGATAGAACAGCAGACCGGCGTTGATACAGGCCCCGGCGCTGATCGCCAGCGCCAGGCCCGCATGCTTCAGCGGACCGATGAACGCCAGGTTCAGCAGTTGCGTGACGATCAGCGTGAAAATCGCGATTTTCACCGGAGTACGGATGTTCTGCTGGGCATAGAAGCCCGGCGCCAGCACCTTGATCACAATGATCGCGAGCAAGCCAACCGAATACGCGACCAGCGCCCGCTGGGTCATCGACGCATCGAAGGCGCTGAACTGGCCGTACTGGAACAGCGACACCGTCAACGGCTCGGCCAGAATCCCCAGCGCCAGCGCGCAAGGCAGCACCAGCATGAAGCACAGGCGCAGGCCCCAATCGAGAATCCGCGAATATTCATGCCGGTCCTTGTTGGCGTAAGTCTTGGCCAACGTCGGCAGCAGGATGGTGCCCAGCGCTACCCCCAGAACCCCCGAAGGCAGCTCCATCAGGCGATCGGCGTAGTACATCCAGGACACCGAGCCAGCCACCAGGAACGAGGCAAAGATGGTGTTGATGATCAGCGAAATCTGGCTTACCGAGACCCCGAGAATGGCCGGCAGCATCTGCTTCAGCACCCGCCAGACCCCGGTGTCGCGCAGGCTCAGGCGTGGCAGCACGAGCATGCCGATCTTTTTCAGGTGCGGCAGTTGATACAACAACTGCGCCAGGCCACCTGCCAGCACCGCCCAGCCCAGGGCCATGACCGGCGGATCGAAATAAGGTGTCAGGAACACCGAAAAGACGATCATGGCGACGTTCAACAACGTCGGCACGAACGCCGGAACCGAAAAGCGGTTCCAGGTATTGAGGATCGCCCCCGCCAGGGAGGACAACGAGATCAGCAATATATAAGGAAAGGTCACGCGCAACAGATCGGTGGTCAGCGTGAATTTTTCCGGGGTGTCGACAAAGCCTGGCGCCGTCGCCCAGATCACCCAGGGCGCGGCGATGATCCCCAGCGCCGTCACCAACGCCAGCACCAGGGTCAGCAGGCCGGACACATAGGCAATAAAGGTACGGGTCGCTTCCTCTCCCTGCTGGCCTTTGTATTCCGCCAGGATCGGCACGAAGGCCTGGGAAAAGGCGCCCTCGGCGAAGATGCGGCGCAGCAGGTTGGGTAGCTTGAAGGCGATGAAGAAGGCGTCCGTCGCCATGCCAGCGCCGAACGTACGCGCAATGATGGTATCGCGCACGAACCCCAGAACCCGGGAAAGCATGGTGATAGAGCTGACAGCGGCCAACGACTTGAGCAGGTTCATTGAAAGGTTTTTTGCCTGTAGATAAACAGCAGGCGAACAATGCGCCCACTTGTGCGATACTCCGCGCCGCAACAGCACAGAGCCAAAGCTCGCGAGTTTACAGGTCAAGCGCCGGAAATAAATATCCCGCCTCTTCAGATCCAACCACTCAGCGGAACGCATCAGCTGCCCTTGACAAGCCTTCAACTCATCGGCATGATTCGCGGCCTATTTTGTTTGCTATTTCCCAAAAAGTCTTTCGAGGAGCTCGACGGTGGCCAACTCACCTTCCGCCAAAAAACGTGCAAAACAGGCTGAGAAGCGTCGCAGCCACAACGCCAGCCTGCGTTCCATGGTTCGTACCTACATCAAGAATGTAGTTAAAGCCATCGACGCAAAAGACGCTGAAAAAGCGCAAGCTGCTTATGTTCTGGCCGTGCCAGTTATCGACCGCATGGCCGATAAAGGCATCATCCACAAGAACAAAGCTGCTCGCCATA
Source organism: Pseudomonas chlororaphis subsp. aurantiaca (assembly GCF_013466605.1). NCBI lineage: Bacteria > Pseudomonadati > Pseudomonadota > Gammaproteobacteria > Pseudomonadales > Pseudomonadaceae > Pseudomonas > Pseudomonas chlororaphis. The sequence goes on from NZ_CP059162.1 coordinate 5,969,996, forward strand.
AAGGCCGCCTGAATGGCCACATCAAGGCTCTGAAGCTCGCTGCTGCAGCCTAAGCGACACGCTTGTTAAAAAACCGACCCCAGGGTCGGTTTTTTATTGCCTGCGATTTGCTGCCTTGACTACCGAACCGCTATCGCCAGCAATCGAGCGTCGACCGGCCACCCCTACAGGAATAACGCAACCTGCAGGAGCAAACCCTAAAAGCCTTTACGGAGTCTGCGCCCAAGGCAGGATAGGAATCGCCGTCACCGCATTCTGCGGACTACCCTCGATCAACCGATCGCTATAGACCAGGTACACCAGGGTATTGCGCTTCTTGTCGAGGAAACGCACCACCTGCATGGTCTTGAACACCAGCGAAGTGCGCTCCTTGAACACCTCGTCACCATCCTTGAGCTCACCCTTGAAGCTGATCGGCCCGACCTGCCGACAGGCGATGGAGGCCTCGGCACGATCCTCCGCCAGACCCAGTCCGCCCTTGACGCCACCGGTCTTGGCACGCGACAGGTAGCAGGTCACGCCTTCCACCTTCGGATCATCGAAAGCCTCGACCACAATGCGGTCGTTGGGCCCGACAAACTTGAACACCGTCGACACTTGGCCGATTTCTTCAGCGGAGGCCAGCAGCGGCATCGCCAGCAGCAACCCCAACAACCCTTTTGCTACACACATTGATTTTTCCTTAGACCAGAATCAGGTTGTCACGGTGAACCAGCTCGGGCTCAGCCATGTACCCCAACAAACCGACAATCGCGTCAGAGGACTGACCGATGATTTTCTGCGCTTCCAGAGCGCTGTAGTTGGCCAGGCCGCGAGCGATTTCACGCCCGTCCGGCGCCACGCACACCACCATTTCGCCACGACGGAAGCTACCCTGAACCAGCTTGACCCCCACCGGCAGCAAGCTCTTGTTACCTTGGGACAAGGCCGACACAGCACCATCATCCAGCACCAGGGTGCCACGGGTTTGCAGGTGCCCAGCCAGCCATTGCTTGCGCGCCGCCAGCATGCCGCGCTCGGGTGACAGCAAGGTACCCAGGCGCTCGCCCGCCTTGAGGCGATCCAGCACCCGCTCCAGACGCCCACCGACAATGATGGTGTGCGCCCCGGAACGGGCCGCCAGACGCGCCGCGCGCAGCTTGGTCTGCATGCCGCCACGCCCCAGCGCACCACCGGTACCGCCCGCCACCGCGTCCAGCGCCGGATCGTCGGCACGCGCCTCGTAAATCAGCTGGGCGTCGGGATTGTTACGCGGATCGGCATCGAACATGCCGTCGCGGTCGGTGAGAATCACCAGCAGATCGGCCTCGACCAGGTTGGCCACCAGGGCCGCCAGGGTGTCGTTGTCGCCGAAGCGGATCTCATCGGTAACCACGGTGTCGTTTTCATTGATGACCGGAATCACCTTGAGCTCCACCAGCGCACGCAAGGTGCTGCGGGCGTTCAGGTAGCGCTTGCGATCGGACAGGTCGTCATGGGTCAGCAGGATCTGCGCGGTGTGCAAGCCGTGCTCGGCAAAGCTCGACTCCCAGGCCTGCACCAGGCCCATCTGGCCAATGGCCGCGGCCGCCTGCAGCTCATGCATCGCACTCGGTCGTGCGGTCCAGCCCAGGCGACTCATGCCGGCGGCGACCGCGCCGGAGGAAACCAATACCAGCTCGACGCCAGCCTCATGCAAGGCCACCATCTGCTCGACCCAAACTCCCATTGCCGCGCGATCCAGCCCTTTGCCGTCCGCCGTCAGCAGCGCGCTGCCGATCTTCACGACCCAGCGCTGCGCACCTGTCACCTTACTCCGCATCTTCTTCAACCTTAGCTTGAGAGCCACGCGACCGAGCGCGCCCATAAGTTATTCGTGGCTACGTTTCTTGATACTAAGCTTCTTGATACTACGTTTCCTGGATACTAAAACGCCGCTCAGTGAGCGGCGCTTGTAGTTTACTGCAACGAATCAGTCGCGGACGTAAATGATTTCCGGACCATCTTCGTCATCCACATCTTCTTCGTCCCAGTCATCGTCGCCGATGTCATGCACGCTCTTCACGCCGCTGCGGCGCAGGGCACGCTGGTCATCCAGAGCCTGCAGCTGGGCACGCGCCTCATCCTCGATGCGCTGATCGAGCTCGGCCAACTCGTCGGCATAAGCCGGGTCGGCGGCCAGACGATCGGCACGATCTTCCAGATAACGCATGATGTCGCGGCTCAGGCGCTCGGTACCGTCCTTGGAAATGGCCGAGATCACGTACACCGGACCGGTCCACTCCAGGCGATCGACGATCTCCTTGACCCGCGCCTCATGCTCCTCCTCGAGGATCTGGTCGCACTTGTTCAGCACCAGCCAGCGATCACGCTCAGCCAGGGACGGGCTGAACTTGGTCAGCTCGTTGACGATCACTTCCGCGGCATCGGCCGGGCTGCTTTCATCCAGCGGCGCCATGTCCACGAGGTGCAGCAGCAGACGGGTACGCGCCAGGTGCTTGAGGAAACGGATACCCAGGCCCGCACCATCCGAAGCGCCCTCGATCAGACCTGGAATGTCGGCGATCACGAAGCTCTTCCAGCGGTCGACACTGACCACGCCCAGGTTCGGCACCAGGGTCGTGAACGGATAGTCGGCCACTTTCGGCTTGGCCGCGGACACCGAACGGATGAAGGTGCTCTTGCCGGCATTCGGCAAGCCCAGCAGACCGACGTCCGCCAGCACTTTCAGCTCCAGCTTGAGGTCACGCTGTTCACCCGGCTTGCCCGGAGTGGTCTGGCGCGGCGCGCGGTTGGTACTGGATTTGAAACGGGTGTTACCCAGACCGTGCCAGCCGCCCTGCACCACCAGCAAACGCTGACCAGCCTTGGTCAGGTCACCGATCACTTCCTGGGTACCGGCGTCGATCACCGTGGTGCCGACCGGTACGCGCAGCTCGAGATCCTCACCTTTCTTGCCAGTGCAATCGGTACTGCCGCCATTGGAGCCGCGCTCGGCATCGAAATGGCGGGTGTAGCGGTAGTCCACCAGAGTGTTGAGGTTTTCGTCGGCGATCATGTAGATCGAGCCGCCGTCACCACCGTCACCACCGTTCGGACCACCGTTTTCGATGAACTTTTCTCGACGGAAACTCATGCAACCATTGCCGCCGTCGCCAGCTTTTACTCGGATCGAAACTTCATCAACGAACTTCATAACAAAACGCCTCTCACCGCATGGGCGAGCCGAAAAACACTAAGATATAAGACTCTTGCAAAAATGAGCGCAGCGACCCCGATCAACGGCCGTAACATCCAGCGCTGGCAGCCCATACAAACAGTTTTGCAAGAGACTCACCCCACAAACGAAAAAGCCCCGTCGCAAGACAGGGCTTTTCCAGCGATCGCGCAATTAAGCTGCGACAACGCTCACGTAACGACGGCCGAAGGCGCCTTTTACTTCAAACTTGATCACGCCTTCGATTTTCGCGAAGAGGGTGTGATCCTTACCCATGCCAACGCCGTAGCCAGCGTGGAATTGGGTGCCGCGCTGACGCACGATGATGTTGCCGGCCTTGATGACCTGGCCGCCATACATCTTCACGCCAAGGCGTTTGGCTTCTGAGTCGCGACCGTTACGGGTACTACCACCAGCTTTTTTGTGTGCCATGAGTTCAATTCTCCTAGTGAGGAATTAGGCTGAAATTAAGCCTGAATACCGGTGATTTTGATCTCGGTGAACCACTGGCGGTGGCCCATACGCTTCATGTGGTGCTTACGGCGACGGAACTTGATGATGCGGACTTTATCGTGACGACCTTGGGAGATCACTTCAGCCTTGACAGTTGCGCCAGCAACAACAGGTGCACCGATGCTCACGTCGTCGCCATTGGCAACCAACAGAACGCGGTCAAAAGTCACGGATTCGCCAGTGGCGATTTCCAGTTTTTCGATCTTCAGGTATTCACCTTCAGCGACCTTGTATTGCTTACCGCCGGTAACGATTACTGCGTACATGGTATTTCTCCGATAATCCTGCTCACCCAGCTCTTTATAAGAAGAGGTATTGGCTGGCATGGCTGCATGGGGCTGGAACGGCCCAAGTGCAATTGCGTAAGGCAGGTGCTGCCCAGGAAGTTCAGGGTGCGCGATTGTACGCAAGCTGTCTTGGCGATGCAAGGGGCCGTCCATCGCGCCTTGACAGCCCCGGACGTGGGTCCTAGCATGCCGCGCAACCCTTCTGGAGCACCTGTCGCTGATGCAACCCCAAGCTTTCTACCGCGCGGTGGCGGACGATTTTAGCGCCGTCGACGGCATCATCAAGAAGCAGCTGACCTCCCGAGTGCCGCTGGTATCGAAAATCGGCGACTACATCACCTCGGCCGGGGGTAAGCGCCTGCGTCCTTTATTGGTGCTGCTGTGTGGCAAGGCCCTGGGTCGCGAAGGCGACGACCTGCGCCTGCTGGCCGCCACCATCGAATTCCTGCACACCGCCACCCTGCTGCATGACGACGTGGTCGACATGTCCGGCATGCGCCGTGGCCGCTCGACCGCCAACGCCATGTGGGGCAATGCCCCGAGCGTGCTGGTGGGCGACTTCCTGTACTCGCGCTCCTTCGAGATGATGGTCGAGCTGGGCTCGATGCCGGTGATGAAGATCCTTTCGCAAGCCACCCGCATCATCGCCGAAGGCGAAGTGTTGCAGCTGTCGAAAGTCCGTGACGCCAGCACCACCGAAGAAACCTACATGGAAGTCATCCGCGGCAAGACCGCGATGCTCTTTGAAGCCTCGACCCACAGCGCCGCCGCCCTGGCCGGCGCCACCGAAGAGCAGAGCGAAGCCCTGCGCACCTTCGGCGATCACCTGGGCGTGGCCTTCCAACTGGTGGACGACCTGCTCGACTACCGTGGCGACGCGGAAACCCTGGGCAAGAACGTCGGCGACGATCTGGCCGAAGGCAAGCCGACCCTGCCGCTGATCTACACCATGCGCGAAGGCACGCCGGAACAGGCTGCCCTGGTACGCCAGGCGATCCAGAAAGGCGGTATCGAAGACCTGGAAAGCATCCGTGCGGCCGTGGAAGCCTCCGGCTCCCTGGACTACACCGCGCAACTGGCCCGCGACTATGTCGCTCGCGCCATCGCCTGCCTGGAAGCCCTGCCGCCGAGCGAATACCGCGACGCGCTGGTGGAACTGAGCGAATTCGCGGTAGCCCGCACCCACTAAGACTCGATTGCACACTAGCCCGCTCCTGCCCTGCGCAGGAGCGGGCTGGCTCGCGATGCTTTCCCCCGCAATCCCCCCGCGATGCCCCTTCCCCGGGCAAAACCCTATATAATGTGCGTTTTTTAGCCTTCCTGAATCCGAGGAGTCTTAGTGAGCACGTTGCCACCCTGCCCGAAATGCAATTCCGAATACACTTATGAAGACGGCGCCCAACTGGTCTGCCCGGAATGCGCCCACGAATGGTCCGCCAACGGCGAAGCCGAGGCCGCATCCGCTGAAACCGTGAAAAAGGACTCTGTCGGCAACGTCCTGCAGGACGGCGACACCATCACCGTGATCAAGGATCTCAAGGTCAAGGGCACCTCGCTGGTGGTCAAGGTCGGCACCAAGGTCAAGAACATCCGCCTGTGCGATGGCGACCACGACATCGATTGCAAGATCGACGGTATCGGCCCGATGAAACTCAAGTCCGAGTTCGTCCGCAAGGTCTGATATTCCGGCTATCGCCCCGTGCCAGCCACGGGGTGAAGCCCTCTCCGCTCCCGCCAAACTCCCCCGCCTCTCCCGCCCCCCCATCAAAAGGCCAGCCCTTTTGACCCACAACAATTTCCACACAGAAAAAAGCAGAAACCGCCAATAGGTACTTGCTATTCATTGAATAAGAATTATTCTCATTGAAACCCATCAAGGAGATGAGACTCATGACTTATTTGATCGACGCATGGCTGGACCGCCCACACCCTTACCTGCGAATCCTGCATCGGGAAACCGGGGAAGTCTGTGCGGTACTGGAAGAAGAAGCCTTGAACGAGCTGCAGGACCAGGGCGACCTGGACCTCAACGGCCTGAGCTCCAGCGAGCCAGTGGTGCTCAAGGAACTGGTGCGCAATCTGTTTCTGTTCTGCTATGCACGGGCCTTGCGCCCCGCCGGAACAGCCGAAGGGCAAGGCCTGAGCGCAAAAATACGTCTATGACCCCACCTAACCCCTCTGCCAAGGCGAACCTGCTCGCGATCCGTACACCGCACACACGGCGTATGGATCGCGAGCACGCTCAGCCCGGCAGCTGAGGCTTACAGAACGTCGAGCAGCTCGACGTCAAACACCAGAACGCTGTGCGGCGGGATGCTGCCAACGCCTTGCGCGCCGTAAGCCAGCTCGCTCGGCACATACAGACGCCATTTGCTACCGGCATTCATCAGTTGCAGCGCCTCGGTCCAGCCAGCGATCACGCCGCCGACCGGGAATTCCGCAGGCTGGCCGCGCTCGTAGGAGCTGTCGAACACAGTGCCGTCGATCAGGGTGCCGTGGTAGTGGGTACGCACGCTGTCTTCACGGGATGGCTTGGCGCCTTCGCCCTGGGTCAGCACTTCGAACTGCAGGCCGGAGGCCAGAGTGGTGATGCCTTCGCGCTTGGCGTTTTCAGCCAGGAAAGCCAGGCCCGCGCCAGCAGCGGCTTCAGCCTTGGCAGCAGCTTCGGCCTGCATGATTTCGCGGATCACCTTGAAGCTGGCAGACATTTCTTCCTGGCCTACACGGCTAGGCTTGCCGGCGAACGCGTCGGTCAGGCCCGCCAGGATGGCGTCCAGGCTCACGCCCGGTGGCGGGTTGTCACGCAGCTGGTCGCCCAGCTGACGGCCGATACCGTAGCTGACGCGGGTTTCGTCGGTGGACAGATTTACTTCGGACATGACACTGCTCCGCTGTGCGGACGGCTCGGAAATCCGCCGTGCGTACACAGCGCATCCCGGGACGCCCGGAACCAAAAGGGCGAGCAGACTAGCACAGATGCCACGGCGATGAACGCACGCCCCGCCTGTCAGGCAGGACGAACGGCGAGGGGCACCCGCAGGCTGTCATCGGTGTTGGCCGAGAGGCCGCACATTTCGTCATGCACTGAAGCGTGGATCAGGTTGAAGGGCAGCTTGGGAAAGGCATGCAGCACTTCGCGGGCATGCTCCACCGAGCGCAGATGCAACATCTGACCGTGGGTGTCGCTCAATGGATAGGCCGTCCCATGCATCCGCGCCTCGAGCAGATAGATACCGCCTTCGAGGGAGATCAGGTTCAGCTCGTCGATTTTTCCGGCGACGGCATAAGCATTCAACTCGTGCAGGTTCATGGGCGCACCTCGCGCAGTTCAAGCCTGTGACCCCTACAGGGATATGCCTCGGCCGGTAAAAGCACAAGCCACAAACGACGCCGCCCGTCCGTTTCACAACGGCCGGGCGGCGCGGCTACAGCGGTGGTCAGGCGATCAGTGCTTGGTCAGCTTGTCCAGATAGCCCATGGCGAAAGCCGAAATCACGAAGGTCATGTGGATGATCACATACCACATCAGGTACTGCGGTTCGATGTTCTTCGCATCCATGAATACCCGCAGCAGATGGATCGAGGAGATCGCGACAATGGACGCGGCCACCTTCATCTTCAGCGAGGAGGAGTCCATCTTGCCCAGCCAGCTGAGCTTTTCCTTGTTCTCGTCGATGTCCAGCTGAGACACGAAGTTCTCGTAGCCGGAAATCATCACCATCACCAGCAGGCCGCCGACCAGCGCCATGTCGATCAACGACAGCAGCACCAGGATCAGGTCGGACTCGGCCATGGTGAACACGTTGGGAATGACGTGGAAGACTTCCTGGAAGAACTTCAGGGCCAGGGCGAGCAGCCCCAGGGACAGACCGAAGTAGATCGGCGCCAGCAGCCAGCGCGAGGCGTACATTGCATTCTCGATAAAGCGTTCCATTGAATCTCACACAGGTCTGAAAACGGCGGTGAGTATATCAGCCGGCCAAAAGCCCATAAACCGCAACGAAATCCATTACCTGCGCGTCTGCCAAAGCGTTTTTCTGCTAGTGTCGGAATCACTTGAACAGCTCAATGACATCGGACAGGAAGCCTGGAGAATGGATTTGCGATTGCCTTTGGCAGGTACCGGCCTGTGCATCGCGGTACTGCTCAGCAGCGGCTGCTCGCCCAGCGACGAGAAGCAGCAAGTCAGCCTGGAACAGAAAACCGCACAATTCGAACAATCCCTGGACGCCATCCAGGATCCCAAGCTCAAGGACGCCATCGCTGACCTGGGCGGTTCGCTGTTACTGCTTGAGCGTGCGCAACTGCGGCTCAAGAGCAAGCCCATCGAGACCGAATACGGCGATGACGCCCTGGCCCTGCTCAAGCACTACCCCAGCCCGCAGGCCCTGGTCGACACCTATCTCAACGGCCTGTTCGTACTGCGCAAGACCTCCAATTCCGACTACCTGACCGACCTGCAGCCGGTGTTTCCCTTCAGCTTCAACATGCCGGCGCAATTCCCCTTCCCCCACGGCCTGGAATGGCAATCCGTAACCCTGAGCAACGGCAAGGTCATCGCCTTCCAGCCCGAATGGTCGGAAACCGATCCCGGCATCCAGTTGAGCCCGTCCAGTTCCAACCTGACCAATCCGGATGACCTGACGGTGACCTACCCGTTCATCGAAGGCGTGGAAGTCGAAAACAAGAACCAGCCCCAACCCGTGACGCTGCAAGGCAAGGCCGAAGTGATCGCGCCACACCAGGTGCTCACCTTCGAACTGGGCAAGGCCGATATCGGCAAGCAACGCAGCGACAAGAATGTCAGCGTGAAGCTGCTGTCCCTGGACAAGAACAGCGCCGAAATCGAGCTGACCAACAGCGCCCCGTTGTCCCCCGAGCTCAGTGAGACGCCGCTCAACCCGTTGCTGGTGCAGGCACGCGACACTACCGGCCAGATCCTTTCGCGCTCCGGCTCGATCAACGAAAACAGCCAACAGATTGCCTTCTACGCCAAACAGCTCGCCGAAATGCAGAAGCAGAAGGCCTGGAGCCAAGCGTTCGAACAGCAGCTTGAAGAGGAGCACAAAACCTTCGAGCGTGAGCAGCGCAGCCATTACACCAAGGTGTATTTCAACGGCCTGATCGACAAGCTCGAAGTCAACGTGCTGGATTTCTCCGCGGCCACCGTCACCCGCAAAGAGCTCAATCTGCCGGTGCGGCGCTTCGACCCTCTGACCACCGACAGCAAGATCCAGCCCCTGCCCATGCCGGTAGTGGTATATGACGACCAGGCACCGAACTACCTCAAGGGCGCCAACCTCGACGAAGAAACCTTGAAAAAAAGCGTGGTCATTCACCAATCCACCGAGGACACCAGCGCGGCGCGGATCGAGTTCGACCACCCAAAAACCTTCAATGACGAGTTGCTGGGCACCTCCTTCTCCACCAGCGACAGCCCGGTGACCTTCTTCACCCAGAACGAAAACGGCAAACGCGGCGAGCCCATCGAGCTGCCATCGGAGGCGGTCGAAGTCGATCCGCTGCGTAGCTCGATCACTTACGACCTGACCCTGTTCCCGGAAACCCCGGCTTACGCCGTCGGTTCGATCCCACTGTTTCTGGCCAGCATCGAGAAGAAGGCCCTGCCCGTCAGCCAGTTGCCCAAAGGGTTGGAGCTGCGGGGCAATGCGCTGATCGTCGACCAGCGCCTGTTCCCGTCCGAGGCCTGGCGCTTCTACGCCAAGGACGGCAGCGGCCAGTATCTGAAGGAGATTCTTGCGGTCAGCCATGAGGCGCCGGCAAACGGTCCGGCCTTGTTCGACGTGCATTACTTCTATGGGCAACCCAGCGAACTGGAAACCTACCAGCGCAGCGAACTCAACACTGTCGAATATGGCTTTGAGGTCAAGCTCGACAAGCTGGAGAACCCACCACCCGCCGAGTAGGACTCAGCGGTAGGGATTAACGGGAGATCGCATCAATGGCGGCAGCGTTCGCCATTGATCTGCCGTAGTTGCGCCTGAAGGTGCAGGCACCAGATCTGCGGATCGTCGGCCAGCTCATAGCCATGGGTGGTCAGGCTTTCGACGATGGAATCAAGGATGGATTCGGCCACGCTGGGACCGCAGAAAGGTCCCTGGGCCTTGATGGCCGAAGGTTGTTCGCCGGCCATTCCGGCCGCGAACAGTAGGGTCCACATTCCGTTATCTCCCGCCAGCGGGCGGATACTGCACTCGATACGGGTGACCAGGCCAAGACACTGGCGAGTAAGGCAGAGGTTGCGCGACATGGCGGCGACCCTCGGTAGATCCGGTATTCAGCCCTCATGTGAAGACTGTTTCGATCCAGTGACGACTGTCGTTCTCCTGCCCTGAGAATAGGAAGAAAAGCCTGATAAGCAAAGTTGACCGGCTGAACAGGCGCCGAATGGTCTACTCGCGAAAATTGACGCCAGCGCACTGGCGCCGCGACGAAGGCCAAGCCCTCGCCGCGGCAGTACTCATGCCGGCTTGGTTTCCGCCAATGCTTCTTGCGCCTGCTCTTTTTCCGCTTCCTTGAGATCCTCCTCGCTGACCATTTCAGCGATGACCCGCAGGCGCTCCACCACCCGCGCGTTGACACTGCCTTCCGGGAACTGGCCATCCGCATCCGGCTCGCCCGCAGGCTCGCCGACCAGCAGGCTCAGGGCTTCGTCTGCCTGGCGCACGGCATACACATGGAATTGCCCGGCGCGGACCGCCGCCAGCACCTTCTCGTCGAGCATCAGGGTGGCGACGTTGGCGTGAGGAATGATCGCGCCTTGCTCGCCCGTCAGGCCCCGCGCTTCGCAGAGGCGGAAGAAACCCTCGATCTTCTCATTGACCCCGCCAACCGCCTGCACCTCACCGAACTGGTTGATCGATCCGGTAATGGCAAAGCATTGCTTGAGCGGGGTTTTCGACAAGGCCGAGATTAGCGTGCACGCCTCACCCAGCGACGCACTGTCGCCATCGACATAACCGTAGGATTGCTCCAGCGCGATGCTCGCTGAGATCGCCAGGGGGAATTCCTGCGCGTAACGGCTGCCCAGGTAGCCGGTGAGGATCATCACGCCCTTGGAGTGAATCGGCTGGCCGAGATTGACCTCACGCTCGATGTCGACGATACCGCTGCCCCCCGGATAGACCGTGGCGGAAATCCGTGCTGGCACGCCAAAGGCCGAGTCGCCCACTTCCAGCACGGTCAGCCCGTTGCACTTGCCCACGGCAGCGCCATCGGTGTCGATCAGAATGATCCCCGCCAGCATGTCGTCGAGAATCCGCGCCGAAACTCGCCCGGTACGGGTGGCCTTGGCTTTGAGCGCCCGTTCGATGTGCCCGGCATCGGTCATCTCGTCCGAGGCCAGGTGACGGATGAAGTCCGCCTCGCTGACCAGCTGGAACAAATCGCCAATACGCGCCGACAAGCGCCCCTGATGCTCCGCCAGCCGGGCGCTATAGGTCGCCAGGCGCGCCACCGCGTCCGCGGTCAGCGGCGCCATACCTTCTTCGGAGGTACGGGTTTTCAGCAGTTGGGCGAACTGTTCGAGGCTCTCGTCCACCATCGGGATGTCTTCGTCGAAGTCCACCAGCACGCGGAACATTTCCTGGAAGTCCGGATCCAGGTCCTGCAGCGTGTAGTACAGCTGGCGGGCACCGATGATCACGACCTTGACCTGCAACGGGATGTGTTGCGGGGTCAGGGTCACGGTGGCCAGGCGCCCCAGTTCGCCCAGCGGCGACTCCATCTTCAGCTTGCGCGATTGCAGGGCCCGCTTGAGGGCATCCCAGACAAAGGGTTCGCTGAGCATCTTCTCGGCTTCGAGAATCAGGAAACCGCCGTTGGCCCGATGCAGGGCACCCGGACGCAGCTGCCGGTAAGTGGTGTAGAGTGCGCCCTGGTCGGTGCTGTATTCGATGCGGCCAAACAGGTTGTCGTAGGTCGGGTGCGGCTCGAACACCACCGGCGCGCCGCCACTGGCCGGATGGCCGACCACCAGGCTCGGACCGTACTGTTCTTCCAGCAGCTTGCGGGCCACCGCGTCGGTCTTGCTGTCGTCCACCAGTTGCTCGACCACGGTCTTGAGCAGGTACACCTGCATGGCTTGCAGGTAGCCACACACACCGGCGTTTTCCGCGTACTTCTCGGACAGCGGCGCCAGCAGCGGCTGCAAGGCCAGGGTGATGGTTTCTTCATTGAGGTGACGCAGCTGGTTGCTCGACTCGCGCTTCCACTGCGGCAGGCTCGCCAGTTCTTCGTTGAGGCGCTCTTCCAGGGCGGAAATGTCCTCATGAAAACGCTCGCGATCGGCCTCGGGTAATTGCGCGAACTCAGCCTCGTCCAGCGCCTTGCCGTCGAGCATCGGGGTGAAGGCGATATTGCTGCTGTCGCGGTACAGCGCGACGTCCTTCTCCAGCGCCAGGCGCTCGATCACATCGAGGGCACGGTCGTAACGCTGGTTGAACGCGCGGTCGATGGCGCTTTTCTTCTGTTGATAGGACGGATGCTCGAAAACCGCCGGAAAGGTCGCCAGCAGGTTGTCGATCAGGCCGTTGATGTCACTGATGAACGCCCCCGCGGCCCCCGAAGGCAGCTCCAGCGCGCGTGGCTCGCGCGGCTCATCGAAATTATTGACGTAGACCCAGTCGGACGGGGTCTGCAGGCGTTTGCCTTCAGCCTTCAGGTAGCGCTTGACGAAAGAGAAGCGGCCAGTGCCGGGCTCGCCCATGACAAAGACGTTGTAACCGGGGCGTGGCATGGCCACACCGAACTGCAAGGCTTCGACCGCACGTTCCTGGCCAAGCACACCGCGAAAGGGCTCCAAATCATTGGTGGTCGAGAAGCTGAACTGTTCAGCGGAAAACGGACGGGTCAGCGCTTCGGGCGCTAGACGCAAGCTGGCAGCAACAGGATCAGGCATCGGGCTTCCTTACATCAGGCGGGGCAGATGGGGCATTCTGGCGCCGGGTACAGCGGCTGGCAAGGCGCGAGGCAGTGAAAGCGCGGACAGATCCCAGGCGCCACGCGGACAGCATAAAAACCGTCTATTTCAAGGAATGTCATGCAAAAAAACACGGAACCCTTGGAATCTGCCTAAACTCCAACCTGCGCGGCTGGACTAATAACCGGCCCACTGGCGCCGACATGGGCCAGAACCCTTGTCCATTGGTTTGCACACAAAGAGAACAAAGCTATGAAACGGATTCTTCTCGGTACTCTCTTCACCGCTGTTTCCATCAATGCAATGGCCCAAGCGCCAGGCGGTCCGGATTGTGGGTGGGGCAACCTGCTGTTCGAAGGGCAGCGCGGCACTCCGGCTCACTTCCTGGCCTCCACCACCAACGGCACCTCCGGTAACGCGACCTTCGGTATGACTTCCGGCACCAACGGCTGCTCGACCAACAGTGCGCTGACTTACGGCGGCAAATCCTGGTTTGCCATGAATGGCATGATGAACGAGCTCTCCGAAGACATGGCCAAAGGTGAAGGCGAAGCGCTGACCACCTATGCCGTGGTTCTGGGCGTCGCTCCCGAAGACCGCGCGCACTTCGCCGCCGTCACCCACGAGCACTTCCAGCAGATCTTCAGCAGAGCCGACGTGACCGCGGAAGATGTGCACACCAACACCCTGGCCGTGCTGAAAAGCGATGCACGCCTGGCCAAATACGCCACCCCGGCTTAATCTCGACCTGCCCGCTCTTTTCGGGGAGCGGGCTTTTGTTTTTCGGACATGACCCCTCCCGGGTCTTTGTTTTTTCCGACTCAAGTTGCCCACCATGCTCAAACGCCTTGCCTCCCTGGCGCTCTGTGTCTGCGCCCCGCTGTCCGCCGCGCCACAAATCGACCATTCACGTTTGCAGCAACTGGCCAACGATCCGTTCTGGATTTCCCTTGGCCACTACGAAACCGCCAAGCTCGGAGGCTGGCGCAGTTATGTCAGCGACCCGAAGTTTTTCCTCGCCAGCGACGGCGCCGAACACCCCGACGCCGAACTCAAGGCCACGCTGAACGCGCTCTACGCCCCCGCCAGCAGCGGCAACCAGCATGCTCAATGCGTGTACCCCGCCCGCACCCGCTGGCTCAAGGCCCAACTGAGCCTGAACGATCTGCCGGCGGTGGACTGCAATGAGTTCAACCAGTGGTTCAAGGACGTCTCGCCCCACAGCACGGTAATGATTTTCCCGGCGGCCTACCTGAACAGCCCGTCGTCGATGTTCGGCCATACCCTGCTGCGCATCGACCAGGCCGACGTACAAAGCAACCACACCGCCCTGCTCAGCTACGCGATCAATTTCGGCGCCTATATCGAAGGCTCGGACAACAGCATTCTCTATGCCTGGAAAGGCCTGATGGGCGGCTACCCCGGGCTGTTCGCCCTGGTGCCCTACCAGGAGAAGCTCTCGGAATACCGCAGCCTGGAAAACCGCGACCTGTGGGAATACCGGTTGAACCTGACCCAGGCGGAAACCGAACGCATGGTCGAGCACGTCTGGGAACTGAAGCAGATCAAGTTCGACTACTTCTTCTTCGACGAGAACTGCTCCTACCGCTTGCTCGAGCTGCTGCAAGTGGCGCGCCCCAGCCTGCGCCTGACCGGACAATTCCCGCTGACGGCGATTCCCACCGACACCGTCAAGGCGGTCAAGGAAGCCGGCCTGGTGGAGAAAATCGAGTACCGCCCGTCCCGCGAACGTGAGCTGCTGGAGCGCGCCAAGCCGCTGAGCAGCGACGAACAGCAATGGGTGCTGAAGGTCAGCGCCGATCAGCAACAGTTGCAGGAGCCGACCTTCAAGGCCCTGCCACGGGACCGCCAGGCACTGATCATCGATGCGGCTTATCGTCTTGAGCGCTACCGGGCCAACGGCCAGGAGCGCGATCCGCAACGGGCGCAGCGCAGCTTCGAGCTGTTGCGGGCGATCAACCGCAACCCGCCGCCCGAACTGTCCATCGAACGCCCAGGCCTGCCGGAAGACGGCCATGAATCGCGCACCTGGCAGGTCGGCGTGGGCACCCGCGGCGACCAGGCTTTTGGCGAGTACGGGCTGCGCATGGCCTATCACGACCTCAACGACAACGCCGAGGGTTTCCCCCTGGGCGCACAGATCGAAATCCTGCAGATGAAGCTGCGCCAGTACGAAGGCAACAATTGGCAGCTGCAGCAACTGGACCTGGCGACCATTCGTTCGCTGACGCCGCGCAACGAACTGCTGCAACCCTGGTCCTGGCAGGTCACCGGCGGCCTGGAGCGGGTGCCGGGCAAACACGACGATGAAACCCTGGTCAGCCATGTCAACGGTGGCGGTGGCGGCACCTGGCAACTCAGCGAGAACATGCTCGGCTTCGCCCTGGGCACCATACGCGTCGAACACAACGCCGATTTCGCCGGTTTCATCACCCCGGCGGCCGGCTTCAACACCGGCCTGCTGTGGAAAAACCCGCTGGGCAATTTCAGCGTCGAAGCCAAGGGCGACTACTTCACCAACGGCGAGGTGCGCCGCAGCCTGAGCCTCAACCAGCAATGGGAACTGTCGCGCAACCTGGGCCTGCGCCTGAGCGCCCAGCGCGAGTTCAGCCACCTGGCCACGGCGGAAAACGAGGTGATGCTGGAGCTGAAGTGGTACCACTACTGACCCCCGGTCGCATTCTCACCACGCTTTCACAAACCACTGACGAATCCCCTTCTAGACTTTCTCTATGAGCTGTTGAGCGGTGTGGGAGTCAGAGATGTGGCGGTATGCGGTGGTGGCATGGCTGGCGTTGCTGAGCGGTTGCGAGACGACCCACGAGCAGTTGCTCAAGCAAGGGTATCCACCGGCCTTCGCCGACGGTTTCGATGATGGTTGCGCCAGCGGTCGCCAGGCCGCCGGGGCGATCAACGGCGAATTTCGCAAGAACGTGCCGCGCTACCTCAAGGACCCGCAATACGCCGAGGGTTGGAGCGATGGTTTTCGCCAGTGCCAGGCCATGCTGGAAAACCAGGACCGCAATGACTATCGGGAGCGTCACTGGGACGAACGCGAACGTGCCTGGCAACAGGAAAAAGACCGCGACGCCGCGCGAGCCTATCGCTCGCAGTAAGTCGCTTTCAGGCATGGCCCGAAACCAAAAGGCTGCGACCATGGCCCAAACCTCCATTACGGGAAAACGCCCATGAGCCGAGCCTTCGTCAATGAGGAACTGACTGCCGCCCAGGCCGATCAACCGGTGGAACGGCAAATCAGCGCGCAGCCCAACTACGTCACCCCACAGGGCCTGAGCGAACTGCAGGCCAAGGTCGCGCTCCTGCAAACCCGGCACAACGAGCAATCGGCGCTGGGCGACCAGGCGGACCCACAGCAACTGGCCGATATCGAACGCGACCTGCGCTACTTCAACCAGCGCCTGCAAAGCGCCCAGGTGGTTCCCCAGGCGACATCGCGCTCGAAGGTGCAGATCGGCAGCCGGGTCATCTTCGCCGACGAGCACGGCACCGAGCAGTGTGTGCAACTGGTGGGAGAGGATCAGGCCGATGTCGCCAAGGGCCTGATCAATTGGGGTTCGCCGCTGGGCCGGGCGCTGCTGGGCACCCAGCTTGGCGATGAAGTGTTGTGGCAGCGTCCGGCGGGCGATCAGTTGATCGAGGTGATCCGCATCGACCCGGCCTAGACCACGCCCTGGGCCAGCATGGCATCGGCGACCTTGACGAAGCCGGCGATGTTCGCCCCTTTGACGTAGTTGATCCGGCCGTTTTCTTCGCCGTAATGCACACAGGCATGGTGGATCGACTGCATGATGCCGTGCAGCTTGCTGTCCACCTCGCCGGCACTCCACAGCAGGCGCATGGCGTTCTGCGACATCTCCAGCCCGCTGACCGCCACGCCACCGGCGTTGGACGCCTTGCCCGGGGCGAACAGAATGCCGGCCTCGATAAAGATATCCACAGCCTCCAGGGTGGTCGGCATGTTCGCCCCTTCAGCCACGCACATGCAGCCATTGCGCAGCAGCGTGCGTGCCGACTCGGCGTCCAGTTCATTCTGGGTGGCGCACGGCAGCGCGATATCGCAAGGCAGCGCCCAGGGGTGCTGGCCGACGAGGAATTCGAGATTGAACTGCGTCGCCAGCTCACTGATACGCCCGCGCTTGACGTTCTTCAGCTCCAGCACTGCCTGCCATTGCTCCTCGGTCAGCCCGGCCTCGCAGTACAGTGTGCCTTCGGAATCCGACAGGGAAATCACCTTGCCACCCAGGTCCATGACCTTGCGCGCCGCGTATTGCGCCACGTTGCCGGAACCGGAGATCGCCACGCGCTTGCCTTCCACCCGCTCGTCACGGCGCTTGAGCATTTCCTCGGCGAAGTACACGCAACCGAAGCCGGTGGCCTCCGGACGGATCAGGCTGCCGCCGTAACTCATGCCCTTGCCGGTCAGCACCGACGTGAACTGGTTGCTCAGGCGCTTGTACTGGCCGAACAGGAAGCCGATTTCCCGGGCGCCCACGCCGATGTCCCCCGCCGGCACGTCCACGTCCGAACCGATATGGCGGTACAACTCGCTCATGAAGGCCTGGCAGAAGCGCATCACCTCGGCGTCGCTCTTGCCCTTCGGATCGAAGTCCGAGCCGCCCTTGCCACCGCCCATGGGCAGCGAAGTCAGGGAGTTCTTGAAGGTCTGCTCGAAGGCGAGGAATTTCAGCACCCCCAGGTTGACCGAAGGGTGGAAACGCAAACCGCCCTTGTATGGGCCGATGGCACTGTTCATCTGGATGCGGAACCCACGATTGACCTGGACCTTGCCCTGATCGTCGACCCACGACACACGGAACACCACCGCCCGCTCCGGTTCGCAGATACGCTCGAGAATGCCCGAGGTCAGGTAATGCGGATGGGCCTCCAGGAACGGCCACAGGCTGCGCAACACCTCTTCCACCGCCTGGTGGAATTCAGGCTGGTCCGGGTCGCGCTTTTTCAGGCGGGCGAGGAAGTCTTCGACGGATTCGATCATGGGAAAGTCTCGGCAAATTTATTGTCTTAACGGAGATTTGCCCGGGACTTTAGCAACTCGAACAGCACCATGACAGAGCAGAATGTCGCAGTTATGAATTTAAATGGTGCAATTGATATAAATTTTTCGCTATTTCGGCCTTTCACGCACCATTAAAGGGATCGTTGTCACACGCAACGCCCCATGTTGGCGAGCCAAAAAACAGGCAAAAAAAACGGAGCCCGAAGGCTCCGTTTCTTTCAAGCAGCCAGCCCGGATCAGGCCAGTTTCTTGTAACGCACGCGGTGCGGCTGGGCCGCCGCGTCGCCGAGGCGCTTCTTGCGATCGGCTTCGTACTCGGTGTAGTTGCCTTCGAAGAACACCGCTTGCGAGTCGTCTTCGTACGCCAGGATGTGGGTCGCGACACGGTCAAGGAACCACCGGTCGTGGGAGATCACAATGGCGGCACCCGGGAAGTCCAGCAGGGCTTCTTCCAGGGAACGCAGGGTTTCGACGTCGAGGTCGTTGGACGGTTCGTCGAGCAGCAGGACGTTGCCGCCCTCTTTCAGGGTCAGTGCCAGGTGCAAGCGACCACGCTCACCACCGGACAGGTCCTTGACGAACTTCTGCTGGTCGCCGCCCTTGAAGTTGAAACGACCGACGTAGGTACGCGACGGAATCTCGTAGTTGCCGATGCGGATCTGGTCGGAACCGTCGGAGATCTGCTGGAACACGGTCTTGCTGCCGTCCAGGTCCTCGCGGCTCTGGTCGACGCAAGCCAGTTGCACGGTTTCACCGATTTCGATGCTGCCCGAGTCCGGCGTTTCCTTGCCCATCAGCATGCGGAACAGGGTGGATTTACCCGCGCCGTTACCGCCGATCACGCCGACGATGGCGCCTTTTGGCATGGAGAACGACAGGTTGTCGATCAATACGCGATCGCCGTAGCCCTTGGTGACGTTCTTGAACTCGATGACCTTGTCGCCCAGGCGCGGACCGGCCGGGATGTAGATCTCGTTGGTCTCGCTGCGCTTCTGGAATTCCTGCGATTGCATTTCTTCGAAGCGGGCCAGGCGGGCCTTGGATTTCGACTGGCGAGCCTTGGCGCCTTTGCGCACCCACTCCAGCTCTTCCTTCATGGCCTTTTCGTGGGCCGACTGCTGCTTGGATTCCTGGGCCAGACGATCGGACTTGGCTTCCAGCCAGCCCGAATAGTTGCCCTCGTAAGGAATACCGGCGCCGCGGTCGAGCTCGAGGATCCAGCCGGCGACGTTGTCCAGGAAGTAACGGTCGTGCGTGATCGCAACCACGGTGCCCGGGAAGTCGTGGAGGAAGTGCTCCAGCCAGGCCACGGAATCGGCGTCCAGGTGGTTGGTCGGTTCGTCGAGCAGCAGCATGTCCGGGGCGGACAGCAGCAGGCGGCACAGGGCCACGCGACGTTTCTCACCACCGGACAGGTGTTCGACCTTGGCGTCCCAGGCCGGCAAGCGCAGCGCATCGGCGGCGACTTCCAGCTGGCGCTCCAGGTTGTGGCCATCGCTGGCCTGCAGGATCGCTTCGAGCTTGGCCTGTTCGGCGGCCAGCTTGTCGAAGTCGGCATCCGGATCGGCGTAGGCCGCGTAGACCTCGTCCAGGCGCGCCTGGGCGTCCTTGATCACGCTGACCGCTTCCTCGACCACTTCACGCACGGTCTTGGTCGGATCCAGCTGAGGTTCCTGGGGCAGGTAGCCGATGTTCAGGTCGGGCATCGGACGGGCTTCGCCCTCGAACTCGGTGTCGACGCCCGCCATGATTTTCAGCAGGGTGGACTTACCCGAACCGTTGAGGCCCAGCACGCCGATCTTGGCGCCCGGGAAGAACGACAAAGAGATGTTTTTCAGGATTTCCCGCTTCGGCGGAACAACTTTTCCCAGCCGATGCATGGTGAAGACGTATTGAGCCATGATGAACCTAGCGTCAGTGACTGATGAATGAAGAGCGGGCGAAGCCCGGGCCAGGCCATGCGCGGCGCCGGCATTTGATCGCGATCAATGCCTGCGTACGGAAAAAGCCTGATTGTCTGGAGCTGGAGCGCTCCCGCGTAACCGGCAAAGCTACCTCAATGGCCGGGCAAGGTCCAGCCAGCCAGGGCTGGCACTTTGCCACAACTCAAGGCATGCTAGCCGCCCTTCGGGCGTCCGGCTTATAGTGCACGTCGCGCCAGTCCAGCCAAACCGCAGGATCACAGTTTGTCCAATGCCACTCCGCCCTCTTCCCTGCGCGCAACTGCGCCTGCGTCCGGCTCGCCCCTGCGCGGTACCCTGAAAGGCGTGCTGGCGACCCTGGTCCTGCTGTTGCTCGCCCTGCTGTTCTGGCAACTGCTCGACCAACTGCAACAGACCCGCAAAGACCAGCGTCAACACGCGATCGACTACAACGCAGACCTGGCCGAACACATCAGCCTCAACCTGGCGCTCAATGCGCAGATCGCCCTCAACCTCCTGCCGATCGTCGAGCCGCCCCAGAATGCCGAACAGCAGCAATTGCTGCTGAAGAAGCTGCAACTGTCCCTGCCCGACCTGCAAAGCATCGCGCTGCTGAATGCCAAGGGCCAGCTCATCAGCGACAGCGACGCCGACGACCAGGACGCCGTATGGCTCGCCGAGCTGACCAGCCGCAGCCGGGGCCAGCGCTACTACTACAGCAACGCCAGCGACGGCGCGCTGGTACAACTGCTGCTGCACCAGCCCAGCGGCGCGCTCAAGAGCTACTGGGTGCTGCGCCTGGCCCCCTCCTTCGTCCAGTCCCTGAGCCCCAGCCCCGACCAGGGTTTTCACCCGACCTGGGTCATTGAAAACCGCCTGGACCAGAAAGCCCTCAGTCGCGAAGACGGCAGCAGCACCCCGGTGACCACCGACGACATAGCCAACAGCGTGCTGGTCGCGCCGCTGGGCAACAGCGACTGGCAATTGCGCGGCCTGTTCGACGATCGCGCGGTGATCGAGCAACTGTTGCCGGCGTTCATCGCCAAGTGCCTGCTGGGGCTGGCGTTTTCCCTGCTGCCGGTGATCGCACTGCTGAACATGCGCCGCCGCCAGCGCCAGCTGCACGAAGGGCGCCGGCGCTACCAGGACATTTTCGAAGGCACCGGAGTCGCCCTCTGCGTCCTGGATATCTCCGGGCTGCCGGCGTTTCTCGACAAGGCACAACTGCACGACAGCGAACAGCTCAAGACCTGGCTGGAGCACAACCCACAGCAGCGCCAGCTGCTGCTTGAAGAACTGCGCGTCACCGAGGTCAATCAGGTGGCCTTGCGGCTACTTAATGTCGGCTCCTGCGAACAGGCCTGGAAACTGCTGATCGAAGGCAGCCCGCTCCACAGCAGCGCCATCGGCAACCAGCTGCTGGAAACCGTGATCAACCAGCACAAACAGCTGGAGCTGGAAATCCGCCTCAGCGACGCCCAGGGCCATGACCAGCACCTGTGGCTGGTGCTGCGCCTGCCGGAGGACCCCGCCGACTATCGGGCGGTGATCCTCAGCATCAGCGACATCACCAGCCGCAAGCTCATCGAGCTGTCGCTGCTGGAGCGCGAAGGCTTCTGGTCGGACGTGGTGCGCACCGTGCCGGACCACCTTTATGTGCAGGACGTCATCAGCCAGCGGATGATCTTCAGCAACCATCATCTGGGCCAGACCCTCGGCTACAACAAGACCGAACTGCACCAGATGGGCGAATACTTCTGGGAAATCCTCCTGCACCCGGAAGACGCCGACCTCTATCACCGCCTGCGCCAGGAACAGCGGCATGCCGGCTATCTGCAATTGCTGCAGTGCCATTTGCGCTTTCGCCACCGCAGCGGCCAATGGCGCTGTTTCGACATCCGCGAACAGGCCCTGGCGCGGGACAAGTACGACCAGGTCACGCGCATCATCGGCGTGGCCAAGGACATCACCGACCAGATCGAGGCCAGCGAATCCCTGCGCGACAGCGAACGGCGCTATCGCATGCTCGCCGAAAGCATCAGCGACGTGATTTTCTCCACCAACAGCCAGATGGCCCTCAACTATGTCAGCCCCTCGGTACAGTCGGTACTGGGCTATGACGCCGAATGGATCTTCCAGAACGGCTGGCAATCGACCATCGCCAACCCGCAACAACTGACCGGCATCTATGCCCTGATGGAACGGGTCGGCAAGGCCCTGGACAAACCCGAGCAACTGGCGCAATTGCGCAACCAGGTGCAGACCCAGTTGTTCCTGTTCGACTGCCTGCGGGCTGACGGACGCAAGATTCCGATCGAGTTGCGCCTGGTGCTGGTGTGGGACGAACACGGCGCCTTCGAAGGCGTGCTCGGGGTCGGCCGCGATATCAGCCAGCAGCGCCGCGCGGAAAAAGACCTGCGCATGGCGGCCACGGTATTCGAGCACTCGACCTCGGCGATCCTGATCACCGACCCGGCGGGCTACATCGTCCAGGCCAATGAGGCGTTCAGCCGGGTCAGCGGCTACGCGGTGTCCCAAGTGCTCGACCAGTTGCCGAACATGCTCACCGTCGACGAACAACAGGAAGCCCACCTGCGCTATGTGCTCAAGCAGCTGCACCAGCACAGCACCTGGGAAGGCGAGGTCTGGCTCAAGCGCCGTAACGGCGAGCACTACCCGGCCTGGGTCGGTATCACCGCGGTGCTCGATGACGAAGGCGACCTGGCCAGCTATGTGTGCTTCTTCACCGACATCAGCGAACGCAAGGCCAGCGAGCAGCGCATTCACCGCCTGGCCTACTACGACGCCCTGACCCACCTGCCCAACCGCACGCTGTTCCAGGACCGCCTGCACACCGCCCTGCAATCGGCGGAGCGGCAGAAGTCCTGGGTGGTGCTGATGTTCCTCGACCTGGACCGTTTCAAGCCGATCAACGACTCCCTGGGCCACGCCGCGGGCGACCGCATGCTCAAGGAAATGGCCACCCGCCTGCTCGACTGCGTCGACGATGACGACACCGTGGCGCGCATGGGGGGCGATGAGTTCACCTTGCTCCTGCAACCGCGGACCAGCCGCGAGATCGCCCTGAACCGGGCGATCCACGTCGCCGAACAGATTCTTGCCAGCCTGGTGAAGCCGTTCGTGCTCGAAGGCCGTGAGTTCTTCGTTACCGCCAGTATCGGCATCGCCCTCAGCCCGCAGGACGGCAACGAACTGAGTCAGCTGATGAAAAACGCCGACACCGCGATGTACCACGCCAAGGAACGCGGCAAGAACAACTTCCAGTTCTACCAGGCCGACATGAACGCCAGCGCCTTGGAGCGCCTGGAACTGGAAAGCGACCTGCGCCATGCCCTGGAACAGCAGGAATTCATTCTCTACTACCAACCGCAGTTCAGCGGCGACGGCAAGCGCCTGACCGGCGCCGAGGCCCTGCTGCGCTGGCGTCATCCGCGGCGTGGGCTGGTGCCGCCGGGGGACTTCATCCCGGTGCTCGAAGAACTGGGGCTGGTGGTGGATGTCGGCGACTGGGTGATCAGCGAAGCCTGCCGCCAGCTCAAGGCCTGGCACCAGGCCAAGGTCCGGGTGCCGAAGGTCTCGGTGAACATCTCGGCCCGCCAGTTCTCCGATGGCCAGCTGGGCATGCGGATCGCCACCATCCTCAAGGACACCGGCCTGCCGCCGGCCTGCCTGGAGCTGGAACTGACCGAAAGTATCCTGATGCGCGAAGTCAGCGAGGCGATGCAGATCCTCGACGGCCTGAAGAACCTCGGCCTGAGCATCGCGGTCGACGACTTCGGCACCGGCTATTCATCGCTGAACTACCTCAAGCAATTCCCCATCGATGTCTTGAAGATCGACCGCACCTTCGTCGACGGCCTGCCGTCCGGCGAGCAGGACGCGCAGATCGCCCGCGCCATCATCGCCATGGCCCACAGCCTGAACCTGGCGGTGATCGCCGAGGGCGTGGAAACCCATGAGCAGCTGGACTTCCTGCGCGAACACGGCTGTGACGAAGTCCAGGGCTACCTGTTCGGCAGGCCGATGCCGGCCAACAGCTTCGAGGGGCAGTTCAGCAACGACGCGCTGTTCATGTTCGATTGATCAACCTCGCCTTCCCTGTAGCCGCTGCCGCAGGCTGCAATAAGGCCGAAGGCCTTCAGTGGCCTCAAGAGCACGACCACTGCGTGGTCGATCGCAGCCTGCGGCAGCGGCTACAGGGTTCAGCCTGGACGGCTCATGAACACCACTTGTCTGCGACATGATGTCCTTTCATATGCCATCTAAAACCCGTTGGGTTAGAATGCCCCCCTTTTCTGCCCCGATCCTTGAGGACCGCCATGTTCAGCCGTGATTTGACTATTGCCAAGTACGACGCCGATCTCTTTGCCGCCATGGAGCAAGAAGCCCAGCGCCAGGAAGAGCACATTGAGCTGATCGCTTCGGAAAACTACACCAGCCCTGCGGTGATGGAAGCTCAAGGCTCGGTACTGACCAACAAGTACGCCGAAGGTTACCCAGGCAAGCGTTACTACGGCGGCTGCGAATACGTCGACGTGGTTGAGCAACTGGCCATCGACCGCGCCAAGGAGCTGTTCGGCGCCGACTACGCCAACGTTCAGCCGCACGCCGGCTCGCAAGCCAACGCCGCCGTTTACCTGGCGCTGCTGTCGGCTGGCGACACCATCCTGGGCATGAGCCTGGCCCACGGCGGTCACCTGACCCACGGCGCCAGCGTTTCCTCCTCCGGCAAGCTGTACAACGCCATCCAGTACGGCATCGATGCCAACGGCCTGATCGACTACGACGAGGTCGAGCGCCTGGCGGTCGAGCACAAGCCGAAAATGATCGTGGCCGGTTTCTCTGCCTACTCGCAGGTCCTGGACTTCCCACGCTTCCGCGCAATCGCCGACAAGGTCGGTGCCTACCTGTTCGTCGACATGGCTCACGTTGCGGGTCTGGTCGCCGCTGGCGTCTACCCGAACCCGGTGCCTTTCGCCGACGTGGTCACCACCACCACCCACAAGACCCTGCGCGGTCCACGTGGCGGCCTGATCCTGGCTCGCGCCAACGCCGACATCGAGAAGAAGCTGAACTCCGCGGTATTCCCGGGCGCCCAGGGCGGCCCGCTGGAGCACGTGATCGCGGCCAAGGCGATCTGCTTCAAGGAAGCGCTGCAGCCTGAGTTCAAGGCCTACCAGCAACAAGTGGTGAAGAACGCCCAGGCCATGGCCGGCGTGTTCATAGAGCGCGGTTTCGACGTGGTTTCCGGTGGTACTCAGAACCACCTGTTCCTGCTGTCGCTGATCAAGCAGGAAATCTCCGGTAAAGACGCCGACGCCGCTCTGGGCAAGGCCTTCATCACCGTGAACAAGAACTCCGTGCCAAACGACCCACGCTCCCCGTTCGTCACCTCCGGCCTGCGCTTCGGTACTCCGGCCGTGACCACTCGCGGCTTCAAGGAAGCCGAGTGCAAGGAACTGGCTGGCTGGATCTGCGACATCCTGGCCGACCTGAACAACGAAGCGGTGATCGACGCCGTTCGTGAGAAAGTCAAAGCCATCTGCAAGAAGCTGCCGGTATACGGCGCCTGATTCGCAGAGCGTTGCATGAAAAGCCCGGCCTTCGCGCCGGGCTTTTTTTCGTCCGCGAATTGTCTGGCCCGGGACCTGTAGCCGCTGCCGCAGGCTGCGATAAGGCCGAAGGCCTTCCTGCGATCTTCAGAGTGTCGCGGCCGTGCCGGCCGATCGCAGCCTGCGGCAGCGACTACAGGACCAGCA
Source organism: Pseudomonas chlororaphis subsp. aurantiaca (assembly GCF_013466605.1). Classification (NCBI taxonomy): domain Bacteria; kingdom Pseudomonadati; phylum Pseudomonadota; class Gammaproteobacteria; order Pseudomonadales; family Pseudomonadaceae; genus Pseudomonas; species Pseudomonas chlororaphis. Next base: position 5,995,694 of record NZ_CP059162.1, read on the forward strand.
CCACTGGTCAGACCGGTCATGCCAATTTTCGGATCGGCCCTTGTATTCGCGGGAAAATCGGGCATAGACTGCGCCTGCACTGGACATACCGGTAAGACCACAATAATTAAGTCCCGAATCTGATGCGCTCCGCGCACGGCAGCCGGGACACCGACCAGGATTCCCCTCATGCTCAGATGGTGCTCGCGTTCGATTTTCCTCCAGGTAGTCCTCGGACTGATGCTCGGCATCGTGTGCGGACTGACACTCCCCGAATACTCCTCGCAACTCAAGCCACTGGGCGATGCCTTTATCAAGCTGATCAAGATGCTGATCGGCCTGATCGTCTTCTGTGTGGTGGTCAGTGGCATCTCCGGCGCCGGCGACCTGAAAAAGGTCGGACGCATCGGGATCAAATCTGTCATCTACTTCGAAGTCCTGACCACCATCGCTCTGGTGATCGGCCTGGTCTTCGCCTTCACCACCGGTATTGGTAGCGGCGCCAATATCCACCTGGAGCAACTGTCCGCCGCCGACATGGGCGACATCGCCCAGCGCAGCCAGCACATGCATGGCACCTCCGAGTTCCTGATGGGCCTGATCCCCAACTCGGTACTGGGCGCCTTCGCCGAAAACAACATCCTGCAGGTGCTGCTGTTCTCCGTGCTGTTCGGCAGCGCGCTGAACCTGGTGGGCGAAGCCGCTTCCGGCATCTCGCGGCTGATCAACGAACTCAGCCACATCATCTTCCGCATCATGGGCATGATCGTGCGCCTGGCGCCGATCGGCGTGTTCGGCGCCATCGCCTTCACCACCAGCAAGTACGGCCTGGACTCGCTACAGCACCTGGGCAGCCTGGTGGGCCTGTTCTACCTGACCTGCTTCGCCTTCGTCGCCATCATTCTCGGGGTGGTCATGCGCTGTTCCGGCCTGCGCATGCTGCCCTTCCTCAAATACCTGCGCGAAGAGCTGCTGATCGTCCTTGGTACCGCCTCCTCCGACGCCGTACTGCCACAGATCATGCGCAAACTGGAGCACCTGGGCATCGGTAGCTCCACGGTCGGCCTGGTCATCCCGACGGGCTACTCGTTCAACCTCGACGGTTTCTCGATCTACCTGACCCTGGCCATCGTCTTCATCGCCAATGCCACCGGTACGCCGTTGTCGATGTCCGATTTGCTGACCATTCTGCTGGTGTCGCTGATCACCTCCAAAGGCGCCCACGGGATTCCCGGTTCAGCGCTGGTGATCCTGGCCGCCACCCTGACGGCGATCCCGGCCATCCCGGTGGTGGGCCTGGTGCTGGTGCTGGCGGTGGACTGGTTCATGGGCATCGGCCGGGCGCTGACCAACCTGATCGGCAACTGCGTCGCCACCGTGGCCATTGCCCGCTGGGAAAGAGACATCGATATCCAACGCGCCAACAAAGTCCTGAGCGGCCAGCAGGGCTATGGTTTCCAACCGCGAAAACCGCTGCCCGGCGCACAGCAGCAGGAGTTCTGAAGCATGCCTTGTGCCTGTTGCCGGCAGGCACAACAATCAGCGCCTGCCATGGACCTCATTCGCCATATACCAGGGAGTGAACAGTGATCACCTCGTCAACGGTTGTAAATTCAGTGGTAGAAAAGCTGCGGGCGGCCTTGGCCCGTGGCCAATGGCGCTCCGGCGACATGCTGCCGGGGCAACGTGAATTGGCCGAGCAGCTGGGCATCAGTCGCCCGAGCCTGCGCGAGGCGGTGACTGTTCTGGAAACCCTGGGCCTGGTGCGTTCCATGCCCGGCAAAGGCGTGGTGGTGCTGGAAGCCAGCCTCAACGAACAACCGACAACGGACAGCGGCGTGGCGGGCGCCAGCCTCGAGGACGTGCTGCAACTGCGCTACACCCTCGAGCCGTTCATCGTCGGCCTGGTGGCGCAGTCCATCAGCAGCAAGGAAGTGGGCCAGCTGCGCCTGACCCTGATGGACATGCGCGAGGCCCTGGAGGCCAACGACAGTGAAGCCGGGATGAACGCCTACATCGCCTTCCATGAAGAGCTGTTCACCCTGACCTCCAACCCGATCTTCCAGAACGTGGTGCAGCAGACCAGCAACGCCCTCAAGCAGAGCGCGGAGATCCTGCGCAACTCGCCGGAGCACCTGGCCGAACGCCTGGAAGAAAACGAAGCGGTGGTCCGGGCGATCCGCAACAAGAACAGCGCGCTGGCCAGTGCCGAAATGCGTCGGCACATCATCAAGGAAGGCCAACGCATGGGCATCGAGCTGAACATCCCGGACGACCATCTGGGCAACTAAGCCGCACAACACTTTCGTATCGGTAACCGGACTGGAGACAGGCCATGGCCAGCTACGCCTTGAACAAACTTGCATTCCCCCTCCCCGGAGCCCTGCCACGGCGCCGCACCGGCGAGAAAAAACTGCTGGTCGACGACGTCTATCCGCAGATTTTCGATGCCATTCTCGAACAACGCATCGCCCCCGCCAGCCGTTTCACCGAGGACAGCCTCGGCGAAGTGTTCGGGGTCAGCCGCAGCATCATTCGCCAGGTCCTGGCGCGTTTGTCCCACCAGCAGGTGATCATCCTGCGGCCCAACCACAGGCCCCAGGTGGCGGCACCGGACCACGAACAGACGCGGCAGATCCTGCATGCCCGACGCCTGACGGAAATCACCCTGGTCAGGCTCGCCTGCCAGCAACCGGCGCCGCGCAACCTCAAGCGCCTGCGGGAGCTGATCGCCTCTGAGCGCGACTGCATCGACCGCGGCTTGCGTGGCCCGGCGATCCGCCTGTCCGGCGAGTTCCACCTGCAATTGGCCGAGGTGGCCGGCAACGCGCCGCTGGCGCACTTCCTCGGCAGCCTGGTGCCGCTGACGTCACTGGCGATTGCCCATCATGAAACCCGCGCCTGCAGCCATTGCGCCTGGCAGGAACATGCGGCGATTGTCGACGCCATCGAGGACGGTGACGTCAAGGCCGCGGTCGCATTGATGACCGGGCACCTGGATCACCTGGAGGAAAGGTTGCTCAAGGCCAGCGCGGGTTCGCAGTAACCGGCGTTTCGCGAACCCGCTCGCTCCTGCAGACCGGAGCGGGCGGGTTCGCGATAACCTCACAATAAGGCTGTAACGAAACTACTGCGCCGCCATCCGGGCGAACCCGGCACGGATCTTCTCTTCCGGCAGATCGTCGGCAATGAACACAATCACGCTCTCCCGTGTCTCGCCTTCGGCCCATTCGGTATCCCAGTCGAAACCGTACAGCTTGAGCACGCCCTGGAACACCAGCCGCCGTGGCTCACCGGCAATGTTCAACACGCCCTTGTAGCGCAGCAGCTGCTTGCCGTGTTCTTCCAGCAACTCGTTCATGAACTCGCTGAGCCGGTCGATATCCAGCGGCGCGTCGGTGCGCAGCACCAGGCTGGAAATACGATCGATGGAGGGCGCCTTGCTCACCGGGCTCAGGCTGACACCGCCACCCAGGTCGGCATTCAGGTTAAAGCCACGCACATCCAGCAGCTCGGCCAGATCGATGCGGCCATGCTCGACCACACGGATCGGCGCACGGCGGTTGATCCGGGTCAGGCGCTCGCTCAGCGCATTGAAAGTCTGCTCGTCCACCAGGTCGCGCTTGCTCACCAGTAGGCGGTCGGCGAAGCCGATCTGGGCCTGGGCGATGGTCTGGGTCAGGTGGTGCTCGGCATGCTTGGCGTCCACCAGGGTGATGATGCCGTCGAGGATGTAACGCTCGCGCAGTTCCTCATCGATGAAGAACGTCTGGGTCACGGGCGCGGGGTCGGCCAGCCCGGTGCATTCGATCACCAGCCGGTCGAAGGCGATCTCGCCGCTGTCCAGCCGCTCGAGCAGCAAGAACAGCGCCTTGGTCAGGTCGGTATGGATGGTGCAGCAGACGCAGCCGTTGGACAGCGTCATCACTTGCACCGGCTCGTCGCCCAGTAACTGGGTGTCGATGCCCGCATCGCTGAATTCGTTTTCGATCACGGCGATTTTCAGGCCGTGCTCGGCCTTGAGCAGATGGCGCAGCAAAGTGGTCTTGCCGGCGCCGAGGAAACCGCTGAGAACGGTGACGGGGATTGGGGCTAACAAAACGAAATCTCCCATGGGCAGAAAAGACTGTAGGAGCCGGGACAGTCGGCGAAGCGTCTTGAAGACCGCTACCGCCGACAAGCCGGGCTCCTACAGTAGGGTGTTGCTCAATGGTCGTGCTTCAACAGCATTTCGGCCCGGCTTTGCCGCCGTACCGCGCTTCCTGGCGCTCCCGGAAGAACGCCTCGTACGACATCACCGGTTTGTCCGGGTGCTTGGTCTGCATATG